>CAXXEO010000026.1:57500-174791 GCA_963664585.2 Oscillospiraceae bacterium | reverse complement strand
CATCTCAACAGGCATATCGATTATGGGCTTGTAATCTGGCTGTGTAAGCTCATAGTCTTGATATAGCTCCCAGTCCAACTCTGTCTTCAGTTCGATTTTCATATTCTATTCCTCCTGCAAGTTCATGTTGATGTTTTTGATACCTTTGTTCGAAATGAGAATTACTCCATCTCGACAGGCATATCGATTATGGGCTTGTAATCTGGCTGTGTAAGCTCATAGTCTTGATATAGCTCCCAGTCCAACTCTGTCTTCAGTTCATTATTCATAAATTATTCTCCATAATTTTAGTTATTATTACTTTCTTTAACATCTTCAATATAGTCTTAATTTATGTCTAATTTATTAATATTAATAATAGTCTTTATTAAATTTATCGTGTTTAAAATTGAATTAATAAATATCGTTTTGAAAGTATATTGCGGTATTATCCCAATTATTCCTTATATTGTGAATGATAAATTTCATTTTCCAATATAATGTCTATAATTGTCTTAATTAACATGAGAATCGGCTAGAATTATTGTTTTTTGTTTACATTGAATTCATAACTATTTTTGTATAATTTTCCATTATTATAGCATCCTCCTTTATTCCCTTTTCTGTTTAAATTGCAGATCAACATGATACAAGTCGTAAAGTCTGTTAGATAATTTTGTATTTTTATAAAGCAACAGTAATAATTATTAATAATTGCCAAATTTAGTTGCTATTATATCTTATGAATGGTTAAATATACTCATTTTCTTAGATTGACAAGCATTCAAAAATTGTATATAGTAAAAGCCGATGGAAATATTACCCATTTTATTGTTTGTAAATAAAAGGCCGTAATGTTTCTGATATTTGATTGGGAGGAGTAAACATGCATATCGCATTAAACTACACCAAGCGAGTCACTTCATTCGCCCCTTGCTACCATTTTAGCCTTGTCCGTACTTTTGATGGGCGCTTCTGCCCAGCAGCCCGCCACGGTTAAGGATGACCTAACCATTGGCGTTGTCAATTTTCACCCCACATGGGGTGAAAAGGATGCCAACCTCAAGAAAATGCTTACCTTTATAGATCAGGCTGCCGAAAAGAAGGTCCAGATGCTTCTTTTCCCCGAAATGTGTCTTACCGGTTATGCCGATGGAACATTGGCTGATGGCTCCCGTATGACGGTAGCCCTAGCTGAAGCGGCCGACGGCAACGCCACAAAGTCCATTGCTGCCAAAGCCAAACAATACAATATGTACATCGTTTATGGTCTCACTGAGGCCATAAAAGACAGCAAGGATACTGCTTACAATACTGCCGTTGCCATCGGCCCAGCAGGGATTATTGGTACATATCGTAAAATCCACCCTGTAGAGGGAACTTGGTGTGTTCCGGGTGAGACACCTTGCCTCTTGGATACCCCATGGGGGCCCGTAGGGCTTGGTATTTGTTATGATAACTATGCCACGCCCGAACTTGAACGCTATTATATTGCCAAGGGTGCCCGCCTCATCCTCAATCCCACCGCTTCTGCCCGCGGATACAAGGACGGCAACTCCACCGGTTGGGAATGGTACTACAATAACCGCCTGGAGTCCATCGCTGACCGTGACGGCGTTTTTTGTCGCCAGCGCCAACCTTTTGGGCGTTGACGGCACCCAAAAGCTTGCTACCGGTGCTGATCAAACCATTTGATTTTCCCGGAGGAAGCATGGTCACCGGTCCCATCGCCGATGCAAAGTCCTCTAAATTTCTCCAAACTTATGCCGGAAGCAGCTCTAACAAGAAAGAGACCCTTGACATTGCAACCATCGACCTTAAGCTTGCTAACCGCTCTCTCTTCGTTTCTGCTAACTGGCAGCCGGAGCTCTATACCAAATGGTATGCCGAGCTCGCCCAAAAGAAACTGCCTCGGGCCGCCGCTGCTTATACGGACACCACCCTCTATCCCGACTCGACCGTCAAGATCGGTGTGGTCAATTTCGCCGCCAAGTGGGGAGATAAAGCAGCCAATCTTGAATCAATGAAAAAATATATTGCTGATGCAGCCAAAGAAAAGCTAGACATTCTGGTTTTCCCAGAAATGGCCCTCACCGGCTATAACGATGACAAAGATGTCGCACGCGCAGAGAAGATGCAGGTTAAGAATGCCGAAACCGTCCCCGGCGCCTCCAGTGAAGCACTTGCTGCACTCGCTAAACAGAACAATATGTACATCATATTCGGTCTTCCTGAAAAGGATAAGAAGGATGAAACAAAGATTTATAACTCCGCCGCTATCCTTTCTCCCGATGGAACCATTGCCTCTTATCAGAAGATTCATCCGGTGGGTGATGAGCCCAATTGGTGCATTCGGGGAAGCACTCCTTATATGTTCACGACTCCCTGGGGCCCCATTGGCATGAGTATCTGTTTTGACACTTATGCAATCCCAGAGCTTGAGCGTTATTACGCCGCATCGGGCTGCAAGATTGTGATTAACCCCACTGCCACCGCCCGCGGCTCGACGATTGAAAGTAAATGGGAGTGGTACTATTCCAACCGTCTTGAATCAGCCACCGACCGCGACGGGATTGTCATCGCCAGCGCCAATCTGGTGAGTTATGACGGCCCTGAGGGCAAAGGCTACATATTCCCCGGAGGAAGCGTTGTTATAAGCTCAGCGGGCACAGCCGGTGTCTATCACGCCGGTAAAGTTGCTAACCGTGAAGCAGGTCTTATCACAAGCAGTGAGATTGATCTTTTTACCCGCGGATTTAAGATTATCGGCTTCACCCCCGCCCTCTATTCCAAGTTGTATAAAGAAGCCGCCGAACTGAAGACCACACAGGCAAAGGCTGCTGCTTCCTCATCTTCCATGGCAGCCTCTTCCTCCGCGCCCGCAGTCACCACCACCGCCCCGGCTGTAGACAAACCAACCAACCCCGTGATCTATGTCCTATTAAGCGCTGCAGCACTTTATGTAGTCATGTCCCTTTCTAAAAAGCCCAAGAAGGAATAAGATTATTTTATAACTTTCCATACGCAAAAGCTTGGATCGCCCAATTGGGCGATCCAAGCTTTTTTCAGTGTTTTAAATAATACGCGGAAGACCTTTTTTATATATAGCCAATTAACTTAAAAACTAGCTATATATAAAACGTCATTTTCTTCCCCCACCTTCGGCAGGGGAAGAAAATATAAGATTGTTTTCAAGTTAATCGTCTGATACATAAAAAACGTCAAGATGTGATAAAAATCACCCATATGGGTGATTTCATATTTTGCTATACCGGCGTAATATGGACTTATCAATCAAAGAATGTCGGTTGTTGCGATGCAGCTCGATTCTGAAAAGATCCTTATCCTTAACCAATTTGTCAGCACCGACTATGAATGTACCAGCTGGTGTCGATGATGTTCGATTCTCATTGGATGAATTTATATTTATACTCGGTGAGTATTTAATGATAAGCAAATAAAGTCCAGCTAAGAATTGTCAAGGTAATTTTTTTGGAAAAGGGTATAAAAAGCAGTAAGGAAAAAGAGCACAGCAAACAAGCCCTTTGCAGAACAAAAAGCTAGACAGGTACTAACAACCATTAAGCAGCAAGGCAACGACTATGTAAAAAATTGAGTTTATGCTGGGCAGGAGCGATAACAGCAAAAGGCTTATCATCGCGGAGAATAGCGAAAACAATGTTGCAAACCTTATGCATAACAGCACCTAAAGCAACCATTTTGGGCTTGGACTGGCATTTAGAGAGGTAATAATCCCTTAGAACACAATTGTTAGCAACACCTTTACGGGTAAGGCCGATGCTGACAAGAGCCATTGTATGAATCACCCGCCGGGCGAGAGGAGAACCACGCTTAGACATTTTAACATTTGTACCAATGAATTTTCCGGATTGCTTCACGGCAGGATCAAGACCGAAGTAAGCGAAAAGCTGTTTGGGAGACTTGAATACGGAGAAGTCGCCAATCTCGCACATCACCGTAACAGCCGAAAGAAAGCCGGCACCCTTGAAAGTTTCAATCAGATGAATCTGCTTAACGAAAGGTTCGTCAGGCTGGGTATCCACTAATTCATGCATGGCAACAAGTATGCCGTCAATTTCCTCGTCGTATTTTTTGATGAAAGAGACAAAAAGCTTGATGAGTTTGTCGTTACTGGGGAGTGTGTGCCCAAAACTGGTAGCAGCTTCGGCAGCGGCTACGATTGCCTGGTATTGTTTCTCGGCATAGGCAGTCCCAAAACGCGCAGTGGATGAAATTACCTTAATAACAGCATTCTTCTTAGCTGCCAGGAAAGCGGATGGAATCGCATATTTCCCCAATAAGGCAAGTGAGGTTTCGACGGTGAGCTTTGAAAAAATGCCTAGATACTGAGGAAAAGCCATGCGAAGCTCCCCCTGCAGTTTGTTGATATATGCCGAGCGACAATCCATAAGGTTGTAGTATTCACGCGTCAGCTTGCGCAGGTCAAGCACAAGGTCGGACGGAATGACCGAAACCTTCAAGTCTGGCTTCAACGCAATCAAAGCAAGCTTTTTTGAATCAAATTTATCGTTATGCACTTTACGGATATTTATGTTCGTGCTAGACTTTGTGATGATAGGATTAATGATTGATACGTTAAACCCCTTATCACGAAGATAGCAGAAGAGTGGGTAATGATAAATACCCGTGGATTCCAGAAAGATTCGAGCTTTCAAGGAATTGGACTCTTCTGCTTCTTTTATTGTCAAAACAGCTTTTTCAAGAGAAGCAGGGTTCGCGTGGGTAATCTTGAACGGCTTACCCGCAAAGGTTTGGTTCGGCAAGGCGATGGACATGAAACTAAAATCTGCGCCAACGTCAATACCGATTGAAAGATAGAAATTGCTTGACATTTTGTAAATCCTTTCCGATAGGCATCCATTCCATTTTAGTGAATACATAGCCTAGCATGTGATACAGGTATAGCCGCTTGACGGCTCCCAACCAGCCTAATCATAAATCTTCACCGAATGGACTAATTGACTTAATTGTAGGTATAAACCGATAAAAATCGGTTTCCCAAGGAGAAATACATTGTTTGTCCTATCCGTGAAAGTCTACCTTACAATCAACTTGGTGTCTACAGTGTCTACAGTGTCTACAGAAACCGTCAAGCCTTTGACAACCTGCATAGCCAGCTTTATGGCTATGACATTATTATACTAGGAGATCTTAAAATGAAGCAGCAGATGTTGGGCGAAATCGGCGGGAAATTATCCGCACTTAATCTTCCGATACGGTATGGGAATGGCACAGACATCTCCATTTCGACCGAGTTTGTCGATGCCGTCTGGAGTACAGGATCCAAAAAAATCAGTTATGAATCGTCTGTTTTTTTAGACGAGCAACAAAAAACGGTATTCATGTATGAAAAAACCAAAGAGATAAGTCATGGGCTATCGTTCGGAAGCGACAGTGGGTCATCTTTTCAATCCGGCACCACACTGTTTCGCAAAGTGAAAAGCATACAATATAGCCTTGACGGCAAAGCGTATGAATACTCCCTTGACCTCGGTGCCATTCCCAAAGCAATCAAAGAAACGGCAAAGCAGTATGGTTGGGCATTTAAAACGGTAATCAAGAAAGATAAGGCGATGTATCCCTCGGGATATGTACCTGACTTTTCATTCCCAGTGGTTGCGGCAATCAACCAAGGGACTCCTATTTCGCCGACGGTATCGGTTCCAACTCCCCGGACTGCACCGCCCGCGTTTCAATCTGTGTCAAAAGGCAGCTTCTGTGGTAATTGCGGGATGCCGCTGACGCAAGGGACTGGTTTTTTGTGGTCAGTGCGGAAAACCCACCGGTGATCAGCAGCCAAAATCAGTAACCGCTCAACCTCAGCCTCCACAACCTGCAGGCCCTTCAAACACACTTTACGCAAAAAGCAAAGCGCCCTCTAGCAAAAAGAAAGGCGGTTTATTTGGTTTGCTCGGATTGATTGTATTAGCTCTACTTTCGATCTCACTATTCGCCGCATTGAAAGTTAGTTGGGTGGGATGGGTTGCTGGTATACTCATACTGATTGGGTCGGTTTTTTTACTGAAGAAATTTGCAAAAGGATTTTTCGCTGTACTGTTTATTTTGATCCTATCAGCCATCATCCTTTTCTTTGTCCTGGCCTTTACAATGCCAGACACCGATGAAACAAAAATGCAATCCAAGCCTACGAAAAATGTGCCGGCCAGCAGCTCCTCTGCTTTCATGAAGAGCATGTCTTCCTCCTTCGCCGAATCCAAAAGCGTCCATTCAAAAGCGTCTGCTTTTGTTGGCCAAGCGAACACAAGAGGAAACACCAATGGCAATATTATCAATACCGGCAAGGCTGCGAAACAGGGCAATATGATCTATATCATTGCAAACGGCGGAATCTACACCATGAAGGAAGACGGCAGCGAGCTTGAAAAATCGGATATGAAAAGCTTCTATGGCAGTCACCTGAATTTGATTGGCAACTGGATGTATTATATTAACGACAAGGGCGGGATCTCTAAGACTTCCACCGACTTTAAAGAAACCGAAATTCTGGATGGCGTTTCCAATGTATATAATCTGATCGTAACGCAGGATAAGATGTATTTTATTTCCGGCGCAAATCCTTACAGTACGGACCTTAACGGGGACAATTTTAAAAAACTGTCTGAAGGTTTTTGCCAGTCGCTCAACCTGACGAACAATAGCCTTTATTATCAGGATAACGCAAGCTATGCAGTCGCTATCACACAAAAAACAGACGGCAGCGGGAGATCTGTCATAAAGGGGGATCTGCTGCATTACTCAATGTTCCCCATCAGCGAGGGCGATTATCTTTATTACGGGGATAATAACAGCCGCAATATTTACAAAACAAAAATTGACGGCACCGAGCGGACAAAACTCTGCGACGATAAAACGCTGTATGTGAACACGGACGGCCAATGGGTTTACTATGCCAACGAAATGGATGGCGGCAAACTTTACAAGGTCAATATTGAAACTTTACAAAGGGAAAAGCTATGCGACAAGCCAGCGAAAAGTATCTCTATTGTCGGAGATTATTTGGTGGTTACTTTTGAAGAAAACAATACCTCCGGCACCTATCTCATCAGAACTGACGGAAGCGAATATCAGATCATTGAATAGTTTGCCGTAACAATCTTATAGTTGATTAACTTGAAAACAAGCTTGTGATTTCTTCCCCCGCCTTTGGCGGGGAAGAAAATGACGTTTTATATATAGCCAGTTTTTAAGTTAATTGCCTATATTTTCATGAATGCACAAAGCCGAATTAATAATCCCCGTCATCCGGTTTAAATTAAATAATAACACTTTTAAATTGGCTGTCTCAAAACAGTAAAAACAAAAAGATTCTTCGAGGCTTTTTGCCCCAAAGAATCTTTTATTCAATTGTGTACTTTTGTTTTAAGACCCTTTTTTCCTTGCATTAGAAGTTACCCTCTGTTTTTAAAATAATACTGTTTTACATTAAATCAACTTGAGTATTTTATCATCCGCTTATAACTACTGCATAGAGCCTGCAAAGTATTCATCTCATGCAAAATAGTAAGAGTATATGCTTTGGTAGTCATTAACTTGCCCCTATGGTTCAATTTAACCTGCCAGAAACAAGATTATTGAAAAATATCCCGTTTCTCACACCCTTTTTCACATGAAACCAGAATCTTACGCATATAGATGTTCCAAGAGATATCTTTGCTGGGAGGGTTTTTTTTGAAGGGGCTTCCAGAGGAGCGGGCAGTTGGACTCGCCCATTACATAATTGAAAACTGCGCTACTGTCCGTCAAGCGGCAGGAGTGTTCGGAATTTCAAAATCGACTGTACATAAAGACGTATCTGAAAGACTGAAAACGATCAATCCGCCCATTTATGAGCAGGTTAAGGCCGTTTTGGAACAAAACAAGCAGGAAAGACACATTCGAGGCGGCATTGCCACCCGGACAAAGTATGCGCGCCTTAAAGAACAAGCTTAAATACCATTTATCTTTCACTCGCAACAGAAAAAGGGCTGCCCAATATGGGCGGCCCTTTTATCAATGGAGTTGGAAGATTAAGAAAGTGAAAGCAACAACTCGCCTGTCGCAACGCTCTTTCCTGGGGTCACAGCCACAGAGGAAATCACGCCGTCACGGGGCGATACAATATCATTTTCCATCTTCATAGCTTCGAGGATGATTAACACCTCTCCCTTTTTAACTGTCTGACCGGCCGTAACAAGCACTTTCACGATGCTGCCTGGCATGGGGGACAAAACGGGTTCTCCGCCTGCTGAAGCGGGTGCTGCAGGGGTGGCGGAAGTAGGAGCAGGGGTGGGCGTCGCAACAGGTGCGGGAGCGGGTGCCGCGGCAGGCACAGGGGTCACAGCAGGTGCAGGAGCCGCCGCAATGGGGACAACTGTGGGCATGGGCGTGGAGGAATCGGTGACATCCACGATGATGGCTGCACCGGACTCGACCTCTACCTCGTAGTTTTTACCGTTTAAGGTCACTATATATTTCATTTCATTTGCCTCCTTGCTGATCCAAAAGCTTGATAGATTTAAAATAGAGTTCATTGAGCGGTGTTTTGCTTTCATCGCTTACAATCGCCATAATCATGGCCGCATCCGCTTCACTGACACTCTGAAGTTCCACGCAGCCTGCAGATTGATTGGCACGCAGCCTGACGAGGGCAGGATAGGCAGGAAGAGAACCGCCAGAGGCAGTCGATTGGGAATTGGAAACGAAGTCCGTGTCGCAGGCGGTTTTTTTTGCAGCGAGCTTGGAAACGGCAAACACGATCAGAGCTATAACAGCGATGACGGTGATGGCCACAGTTGTGCCCGAGATAGGCTGAGCGCCAGCTTGAAGAAGCAAGTTCGTCATACTTTTGCCCCCCGTCAGTCAATGCGCTTGATAGCGTATTTTACTGCATTTTTATCAGCGGCCTTTGCCTCTGTGGGTTTTGCCTCGACGGGCTTGCCGCCGTTTTTCTCCATCGCCAATCTGGCCTCGAAGAATTTGTCGGCAATGGTGGGGAATGCAATATAAGAAAGGACATCCTCATCCGAGCGGGCTACACCGGCCAGTTTAGCCTTGGTTTTTTCAAACTCAGGCTCTAGAGTATCAGCAAAACGGGTTGTGATGGGCTTTTCGTCGCCCAATACCTTCTTAATCAGATCCTCATCCACCTTGCCAGGAGCCCGTCCATATTCACCCTTGAGGTACGAGCGAATTTCTTTCGAGACATTTTTATATCTTTCGCCAACCAGCACATTGACAACAGCCTGAACACCAGTCATCTGACTCATTGGAGTTACAAGGGGTGGATAACCCAAATCTTTTTTCACCTTGGGGATCTCCTGAAGAACCTCATTAAACCTATCAAGAGCATTCTGTGCCTTTAATTGGGCGATCAGGTTTGAAAGCATACCGCCGGGGACCTGATAGACCAGAGCATCGGTCTCAGTTCCTAAGACATAAGGATCAAGAAGGTTTGAGGCAAGTGCTTTATCCTTTACAGGGCGTAAATAGTCATTGATTTCTTTCAGGATTTCGTCCTTCAGATCTACCTGATATCCCAACTGACGCAGGCCATAAGACATACTTTCGGTGGCAGGCTGGCTTGTACCGCCCGAGAGGCATGAAATCGAGGTGTCTATCACGTCGGCGCCCGCTTCGACGGCTTTTAAATAAGTCATGGTGGCAAGGCCGGTGGTAGAGTGGGTGTGGACGATGACGGGAAGATTGACCGCTTCCTTGATCGCTTTCACCAGCTCATACGCTTCGCCAGGACCCATGATTCCGCTCATGTCCTTGATGCAAATGGAGTCAGAGCCCATTTCGGCCAGCTCTTTCGCCAGTTTTACATAATTTGCAGTGTTGTGTATGGGACTTATAGTAAAGCAGATCGTGCCAGACGCATGCGCGCCCTGCTTTTTGGTCTCTTCGATGGCGACCCGAAGGTTTACGGGGTCATTAAGGGCATCGAATACTCGAATAATGTCAATACCATTTTTGACAGAAAGCTCAATAAACTTTCTGACCACGTCATCAGGATAGGGTTTATAACCCAACAGATTTTGGCCGCGAAGAAGCATCTGAAGTTTTGTGTTAGGCATAGCCTTTTTAAACTTTCTCAGGCGCTCCCAGGGATCTTCATTGAGATAGCGCAGGCAGGAGTCAAAGGTAGCCCCGCCCCAACACTCGATGGAATAATATCCAGCTTTGTCAATAGTGCTCAATATTCCCTCGAAATCGGAAAAAGGCATACGTGTTGCCAGCAGAGATTGGTTTCCGTCGCGGAGTACAGTTTCGGTGAATCCAACGGTTTTCATTGGCAAATTAACCTCCATATATCTTATTCATCATTTGACAGTTTTTCGGGATAAAAAGCCTTTTACCCTTTTATATAATATAGCATGTCAGATCAAGGGTTTCAATCATTTTGAATAGAAAATTTCACTTATTTGTTTTTTTGAAGCTTTCCCGTCTTTTTGACTTGACAATCCACAATACCATTGCAGACAAACATAATATTGGCTATAATTGTAATTAAAATGTACAATCTCCTTGTAAAACATTTCTATACTCATCTTATTTGCAATCTGAAAGGTGCAGATCCTGCATCCAAACGCAAAATTACAACAAATAATTCACAGGAGGGTTATCGATGCGTGTCATTAAAACCAACAATGCTCTAGCCCCTGCGGGACATTATTCTCAGGCCATAGAACATGACGGGCTTATCTTCGTATCAGGCCAGCTTGCTGCCGACCCCCACACAGGGAAGCAAGTCAAGGGTACTGCCGGAGAAGAAACCGAACGTATTTTAAAAAACATAGCACTGATCCTGGAAGAGGGCAAAAGTGACATTCACCATGTGCTTAAGATCACGGTGTATGTTTCCGACATGTCCATGTGGGATGAGGTAAATGCTGTCTATGCCAAATTCTTTGGCGCCCATAAACCAGCCAGATGTATTGTCCCTGTAGGGGATCTCCATTTCGGCTATAAGGTGGAGATTGACGCCATCGCCGCCGTCAAAAAATAGCAAGCTGCCCACCCTGTACTAAATCCAATGCAATGCTTCAATACAGTCCATCCTTCCCCATCAGGAGCGAAGAGGTATTAAAAATTAAATTAAGTTGTTTCATTCATATACAGGAGGTTATTATGTCTGCTACTTATGTCTGTACCCGCTGCGGTAAAAGATATGACCCGTCCACCCTGATCTTCCGCTGTGGCTGCGGTGGGATGCTTGATCTGGATTTTACCCTTACGGCTTTTTCCTCCGAAATGATCGACAGAAGTGAGGTTTCGCTTTGGAGATACCGTGCTGCCCTTCCTTTTGACCCAAAGTTTAACCTTTGGCGGAATGTAACCTTGGGCGAGGGTCTCACAGCAACGGTTCCGCTTGACGCTGTAGATCCCAACCTGCTCGTAAAAATGGATTATATGATGCCTTCCCTCTCCTTCAAGGACAGGGGGGCTGCCGTCCTCATCGCTAAGGCGCTTGAAATGGGCGTAAAACGAGTGGTGCAAGATTCCAGCGGCAATGCTGGAAACGCCATCGCCGCCTATGCGGGGCGGGCCGGTATGGCCTGCGATATTTATGTTCCCGAGGGAACCTCTCCCAAAAAGATTAAGATGATCACCGCCCACGGCGCGACCGCCCATGTCATACCGGGAAGCCGCGAGGACACCGCTGCCGCCGCCCTTGAGGCCGCCCAAAGGGGAGATGCTGTCTATGCCAGCCATGTTTATAACCCCTTCTTCTATCAGGGGACAAAAACCTATGCTTATGAGTTGTATGAACAGTTCGGGAAGGACATCCCTGAAACTCTAGTCATCCCCGTGGGCAACGGCACCCTGCTTCTCGGCTGCTATTACGGATTTGGAGAACTTTACCGCCTGGGAGCGCTGGACAGGCTTCCCCGTATTATAGCCGTACAAGCACAGGGGTGTGCTCCCATCGAAAAAGCATTCAGGGCGGGCGAAGATACTGTCACCCAGGTGGTGAACTCCGGTACCGAGGCTGAGGGAATCGCTATTGCCATGCCCATGCGCGGTTCTCAAATTTTGCAAGCAATTCGAAAGACCAAAGGGGAAATCATTCTTGCCCCTGAAGAGGGAATTGCCCCAGCCAAGGCCATGCTGGCCAGAAGGGGAATGTATGTCGAACCCACCACCGCCGCGACGGTTGCCGGCTTCCTGCCCTATTACAAAGCAAACCGCGAGCACCTTGGACGCTGTGTCATTCCTCTTTGCGGGGCTGGCCTGAAGGCAGAAAAATAACTTATCCTTCGACAATGAAGGCACGACTGGTTTCGATTTTATGGCAATCTATGAAATCCCCTGCAATAATTTTGCAGGGGATTTTTAACTTTGTATAAGGTATAGTACAATGTAACATCTTAAACTAGTACTCTGTAAAATCTTAGTTTTGTATATCCCCCGCCTCCGGCGGGGGATATACAAAAAATTCTGAATCCTTTAAATACAAGTTTTAGGTTTTTCACGGCACTAGACTCTATTCCTACTTGTATATAGGCACCTCATATATTCTATATGTATATTTTACCAGCGTTTTGGTATAATAATTTCATCTTTTTTATACCAAACTTGTTGCTTTACAGTCCTGTTCATTTATCTATCCGTTCATAAAAGAACTTTTGGGTGTTGATTCCGGTGGACATTAAAACAGGCCGACAGAGGGCCGCCTAAAATGATATTATCAATTTATAGCCAATTATTCCCTCGCCGGAGGCGGGGGAAGAAATCACAAGCTTGTTTTCAAGTTAATCAACTATACATGTGTTTGGGAATAAGTATGCACGGTGTTACCGGGCGTTGTCAGTGATACGAATGATACCCACCTTTGCCAGCAGCTGCGCGGCGATTGCCAGCAAGGATTTACGATTGAGGACAAAAACACCGGTAATAAGCAAAAGCTGTATAAGCACTTGATAAGGGATTTCCAAAATCAATACGGCAGCCTGGATGGTGATAAAAAGCATGGAAAAAGCCATCCTCATGGGAGACATGTCAAAAGTGGCAAATCGCTGAATATCCACAACACGCACAAGAAAGGCAAGAATATAGCAAATCAGAGTGGCAAAGGCCGCTCCCATTGCCCCATATTTTGGGACCAACCATATATTCAGGATTATGTTGGACAAAGCGCCAACAAAGATGGCCACAGGTACCGTCGCGTTCTTTTTAGCAGCCATATAAAAGGTACCTAAAAAGGTAACCATAGCAGAAAAAATCTCGCTCATCACAAGGAATGGCGTATACCGCCAGGATAGGTAAAAGGCCGGGGAAACCAAAAGTGCGGTAATGGGCTTAACAAGCAGGAGTATTCCCGACCCCGCCATGAATAAAACACTGGTATAGCTGGCGAAAATATTCGTATAGAAGCGGCTTGTGCGGTCACCCTGGCCATATTCGCTGACGGCGGAAAGCTGCCAGGCCTGATAGAATATTGAGGTCATGATCGTGATGAGAGCGGGAATTTTATAGGCTACAGCATAAAGGCCATTTACTTCGGTACCACAAAAATAGGTAACGATATAACGATCCGACACATTGGTGATCCACCAAAAGACCGACGTGGGTATAAGCGGTATTGCATATAAAAGCATCGCCTTGCGTGTTTCTTTTGATATGCGCCGGAACTTGAGAAACTGCCCCAAGCGTGCGGCAAAGAATAGGAAGAAGATAGAAATCATATTGGAAATAATAATCGACATCACATATCCAGTGACCCCCAGTTTCGCCACCACAAGGAGAAGGATGTTGAATAAAATTACCGTACCTGTCCCCATAATTCCATCGACGACATACAGCCTAACCAATCCGGTAGAGCGAACGAACTGGGCAAAAACTGATTTGAGCGCAGCCGCCAGTACATAGAGATAAATAAGCGCTGTATAAGGGCTAATGATCTCAAAATAAAGAAATGCAGGAATAAATAAAAGAAAAACGCCAAAACCGGCCAATATTGTCGTTACCCCTACCGACAATACATCCTTCTTTTGGGAGCTTTTTTCCATCCCAAACCGGATAACCGCTTCGTTAATAGAGAGCATAACAAAGGGGGTGACCAGGTTTGCAGTATTCACTATCAGGTCCATCACGCCATAGTCGCCTTTGGTCAAAACGCGCGTATACAGCGGCATCAGCAAAAAGACCATCAGCTTTGAACTGAATGATCCGATCGCAAATATTACCGTATTATTGGCAAGCTTTTCATAGCGGTTCACGGTGGCACACCCTCTTTAAACAGTCAATATATTATGCCATTTTTCATAGCATTTTTCAAGATATTAACGCTATTTGTTTGTTCGCTCTAGTTCATGCTGGTTATTATTAAATGCATCTCTTACGACTTGTACTCTTATCCCGCAACAAAGATTACGGGAGTAACGTACTTCTAATACTAATTCGACTTCACATTTATGCGGGGCGATAGATTATTAAACACAAAACCAAGACTTATCATTGGCTTTTTAGCCACTAAATTCGATTGCCAATTGTATTTATTGATTTAAACTGTCCTTTTAGTATTAATGCTGTGGTTTCCGATTGGCTGACTTTTTCTATTTTTGAAGCAATTCTCTAAATTGCAATAGCTTCTTCCTCTTTCTAAATCACTAAATAAGGGGCGGACAACGTTCAGATTTTTTAATTTGTTGGCTTTCAAGAGGGCTAGATTAAGTCGAAAGACCTTATCAATCCCCTTTGATTATCGGATGCCCACTAAATTCTTGTGACCTGTGCATTCATATTTAGCCGCCCTATTCCTTTACCCTGTTTATTGTAGCTTCCATATAGAGTAAATGACATATTTTATAACCACTGGAGGCATTTTTACGAAGGATGGTAAGCCAAGCAAGCAGCTTTTGTCTCTTTGGCGGATACGCACTTTGCTGTCTGCCATTCTTCCCGCGCTGCTTTTATCTCCCATTTTTTCTTCGCAACGCACATTGTGGCTTCTGCTGTCCGCCTTGTGGACGCTGGCAATGTCGGTTTTCGCCGCTTGTTATCTCCCTTGTGTCTTCAACCGCTACCACTATGACTTTGATCAGTACGGCCTTTCTCTTTCCAGCGGATTTCTGTACCAAAAAGTTCGCCGCCTCTCCATAGCGGGTATTCAGTTCGTGGAGATCAGTACTCTTCCCATTGAACACATGCTGGGCCTTTGCAGCTTATCGGTATATGCTATGGGCGGGAGACTTACGATTGCCGGGCTTACCCCAAAAACTGCCCACAGGATAAAAGCCGCACTTCTACCGGTAAGCAAAAAGGAGAGCGCCGATGAATAAACGTCCACACCCCATCTATATTCTCTGGGTCTTTTTTCGCTTTTCACTGATTTTTGTTCTCTCCCTGATGCGGAGGCTTTTCGTTACTGGCGAGAGCAACGTAAATAGTGGGCAGTCTAGCCTGTGGTTTGATCTCTCTTTATTGTGCATGTTAATAACTATCAGTATAGCAAAGTGGCTTTTATACAATATAGAGTATTCTGCTACATTATTTACTATATCCAAAGGGATCATAAAGCGGCGCACTATCTTCATACCCGCATCAAGAGTCGCAGTTTTATCGGCGGTGAGGCCGTGGTATATGCGTCCCTTGGGCGCCCTTCTTTTGCAAATCGATACCTGCGGCGGCTCCTATTCGTCCGCCGACTTTGTCGTGCCGGTCTATGCCGCTCAGGTATCGGGACTGATGGGCGAGTACTCGCTCACGGGTTCTTACCGGGCCCGCCCGTGGCAGTTGGCCGCCCTTTCTATGGTGGCCTCCAACTCTTTCGCCGGAATTCTTCTGATTGCTACTGCCATAGGACAAACCGGACGCTTATTGGGGCCCAAGGTTGCCAATCGGTTTTTCGGCAGCCTTGAGGAACTGGCGCGTCTGGCCAGATTTGGCATTCCACCCGCGACGGCGCTCGTTGGCTATATGGTTCTATTGGGTTGGTCAGTGGCGTTTCTTCTCAACCTCCAACGGCACAGCCGCTTCTCGTTGACAAGGGTGAATCATCATATTTTGATGCAGGCCGGCGCCTTGGTCAACCGCCGTACCCTTTTTCATATACCAGACATCGCTTATCTTGACATCCGACGCAGCATACCCACTGTTCTTCTCGGACTCTATTCCGTCTTTGTCGCCACAGCAGGCTGCCGCGGGGAGAAGGGGGATATTTCCACCCTGATCCCGTCAGAACGAAGAGCTGGCATGGACAAACACCTTGCGCGGCTTTTACCTGAGCTTCTCCCCTCCCCTGTCAGCTTACGGTGTACAAAAGGAGCAATCGTTCGATTTCTAAGCCTCCCCTTGCTTTTGCTTTGCGTCATCCTGGCTTCCAGTCCAATTTTAATCCGTTTGTCCCCACAGCTCGAGGATTTTATACGCTTTGCCACGCTGATTGTCATAATTCCAATCCTTTGGTACGGCATTATACGTGTCTTGGATTATTTTTATACTGGGGTTTCTTTCCGCGGTGGTGTGTATACCTTGCGTTATTCACGGGGATTTTATCTCCATACGGCTGTTATCCCATTGAATAAGGCCGCTTTAGTGACTTTGCGGCAGTCTCCCCTTCAGCAACGATTCGGTCAGTGCGACCTATCGGTCTATAGTTATCTTGAAAACAGACTTGTCCGGCATACCGTCCTTTCTTTGGACAGGATGAAAGCTGAGGTACTGATTATACAAAATCCTGATTAATGGGAAGTTCTTTGTTCCTATCTCCCGCCCCGATGGGGAGATGCAAACAGGATTATTAAAAAATAGCGGCCGAAACTAAGCAGCCGCTAGTTTTATGCAGATTTTAAAATAACTTGTTTTGTAAAACATAAATCTCATTTGGCGTTAAACCTATTGTTTGTAAATACGTCTCAGCATCGCCATACTGACTCACAAAATGCTCCAGTGTAATTTCCATGTCTTCCATATCAGAACGTCCGATAAAGCGCGGAAGTTCAGGATGACTTTCATGCAGCTCTCTGACTAGAAACCGTAAGTAAGTATAAGAAACCTGATAGTCTGCAAGAATATCGCTTAATTTCACATGAGAAATAAGCAGCATTACAGCGGCGACAATCCCCGTTCTGTCCTTTCCAAAGGCGCAGTGGAATAGTACACCGCCTTCTTGGTTGGCAATATTCCTCATAATAGAACGCATGGCTGCGAAATCCGCAAGTATTTCTCCGTAAAGTTCAGGGATTTCGTCCCTTGACAGCGGATGCCTGTTTCCCATGCGAAATGGGCATGAATAGTATTGAAATTGGGAATTATGCGCAAATGCACTTGGTTTTATGATAGTTTCGTCACAAGAACGAAGGTCTATTGCGGTTTCAATCCCTAAAACTGATAAAAGGGCAATGTCTTCTGCATTTAAAACTAATGGCACTTCACTTCGCAACACTCGTCCGAATTTTGTTGTTTTTCCGTCTTCTGTACCATAACCGCCTAAGTCCCTTGTATTAACCGTACTGGATAGGGGTATTCTTCTGTCCATTTTAACACCGCCTGTTTTAAATTGATTATAAAATGCATTTACTCTTGCCATTTTGTTTTTCGTGATTTAACAATAAGGAAATTAGGCTTATGGACATCTTTCCCGCAAGCAGGCAACCGTCTGATGGTTTCTTCTGACGGAACAGGCTCCATGACTTGTTCAATGGAAAAACCAGCTGATATAAGTGCATTCAATATATCCGAAAATGTCCGGTGATATTTGATTACATCATTAACAATCCATTTTACCCGTCTTTCACCACTTTTTGCATAATCCTTCAATCGATAGTGATCTACATTACCATTCTCATCTTTAATCCATTTCGCGCCCTCAACCGGAGCTGTTGTAAGGGGATGTTCCTGTGAGAAAATAAAAATGCCTCCATCATTGAGCAGAAGGTTTATGTCACGAACCAGTCTTCTGAAATCCCAAACATAGTGTACCGCTAGAGAACTGCTACATTGTAAAATGAAATGCGACAGAAAAAAGATAGCCCAAGGCGGCCAAAACGTGTAGAATAGAGTTTGCAACAACAACATTCACACAAGGAGGCAGCCATGAGCCATCACCATTTTACAACATTCGAACGAGGAAAGATAGAGGAACTCCGTCAAATCGGATATACGACCCGGAAAATCGCATCACGTCTGGGATGTCACCACAGCAGTATCGCTAGAGAATTGAAACGTTTTTACGGTGCCCGAGCGTATAACGCAGAAGAAGCACAACTGGATTACCAGAAGAAACGGCACAACAGCAAACCTCAAGGGAAATGGAACGAGGAGTTGTGCGCAGCTGTGGCAGAAAAGCTGAAAGAGACCTGGTCGCCAGAACAAATATCACATACCGTTACTTCAAGCCAACTGAGCTTTAAAACAATATACAACTGGCTTTATGCCGGACGACTGAACGGACTCACCGCAGATGTGCTGCGCCGTAATGGAAAAAAGAGAAGCTGTAAAAATCTTGCGCATTATGCTCGTGGTACTTCTATCCACAAGAGACCCAAAGAGGTATATACCAGAGAAACATTTGGGCATTGGGAACTTGATACGGTGGTTTCCTCTAGGGGTTCCGGTGGTTGCTTGGCCACCTTTGTGGAACGAAAAACAAGGTTCTATACAGCCGTTCCCATTCCTGATCGAACGGCAGCTTCCATGGAAGCTGCAATCAAGCACCTGCACACTTTATTGCCACAAGGCACATTCAAAACAGCAACAACAGATCGTGGCGGTGAATTTGCCTGTTATGATGTAATCCAGAAAGATCTAGGCTTAACTCTTTATTTCGCTGATCCATATTGTCCGCATCAGAGAGGAAGCAATGAGTACGGTAACGGTTTGCTCAGAGAGTTCTTTCCGAAAGGTACTGTTCTGTCCACTGTTTCTCATCAAAACCTATCTTCTTCTCTTCTGCTTATAAACAACAGACCCCGAAAATGTCTTAATTGGAATACACCTTCCCAGCTCTTTCTGCTCGAACTGTCGCATTTGGCTTGACAATGTAGCAACTGACTACAACATCAAATTTGCCTGTTACTATCGAAATATCTTCCATCCCCATATTCAGATACATGATGTTTTTTCCATTATGTTCGAGTTTGGCGACCTCCAGCATCTTTGTGGAAATATCGATTCCGACTACTCTCGCAGCCCTCATTTCAGAAAAGACCATGCAATTTTCACCATATCCACAGCCTAAATCTAATATGCTTTTATTTGCAAGAGTAGGAAGCATAGAAAAAAGAGAGGGCTTTTCTTCTAATGTATTGGCGCTATCAACATTATTCCGTAGTTTCGTATAACCGTCAAAGAAAGCCTGATTATCATAAATATTCTGTTTCAAAAAACAACCTCCCAACATGGATAAAAATAAAATCAATACCTCTATTTTAGCACAGAACAAAAGCTTCTTCATTATTCTGGCAAAAATGTTTTTTAACACAGCAAAATGCGCCCACAAAAATGTGAGCGCATTTTTTGATTGCAACATTGAAGCTGCTGGTGACCCGTACGGGATTTGAACCCATGTAGCCGCCGTGAAAGGGCGGTGTCTTAACCGCTTGACCAACGGGCCTTAATATAGATATTGGATAAGGGAGGAGGCAAGAGCTTTCTGCGGTTCTTGCTTCCCATCCTTAGCCTTTAATGGTAGCGGCAATTGGATTTGAACCAACGACACTTCGGGTATGAACCGAATGCTCTAGCCAGCTGAGCTATGCCGCCACATATCTCCCCGTTTGGGGACAGAGCCTATTATAACCTATAGTTTATCCCCTGTCAACAACAAAATGCAGACTTCATTTTCATTATGTACAAACATTTCAGTTTTAATAAGAATAGTTGATTAACTTGAAAACTCGCTTGTGATTTCTTCCCCCACCGAAGGCGGGGGAAGAAAATGACGTTTTATATATAGCCAGTTTTTAAGTTGAGTGGCTATAACAGAACATACTAAGTCCTGTTTAGATGCCCTTGTTATTCCGCCTTTGTTTTCACCGCTTCCAACAGGGAAAACAAAGGCGGAACTATTGGAAAATATATGTCTTACTGAGGCCCGACGGAGTAGTTTGGCGCTTCTTTTGTGATATAGATGTCATGTGGATGGCTTTCTCTGAGGCCCGCCCCAGTGATGCGTGTAAACTTGGCGTCCGTGTGGAGGGTCTCTATATTGATACATCCGCAATAGCCCATTCCTGCCCGTACGCCACCCACCAACTGATAGATCGTATCGGAGAGAGGGCCCTTGAAAGGAACACGGCCTTCGACACCCTCGGGGACCAGCTTTTTCGCATCCTCTTGGAAATAGCGGTCCTTAGAGCCCTTGTCCATAGCCGCCAGACTTCCCATACCCCGGTAGACCTTGAAGTTTCTGCCCTGATAGATTTCGCTGTCACCGGGAGATTCTGTACATCCAGCCAGAAGAGACCCCAGCATCACGCAGTTGGAACCCGCGGCCAGTGCTTTGACCACATCACCAGAATACTTAATGCCTCCGTCACCAATGATGGGAATTCCATATTTGGATGCCGCACGGTAGGCGTCAAAGATCGCTGTAATCTGTGGTACGCCAATACCGGCAACTACACGGGTTGTACAGATGGAGCCCGGGCCTATACCGACCTTGACCGCATCCGCGCCCGCTTTAATCAGGGCCTCTGTCCCTTCAAAGGTAGCTACGTTACCAGCAATAATTGCCAGATCGGGAAAAGTAGCCTTAATAAGCTTTACGCAATCAATAATCCCTTTTGAGTGTCCATGGGCCGAATCAAGAATGATCACGTCTGTCTGGGCATCAACAAGCGCCTGTGTGCGCTCTAAAACATCCTTCGTGACACCGACAGCCCCACCGCAGAGAAGACGCCCACCTTTGTCACGGGCGGAATTTGGATACCGCACCGCTTTTTCAATATCTTTTATCGTAATAAGCCCTTTTAAATAGCCTTTTTCATCCACAATTGGAAGTTTTTCAATTTTATGTTTGCTGAGTATTTGCTGTGCTTGCTCCAGTGTAGTTCCTACAGGAGCGGTAACCAAATGATCCTTGGTCATAACCTCTTTTATTTTTATATCAAAGGTCGAAAGAAAGCGCAGATCGCGGTTTGTGATAATTCCGACCAATTTTCCATTCTCGCAGATGGGTACTCCCGATATTCTGTAACGGCCCATTAACGCATCGGCATCATAAACAAAATGTTCTGGTGAAAGGAAGAATGGATTTACGATAACGCCGTTCTCCGAGCGCTTAACTTTGTCTATTTCACCAGCCTGTTCGGCAACTGTCATATTCTTGTGGATAATTCCTATGCCGCCTTCTCTCGCCATGGCAATCGCCATTGGTGCCGTAGTGACCGTATCCATTGCCGCCGTAACGATAGGAGTATTGAGTTTGATATCCTTAGCCAGGATGCAACTGAGGTCAATATCCTTAGGCAGTATTTCCGAGTAACCTGGTATCAGCAGGACATCATCAAAGGTCAAGCCTTCTTTGGGGAATTTGCTGTCAAATTCTGAACCCATCATCCACTTTCCTCCTGTTATTTGATTTTTTAGCATTATATCACAAGCATCAGCCCAGTGCAATGCCTATACGAAGCTTACCAATGCCTCGAAACAGAGGTCTTCCCCATTGTAGCCGGTAACCGTCCACTCTTTTTCATGGCTGTCCGCACGTAAGGATAAAACATCTCCATACTTCACCTCTTTTTTATACCGCAAACGAAGTTCAGAGACGATTTGCCCCAAGGCAGTCTCAATCGGCAAAGAATCCATGACAATATCGGCATATACGGTGTTGTTGAGATGACCATTCAGATCCAAGTGGGAATACCGAACAGGCCAGAGGCACACTTCGTTTTTCGCCTCAGAGAGACGCACCTTGGACGGATCTTGAAATGGATGCCATTCCCTGAGCTGAGGAAGCTGATACTTAAAGCAAGATGGCTTTAAAAGTCTTCTCGTAAAAGGATCAATCATTGCCCAAGCGGCCTGGCACTCGATCAGAAGCTCTCCCTCCGGCGAAACAATAAGAGTCTCTCTGATCATCTGCACTCCGTTTTGCGCGGCAGGACAGGTTCTAATCTCGATTTCTTCTCGGGCACTGGGAAGACGGTGTGCTTTTAAGGCCAGCGAAACAAGGACAAAAATGATATTCTCATTGTACAGGAGGGAATGAGTCAACCCCAAACTATCCAGATGCCCGGTTGAGGCTTGCTGAATATATCGAAGGGCCGCCGACAGCTTGAGGCGGCCGGCGGCGTCACAATCAAATTGGGGGATTTTCACAGAAATGGAATAAGGGTGACTCTCAACGATAATTTGCCCGCTCATCGGCAAATTTTATCCACACCCATATAGGAGCGCAGGGCCTCGGGCACTGTAACGGAGCCATCTTCATTCTGATAGTTTTCAAGGATGGCGGCAACTGTGCGTCCAATCGCCACGCCCGAGCCATTCAAGGTGTGAGCGAACTGGGCTTTGTCATTTTTATCCCTTTTAAAGCGTATAGCACCACGGCGAGCCTGGAAATCCTCAAAGTTGGAGCAGCTGGAAATCTCAACATACCGACCATAGGAGGGCATCCACACCTCAATATCATAGGTCTTAGCGCTTGAAAAACCCATGTCACCCGAGCAGAGGGCCACTACGCGGTACGAAAGCCCCAAGCCTTGCAGCACCCTTTCCGCGTCGGCAGTCAGTGCTTCAAGCTCTTCATAGCTTTTTTCAGGATCGACAAATTTAACAAGTTCTACCTTGTTAAACTGGTGTTGGCGGATCAATCCGCGGGTATCGCGGCCAGCTGACCCACCCTCGGCCCTGAAGCAAGCAGAATAGGCACAGTATTTAATCGGAAGCCGATCTGCGGTAAGAATCTCGTCACGGTGAATATTTGTCACCGGCACTTCCGCAGTGGGTATCAGATAATAGTCCATCCCCTCAAGTTTAAACATGTCCTCGGCGAACTTGGGAAGCTGGCCGGTGGCGGTCATCGAGGCGCGGTTGGCCATAAACGGTGGAAATATTTCGGTATAACCATTCGCAGTGTGAGTATCTAAATAATAGTTGATCACAGAGCGTTCAAGCCGTGCGCCTAAGCCCCTGTAAAAATGAAAACGCGCCCCTGTGACCTTTGCGGCTGCTTCGGGATCGAGGATGCCGAGATCTGCGCCAATATCCCAGTGCGCCTTGGGTTCGTAGGGGAACTTCTTGGGCTCGTTATACCTTCTCACCTCAACGTTGTCCTTATCGTCAGCGCCATTGGGTACACTGGCGTGAGGAATGTTGGGAATTTCGTATAAAACCTGCTGCTGACGCTCTTCAAGAATACTGATCCTCGCGTCGCACTCCTTAACTTCGTCGGAAATGCCCTTCATCTTTTCCATAATAGCAGACACATCCCCGCCCGCCTTCTTGATAGAGGGAATCTCTTTACTGGCCTTGTTCTGATCCGCCTTAAGGTTGTCTGCGCGGGAAGTCAGCTGGCGTCGTTCTTCATCGATGAGAAGAATTTCGTCTATGGCAGCGTCCATATTTTTGCAGCGGCGCTTCATCGCGTCCTTAACAAACTGGGGATCTTGTCGAATTACTTTTACGTCTAGCATTTATAATCACCTTTTCGTGTAATGATAATATAAGTTGATTAACTTGAAAACAAGCTTGTGATTTCTTCCCCCGCCGAAGGCGGGGGAAGAAAATGACGTTTTATATATAGCCAGTTTTTAAGTGAATTGGCTATAGTATTTTATTTCTGTTTTGTGAGGTGAGCTGCAATATCGCTTAGCTCCTCTTTGGAATAAAAATCAATCGTAATGCTGCCCTTATCTCCATCGGCTTTCACCGTAACTCCACGGCCAAGCTCCTCGCGGAGAGCAAGCTCCATTTCGCGGTAGAAATTATCCCCGCCGCCCATTCCGGGGTTTTTTTTCTTTGGTTTTTCTTGAGACGATGGCTTATTACAAAGCCGCTCCAGCTGACGGACGGTCAAGCCCTCGCGTACCGCGCGGGATGCCATCTCTTCACGCATGGCTTCGGGCAAGGAGAGGAGTGACCTCGCCTGTCCGGTGGAAAGCTCACCCTTTCGCACCATGGCCGATATCTGGTCCGGAAGCGTCAAAAGCCTCATGGCGTTCGTCACCGCCGGTCGAGATCGCCCAACTCGTGCCGCAATCTGCTCTTGCGTCAGGCCATACTGCTCGGTCAGCATTTTATACCCCAAAGCTTCTTCCATGGGGTTGAGGTCCTCGCGCTGAAGGTTTTCCACGAGCGCAAGTTCCATTGTCTCAAGGTCTGTCGTCTGGCGCACTACAACCGGTATTTCGGCAAGCCCCGCCATCCGCGCCGCCCGCCATCTGCGTTCGCCCGCTACAATCTGATAGCGGCCGCCTGGAAGGGGACGCACCAGAATTGGAGACAAGACCCCATATTCGCGTATCGAATCGCAGAGCTCTATCAGCGCCGCATCATCAAAATTCGTCCTCGGCTGTCCTTTGTTTGGCTCAATCTCTGAAATCCGCAGCAGGGTCGCCGCCTCTCTGTCGTCCGTGTGATTATCTATAAACAGCGCCTCTAAGCCTTTGCCGAGTCCGCCTTTTTTCTGCATCGCCAAATAAAGCCCTCCTTCCTATCTATTGTTGTCCAAAAATTCGCCCGCTAATTCGTCATAGGCCATCGCCCCACGGGAGCCTTTGTCATAATAACCCACCGGTTGACCAAAACTTGGCGCTTCAGAAAGCCGTACATTTCTCGGAATCACTGAACGATAGACCTTTTTCGGGAAGAAGCGCTTGACCTCCTCCACCACCTGCAGGGTCAGATTGAGCCTTCCGTCATACATGGTAAGAAGAACCCCTTCAATTTCAATCCCCGCGTTGTACAGCCTCTTCACCTGCCGCACAGTCGAAATAAGCTGTGAAAGTCCCTCCAGCGCGTAATACTCGCACTGGATCGGGATCAGTATACTGTCGCAGGCAGTGAGCGCATTGAGAGTCAGCAACCCTAATGAGGGGGGACAATCCATAATGATAAAGTCATAATTGGCCTTTATGGGCAAAAGGCCCAGCTTCAGCCGTGACACACGATCGGGCATATCCACAAGCTCAAGCTCGGCACCCGCAAGATTCATATGGGATGGGAGAATATCCACATTTCGAAAAGGGGTTTTTATAATGATCTCCTCGGGCTTGCCATCAGAAATCAAAAGCTCATAGCTGGAACTGTTAATTTCGCGTTTATTAACGCCCAAACCGCTTGTGGCATTTCCCTGCGGGTCGACATCCACCAGTAGGACCCGCTTTCCGCGTGCACCCAGTGATGCTGCCAGATTCACTGCGGTGGTCGTCTTGCCGACGCCGCCCTTCTGGTTGGTGACCGCCACCAGCTTTCCCATCCATCTACCACCCTTGTTTTGCTGAGTTTTTAAAATTATACCACACTGGCCAAGCGTTTTAAAGGCATATCCCCTTTTTTCTTGAATTATAGAGCTGTTTTTCAATAACACAGGGGGGCCGCGGGCTTGCGCCGGCGGCCCCCCTGTGTCCAAATCAGCAAAGGGCTTCTATTTACAAAACCGACACAGACCTTCCTATGCCGATATTTGTCCTTTTACAACTGGGCGAGTCGTTCAGAAGGCATTCGCCAGTGGCCCGCTTCCATTCCCTTCTCATTGTTTCACGTGAAACATTTGTTAGTTGTGTGCCTATGCCGGAGTTCTCCCTTTAATAACGCAACTTTTGGACACGGTGATTACATAGCGTATTGAACTTTCGTCCTCTTCTTTTTCGGCATCGACTTTGATTCCTGCCTGACGCATAATCTCGATCGAGCGATTCAGTGTGTTGACGAAGATTCTGAGATCTTTTATAACAAACAGCCTCATAGGCTTTTTCTTGTCTGCAAGCAGGGATTCTATGTATCTCTCGCTCTCCTCAACATTGAGATGATGAGAGATTATATATTCCAGTGCCTTCTGTGTATACTGTGTTTTTTCCAATTTGAGAAGTACACGTGCGTGGCGTTCAGTTAGCCCATTTTCTTGTATTCTTCGTATCACCTGCTCTGGAAGGCGCAATAACCGCAGCTTGTTGGCCATTGTAGACTGAGCCATACCCAGCTTTTTGGCAGCTTGCTGCTGGGTCATCCTCCAACTGATAATCAGGTTGGCAATTCCTGCGGCTTCCTCAAAAAAATTGAGATCCTGCCGCTGGAGGTTCTCCACCAAAGCCAACGTGGCAGACTGCTGCTGGTCCATTTCCTCGATAATAGAAGCTATATGCTCCATTCCCAAACTACGGCAAGCGGTGAGCCTTCTTTCCCCTGCAATAAGCTGAAAGCTCCCCTTGGCCACTTCACGCACTGTGATCGGCTGAAGAAGTCCGTTTTCTTTTATGCTTTGAGCCAGCTCAGCAATGGCCTCGGGTTCGAAAAGACGACGAGGCTGCATAGGGTTGGGCGCAATTGCGTCAATCGGGATCAGCATCACCTTGTTTACCTGTTCATAACGCGAAAATAGGTTGGTCATGTTGCACCTCCTCGATAAGCTCAGTATGATATGAGATTGGGCTGCATTTATACAAAATAGATTGAACGTTTGCATTATAATCCACTGATTTACATGTTTTTCTTCACCATGATACACGCTGCCTATTGAGTAATGCGCTAGCACTGTACGAGAAGATTTCAACAACTCATATCTATGCCATATTAATATAGTTGATTAACTCGAAAACAAGCTTGTGATTTCTTCCCACACCGAAGGTGGGAGAAGAAAATGACGTTTTATATATAGCCAGTTTTTAAGATAATTGTCTATATAAGCTTGTCCTAGGTTATACGCTATCACAGGCCAACAAAATATTCCACATTCTTCCATCGCAAATTTCGACAAAAAAAATGAGCCCCCGTAATCTCTACAGGGGCTTTTCAGAGAAATTTGTATGTTGACGTGGGTATTTTGGCGGAGTTTGCGATATTTTCTTGATGATTACAACCGAGCGGCTTAAATCACCGGGTAAAGAAAAGCGTTTAACCTCTGGCTTTCCTCCGCCAAGAAGACTGATCGCATTTGCGGCAGCCTCCAATTCTTTATCGCAGTCGCCCCCTTTCAAGGCGATGAAACGCCCTCCAACCTTGACCAGTGGCAGACAGTATTCCACAAGGGCTCGCATGTCCGCTACAGCTCGTGCAATCGCTATATCATAATGCTCGCGGTGGGCGGTCTCAATCCCCGCCTGTTCGGCACGGTTGTGGGCGGTTACATTTTGTTGCCCCAGACGTCCGGAAAGAAGCGCAAGAAAGACCAGGCGCTTTTGAAGGCTGTCCATCAGCGTAATCTTCAGATCTGGTCGCACAATTTTCATCGGTACAGAGGGGAATCCCGCCCCCGTGCCCACATCAACAATGCTGACACCCTTTTCAAGATCTAAAAGCGGAAGGGGCGCAATGCTATCAAGAAAATGCTTGACGGCGATACCATCTGGATCGGTAATGGCGGTCAGATTTACCTTTTGATTATAATCTACAAGAAGGTCTGCATAGATATCGAAGCTACTGATTGCTTCTTGTGTCAGCTCGATACCCAGGGAACGGGCTCCTTCTATTAAAAGCGTACGGTTATAGCTCACAATCATTTTTCTCCCCTCTGTCTATGCTTTTTTTCCATATAGATCATCAATACTGAGATATCTGCCGGATTTACTCCCGAAATTCGAGAAGCCTGACCCAGATTAGCCGGAGCCACTGCTGCAAGCTTCTGTGCCGCCTCGATGCGAAGCCCACCAATCAATGCATAATCAAGCCCTGAAAGGCTGACCTTTTCCTGATGGGTGGCTCGTTCGACCTCCTGACGCTGCTTTTTAATATAACCCTCGTACTTTATTTCAGTCTGGAGTTCTTCAATAACTGCCCTTGGCAGTTTTGGACGCTGGGGATCGAAGGGTAAAAGATGTTCATAATAAACCTGTGGCCTTTTCAGCAGGTCCGCCGCGCGGATTCCCTCAGATAAAGGACTTGTTCCTAGAGAAACAAGAAGCGCATTGACAGCCTCCGCAGCAGGGATGGTAAGAAAAGCAAGGCGCTTCATCTCTCCTTTGAGCTGTCTCTGCCTTTTGAGAAAGCCACGCCAGCGTCGGTTGTCAATCAAGCCGATATCCCTTCCCAGTGAGGTCAGGCGGCTTTCAGCATTGTCCTGACGAAGAAGCAGGCGATATTCCGAACGGCTTGTCATCATGCGGTAGGGCTCGTTGCAGCCCTTGGTTACAAGATCGTCGATCAGGGTGCCGATATAAGCGTCCGATCGGTTCAAGGACGAGGGGCTGATTTTCCCTTGATTTTCAACGCGGCGTTGATGCCTGCCATGAGCCCGAGCGCCGCGGCCTCCTCATAACCGGAGGTACCGTTAGAACTGGCCCTGCGCCGTAGAGTCCCTCTATGCGCTTGTGAACTCGAGACGTGGGCTTTTAAGCTCGAGCGGGTCGACGCAGTCGTACTCGATGGCGTAGGCTGGCCTCATGATTTCGACATGGGAAAGTCCCTCGATGGTGTGGTAGAGGGCGAGCTGTACCTCCTCAGGCAAAGAGGAGGACATCCCTGTACATACATCTCCTGGGTATGCATCCCCATGGGTTCAATGAAAAGCTGATGACGCTCTTTATCAGAAAAGCGCACCACTTTGTCTTCTATACTGGGGCAATAGCGGGGGCCGACCCCTTCGATTTTTCCCGCATACAGAGGACTTCGGTGGAGATTTTGACGAATAACTTCATGTGTTTTTTCATTGGTATAGCTCATGTGACAGAGGGCGCGGTTCTTGAGTGTTCCCTCACGAGTGTCGGCGGAAAATGGAGTAATGTTCTCGTCACCTGCCTGCTTATTCATGACGGTAAAGTCGATACTCTGCGCGTGCACCCTTGCGGGGGTCCCCGTTTTAAAACGGCGCAGAGGAATTCCCAACTTTTTAAGCGATAGAGAAAGCGCACTGGGAGCGTGAGTGCCATCAGGGCCGCTTTCGGCGGTGTATTCTCCGACGTATATGCGTCCTTTTAAATAGGTGCCGGTGGCGATAATCACCTGTCCTACCCGATAACAGGCACCCAATGCAGTGGTCACGGAAGAAACAGCCTCATTTTCGGTGCCGATCTCAACCACCTCAGCCTGCCGTATATGCAGGTTTGGTGTATTTTCAAGACATTTTTTCATATAGGCGTGATAGTCGTTTCTGTCTATTTGCGCCCTTGGGCTATAGACGGCAGGACCCTTGCCACGGTTGAGCATCCGCATCTGGATCATGGTGGCGTCAGCCGCCCTTCCCATCTCGCCGCCAGCGCATCAATTTCCCTCACAATCTGCCCTTTGGCCGTCCCCCGATGGAGGGATTGCAGTGCATGCTGGCAATTTGGTCAAGACCAAGGCAAAAGAGAAGTGTGGATGCCCCAAGACGTGCCCCTGCGAGGGCGGCCTCCACACCTGCGTGGCCGCCACCAATTACGGCTATATCATAGCTGCCTGCGTCATAGGTTATCATCCCGCACTCCCCATTTCCCGATTTCTCTTTTACTTATAGCCAATTAACTTAAAAACTGGCTATATAAAACGTCTTTTTTTTCCCCAGCCTTCGGCTGGGGAAGAAATCACAAGCTTGTTTTCAAGTTAATCAACTATACCATTGCGATGAAGATCATTTAACAAAGCTTATCTTCATTTACTTACCCACACAAAATTTTGAGAAAAGTTCATCCACTACTGCCTGACTCACTCGCTGTCCAGTAAGCTCCAAGAGAGGTCCAATGGCTTCCTCGATCAACAGGCAGAGTGCATCAAAGGCTGTGCCCGCCTGGGCTGCCAGAAGAGCCTGCTTAATGGCTTCTCCGGCACTGATAAGACACTTATACTGCCTCTCCTGGGCAACCAACATGGAATCCGGGGCTATATTCCCCAGCCCCACTGCCGAGAGAATGGCATTTCTCAGTTCTACACTGCCCTGGCCGCTTTGAGCGGACAGAGAATAACAGTCTACAATCCTCTGCCGAATTATAATCCATATCCGGGGACTGTGGAAGGTCAACCTTGTTGATGACAGCAATACACGGGCGGCTTGACGCCATGAGGATAAGGTTCCTGTCCTCGTCGGTCAGTTTATCAGATCCGTCAAAAATAATCAGTGCCAAATCACACTGCTCCATTCGCCGTTTGGTTCTCTCAACCCCAAGCATTTCCACCGGGTCTGTACTTTCACGAAGTCCCGCGGTATCCGAAAGGCGAACCTTTATGCCATCAAGCTCTAGTTCCCCCTCAACCACATCGCGGGTTGTACCGGGGATATCAGTGACGATACTGCGATCTTCCCCAAGAGCAAATTCATCAATGTAGATTTTCCGACATTGGGACGACCCACAATTGCGACATGAATCCCCCGTCGGGTTAGCTGACCTGCGTAGTAGCCCGCGGTAAGACTACTGATTTCAGCTTGAACCGTGGCGATGCACTCTAAAAACCAGCTGTGTGTCACTTCTTCCATATCTTCTTCGGGATAGTCAAGCCAGGCAGCGATCCGCCCCGCCATAGCAACCAATTCTTCTGTGATTTGACGAACTGTTGAGCCTAATGCGTCCTCGCGAAGGGAAAGGGCCAGTTTCGCCGCCCGCTCTCCCTCAGAGGAAACCAAAGCAGCTACTGCCTCCGCTTGAATAAGGTCCATCTTATTGTTTAAAAAGGCGCGCTTGGTAAATTCGCCCGGACCGGCCATTCGCGCCCCTGCCGCGAGGCAGGCAACAAGCACTCTTTTCGGAATATAGGCTCCCCCGTGGCAGGATATTTCTGCCATATCCTCGCCGGTAAAGCTTTTCGGGCCATGAAAGACAGTAATAATTCCCTCATCAATATTCTCGCCCTTTTCCATGACATGACCATAGGCGGCCGTATACCCAGGCATAGAGGATGGCTTTTTGTTGTTGCCGGGTAAAAATATGCTGTCTGCAAGGCTAAGAGCTCCCATGCCTGAAAGACGCACAACAGCAATTGCCCCTCCTTCACCCGTTGCAATTGCGGCAATTATACTATTATCTGTTAACTTCATAAAACGTCACCTCTAGCAGTTAACTGTTTCACGTGAAACAATCTGCCATTATTCATTGCTTCTTCATCTTATAAATATCTAAATTTTTCCATTTTAACTCTGCTCAAATAAAACAAACAGGGGACCCGCCGCACCGCGAGGCCCCCTGCTTTTGATCACAGATTTATTTTACCGTAAAGTGGCTTATCCGCCGCCTCGGCAGGGGCAGTCTCCCTCACAGAGCTTTCCTTGTACGGCTGGGGCTTTTCACGGCGCGGGCCGTGGTCATTTCGATCATTGCTGTGTCCATGTGGAGCTCCACCGCCGCCGGTGGGTCTGCTCTCGCGTTTATCGCCGTTTTGGCTGTTGTTGTTATAAAGGCTTAAAGGGTCGGCTTGCATTTGCATTGCCGTTTTCCCTGTCCTTAAAGTCGACGCTTTTACGGGGATTTTTTGCGCTGATTACGACCCTGCGGTTTGGCTCGTCACCGATCGAGGTCGAGGAAACGCCCCTCAATTTCAGACACAGTTGAATGTATAATCCTTCTCTCATAAGGATTCATGGGCTCAAGTGTATGGCTGCGACCGCTTTTGATTACATTGCCCGCAATTCGCTTGGCCAGCTCTTCCAAAACGGCCTTTCTTTTTTCACGGTAATTTCCGCTGTCTATAACCACACGCATATATTCACCTGGCATGCGGTTGGTAGAAAGACCCGCAAGATACTGGATTGCATCAAGGGTCTCACCGCGGCGACCGATGGCCACACCGCTGACATCACCGTTAAGCTTCAGTACGATATTCCCGTCCACCTGTGAATGTGTAATACTGGCGTCTTCAATACCCATAGCACCGATGATAGAACCAACATAATCCGCGGCCGCTCTCGCCTTGGCATTGGATTCTGGAGTTGGTACAAATGGGACTATCGGCTGGTCGACAGGCTTTACAGTGGTTGATTGGAAGGGTTTTTCAATCGTTCTTTCTCCTCGGGTGGCTTCAGTCTTTCTTTCGAAGTGGTCATTACGGACAGGAGCGGCCACGTAAGGCTGTTCTCTTCGCACCAGAGGCTCAGCTTTCGCAGGTGCAGGGGCGGGCTCATCAGGAAACTCTTTATACACCCTTACTTTGGCCGGCACCACAGAAAGACCCAGAAAGCCTCTCCTAGGAAGGTCCAACACCTCTATTTCGAGGTCCTCCCTTGGCAGACCCACTGTGGTGCAGGCAGACACGATGGCGTCTTCTACCGTTCTTTCCGGTACCTATAGCTTCTTTAATCACGCTGCGTCCTCCCTTAGCAAAATGGCACTATTTCAGATCTTCATCTGTTACGTCAACATAATCCTCGCCGTACTTTTCTGCGTCACGGCGTCTGGCCTCAGCCAGCTTAATGCGGTTAATCTCCTTTTGAGAGAGTCCGCGTTCGTCAATCTCGTTGATCACGCCGTCACGGGCTGCTTTCTTTGTTTCTATTCTAACCTGGCGCTCGGCATCGCGCGCAGCTTCCTCAGCGGCGAGATCTTGGGCGGCCACAACACCGGGATTGTATATTTTATAAAGGATATAGGACTGTACCGTCATAAACGTATTGGAGAGAAGCCAGTAAAGACCCACTCCAGCGGGAACCTGAAAGGATATATAAACAGAAAAAAGTGGCATTGTAAAAAGCATGGAGTTGGAAAGAGCGGCAGCACTGTCAGCGCTTCCAGTTTTCCCCCCACCCGTAGCAGACTTACTTGTCAACATAGACACATAGGACATGAGTGCAGAGGTAATACCGGATAGTATGGGAATAATCAAAAGTAAACCAATAGGCCAAAGCACAGGCTGCTCGCCCAGATTCATTCCAAGAAAATTAAGATTGAAGTTCACAAGTTGGTTGGCTACATCGGCACCCAAACCGCTAACAAAGGGCGCGAGGTCTATCCTAACCGCATTCAAAACATTAATCTCGGCCGAATACCTGTTAGCGCCTACCCCAGCCGTTGCGAGAACGGATGTGGCGATCTCGGTAGCTTTTTTGATCACTTCGGGTGAAAAATGCAGAATATGCTTGATAGGATAGTACATAACATCCATCAGTCCGAAGAGTATAGGAAACTGGATGAGGAGAGGCAGACAAGAAGCGGTCGGAGAATAATTCTCTCTTTTGTATAGTTCCATCATCTCTTCATTCAGGCGTTGCTTATTGTTGGCATAGCGCTTTTGCAATTCGTCCAACTTGGGCTTAAACTTAGCCATCTTGACCATGCTTTTTTGCTGGTTGATAGCCAGTGGGATCAGCAGAACCCTGGTGAACACAGTGAACACCACAAGAGAAAGACCATAGTTTTTAAGCACCTGATAGATTGCCCACATGATCCAACCAAGGGGGGTGCTGATGAGTGAGATTATCTGGCCCATTTATTCATCCTCCATAAGAGTATTGTTATTCTTCCACAAAAAACGATCGGGCACCGGATCGTACCCACCTTTTGAAAAAGGATTGCATCTGAGAACCCGCCATACGGCCAGAATCATCCCCCGCATAAAGCCAAAGCTTTCAAATGCCCCCAGCGCATATGAGGAACAGGTAGGAATATACCGGCAGTGCGGAAGAGTATAGGGAGATATGGCGACTTGATAAAAGCGGATAAGCAATTTAGCGATCTGCTTCATTTTCTTTCACCAGCGCCTGTTGTAAAAGACAGGGCCTAAGCGCTTTCTTCATAGCCCTTTTTACCTCTTCCATTGGGCAAAAAGCAGTCTTTGTGCGGGCTACAAACACAAAATCCCAACCTGGCTTGATCTGGGGCTCAAGAAGCCTATATGCCTCTTTAATTACCCGTCGTGCCCGGTTGCGGTCATGGGCCTTACCGATTTTTTTAGTGGCGGTTATGCCCATGCGGCTAAAACCCAGCCTGTTTTTGACCATATAGGTCACCAGCACCGGGTGTACAACCGACTCGAACAAGCGATATGCCCGCCGAAAATCCTTATTCTTATTTAACGTGATTGTGTGGAGCATAATAAACCCTTGCCGCAGCGACTAAAAAGAAAGACCACATAAGCGTGGTCTTCAACTAATAGGTTAAGCTCGCTCTACCCTTGGCTCTTCTGCGGGCAAGAACTTTACGTCCATTTCGCGTCTTCATCCTTTTGCGGAAGCCGTGCTCTTTCATACGCTGAATCTTTTTTGGCTGGTAGGTCCTGATCATAAATAACCCTCCTTTACAGGAAAACCTTGCAAGGTAATAGTATAGACTACATCTATCGGCCCTGTCAATAAAAAATTTTGTAGAATGTTCTTCTGTCCAATATACTTTTTACAAAGCCGCTGTATAAAAATAATCCTCTATACTATATTAAATATAGATGAAATTAGCTGTTGAAAGCTTGATTGAAGGCAAGGTTTGTGGTAAACTTTACTGGTGTATTATTCTGTGGAATTGCGGTGGACGGAAAAGGTTTTCAACATTTCCAGAATTCGTATTTTCCCTTTTATTTTGGGGGATTGAAAAATGGAATCCTTTAACGAGGTATTCGGCGCAGTTAAAAAATACTGTGAAAAAGAAATGGCAAATGTCGCTTATACGCTGTGGATTAAAGATATCGAGGCCGTGCGCTTCGAGCGCTCTACGGCCTATCTTTTTGTAAAGACCGATTTTAAGCGCAGCATCATCATGGAAAAATACCTGGGTCTTCTGGTAAATGCCTTTGAAAGTGTTCTGGGCTTTCCGGTGGATATCGTGATTAGCTCTGAGGACCATCGATTGGAAGAGTCGCGCCTTGACGAAGAGCTTGTGGGGTCTGCTATGGGTGGAGAGTATGAGTATACTTTCTCAACTTTTATCATCGGTTCCTCCAACAAATTTGCACATGCCGCCGCTCTGGCTGTCGCAGCCAATCCAGCCAATGCCTATAACCCCCTATTCATTTACGGCGGGTCGGGGCTGGGAAAGACTCATCTTCTTTACGCAATCTGCGCAGAAATCAAACAAAACAAACCGCAAATGAACATCATCTACTCAAAGGGTGAGGAGTTCACAAACGAGCTAATCACCGCCATTGCCACCGAGCGCACCCGTGATTTTCATGATAAATACCGTCAGGCAGATATCCTTTTGGTAGATGACATACAATTTATCGGGGGGAAAGAATCTACACAGGAAGAATTCTTTCACACCTTTAATGCGCTCTATCAGGCGGGAAGACAGATTGTGCTCACTTCAGACCGTCCCCCAAAAGAGATTAAAACGCTTGAGGACCGATTGCGCACCCGCTTTGAATCTGGGCTTTTGGCTGATGTGCAACCCCCGGATTTTGAGACCCGAATCGCCATTATTCGCCGTAAAGCCGAGTTATTAGATATAGCCATCCCCGACGATGTGGCCGAGTATATTTCGAACCGCCTCAAAAACAACATTCGCCAGCTTGAAGGGGCGGTTAAAAAGATCAAAGCGTATAAAATACTGGCTGGAAGCTCTCCTTCTATTGTAATTGCACAAAACGCAATCCGGGATATTTTAAACGATAACCAACCTATTTCAGTGACTGTTGACCGCATTATTTCAGAGGTAAGCCGGACATATGAGATATCCCCTCAGGATATACGCTCACCAAAGCGCTCAGCACAGATCTCCCTGGCAAGACAGGTGGCGATGTATGTGGTGCGTGAAGTAACGCAGATGTCCATGTCCTCGATTGGAGAGGAATTCGGCGGAAAAGATCACTCTACCGTGGTTTATTCTATCCAGCAGTGCAAAGAGAGGATGGAACAAGACTCCCGCTTCAAAAACACAATTGAGGATATCATTAAAAACATCCGAAATATTTGATTTCAACAATTCACATTCAACATTCAACTGTTTTAACATCCATATATTTTACAATTTATTTTTAATAATTTTTGGTTCTTTTTTCAACAATCTACCAACAATCAACACCTATCCTTCCACAGTGTTGTGGACAAATTATTTTTTTTCAACTATTCCACATTTTCATCAACGAGTTTACTTCCGATCGAAAATGGCTGTTTTTCTTTTCAAATCACGATCCGCAGTGATTTCCACATTTTCCACAGCCCCTACTACTACTACTAAAATTATATCTATTATATCTCTATTATATAGAGAACAAAACTGGTGCGTTGAATTTCTGCCTATAATATAAATGAGGTGAAAAGATGAAAATACAATTTAACAGGGTGAACCTTAGCGAAGCAATCGCCGTCGTTTCCCGTGCGGTTTCTACTAAGTCCACACTTCCTGCGCTTGAGGGAATTTTAATCAAGGCCTCACAGGGAAAACTGACCCTTTGCGGTTATGATCTTGACACTGGAATATCGACTACGGTAGAGGCAAGGGTCGAAGAGCCGGGGCAAATTGTTCTTCCTGCCCGCGTTCTCTTTGATATTGTCAAAAGGATGCCCAGTGACATCGTTTCAATGACCTGTGACGGAAAAGGTTTGACAGAGCTTAAAGGAGGGGTAACTGAATTTTCTATTTTAGGAATCCCCGCCGACGAATTTCCAGAATTTCCGCAACTCACGGATGCCGTTGCCGTCGATCTTCCGCAGAATGTTCTGCGCTCTATGATTAACCAAACTCTGTTTGCGGTCGCCCAAAGTGATGCAAAACCGGTTCACACGGGCACTCTTTTTGATTTGGCTGGGGATTCTATCACTCTTGTATCAGTGGATGGGTATCGCCTTGCAATGAGAAGAGAGCGGGCTAAAATTGATAAACCCATGAAATTTATTGTCCCTGGAAAGACTTTAGCGGAAATATCAAAAATTCTGTCTGATGATGACAGCATCACCGAGATTCTGGTTTCAAGAAAACATATTGTTTTTAAAATTGGAACATTCAGTATTATTTCCCGGCTTTTGGACGGTGAATTTCTCGATTACATAGCAGCCATTCCTAAAACAGCAACTACCTTTGTAAGCGTGGGCACAAGAGAGATGATTGATTCTATTGAGAGAACCTCTCTCCTCATTTCCGACAGAATAAAAAGCCCCCTTCGTGTAAAATTTGAAGAGGGAAAAGTAACTCTTTCCTGCTTAACTTCACTGGGAAGAGCCTATGACGAGATGGGTGGACGTGTAACCGGTCCTACAGTCGAGATGGGCTTCAACAATCGTTATCTTCTTGATGCATTGCGTGCCTGCGAATGTGACAGTGTCCGGTTTGAAATATCCGGCGCACTTTCTCCAATGAAGGTGGTTCCTCTGGACGGGGACAGCTTCCTCTTCCTCGTTCTGCCGGTCAGGTTGAAATCGGAATAAGGCAGTTTTAAAATATTAAGCCGACGAAGAAGAAATGGAGTTAATACCACATGAATCAGAAAAAAATCACCCCGGTGGAGATCACGACTGAGTATATAAAGCTTGACTCCTTTTTAAAGTTTGCCGGTGCGGCAGAAACCGGAGGCACTGCTAAAGAAATGGTTGCCGAAGGGATCGTTTTTGTCAATGACGAGTCCTGTCTGATGAGAGGTAAAAAACTACGCCCGGGGGATAGGGTATCAGTAAACGGACTCTTCTTTGAGGTGACAGGCCGTGAGAGTAGATAGCCTCACATTAAAAAAATTCAGAAATATCCATGACCTTACCCTTATACCCTCTCCCGACATCAATATCATCTGTGGTGATAATGCGCAGGGAAAGACCAATATTTTAGAAGCTATCTGGCTTTTTACCGGATCTCGCAGTTTTCGCGGCGCCAAAGAAGTTGAGATAGTCACAATCAATGAAGATCTTGCACGCATGACCATGGGATTTTACGGCGGAGGCCGGGATAATCTTTCAACTTTGGAATACGGCGCACGAAAAAACGCCTCGCTCAACGGGGTTGACATTGAAAATGCCGCAAAACTGGCAGGAAATTTTACCTGTGTGGTTTTTTCCCCCTCTCACCTTTCTCTGATCAAGGGCGGTCCTGAGGAAAGACGCCGGTTTATTGATACAACAATTCTTCAGCTTCGTCCTCGTTATCTTAAAGTTATGAGCGACTATAACAGGATTTTATTTCAGAGAAATGCACTTTTAAAAGACAGGGGATCTAACCCAACTCTGATTGATACCTTGGATATATGGGATCAAAGCCTGGCGAGGCTGTGGTCAGCTATCGTCAGGACCAGGGATAGCTATATGAATCGCCTAACCCCTCTTGCTTCAGAGGTCTACAGCGGCCTTTCCGGCGGGCGTGAGAGCATTGGTATGAGATACATGGGAAGTGCCGGCGGAATCAGTGGTGTGAATGAGATTTTATCAGCGCTTGTTGAAAACAGAGCGCGCGATATTCGAAACGGCCTCACCGGTATTGGCCCCCACCGGGACGACCTTGAAATTACGATAGACTCAGTGCCCGCCAGAGCCTTTGGCTCACAGGGACAGCAGCGGAGCGCCGTGCTTGCGTTAAAACTTGCCGAATGCGCGCTAATGGAAGAGGAAACCGGTGAAAGGCCGGTCGTTCTGCTAGATGACGTCATGAGTGAGCTTGATTATAATCGACGCGATTTTCTTTTAAACCGTCTGTCCGGTGGGCAGATGTTTATTACCTGTTGCGATGCCGGGTATTTTAGCGGCGTGAAACGGGGCAAGGTATTCTCTGTCAAAGGGGGAGAAATCATCCGCGCCCAGGACTTTTCCCGCATTGAAGATATAGCCAATTAACTTAAAAACTGGCTATATATAAAACGTCATTTTCTTCCCCCGCCGAAGGCGGGGGAAGAAATCACTAGCTTGTTTTCAAGATAATCAACTGTAATTCGGGCGGCGGATAAAAAAACCGTTTCCCCAAAACCATAAAACCAAAATGTATTAAAGAATGTCAGCGCGGATGCCTTATGGCTGACAACCAGCGGTGAACGTGTAAATGACAAAATGTCGTAGCTGCTTTTTTAAAACGTGCGGGACCAAAACAATCGAGATTCTCCGCATTTTCGGCGCAGATGCCAGTGAGAAGATAGAATCGAACGAACCCGATAAAGAAAGGGGAATAACCGTGTATCTTCATGTAGGACAGGATACCCTTGTAAGAATGAGTGAAGTTGTGGGCATATTTGATTTGGATAACAGCTCGATCGCAAAGTCTACGAGGGATTATCTGGCAGACGTCCAAAAAAAAGGACAGGTCATCACCGTGACCAACGAGATTCCTAAGAGTTTTATCGTCTGTCAGGGGGCAGGGGGAGCAAAGATTTATATTTCGCAGATATCGCCAGCGACGCTCAAAAAGCGGGCAGGCTTTATAGATAACATATCAAACGTGGGCTAAAGGAGAACATGATCGTGAACAATACACCGATAACAACCGACAATTACGATGAAAACCAGATACAGGTGCTCGAGGGGCTTGAGGCAGTACGAAAGCGCCCGGGTATGTACATTGGGTCAACCGGGCCCCGCGGTCTGCACCATCTTGTTTATGAGATTGTAGACAATGCTATAGATGAAGCACTGGCGGGTCACTGCGACTACATCCGGGTGGAAATTCTTCCGGACAACGTTATACGCGTTACAGATAACGGGCGCGGCATTCCTGTGGGAATACAGCCCAAGTTGGGTATACCCGCCGTAACCGTCGTCTTCACAGTCCTTCATGCAGGTGGCAAGTTCGGCGGTGGGGGCTACAAGGTATCCGGCGGCCTGCACGGCGTTGGCGCTTCAGTCGTCAATGCCCTTTCGACCTTTCTCGAGGTGGAGGTAAGGGACGGGAAACATCGCCACGCCCAACGTTTTGAGCGCGGTGAGGTCGTAACGCCCCTAACAATCCTCGGCCCTACCGACGTAACGGGCACAACCATCACCTTCAAGCCCGATCCTGAGGTGTTTGAGGAAACGGAATATGATTATGAGACGCTACTCTCACGCCTTCGCGAGCAGGCTTTTCTCAATGCGGGAATCAAGATTGACCTGATAGACTGCCGCCCCGACCTTGAGAAAGAGATCACCCTTCAATACGAAGGCGGTATCCGCAGCTTCGTGGAATACATCCATACCCGTAAGGGACTCGAGGCCATCCATGATGAGGTTATCTTCTTAGCCGCCCAGCAGGATACCAGCAGCGTCGAGATTGCGATGCAGTATAATGACAGCTATAATGAGGTAATTTTGTCCTTCGCCAATAACATCCATACGGCTGAGGGCGGAACCCATGAGATTGGCTTTAAAAACGCGATGACAAGAGTAATGAACGATTATGCGCGCCGTTATGGGATTTTAAAAGAAGCGGATAAAAATCTGACCGGTGAGGACGTGCGAGAGGGACTTACAGCCATCGTGTCGGTAAAACTAGAGGACGCCCAGTTTGAGGGGCAGACGAAGGCGAAGCTTGGGAACACCTTTATCCGTCCACTGGTAGAAAGCCTGATTGTCGAAAATCTCACAACTTACTTTGAGGAAAATCCCGCGGCGGCTCGAAGCATTATCGAAAAATCCTTAAATGCCGCCAGAGCAAGGGATGCCGCCCGCAAGGCGAGAGATCTCGCCAGACGAAAATCAGCCCTTGAGACAGCCAGTCTACCCGGCAAACTGGCAGACTGCTCAGAGCGCAATGCCGCATTGACTGAGATTTACATCGTTGAGGGAGACTCGGCCGGTGGCTCGGCCAAATCTGGTCGTGACCGCCGCTTTCAGGCGATCCTTCCGCTTTGGGGCAAAATGCTCAACGTAGAAAAAGCCCGCCTCGACCGCGTCTATGGTAACGACAAGCTGATGCCGGTGGTCACCGCGCTGGGCTGCGGCCTCGGTGAGGAATTTGATATTACCAAGCTCCGCTATGGAAAGGTTATCATCATGGCCGATGCCGATGTAGACGGAAGTCATATCCGTACTCTGCTTTTGACCTTCTTTTTCCGCTTCATGCGCCCCCTTGTGGAGGGAGGGCACATCCACATTGCCCAGCCGCCTCTCTATAAAATTTCCAAGGGGAAACAGGTGCGCTATGCCTACAGCGACAAAGACAGGGATGCTTTTTTGCTTGAACTCGGCGGCGAAGGTGGCCGTGCTGACATGCAGCGCTATAAGGGCCTTGGAGAGATGAACCCTGAGCAGCTTTGGGAAACCACGATGGATCCCGAACACCGTACCATCCTCAAGGTGGAAATGGAGGATGCGGCCAAGGCGGATGAGACCTTCACCATCCTTATGGGCGACAAGGTTGCGCCCCGTAAGGAATTCATTGAAAAGAATGCCAGATACGTCAAAAATCTGGATATATAGAATGCAGTGGCTGGCGTGAGTGATTTTGAAAGATGTTTACTCCGCCAAGGAAATCATTAATTAAAAGAGGATGACAATATGACCATTTCCTTTACTCTCTCTCTTGAGGAATATCAGCGCTTTATAGCTCATATGTCCAGCAGAAATTTAAAAGAGAAGCAGAGAACATCAACTATCACTGCCATTATGCAGATCATTCTTGCACCGATGTTTCTCTTTTTGAGAGCTCTTGGAAATCTGAGTTTCGTAGGATATATTTTGTCCGCTATTTTGCTTCTTACAGGGGTCTATCATCTGTTCTTTTTTCAAAAATTATACCCGCGTGCCCTTCAAAAAAGAGCAGCACAAACCTATGAAAAGCGAGGCTATCAAAATACTCCCTTCACGCTGCATATCAATACAGAGGGAGTTACCCACACCTCACACGAAAAAGATGTAAAAATCCGCTGGCAGGATGTAAAGACATTCGATGAAACAGATGATGCCTTCTATTTCATTATGGCTGAGATGCAGGGACTAATCCTGCCTAAAAGGGCCTGCCATGAGGAAGAAATTGTGGCACTGCGCCAGATCATCGATGACGTACGGCCAAAAAAAGAATCCTGACGCCAGGGGTTTTTAAAATAGACAAAAAGTAAAGTCGGGCTGACAGCCGACTGATAAAGGATAAGGGTGAACCTGATGACTGATTTTGGAAAAATTATACCGGTTGATATTGACGGCGAGATGAAAAAAAGCTATCTTGCTTATTCCATGGCTGTAATCGTGGGCAGAGCGCTTCCAGATGTGAGGGACGGGCTGAAGCCGGTGCATAGAAGGATTCTCTATGCAATGTATGAGGACGGTCTGACCGCGGATAAGGGCTACCGTAAGGCAGCCACTACCGTTGGTAATGTGCTGGGACGCTATCATCCCCATGGTGACGCCTCTGTTTATGATGCTCTTGTGCGTATGGCACAGGACTTCTCTTTGCGCTATCCGCTGATCGACGGGCATGGGAACTTCGGTTCGGTGGACGGCGACCCGCCGGCGGCCTATCGATACACTGAGGCAAGGATGAGCAAGGTGTCCGCCTCGCTTCTCACCGATATAGACAAAGAGACGGTCAACTTTATGCCCAACTACGATGACCGCCTGGAGGAGCCTGTTGTGCTTCCCTCTCGTTTCCCAAATCTTCTGGTCAACGGTTCAACCGGTATTGCTGTGGGAATGGCCACCAACATCCCCCCGCACAACATTGGCGAGGTTATCGACGCCGTATGCGACCTCATCGATAACCCTGACGCCGACCTTGATAAGTTGATGGAGCACATCAAGGGGCCCGACTTCCCCACCGGCGGCATTATCATGGGACGCAGCGGTATACGTGCAGCCTATGCTACCGGCCGTGGCAAGATCACGCTTCGCGGCCTTGCCAACATCGAGGAACATATAAACGGTCGTGAGCGCATCATCGTCACCGAGATCCCCTATGGGGTCAACAAAGCCCGTCTGATCGAAAGTATGGCCGACCTTGTCAAGGACAAACGAATCGAGCAGATCAGCGATCTTCGAGATGAATCCGATCGCGATGGAATGCGCATTGTCATTGAGCTTAAGCGCGACGCTAACGCGCAGGTGGTTTTAAACCAGCTTTATTCTTACAGCCAGTTGCAGGAGACGGTGGGCGTGAATATGCTCGCCCTCGACGACGGCCAGCCAAAGGTTCTTACTCTCAAAGAGATGCTTGAGCGGTATGTCGACTTTCAGCGCGAGATTGTCGTACGCCGCACTCAATTTGACCTCAGAAAGGCTAAAGAGCGGGCACATATATTAGAAGGCCTCAAGATCGCCTTGGACTTTATTGACGAGGTGATTAAGCTGCTGCGGGCCTCCCGTTCCATACCCGAGGGCAAACAGGCGCTGATGGAGCGCTTTGGCCTCAGTGACCTTCAGGCACAGGCCATTGTCCAGATGCGTTTTGGACAATTGACCAGCCTTGAGCGTGAAAAAATTGAGGCAGAGCTTTTGGAGATTGAGATGAAGGTCGCCGAGCTGGAGGGGATCCTTGCTGATCACGTAAAAATTATGAACATCATCAAGGATGAGATTGGTGAGATCCGTCGCCGTTTTGCAGATCCCCGCCGCACTGAAATACAGACGGTGTCAGGAGAAGTGGACATTGAATCGCTTATCCCCGAAGAGGATTGTGTCATCACCTTGACCCACTTCGGCTATATCAAGCGCCAACCGGTGGATACCTATCGTACTCAGCGACGCGGCGGACGTGGCGTTTCAGGCATGACACGGCGCGACGAGGACTTTGTCACCGAGCTTTTCATCTGCTCAAGCCATGATTATATCCTCTTCTTTACCAATAAGGGCAGGGTATACCGCATGAAGGGCTATGAAATCGGCGAGAGCAGTCGCACCTCAAGAGGCACCAATGTTGTGAACCTTCTGCCGTTAGAGCAAGAGGAAAAGATCAGTGCCATGATCAAGGTCAGTGAAAGCGACAAGGACAGGTATCTCGTCATGGTCACCCGAGCGGGCGTCATCAAACGGACAAAGCTTCTTGAGTACCGCAATGTGAGGAAGGGCGGTCTGATTGCCATCAGCCTTGACGATGGGGATGAACTGGCTTGGGTTCGTCTCACCGACGGAAACGAACAGCTTCTTGTTGCCACACGCCAGGGTCTTGCCATCCGCTTTGAAGAACAGGATGCTCGTGTCATCGGACGGACCTCCCGTGGAGTCAGGGCCATCGATCTAGACGAGGGAGATCAGGTCGTGGGCATGGCCAGGGTGCGTCCGAGCGCATTTGTCCTCACTGTATCGGAAAGCGGTCTTGGTCGTCTCACAGACCCTGATGAATATCGTTTGCAAAACCGCGGCGGTAAGGGAATTAGAAACTACTATACCGATAGAAACGGCCCTGTGGCCGGCGTCAAAATGGTGGATGCCGGGGATGATATTATCATCATCGCTGATGACGGGGTTATCATTAGAATACCGGCGGCTGAAATTGCAAACCAATCCCGTTATGGCGGCGGTGTTCGCGTAATGCGCGTTACGGAGGGAAGCCATGTTGTTTCTCTCGCCCGTGCCCCACGCGAGGAGATGGTAACCGGTGAGCTCTCAGACGAGGTGGAGGATGTCTCCGCATCTGAACCTGAAGGAGAAAGCGAAGTTTAGAAACTAGCACGACTTCTTTCGATCTTTCTGCCCTGCCTTCGGTGGGGCAGAAAGTATTTATATTTTTTTTTGAATTTTGGAGAGAGATATAGCCAATTAACTTAAAAACTGGCTATATATAAAACGTCATTTTCTTCCCCCGCCTTCGCCGTAGGAAGAAATCACAAGCTTGTTTTCAAATTAATCAACTATAAAATGTCCTATATTTTTCATCTATAGGGATAGTTTTCTTTTAGCAAGATAAACTATGGATATGATGATATAGCCAATTAACTTAAAAACTGGCTATATATAAAACGTCATTTTTTCCCCCGCCTTCGGCGGGGGACGAAATCACAAGCTTGTTTTAAAGTTAATCAACTATACATACTGAATTTGATTGGAGACTCTGATGAAAAGAATACTAAGCCTTTTATTAATTGCTCTCTGTGTGGTAAGTATCACCGGCTGTAAAGGCGCTGTAAGCAGCGCAACGCCCCTGACGGCCCAAGAAAAGATTACAAAAGCCGCTGAGCAAATGACAAAAGTGAAAAGTATGGATGCCGATATGACTATGGCAGTTGAACTAAGCGGATCGGGATTCTCCTTAAACAACACAACAACCGCAGCGATGAGTTTCTTTACCGGACCGGTGCGCTTCAAGTGTGACCTGAAAACCCAGATGATGGGTACTGACCAGGCAATGCAAGTCTTTGTGATCACTGAGGGAACTGCATTGGTTATGTATATGAACACTGGAAACGGATGGTATAAACAAACGCTGACCAGTGACCTGGCCAATGCTACGGTTAGCCAAAACAATATGCAGGCCAACCCCCTGCTTTTTCTGACAGGAGTATCCGATGCTACGGAAGATGGAACTGAGGAAATAGGTGGCAAAAAGTTGACTAGGATTAAGGGCGTGTTTACTGGCGCGGCCCTTGAAAATGCGGTCAAATCCACACAGATGTCAGATGTGATGAAGGGTACGGATGCCGCTGGATATGCTCAGCTTTTTAAAGATCTTCCCAATGTCGGCGTTACCCTTTGGATCGAAACGGAATCCATGGTTCTTGTGAAATTCGACATCGACATGACTGCCTTCACGAACCAAATATATAAAAACATGAGCACCATAAATAGCGGGACGACCATGCTTAGCGGGTTGACCGTGAATAAGATGACCATGCAAATGACCTATAAGAATGCTAACGCAGCCACGGATTTTATGCTTCCCGCCGAAACGGTCAATGCCGCCGACATGGCCGCAAAAAACAAATGATAATTCTGTTTTTATGTTATTCTTTTAAATCTGAACTCTATCCCCATCTTCTGAGGGGGCAAAGTACCAGTAATCGTTTGATTTTAATTTGGCATTAGACACGACAGAGGCAGACATGACCATAGACTAGTACAATGCTACATCTACAAGAACATTTAACCTATTACCATAAAAGATTTAGATTTTACAAGGTACTAGGGCGTCACAGGGAGTCGTGCGGCACAGCCTTTTTGTTCTGATAAAGGCACCTGTCACCAGGTGCCTTTTGTACATATAGTTGATTAACTTGAAAACAAGCTTGTGATTTCTTCCCCCACCGAAGGCGGGGGAAGAAAATGACGTTTTATACATAGCCAGTTTTAAGTTAATTGGCTATAAAAGGTTTTTGGTCACAGTGAAATGCATAGTTTTTATAAAATTTTAAAAATGGTGTACGCTCATGTATACTCCCCTTTCACAAAAATTCCGAAAAATCCCCATTTTTGGCGGAGAATGGCTGAATACTAAGAAGACTACCACATGTTTTTCACTCTGCCCACACACAACCAGAGTATATTCGTCCTATATAATATGTGGAGGTGCCATATGGCAAAAGTACTAATTGTAGATGATGAAGAAAAAATACGGTTTGTTATCAAAGAATATGCACAATATGCAGGGCACCAGACACATGAGGCCAAGGACGGACGCGAGGCCGTAGAGGCCTGTAGAGAGAACACCTTCGATCTTGCCGTAATGGATATTATGATGCCCGGGCTGGACGGCTTTATGGCTCTGAAAGAGATCCGCCGTTTCTCAAAGATCCCGGTGATCATGCTTTCCGCCCGCGGTGAAGAGTACGACAAGCTTTTTGGCTTTGAACTGGGCGTAGATGACTATATCGTCAAACCCTTTTCTCCCAAAGAACTGATGGCAAGAATTAATGCCGTCCTTTCTCGCATGCCCGGCGGAAATAAGGGAAAGGACATCATGCAATTTGAAGGACTGACGGTGGATTTGACTGGTCGAAGCGTCCTTATTGATGGCGTACCCGCTTCCCTCACTCCCAAGGAATATGAGCTTCTGTTCTTTCTGGTTAAAAATCGAGGTATCGCCCTCAGCCGTGATCGTTTACTTACAGAGGTTTGGGGATATGATTACTATGGTGACGACCGAACACTTGACACACATATCAAAATGCTTCGGGGGAACATGGGTGATTACCGGCGATTTGTGGTTACATTGAGAGGAATGGGGTATAAGTTTGAAGCGTAGAAGTATACGCCATGGTGTCTGGCTGTCCTTCATGATTTATGCCGCCGTGATTTTGGCTGCGCTTTGGCTCTTACAAATTGTCTTTCTCGACAACTATTATAAATCAATGAAGCAGTCCCGACTTTTAAAGGCGGGTCAGCTTGTCACGGCTAAACTTGGGCAGGATGATTTTGAAAGCTTTGCCGAGAATCTTGCCTTTGAAAACAACATGTCAATAGAGGTTCTCAGCATTGACGAACAATCCATTTATTCCATCGATACCATGGGCAGAGGGAGTATAATTGGCGTTGTTTTCGGCCATCAGTATTATTCCGGATTGCCCGCAGTACCGCCAAATGCTCCCGATGAGGGAAAAGATGCGGTAAAGTCACCAAGCATTATTCAGATGAAAACGACGGTGCAGCGTTATTATCAGCAGCTAATCAATGGTGAGATCACAAGCTTTACTCACGTGTTTTCCTCTCCCTTTCAGAAATCAGGAGATAAATCGAACGGAAGCGAGATGCTTTTGTGGGGAAGCATAGTGAATACTGCGCAGGGTGACCGCTATGTAATTTTTTTAAATGCCAATCTAGATCCTCTGCGCTCAACCACCGATATCCTTAAGAGTCAGCTTTTATATATCATCCTGTTTCTGATTCTTACCGCTTTCGGCATGTCTTGGTTTATATCGCGCAGGCTGGCGCGGCCCATCACTGATATTACTGAATCGGCGAAACGGCTTGCCGAGGGTGACTATACCCCCAACTTTCAGGGGGGAGGTTTTGAGGAAATCGACCACTTGGCCGAAACACTTAACTATGCCGCTGCGGGTCTATCCCGTGTAGAAGGGCTGAGGCGCGAACTGGTAGCTAACGTTTCTCATGACCTTCGTACCCCACTTACCATGATCAAGGCCTATGCCGAGATGATGAGAGACCTGACTGGTGATAACAAGGTCAAGCGCGAAGAGCAGCTTACGGTCATTATCACAGAGACCGACCGTCTTTCCGCCCTTGTCAGTGACCTGCTGGACATCTCGCGTATCGAGGAGGGGGCCCAGACCCTTCAGTGCACCGAATATGATCTTGTTGCCCAAGTGCAAGAGACCATCACGCAGTTCGGTCCTTTAAGCCAGGAATACAGTTTCATTGTAAACGCTCCTGACAAAGTGATTGTCAATGCTGACAGAGATAAGGTCGGGCAGGTCATACATAACATCATGACCAACGCCATCAACTATTCCGGCGATGACAAGAAAATCACTGTCAATATCACTCCCAATGATGAAAAGACACTGGTGGAAATTATTGATAACGGTGAAGGCATCCCCCCTGAGGAAATTGAACGTATCTGGGAGCGCTACTATAGGGCACGCTTTCATAAGCGTCCCACAACGGGCACAGGGCTTGGACTTTCCATTGTCAAATCGGTGCTGACAATGCATGGCGCTCGTTTTGGAGTAAAGAGTACGGTGGGACAGGGCAGTAATTTTTGGTTTGAACTTTAATTTCTGATCAGATAAAAGCGTGTATCAGGTTCTTTTTCCCCACCGTAAACAGGGAAACAGAAAGAATCATAAAAGGTTATTTTATATAGCCAATTAACTTAAAAACTGGCTATATAAAACGCCATTTTCGTCCCCCGCCTTCGGCGGGGGACGAAATCACAAGCTTGTTTTCAAGTTAATCAACTATAATATTTCGTATGGACTAAACCTAAATACGGCATTGGAAAAACGCCCCTGTTGTAGAATTATTGCTACAATAGGAGGCGTTTGTTGTTATACGAAACCTGCTGGGTACGGTGGGTTATGAAAAATTGAGTACCCGGCATCGATTCACAGCGGCCCTTTGTTTACCGAAGTGAGGGTGTTCCTTTTCGGATAAAAGTCAGCTCATACACTGAAACCGTCCGGCCCTCGATGCTTGATGGGGACTCACCAATATATGTTGCGCCAAGTCTATCATAAAAGCCATTGGCATTGGGGTCACTGAAGACATGCAGAAGTAAAATGTTTTCTTGCAGACAAAGGGTTGAAGCATAGGCCATTAAACACGTTCCAATTCCCTGACCGATATAAATGGGATTTATAAATATATGTTCCAGCCAGAAGCCTTTCTTGACAAAAACTTTTCCTGCCCAAAAGTCCTCTCTAACCTCCACAATAGAGAAATAGCCTAGAACCGCACCATTCGCTTCAGCCAAATAGACACGGTTCTCGGCAATGTAAACGGGGGTAATCGTCAATTCGTCCTTCCATATATCATAATATTGCTCGGGATAATTCCAAACTCTTTTTGCGGCAAAAGAAATATCTGTCAGTGAGCTGCTATCAGAAATTTGAGCACGCCGTATAGTGAAATCCATAGTGCGTTACCTCCTTTTGAAAGCTCATCGCTTTATTCTTAAATCAGAATTATGTTACCTAATTCTTCCCCTCCCCCACCACAGACGGGAGAAAAGCTTTCGTGTGTTATAATTTTAAAATTCTGTCACAAGAAAGCCACCAACTGGCAGTGGTTTTATGCTTCCCGTACCCATAATCACCTGTAAGGTATCGGGTGTCATGCCAGGGGGAAGGATGGGCGTCCTCTCCTCTGCTCCGCGGTTGATGGCAATAAAAAGTCGCTGGCCGTTTCCTATACGGGTAAACGAGCAAAGACCGCTATCCAGCTCCGTCAGAAAGAAGTCCCCGTCCCGAAGGGCAGGACAAGCCGCCCGCATTTCGCCGAGGGCCTCAAAGTGCCTAAGGAGCAGACCGTCCTCCCCGCCCCATGGATAACAAACGCGGTTAAAGGGGTCACGGTAGCCAGACAGTCCCACCTCATCTCCGTAATAGAGAGAGGGTGTACCGGGCAGGGTGTATTGGAGCACCGAGGCAAGCTGAAAAAGCGCCCGTCCCTTCTGGTATTGTTCAGATGAGAGAAAATGGTGTTCCTCCTGCCACTGGCGGTCATGCCCCTCTCCGTCCTCACCGGCCAGAGCAGTGATCGCCCGCGTGGTATCATGGGTGGATAGGTGATTAATCAATGTGTGTATCACTTGCGGAGGATAGTTTTCCAAAATATCCATGAGTGTATGAAAGAGAATCAGGTGATCTCCGTGACGGATATAACGGATTATAGCGTCTGCAAGCGGATAGTTCATCACACTGTCAAGCTGCTCGCCCAGCAGATAGCGCCGCCGCTGCCCATAGCTTATTTTGTTGGACGCGTCCTCCCAAACCTCCCCGATGACGATACCCTCTGGCGAGGCCAGCTTGACCGCGTGCCTGATCTGGTCAAGCATGCTGTCCGGCAGCTCATCGGCAACATCCAGACGAAATCCGGCCGCTCCGGCACGCATCCAGTGGGCGATTACTCCGTCGTCTCCACAGATAAAACGCTGATAGTCCTTATTTTCTTCGTCAATTTCAGGGAGGGTCTTAAAACCCCACCATGAGCGGTAATCATCGGGGTAACCGCCAAACTGGTACCAGGGGAAATAGGGACTTTTCGGGTCTTTATACGCGCCGCCCACTCCATAGCGTCCCTCGCGGTTAAAATAAAGGCTGTCGCTTCCGGTATGACTAAAAACGCCATCCAAAATCACAGAAATCCCCAGTTCCCCCGCTCTTTTGCAAAGATGCGAAAAATCAATCTCATTGCCTAAAAGAGGGTCAATTTTTTGGTAATCTGCGGTGTTGTAGCGGTGGTTTGAGTGTGCTTCGAAGATGGGATTCAGATAAATCGCGGTGACTGATAGTGAACGAAGATACGCAAGCTTTTCCGTAATCCCGCGTAGGTTCCCGCTGAAATAGTCGTTGTTTTTTACATTGCCGTTCTCGTCCGGCCGCCAGTTCGGTAACGCCCTCCAGTCCTCGCGTAAAATCCGGTCGGCAGGGATATCCTTCATCTCCCCTGTACCTTTGTAAAAGCGGTCAGGGAAGATCTGATAAACAAGCCCCCCTTTTAAAAACGCCGGTGTCTGAAATTCTTTATCGTATACAGTGAGCTGCCAGAGACCCTGCTGATGAAGCCGCCCGAGTGCATCCCCGCTGTGGCCGATGCTTACAGTTTCTTCGCCCATATGTACGGAAAAACGGTAGAAAAAAAGAGAGGGGTTTTCAGGTGAGAAGGAGGTAGTAAACCATGCTTCGTCAGGCTCCTGACGAAGCGGCTCCATCGGGATGGTTATCATGGGCTTTTCGGTGTCTGCGGCGGCAAAGAGCAGAAGGCATGGCAGCTGCACCCCCCACAGAATGGGAAGGAGCAGGCGAAAGGTAACCGTCTCCCCCGTTGGTAGGGCACCGAAGGGGGATTTATAAACGGTGCTTCGGCTGTCAAAACAGTACATTTCGCCATCAACTCCTTACCATACTTACTCTTTTCCCTAAGCCGCATTTATGGCGATTATCCCAATAAAAGCGCATTGCTATTACGTCTCACAACCGTCTTTTGACTAGCATTCTGTCTCATTTTAAACTTATATATTTCCCCGCCGAGGGCGGGGGAATAAACAAGTGTATTTAACCCATTGTCATATAGGATTTAGTTGCAACAAAGTACTAGGCAAATCTATTTGCTGGGTTATTGAAAACGAAATTTCTTCGCCTATCGGGCATAAAAATAAATGTCTCCTATCGGGTCATCCCCCAGATACGGCGGGCGTAATCAGCCACCGCACGGTCGGCGCAAAAAATGCCAGAGGACGCGATATTGGCAAGACTCATGGCGTTCCACCGCGCACGATCGCCATAAAGGCGTGTAGAAAACTGCTGGGCGCGGCTGTAGCTGTCGAAGTCAGCCAACACCATATAGGGATCAGTTTCCCTGAGATTGTGGGCAATGCTCACGAAGTTTTCCCCGGCTATACCGCTCTCCATCAGATCGATGGAGGCTTTAATGACAGGATTTTCACTGTAGAATAGTCCCGGATCGTAGCCCCTGGCGCGTAGCGATTCTACCTCATCGGCGGTCATACCAAAGTTAAGGATGTTTTCATCCCCCACGGCTTCACCGATCTCCAGATTGGCGCCGTCCCGGGTACCCAGCGTGATCGCGCCGTTTAACATTAGTTTCATATTGCCCGTGCCCGAGGCCTCAGTGCCGGCGAGGGAGATCTGCTCAGATATTTCGCTCGCGGGCATCAAAAGCTCAGAAAGAGTGACGTTATAGTCCTCCAGATAGACCACTTTCAGTCTGCCTCGGACGGCAGGATCGGCGTCTATCATGCGGCCAATGTGATAGATCATGCGAATAATCTCTTTGGCCATGACATAGCCAGGCGCGGCCTTCGCCCCAAAAATGTAGGTCCGGGGCAGGAATTCGGCTCCCGGATTTTCCCGAAGCCAAAGGTAGGAGGAAAGGATGTGCAACGCATTGAGATGCTGTCTCTTATACTCATGCAGCCGCTTGACTTGTACGTCAAAAACTGAGGCAGGGTCAATCAAAAAGCCATGCCTTTCGGCCATATAGTTTGAAAAGCGACGTTTATTATCCAGCTTTACTTCTTCCAGCCGGACAAGCACCGCTTGATTCTGTCCGAAGGGGGCAAGGGCACAGATGCGCGAGAAATCCTTCTGGAATCCGTCGCCGATACAGTCCGTAATCAGTGCAGTCAGCCCCGGATTCGCTTGGCAGAGCCAGCGCCGAGAGGCGATGCCGTTGGTCACATTGGTGAATTTTTCGGGGGCAACCCGAAAATAGTCTGTGAATATGGTCTCGGTGATCAGGCGGGAATGGAGCTTTGACACACCGTTGACGCTGTGGGAGGCAGCAACGGCCAGATTAGCCATATACACCCGGCCGCCGTTCAGGATGGCCATGGAGGAAATTTCAGCCTCGCTGAGATGGAAATCCTCCCGAAGTCGACGGCAAAACCGGTTATCAATTTCCTTTACGATGCGGTGGATACGCGGCAGAAGGGTTTGCAGAAGCCCTTCATCCCAGCTTTCCAGCGCCTCTCGCATGACGGTGTGATTGGTATAGGCAAAGGTCTTTGTAACGATATCCCAGACGCGCTCCCAGCTTAAGCCACAGTCGTCCAGAAGGATGCGCATCAATTCAGGGATTGCAAGTACCGGATGTGTGTCATTAATGTGGATAGCATTTTTTTGCGGAAAACTCTCAAGGCTTTCTCCTGCATCCAGATGTCTGCGGAGAATGTCACTGATGGAGGCTGCACATAAAAAATATTGCTGGCGCAGGCGGAGTATCCGTCCCTCCAGATGACTGTCGTCAGGGTATAGGACTTTTGAGACCGCTTCGGCAATGGCGTTTTGACTGAAGGCGCCCGCATAATCTCCCCGGTTAAAAAGCGCCATATCCACCCCAAGGCCCTTGGCACTCCAAAGGCGGAGACGGCTTACCCCCGGTGAGTCGTAACCCGGCATGTAAAGGTCATAGGGGACCGCCATAACGCGGGTGTAGTCTCTGTGGGAAGTAATCAGGCGGCCGTCATGCCAGCTTTCCTCCTCTACTCCGCCGAAACGAATCTCGACCGTCTGATCGGGACGGGGGGAAAGCCAAACCTCGCCACCGGGAAGCCAAACATCGGGAAGCTCGGTCTGCCGTCCCTCCACCAGCTTCTGGCGGAAGATGCCATATTCGTAGAGGATGGAATAGCCATTTGCAGGTAGTCCAAGGCTGGCCATGGCATCCATGTAGCAGGCCGCGAGGCGCCCTAGTCCTCCGTTCCCAAGGCCGGCGTCCGGCTCAAAGCCGTAAAGGCGGTCAAGCTCGACACCAAGCTCATGAAGGGCCTCCTCCATTTGCGTGGTAAGCCCCAGGTTATATAGTGCGTTTTTCATCGAGCGCCCCGGAAGAAACTCCATACTTAGATAGTGAAGTTGTTTCTCCCCTGCCGCAAGGGTTACGCTTTCAAATTTACGTTGTTTCTCGGCTAAAAGCTCCTTGATGACAAGGGCTGCCGCGCGGTAAAATTGATCCTCATGGGCTTTTGCCGGCCCGACGCCGATATCTCCCATCAGCTTTTTGGTAATCATCCGAACCAAGTCACGGCTGGAAAGATCTTGTCTGTTCATAGGCGACCTCATCTCATCAAAATAAAACGGCGGATTTTCCACCGTGCTTTCATTGCGCTGTGGAAAACCCTTGCCAGATAACGCTCTAAAGCAATTGGGGAAACAAAAAGATAAATTTGATCTCAGTCAGCACCATCTACAGCGGAGCAGGCTGAAAAAATTTCCATTCATTCGTAATATTGCTATAAATCACACATGGACGGAAAAAATACTTCTGAAAATATGAACTCTATTTAATTATAATACAACTGCCAGTAAATAATCAAATTTTGGTATTTACAGTAGAATCAGAATAAAACATTTGATTCCCATACCGCGAGGGGCAAATTCTTCTTGTCTTTGCCCTGCGTGTTAAAGACAACTAAATAGTATAATGCAACATCTTAAAGTTGTATATTCCCCCGTCTCAGGCAGGGGAATATACAAAAACATTTAACACATTGCCATAAAAGAATTAGATTTTACAAGGCAGTAGTACCGATGTTATTTTCAGTCATTACAAATCTTCTGCGATAAAATGAACGAGGTGTAAAAAATGACTATAAAGCGACAAATATACTGAAAATTTGAGTTCATCTCTTTCCTATCAAAGGGTGATGTATTATAATTAAAATATATACCAAAATTCGATTATACAGTTGGTGCCTGAAATAAGGCAGTTGGTAATTTGGATAAATCAGTCCGCCTATCCCCTTCCGGCGACAGGGGTAGATGTGAGGCGTTATTTACAGATGGTCGCTGGAGAAAAGGCGGTAATGATGAACAAAATTAAGATCGAAATCTGCGGCGCGCCCTATGTTATATCCACCACAGAGGATGAGACATATGTTAAGACGCTGGGTGTGGAAATTGACAAGCAGGTCAAACAGCATATGCTGGATGGCTCAAAAGTGTCCCTTAACGGGGCATTGGTCCTCGCCGCCCTCAATTCTGTTGATGCCTATAGAAAGAGTGAGCAGGCTTCGGATCACATGCGTGCCCAGTTGGCTGACTATCTCGAAGATGCCACCCGCGCGCGCGTGGAACTGGATGATGCCCGCCGTGAGATCACCCGACTGAATAAACTTTTAGAGGCTTATGGTTATAAGCAAGAGCCAAAACGATGAGAAAGCTTGAAATATTGGCCCCCGCGGGAGGGGAGGAATCTCTCATCGCGGCGGTGCGAAGCGGCTGTGATGCCGTATATATGGGCGGCGTGGGCTTTAACGCCAGGGCCGGTGCCCAAAATTTTAGCAAAGAAGCGTTTTCGCGTGGAGTTGAATACTGTCATATCCGAGGGGTAAAGGTCTATCAGACACTGAACACCCTTGTTTTTGGCCGGGAGCTTTCCGCCCTTAAAAATGCGGTCAGGGATGCGGCTGAAGCTGGAGTGGACGCCCTGATTGTGCAGGATCTAGGCGTAGCGCACATCGTGAGAGAGTGTGTGCCCGACATTGAGCTTCACGCCTCTACCCAGATGTCCATCACTTCACCCGCCGGGCTCCGGTTTGCAAAGGAAATCGGGGTGAAACGGGCGGTCATCGCCCGTGAGCTTTCTAAGAAGGAAATTGAGGAAATGGTGGCCGTTTCGGGGATTGAATGCGAAATGTTTGTTCACGGCGCCCACTGTATGAGTATCTCCGGCCAGTGCTATATGAGCGCCCTCATCGGGGGAAGAAGCGGAAACCGCGGCATGTGTGCTCAGCCCTGCCGTCTTCCTTTTCAGGCAAAGGGCGGGATCCAGTGCGGTCTGTCACTTAAGGATATGAGTTTGATCCCCCGCATTCAGGAGCTTTGCGAGCTGGGTGTGGCTGCCCTGAAGATCGAAGGACGGATGAAGCGTCCCGAATATGTGGCGGCGGCTGTTACCGCCTGCCGACTTGCCCGCGACGGCGGCGAGCCGGACATGGAGCTTTTGCAGTCCGTCTTTTCTCGAAGCGGCTTTACCAGCGGCTATTTTGATGGGCAAATCGATAAAAAAATGTTTGGTATCCGGGGCCGCGAGGATGTGATGGCCGCCAGGCCCGCCTTAAAAGACGCCCAAGCGCTTTATAAGGATGAATTCCCTGGTGTGGGAATCTCGCTGGAATTTTCCATGAAGCGGGATACTCCCACCACTCTTTCGGTACAGGATCAGGACAGTAATCATGTAAAGGTGAGTGGCGAAATCCCCCAGATCGCCATCAACAAACCAACCGACGCCGAGAGGGCCGGCGCAGGCCTTTCCAAGCTCGGTGGGACACCCTACCGTCTGGACGGGACAAGCTTCAACATTGAGGGCGGATTGATGTTGCCCGTATCCGCCCTTAACGACCTCCGCCGCCGTGCGCTGGAGGAACTGACCAAGCTTCGGGCCTCTGTCCGCCATGTGGCCTTCGTGGACAGAGTGGAAACTTTGGACAATCCCCCCCTCCATCAAAGCGGGCGTGAGCAACCCGAAATAAGGGTGCGTCTGCACTCACGTCGTCAGCTGACCCCTCAGCTTCTGGAGGAAGCCGCGGATATAAGCCTGCCCGTTAAAGAGCTTTTAAAGGGGCTTTCCGAGGAAAGTATCCCCTCTTTTGATCATTATACCGCTGAAATCCCCCGTATACTCTTTCCCGGTGATGAACAGTGGCTTATAAAAGCGTTGGTTGAGCTTAGGAAACTGGGTGTCAAAAGCGCGTGGTGCGGAAGTCTGGGTGCCATAAAGCTTGCTTTAGAGGCGGGGATGAGTCCAAAGGGCGGCTACTCGTTGGGCGTAACCAATTTCCTGAGCCTGGAAGAGCTTACCAAGGCCGGTTTGGAAGACTGCCAGCTTTCTTTTGAGCTTCTTCTCTCCGATGCCAGAAGATTGAATGGGGATGTTCCCGTGGGTATTCTGGCCTATGGGCGACTTCCGGCCATGGCGGTGCGAAATTGCCCCATCAAGGCGGCAGGCGGCTGCGCGCAGTGCGGTGGTTTCGAGACGATGACCGACCGAACGGGAACCAAATTTATGGTGGACTGTTCCGATGGAATCGCCGAAATATTCAACTCCGTCCCCCTTTATCTCGCAGACCGTATCGATGAGCTATTAAGTTTTGACTTCCTTACCCTTTATTTTACGGATGAGGACGCCGGGAAGTGTCTCGCAATTCTCTCTGCCTTCCGTAAAAAAGCCCCCCCACAGGGAGACTGGACGCGAGGACTTTACTATCGCGGGGTAGGATAAACGCGTGCCAATAAGGCGGTATAGCAAAATATTATAGCCAATTAACTTAAAAACTGGCTATATATAAAACGTCATTTTCTTGCCCCGCCTTCGGCGAGGCAAGAAATCACAAGCTTGTTTTCATGTTAATCAACTATAAATATACTGATTTGCCAAAACAACAGTAGAAATAAGGAGGAACCCAATGTCCTTGATGATAAAAAAGCTCAGCCCCGGGGCCCAACTGCCCACAAGGGCGACCGAAGGAAGTGCGGGCTATGACCTGCGCTGCTGCATCAGCCATGAGTTTACCCTTAGCCCCGGTGAAATCGCCGTGCTGCCTACAGGGATTGCTATCGCACTGCCATCTGGAAAAGCCGCCCTCGTCTTTGGACGAAGCGGACTTGGCATTAAGAAGGGGATTATGCCCGCCAACGGCGTGGGCGTTATCGACTGCGACTACCGCGGGGAAATCATGGTGGGACTCATCAATAACGGGCACGCCCCCTATATCTTTACGCCTGGGGAAAGAATTGCCCAAATGTTGATCATCGATATTGACACCCCCGAGCTCTGTGAGGTAGACGTCCTTCCCGAAACCGAACGCGGGGCAGGCGGATTCGGCTCAACCGGAAAGGGATAAGCTATAGTGTCATACCATTTTCTGGCCCTTCCGATAAAGAGGGGCAGATCTATGCAAGCATGCCTCACATAGAAAGATCTGCTGATATAAAACATATATAGCCAATTAACTTAAAAACTGGCTATAGTTAAAACGTCATTTTCTTCCCCCGCCTTCGGCGGGGGAAGAAAATCACAAGCTTGTTTTCAAGTTAATCAACTATAGAATGGAAAATAACGGCATATAAAGGAGAGATATCGGGCATTATGAAGCTGAAAAGAGACATACTTTTTCTCTTCTGTATCCTTGCGGGTACGATCGTCGGTGCGCTTGTGGCTAACTTTGCCGCACAGATTCCATCCGTCAGCTGGCTGGGGTTTGGGCGAAGTATCGGGCTTTCCGCCGATTCACCCATGGTTTTAGACCTTCTAATCATTCGACTGGCATTTGGGTTTGAGATGAAAATTAATGTGGCTCAAATATTGACAATTTTAGGCTCCATTTTCGTCTATAAGGGGCTTGTCAAAAAGTTGTAGTGAGACTCAACAGAGAAAAAACCGCAGCTTATATCTCGGCTAACCCAACTTGTGGACCAAATACAGACCGCCTTCCTTCCCCGGATGTTCGGTCACGGTTATTTTACAACGCATAAACAGAAAAGAGAATGATATGAAGTTGATACTTGCCTCGGGGTCCCCACGCAGAAAAGAATTAATCAATCTGATCACAGGGGATTTTGAGATTGTCATCCCAGACGTGGATGAATCTTTTGACATTGGCATCACTGCCTTGGATGCAGTTCTCTATCTCTCAGGGCTTAAAGCATATGAAGTTTTTCGTCAAAACCCTGATGCGGCCGTCATTGGTGCCGACACCGTGGTGGAGCAGGATGGCGTGATTCTGGGCAAGCCGCTGGACAAAGCGGACGCTTTGAGAATGCTTGGACTTTTGTCCGGAAAAAGTCATAGGGTTCACACGGGGGTTACGGTTCTTCATCCCGGCGGTCGCCGTCAGTTTACAGCCAGCACGATCGTGACCTTCTCACCGATGAGTGACGATGAGATCGATGGGTACGTCGCCACAGGGGAACCTATGGATAAGGCGGGGGCCTATGGTATACAGGGTTTGGGCGGTGTTTATATCCCTCGAATCGAGGGAGACTACTATAATGTGATGGGATTGCCTATAAATAGCCTTTATTACCTATTAAAAGAAGAAAAAATACTGTGAATGCTTGCAGCCTGCCGGTGTTTAAGGTTATAATAATAAGTCTAGGAGCAAATGAACAAGAATAAAATAGAGGATACCCGAAAGGAGACAAACACGATATGTTCGGAATGTCAAAAGACATCGGAATTGATTTAGGAACGGCAAATACCCTTATTTTTATGAAGGGTAAGGGCATTATTATGCGGGAGCCGTCGGTGGTCGCTGTGGATACCAGAACGGACACCGTCCGTTTCGTGGGGCAGGAAGCTAAAGAGGTTATTGGTCGTACACCTGGTTCGATTATAGCGGTGCGGCCTCTGAAGGATGGTGTAATCGCCGACTTCGACATCACGGCAAGCATGCTTCAAATATTCATCAAAAAAGTATTTAATAATTCCATTTTCGCGCGCCCCAGGGTCATTATCTGCATTCCCTCGGGTGTTACCGAAGTTGAGCGGCGTGCGGTCAAAGAGGCTGCTCTTAAGGCAGGTGCCCGCCAAGTTTCCATTATTGAGGAGCCTATGGCTGCCGCAATTGGTGCTGGTCTTCCCGTTTCAGAGGCGACCGGAAGCATGGTGGTGGACATTGGCGGCGGCACAAGTGAGGTTGCGGTGATCTCTCTGGGCGGAATCGTTGCAGCGCGCTCAGTCCGTGTGGGCGGAGATGAGTTTGACAGATCCATTATCCAGTATGTCAAGCGCAAGTTTAACCTGCTCATCGGCGAAAGAACCGCCGAGGACATCAAGATTAAGATCGGCTCGGCCTATCCCTATGATGATGAGACGCCCATGGAGATTAAGGGACGCAACCTTGTGGACGGCCTGCCAAAAAATATTCTGATTTCCCCTTCCGAGGTGCGTGAAGCTCTAGCCGATCCTATCTCTCAGGTGGTTGAGGCAATCAAAATGACCTTGGAAAGAACCCCGCCTGAACTTTCCGCCGACATTATTGACCATGGCATCATGCTCACCGGCGGTGGTGCCCTTCTTCGCGGATTGGATAAGCTTGTCGCGCGCGAGACCGGCATGGTCGTCTATGTGGCAGAAAATCCGCTTGATTGTGTTGCCTTGGGCACGGGAAAAGTACTTGATGACATCGACCGTCTCCGCGAGGTTCTCGCAGGAGATGATGATAGAAAACGCTAAGCATGCAAAGCCAGCAGAGGGGAGGCAGCGGTGGAAGACTTTTTGAAAAGTCCGCGGTTTAAAATTTTGGCGGCGATTCTTGTATTGCTGTTTTCCTTTATGCTTAGGGCCGCCTGGGCCGGGGGGCTGGTCCCTCTTACTTCCAAACTTTTAGGCATTGTGCTCACGCCGGCCATGAGGGTTTCAACAGCGGTAAGCAATACGGTGGGTGGCTTTTTTGACAACATCCTAAGCGCCGGAAAGCTGGCCGAGGAAAATGAAGAGCTTAAGAAGCAGATGCGCCTGCTCAATGAAAAGCTGGTGGATTTCGCCCAGTATAAAGAAGAAAATGAACAGCTTAAACAATACCTGGACCTGAAGGAGAGCAATCCGGACTTCGATTTTGAGACGGCTTCGGTCATCGGCAGAGATCCGGCCGACAGGTTTTATTCCTTTACGATCGACAAAGGCACGGTTAATGGTATTTCGCTTCATGACCCAGTGATCAGCCCAAGCGGCCTGGTGGGGATGATCAGCGAGGCAGGACTTACTCATTCCAAAGTGATGACCCTTCTCGATGTGAATATGAACATCGGGGGTATGGATGTCATCACCAGAGATACGGGTGTGATGAGCGGAACTGTGGCGCTTTCCGAGGATGGCCTTTGCAAGTTTGGCTATCTTTCCAGGGATGCAAGCATTTCTGCGGGTGACATTATCATCACCACAGGTATTGGCGGTATCTTTCCCAGCGATCTAATTGTTGGACAGGTGACCCAGGTGCGCCCTGAGGACCACGGTCTTTCCCTTTATGCGGTTGTCAGTCCGCTTTTGGACCTGCGTACGGTAAAAAGTGTATTGGTCATTAAATCCTTTGAGGGCAAGTTGGCTCAAACAGCAGCCGGTCAGGGGGGAGACTGATGCAGCGTCAGAAGCTTGTCCATGCAGTAAAGCATACGGGATATGCCCTTGCTATGCTGCTGCTTTATGTACTGCAAGTCACTCCGCGATTTTTTTCCCTGTTCGGCGTGAAGCCGATGCTGATTGTTCCATTGGCCATCTGCATCGCCATGGTGGAAGGTGAGTTTGTGGGGGGGCTATATGGGGTCCTTTGCGGCCTTCTTCTGGACTTTGGCGCCTTTACCCTTTTCGGTATCAACTCAATTATCATGCTGGTCTCTTGTGTGGCGGCGGGCCTTTTGGTAATCTATCTTATGAGGCCTGGCCTTCGAAGCGCCATCATTCTTACTTTTGCTACCGCTGTCACGATCTGTCTGGCCCACTATTTTTTTCTCTATGGTATGTGGGGGCTGAAGGATGCATCGCTGATTTTTTACAACCATTCAGTACCGATGATTTTGTACACAACGATATGTGCGATTCCCATCAATATGGGAGTGCATGTCTATTATAAAAAGTTTCAAGAGAGATTGGAACCCTAGTGGATTCAAAGTATTTTGTATATCCCCTGCCATCGGCGGAGGATATACATGGCTAAGATGCACGCCAACCAAAGGGAAAAGAGGATAAAATGAAACTATCAACCGAACGAATAAGACTTCTTCTGGTGGGCGGATTGTTTACTGTCATCGCCTTAACCTATGTCTTTCGGCTGATGGATATGCAGGTAGTCAACGGCCAAAGCTATCAGGAAACTCTTGCTCAGGGGTCCAGCCGCACCCAAACGATACAGGCGGCTCGCGGTGAGATTGTGGATAGATACGGTCGTCCCCTGGCTTATAATCAGACCGGCTTTGACATTGTTTTTGACCGGGCGCTTCTACCCAGCGGTAAAGAAAACGACATCATTATTAAAAGCGCCGGAATTTTGACTTCTCTGGGCGAGGGATGGATAGATGAACTTCCGATCACCAACCAAGCACCCTATGACTACATACAGGGGCTTGACAGTGATGTGACAAGGTTAAAAAAATTCTTGAATATTGGTGATTATGCCACTGCTGCCGACGCTCTCTACTGGTTGAGCGAGCGGTACTCGCTTCAGAATTGCACCGCTGAGGAACTTCGTCTGGTCTCGGGTGTCCGTTATGAGATGGAGCAGAGGGGCTTTTCCCTCTCAGCTCAGTATACCTTCTCAAAAGGTGTGTCCATTTCTGCTGCCACGTATATCAAGCAAATGAGCTTTGATTTGCCCGGCGTAGATATACAGGAAAGTGCCACGCGTCAATACCAAAACGGAAGTCTTCTGCCACATATTCTGGGAACGGTTGGCCCCATCTATATGGATGAATACGCCAATTATAAAGAGAAGGGCTATCTCCGCAACGACCTTGTTGGCAAAGACGGCATCGAAAAGGCCTTCGAAAGCGAGCTGCGTGGCACGGCCGGACGCCGCAGAGTCTATCTGGATGCGGACGGCACTGTGACGGACATCAAAGTCGAAGAAGCGCCAGTACCGGGAAACACGGTCTCACTCACAATAGATAAAGGGCTTCAGCAGGTGGCTGCACAAGCGCTTGAGGCACAGATCAAAAACCTGCAGAAGACTGCGCCAGAAGGCAAGGGCAGAGAGGCTGATTCAGGTGCCGTCGCCGTCATCGACGTCAAAACCGGCGAAGTGCTTGCCTTGGTCAGCTATCCTTCCTACGATCTGGCCACCTATTCAAAGGACTACGCCAGCCTTTCCGCCGACAGTCGGCATCCTCTTTTTAACCGGTCCCTTTCGGGGCAATACGCACCCGGTTCTTGCTTTAAGCCCACAGTGGCAATTGCAGGCCTCACCGAAGGGGTGATCACCTCTTCTTCGGTGGTCAACTGCACGCGGGTCTATACCTTTTACCCGACGTATCAACCCACCTGCCTTTCCTATCATGGGCCGCTTACTGTCCGGGACGCGCTGCGCGTTTCCTGTAACAGCTTTTTCTATGACACAGGCAGACAGCTTGGCATTGCAACCATGAATAAATATGCCCGCCAGCTCGGGCTGGGCGAACCCACGGGAATACAACTTTCCGAAAAGACAGGTCAGCTCAATGACCCCTCAACCGATCGCCCCGGAGACGTGCTTCAGGCCGCCATCGGACAGCTTGATAACCGCTTTACCCCTTTGCAGCTCGCCAGTTATACGGCGACCATCGCCAACCGCGGAAAACGTATGAAGGTGAGCATTATCCGCTCGGTTAACAGCTATAACTTTGACAAGCAGGTTTCAGAATATACCCCTGAGGTTGCCAATCAGATGGACAACGTGCCCCAGTCGGCTTTTGAAACGGTCATTCAGGGCATGGTAGCCGCGTCGAAACCCGGTGGTACCTCTGCGGCAACATTCGGCACCTATCCGATCACTGTGGCTTCCAAGACGGGAACGCCTGAAACAACCGCCTTTCCCAACTCGACCTACATCTGCTTTGCCCCTGCCGAAGATCCGCAGATTGCGATCGCGGTGGTCATCGAAAAGGGATGGCACGGATATACCGGCGCGCCGGTCGCCAAGGCAATCTTTGATTCCTATTTCTTTCACAACTCAGTTTCTCAGACATCCCTTCCAGTTGGTGAGCTGTTGCCATAATACCCCACAAACTTCATATAATCTAGTATATTGTCTCATCTTAAACTTGTATATTTCCCCGCCAAAGGCGAGGGAATATACAAGCGCATTTAACCTATTGTCATATAGGATTTAGTTGCAACAAAGTACTAGATATTTTTTATAGATGAATTATTTTAATTTTTTTCTTTTGACTCCCTGTTGTTTTTCTGATTAATATGGTAAAATATACAGAAAGGGGTCCATATGTACCGGACGATACTAGTCACATCAGGCAAAGGCGGCACCGGCAAGTCTACCGTATGTGTTATGCTAGGCAGGGCGCTTGCGGAGATTGGCCGAAGAGTACTGATAATCGAGCTGGATAGCGGCCTGAGAGGGCTGGATATCATGCTTGGCGTACAGGATCGGGTTGTTTTCGACATATCTGATGTGCTGATGGGTCGGTGCAAGCCGGCGAAGGCCATCGTACCCGTTCCGATGCCGGGGAATCTCCACTTTATTGCCGCCCCCATGGATCGCTTTTTTATTGCTGACAGCGACAACCTAGTTCGGCTTGTCAGCGGTTTTCTGGGCTATTACGACCACTTGATTATAGACTCTGGCGCTGGGATGGGCTCGGGGCTGGAGGTTTGCTTAAGGGTGACTGAAACCGCTCTGGTGGTGGTCAACGCAGACCCGATATGCGTTCGTGACGCCCAACGGCTTGTCGGTGTGCTCGATGCCGGCGGCGTTCGGAAGATACGTCTTGTGATCAACCGCTTTGAAAGAAAACAGATGACCGGAACCCTCCCCGACATTGATGCGGTGATAGATCAGATGGGGGCACGACTAATCGCTATTGTTCCTGAGGATGAAGAAGTCGCGGTCGCCTGCGGGATGGGGCTTTCTCTTTCGCAGAAGTCTATGGCAGGCAGAGCCTTTCAAAATCTGGCAGGCAGAATCAGTGGTAGGCATATAAAAATAGACGCCGATGTTTTCAGGTAGATCCCTTTTGTCGTGAAAAAAGAATGATAACCGCTTAGCATTTTCTTCGACGGGGTATACTCTATACATAAATTAAAAATTTTACACAGGTTGAAATGGAGGGTATTATGAATATAGCGCTTATTGCTCACGACTCAAAAAAGGAGCTCATGGTACAGTTTTGCATTGCCTATCGGGGCATTCTTAGTCAGCACAACATCTGTGCCACTGGGACAACGGGCAAGCTTGTGTCAGAAGCGACGGGTCTTAGCGTTTTTCGCTTCCTCTCAGGCATACAAGGCGGTGACCAGCAGATTGCAGCCCGCATTGCCTGTAATGAAATCGACCTCCTCATCTTCCTGCGCGACCCCATCACCATGAAGCAGGGCGAACCGGATGAGGCCAATCTGATCAGGTTGTGTGACGTTCACTCGATTCCTATGGCGACAAACATCGCCACCGGCGAGGCGCTGATCCATGCTCTTGAAAAGGGAGATCTTGACTGGCGCAACATCGTCAATCCCAAAAGATAGCTTTTTGACAGTCGGGGCAGGTTTTGCCGCCAATTATAACAGTAAAGGCGTACACGGAAGAGTAGCCATCCGAACGGCACAGAGAGCCTCCCCAAGGCTGAAAGGGGGGCCGAAGTTCAGACAGGCGAAGGACATCCGTCAGCTGTGGGGTGATAAAGCCACACCGTTTCCCGCGTTAAGGGTTAAAGTGGGGCGCAGATGCGCCCAATAAGGGTGGCACCGCGTGGAAGATACTCCTCGTCCCTGGCTGGGATAGGGGTATTTTTTTATAGGCCAAAACAGATGTAAATTCCCTCAAAAAGGTGCAACGGCCAATATTTATACTAATTCCTTTTTCAAAAACGACTAATTTTATATCTATCTTTCCCGCCACAGGCGGGGGAAGAAATCACAAGCTTGTTTTCAAGTTAATCAACTATAGTATTAAGCCATCTGTGGCAGGAAAAAATGTGATTCACGTACAAGGACCTCGCGCAAGCTTTCATGCGGAGAACGCTCCGTTTTACTCATAGATAAAAACGAAAGGAAATGACATGTATGGAAATGCTTACCAAGGCGCCGAAAGGTACCCAGGACATCCTGCCGGGAGACAGCTTTCGCTGGCAGTATATTGAGGACACCCTGATCGATATCGCTCGCCTTTACGGCTTCGAAGAGATAAGGACACCCACTTTTGAGCATACTGAACTTTTTATCCGCTCGGTGGGGGATACCACTGATGTGGTCCAGAAAGAGATGTATACCTTCAACGATAAGAAGGACCGCTCAATCACCCTGAAGCCCGAAGGAACGGCCGGCACAGTGCGTGCCGCGATCGAGCATGGACTCACCGGTGGCCAGCTTCCCATCAAGGCGTGCTATATCACCCCCTGTTTTCGCTATGAAAAGCCACAGGCGGGCCGCTTTCGGGAGTTTCACCAGTTCGGCGTTGAGAATTTTGGCTCGTCAAGCCCCTCGGCTGATGCCGAAGTCATTGCCCTTGCCGATCAGGCACTGAGGACGCTGGGTGTCACTAAAATCAGGCTGATGCTTAACTCGATTGGTTGTCTAGATTGCCGCCCTGCCTATCATACCGCTTTAAAGAGCTATCTTGAAGCGCACCGTGAAGAGCTTTGCCCCACCTGTCAGGAGAGGCTTGTCACCAATCCCATGCGGGTACTCGATTGTAAGAGCCCAATCTGTGCAGAAATTGCCGAAGGCGCGCCCAAAGTCATTGATTATCTCTGCGGGGATTGTGCCACCCATTTTGACAGCGTAAAGAAGAGGCTTTCGGCGCTTGGCATTTCGTATGAGATTGATCCCACCATCGTCCGCGGGTTGGACTATTATACACGCACCGTTTTCGAGTTCGTCACCGACGCCATCGGTGCTCAAGGGACGGTATGCGGCGGTGGACGATATGACGGCCTTTTTGCCGAGCTGGGTGGGCCTTCTATGCCCGGGATGGGCTTTGGTATGGGTCTTGAGCGTCTTCTGCTGGTCATGGAGGCCTCTGGTGCCCGCATCCCCGAACCGGACAGGTGCGAAGTATATATCGCCTCGATGGGAGCGGCAGCCTCAGTCGAGGCGGGAAGGCTTACCGCGCAGCTGCGCCGTGAGGGCTTTTTTGCCGAATGCGATGTCATGGACCGAAGTCTGAAGGCACAGATGCGTTATGCCGACAAAATCGGAGCGGCTTACAGCATGGTGTTGGGCGATAATGAGCTCAAAGCGGCATCTGCCACCCTTAAGCGGATGGATGGGCGCGGCGAGTGCAAGATATCACTGGGCGAAAGCTTCATGGAGGAATTATACCAAATTGTCCTTGGCCGTCAGGAGGATGACCTCCTTGATGCCGCCGAGAAGCTTTAAACGATTGGTATGCAAGGTCATTTCATCTAAAGGCTTTGCTTTGCATGACGAGAGTCAGTGTTTTTAAATAATTTTATGCCGACGCAAAGCGGCGGAATGGAGTTTAAGATGGCAGATAATATGATAGGACTAAAACGAACCGCATATTGCGGCGAACTAACTACAGAGAGTATAGGCACGAGACAGGTGGTTGCCGGTTGGGCAAGCCGTGTTCGTGATATGGGAAATCTTATATTTATTGATCTCCGCGACAGAAGCGGTATCGTTCAGCTTGCCTTTGACGATAAGACCGATCGGGAGCTGATTAAAAAGGCGGCTTCGGTCCGCAGTGAATTTGTCCTGATAGCCGCAGGGGAACTGCGCCGCCGCCAGTCTGTCAACAGCGAGTTGAAGACGGGTGAAATCGAACTGTATGTTACCGAGCTTCGCATTCTCTCACAGGCTGTCACTCCCCCGTTTGAGATTACCGACGAGACGAAAGTCAAAGAGGAACTTCGGCTCAAGTACCGTTATCTCGATCTCCGCCGCAGCCAATTGCAGCAGGCAATTATCTCCCGCCACCGTATCGTCAAGTTGGTGAGGGACTATTTTGACCGTCAGGGTTTTATTGAAATTGAAACCCCGATCTTGATTAAATCCACCCCTGAGGGTGCAAGAGACTACCTAGTCCCCTCCCGTGTGCATCCGGGCAGCTTTTATGCCCTTCCCCAGTCTCCTCAGCTTTATAAGCAGCTTTCGATGGTAGCCGGCTTTGATCGTTATTTCCAGATTGCCCGCTGCTTCAGGGATGAGGATCTGCGTGCCGACCGCCAACCGGAATTCACTCAAATCGATCTTGAGATGTCCTTTGTGGATGAAATCGACGTCCAGACGATCAATGAGGGCCTTGTGGCTAAGGTTTTTAAAGAGGTACTCGATGTAGAGGTTGCCCTTCCTCTAAAACGTCTTTCCTATGCTGAGGCGATGGAGCGTTATGGCTCAGATAAGCCGGACACCCGCTTTGGTCTTGAACTTGTAAATTTGAGCGATATTCTTAAAACAAGCGGATTCAGTGTGTTTTCCCAAGCAATTGCTGCGGGGGGAAGTGTACGTGCGATCAAGGTTCCGGGAGGCGCAGCGGCCATCAGCCGTAAGGAAATTGACCGCTTAGTCGAGTTTGTGAAAACCTATAAGGCTAAGGGACTGGCCTATACCCGCCTGATCGCCGAGGGTGAAACCAGCTCCTTTGAGAAGTTTCTCACCCCGGAAGAAATTTCAGCCGTCAGAAGCCATCTGGGTGTTGAAATCGGCGACCTGATCCTGATTGTAGCTGACGCGAGAGACAAGGTTGTCTTCGACAGTCTTGGCGCACTGCGCGGGGAGCTCGCCAGAAGACTTGGACTGATCGTGCCGGGCAGCTTTGACTTCCTCTGGGTCACTGACTTCCCTCTCTTCGAGTACGATCCGGATGAAGATCGCTACTTCGCGATGCACCACCCCTTCACCTCCCCCAATCTGATGGATAAGGCTGCAGGAGTCTCACTTGGTCAGATGCGTGCCCGGGCTTATGACCTTGTTATCAATGGCACAGAAATTGGCGGCGGCTCGATTCGCATCAGCGATCCCGAGATTCAAAGCTGGATGTTTACTCAACTGGGCATGAGTGAGGAAGAAGCCTATAGCCGTTTTGGCTTCCTGCTGGACGCCTTCAAATATGGTGTGCCCCCTCATGGAGGAATGGCCTATGGTCTTGACCGTTTGGTCATGATTATGCTCGGGAAAGAATCGCTGCGGGAGGTCATGGCCTTCCCCAAGGTGCAAAACGCCAGCGAGTTGATGAGTGGCGCACCCGACACCGTTGAGGAAAAAAGCCTCAAAGAGCTTTCCATCGCGATAACTCACGAATAAAGAAAACTATTACAAAAGAAAAGCTCCTCCGCAACTGTGCGAGGGAGCTTTTTGTGCATAAAGATTGATATGAATTCTATAGTTAATTAATTTCAAAACAGGCTTGTGATTTCTTCCCCCGCCGAAGGCGGGGGAAGAAAATGACGTTTTATATATAGCCAGTTTTTAAGTTAATTGGCTATAAATACAACGAGCTTCTTGCCTCTTGTGTCCCCGGCAAAGGTGGAAAACAACAAAATTTAATCTTAGTCGAAGTAGGTGAGAAGCAAGGTCGCCAGTATGCGTATACCCGTATCAATTGAGTCAATAAAGATGTGCTCTCCGCGGGTGTGGGCACCCACACCCTTATAGATGCCGAAACAGACGGCGGGAACGCCTTGAGAGAGTGGAATGTTACAGTCGGTGGAACCGGCTTCGGTTGACATGGTGATGCCAAAGCCTGCAGTGATGTCGATGACCTTCTTTGTAAGCGCGGTATTATCCACGTCCCCCTTGCAGGGTCTGTCGCCGACAATCTCCACGTTGACCTTGATGCCCATCGTTTTGAAAGCATCAATCACACTATAAAACATTTTGTCCATGATGACAAGGGCCTCGCGGCTGTCAGAACGGTATTCATAAAGCATTTCAGCCTGTTGGGCAATAGTATTGACCGAGGTGCCGCCGCTGATAATACCCACGTTATAGGTGGTTTTGCCAAGCGGAGGGACCTTCATGCCATACAGGGTGTCAATGATTTTTGACAGATAGTAAATGGCGTTGCGATTGCCGAACGCGCCATAGCTGTGGCCGCCCTCGGTCTTGACCTCGACACGGTAGCGCTTTGAGCCAACGGCGTCGTTATACAGCGCCTCATAACCGGCATCGACACCGATGAACTCTTTGACTCGCCCTTTATAATCCGCCATGATCTGGCGAGAGCCCTTTAGGTTGCCCAGTCCTTCTTCGCCGGAGTTGAGAACGAAGAGGATGCCATTTTTGGGTTTCATATTAAGTTCGGTGACCATTCTGGCAAGCTCCAACAAGCCGATGACGTTGGTGGTGTCGTCGCCTACGCCGGGACAATAAATTCTTCCGTTTTCTATTCGAAGGGGCAGTTCGGTTGTGTCGGGAAAGACTACATCCGTGTGCGCCAGAAAGGCTACAAGCTCATTATTTCCCTCACAGCAATAAGGATAGACCACGTTGAGGGCGCTGTCGATATAGACGCCCTTTGCACCAAAGGATTCCAGATAGTTTTTACACCACTCGGCGCGCTTTTCCTCATGATTGGAGGGAGAGGGAATTTTGGCAAGGGTGATGAGATTGCTGAAAAAACGCTCTTCGTTGTCAGAAATAAAACTTTCAACCTTTGCGGGTAAACGAGACATTTTCAACCACTCCTTTATCAAATAATAACTCATCTGTCTTCTATAGAAAGTATACCACAGTGTACATGAATTATGGAAACGAATGAGCTGTGGTGTGCCACAAAATTCAAGAACAATGCTTGTGCAAAATTTTTACGGTTTTGCTGATTGCAATTTACCCCATCAGTGGCGCGGAAGACAGATTAAAAGAAGTTCAGCCAAGCTAGTGGGATACGCTCTAATAAAACGGTAAAGGGAGGAATTGAATTTATATAGTCTCGTAATTTCTAGTTATGATTATTTGATGCAGTAATCTTTTCTAAGTAAAGCATACCAAGATGCATCACATATTCCCTGATTGTTTATATCGGATTCTTTCAACGTACCCTCATATTGCAGTCCACATTTTTTCATTACCTTTCCCGACCCAGTATTTCGCGGGTCATGTCGAGATTCGATACGGTTAACTTTGACTTCTTCCAATAAGTATTTTATTACAGCAGAAAATGCTTCCGATGTTATGCCCTTGTTCCACCACTGCTTCCCTATGCAGTAACCAATGTGAACATATTCCACTTTGTCATCGAATCGAATTACCCCAATAGAGCCAATCACTTGCCCGATTTCTTTTAATTCAATGCCCCAATCATACATATTTGGTTGAGCATAACCGTTAATCAGAAATTCAATGTATGCCTTAGAAACTAGGATATTCTTATGAGAAGTCCACATGAGATATTTTGTTACTTCATCATCACGAGCCCAATTATTGAACATATCCGGTACATCGTTCATAGTAAAACGACGTAATATAAGGCGTTCGGTTTCAAGGGTTTTTGTTCCTAAATGGTTCATTGTGTCACACCTCACCAGAATTAAAATTATCCCAATATTGAATCAGAATACATTGCTTTTCCATTTTCTTAAAACATTAAGTTTTTATCCATATTTATTACTCTCCTATGCCGTATTAATGACACAAAAGTGTGACATCATGGGTACATCAGTCTTTTTGAATTTCTATTTTTCCATGTTTTTCCTCAAATTCAGAGATGCAGTTGCGAATCAAGTACAGGATTTGTCCATTGGCGGAACGCCCTTCGTATTTGGAAATAAAATGGAGCTTATAATGAAGCTCAGAGTCGATTACTATTCCAAGATGCTTATCTTTGTTCATTTCGACACCTCATCAATCTTATTTTCTACTTTAATCAAGAAATTATAAGTATATTTTAAGTACATATTGAGTTATAATGTTGGAAACATACTTGATTAATACTTAATTTAAGTATATTAAATTATTGTGAGGTGGCGAAATTATGAAAGTCGCAATTATCGGCTCTAGAAACATGATGGTACTTTTATCCCAGTACATACCGGATCAAACGACAGAAATTATCAGCGGCGGGGCGAGAGGGATCGACACCTGTGCCCGTATGTTTGCCGAAACCAACGGCATACCTTACCGTGAGTTTCTGCCGGATTACGAAAAGTACGGTAAGAAGGCGCCGCTGATCCGCAACGATCTGATTGTCGAGACAGCTGATGTAGTGCTCGTGTTCTGGGATGGAAAATCGCGCGGTACGAAATATGTGATTGACCGATGCAACCAGCTGAAAAAACCAATATTGGTATATATAGTTGATTAACTTAAAAACAAGCTTGTGATTTCTTCCCCCGCCGAAGGCGGGGGAAGAAAATGGCGTTTTATATATAGCCAGTTTTTAAGTTAATTGGCTATAAATCACAGGAATCAGGTTGAAAGAGGGAATTCGTTATCTGCCCACCCCTCGCCGGGACAGACAGAGTCAGGGAAATACAAAAAGCAGCATACAAAAAGTCCCCCGCCTAAAGACGAAGGACTTTTTCTAATGCAGTAAGCTATTTAGTTAAAATAGGTCAGAACATAGTTCATTGCGATCTTAAGCCCGGTGTTCATGGACGAAATCTCAATCCACTCTTCACGGGTATGCGCGCCACCACCCAGGACTATGCCGGTGCAGACAGCGGGAACGCCCTGAGAAAGGGGAATGTTGCAGTCGGTCGAACCTGCGTACAGCGGGGGGACATCGGCATACTGGCTCACGATATCAACAGTCTTCTGGATAAGGGCGGATAAAGCTGTCTCATCAACGTCGCCCTTGCAAGGACGGACGCCCAATACTTCAACATCAATCGTGATGCCCATATTGCGATAAGCTTCAACGCAGGCTAAGAACATTTTCTCCATGATGGCGAGGCACTCTTTATCTTCCGAGCGGAACTCATACATCATGCTGGCTTCCTGAGCGATGGTGTTGACAGAGGTGCCGCCTTCGATCATGCCGACATTAAATGTGGTTTTGGCCTTTGAGGGAACCTTCATTCCGTACAGGGTGTCAATCAGCTTAGCCAGATAATAGATCGCGTTTCTGTTGCCGAATGCGCCGTAGGAGTGTCCGCCCTCGGTCTTGACGGTAACGCGGTAACGCTGGGAACCGACAGCGTTGTTGACAACACCGTTGTAGTATCCGTCAAAGGAGATGAATTCTTTGACGCGGCCTGCATAATCCTTCATGATCTGCGTACTGCCCTTCAAGTTGCCCAGTCCCTCTTCACCCGAGTTGGCGACGAAAAGGACGCCTGTTTTAGGGGTGAGACCCGCTTGTTTGACATATCTTGCGACGGTGAGAAGTCCGGTGAGGTTGGCGGTATCATCGCCTACGCCGGGGGCGCACATCTTGCCGTTTTCAATCTTAAGGGGCAGAGGGGTTGTATCGGGGAAAACGACGTCGGTATGGGCCATGATGACAATAATGTCATTTCTGCCCTCGCAGTTAACGGGCCAAACGACATTGAGGGCCTGATCGATGTATACGCCTGTTGCTCCAAAGGATTCGAAATGCTTTTTGCACCATTCGGCACGCTTTTCCTCGTGGTTCGAGGGGGCCGGAATGACAGCAAGCTCGGCTGTTAGATCGATAAATGCCTGGGTATTTTCCTCAACAAATTTAGCCGCCTTTTCGCAAAGTGGATACTTCATAGTCAGATCTCCTTAAAATTTATTTTTGACTCTCACCGTCCGCCACCGCGGAAAGTAAACGCCCCATGGGTACTGTATAATCGGGATAAAAGTTATTATAACCACGCAGCTCACCGAAAAAACAAACAGCAACGGTGGTTGAAAAAATGACAGATGTGCCTAAATGCACGATGTCGGGCTATTTATTCGACGCAGTAATAGTGAAGCATGACGGCTGCGGCAATTTTCATGCCCGCATCAAGAGAGTTAAGCTCAATATATTCCTCGCGGGTGTGCATGCCGTGCCCGAGGCAGACGCCAACACAGATAGCAGGGACGCCCTGAGACAGAGGGATGTTGCAGTCAGTGGAACCGGCCCTGATGTCGGGTCTGTTGCCGGGCCAATAGTCAACAACGATCTGCCGGGTGCGTTCGACCATAGCGGCAAGTTTTTCCTCATCCAGCACGCCCTTGCAGGGACGTTCACCCAACACGGTGACCTCTATATCAATGCCCATAGCGCGATAGGCCTCTATACAGGCAAAGAACATTTTGTCCATTATGGCCAGACATTCCCTGTCCTCTGATCGGTATTCATACATCATTTCTGCCTGTTGGGCGATGGTGTTGACTGAGGTACCGCCGGATATAGTGCCGACATTGTGGGTGGTTTTGGCTTTAGTAGGGACCTTCATATTCATGATGGTGGTGATTAGGTTAGCCATGTAATGAATGGCGCTTTTATTGCCATAGGCTACATAGCTATGCCCGCCCTCAGTTTTAAGCACTATCTTATAGCGCTTTGAGCCAACGGCGTTGTGGTTGATGGACTCATAGTGCCCGTCGAAGGAATAGGCCTCGGAGATCCTGCCCTCGTAATCCTTCATGATCTGGCGGGCGCCCTTGAGATTCCCAAGCCCCTCTTCGCAGGAGTTAAGGACGATGAGAACACCTTTTTTGGGGGTATAGCCAAGGCCATAAAGGGTTTTGGCCATATACATCAAACCGGCGGCGTTGGCCGTATTGTCACCCACGCCGGGAGAATAAATGCGGCCGTTACGGATTTCGCAAGGCAACTCGGTTGTGTCTGGGAAGACAAGGTCGATATGACCCAGAAAAAGTGTGAGCTCATCCGAACCTTCGCAGCCGATTGGCCACACCACATTTTTTGCCTCGTCGATATAGACACCCGTCGCACCGAAGGATTCAAGATAATTTTTACAAAATTCTGCACGAAGTTCTTCGTGATGGGAAGGTGCAGGTATCTTTGTGAGGGCGACGATCAGGTCAACAAGTTCCTGTTTCCCCTCAGTAATGATTTTCTCTAATGCAAGTGGAATCGGATGATTCATGGCAAGTCACTCCTTCTAACTTTGATACGAATACCATTGAAAAATCGCAACCTTTTAAGCCCTGTAATATTTTTCTGTATCCATTTTCCCATCTGCGTGCGAGAAAGGATACAATTTTCGCAATATTAGATTCAAAATAGTATTATAAACTGTTCGTCAATGAGAAACGGTTTTGCGTATGAAGAGGATGGCATGACATACCCTTGGTGCATTTTAAGCGGTCCGTTCCCTTTTTTAAAACCGCTTTCCCGCGGCGAAAACGGCGACAAAGACGATAACAACAATTGCACCTGCCGCCAAAAACATAGTCATAAGACTCATCATATTTATGAAAGCCTCCTTAAATAAAATAAAATTTAGAGTGTAGCGAGTACAATGCAACATCTTTAACTTGTATATTCCCCCGCCTTTGGCGGGGGAATATACAAGAACATTGAACCCATTGCCATAAAAGGTTTAGATTTGCAAGGTACTAGCCAGTTTTACACGAATAACGCTAGATTTCGCTTATAATCCATCAAAAGCTTAAGGAAATCTAATTTGAGAAATTTAATTAACTTTGCCTATAAAACAGGGCTTGTACCAAATAAATATTAACATTTTCACGAATGGAAAACAAGATGCATTTTGTCCATTAAAGAAAAAATGATAGTAATAAATCATAATCGCTTTGTCAATGAAAAAAATCCTTCATAAAATATAGAATTCAAAATGGTGAAAGAGTGCAAAATCCCCCATCTGCCCGCAAATAAAACGACTTGACTGTCTCTGCTTCTTACGTCCTTGGTGGAGGGAAAAGAGGCAAAAACAAAACGTCATATAAGTGATTTCTGTCGCCCAACACTAGACTGGCTTTAGAATGGTCGGCGCATATAAATCTCTTTTCTTTCACCAACGGATGAGAAAAAAACAAAAAACGGCCACGCGGACACGGAGCCGTTTTAATCAATTGATGAGTGCTAAGTATTCACCAGCCGTCCACATGTCCGCGCTTCATGGCCCCGAAAAGGCGGTTGGTAAAACCGCGATCCTTTTTCTCCATCTCCCGTAAGAACTCCTTGGTCCACTGGCGCTTGGTTACACCATCGACGGGGCAGACACTTTTCACAACGGGAAGCTCCTCTACACGTACCGTGTGGCGGATATCTTTTTCAGTAGCGAAAATCATGGGCCGTATGACCGTTATGTCCTTGCGAGACATATAGGTTACTGGTGAGAAGCAACCGATTCTGCCCTCGTTAAAAAGATTCATGACAAATGTCTCCACGGCATCATCATAGTGATGACCAAGGGCAAGTTTGTTACAGTGCGCCTCTTTAGCGGTATCGTGGAGTACTCCCCGGCGCATTCTTGCACAGAGTGAGCAAGGATTCTCCTCTTTACGAATGTCAAAGATCACCTGGCCGATCATGGTGCGTTTGAAAATGTATTCCACATCAAGCTCCTTGCAAAGCTTGGAAATGGCACTGTAATCCCCCAGAGCTCCCCCGAATCCTGGGTCCAGCGTGATAGCAATCACGGTGTAGTCAATCCCTAGAAAAGCCTTCATACGCACGAGAGCAGTGAGAAGGGCCACCGAGTCCTTTCCACCCGAGACTCCTACCGCCACCCGGTCTCCGTCTGCAATCATGTTATATTCTGTGATAGCTTTTCGCATATAACCCATCAGCTTTTGCACAATAAACTCCCCTTGATTTCTTGATAATAGAATGTGCGATAACGCAGTCACAGGCAATCCCCTTGTAAACTGCTATTCGCAAAGTGTAAATTTCCATGAACAATTGCAGGTTGGATCTGTGATATCAGGAAAACAACTCACCGCTTCACAAATAAATCGATCATCAATCGCTTTGGCAAAATAAGTATACTCAACCACGCCGACCGGTTTACAGGGATGATATTCCATACCTTTGCGTTTTCTTGCATTTTGAACGCGGCAATCCAGCGTACGGTAAATCAGGTTATTATCCTTGATGACGATTTCAAATTCGTTAATACTGGCATTCATACGAAAGGTCAATGCTTGCTTTAGCCCTTCAATTCCAGATTGTTCGGGCAATTTCAAAAATGCTTTAATACGGTTGGCTTCGATTTCTGTAAAGTGTCTCCATATGTTTATGTCATGTTCCATCGCTTCATCCATGCCAAATTTCTGCTCAATGGACTGAAACCAGACCCCATCCATTGCCAGCCAGTTTTTAGCGTAAATATCCAAGAGCTCAAGCAATTGTTCTTTTGAAAGATTGTCTATACTTCTGTTTCCCATAAAAATCCCCTTTATAAATCGGTTATGTAATTCATACTAATTTTGAATTAAACGAATTTCCTGCTTTTGTTTTTACACCTCCGGCGGGGAAAACAGCAATAGAAATAGTATGCCATTCAAAAAAATTCAGTATAAAGTGATTACTGCCGTTTTTATTATACTACAAATTCGGGTACGCACAATTAGACGATGAATGGATACAGATTACAAAGCAGAACAAACAGGTGTAGTTGATTAACTTGAAAACAAGCTTGTGATTTCTTCCCCCGCCAAAGGCGGGGGAAGAAAATGACATTTTATATATAGCCAGTTTTTAAGCTAATTGGCTATATTTATGAGTGCGCTCTGCCTGACGTCATGTATTATAACGGCAGTCACACTTTGAATTATTTTGCATAGAATAATATGGGGACATTTACGTTTTTTTACCCCATGGTCTTTTTTCGTTAAGCCAGCCCATCCTCTGCCAATAGTCTTTGTCAATGGCACTGATGTTGGATGTTTTGTGCATGAAACGCATCGCAAAAAACAACATTTTCACTTTTAAGGATGGTTTTGTATTTTTCAGCCTGTGAAGAATTCGAACCGAAAGCGTTTTCGTTTCTTTGGCGATCTGTTCTTTTTTCTTTGCGTTAACCCCTTGCCAGCTTGCGGCGGCTACCGCTTTTCCATAGGTGAAAATATTGCCGACACCCCAAAAGATCAAGCTGTCCTTTATATCTTTATGGGTCGACTTTATACCAGCTCCCGCCGCTGTGGAAATAATAAGAGCTACCTTTGAAAACATGCATGGGTCAGGGCGGTGCACCATCCACTGATAACAATAATGGTCTAACAGCACTTTCATCTGTCCCGTAACATGATAAGCATAGACGGGACTTGTGAAAATAAGCAAATCAGCACTTTGAATGGCGTCAGCGATGGGCGACGTGTTTTGACGGTGAGGGCAATATTCTGCCCCCTTCAATATGCAAGAAAAGCAACCGCAACAAAATGCGGGCATATCTTTCGGCAAAAAGAACTCTGTTACAGATGTCGATTCGGTCTCGAATTCCTTTAAAAACGCCTGAGCTATATGATAAGTACTACCCTTATGCTCTGTTCCATGAATAACGGTAATTTTCATAGCGTTTGCCTTTCTCTCTCTATAAAAAATGAAAACAAATTTCTCGCCCTATGCGGGTATTGCTGCGGATCCTGCTTATAGTATAATATTGATTCGACCATAAGGCTAGTGCCATGTAATATCTAAATCTTATATGACAGTGTTTAAATGTTCTTGTATATTCCCCCACCTTCGGCGGGGGAAGAAATCACAAGCTTGTTTTTAAATTAATCAACTATATATCCTGAAAACATGTCAGTATATTTATAGCTTGCAAAAAGCGAACCAAAAAGATGACAGTCTTTTGGGTTCGCTTTTTTGTCTAAACAAGTTGGTTTAAATATGTTGCGGCTCGCACCACATGCTTTGCCAGTACCGAAGAGGTTACTGTTCCGACGCCTCCGGGAACCGGTGTAATATAAGAGGCCAGCGGCGAAACGCTGTCAAATTTGACATCACCGCACAATTTACCTTCATTGTCTACATTAATGCCTACGTCAAGGACAATGCTATTTTCAGAGACAAACGCTTCTGTAATCATGCTCGCTTTTCCAACAGCTGCTATGAGTATTTCTGCGCTTTGACAGGTTGTCTCCAGATTTTTTGTTTTAGTATGGCATATTGTGACAGTCGCATTTTTTTTGAGCAGAAGCATAGAAAGAGGCTTGCCGACTACCATGCTTCTACCCACCACTGTAATACGCTTTCCTTGTACATCAATACCATAATGATCCAGTACCTCTATAACGGCTTCTGGCGTACAGGGGGCAAAGCCTGTGTCATCCCCTGAGAAGACTTTGGCAATATTACACGGGCTCATGCAGTCGATGTCCTTGAGAGGATTTATGATATTTTTAACCGACTCTTCATCCAGATGCTTAGGGAGAGGTCTGAATAAAAGAATTCCATGAATCTCAGGGCTGTTGTTGATCACAGTAAACTCTTTTTCAAAGTCCATCTGACTGACCATTTCCGAAAATTCAAACACTTTGCATTTGATACCTAAGCCTTCAAGCTTTTTTACCGCCCCGCGCTCATACGCCAAATCATCCGGTCTTGCGCCAACTCTTACAATGCCCAGACAGGGAACGATGTCCCTTTGACCTAGCTTGTTAATCTCCAAGAGTAACTTTTCTTTCATGGCGGCGGCCACTTCAGAACCTTTCATGACGACACTCATTTAATTGACGCCTCCACATCTTTGTAAATCCGATCGGCCTTTGTAATTCCATCTGTAAGCATGGCTTCCACCTGCTTGTTTATATTCTCTGCAAATGTTCTGTCTTTCATCAGTTTTGTATTGATAAAAACATTAAGACTTGCACCCATCAGTGCGGATTTACAAAACAAAACACCGACGCCCACATCGCTGATGGCGATTTTTGTTCCCTTTGTTGCCAGCTCTTCATGAAGTTCCATCGCCTGAAGGGCTTTTTCCATAATTTCAAAAGGCACACTGCATGCGATCTTTAGGGCTTTTTCCATTGTTTCTTCTTTAAACGTTTTTTCTTCGTCCGTATTTTTAGGCAATCCATAGGCTTTGGAAAGAGGCTCGAACACCTCGGCGTCTTTTTCTATTAGGATTGCTAGTTCGTTCCTTAATGTTTCCGCTTTACTGAGTATCCTTTTGATGTCATCTTGTACGTTTTCGTACTTTTTTTTACCCAGAGTAAGGTTTGCTACCATGCTGCCGAGCGCCACACCCGTCGCACCCACGCTGGCAGAAGCTCCCCCCCCGCCCGGTACTGGCGCTGCAGAGGCAAGTGCGTTTAGAAATTCCATACAGCTTTTGTCCGTAATCATAAATACCTCCAAAATTTTAGAGTGAACTTCAATTGTTTTCATTTAGCAAAGTTGTGGTAAAGCAGATATGGCAATGTAAAGCGAGGAATAGACCCTTTTCATGGTCATTAAATATCTATATAATACCATAAAATAGAAGCTGCCACATTATTTTGTTACGGCAGCTTTATAAATATAGCCGATTAACTTAAAAACTGGCTATATAGAAAACGTCATTTTCTTCCCCCGCCTTCGGCAGGGGAAGAAACACAAGCTTGTTTTCAAGTTAATCAACTATATTATGTAGGCAAACAATAAAGATGCACACACTTATCTGTTTATTTGCCAATAGATGTAGTTCTGTCGAGGCTATTGAGCTTAACCGCCAAATTGTATATCTCCTGTATGGCGACTCTATCATCTTTGCTGGGAAGACTGTCAGTATGCAAAGAATAAACATGGCCAATATACTCTGCATTCATATGCTTTAATAAACACTTTGCGGTACTTTCTGCCTTGTTTGGCTCTCCGTCGCCGCCGCCAGATAAAAGTATCGCTCCGAATTTTTTCTTTAACATTGGATTTTGTTTTCTAAAACGTCTCGTCGCATAAAATGTTTGCAGTCTGCTGGCGACTGAAAGCAGCGGCCCGGTCAACTCGGAAAAATAAACAGGTGATGCAATAATAACATTGTCACAGTCTTTCAGATAATCATATATGCCCTGCATATCATCTTTTTGGGAGCAACCGTCATGTTTCCAACAATATCTGCAATCCAAACAAGCTGAAATCTTATCATAATAAGTATTTACAATTTTTATCTCTCCGTCAAGATGCTTTTTAAGTTGGGCAATCATACTGAGTGTATCACCGTTATGCCTTGGCGAGCCATTCAGTATTAAAGTTTTCATTGATAGCAACACCTCGATCATTCAATAATCCTATAGTGATCATAGCATAGAAAAGACAGATACAAAAGATACAGATACTGCTTTTAAAGCTTATAATTGGATGGAAGCGCTAAAGAGGCAAACCAATCTGTAAATATCTTTCGAATCATTTTTACTTGCAAAGACAATTTCCATAATGCTTACTCCATCGCTAAAAAAGCTGTAAATAATAATTATTAAAAATTATATCATACGCAAAAGCTGCCGCATCATTTCTGATACAGCAGCTTTCGAAAAACGAATGAGAATGCCATCCATCTTAAACTTGTATATTCCCTCGCTGAAGGCGGGGGAATATACAAGAACAATTAACCCATTGCCATAAAAGATCTAGATGTTACAAGGCATTGACTCTATCGTTATTCAATATTTTTTTCACAGAGTTGAAGCTGCCTTCTGTTTTGCCCCATCTTTTACGGCGGCGGAAACAAAGCAGCCACCGACTGCCATGATCAGCAACACATAAATTGCCTGCCTGTAAGTGCCGTTTTGTGTCTGCAGGGTCCCTATGATGGTTGGAATAAAGGAAGAAATAAGAGCCGATGAATTAATTAAGGAATAATTCATTGAAAAATGTTTACTCCCAAACAACCCTCTGGATACCGCTGGCAGTGTTCCTGCATTGCCACCAAAACAAAAGACAAGAATACATCCTGCTAATACAAACAGCAGCGGCATCTTCACATTCATAGCCAACACGAGTATAGCCATTCCGAAAAGGTATACAAAGGCAATTAATCTAACCGTCCATGACACACCAAACCGGTCATAGAAAAATCCCCAGATAAGCCGACCCAATCCGTTGCACAGAGAAACCAAGCTAAGTGCGGCGATTGCAAGCACCTTTTCGGACGGAAAAAATTCTCGGATAGCAGGTACCAAATGGTTAAATATTGTCAGCCCTATTCCGGTTGAAACAATTCTCGCAAAGAAATATAGCCAAAAAGCTGATGTCTTAAGCATCTCATCCGTTGTATAATCTTTTTCCGCCTGATTGATCGTTCTCTTCATAACAGGAAATTGCAAAGCTTCCTCACTGGAAGGAGTGCGTAGATTCAAACTTCCTGCTAGCATAACAACAAAAACAATCAACGCCAGTACACTGAAGGCAGTCTTCCAGCCATAACCATTGATGATCCATTGGCTAAATGGGCCTAAAATACTTGTCGAGAATGCATATCCTGTTAATAGGATACCGGTTGTGAACCCACTCTTTTCCGGGAACCATAATGGCAGCGCACTTACAATGGCGTTATATCCTATTCCAACACCACCGCCACAGAGCATAGAGTAAGTGAAGTACAGCTGCCACAGTGAATTGATTCTTGTAGTCAGAAGGAATCCCCCAGCAATCAGACACGCAGCCACTCTTACTATATTTTTATAAGACAATTTGTTGGACAACATGCCCCCACATATGTTTCCGACGGTAAAAAAAACGGTATTTAATGTAAAAGCCAAAGACGTGTTTGCTCTCGTCCATCCAAAATATGATTCTAGCGAAGTTGCAAAAATTGACCAGGCAAAGGACGTCCCCATAAATAATAGTATCAGAAAGCTGTTTAAGAGATAAAAATATCGTATTTTTTTAGCGTCCATCATTTCTCCCACGCCTTGTTTTAAAGTATGTCATTTTGCATGCGGCAGTGTCCATTTCCGGGGTCTCTGCTGTCAATGTTTTTAATTTTTCAAATCTTTGTGCGAGTAGTATAGTAACCCTTTTGCTCATATTATCATAGACTCCTTATAATCATTTTTATATCTTCCAAAAGTTTTTACGCGAGCGCCTCTTTAGAAGATACCTGATATCAAAACGCATCTCTCATTATACGGATTTTGGACAAAAAAACAGTAGATTTCCCAAATCAGGAAATCTACTGAAGCAGCTCAATATGTTTACATGCACCTGTCTGATGATTGGAAAGATATCAATTTGCCAAATCAGGAATTAATGATTATTTAACTTTAGTGATGCTTATATTTAATTGCGTTCATTTTCCTCCTTTTCTTTATGACAAAGCTGTAGCTTATAAGCATAATTTTGTGCAATGATACTGGCGATCAATTGAATCTGATACGGATGGGAAGCATAATCCTGAAGAGACTCAAAATAGATAACCCGATCATAGATCTCTTCTTTTTTTGCATCCTTCCTACTTGTTATAAAGTATATTTTAAAGTTTCTCTTTTTCAACAAAAGTGCTTTGGGAAAACCATAATCAAAATATATTCCCGTATAACTAAAGATAATGATCAGCTGTTCTTTTTCAGCATTTTTTATATATTCCATCTGCTGGTGGAAAGAAACCTTCGTTGTCGTAACTTTTCCCAAAGACAGCAGATCATTCTGCAAATTCATAGCTACGGTCTCAGCTTTAAGATGACCAAAAATGGCCACGTCCTCATATTGCGCAATATCTTCCACCAGCTCTTCTATCACATGGTAGTCCAGGGAATTTACTGCGCTTTCTAAGGATTTTATTGCTTGCATGGCAAGATAAATTGACCTCTCCTTGATTGTATTTCCCTGAGAGTGCACAAGTTCCCCCAGTTCATTATTGGCTAACAATTTCTTCAACTCAATAAAATCAATAAGACCAATATCCCTGCAAAATCGACTGATAGAACTGTCAGCTACATGACACCTTTTAGCCAATTCGGATATGGTGATACCCGCTATTTCATCTAAGTGCTTTAGGATATAGTTGGCAATCTGGCAATTTATTGAGCCATCCGCCTCACTGGCTATGGTGGAGAGCAAAACTACTGGAAGTTTTCCAGAATACATATTTAACCGCCTCCTCTCATAGTTAATTCAATTATACAATGGTTCTCTATATTGCGTCCATTCATATTTTGAGCTGAAAAGGGAAATCAAAAGCTGTCGCATCATTTTCGATACGACAGCGTTCAACAAGCTCATTTTCACAACGGGCATGGCGCTTGAATATGACTTACAAGATTAGTTTCTAGTGGATGCCTATTGATTAATGATTTCTTTTGCCATATCCACAAAGTCTGAATTCACCATATTAGTGTCCTCTGCCATAATCAAATAATTTATACCTTCATCAGTCCAGTTTAAAAATTTTAATTTGCTGGTGCGCACATCATTACTCCCACATGAGAAGATAACCTCTCCTCTTTCTTGAGCGGCTTTTTCATCATCAGTCATTTCATATTTAGTCGGAACAAATTTATACAACTGCTCAAAGTAGGTCATGACAACATCATGATAGGTTGTTGTTTGCGCATTTTCAGGATTACTGATTTCTGCTGGTATTGTTGGCTTACATATATCTAAATCAATTTTTCGCCCATCCTGCGAAACATAGGTATAACGTATTTCCTTAAACTGTTCCAATGTTTTACCACCGTCATTTAAGGATTGTGTATTCCCAATTCGTGCATTAAGAAAACTGAATCCATTTGAAAACTCTTTTACAGTCTTTGGAGCAAAGCCTAAATCTTGCGAAAGATCTTTTTCTGTTGGTAATTCTGTATAAGTAGGAGCTTTGGGAGAAGCAGTGATATAAGCACTGATTTTGTCGACTGCAAAAACAGTGACTGTCGCCAGACAGCATAATGTGGCAGCAATTACTGCAATCCGTTTAATAGTAGGTATTTTTTTCATAGAAGGTTCCTCCCTTGTTTCTTGATTTATAATGACACGGTGAATCCGTTGTTTTAGCAAATCGGAGGCGGCTATTTGTTCTGTAGCTTCCGTCAACGTCTCTTTGATTCTCTCGTCAAACATACTTAGCATACTCCTTTCCCTGACAATCTATTAATTCCATGCTTTTCTTCAGTTTCAGTCTAGCTGTATACAGTCTGGATTTAACCGTACCCTCTAAACACCCCGTAACCTTTGCAATTTCTTTTATTGACAAGCTATTGAAGTAATAAAGGACAATAATAGTTTTTAGCTTTGGTTTAAGTTGAGCGATTTCAGAATGAAGTATTCGATTTGTTTCAGATTGGATGTGTTGCTCAATGGAAATATCAATATTTATCTCATCGGCCGTTTCGGGCATATTATCTGTGGCAACTTCCCCGCTGGCCGCTTTTCCATATTTCCAAGCTGTTCTGGTCAAAATTTTATAAAACCAAGCGCAAAACCCATTCGGATTTCTTAAGTTGCCGATATGGTTGTAACATTGAATAAATGCTTCCTGCGCAATATCCTCACAAATTGACCTATTCCCAGTAATCAGAAAAGCTGTACGGACTGCCTTATTCTTATACTTTTCGAATATCTCATCAAAGGCGTCCAGATCGCCTTTCTGAAGCAGCACAACTAATTCATGTTCTTCGATTTCGTATTCCCCTTTCTAAATTTGCTCTATTCGGTGCACCTATCTATAAAGAGCCAAGATATATCCAAATGGTTCATTATAAAAAAAATATTTAAAAAATTACATATTCTTCTAGTACTCTGATGCAACTAAATCTTATATGACAATGGTTTAATGCGCTTGTATATTCCCCCGCTTTCGGCGGGGGAATATACAAGTTTAAGATGAGACAATATACTAGAGCAAATAAAAAGCCGCTTATTGACAAAAGAGCGGCTTTTAGTCTTATTAATCTACGGCTTTTGATGTTCTAACATTGTTCGATTTTATGGTTTACTGCAGTATATGAGTTGACAAGGTAAATCTTAAAACAAAAAACTCTCAAACGTCATAGTAAGCCTTTTGCAGAGTTTATATTATTTCTCTCATCCGCTGGATGCAGGAACAAGTGTCAAACTTCTTCCTCCAGTAAATAGTGAAGCATGGTCTCGGTATTGTCTAAAAAACGTTTGGTCAGCGTATAGTGCTCGACTTCCTTGTAAGGAGTGACTTGTGCGCCCTGCTCTGTGAGTGCCACAATTTCGGCATACGGATACGCCATCAAAATTGGCGAGTGTGTTGCAATGATAAACTGGCAATCATCCTTTACGAGATCATGGATTCGCGCCAGTAGTGTCATCTGCCGGGAGGGGGAAAGTGCTGCCTCTGGTTCATCCAGAAAAAAGATGCTTTTGCTGTGAAAACGATTGAGCACAAGAGACAAAAAGCTTTCTCCGTGGGACTGTTCATGCAGGGATTTGCCACCATAATTGCGCTCAAGAAAGCCTTTACTGTTGTCTGTCCCGCCGATGCCGATTTTGTCCAGACGGTCAATCTCTGTGGCCACGTTGTAAAAGCTCTCTGCGCGTAAAAAAAGCCATCCGAAGGGAACGGTATACTGCGCACTACCTTCATGCTATGATAAAGAGACGAGTGCGTTTCGCTAGTAGCAAAGCGTATATTTCTTGTTCCACCCTCGGCATTGAAACCGCACTGAACCGCCAGCGCCTCTAGCAAGGTCGATTTGCCGCTGCCATTTTCGCCCACGAAGAAAGTAACCGGTTTTTTGAAAGAAAACTGTGGCAGATGCCGGATGGCAGGAATGTGATAAAGATATTCATCCTCAAAGTGGTTTTCAATTGTGAAACCGCGCAAATATTGTTTATCCAGCATACTGTGCTTACCTCCGAACGGTCAGCCCCACACATGGCATTTTTATGTGTTATTAGCTCATTTTAAATGCAGACAAAAATTCAGTTCCAATAGAATTTTCCTTACGGCAGTAGCCTTACCCATTCCAGATATGCTGTCATTTGTCTATCATCTATTAGGCTGTGATAGTTTATAAAGAGCTTTAAGCACGCATTTATACATAATGGATCTCCACGCTGCCCATCTGTACATTCCCGGCGAGGGTTAACAGAGGCGCGTTTTCATCAGGCTGCGCGAACCGAATGTCGTTAGCAACACTTCCAATACTCGCATGTAAATTATCACGTACACGCCAGTGCTTTGAGACGTATAGTTTTATTTCACCCAAGTTGCAGTCCAAAAATATCTCAGCTCCTTCAGGGCTGATCTGCGCCTGGTCAAAAAAAACTTCCAGTGCACCACAGGATACGATAAACTGTCCGCTTTTCAAACAATCTGCATGCAGATATTTACTGGACGATCCAAAAGATACCTTAGCGAAGGGGTTATTATCATCGATGTTCTCGCTTGTCTGGTTAAAATGTTCCATCCTGTCGTGTATACACCTTATCTTACGAGGATGACTGCGGAAGATCATACTAAAACCGATGCTTGCCAACACGGCGGACAATATCAGCAGTTGTGAGGAAATTTCAATTAATTTAAACGGTTGCCAGTAAATGATATAAAGTAAAGCCAGAGGCAGAAATATACCAAAAAAATTCAGTCTTATCAAACTGCGGATAACAAGCGCGGTGAGCAATACCGTTCCCAGTATGCTTATAAACCCGATTTGACCAAAAGTGCCTAATTGGCTGGCAATCACAAATACCGCCGACAGTAAAAAGAAAGAGCCCCAAAACCAATTTCTATTTTTCATAAGTACTCCTTTCGTTTAAGCGCTGCCGCAGCTCCTGATAATAGTACCGCGACACGTATACCTTTTTATGACTGTTAATAAACTGAATCAAACTGGAAGCGGTGAGATTTCGAGTAATTGAGTACACCTGCATAATGTTTATAATTGTTGATTTCGCTGCCCTGACAAAATTGCGGGGAAGAATTTCCTCCAACTCATATAAGCGGTACTTAATGCGATAGGCATCATTGACGGTATGGGCATAAATATACTCACCTTCGGTTTCAAAAAACAAGACATCATCCAATGGAAAGTAAAATTCCTGATTTTGCTTGTAAAAGGTGATCTTAGTGTTCAGCGAGGACTGCTCTAATATATACTTGTGTATTTTTTGTATTGTGTCATCCACTCGGCCACAGCGGATTAACACTTCGTCCTCAGCCAAATCATTGACTAATTCAATCATTATTTTCACCAAATCACCTCTTCTGCTCTAATAACATTATAGCGGGTTCTAGGATGTGTTGGAAGGGCTGTTAGTCATCTGGTTGCATTATTCCCGGTAACAGGTTAAGAATGACGGGTGAGCTGTTGCAGCTCAATCCCCGTGCATTGATTCTGGTCTGTTTATAAGTTGGAAAAGCGGACGTTAATGCTCGGCATGACGACACAAAAAAGCCGCGAAACAAAAACGCTTCGCGGTTCTTATGTGTCGTTAGCTCATTATAGACGCAGACAAACATTGCAAAAAACACTATTTCTGTTGTTGTTTCTTTTTCCAGACCAAAAATGAAATAATACTTACCGCTATGATTATAACGATTCCTGCTAATAATTCCCAATTAACTGATGAAGCAACATAAATAGCAGTAGGCCCGTCAGCCCCTCCAATTACTCCTGTGCTCATTTTTTTCATCTCCCATTAAATTCGTGCTAAAACATCATTTTCTTCCCCCGCCTTCGGCGGGGGAAGAAATCACAAGCTTGTTTTCAAGTTAATTGGCTATAATAACGTGCATTCCGTTCATGTGATTTATTCCAGCTTCGGTTGCGCCGCCTTTTGCAGCGACCTTTTTAATTATTTTATCACAATCGAAGCATTGGTTAAACATGTATTTTCAACCATTCGGAAGAATAACACGGAATATCGGTTCGACGTGAAGCCCAAAGTATCATAAAAATTCACTTCCCTCACGACCCTGTGGATTTATAATGTCTGACACCAATACGCCAGAAGATGACACAAGGAATGATAAACAATATTCCAACCAACGGAAGAAACATATTATATGCATGATTCGATTTTCCGATCAGATATAAAAAAGGGTAATATTGAAAAAGAGCTAACGGTATGACATAGGTTAAAAACTTTAAAACGCCTTCGCCATAAACAGAGAAAGGATATCTGCCGAACTGTCTGCCGCCATCTGTGAAGATATTCATAAATTCGAGTCCTTCTATAGTGAAAAAGCAAAAACTTGCATAGATAACAAATAATCCTGAAAAAACGATAAATCCGCCTGCAAGCATAAAAATAAGGGTCAAAATCTTGTCAAAAGTCCATGCAACTCCGCTTGCGGGTATTGCATAGGCAAACATCACCAATGCCTGAAGCAAACGACCGATCCGTGAAAATTCGATTCGTGAGGCAAGCACTTGTAAAATCTCGTTTCTAGGGCGAACCATAATGCGGTCAAACTCGCCGTTTGAAATAATCCCGGAAAAAGCATCGAAACCGCGAACAAAGCACTCCGCAAGGGAAAAGGAAGTGAGTATAACAGCAAAGCATAACAGCACCTCTGAAAAGGTGAATGCATTGACCGACTTAAAGCGGGAAAACATAAAGTAAACTCCCAAAAATGCATTAAAGGACACCAAAAACTGTCCGATAGCCGACATAATAAAGGAAGCCTTATACTGCATCTGACTTCTTAAAATAATCGAAGCATATTTCAGATATAATTTCATGTCAGCCTCCTTGCACGACAACTTTTTTCAGTGCCTGTTTCATGAGCTGCTTTCCTGATATAAGCAGAATGGCAAGCCATATGATTTGAAGCAATATGCTCGTAAGCATTTCTAATCCGGCAATAGTACCATTATAAATCTGAAACGGCGTGTTTTGTATAGAGGCAAACGGCAAAAGAAGCATAATGGTTTGCAGATTCTGCGGAAAGAACGGCAGCGGTATGATTGCTCCTGCAAAAAATTCTACCACGCTTGCGGCAAGGATACGGATACCAAGCGGTGACATGGTGTAAAATGTTAAAATATAAATCAGCATGGAAAAAGCAACTAACACCAAAAAGCCAATTGCCATAGAAATGATAAACATCAGACCAGCAGATAGAGAAACAGGAGACGAAATATTAAAAGGCTTTGGCAGAAATACAGCCACTAGCAATATAGGCAGACAGCGCAAAATTGCCATTGAAAGACGGGCAGCCATATTTTTTACGAACCACATGTCATAAATATCTATCGGTCGGCACAGCTCATACGCAATATTGCCGCTTGTGATGGAATTAAAAATATCATTGTCAAAATACCATGCCATAAATAGAGCTAAAAACGATTGTTGAAGCCAGATGTAACTTGAAAGAGCCGGAAAAGTCATCGGAAATATGTTTTCACCGTTTTGATAAAATGCCCAAAACATCAAAAGAGTCATACCGCCCCAGGCAGATTGAGTTGCAACACCGGCCCACGCCGCCGCGCGATATTGCAGTCCGTTAGTCAGCCTTATTTTAAAGAAGGAAAGATATTGACTCATATCTTAAACTCCTTATAAAGCGACACAACCATTTCTTCCGCTGTTTTTCCTGTTATGGAAATATCGTTGATCTCCACCTGATTTGATATTTGTGCTATGGCATCGGATACAGAAATCATATCTGTATCAATAACAATTTCAGCATGTCCATCCAGATTTTTTATATGGCTCATACCGTAACCGGCTTTTGCAAGGGTGCCGATGTAGTCCACTACAAGGGTCTTGTGGGTGGAATTTCTCTTTTTTAGCTCACTTAAAGCACCGTCTAGCAGGATTTTTCCCTTGCCAATCAGCAGGATTCTTTCGGTAAGTGCTTCAATATCCTGCATATCGTGGGTCGTTAAGATTACGGTTGTTTTACGTTCACTGTTTAAAGTTTTAATGAAATTACGCACAGCAATTTTTGAAACTGCATCAAGACCGATTGTGGGTTCATCCAAAAATAAAATTCTTGGGTTATGTAAAAGAGACGCGGCGATTTCACAGCGCATACGCTGACCGAGTGAGAGTTGTCTTGCCGGTGTGCGGATAATTTCGCTTAAATCAAGAAGTTCGGTAAGTTCATCAAGATTCTTTTTAAACGCACTGGTATCCACTTTATAAATATCCTTGATCAGTTCAAAGCTGTCTGCCACAGGGACATCCCACCAAAGTTGACTGCGCTGACCGAAAACAACACCGATTTCCTTTACATGTGCAATTCTGTCCTTCCAAGGTGTTTTGCCGTTAATGATACATTCGCCACTGTCTGGGGTCAAAATCCCACTCATGATTTTAATGGTGCTGCTTTTCCCGGCACCGTTGGGACCGATATATCCTACCATTTCACCATCGTTTATGGTGAAGGATACATCATCGAGCGCTTGGATATAGGTGTATTCTCTTTGGAACAGTGCTTTGACAGCTTCGTGAAATCCTGCATTTCGCTTGGCAATCTTAAAGGTTTTGTTTATGTTTTTAAGTTCAATCATCCTTGCCTCCAAAAACCAATCGTGATATTTACTTTTAAATATTCCATAAGTATTGCAACTCTTTCATTGCCTGCACCGCTATTACAAACCCAAGCACAACCAAATTTATCATATATTTCCATGCCTTACCTATTTTAACAGCAGGTAATTTTTTTGTCAAAATCCATTTTCGCACCGTTTAAAGTTAGTAAGCACAAAAAAGCAAAAGAAAACGGGAGCATTTTTAAAATACTCCCGTTTTGATCATAAAATAATGATGTGAAAAAAATTATTGCATCTTGATAAGAATGATTGCCCAGCCAAAACCATAAATTGTAATTTTATAATTCAATCCTTTTTAGAACTATCTATTAATTTTGAAAAAAGAGTATTAACATATTCTTCTTCTAACATTAGTTCAGGATGCCATTTTAATCCGATTACAAATTTTTTATCTGGCAACTCAAAACTTTCAACGAATCCATCATCAGAAAATGATGTTATTTTAGCATATGGTTCTACTAATTCTTTTGTTGCAACCATTGAATGAATACTATTCACTTGCATTTCTTTTTTGCCAATTATACTAAAAAGATTTGAATCTTCATTAATTTTGATATGATGTCTGTAATTCATATCAAAATAGTCATGACTTTCGGTTTTATCTAACAATACATCACTTCCAAGAGCTCTTAATATATTATTAAAACCTGCACAGATACCTATTACCGGTTTATTAAGTTCTATGATTCTTTTTGCTATTTCAATTTCATAATTACAGCTACATAACCCTCCCTGCAAAATGAAACCATCACACAAATCGATTTCTTTATACAAATCTTCCAATTCATTTTTCGAAAGAATCGTATCATCGTGTATATCATTATCATTAAAACTTAAGGTTTGTTCAGTTGGCAATATCAAAATTGGTATTCCACCATTTTTTACAACATAATATCTTAATTCATCTACTATTATAATTTTATGCCATAATTCTTCTTTAACAAACGGAATAGTTTTTCCTACGATTCCTATAATTGGTTTTTTCATGCAATTACCTGCTTATATAAATATATTATTTTATAAATTTGATTTATCTGTAACTATTATACCTCTCAATAATGGAATAGTCTATGGGCTGTATTCCCGGTATTCCCAGAGAGAAGTGCAAAATGAATAATTACAAGTCGCCGAGAAGGGTCTGGAACGTAAAAAGCCGCTGTGGAAATTACTCCATAGCGGTTTTTTACTGCGGCTCAGTGCCAAAAACCATTAATTTTACCGGATTCTTGGCTAATGGTCTATAGTTCTATCAAATTAAGATCCTGATATGCGAACTATGTCATTTTCCGATATCGTACGATTTTTAGACTATCCTCTTACGTAGTTTATGTTCATAATCTCGCTGAGAAACTAGAATCAAAACAGACAGCCTAAACCTTAATCTGCCAAATCAAAAAACAATCCTTGAATAATGCTGACGAACATATCTGTTTCTTTTATTGGATATGTTTTTCCATGCCACCATATTGTAGTATCATTAGCTTCAATAGTCACATCATCACCAGCTTTAAGATGATAAGTAACTGACATAATGGGCTTACCTGCCGTTTCACCAAACAGGCGGTAATTCAGAAGATTGGCAGCACTTATCAATAACTCTATATCCTTATCGTTCGTAATTATTCTTTCTTCTGCGTTATTGTGAATTATTGAGATGCTTTTTATATTTTCTTTTTTCGGCAAGCCCACAAGGGGAACTCCATGAAATAAAATCCAAATAACCGAATTAAGTATACAAACAACAATTATCAAACATAATGTTTCCCACGAAAAAAACTTCCAAGACTTTTTTGCTTTTTTCACACGGTAACCCTCTTATCTTCAAATTCGACTCTTTGTCTGATTTTACCATAGACAAAATAAAAAGTCATGTATGAGTTCAAATCCTCATACATGACTTTAACTTGGAGTTATGTTGCAAATAAAATTTATCGCCGCGAGCGCAAGCGAGCCGCGCTAAGGCGCACGGCCCAATGTTTTGGCTGCTCCGTTGCCCAGCAAATTGGAATTTGCTACTTCGAGGGATACTCACAATATATAACCAACTGTTTCAGTAATGTTATCCACAATGATTGCAGACGTCGTTTTCAATTCATCGATATTTTGATGCCCGTTTGCAATCAATATACAGGCGCACCCAACTGCGGTAGCAACTTCAAAATCATGTGCGTAATCACCGATAAATACAATTTTGGATAAATCCACTTTGCTTTTCAAGAACCATTGTTTAGCTAAATCAACTTTACTTATAGCATAATGATTGTCTATCCCCATAACCTCTGTAAAATAATGACTGATATCAAAAGGGTTCATTTGTTCAAGCAGACTATTTTGTTCTGAAGCAGAAATCACATATTGCTTAACCCCTGAACGTTTAAATTGCTCTAATACATCGGTTGCGCCATTAAAAAGTTTAGCCTTTTTGTGTTCGATGGCATAATTTTTAATATATGTATGAACCAAATTCTCAAATGGGTCAATATCTAAATTGAATCCTAAACGTTCATAATACTTTTTCACGGGGAAACAAAATTTACTCCTATATTCATCTATTCCTGAAATACATTTCAGACATTTTTGCCTTAGAAGTTCATTCATTGCCTCTATACACGCTAACATATCTTCAAAAAGCGTCCCGTTCCAATCCCAAACAACATAACTATATTTCACGTTCGCACCGCCCAATTTAAAATGGTACAAATCTGCCTGTCAAATTCCTGTTTATCTTTCTATGAACGATTGAATTTAAATCCATTATACCACGCTTTTCAGCATAAAAAAGACATACCTCCCCTTGGCGGAAAAGCATGTCTTTTTTGTGTTATTTGCTCAATTTAGATGCAGGATTCTGATTATGCTCATAATTGGTATGTGTAAGTTATATATCCTCATATGAAATCATAACAGAAAAGTAGAAAACAGTGGCCGCAAATTGAAGTTCTAAAACTTTAATTTGTGAGTTTTCAATAAATTCATTTACGTCTTTTTCTAATCTTTTTTCATTCATTGCTTGCAAAATTTTAACCTTCATATTTTACTCTCTTTCGTCAAATATAAATAATCTGAATTAAGTTGGTGCGGGAGATGGAATGTTGAACTCGGTTCAAATCCCTGTCCTTACGCAAAAAAACAGACACTCCTCACTTCGTTCGGAGCATCTGTTTTTTGGTGCGGGCGACAGGACTTGAACCTGCACGCCGAAGCAATGGCTCCTAAGACCATCGTGTCTGCCATTCCACCACGCCCGCATAGCAAAAGCTATTATAACACCCCAGGCGCAGGGTGTCAACTGCGCCTTTTTGTCAGTTCTGTGGGCGGCTCGCTGCACTGGTTTTTGCTGTTTTTGACCCCAGCTCTGGCTGGAGCAATGCAGCTATCCCTTTTTGATCAGGCTGTTGGCCGCCATGATGACACCAATCTTACCGGCGGGATAGGTCAGTCCGCCCTGCATATAGACGGCATATGGCTCACGCATGGGCGCGTCAGCCGAAAGCTCAATGGAGGCCCCAAGGGTGAAAGCGCCGGCCGCCATGATTACCTGGCTGTCATAGCCAGGCATATCCCAGGGTTCAGGGCAAGCCATCGAGTCAATGGGTGAGCCGCTTTGTATACCGCGGCAGAAACGGATCAGTTTTTCGCTGTTCCCAAGGATCACCGCCTGGATGATATCGGCGCGGTCTGCGTCATAGCGGGGGGAAACTTCATAGCCCATCAGTTCAAAGAGTGAGCTGGCGAAAACGGCTGTTTTAAGGGCGCTCGCAACAACAGTGGGGGCGAAGAAAAGGCCCTGATACATATTGCGAAGTTCATCAAGACTGCATCCGACCTCCCTGCCCATGCCGGGGGCGGTAAGTCTTTGGGCACAGCGTTCCACAAGCGTATGTTTACCAGCGATGTATCCTCCGGTGCGTGCGATTCCCCCGCCCGGATTCTTGATGAGAGAACCAGCGATGAGATCCGCACCCACAGAGGTGGGTTCGGTTGTTTCAACAAACTCGCCGTAACAGTTGTCCACTAGGACGATGATCTCTGGGTTTGCCTCCTTGACTGCCTGTACGGCCTCGCCGATTTGGTCTACCGATAAGGCCCCTCGCAAGCTGTAGCCGCGTGAGCGCTGGATATAGGCAACCTTGGCTCCCGGCGCTTTTTGGGCGGCGGCGGCCAGATCTATCCCGTCGGCTAAAAGCTCAATCTGGGCGTATCCCACGCCAAAATCTTTAAGCGATCCACTTCCCTCGCCGCGAAGGCCGATGGTTTCCTCCAAGGTATCATAGGGGCTGCCGGTGAGAGAAAGAAGCAGATCCCCCGGGCGAAGCACGCCAAAAAGCGCGGTGGCGAGCGCATGTGTGCCACTGACGAAGGTATGCCGGACAAGGGCATCCTCGGCACCCATGGAAGCTGCGAAGACACGATCAAGAGCATCGCGCCCCCTGTCGTCATAGCCATATCCGGTCGAACCCGACAGATGGGCGGCGCTGATGCCTTCCGCAATAAAGGCCCCAAGCACCTTCGTGGCGTTATATTCGGCGGTTTCGTCGATAGCATCATAAATATAAGAAGCCCGGTTTTGCGCGGCCTGAGAAAGCTGAATGATTTCTGGGTCTATGTCAAAAGTTCCTTTATACATCATGGTAACACCGTTTCTCCGCACTGTGAAAAGGTTTTGGGGGCAGGGCGCTTGTCAAGTCGTGCGGAGCATGAAAAGCGGTTCAAGTTTTCCCTAGAGCGCCGCCAGCTTTGGCAGAAGGGCGAGAAGCAGTTTGATGGTGTGATTCACATCCTCCGCAGCCAATACGCAGGAGGCCGAATGGAGATAGCGGCAGGGAAGTGAAACAGCCAGTACCCTTCTGCCCGCGCCTGCCCGTTGAACAGCCCTCGACTCGTTACCGCCAACAACTCCCTCTTTGACCTGGGCGGGGATGCCAATATCGCGAGCAGTGGAAAGGGCCAGTTCAAACAGCCTGCGGTCATACAATGTCCCCTTATCTGCGAAAGAGATGACGGGGCCTTCACCCAGACGGCATACTTGTTTTTCGGCAGGAACGCCATCGATATCTGCGGCGGTGGTGGTCTCCAGAATGACGGCAATATCAGCGTTAACAGAGTAACCGGCACTAGACCCGCCTGCAAGGCCGCTTTCTTCCTGTACGGTGAAGGCGGCAGTGAAGCATTCGGTGCTTTCATTGAGAAGGGTGAGAAGAAGTGCACAGCCCGCGCGGTCATCGAGGGCTTTGGACAGAATCAGTCCTTCGCCGATGAGTTGGAAATTGGCGGGAAAGACAGCGCAGTCGCCGGGCGTGACAAGCGCGGCGGCCTCTTTTTTATCAAGTGCACCAATGTCAATATAAAGGTGCTCTGGTTTTAAAGCTTCTTCCTGCTCTTCCTTTGTCTGATGATGTCCGGCTTTTCCGCCGATGACGCCGGGAATTCCTTTTTCACCAATCAGAACACGGCGGCCATGGAGAACTCGGAGATCAATGCCGATGGGGTCAAATTTGAGAAGGCCCTCATCCGTGATATAAGTGATCAACATACCCACTTCGTCCATATGGGCGCTGACCATAATCTTATTTTTGGGAGAAATACTCCCCTTCTTCTCGACGATCAGGTTGCCTAGTGGGTCAACGCTGCCAATCGTCCCGGCGGGAAGGAGTGACTCAATTTTCTCGCGAACAGCGGTTTCATTGCCGCTGATTCCCGGCAGATCACAAAGGGTTTTGATGAGATCGGTCATGGAAGCACCCTCCTTGCATATCCGTCAATCAAGCGGATGGTGTTTTCTAAATCTCTTAAATCAATTACCTCGACGGGCGTATGCATATACCGCTGTGGGATCGAGAGAAGCGCCGTGCGCACCCCTCCCCTGACAGTGGCCAGATGGTCTGCATCTGTACCCGTGCGTCCGCCCATTACCTCTAGCTGAAACGCAATTGAAAGCTCCTCGGCGCACTCTCTAAGCCCGTCGGACATCGCCCGGTACAGGATGGGGGCGATCCCGATCATTGGTCCGCCACCTAGAACCCCGCATTTCTCCGATTTATCGTCTGGGGTCAGAGCCATGGATACATCTACAGCGATCACGTGTGTGGGGTCAAGGAGAAATCCCGCCGTCTCCCCTCCGGCCGAGCCTGTTTCCTCCTGCGAGGCCAGCAGTATGCTAAGACCAATGTCGGGAGTAGACGTGGAAAGCAATTCCCCCGCGAGAATAACGGCAGCACAGCCCGCCCGGTCGTCCAGCGCCTTTCCGCTTATGCGGCTTCCCACCAGCGGGACAAGCTCCCCTTGAAAGGAGGCACGGTCACCGGGAAAAATGAGTTGTCTGCACTGCTTTTCGGTGAGTCCAGTGTCAATAGTAAGATCCTCAACCTTGGGGGTCTTGTGTTCACCCTCTCCCTGAAGGTGGGGAGGTGTTGAAGTGATAACGCCTGTCAGATCTCCACCCGCAGCGTGGACGGTTACCCTGGCCGCAGAGATCGAGCGGCGGTCCACACCACCTACCTGAGCAATTCTGAGAAAACCGCGATCGCAGATACGAGTCACCACAAGGCCGATTTCATCAATATGTGCAGTGAGCAGTAAGTGGGGATTACCCGGGGCGGCTTCCCGCAGACGACAGATCACACTCCCCAGTGGGGTAATGGAGGTTTTGCCCAAAGGCTCAAGTACCCGCATTGCCACAGAGGCAGCAGAGCCCTCAGCCCCGGAAACGCCGTGGGCGGCGCACAGCTCGGTTAACAGCTTGACAGTATCCATAACTTCCTCCTTTTCGTCTGAAAGATGGACAGGCAGCCGGTGAACGGGGCATTTCCCCCGCCGCATCGACAAAATTCGCACTCGTCCTCCTGTATATTAGACGAATTACATGGCATTGCATTTTTATATTTTTTTCAAGCCGCAAATATGCAAAAAGAATATAATGATTGCACTTTCTATTTGAATATAGTATTAAAGAGCAGTTACCAATTCTTTGAAATGGCGGCCGCGGGCCTCAAAGTTGGGGTAGGCGTCAAAACTGGCACAGGCGGGGCAAAGTGAAACGATATCCCCGTCGCGGGCAAGGTTCCTGGCTTTCTGGACAGCGTCGGATAGGTTGTCTGCGTGGATAATGATGGTGTCTTTTTCGGAAAAGCCCTCGGCCCCGCGCACAGCAGCCTCAATTTTTTCGGTGGTAGGCCCGGTGAGAATGAGAATTTTGACTCGCTTGGAAACAACAGGCCCCAGAGGCTCGAATGGGATTTTTTTGTCATAACCGCCAGCGATGATGATGAGCCTGCGATCAAACGACATGAGTCCTGCAATTGTGCGGGTCGGAGATGTGGCAATAGAGTCGTTATACCAACGCACGCCGTCCAGCTCGCGGACAAATTCGATGCGGTGTTCGACTCCACCAAAGGTGTGAGCAAGCTCCACAATGGCCGCTGGAGAAACCATTCCCCAGACAGCGGAGATGGCGGCAAGCATATTTTCAAGATTATGCAGTCCTGGCAGGCGAAGTTCCCCCGCCGGCATGATCGGAGTAACAACACCATCCCGAGCAGCGCAAATCCAGCCCCCTTCATCCACAAAGGCTCCCCTTGCCACAGTGTGTCTCCGCGAGAAGAAGCTCACAGCCCCCCTCGCGAGAGGTGCGAATGAAGCAGCGATCTCATTGTCGGCATTAAATACCGCGTGGCCGAAGCCGCCCTGATGAAGAAGGACATTTTTTTTGGCATCTATATATTCTTGCATGTCCGCGTGAATATCAAGATGGTTGGGGGCTAAATTGGTTACCACTGCCACATCGGGCGAATGGCGCATCGAGATCAGTTGAAAGCTGGATAATTCAACCACGGCAAAATCATCAGCAGAAACCTCATCAACGATGGGCAAAAGGGCACGACCGATATTTCCCCCAAGATGAACCTTTCTCCCGGTGGATTCCAGCAGCTTGGCAATCAGAGTGGCCGTCGTGGTCTTTCCGTCCGAACCGGTGATACCGTATACGGGACAGGGGCAAAGCTCCAAGAACAGCTCCAACTCACTGGTAACTACGGCTCCACGCTGTCTGGCAGCGGTAAGGGCTGGGGTAAGAAATTTCATCCCCGGGGTGCGAAAGATGATCTCTCCATCCATATGCTCGAGATAGTCTTCGCCGAGGCAAAGCGTCGCCCCCATACTCTCAAGGCGGGTACACAATTCCTCGCCAATGGCCTCGCGGGCGCGGCGGTCAAGCACTGTGACAATCGAGCCTGCTTTGCAGAGTTTCTCAATTAACGCGGTGTGACTGACCCCTATGCCAATTAGGGTGATGCGGTGGCCCTTCATTGATCTGAAAAAGCTTCCATATGTGTAAAGCACGCACAAAACCTCCTGCCGTTTTATCTGAATATCACATAATCATCTGATAGTTGTCAAGAAACTGATGTTTTGATATCACAATAGTATATTATACTTTCGATATTGGAAAATATCAACTTGAAGTCCGGTAAATTCCATAATTATGAAATATCATATAGACTTTCTTCATAAGATTTTTTTCTCCAAAGATGGGCAAAGTGTAAACATGGTTTCTTTTTGTGCAAAAATCAATATAACAACAATCCTAAGCGTGCTTATCATACTATTTTCTTTTTAAAAAACAACTAATTTTATATCTATTGCCTTTTTATATGAAATTAGTATCAGACGATGTTCAATCGCTAAAGGTATTATCTGCATCTTATTTCTATTGCACAAAAGAGAGAAAGAGTTGCAGTTACAAAATGGTTTTTGATTTGCTAATAAAAAAATGGTATGCAAAACCGAGAACACGCATATGATAGTAGAAGTTTCTAAAGAGAGGGGGAGGTTCACCGTGGAGGAATTTACGCGCGTACTGGTATCCCCTGAGCGCTCTGAACCGCCCAGCGAGGGCTGGATGACTGCGCCAGGCGATATTGACGATTTCATTTTTTATGTTCAAGGGGAATGGGTGCCCAGCGACAGATAGTGCTGGCGCCCACTGAAAATGAGTGGGAGAAGTCCAGGCGCAAGTCAAAAGGGTCCATAATATGATACCCGACTAAGTCGGTACAATAACAAAACATAATATAAAAAATTGAGAAGCGCTTCATAGGAGCGCTTCTCGTATTTTCGTCCACTGCTCCATGTAAGAGCTTTTTTGAGGCATGTCAGGTTCTTTCCACCTTATGGCCCTGCAAGTTATAGCCAATTGCTACATTGTAAAATGAAATGCGACAGAAAAAAGATAGCCCAAGGCGGCCAAAACGTGTAGAATAGAGTTTGCAACAACAACATTCACACAAGGAGGCAGCCATGAGCCACCACCATTTTACAACATTCGAACGAGGAAAGATAGAGGAACTCCGTCAAATCGGATATACGACCCGGAAAATCGCATCACGTCTGGGATGTCACCACAGCAGTATCGCTAGAGAATTGAAACGTTTTTACGGTGCCCGAGCGTATAACGCAGAAGAAGCACAACTGGATTACCAGAAGAAACGGCACAACAGCAAACCTCAAGGGAAATGGAACGAGGAGTTGTGCGCAGCTGTGGCAGAAAAGCTGAAAGAGACCTGGTCGCCAGAACAAATATCACATACCGTTACTTCAAGCCAACTGAGCTTTAAAACAATATACAACTGGCTTTATGCCGGACGACTGAACGGACTCACCGCAGATGTGCTGCGCCGTAATGGAAAAAAGAGAAGCTGTAAAAATCTTGCGCATTATGCTCGTGGTACTTCTATCCGCAAGAGACCGAAAGAGGTATATACCAGAGAAACATTTGGGCATTGGGAACTTGATACGGTGGTTTCCTCTAGGGGTTCCAGTAGTTGCTTGGCCACCTTTGTGGAACGAAAAACAAGGTTCTATACAGCCGTTCCCATTCCTGATCGAACGGCAGCTTCCATGGAAGCTGCAATCAAGCACCTGCACACTTTATTGCCACAAGGCACATTCAAAACAGCAACAACAGATCGTGGCGGTGAATTTGCCTGTTATGATGTAATCCAGAAAGATCTAGGCTTAACTCTTTATTTCGCTGATCCATATTGTCCGCGTCAGAGAGGAAGCAATGAGTACGGTAACGGTTTGCTCAGAGAGTTCTTTCCGAAAGGTACTGTTCTGTCCACTGTTTCACATCAAAACCTATCTTCTTCTCTTCTGCTTATAAACAACAGACCCCGAAAATGTCTTAATTGGAATACACCTTCCCAGCTCTTTCTGCTCGAACTGTCGCATTTGGCTTGACAATGTAGCGTGATTTCTTCCTCCGCCGAAGGCGGCGGAAGAAAATGACGTTTTATATATAGCCAGTTTTTAAGTTAATTGGCTATATATAAACATGGCAATAAAAATCCCTTCTGTTGCAGAGTTACCCGTGCAACAAAAGGGATTTTGTATAACGCAAACATTATCTTGTGCCGAAAATTCTGTCACCTGCATCGCCCAGACCCGGGATGATATAGCGGCTCTCATCCAACTTTTCGTCGAGGGCCGCTGCGTAGATAGAAACCTCCGGGTGAGCCTTGGAAAGAGCCGCCACACCTTCTGGCGCGGCGATGATGCAGACGAACTTGATGCTCTTAGCGCCTTTTTGTTTGATCGAGTTGACCGCATCTATAGCGCTTCCGCCGGTGGCCAGCATCGGGTCCAGAATAATGACGTCGCGTTCCGCAATGTCATACGGCATTTTGCAATAATACTCAATGGGAAGATGAGTCTCTGGGTCGCGGTAGATGCCAATGTGCCCGACCTTGGCAGCCGGCACAAGGGCAAGCATACCGTCCGTCATGCCAAGCCCTGCCCTGAGAATCGGGACAAAAGCCAGCTTGCGTCCGGCCAGAACCTTTGTTTTGGCCATGGCCATAGGCGTTTCAATTTCGACATCCATCAGGGGAAGGTCTCTGGTTGCCTCGTAGCACATGAGCATGGAGATCTCGCCGATTAGCTCTCTAAAATCCTTTGAAGTGGTGTTTTTATCTCTGAGCAGGGTGAGCTTATGCTGTATCAGCGGGTGGTCTGTGATAATTGGGCTTTGCATTGTATGGCTCCTTTCGAATATATAGCAAATTTATAAATAAAACTCTGCCCCATCGTAGGCAGGGGGGTGGAAAGAAATCCAGATTATTTAGAAAATGGCCATAGAGTATCTCAGCTGTTTTCTAGTGTGGTGATTAAATCCACCCGTCTGGCATGGCGCCCACCCTCGAAGGGAGTGGAAAGGAATAGCTCTATCAGCTCAAGGGCAAGGCCTTCTCCTACCACACGTCCGCCCAGACATAGAATATTAGCATCATTATGAAGACGGGTATATTTGGCGGAAAAACTGTCCGAACAGCAGGCGGCGCGAACGCCTTTAATCTTGTTGGCGGCGATGGAAACGCCAATGCCTGTGCCACAGAAAAGCAAACCTTTTTCAAACTCTCCGCCCGCGACTGCATGGCCCACTTCTGCGGCGATTTCAGGATAATCACAGCTTGTACCGTCCATGGTGCCAAAATCCTTAAAAGGTATGCCCTTACAGACCAGATATTCTTTAGCCGCCTCTTTTAAGGTGAAGCCGCCATGGTCTGAACCTAAAGCGATCATGATAGTCCTCCGTATTCCGTTTTTTGGTGCTGTGTCAAGGATTTCGTTCTGTCTATCTGCTTCGGGGCAGATAGAGTTTAAATATTCCTCGAGCAGAAGTATTTAGTGATGAGACAGTTGGGGCGGTTCACTGTTTTCTCTGGCTATACGTTCCCTCTCGGCTTGGGGGAGGCGTAGATATACTGGTGATAGTGCATCCGCGCTGATGGGGGATGTGTGCATGGCTGCAAGGGCGATGCCACTTGCCCGCTGAAAACAAAGGTGGGCGGGTGGAAGACGCAACCCTTCCACACGGCCGGAGAGCTTATCATAGGCAAGCATTGCCCCGTCACCCACTAAGAGCGTATGGGCAGGCAAACATTCGGCCAGTTCCAAAAACGTCGTGGCGGTATCCGGCATACACCGACTCAAAACTCCGTCATGACAACTAAAAAGGGCGGTATAAATCTGTCCCACACGTGCATCCAGAACGGGACAAATATTGCCCTCAAAAAGACTTGAAGTATAGGCAAGTCCTTCCAGGGTGGAGACGGGAACACAGGGCTTGTCAAGTGCGAAAGCCATCCCCTTTATCGCTGCTATTCCTATGCGAAGACCGGTAAACGAGCCGGGGCCAATGGCGGTGGCGAACAGGTCAACCTCCCGAAGGGCTATCCCCGTACGGTGGAGCATATCCTCCACCATTGGCATCAGGGTCTCAGAGTGGGTCAGGCCACGGTTAATGTACCCCTCTCCCTCCAAAACTCCGTCGCAAAGAAGGGCACAGGAGGCAGAGAGAGAAGAACTGTCCAACGCCAAAATTCTCAAAGCCTTCCCCCCTTAATAGTAATTTGTCTGGTAAGTTCATCCACAATTAGAATCTCAACGGTTATGGCGTTTTCAGGCAGGGCTGCGGCGATATTTTCGCTCCATTCCACTGCCAGTATCCATTCCCCGTCCAGATAGTCAAAGAAGCCTGTGGATATGGCCCCCTCAAGACCCTGCACACGGTACATATCCATGTGGCAGAGCTTCTTTTCCCCACCCTGGTACTCGTTAATCAGGGCGAAAGTAGGGCTTGAAACGTGGTCATCCAAAGAGAGTCCAGCAGCAAGCCCATGGGTAAAAGCGGTTTTACCTGCGCCCATTCCCCCACGAAAGGCGAGGACATCGCCGGGGGAAAGAGTGGCGCCCAGTTGAAAGGCAAGGTCATATGTTTCCTTTGGACTTCTGGTAATATAGTTACCCATTAAAATAACCCTGTAATCACTCCATCGCTGTCGATGTCGATCCTTTCGGCGGCGGGTGAGCTGGGAAGTCCGGGCATGGTCATGATATCACCGGTGATGGCAACGATAAAGCCTGCACCTGCACACAAACGGATTTCCCGCACGGTTAGCTCGAAGCCGGTAGGACGTCCCAGAAGAGCGGCATTGTCAGAGAGAGAATATTGGGTTTTTGCCATGCAGATCGGCAGCTTGTCCTTTGCCAGGGCGACGATGTCTTTAATCCCCTTTTCGGCGGCAGCGGTGTAGTTGACTCCCGAGGCGCCGTAGATGCAGGTAGCGATGGCGGATATTTTTTCTTTTATCGTAAGGTCAAGGCTGTAAAGAGGTTTATAAGCGGATGGGGTCTTGCAGGCAGCGACTACCTTATTGGCCAGATCTTCTGCACCGGCACTCCCCTTGGAGAAGTGTTCACAAATCGAGAAATCGGCGTGGTTTTCACGGCAAATTTCAGCCACGATAGAGAGCTCAGCCTCGGTGTCCGAGGCAAATCGGTTGACTGCGACCACGACGGGAACGCCAAAGCTGCGCATATTTTCAATATGGGCAGCAAGATTGACCCCACCCTTGATGACGGCGTGAATGTTCTCTTCAGAAAGCTGGGCTTTTGAGACGCCGCCATTGTGCTTCAGAGCGCGAACCGTTGCGACGATGACCACACAAGAGGGCGTAAGTCCTGCTGCGCGGCATTTGATGTCCATAAATTTTTCGCCTCCCAAGTCTGAGCCAAAGCCCGCCTCGGTGATCAGATAATCGCCCAGCTTCAGCCCCAGCTTAGTGGCGCGCACCGAGTTGCAGCCGTGAGCAATATTGGCGAACGGGCCGCCATGCATGAGGGCGGGGGTATTCTCCAGTGTCTGGACAAGGTTCGGCTTTAATGCATCTTTTAAAAGAGCAGCCATGGCGCCGTGGACCTTAAGGTCGGCCGCGTAAACCGGGCGTCCGTCATAGGTATAGGCCACCAGGATACGTCCAAGACGGTCCTTTAAGTCGGAAATGTTCATCGCCAGACAGAGAATTGCCATGACCTCGCTGGCAACGGTGATCTGGAAGCTGTCCTCGCGGGGAACACCGTTTGGCTTGCCGCCAAGGCCAATGACAATATCCCGGATGGCGCGGTCGTTCATATCCATACAACGTTTAAAAAGAATTCTTCTCGGATCGATGCCCAGTAGATTCCCTTGTTGGAGATGATTGTCCAATATAGCGCACAAAAGGTTGTTGGTTGCGGTGATGGCATGCATATCGCCGGTGAAATGAAGGTTGATATCCTCCATCGGGATGACCTGAGAATAACCGCCGCCGGCTGCTCCGCCCTTTATGCCAAAGACAGGGCCGAGAGAGGGCTCACGCAGGGCAATGATAGCTTTTTTGCCAATACGGTTTAAAGCCATACCGAGACCCACGGTGGTGGTCGTTTTTCCCTCGCCCGCAGGGGTGGGATTAATGGCGGTTACAAGGACAAGGTTGCCGTCAGGCACATTTTTCAAACGTTCTTCGACCCGGTCTGAAATTTTTGCTTTGAACTGGCCATAGGGCTCAAGCTCTTCAGACGCAATGCCAAGTTTCTCTGCAATACGGGTGATTGGAAGTATGGACGACTTCTGCGCGATCTCAATATCTGAGAGCATTGTGTTTAACCTCCTTTATAAAATGATGTTATCTATTAAAACAACAGTAGCTTTCTGATAGAAATTACAATATATTATAACATGGCAAAGAAAGCTTTTCCACGGAATTTTTAATAGAAATCATATCTTTCACGCACTTTGTCAATCCTTTTAAAAGACTTTTTGGTCCCGTGCATGTACAGGCAGACAAATAGAAAGAGATCCGTTTATTTAGAAAACTGCTAAAGTATTGCAGGAATGACAAAAAAATACTATACTTATCTCATTGATAATAGTTTATACCGATTCGATTTTAAATATATTTTTGAACAGAAAATCTTTCCCCGCTTTCGTCGATGGGAGCAAGATATCTAAAAATAGTGCCATTTAAATTTTGCATCATTATTATGAGGTGTTTTCTTGAAGAAGATCGCAAGGGCCTTGACCGGCTATATACGATCGGTTGACAAACTGCTGGTTACCTGTTGTCTTGCGACAAGCGGGCTTGGCATTTTTTTTGCTTGTGGGGATTTATGAGTCGAAAATGGCTTCGAAAAGGCAGCTGTTTACCCAACTTATTGCTACCGCCCTGGGGATTGTCGGCGCAGTTATTCTTTCTCGTTTTGATTATCGCTCTTTGGCGGGGCTTTATAAGTTTTATTTGCCGGCTGGGATTTTTTTAATGCTTCTCACCTATGTGGTTGGGATACAACGCGCCTCCTATATCGACGATAAGGCATGGCTGCGTATCCCGTTTGTCGGGGGGACGTTCCAACCGGCCGAGCTGTTGAAGCTGGCTTTTATCCTTTCTTTTGCCCTTCATCTTGAGACAGTGAAGGGAAGCATCAACACCCGCTTGCGTATGCTGCAGTTGTGCATTCACGGAGCGATTCCCGTAGTGATGGTAATGCTTCAGGGGGACGACGGTACCGCTCTTGTGTTTTTGTTCATCTTCTGCATGATGATATTTACAGCGGGCATAAGCTGGATATATGTTATTTCAGCAGTAGTGGCCGCGCTGGCGTCCCTGCCCATGGTCTGGTTTGTTCTCATGGATGCGGACAAAAGAGCCCGTGTCCTGACCATTTTCAACCCTTCCGCTGATCCCCTCGGCAGAGGTTGGCAGCAGTACCTCGCCAGCCTTTCCATCGGGTCTGGACAGGTTTGGGGCAAGGGGGTGCTAGGCGGTGCGCACAATTATGTTCCCGAAATACAAAACGACTTTATTTTTGCCTTTGCCGGTGAAGCGCTGGGCTTCGTCGGCTCGCTTGGTATTATCGTTCTTCTGACCATTATCTGCATCAAGATACTTGCCGACGCCAACATGGCAAAGGACTCTATGGGATGTTATATCTGCGTGGGGGTTTTTGCTATGTTTGCTTTTCACATAGTGGTCAATCTTGGCATGTGTCTTGGCGTGCTTCCTGTAGTTGGAATTCCACTTCCCTTCCTTTCTGCGGGGGGGACCTCGGTTTTGATCAACTATTTGGCTATCGGTCTTGTGTTAAGTGTGCATACACACTCCCGAGTGAACTTGTTTTCAGACAGATAGCCAAAAGTGACGCAACCTGTCTCTTTCGACTTGCATTAGAACAAGAAAGTTGCCATAATATAAAGGTGAGGTGATTCGATTGAGTCAGCAGGCTGCTATAATTCTCGCCGCGGGCGATGGAAAGCGTATGATGTCCAAAGAGCCGAAGGTGATGGCCGAGGTTCTTTTTAAACCAATGCTCTCTTGGGTGTTGGACTCGGTTGTCGGTGCGGGCATTGCGAATGAGCGCACATGTGTAGTCATTTCACCCGCACCCGGAAAGATTTTAGAAATTCTTCCTGCCGGGGTGAAAACCGCAGTACAGACCGAACGCCGGGGCACCGGACACGCTGTGATGGCGGCAGAGGCTTTTATCCGCTTGGTGGCGGAGGACGATGTACTAGTTTTATATGGAGACGCCCCCTTTGTTGACAGAGAGACCATAGCCCATTCCTATGCCGTTCACAAGGCGGGGGGATACGCGGCCACCATGGTCACCGTTCTGATGAACGATCCAGCCGGATATGGTCGGATTCTGCGAAAAGAGGGCGTTTTTGACCGTATTGTCGAGGCGGCGGACGCAAGCCCTGAAGAATATTTGATTCATGAGATCAACCCGGGTGTTTATTGGTTTAAGGCGGAAGCTCTTCTTGAGGCTCTTCCCCGGCTTGGCTGTGATAACACCCAGCATGAATACTATCTTACCGATGTGATGGGAATACTCAAAAAATCGGTAGGTATATACACCGCAAAGGACAGCCGGATATTCATGGGAGCCAATGACAGGCGCCAGCTTGCCGCGCTTAATGCTGTGGCCAGAGACTCGGTCCTCGACAGGCTTTATGATCTGGGGGTAGATATTCTCATCACCGACGGGGTGATCATCTCCCCCGACGTCCAAATCGGCGCTGGCAGCCGCATCCTCCCCGGCACGATCATCACCGGCACCTCCGTCATCGGCGAAGACTGTGTGATCGGGCCAAACAGCCGCATCATGCAAAGCGAGATCGGAAGCGGCTCTGTGATTAACCAAAGCCAGATTGACTGTTCGGTTGTCGGCAGCGGCGTTAGGATAGGTCCCTTTGCTCAGCTTAGACCAAACTGTAAAATCGCGGACGGTGTGAAAATTGGCAACTTTGTCGAGATAAAGAATACTGCCATCGGAAAGGGCAGCTCCACGGCTCACCTGACATATCTGGGGGACAGCGACATCGGCGCCGGAGTGAATATCGGATGCGGGGTTGTCACCGTCAACTATGACGGCCAAAACAAGTACCGCACAACGGTGGAAGACGGGGCCTTTGTGGGTTGCAATTCCAACCTGATTGCACCGGTAACGGTGGGAAGCGGTGGTTATGTTGCGGCGGGTACCACCGTAACCGAGGATGTTCCGCCACAAGCACTTACTATCGGGCGGGCGCGTCAGACGACAAAGCCCGGCTGGCGGCTTGGACGACAGAAAGATGACAAAAATAAGAACGCAGAAAATTAAAATAACCACTGCTCTATAACCTTGTATATTCCCCCGCCGAAGGCGGGGGAAGAAATCACAAGCTTGTTTTCAAGTTAATCAACTATACAAGGTATTATATAGGTTTAACATATTTGTTTTATTAGTTGAGGGGAGTCGTTTCAAATGAATCTTCATGGCAAGGATATCAAAATTTTTACCGGCAATGCCAATCCCGCGGTGGGCGAAACAAATTGCCAGACATCTGGGGTTGCCTCTAGGAGACATGGTAGTTTCCACTTTTTCCGACGGCGAGATCGGCATCAACATGAACGAGTCGGTGCGCGGCTCGGATGTATTCATCGTCCAGTCCACCTGTCAGCCGGTGAATGATTATCTAATGGAGCTCTTGGTCGCCATTGATGCGTTTAAACGCGCCTCTGCGGGAAGAATCACCGCAGTCATGCCCTATTATGGCTATGCAAGACAGGACCGTAAGGCAAAGGCCAGAGACCCGATTTCTGCAAAGCTTGTCGCCGACTTGATCACTGCCGCGGGAGCGGACAGAGTACTCACGATGGATCTGCACGCACCTCAGATTCAGGGCTTCTTTAATATTCCTGTGGATCACCTGCTGGGCGTCCCATTGCTTGCACCCTATTACATAGAGAAATTTAAGGGTGTGCCGAGAGATGAAATGATTGTCTCTTCTCCCGATTTAGGCTCTGTCACCCGCGCACGCAAATTCGCCGAGCGCCTCGACACCGCCATCGCCATTATCGACAAGCGCCGCCCCCGTGCCAACGTCTCTGAGGTCATGAACATCATTGGAGATGTTGCTGGCAAAAAAGTTATTTTAATCGACGATTTGATCGATACCGCCGGTACTCTCTGCCACGCCGCTACCCGCTCTTATAGAAAAGGGTGGCTGTGCTGAAGTTTATGCCTGCGCCACCCATGGCGTTCTTTCCGGCCCTGCCCTTGAGCGCCTTGAAGCAAGCCCGATCAAAGAGCTTGTCATTCTTGATACCATACCCCTCACCAAGAATACCCCCAGCGGCAAAATCAAGACCCTTCCTGTTGCGCCCGTCTTTGCCGAGGCCATCGAGCGCATCTATTCGGACAAGTCCGTTTCTCACCCTTTTGGCCTAACTTTTCTGGTTTGATTGCCTCGCCTTCGGCGAGGAAAAGGTTAACGATTTTTTATAGAACCTGTCCCCTACCCCCTTTTCTCCTTATACCTTTGCGCTAACCCGTTTACTTTTTAAAGAGCATTTGTTATTATTTACTTTTTCAACCCTTATTGTGAAAAAGTCAAAACAATGTTCTAAAGAAAAGAATTTGGGTCGGACTGCGCAGAAAGGGTGTATGGCCGGAAAAGGGGGCGGCACGGGTTCTGGCCGGGAGTCTGGCAATCGGTAAAAACAAATTTCGAGCTTTTGCGCGTGAGCATTCGCGTTAGTATAAAGGGAAGACAACTGGAGGACCGCATGCTGAATAATATAAAAAATATTTTCGATAGAAGAGGCCCTGCCCCTATCGGGGCTGTGGAATTTATCGTCGTGGGGTTGGGGAATCCCGGATCAAGGTATACTGATACCCGCCACAACACTGGATTTATGGCGCTGGACAAAATTGCCGAAAACCGCGGTGTAAAAATTGATAAAATCCGCTTCAAATCCCTCGTCGGTGAGGGAATGCTTGAGGGAAAGCGTGTACTTTTAATGAAGCCCTCCACCTTTATGAATCTTTCCGGACAGGCGGTACAGGCAGCCCTTAGCTATTATAAATTGCAAAGTGAAAATCTAGTGGTTATCTATGATGATATCTCGCTTGCCCCCGGACGCTTAAGAATACGGTTAAAGGGCTCGGATGGCGGCCATAACGGGATTAAGAATATTATTTATCTTCTGGGAAGTGACAGCTTTCCCCGCATTAAGATCGGAGTCGGTGACAGGACACATCCCGACTTTGATATGAAAGACTGGGTGCTGTCTAGATTTTCCTCTGAGGAAAAAAAACAGGTGGACGAGGCTGTGATCCGTGCTGACAGTGCGCTGTCGCTTATTCTTTCCGGTCATGTTACCGATGCAATGAATAAATTCAACGGATAGATGAAATCCATGACGATACCGGGTTCGGAGGCACTATGTTAGGACTTTCCGGCATACTTGAGAACATGAAAGAATTTCGGGAAATTTGCGGGGGGGTATCCTCTGACAGATTTCCCCTTTGCTGCGTGGGGCTGTCTGCCATTCACAAGGCCCACATGATCGAAGCAGTCTGTGAAGAAACGGGACGCGCCGCCATGGTCATCACACCTGACGACGCATCGGCCGTGCGCCTTGTCGAGGATATCAATGCTTTCGCGGGGACTGAGCGAGCCCTTTACTATCCCGTAAGGGAACTTGTCATGCGGGACGTCGAGGGAGTCTCGAGGGAGTACGAGTTTATCCGACTCAACGCCCTTCGCCAGTTTTCGAGCAGTGGGGGGGTAATCGTAGCTTCGGCTGAGGGTGCGCTTCAATATACAATTCCCCCCGGTGTTCTTGTAGAACGTACGCACTGTATTAACGCAAGCTTTTCCGGCGGACCGGAGGGGCTGATTGTCATACTTTCCGCCGCGGGTTACCAGCGGCGGGATCAGGTGGACGGCGTCTGTCAGTTTGCCCACCGTGGCGGGATTGTTGACTTTTTTTCGCCCGGTTCGGCGGATCCCTGCCGTATCGAGTTTTGGGGGGATGAGATTGATAGCATCTCCACCTTTAAGCTGGACACCCAGCGCCGCGATGACACCATGAAAAAGGTTACTGTTTCTCCGGCAAGAGAGGTGCTTTTTTCTTCGCCTGGGGAAATGCTTGCTCTGTTGCGTACCGCCAGTACCGTAAAGGGCAAAGTGGCACAGCTTGCCCGCTCTCACATCGAACGGGATATGGAAAGACTTACAAACGGATTGGAGATTAATAATCTCGACCGCTATCTCCCCCTCATTTATTCGAAACCCGCCACTCTTTTCGACTATCTTTCCGCGGCACCGGGCGGAAATGGTATTCTGTTTCTTTCTGACCCCATCGCCCAGCGGGAAACACTAAAAAATCAAGAGTGGCAGCAGCAGGAGGACCTAAAAATCCTTTTCGAAGAAGGGCTTTGCTTCCCAGGCTGCGACCGCTACTGCGAAGGCTTTTCACGTGTTCTTGCTGCCACGGAGAAAAGGGGGATTATCCTCGACACCTTCGCTCGAACGTTCGCCGACATCAGCCTTAGGGAGATTTATAGTGTACGCGCCCTACAAATGGCCCCGTGGGGAGGCGAACTTCCCCCTCTTTTAGAGGATATACAGGGGTATGTAAACCGCGGCTTTAGCGTCATGGTACTGGCGGGAACGGATAAGGGTGCCACAGCCCTTGTCGACGATCTGGTCCAAGAGGGGATTGACGCCCATCTTTTTCGGGGAGAGGGCGTGTACAGAGGGGGGCAGGTCCTTGTAAGTGGGGGACATCTGTCGTCTGGGTTCGAGTACCCTGAGATTAAATTTGCCCTAATCGCTCATCTTCGTACCGCAGGGACGAAAAAGAAGTTTAAGACCAAGGCGGCGGGCGATGCGATCCGCAGCCTTTCCGATCTGACGCCCGGTGATTATGTTGTGCATGTCACCCACGGTATCGGCGTCTTTGAAGGAATTATCAAGCGTGAGATACAGGGGGTTGTCAAGGATTATATCCGTATCCGCTATGCGGGGACCGATACCCTCTTCGTACCGGTGACCCAGCTCGATCTTGTATCGCGCTATATAGGTCCCCGGGAAGATTCTTCCGTCAAGCTGAGCAAATTAGGCTCGGCTGAGTGGATGAAAACCCGTACAAGAGTTAAAAAAGCGGTCGCCGACATGGCGGGTGAGCTCATAAAGCTTTATGCCGCGCGGCAGCAGGCGATGGGTTTCGCCTTTTCAGCAGATGGAGACTGGCAAACGGGCTTCGAGGCACGTTTTCCCTATGAGGAAACGGATGACCAGCTCCGCTGTATTGCCGAGATCAAAGCTGACATGGAGTCTGAGCGCCCGATGGACAGGGTACTTTGCGGAGATGTGGGCTTTGGTAAAACTGAGGTGGCGCTTCGCGCTGCTTTTAAATGCGTAATGGATTCGAAGCAGTGTGCTGTTCTTGTTCCTACCACTATTCTGGCATGGCAGCACTTCCAAACCTTTAAAAACCGTTTGGCTGGCTATCCGATACACGTCGAGCTGTTATCGCGTTTTCGCACAGCTAAAGAACAGCTTGAGGTTATTAAAGAGGTCAAACGAGGCGTCGTGGACATCGTTATCGGAACTCACCGCCTGATTCAAAAGGATGTGGCCTTTAAAGATCTGGGCCTATGCGTGATTGATGAGGAACAGCGCTTCGGCGTTGCCCATAAAGAGCGTTTTAAAGAATTAAGAAGTGAAGTGGACGTTCTTACCCTATCGGCCACCCCGATTCCCCGGACACTCAATATGGCACTTTCCGGCATCAGGGATATGTCTGTGATCGATGAACCGCCCCAGGATCGTCATCCGGTTCAGACCTATGTTCTGGAGGAGGATCCCGGGGTTCTGGCTGAGGCGATGAAGCGCGAAGTGCGCCGAGGTGGTCAGGTATTCTATCTCCATAACCGCATAGAATCCATTGACGGCTGTGCGGAGAGAATTCGCAAACTGTTGCCTGACGCACGGGTGGTCTGCGCCCATGGCCAGATGAGCGAGGAGGAACTGTCCCGTATTTGGAGGCGTCTTGTCGAGCAGGATATTGATATTCTTGTCTGCACGACCATTATCGAGACTGGTGTAGACGTGCCCACTTGTAATACCCTGATCGTTGAAGATGCTGATCGGATGGGCTTGTCCCAGCTTTATCAGCTGCGCGGGCGGGTAGGTCGCTCAAATCGGAGGGCCTATGCCTATTTTACCTTTAACCGCTCGAAGGCCATCAGCGAGATCGCCCAAAAGCGCCTTTCAGCAATCCGGGAGTTTACGTCTTTTGGATCGGGTTTCCGCATCGCCATGCGCGATATGGAGATCCGGGGGGCGGGTAACATCCTTGGTGCTCAGCAGCACGGGCATATGGAGGCGGTTGGTTACGAGATGTACTTGCGGCTTCTCTCTGAGGCAGTCAGTGAGCAACAGGGCAAACCAGTGGTTCGCTCGGCTGAATGCACGGTGGATGTGCAAATCGGCGCCCACATTCCGGAGGAGTATATACCAAATCTTTCCCAACGCCTGGATGTCTATAAAAAAATCGCCGCCATCCGTACCGACGAAGATTCTGGCGATCTGATTGACGAGTTGATCGATCGCTTTGGCGATATTCCGCCAGCTGTGGCGGGGTTGGTGGATGTGGCTCTTGTTCGCAACACGGCCGCAGGGTTGGGTATTCGAGAGATATCCCAACGCGGGGACGCATTTCTTCTCTATCCCGAGCACCTTGACCCAGGTCAGGCCGCCATTTTGGCAGGCAGGTTAAAGGGGCGCGTTATGGTGAATGCTGGACTCAAACCTTATTATTCAGTGCGTACTGCAAAAGGTCAGACACCCATTGCGGCCCTTCGGGAAATTCTCACCGCCATGACCCCGCCACCCGAGGCGGCAAGCGGCGAATAGAACGAAATATCCTGCCAAAGCTATCATAAGAAATCTTTAAACTACTCTGGGTTACAGCAATTCCACTAATGATTGCAAAATAAGATATGCTCTTCCCCCGCCGAAGGCGGGGGAAGAGCATGAATTAATTCTACAATTCAATTGGGAATGCTGAAATGTGAAAAAAGCTTTCACTGGACATTTCTATATGGCTCGGTTATAATGTCATGGTAAAAGGAATCGGGAGGACTGAAAATTGAAAGTGACAAAAAGACTACTTGCCTGCCTTATCATGTCGGCGATGGTATTTTCCCTCACAGGATGTGCATTTGGAGGTAATACGACCTATGCGGCTACCGCTGGAGGAGAAAAGATCCCTGCTGGCATATATATCTACAATCAGTTGGTTAACTATTATTCTGCTTTAAACAAGGCTGGGGTATCGAAGGCCACAGAGCTTTGGAAGAAGAAGGTGGAAGAAAAAGACGCTTCTGACTGGATTAATCAAGAAGCTTTGCGTATGACCAAGGAGTATGCGGCCGTGGAAGCACTGGCCAAGGAACTCAAGCTTGAAGTTTCTAGTGAAACACTGACATCGGCGCTCACTCAGCTTGCAAGCCAATGGGACAAATATTCCGCCTCTTATCTCAAAAACGGAATATCTCAGGAAACGCTGAAGAAGCTTGTCGAAAACGAACTGAAAAACGATCTTCTTTTTGATTATTATTATGGAGCAGAGGGTAAGACTCCTGTGCCTCAGGCTGAAATGGATACTCTTTTTAAAAAAGATTATGCCAGAATGAAATATCTTGTTGTTTCAAAGCTTGATTCTGCAACAAATGAGGAAATGACAAGCGACCAGCTTGCGGTAGAAAAAACCCGCGTCAATAATTATGTGAAGCGTGCCAATGCAGGTGAAAGCTTCTCGAAAATTATCATTGAAAGCGTTAAACTGGACGAAGATATGAAAATAGCAGCGACGGAAAAGGCGTTACAAGGAAGTTCCGAAGCGGCAGCGTCTTCGAGTTCAGCAGCGTCTTCGAGTTCAGCAGCGTCCTCGAGTTCAGCGGCGTCTTCCAGTACGGCATCATCGTCACAAGCGTCCGCGATCGATGATATGAATTATTACGGCTATACGCAGGACGTCATTGTGGAGCGTTCCAGCACTTCATACCCAGCAGACCTATTAACCAGCCTCTTTGACAAAGCAGTCATAGGCCAAGCTACTCTTTATGAAAATGATTCCTATTATATTGTTTATGTGAAGGGCGAGATCCTTTCTAGCAAGGAGGATTTGGCGGGCTATGAGGATTCTGTCAGAAAGACTCTACGCAAGGACGCATTCCAGACCCTTCTTGCCGATGAGGCACAGAAACTGAGCTTTACACAGAATGCGGCCGCAATCAATCGATATAAGCCCAAGAATCTTACCCCTTTAGCCGCCTAAGAATTTTATGGCAAACCCCCGCGCAATTTGCGCGGGGGTTTTTTGAATCATAATACGTGACAAGAATACAGAAAAAATGCAGGTTGGGAAAATAGAACCTGATCATCGCTCTTTTATCTTTATAGCCAATTAACTTAAAAACTGGCTATATATAAAACGTCATTTTCTTCCCCCGCCGAAGGCGGGGGAAGAAATCACAAGCTTGTTTTCAAATTAATCAACTATAAAAAGTATAATTGCTGTTTTGTGAATTTACAATTTGCCATAAGATTGTCATACAAAAAGGTATGATGCAAATATATGACAACATTGTGCCATACAAATTGTGTATGGCACCTATAGATTATGACGCAATTGGTGATCTATAATGCAATTCATAGTGCTTCACATAAGAATATGCGCTATAATATAGGTGACGAGTATCAATTAGAGAGGGAGGACATGTCATGTCTGTATTAATTGTCTGGGCAAGCCCCAACAAAGATGGTTTAACCGCAGCCTGCCATGAAAGCGCTTGCAAGGGGGTCATCCGCGGAGGGAAGCAGCCGGTGAGTATCCATCTTAACAGCCTTCAAATGGAAAGATGCCGCGTTTGCGGTAACGGATGGGGTGCCTGCAAAGATAAGAATGGCGTCTGCGTCATCGGGGACGACTTTGAAGAGTTAAGAAGGCTCCATAAGGAAGCCGAGGCCGTCATTATTATCACAGCCGTTTACTGGCACGAGATGAGCGAACCGGCGAAAGCCTTTTACGACCGACTAAGGCGATTTGAAGCCAAAGGGGATGCGCTCCCCGGCAAAAAATGCATTGTGATAGCGGCGGCGGGCGGCACGGGCAACGGGGCTGTTAACTGCCTTGTCCAGATGGACAATACAATGAAGCATTTAAAGATGGAACCCCGCGACCGCCTTCCCATCACTCGCTTTTCAAGAGAGTACATGCTGACCGCAATTGAAAACTCGGCAGAAAAGCTTTGCAAGGAAATTGGATAATGCTGCCCGATATAGAAAATATAAACGATTGTACTGCTTACAACGGGGATTAGGCCACTCATTTTGCTGCTTTCATAGGGCAGGATTATTGACGCTTAAATCGAAATAAGTATGAGAAAACAACGGTCTCTGTCAAAAACAGTAGCCGTTGTTTAAATTTTTAAGCTTTTGACGATTTCAAAATTTGATATAATGTGTAGCCGATTAACTTGAAAACAATCTTATATTTTCTTCCCCCGCCTTCGGCGGGGGAAGAAAATGACGTTTTATATATAGCCAGTTTTTAAGTTTAATTGACTATAAAACGCAATATTAAATTTACTTGAGAGCAAGAGAGAAGGCAGTTGGCACTTTCACAGGAACTAATATCTGGCGGTACTGTCATGTGCTAGGTGTTTGTTTTATTTACAGAAATTATGGATGCCGATCACTTTGATCACCAGGCGAGAGCGTATCCACTGGTTGGTGGTTCTTTGCGGGTTGTAATAATAGAGAGCACCCCCAGAAGGATCAGAACCATTTAAGACTTCTTTTGCGGCGCGGAAGCAGGAACTTTGTACGGGTTCATTAATCTGGCCGTCCGTTACCGCCGTAAAGGCACCCGGTTGGTAGACTACACCGGCAATGGTATCGGGAAAAGAGGCATGATCTACGCGATTCATAATGACCGCGCCAACCGCCACCTGGCCGATATAAGGCTCACCTCTGGATTCGGCGGAGATTATCCTGGCCAGAAGCTGATAGTCTGCGTCGGAGTATACCCCACCCGAGGTAGTGCTTTTAACTGCCGAACTGGCAAAGAGCTTCTTTGCGGTTGCTGCACCCACAACACCATCCGCTGTCAGGCTGTTCTTTGCCTGAAAGGTTCTTACTGCGGAAGCCGTTCCGCTGCCAAAAACACTATCGACTCCCGCTCTGTAATAGCCAAGAGCCTTAAGACGTGTTTGAATGGTGCTGACATCCTCGCCTGTCGAGCCTTGTGAAAATGTGATGCCCATGGTGGTAAGCGTCTGTAATCCCGCTATGCCATCCG
>CAXXEO010000026.1:0-55000 GCA_963664585.2 Oscillospiraceae bacterium | reverse complement strand
GAGAGACGGACCTGAACGGGTAAAACCGAACGGGAAACGGCTTAAGGCTTGGTTTTACCGACACTTGACGGGATCAGAAAGCCATGGTATACGGTGACAACGGCGAAGGCCAAGGTCAAGTCGATATCAGAGGCGAACGGCGAAAGCCGAAGGTAGATAGAGCGTCGGGAGGCGCTTGGCATGGGCGGAGGCCTGTGGGATTGCACCTTGAAAATTGAACAATGGAAAGAAACTGCGAAGAGGTAAATGAAGTAAAATTCATTTTTAATAAAATGAAAAGCTACAAAATTGCCAAAACAAAGAAGAGAACCATGATTTTCACAAAAAGGTCAAGCTAATAAGAGCGCAGGGTGAATGCCTTGGCACTGGGAGCCGACGAAGGACGCGATAAGCTGCGAAAAGCCACGGGGAGCCGCAAATAGGCTTTGATCCGTGGATGTCCGAATGGAGCAATCCGGCAGGAGTCATATCCTGTCATCATATACTGAATACATAGGTATATGAGGGGAACCGCCTGAACTGAAACATCTAAGTAGGGCGAGGAAGAGAAATCAAACGAGATTCCGAAAGTAGTGGCGAGCGAAATCGGAAGAGGCCAAACCTGAGGTAGAAATACCTTAGGGGTTGCGGACTGCAACATGTTACGACAAAGTCTAGCCGAACTGCATGGGAAGGCAGGCCGGAGGGCGTGAGAGCCGCGTAGGCGAAAGATGGAGTCGGACAGCAGGATCCAGAGTACCACGGGGCACGTGAAATCCCGTGGGAAGCCGGGGGGACCACCCTCCAAGCCTAAACACTACCCAGTGACCGATAGCGTATAGTACTGTGAAGGAAAGGTGAAAAGCACCCCGAGAGGGGAGTGAAATAGAACCTGAAACCCTGTGCTTACAAGCACCTAGAGCACGTCAACGTGTGATAGGGTACTTTTTGTAGAACGGTCCGGCGAGCGTATGTACGTAGCAAGGTTAAGGACTTAAGGTCCGCAGCCGAAGGGAAACCGAGTCTGAATAGGGCGTATAGTTACGTGCATAGGGCCCGAAACCGGGTGACCTATCCATGTCCAGGTTGAAGTGAGGGTAAAACCTCATGGAGGACCGAACCGACCCCCGTTGAAAAGTTGGCGGATGAGGTGTGGATAGCGGAGAAATTCCAATCGAACCCGGATATAGCTGGTTCTCCCCGAAATAGCTTTAGGGCTAGCGTCGCGTATCATTACTGGAGGTAAAGCACTGAATGGGCTAGGGGCCGAGAGGCTACCGAACCCTATCAAACTCTGAATGCCAGATAATGTTTAGCGCGGCAGTCAGACTGTGTGAGATAAGTTTCATAGTCGAAAGGGAAACAGCCCAGACCCACAGCTAAGGTCCCTAAGTATGGTTAAGTGGAGAAGGATGTGGAGTTGTAAAAACAACCAGGATGTTGGCTTAGAAGCAGCCACACATTTAAAGAGTGCGTAATAGCTCACTGGTCGAATGACTCTGCGCCGAAAATGTAACGGGGCTAAATCATACACCGAAGCTTGGGATACCGCAAGGTATGGTAGGGGAGCGTTGTGTAAGGGGTGAAGCATTAGCGAAAGCGGATGTGGACATTACACAAGTGAGAATGCCGGAATGAGTAGCGAGAATTATGTGAGAATCATAATGGCCGAAAACCTAAGGTTTCTGGAGGAAGGTTCGTCCGCTCCAGGTTAGCCGGGGGCTAAGGTGAGGCCGCAAGGCGTAGCCGATGCACATACGGTAGAAATTCCGTAGCCACCAAAGGATTTAAGCAAGGGGACACTTTCAAAGGGCATGTCCCGGGCGTTGGTAGCCCCGGGCGTAAGGGAACGAAGTTAGTAGTGAAGCATGCTTAGCGGAAGGCGAGAAAAGCCTTGTGTATATCCGCGGTGCCCGTACCGCAAACCGACACAGGTAGGTAGGAAGAGAATTCTAAGGCCAACGGGAGAAGGGTTGTTAAGGAACTCGGCAAGTTGACCCCGTAACTTCGGAATAAGGGGTGCTCACGAGAGTGAGCCGCAGAGAATAGGTCCAGGCGACTGTTTAGCAAAAACACAGCTCTCTGCTAAATCGCAAGATGAAGTATAGGGGGTGACGCCTGCCCGGTGCTGGAAGGTTAAGAGGAGGAGTGAGAGCTCCGAATTGAAGCCCCAGTAAACGGCGGCCGTAACTATAACGGTCCTAAGGTAGCGAAATTCCTTGTCAGGTAAGTTCTGACCCGCACGAATGGCGTAACGATCTGGACACTGTCTCAACAGCCCTCCCGGCGAAATTGTAGTACCGGTAAAGATGCCGGTTACCCGCGACTAGACGGAAAGACCCCATGGAGCTTCACTGTAGCTTGATATTGGATTTCGGCATTTCATGTACAGCATAGGTGGGAGGCTATGAAGCAGGGACGCTAGTCTCTGTGGAGCCACCGTTGGGATACCACTCTTGAAGTGCTGAAATTCTAACCTGCGGCCATGAATCTGGCCGGGGGACATTGTCAGGTGGGCAGTTTGACTGGGGCGGTCGCCTCCGAAAGAGTAACGGAGGCGCTCAAAGGTTAGCTCAGCATGGACGGAAACCATGCGTAAGAGTGTAAACGCATAAGCTAGCCTAACTGCGAGAGCGACGGTTCGAGCAGTAACGAAAGTTGGAGTTAGTGATCCGGTGGTATGTGAGTGGAAATGCCATCGCTCAACGGATAAAAGCTACCCTGGGGATAACAGGCTGATCTCCCCCAAGAGTCCACATCGTCGGGGAGGTTTGGCACCTCGATGTCGGCTCATCGCATCCTGGGGCTGTATTCGGTCCCAAGGGTTTGGCTGTTCGCCAATTAAAGCGGTACGCGAGCTGGGTTCAGAACGTCGTGAGACAGTTCGGTCCCTATCTGTCGTGGGCGCAGGATATTTGAAGGGCGCTGTCCTTAGTACGAGAGGACCGGGATGGACGCACCTCTGGTGCACCAGTTGTCACGCCAGTGGCACAGCTGGGCAGCTATGTGCGGACCGGATAAACGCTGAAAGCATCTAAGCGTGAAGCCGACCCTAAGATAAGATATCCCACAGCATAAGCTGGTAAGACCCCTTGAAGACTACAAGGTTGATAGGCTCAATGTGTAAGCGCCGTGAGGCGTTAAGCTAGCGAGTACTAATCGGTCGAGGGCTTGACCAAAAATATTGGGAAAATCGTGTGACTCTTCTTCGCAGAAAAATCCATTGTTCAATTTTGAGTGTGTAATCACTCCCCATGCACCACTAGCTCAGTTGGTAGAGCAGCTGACTCTTAATCAGCGGGTCCTGGGTTCGAGCCCCCGGTGGTGCACCACTTGTTTTCGCTGCATCACCCTCCTTCGAAACCGCTGTCCCTTCGGTGGTGCAACCTTTGCTTTCTCCACCTGTGGCTCTGGTTGGGGAAATCCCAGCCCTTCAGCCAGCGGTGCATTCCATATGTGGCCCGTTGGTCAAGTGGCCTAAGACTCCGGCCTCTCACGCCGGCAACAGGGGTTCGAATCCCCTACGGGTCACCACTTCTCCAATCCCACGCTTCCTTTTGTCGGTCAGGGTTTACCCCCTTTCCTATATATTTAGTCGGTGCTTATAGCGGTGAGGTCCCACCCGTTCCCATCCCGAACACGGCCGTTAAGCTCACTTGCGCCTACGATACTTGGCGGGTAACTGCCTGGGAAAATCGGTCGGCGCCGACTCCGAAAAGAGCCACTCATACGAGTGGCTCTTTTCTGTTGTGAAAACAACCACCGACTATGTCGGTGGAGCAAAAAAAGCTTTAGCGATGAAGCGGACCAAAAAACTCCTTTTGATGTAGAATAAACTTGCGGTCTGGCAACTGCAAGAGTACATCAAAAGGAGGACATTCGAAATGAATGACAATAAAAGTCTAGCACATACAACGTGGAATTGTAAATATCACGTCGTGTTCGCGCCAAAATACCGCAGGGAAATATTTTATGGTGAAAAGCGAGAAGAAATCGGCAAAATTCTAAGAGAATTGTGTTCCTGGAAAGGTATTAACATTATTGAAGCAGAAGTTTGTACGGATCACATTCACATGCTGGTGGAAATCCCGCCGAAGATGAGCGTTTCAAGCTTTATGGGATTTCTCAAAGGCAAAAGCAGTCTGATCATACATGAACGACATGCGAATTTAAAGTATAAACATGGCAACCGATCTTTTTGGTGTCGTGGATACTATGTGGACACAGTGGGGAAAAACACCAAAAAGATCGCTGAATATATCCAAAACCAATTAAAAGAAGATAAGCTGCAGGATCAGTTGACATTCAGGGAATACGAAGACCCTTTCAAGGGTAGCAAGTAATAAGCTTTTGCAAATGTCAGACCGTAATATGCCATTGCAATGGCAGCAAGTAACAGCGGGTTATACCCGCATAAGAAAAGCCGCCGGCTAAGCCGGCGGATGTTTACTCATATTTTAATGTATCATAATAAAAACAAGAGTAGAAAAACAAATGGGAACTACAAAAACATTTAGGAATATCTTTTTACCGTTTTATTGTGGAATAGAAACTGAAAGTATAATCCTCGCAAGTATTAAAATTTAAAGTGATTCGTCGTACTGCCATAACATGACATACTGTGGCCGCCACCGGGATTTTATACTGTTTATGAAATGAGCAAAATAAAGAAAGCATGTCCTCAGAACGGCTGCATGACCTATTATACCGCCTCATGATAATCACTAGAAACAAGCTAGCTCAATCGAAACGATACAATTCAGGCTATTTTTCATGCTTGTGAGACAGCTTTAAAAGGAATACAACTTAGATCTGATCTTTCCCAAAGTGTTAGCTTCGCCTGTTGCACTTTAATGTTGTGCAGTTAGCATCAGGACATATAGCATCCTTGCCGCAACTGCCATACTTCCTGAAAGATGTGCTGCCAATATAAAACTTAAGAAAACAAGGCCGGTAACTCATTCTAGCTCGAACAGTACTTTCTTTCATGTAAAATAGAGCACGCTTCTATTTGTTATAGCGCATATGACAAAGATGAAAAAAGGGACAAACCAATTAATATTAGTTGACTTATTATCTTCACCATGCTATTATATTAAGGCGCTTCAATGATAGGCGCCTGTAGCTCAGCTGGATAGAGTGACTGGCTACGAACCAGTAGGTCGGGGGTTCGAGTCCCTCCAGGCGCGCCAAAAAGACATAGTTTTCCGCTAAGAGGAAGCTATGTCTTTTTTATCACAGATAAATATGGTATTATGGCTTAAAAGATTACTACATATTGTAGATAAACGGAAATTATTGAAAAAGACTATGGAAAACAAAACAAATGGATTTGACGTTTCGTACAGAAGAAGGACAATTCAATTATAGTGTATGCGCCGTTATCGTTCACAAATACAAACTGCTTGTATTGAAAAATGAACGTTCATCTTACTATTATCTCCCAGGTGGTCGTGTTAAACTACACGAAACTGCTGAAGAGGCAATTTAACAATCAGATGATAAAAATACCTGCCAAACTATAAAAGAGATAAATTGTATAATCTTGACTTGTTTTGTTTAATATACTATAATGTTCCAAATTGAATACGAAAAGCTATGATAAGAAATAGTAAGCACTACGTATATTTCAGAGAGAAGGCAGTCGGTGCGAGCCTTTATGATACGAATGCCCAACCCATCTTTGAGCTGTGGATTAAACGATAACAACTAAAATGAAGTTATCAAGTAAAATTTATCGGGTTCTCCCGTTACAGAGAAAGTATTAAGCATATCGCTTTGTACTGAAAGTGCGGAATTTATTCCGAATTTAGGTGGTACCGCGGACTTTTATCGTTCGCCCTAAACTGATTTTTATCGGTTTGGGGTTTTTTTGATGCATGAATAAACTTGGAGGTGTTGAAGATGAAGCTTGAAAAGCTGGTCGGAAACAGATTTAAAGAAAGGCCTTCCGACTGTGTGATTGACAGCCATGCTCTGATGTTGCGCGGCGGCTACATCAAATATGTTGCTAACGGAATATTTTCGTCATATATGCCGCTTCGCAGGATCACCCGTAAAATAGAGCAGATCATCCGTGAGGAAATGGATTCGCTTGACGGGCAGGAAGTGCAGTTCCCTGTTGTAATGCCGGCGTCACTCTGGCAGGAATCAGGCAGATACGATAGCATCGGTGATGAGCTGATCCGCTTTTGCGACCGCAACAAAAGCCCGCTTGCCCTTGGGATGACGCATGAGGAAGCAGCCGTACAGCTTGTGCGTGATTATGGGCAAAGCTATGCGAAATATCCGTTCATGATCTATCAGATTCAAACAAAGTTTCGCGACGAGGCGCGTCCGAGAGGCGGTCTTATCCGGGTGCGTGAATTTACAATGAAGGACGCATATTCGTTCCATACCTCGCAGGAGGATTTGGAACAATATTATGATCAATGTTTTAAAGCTTATAAGCGTATTTTCAGACGCGTCGGGATTCCAACGGTTATTTCCGTTGCCTCTGATTCCGGTATGATGGGCGGCAGCATATCACATGAGTTTACTCTTTTAACGCCTGTCGGCGAAGATTCGATTGCCATCTGCCGTGAGTGTGATTACCGCGCCAACATGGAAGCCGCAGAAAGCATTCACATAAATATGCGCGATGAAGTATCAGGGCCGCTTACGCTTGTGCATACGCCAAATGTCCATACAATAGAGGATGTTTGCAAGCTTTTAAAAACGCCGAAAGAAAAAAGCTGTAAGGCAGTGGTTTATCAGAAAAATTCAGATGACAGTTACATTGTGCTCTTTATCCGTGGCAATCTTGATGTCAACGAAACAAAGCTTACAAACTATCTCGGATGTGATATTCATCCGGCTGAAATTACAAAAGACTGCGGACTGAACGCCGGTTATATTGGACCCTATAATCTAAACGGAAAATTTATCCTGCTTTTTGATAAATCGCTTGAAGGAGCAAACAATCTTTACTGCGGAGGCAATGTAGAAGATTATCATTATACCGGTTTGAATATCTTGAGAGATTTAGGTGCTGTTGATTATCACGATTTTGCAAAGATTACCGAAGGAGGGATATGCCCGAAATGCGGTAATCCCTCAATCACTATTTCACGCGGTATTGAGGTTGGCAATATCTTTCAGCTCGGAACAAAATATACAAAATCCATGGGCATGCAGTATCTTGATAAAGACGGTTATTCTCAATATCCGATCATGGGATGTTATGGCATAGGCACCGGCAGACTTGCTGCTTCGGTGTGTGAAGCGCATCACGACGAATACGGTCCCATATGGCCAATGTCCATTGCCCCGTGGCAGGTACACATTTGTGCCGTTCGTTCGGATGACGCAGCTGTCAAGGAATATGCCAATACGTTATATTCCGAACTGGATGCAAGCGGCATAGAGGTTATTTATGACGACAGGGCTGTCAGCGCAGGAATAATGTTTTCTGACGCCGATTTGCTCGGAGTCCCTGTCAGAGTAATTGTCAGTCCGCGCAATATAAAAGAACATTGCTGTGAAATCGTGAGTAGAGATAAATGCTTCGCTTTAAAAGAACCTTTGGACTCTACCAAAGAAAAAATATTGGAAATCATTCACAACATGCTGCAGATATACTAAGCATTTCTATTTGAATCTGCAAAAAATCGTTTTTAGAGGGAGACAAAAATGAAAGAATATTCGTATATCCTTTTTGATCTCGATGGCACATTAACTGATCCCATGGAGGGGATTACCAGGTCGGTTCAATTTGCTCTCAAGCACTTTGGTATCGAAGCCGGCCTACAGGAGCTTTGTCGGTTTATCGGTCCACCTCTGAAGGATTCTTTTGTGGAATTTTATCATTTTAGCGAAGAGGAAGCCGAGCTGGCGGTGATGCATTATCGCAAATATTTTGAAGTCCAAGGAATATTCGAGAATAAGCCCTACGAAGGAATCCCCCAACTGTTGGACGACCTTAAAAGTGCGGGCAAAACCTTGCTCGTCGCGACATCGAAGCCAACGGTATTTGCCAAGCAGATACTGGATCACTTTGGCCTCGCGCCCTATTTCGTTTTTGTGGGCGGCAGTGAGTTGGACGGCAGGCGAACGAAAAAAGCTGAGGTGATCGGATATGTATTGGACTATATGAACATCCTGTCTTTGCAAAGCGCGGTGATGGTGGGAGACAGGAAGCATGACATTCTTGGCGCAAAGGCGATAGGGATAGACAGCATCGGTGTGTTATATGGCTATGGGGATAAAGGAGAACTGGTCGATGCGGGTGCAGATTATCTTGCCTCTGATATTAAGGCGCTTCAGGAGCTTCTTTTGCCGCTGTAAAGAAAGTTGGCCGTTAGCACAACAAAAGTGTTCCCTGTTTGGTTAACCAAGTCGTTTCGACAGGAAAAGATGTCTGGTCAGATGCAAAAATCTGCCACACTTGAAGTGTTGCTATAGCCAATTAACTTAAAAACTGGCTATATATAAAACGTCATTTTCTTCCCCCGCCAAAGGCGGGGGAAGAAATCACAAGCTTGTTTTCAAGTTAATCAACTATATATTACATCCATCGGAAATCAGCGAGAGATAAGTTTAGATATATAAGTGTAAGTAAGAGCAGGAAGCTGCATCTATCGAGACTCAAAATTGGGATAAGATGAAAAACTATAGCGTCGTATAAAAAGCTGTGATATAATCAATATATTATCAGTAGGATAGAGTATGAAGGAGTGATCTTTATGTGGCCTTTCATTATACTGGGGCTGTTGGCTGTAATTGCCTTCTGGTTTGCGGGTACCTATAATACCCTTGCCAGGAATAAACTTAAAGTTGAGGAAGCATTTTCCACCATTGACGTATTCCTGAAGAAGCGTTATGATCTTATACCCAATCTGGTCGCTACAGTCAAGGGCTATGCTGCGCATGAAAGCGACACCTTGACACAGGTGATCAATGCCAGAGCCAAGGCAATTGGAAGCGGAAATATTGACGACAAAATTAAAAATGAGGGCGAACTGACCAATGCACTTTCCCGCCTGATGGTGCTTACCGAAAATTATCCCCAGTTAAAGGCGGACACGCAGTTTTTGAACCTGCAGCAGCAGCTTACCGGGCTTGAGGGTGAAATCTCCCAGTCTCGCAGATATTATAATGGAACGGTGAAGAACTTTAACACTTTGATCGCAACATTTCCAACCATGATTGTGGCCCAAATGGCCCACTTTACCCCTGCCACATTCTTCAATATCGATGGTGGCCAGCGTGAGCCAGTTGCCGTGGACTTTTCAAAGTAGATTCTAAAGAAAACAACAGCAATTGCAGGATGAGACGATATGAACTTTAATTTTCCATCTTACAGGTGATAGGATTACAGCATATACCAAAGAGTAGACATTCAGTCTACTCTTTTTCGGTTCTCTATTAAATTGGGAATCATATTTCGTGCGTTTACTGAACACATAGGTTCATAGAGCATCAGAGAGTTTCGCTCAAAAACAAAATGTAGCAACAGTTGTACGATTGGTAAAAACAAACGAAAGGCGGAATCATGGCATGGCAGATGACTATGGAATTCTTATTTTTGAAGGGGAGCCTCAGGGGGGAAATCCACCTGGCTTTTTACGCCAGGAAACTGTATCAGCGGTCAGTATGTTTCATAAAACCGTCGTGGGCTATGAACGTACGCCTTTAGTATCTTTAAACTCGCTATCAAAAAAACTGGGTATTGGCGGCATTTTCGTAAAAGATGAGTCTTATCGATTTGGTCTGAATGCGTTTAAAGGGTTGGGCGGAATTTATGCGGTGGGAAAAATCATCAGCAAGCAGCTGGGCATGGATGATGAGCCGATGGATTTTGAACGGCTGACAAGTCCAGAAATTAAAGCAAAAATTAAGGATATGGTTTTTATCACTGCGACAGACGGAAACCATGGCAGGGGTATAGCTTGGGCGGCTTCAAAATTTGGCTGTCGTGCCGTGGTTTATATGCCAAAGGGTTCAAAAGAGCATCGAGTGAACGCTATCCGGAATATAAACAATACCAAGGTGACCGTAACAGATTATAACTATGATGATACAGTTCGATTTGCCGCTAAATGTGCAGATGAAAACCATTGGTTTTTGGTTCAGGATACAGGCTGGGAGGGTTATGAAGAAGTACCGCAGTGGATTACACAAGGCTATATTACAATGGCAACAGAGGCTCTGGAGCAATTGAAGAGTGCCCGAATAGAAAAGCCAACCCATGTATTCCTTCAGGCTGGTGTAGGCTCGATGGCCGCTGGAATATTGGGCTATCTGGCTAATTATTATGGCGGTAGACAGCCCATCACCACCATTGTTGAGCCAGACACGGTAGCTTGCTTTTTCGAATCTGCGAAGGCCAGCGACGGACAGCCTCATGGAATCCCCGGTAATCCTGTAACTATTATGGCGGGACTAAACTGTGGACAGCCCAGCACCCTTGCTTGGCCCATTATTCGCGACTTCGCAAAGTATTATGCAAGCTGTCCTGACTATGTGTCAGCCAGAGGCATGCGAATTCTGGGGAATCCCATCGGTGATGATCAGAGGGTGATTTCCGGCGAATCCGGTGCTGTGGGGTTGGGGCTTTTGACCATGTTAATGGAAAAGAAAGAACTGAAAACTTATCGGGACGCTATGGGACTTGATGAAAAATCTGTTGTCCTCATTATTAATACTGAAGGCAATACTGACCCTGCTGGTTATCAAGAGATCGTCCACGACGGCAAAATGCCAACGCCATATAGCAACGAAAACAGAGCATAGCTTTGCAGCAGGCAATTACAGAGCAGTGTCGAAGCGTTTTTATACGCATTTTGATTAAGTTCATTTTATCATCAGGTTTTCTTTTATAGCCAATTAACTTAAAAACTGGCTATATATAAAACGTCATTTTCTTCCCCCGCCGAAGGCGGGGGAAGAAATCACAAGCTTGATTTCAAGTTAATCAACCATAACGCCACAAAAGTGAAAAAGAAGTTTATAATTTTAACTCCATAACAGCTTTAGGTGTTTAGTGAGGGCAAAAGTTGGGCTGCAAAAAAAGCTCTTGGTATACGTTTAGCATCCGTAAAACAAGAACTCTAGTATGGATTATTTTATAATTCTCTTCAAAAACAACCAAAATTTTTTGTTTCACACCTGCGTCGAGGATAAACAGATGTGGTTTATCGTTTTATATGAAAATAGTATCAGCCATAGTATTCAGAAAGAAGCCCTTTATATATGAGGGTAGCTCCGGGTATCGAACGAAAATCGTTGGGATGAATAAAGTAGGGATCTTTGTCAAAGGTAGCAATGCCTGCGCTGATCAAAATGTGGGCAACAAACTCAGAACAGACCCACATGCGCTTTCGCTTCCATCGTATTGATAGCCCGCGAAAGGGGACGCCCAAAATATCATATTTATAGTGCTTGCGCCCATCTAAAAAAGGTTGAAGTGCGGCTCTTGCAGCAGCATACTGCTCGTCGGTGACCGGAATTTCATATACTTCACAGATGGTGCGGTTAAAGCGTGCATAGACCTTAGTGCGGGGCTTTTCGTTAACAAAACCGGCTACCAGCATAAAATAAACCAGTCTCCGTCCAAAGCTATACATTTCATTAAGCTCACGGTCAAATGCGAGCGAGGAATGATTATAAGGGTATTTTGTCACAAAGCCAAAAAGCCGACTCACAGACGTTCCTGTCTGCGAGACCATGATGTAAATATGCTTCAATGCGCAACCTCCCCTAAACAAGCCTCTTTGCAAACAGAACGGATATTAATCCTAATTATAGTTGATTAACTTGAAAACAAGCTTGTGATTTCTTCCCCCGCCTTCGGCGGGGGAAGAAAATGACGTTTTATATATAGCCAGTTTTTAAGTTAATTGGCTATATTATATCGTTAAACAACAGAAATAACAACGTGAATTCTGTAATATTCATATTCAATTATTGTAAAATCAGTTTGCCAATTTACCAATAACTTGGCTATATGTATAGCCGTTAAAACGGTGGCCTTACTGAATCCTGCTATCGACGTTGTATGCTTTTCCTTCCAAGACAAAAAAACAAAGGCGGGGCTACCGTTGAATTTAAGATTATATCTCATAAAAAGGCTGCCCGTCTTCAATAATCGAAACGGGCAGCTTTAAACGTTATTTTACTTTGCGACGTCTGAGAAAGCGTTATAAAGGCGGTCCATAGCAGTAATCACATTTGAGCGTGGCGTTGCCATGTTCATGCGCATGTGCTTCTCGCCGTTCTTAACAAAGGCGGTTCCATCGTTCATAATTACGCCGGCCTTGTAGGTGCAACGGTTCAAGATCTCTTCATGGGAGAGGCCTGTATCGGAGAAGTCCAGCCATAGCAGATATGTACCAGAAGGCTTTGTGGTTTTAATTTTTGGCATTTTTTCAGCGAGAAAGCCGATCACATAATCCATGCTTTCGCCCATATAGGCGTTGCACGCTTCCAGCCACTCGTCCCCACCCTCATAAGCACCGAGAACAGCAGCAATGGCGAGGGCACTGGGGGAATTGTAATGGGTGTGACCAGCGGTAGCATTGATTTTTTCTCTTAGCTCATCGTTATAGATGATTGAAAAAGAGGCGACTAGGCCGGCGATGTTGAAGCCCTTAGTTGGCGAATAGAAGGAAATTCCAATCTTCTTCGCTTTTTCACCAAGCGAAAAGAAGGGAACAAACGGCGTATTCTTATCGATGATTACATCCGCCCAAATCTCATCAGCGACTACGATAACGCCGTTTCGATCGCAGATGTCAATATAAGCAGAGATTTCCTCTCGACTCCAATTGCGGCCGGTTGGGTTGTGGGGGTTGCAGAAAATGGCAAACTTGATGTTCTTCTCCTTGATCAGAGCTTCTGTCGCGGCGAAGTCGAATGTATATCCGTCCTGGGTTTCAATCAGCTCGTTGGGGACGATAACGCGACCGGTGTTGTCTATGCTTTTCTGAAACATGGGGTAACCGGGGGCTTCAACCAAAATGGGATCACCAGGTTTGGTAAATGTGTCTATAGCCGCGGTAAACCCACCGATGACACCATTGTGATAGGTGATGTGTTTCTTTTCGAGGTCAGTTACGCCATATCTGCGTTTTTGCCAGTTGATCAGGGCGTTGTATACTCTGTCCGTTATTTTGAAATAACCCATCAGTGGATGCTGGAGTCTCTCTTCCATAGCGGCGATTACACTAGGGGCTGCGGCGAAGTCCATATCAGCTACCCACATTGGAATGCTGCCTTCGGGAGCATTTGGGTAGGGTAAATAATCCCATTTAGAACACCCAGTGTCTCGGCGGTCATAAATCTTATCAAAGTCAAAACGCATTTTCTTTCCTCCAGAATACAATTATTGTTTCTATTATATCAAATGGCAAAAATTATACAACAGATTTGTTTTGTGCCCAAACAATCATGATTTTTATTCATGATGCTATGATTATTAATGGTAGAATCAGACCGACATTTTCTTTTATATTGTGCATACCAGAAAAAAAGTGATAGAATGGTTTTGCTATTTCGCATTCAAAAGGAGATATTATATGACTGACTTATTATACAGCCTGAATACGGTGCTTCCTGTTTTTTTGATGGTACTGATCGGATATTTTCTTGTGCAGATGAAAATCATGACCGAGGACTTGGCAGAAAAACTATCTGTGCTTTGCTTTGATGTGCTGATACCCGTGTCAATATTTCGCGAGGTATATAAAACCAATATCATGGCCGGGATGAATATTGGTTTTATTACATACGCGATGATTAGCGTCTTTGGCCTCATGCTGGTGGCAATGATGATTTCCCCCTTGTTTTTTAAGGAGAATAGGGCACGATCGGGCGCGGTAGCACAGGCGATTTTTAGATGCAACTATGTCATAGTAGGGATTCCACTGGTGCAAAATATGTTTTCCTCTGAAGAAGCAGCATCTGCTCTTGCCGTTATTCCCTTCTCCATCGCGGCTTTGAATATTGGCGCCGTCACTATCATGACGATTTTTTCAGGTGGCGGTGAAAAGAAGAAAATTAACATACTAAAAATCATCTTTAACGTCATTAAATCCCCGATTACTATCGCCTTGCTGCTGGGAATAGCCGCATCTGCATTTAGAATTAGTTTTCCAACCCCTGTTATAAAGACAATTGACTCGATCGGTGCAACGGGTACACCGATGGCGTTAATTGCTATGGGTGGCCAGTTTAATCTGAAGCGCGCTATGAAAAATATTAGAATATCAGCAATGGTAACCTTTGTCAGACTGATTGTTGTTCCTGCTGTTATGTTATCCCTTGCGGTACTCTTTGGTTGGCGTGGTGGCTATCTTGGCACGATGCTTTCTTTGTTTGGCACGCCAACGGCAACCTCTACCTATCCGCTCGCTAAAAAAATGAACTCGGACGCGGAACTGCTGAGTGAAATAATTCTTTTGACCTCACTGTGCTGCACGGCGTCTATGTTCTTTTTCATCTATGTGATGAGGATTATGAAGCTGATATAAAATGGCAATAAAGTGGAATAAGCTTTGTACTCTCCCCCGCCTAAAGGCGGGGGAGAGTACATTCTGTTTTCAGGCTTTATCGCTGAAGAAACCCTTTGTGAGAGGCCGTAAGTACAAAAGCACATTTGCTGTCCGCTGTAAAGTACGAAAGGGATGCAGACTGTATCGCTTATTCCCGCATGGCTGCGGGTTTTGAGAGTACAATAAGAAACCGGCGCGGAAACATCTTCCGCGCCGGCTTTAAATCCTGAAGTTGAAACGATTATGATTGGGCGCTGTATGTTTTTTCAGTACGTGGTGTACTTTCGGTCTTGCCGGTACTGGTGACGGTTACAAAAACTGATCCCGTACCTGTTCCAAGCTCAGCAACAGTGACGGTGGCGCTGGCCCCGGTAGCAGTTACTGTACCAAGCTGACTTCCTCCGGTTACGAGGCTATACACCTTGACCACATCACCTGAAGTGAGCCCTGTGACCACTATGGTATCACTTGATGCCACGAGGTTGTTGGTTACTGTGATTGCTCCTGCGGACGGCGCTGTGGATGCGCCGGCTGATTCGGCTAAGTAAGCCTTTTCAGTTCTTGCGCTCTCAAGTCTGGTGGCGTTTTTCACAGTGACATAGACTTTTCCACTTGTCGTTCCAAGTTGGGTAATAGAGATTGTTGCTGAAGTTGCGCTGGTGGCAACAGTTGCGGTGCCAAGTGTTGTTCCGGCGGTTGACGCAGAGTATACTTTAACAATATCCCCGGCGGCAAGACCCGTGACCGCAACCGTGTCCGGGGTTCCTACGGTATTGTTAGTAACGGTGATGTTGCCTACTGTGACTTCAGTTTTCTCGGCAACGTATGATTCATAAACGCGCAGGCTTTCCAGCTTGTTTGTTGATGTTATAGATACATATACCTTACCTGCAATAATGCTTAACTGTTCAATGGATGCGGTTGCGCTGGTTTCGCCGCTTGCTACAGTCGCGGTGTCAATCGCAGTTCCGCCAGTTGAAACATTGTATACCTTGACGACGTCGCCTGCTAGAAGTCCTGTTACGGCAACAGTGTCGTCAGTTCCGACATAATTATTGGTAACGGTAATCTTAGCGGCTGTAGTAGGAGCTGAGGTCTCGGAGGTATAGGAAGCGGCGAGACGCGCACTTTCAACTTTACCCACGGTTGTAGTGCTTACATAAACCTTGCCTGCTGCTGCGCCGATTTGCGCAATAGTAACGGTGGCTGTGGTTTCACCTGTCGCAACGGTGGCGTTGCCAAGCGCAGTGCCGCCTGTTGATGCACTGTAAACCTTAACGACGTCAGTTGGTGCCAAATCGGTGACAACAACAGTGTCGGAAGTGCCAACCTTGTTATTGGTGACCGTAATGTTGCTTGCTGTAGGAGTGCTGGTTGTGGGCTCCGCAATATATGCCTTCATGGTGCGAAGACTTTCCAGCTTATTGGTCGAGGTTACGGTTACATAAATGCTTGCCGCATTGGAACCAAGCTGAGCGGTGGATAAGGTGGCGGAGGTTGCATCGCTTGCAACAGTGGCGGTGCCAAGTGCTGTTCCGCCGGTAGAAACATCATAAACCGTTACAACATCGTTTGCGAGAAGTCCGGATACCGCAACGGTGTCATTTGTTCCCACAAAATTGTTCGTAACAACAATATTGGTGGCTTTCGGGGCGATAGATGTTTCAGAAGTGTAAGGAGCAATCGCGCGTGGGCTTTCAATTTTCCCGGTTTTCTTCACAGTGACATAAACCTTGCCCACTGCGGTTCCGAGCTGATTAATGGAAATAGATACTGACGTTTGCCCGCTGGCAACTGTGGCGGTTCCTAATTCTGTTCCGCCAGTCGATGCAGTGAACACTTTTACGATGTCGCCGACCGCCAATTCGGTGACAACAACCGTATCACTTGTTCCGACTTTGTTGTTTGTTACTTTAATGGTGCTGAGTGACGGTGCACCAGTGATTTCGGATGTATACGTTTTAGTGGTACGTACACTTTCAGCCTTGTCTGCTGTAGTGTTCGAAACATACAATTTGCCTGCATTTTTATTGATTTGGTATACTAAAACCGTGGCCGTCCCTTCAGAGTCCACAATTCCGCATCCAATCGGTGTGCCACCGAGTAATCCGGAATAGACCTTGACAATATCGTTTACTGCCAGGCCTGTCACCTCTATGACATCCAACGATCCGGTGGGATTGTTGGTCACCGTGATGGTGGTGTCCACAATACTGGTGGTGACCGGCTCTGCGATATAGGTTTTAGCGGTTCTGGGACTTTCTGTCTTGCCTGCTCCAATAACCGTTACATATAGTTTGCCGGCCTTCACGCCAACTTGATTAATATAGGCAGTTGCTGAATTGGTGGCTGCCTGCGCGGTGCCGATTGGTGTGGATGACAGAAGACCGCTGTACACTTTGATAATGTCCCCGGCGGCAAGACCGCTGACGGCAACGGTGTCCGGATTCCCTGTAAAGTTATTGGTTACCGTAATTGTGGTATCAACCGGTGCAACTGATGCCTCGGCAAACGCCACCTGGCTCATTGCCGTTAAGAGAAAGACCACGGTGCAAAAAAATGTGAGCTTTTTAGTCATTCCTTTTTTCATAATTGAACTCCTTTTCAATAATATTTCTGCTTTCCTGCTTCCCTGCATATGCCGACTGTCGTTTCTGCCCCCTTTTTCATACATTTGCGAGAGTTGATATAAAGCCGATTCTTATGGGCTTTTATATAAAACTAAAAAGTTTTATGAGAATCGGATTTATATGAAATGCATGTTTGATTCCAAGACAGCACTACCCATCGATTTATATATCGGTTGCTAAGCGAATTACTTTATATATTTTTCATATAAATGACACATTATAACATTTGTTACCGGTTGAGTTTCTGAGCAATGATGAGAGCTCGGATTTTCCTCATCCTCCCCTGTGGTGAAAAAAATATATTCAGTTTTAGATTTATAGTTGATTAACTTGAAAACAAGCTTGTGTTTTCTTCCCCCGCCGAAGGCGGGGGAAGAAAATGACGTTTTAACTATAGCCAGTTTTTAAGTTAATTGGCTATAGCTTTAGCTTAAAAGTGAAGCAAGTAAAAACCCGCTGTCCAGTGCATAAACTGGATAGCGGGTTTTTACCGTTTTTTAGAATTAATTTTTTGACAGCTTCCGTTTGCGGAAAGTTGGATTGCTCTTGATAACCGATCGCCGAAATGAAGCTTGAGACTACACATTTCCGCCGTTGTCGGACAGTGAAGAGAAGGCGGACAGTCCCGGGTATACGGCTGTCTCGCCCAGTTCTTCTTCAATACGCAGCAATCTGTTGTATTTAGACACTCGTTCGCTTCTGGAGGGGGCACCGGTTTTGATTTGCCCGGCATTGACAGCAACTGCAAGGTCGGCAATCGTGGTATCTTCAGTTTCGCCCGAGCGGTGGGAGATGACAGTTGTATATCCGGCACTCTGTGCATCAGAGATGGTTTTTAGCGTTTCGGTCAGTGTGCCGATTTGATTGAGCTTAATCAATATTGAGTTTGCCGCTTTTTGCTCAATCCCCTTTTTAAGGCGCTCGGCGTTGGTAACAAACAAGTCATCGCCCACAAGCTGGACCTTTTTACCAAGTCGGGTGGTAATCTTCTGCCATCCATTCCAGTCGTCCTCAGCGATAACGTCTTCCAGAGAGAGAATGGGATAGGTTTTGACGAGGTATTCCCAGTAGGAAATAAGCTCGTCGAGGGATAGCTTCTTACCGCTTTTTGATTGCAAATAGCTGCCATCAGGCTGATACCATTCGCTTACAGCTGCATCAATAGCAATATATACATCTCTGCCGGGCTGATAACCGGCTATTTTGATGGCCTCAACAATAAGCGCCAGAGCTTCTTCATCGTTCTGAAGATTAGGAGCAAATCCGCCCTCATCACCTACACCTGTAGATAGCCCCCTGCTTTGCAGCACCTTCTTCAAGTGATGGAATACTTCTGTACCCATACGCAAAGCTTCTTTAAAGCTTTGGGCTCCGACAGGCAGGATCAGAAACTCCTGAATGTCAAGATTGTTTGTTGCGTGGGCGCCCCCATTGAGTATATTCATCATGGGCACAGGAAGGATATGGGCCTTGCCTCCTCCAATATGCTGATATAAAGGCAGACCGGTTTCGGCTGCTGCCGCTTTAGCGGACGCCAGAGATACCGACAGAATTGCGTTGGCACCAAGTCGTGCTTTGTTGCTTGTTCCATCAAGCTCGTTCATCGCCATATCAATGTCAGCTTGGTAAGAGACATCCATCCCTCGCATACGATCAAGTATCTCAGTATTGACATTTGCGACGGCTTGGAGGACGCCTTTTTTCAGATACCTCGACGCGTCGTTATCCCTTAGTTCAATGGCTTCAAAGGTGCCGGTTGATGCGCCGGAGGGCACTGATGCAATCCCCTTGATACCACTTTGCAGTGTTACCTCGGTTTCAACTGTGGGATTACCGCGCGAGTCGAGAATCTCCCGTGCATAAATATGCGTAATCGACATGTTTTTCATATGGTTCACCTCAATATTATTCTTGGCATCATGGGAAATCAAATTACCGTTTACATTAAAACAGCTTATTATAAATCTCTGTTGAAATGCATTTCCGGGTGAACATAAATTGCTGTTTGGAAATAGTAATAGATTGCCCCGATACGATTGTCTATAACCGTAGTTTAGCTCATATTAATAAATTACGCAATTCATATAAGGCATAAAAAGGTAATTATTTTAGAGCTTGACCATGTTGAATAGATATAGCCAATTAACTTAAAAACTGGCTATATATAAAACGCCATTTTCTTCCCCCGCCTTCGGCGGGGGAAGAAATCACAAGCTTGTTTTCAAGTTAATCAACTATAAGTTGACTCATTTTGCATGGGAACAAAAAAATATTAAAAAAAGGACAGAAAACGCTGTTTTCTGTCCGCAATAGGAGAACAATAAATGCTCCTATATTTTCGCCTTTCGTAAATGTAGGGCTTGTAAATTCTATGGGCTGTCAATTCGTGAAATGCGTATTTCCACACGCCGGTTGATGGCTTTTTGTTCTTCTGTGGTGTTATCGCCGACGGGCTTGTAATGTGAGTATCCAGAGACTGTCATCTTGGCTTGAGGAAGGGTGCATTTCTGAACAAGAAATTTAAGGACCGTGACAGCTCTGTCTGAAGAAAGCTCCCAAGGGAAAAAGTTAGTGGTGGAATCTTCACCGACCTTCGCGGTGTGGCCACCAATTTCGATGCTCTTGACCAGATGGTCGGCACTCCCAATGGTATCGCCGACAAATTGTAAAACAGATGATCCGGCCTCTTTCATGACAGGGCTGTCCGGAAGGAACAGGACACTTTCCCGAAAAAGAATATGAATAATATTACCGTTTTTATCAACAGTGACTACATCCTCATACCCCTTTTCGGAAAGGCCTTCTTTGATTTTTTTATACAGATCGTCAAACTGTTCTTCGGGGCTTCCGCTTGAGCTTTCGTTAGAATTCGAAGAGCTTGCAGGACCGGCAGCCTGTACACTGGATGGGGGTCCTCCTAAAGTCTCATTAAATTGTTGGGCCATGGCCTTGAATTTTTCCAGATCCATGATGCTCATGGCGTACATCGCGATAAACAGAACCAACAGGTTGTTCATCAGATCCGCATAGGTATTAAGCCAACGGCCGGTGTCGACAGGGGCGTCATCCTCTCTTTGCTTAGCCACTCTTTTTTCCCCCTATGCTTTCGTCCCTTTTTTCGACTTTTTCATGGCCTTATCATCCAATTGCAGATAGGCTGAAAGCTTTTCTCTGAGCATTTTAGGATTGTCTCCATTACGTATGCCGCAAATGCCCTCGATGATCATTCCCTTTTCCAAGCTATATTGTGCCAGCCGTATCTTGAGCTTATTGGAAGCGGGAATGCAAAAAAGGTTGGCAATGATCACGCCATATAAGGTAGTAATAAAGGCCACGGCAATCGCTTTGCACAACTGCTCAGGAGAGGACATATTGGCTAAAACCTGAATCATACCCATTATCGTTCCAATCATTCCATAGGCGGGTGCAAAGGCGGCAAATGAATCAAACATGGCAATTTCGGGTTTGCATTTCTGCTCGTATACATATATTTCTGTTTCCAGCAGTTCTCTGATCTGTTCCAGATCAGTTCCGTCAATGACCATAAGCGTACCGCGTTTGAGTAATGGGTCTATCTTGCTTTTGGGTCCTTCAGCTTCAATCACCTTTTCGAGGCTGAGAAGGCCCTCTTTTCTCGCGGTTTCAGATAGCTTGACCAAAAAATCAATGGTAGAGGCAATATTGGATTTGGGCTGTATGAATATTTCAACAAACAACTTTGCAAAGTTTTTAAGCTGACCGACCCCGTAGGCCATCATAATTGAACCCAGAGAGCCCCCAAACACAATGATGAAGGCACTGATGAGCATCAGGGCTCCAACATTGCCACCGTCCATCGAATAACCCCAATAGAGCATGCCGAAACCGGTTATAATGCCTAAAAAACTGGTTATGTCCATCGTTTTGTGTCCACCTTTTCACCATCATCTTCTGGAATAAAACCGGCGAAAAACTAAGCGCTGGCCTGTCCATACGCACTAACCGCGCTAAAAAAAATGCAATTATCTTTTTTTATAGTCCATCATAATGCCCAGTTGCGGCTTTGTATATGGATGATAACTGGCTTTAAATTTTTTTTTGTTCGCTGACTTTTTTAAGTTGCCGCTTTGTTTCAAGCAAAGCAGACGCCACCTTTTCATGGATCTTTGCATTTAGATTTGAAATTGTTAAAAGCACCGCCTGCTGTTCACGTAGAGCGGACGCAAGTGCGCTTGCCTCCAAAAGTTCATCTTCAAAAAGGAATATGGTAATACCCGCATACTCTTTATCTAGCTCGTCGATTGCCGACATGCAAACTTGCTGGTCATCCAGAAAAAGGTTAATTTCATTTGCGAAATTCGGTTCGGACTGATCAAGAATTTTCTCTGCTTTGGTCTTCATTGATTCAAGCAGGCGCAGCTTTTCTTTTGCCAAATGCTCAAGAGAACGGATAAACGCTTCACTTTTTTCGTTCATATACTGCTCTCCAAAGGTTGTTTAGACGCACGACTGTTGATTTCGACCTTTTGCCATGTGCTTTTCAGCTCGAGAGTACTATGCAAAATTTGAGTAAGAATCTCCGCGCTTTTTTCAAGATTGGCTTTTACCAGCATGGAACAGAGATATTCATAGTAGGAAAGCAAATCTTGGGATATGGGATAGGCCATATCCAGACTGTCCATCAGATAGAGAAAAATATTCTGTGCTTTCACGATGCTGTTGTGTGCATCGCTGATTTTGCTGTTATGAATGCTGGCAATCGCCCGGTTAATATTGAAAGCCGCTTGTTCATAAAGCAGGACGATCAGTTCGCCGGGGGTATAAGTGCTCACAGATTGTTCTCTGTATTTTTTGTATTGGTCAGAAACAAGCATCTTTATCCCTCACTACGATTAATTCGATAGCATCTGTGATATCCAGGAGCTTTGACTGTTTAACGTGGAGAGTGCTGTTTCCATGGCCGTAAACTTAGCATAATAGCGGTCTTCAGCATCTTCTAAATCTTCCTCCAGATCATCGATTTTATCCTCCATGTCCGTAATGCGGCTGCTGTACATGGAGGTGCCGGAATATTGGCTTTTGGGGCTGCCTATCAATTCAATTAGCGTTCCTTTAATTCCGGTTGTGCTGAGAGAATTTTGAACAATATCACTCAGTCTCCACAGAAGGCCGGACTCGTTGTAACGGGTCGTTTTTTGCGCGGCAGTGGAATATTGGGAATAGCTGATAGATGATTTTTGGGTAAAAAGGTTCATAACCGCGTCAGAGTCCTTGGAAATAGCCGCGCGCAGGGTATTCTCATTGATCGTAAGCTGCCCTTTGTCCGAATAGCTAGTGGAAGTGATGCCGATGCCGGACAAAACAGTGCCGATACTTACACTGGAGCCAACCTCGTTGACATTGGAAAGCATACAGCTTCTGAGTTGGGTGGTAAGCGCCGTAAGGGTGCTATCACTTCTGAGCAGCCCGCTTTTTGCCTTTTCGGTCCAGGCCTTCTCTTCGTCATCGGTGAGCTCTTCCTTTTGATCGTCGGTCAACGGTTTATAGTCGCTGTATAGCTTTTCGGTCAGCTTATCAGTGATGGAAGCCAAAAGTTCGTTGTAGTCCTTGACAAAGCTCGTGATGGTTTCAACGACGGTGTCGGCATCGACTCCGATGCTGATGTTCAAATTTTCTTCAGTAGTGCCCGAAGCTTTGCCTTTCAGAGTATAAGTTGTGCCATCAATGTCAAAGGTATTGGAGCTTCTGGTAACGGTAATCAAGCTGGATTCATCCGTCGAACCATCCGTGCTGAGTTTGACAACTGCATCAGTACCGTCGGTTTTAATACCGGTGCCGAGGACAGCATTTAAAAAAGTACCCTCCACATCCTCCACAGTTACCTTTGAGCCCGCACCGGTTTCTGTAGCTGCAATGGTAAATTTATCTGAAAGACTGGAATAGGTCATGGCGACGCCGGCTTCGCTGTTATTGACTTCATCAATGATGTCGCTCATCGTACTGGCTGATGTAAAGGAAAAAGATACCCCATTGATTTCAAAGGCAATGGTATCACCCGTGTCGGTCGCAAGTCCACATTCTGCAACAGTACTTTCAAGATTGAGTTTGTTGGTAGCCCCGTCGGTAAAGCTTAAAACAGCGGAAGCTTCGTTGGTCTCGCCGGACTCTTCAATGACAAGGGTACTGGAGGCCGCGCTAAGGCTCATGTTGTCACCGTCCACCGTAACGGTGATTCGGCCAGTGCCAAACGCATTATTGATTAAGCTTTGAAGCGCTGTAGCCACATCGTCAGTGGACGTATAAGTCTGATCGGCAAAGGTCAGAGTCTCTTCTATGCCGTCCAAAGTGATATTTAGGCTCGAGCCGCCAAGAGCGTCTAAATTACCCGTATCCACCGTCATCATTGGGGCGGATGTAACCGTATTGCTGCTTTGTACCTTGGCGCTTGAGGCAAGGCTGACGATGTCGCGGATATAAATGTCTGATTGTGTTGCCGAGGAGCCCGGTGTGACAGTTAGGTAGGATGAACTGAAGTCACCTGCTGAAAGTTTTGTAAAAGAATCGATAATTGTCATACTGCCGGAGGAGGATGACCCAAAATATTTCTGTTGAAAATCATATAAATTTGAAGTAATCCCCTGATAATATTCTTGTTTCCACGCAAGGATTTGCTTCTGCTGTTCTGCCTCGTTTATTTTTGTTTTGTAGGATTCGGTCAAGCCCTCAACAATTGTTTCGGTGTCAAGGCCGGATGCAAGCCCACTCAATCTGTTCGTTGTGCTTATTGTTGACATGCTTTATACCTCCTTTGCTCCATGGAAAACATACGCTCTGTGAAAATATATCGGTTAAGCATTTCAAAAGTTTAATCTTATATTGCGCATCTCATAATATTGAATAAAAATAAAATAAAACATAACCAAAATATTTCGACAGGAAGTGATAAAAAATTACTTATTTTTTATAAAAATTATTGACCTTTGATATTATTAGTGCTAGAATGCAACTATCAGTCAAAAAAAAGAACAATTTCACAATTATTTATGAAGAATTATCCTTCAGAAAGTGTATTTTATTAACCTAATATTTAAATAATTTGCGACAACTTGTATAATCTTAACGAAATAGCAAAGCCATTGAAAGATGGTGACGCAAAGCTACAGGGCCTGAAATGGTCGCCAGCTGCCGAAACTGTGGGTTATTTTTTTGTACCCTTTTTTAAGTACAACGTTAGTCTCAATTTTAAATTGACATAATTTTTGCAAAATCAACATCATGAAAGCAGGTGGGAACTATGGTGGAAAATCTTCCAGGCAGTCAGAGCATGGCCTTGTTACAAAAAAGCCTTGATGCCCTATGGCTAAGGCAAAAAGTAATCACTGACATTATCGCAAATAATGACACCCCCGGTTATAAGAGTAAATCCGTTGCCTTTGAAGAAGTGTTAAAAAAAACGGTTGGCAGCGGAAACGTGAATGAAAAAGAGCTGGAGGACAAGCTCCAGTCACTCGAGCCCAAGGTGCTGGAAAGCAAAGGGTCGTCCATGCGGGAAGATGGTAACAATGTGGATATTGACGCAGGAGAACATTGAGCTTGCCAGGTCGGAAATCCAATATGAATTTCTGACCAGGATGGCCTCGTCCCAAATATCGCGCCTTAAATATGTGATTACCGAAGGGAAGGGATAATAGATGGCTTTTTTGAGTTCTCTGAACATAAGCGGGTCCGCGCTGACCGCGCAAAAGCTGAGAATGGATGTTATATCCCAGAAACATCGCCAATAAGGATACGACCAAAACAGAAGACGGACAGCCCTATAGAAGAAAAATGGTCGTCTTCAAGGCCAATGAAAGCGGTCTGTCTTTCTCAAAGACGCTCAACAGCGCACAAAACACACAAAAGTCGGGCGGGGTTTCGGTGTCGGGAATTATTGAAGATGAAGAGGCACTTAAACCCGTATATGATCCCACCCACCCCGATGCAAATGAAGAAGGATATGTCATGATGCCCAACATCAGCACCGTAAAAGAAATGATTGATATGATGTCTGCGACCAGGTCTTATGAAGCCAATGTCACCGCTTTTAACGCGGTCAAGCAAATGGCTGCAAAAGCTCTTGAAATTGGAAGATAGGGGAGAAAAATATGTCTATACAGGCAATTAACAGTGCAAGCCTTATCAATAACCTGACTCTGTCAGCTGAAAAAAACGTGACGGAGGATAGCTTCGTATCCTTCAAAGAACTGCTGGACAATGTGGTTGGGCAGGTGAGCGAAACCGATCAAGTGGTGAAGCAGGATGAGATTCGCGTTGCCACAGGTCAGTCCGACGATCTTCACACCGTTACCATGAACCTCGCAAAAGCCGATTTGGCGCTTTATACTCTTGTGCAGGTAAGAAACAAAGCGCTTGATGCCTACAACGAAATCATGCGGATAACCCTTTAAACTAGGGCAGATATAGCCAATTAACTTAAAACTGGCTATATATAAAACGTCATTTTTCCCCCCGCCTTCGGCGGGGGAAAAATCACAAGCTTGTTTTCAAGTTAATCAACTATAACTATACATCATGGTCTTTGACATCAAATCAGGCAAGGCTGAGGGTTAAATATGAATTTCACATTCGCATCAATTGTATTACAAGTGAAGAATTTCTGGAATGGACAGACAAAGCGGAGGCGGACGATCATCTTGTTGTCTGCCGTTGTTGTCATCGTCTTGTCGATTGTAGCTGCCATTTTGCTGAATGTGCAAAATTATGTGGTGTTGTACAGAGGTCTTTCGGCCTCCGAGTCTTCTGAGATCGTTACAAAACTAGAAAGCATGTCGGTATCAACAAAAATTCAGAATGACGGTGCCATTCTTGTGCCGAAAGCCGATGAAGCCAAATTGAAAATGCAGCTTTCCGCCGAGGGATACCCCAAAAGCTCACTTAATTATGATATTTTCAGCAATAGCTCCGACTTTATGACAACCGATTATGAAAAGAAAAAATATCTGATTTTTCAGCTTCAAAACAGATTGCAAGATTCCATAAAGACGCTTCAAGGGGTCGAAAATGCTATTGTCACGATCAGCGTATCTGATGAGAACTCATTTGTTCTGGAGAGCAGACCGACTTCCCGCAACCGCTTCTGTTGTGCTTGACTTAGACGGCAGTACCACTCTGAGTCAAAAACAGGTCTCAGGCATTGAAGCGCTTGTTTCTAAAAGCGTACCGGGTCTTGCCAGCAAAAATGTGGTTATTATTGACAACGAAGGCGTAATTCTTAATAACACTAACTCGGATGCGAACATTCAAAGTGCCTATACAAAACTTGATATGACCAACAGTGTAAATGAAGCGATAAAGAACAAAATCATTTCATTGCTTGAGCCAGTATTCGGTAAATCAGGCATGAGCGTGGCAGTAAACGTGGTGATGGACTTTGAAAAGAAGGCCAGCGAAGAAAAGACCTATACACCCAGTCTTGACGAAAAGGGAATGGTATCCAAAGAACAACTGACCAAAGAAAGTACGACAGGCGGGACGGATTCTGGCGGCGTCCCCGGGACAAATTCTAATACGGACGTCGAAACCTACCCCGAAAGCAGTGCTGGGGGCGCGGGCACAAGTACCAGCGAATCATCTGGAACCGAGTATCTGGTCAACCAACTGATCAAGAGTACCCAAAGCGATGGCGGCGAAATCAAAGATATCAGCGTCGCCGTCATTCTCAACAAAGAAGAAATGGCCGATGATGAATTGGAAAAATACAAAAACATTGTCGCCTTTGGCGCAGGGATCAGTACGGACAAGGTTGTCATTACCGCCATTGAGTTTTCAAGTAAGAAAGCCATTCAGGCTTTTGCCAGCGATGCCCTGGGTCAAAAGAGCCTATACTGGAAGCTTATTCTAGGTGGTGTCATCGCGGTATTGATCATAGGTGTGATAATCCTGATTATGACCAAAAAACGCGCAAAGAAAAAGAAGAAATTACGTGAGGCAGAAGGAGAAGACTTTTATCTCAAAGATCCCAACTCAACCCTTCGGTTGGGCAAAAATGGTAAGGCCGAGGTCATTCCGGGTGAAATTATCCTCAATGAGACGAGGGAACAGGGACTCAAAAGACAGATTAAAGACTTCTCTTCTGCTAATCCTGACATTGTCGCTATGCTTTTGAGAACTTGGATCAAAGAGGAGGGACAATGACAATGGCTAAACAACAAGAAAAGAAATTTACCTGGAAGAAAAAGGCTGCCGCCGTTATCATTTCCCTGGGCGTTGAATACGCACCTCAAATCTACAAATACCTTCGCGAGGAGGAAATTGAGCAGCTGACAATGGAAATTGCCATGCTGCAGGATCTTACCCCAGAAGTGGTGGAGGGTACACTGGAGGAATTTTACAACCTCTGCCTTGCGCAAAAATTTATTACCGAGGGCGGAATTGAATACGCAAAGGCCATCCTTGAAAAGGCCATCGGCACCACCAGTGCGGCCTCTGTCCTCGAGAGGGTGACTAAATCCCTGAAGACCAGGGCGTTTGATTTTCTTAAAAAAGCCGATCCCAAACATTTGATGAGCTTCATACAAAACGAGCATCCGCAGACGATTGCATTGATTTTATCCTACGTAAGACCCAGCCAGGCTTCGGCAATTCTGGCTGAGCTTCCCCGGCAGATCCAGGTTGATGTCGCCGCTCGCATTGCCACCATGGACAGGACCTCTCCTGAGGTTGTCAAAGAGGTTGAAAGAACACTTGAGAAAAAGTTTTCGTCCGTTGTTTCGATGGATTTTGCTGAAATCGGTGGCGTTAAATATATGGCTGAAATTCTAAATTCAGTTGACCGGGGAACAGAAAAACACATTTTAGAGGAAATGAGCAAAAAAGAGCCCAAGCTCACCGAGGAAATCAGAAGGCTTATGTTCGTGTTCGAAGACATTGCCACCCTCGACTCGATGTCTATTCAGAGGTTTTTGCGCGATGTTGATACCAAGGATTTGCTCATCGCACTCAAGGGTTCAACCGAAGAGGTTTCTCAAGTGTTCTATTCCAACATGTCCACTCGTATGAGCGAAACGATGAAGGACGATGCCCAGTATTTGCGCGGCGTAAGGATGACCGATGTCGAAGAAGCCCAGCAAAGAATGGTCAGCATAATCAGAAAGCTCGAGGAGACAGGAGAGATCTTCGTATCAAGAGGCCGAAAGGATGAGATAATTGTCTAGGCTTGTTAAATTCAGAGATGTTAATCTTGACAACCAGGACTATTTTTACACCGTGACAAATGTTCAGGAACCCAATCAAAAACCCACTTATAAAGCCGGATTTGATGAACAAATGACTGCGGCCAAAGCGCAAGCTGAAATCATACTTGCACAAGCGGGTACCGAGGCCAGGTCCCTCATTGCGGTTGCACAGAATGTATCCAGAGAAATTCGCGCTTTTGCAACAGGCAAAGCACATGCCGAAGTTCAAAAAGCCACAGAAAGCGGATATGAAGCTGGCTATCGATGTGGAATGGAGGAAGTGGCGCAACAGCAAAAAGCGGCACTTGATGAGCTGGAAAATCTCATGAAGCGTCTTGAATCTCAAAAAAGTGCTCTGCTTCTTGAAAATGAAGAGCAGATTAAGGAGTTGGCACTGGGTATTGCAAAAAAGGTAATCGACGAAAAGCTTAGCGCAAATGATAAGACTTTTTTAAATATATTTAACAAGGCTGTGAAAAATTTTAGCGCACAGGAGTGGGTAAAGGTCACCGTGTCGGATCATGATGTCCAGTTCGCCACATCCAATTCTCAACTATTGATGTCGATGGTCAAGGGCGCACGCGATATTGAAATCGTCATTCTCGAGGGGGCCCCCAAGGGGACCTGCATCGTCGAAACGGCTGAAGGCATCGCTGATGCGAGCGTTTATACCCAGATAAACAATTTGAAAAAAGCCTTTACGGGCGCATAATAAAGAATTTCAAAAAAACACCATCATTAAAAAGGAGCGGTTATCATTGACTTTTGACAAATATCATCGATTGGTCAATGAGACCAAGACGGTAGCGTATAAGGGCAAAATTGATAAAATTATCGGTATGGTTATTGAATCCGTGGGGCCGCGAGCTGATATTGGTGAAGTTTGTCGGATTTATACATCCAAAGGGAACCGGACGATTAACGCTGAGGTGGTGGGCTTTAAGGGCGATAAAGTGCTGCTCATGCCGTTCGAAGACCTAAATGGCATTGGCCCGGGCAGCCCGGTAGAATCCACAGGAGATGTACTGCGGATACCCGTGGGAGATGGTCTGATTGGTCGGATTATTGATGGATTTGGCAACCCCATCGATAGCGGCGAACCCCTCACCGGTATGCAGAGTTATCCGGTACAGAATACGCCCTCCAACCCAATGTCCCGTCCCCGCATTGACAAGCGAATCCATATGGGCGTCAGAGCCATCGATTCTCTGCTCACCTGCGGCCAGGGTCAGAGAATGGGCATCTTTTCAGGCAGTGGCGTAGGCAAGAGTACTTTGCTTGGAATGATTGCCAGAAACATTGAGGCAGATGTGAACGTTATCGCGCTTGTTGGCGAGAGAGGACGCGAAGTTAGGGACTTTATTGAAAAGGACTTAAAGGAAGAGGGCATGCGCAAATCGGTACTGGTGGTGGCAACCTCTGACCAGCCCGCAATGATGCGCCTTAAATGCGCCTTGGTGGCTACGACCATCGCCGAGTATTTTAAGGACAGAGGGAAAAACGTCCTCTTACTGATGGATTCGCTTACTCGTTTTGCAATGGCCCAGCGGGAGATCGGGCTTGCCATAGGAGAGCCACCCGTTGCTAGAGGCTATACACCTTCCATCTATTCCATGATGCCAAAGTTGCTAGAGCGTTCAGGAAATTTCGAAAACGGTTCCATAACGGGTATTTATACGGTGCTGGTCGAGGGGGATGACGTCAATGAACCTATCTCGGACACGGTGCGGGGTATCATAGATGGACATATTGTCCTTTCCAGAGCAGTGGCCATGCGCAATCACTATCCTGCCATAGACATATTGGCCAGCATCAGCAGAATCATGAGCGAAATCGTCAGTGACGAGCAACAGAAAATGGCAGGCTATATCAGAAACGTGCTTTCGGTTTACTATGAAAACTTTGACCTGATCAGCATTGGCGCCTATAAAAGCGGTTCCAACCCCGAATTAGATAACGCCATCAAAAGCATAGAGAAAATTAACGCGTTTCTTAAACAAGGCGTACTTGAAACCGACAGCTATGAAAAAACGATGGAAATGTTGCGCGAAATAGCGGTACGGCGCACAGGGGACAGCAAATGAAGAAGTTTGAATTTTCTTTGCAAAAGGTGCTTCAGTATAAATCTCATATACAAAAGCTCGAACAGGACACACTGCGGCAGATGCAGATGGATTACGAAAAACTGCGCGCCAAAAAAGAGGAACTCGTGGCTAATTATGAACGCTGCAAAAAAGAGTATCTCGAAAGGTGCAAAGAGGGTGTGCTGGCCGGAGATGTGGCAGCCACATATGCGTATATCAGTGATTTACAAATGCAAATGAAAGTTCTTGATAAGAAAATAAACAGGCGGCCGCGCAAATCAATCTGCAGATTGAAAGGCTGTTGGCAGCTACCAAGGAAAAAACCTCTCTGCAAAAGCTGCGAGAAAAGTGTGTTGCGGCCTATGCCGCACAGGAAACAAAGGAAAACGAGCTGTTTATCAATGAATTTGTATCATACACCGCGGCATCAACCTAAGCTGGCAGCTATTAATCAAAGGACCACATGATTAATATAGAAAATCACAAGAAAGGAGGTGAGACGATGACAACATCAACAATCGCAGCAAGCCTGCAGACTCTGGCAAAAATGGCACCCAAGACGGCAGCAAATAAAACAGAGACGGCCATTGAAGGCGAAGAATCATTCGAGTCGCTTCTCTCAGGAGTCGCCAAGTTATTACAGTTGAGTCCTTCTGAGTTGATCGGTATTATTAACGGGCAGACGGCGCAGGCAGAGGGAGAAACAACAAAAGCGCAGACTTTAGAGGCCCAGACTTCCGAAGTGCAGACTCAAACCCAGGAACAGGAATCTGAAGAGTCAGAGAAAACCAGTCTCTTGATGAGCCTTTATGCCAGCATGCTTGCACCCATGATGAACCCAATCAACTCCATGCAGATGAACACCTGTGAGGAACAGACGCTGTCAGAAACGGCAGTGGTAAGCGGCGAACTGAAAAAAGCCGGCTCGTCCGCCGATGCTGTCGCAGGAATCAGTCAACCAAGCGCAGAAAGCACGGACAGCGTCCTGTCGGGTGGCATCCTGCAACAATCGGGAACAGTACCCTTCGAACAGACACTGCCTGCAAAGACCGTAAATGAATCCACCGTTGTACAGACCTCTGATCCCATGGCCTTGTCTAATGAAGCCCAAGAAAGCATCGGACCAATAACCGAGAGTGGTTTCTCGTCTGCTCTGCAAACGCAATCCGCAACGCTACAGTCCGCAATACAAAACCTCGTGGAGCAAGCCAATGGCAGTGTTTCACACACCGAAGAAGATACGCAGCCGGTGAAAGCGATAAAGGCTGACGAAAACGTGGGCGCATTGTCTGAAGCAGGGAGCCAATCCATCCAAAAGCAAACTGCTGCGGTGACAGAGCTTGCGCTGGGGACACAGGTTAATCAGAAGGAAAGCATGTCGGACCCCGCAGTATTGTCACGGATGGCTTCGGAACAGAAAATTGTAATGGCAACTAAAAAGTCCGAGGTCGAACAAACTACAGATGGAAACTCCATGGTCGGACAAACCGTTGCAGGAAATTTAGCAGTCGGACAAACCGAAGGAGAAAAGTCCACGTTCGAACAAATCACAGTGAAAAAGCCGGCAGCCGCAATCCAAACCACAAAAACCGCCGTGCAATCAAAAACCGATGATCTTTCAACCCAATCCGCACGGACCTTGGAAAACAATCAGATCCCCTTAGCCGCTAAGACGTCTCAGATTACCGGACAAACGGAAGGCACAAAGGAAGTCTCTTTTAAAACAGCAGCCGATCCTGATTCGGTATCCATCTCTTCCCAGATTTCAACGGGTGTAAAAGACGCTATTGGGCAAAACCAGATGAGCTTTAAACTAAAGCTGAGGCCTGAGGGGCTGGGACAGGTTACCATAAACATGGTGTGCGAGGACAGCAAAATATCCCTTGAGATCCAGACCAGCCTGCCCGCTACACAGAAGTTGCTCTCTGGCCAAATGGAAAACCTGCGTGCCGAACTGGGCGCGAGTCATTACCAAATCACAAGTGTGAATATCCAAAGTGTGCAGGAGAGTTTTTCGGCAGCACAAAATGGACTTGCTTATTCGAACAGTGGGCAGAACGGACAGCGTTATCAAAACCTTTATCAGCATACGGCGTCCTCTGAGCAGTCTGAGCAGAGCGAGAGCGACCTTTCCATTCCGGTTCAGACTTTGATGAGCAGGCTCAACTACAGGATATGAAAAGGAAAGGATGAATTAAATGGATCCCATCACCTATGGCACTTATTCAACCAATAACACGACAAGTGCAAGTGCAAATAAAAGCAGCAACACCAGATCCACCGGCTCTGATCTTACCATTGATGATTTTTTTACACTCTTGGCAGCACAGCTTCAGAACCAGAACGTAATGGATCCTGCTGACAATACAGAGTTTATCGGCCAGATGGCTCAATTTGCCACCTTAACGCAAGTTAGCGAGCTGAACAGTACCGCGCAGAATACATTTGCTGTCTCCCTGATCGGCAAAACGGTGACTGCTACGGCCACAGACTCAACGACCGGTAAACAAACAAGTGCAGAGGGTTCAGTAAGTGAGGTCTCAATTAAGAATGGGGAAGTCTATTTGAGCATCGATGGAAAAAGCTTTGGAATCGGTGACATAACCCAAATCTCAAACAGTTAGCTGATTGGTCACCGAGACCTAAAAAAATTGGAGCGGCCTATGAGAATTGATAACCTTCTTGTTCAAAACAGTGCCAGGATTTCTGTGGCTCAGACGAACGGCGTACCGTCTTCTATTGGCGTGAACACAGGGAACAAAATCGCGACGGAAGACTTTGCGAAGATCCTGGACAGGCAGCTCGGCGAAAATCAGAGTATTACCTTTTCCAAGCATGCACAGCTGCGAATGGCCCAGCGAGAGATGTCGCTTTCCGAAGCTGATCTTCAGAAGCTCGGCGATGCGGTGCAGAAAGCGGGAGAAAAGGGAGTTGTGGACACCCTGGTCCTGATGAAAGAGATGGCTTTCATCGTGAATGTCCCCAGCAAGGTCGTAGTGACCGCCATGAAAGATCAGGACCTCTGTGGTAATGTATTTACCAATATTGACGGCGCCGTAATCGTCTAGCCGGACCTATAGCAAGGGAGCAAATAAAAAGGAAAATGAATCACCGGTCTGTCAGATTAGACGCGGATCAGACAGAAGGAAAGAAATTCTGCTTATTTAGAAAATTGCTACAAAGGGGGCTATGGAGCTTTGACTGAACGAAAAGCTTCCCGGTGCCGTACCTATCACCCCATCAATCGGTGGAACACCGTTAAAATTTGGGGAAATCCCCTTACTTCTTTATTCACCATCACAGCAGCGAAAGGAAGAAAAACAACATGTTAAAATCATTGTTTTCAGCGGTTTCGGGCTTGAAAAGCCATCAAACCATGATGGACGTCATCGGAAACAACATTGCCAATGTCAATACCACGGGGTATAAGTCCAGCAGCACTCAGTTCACAGACATATATTACCAGACACTCGCAGCGGCAAGTAAGCCCACCGACGATTTGGGCGGCACAAACCCCACACAGGTTGGAGCCGGTGCGACTGTGTCGGCAATTAATGTGTCCACCGGCAGAGGCGGCTATCAGCAGACCTATGAAACTCTCGATATGTACATATCGGGTGAAGGATATTTTGTGGTGCAGGATGGCGATGGAAATACCAAATACACAAGGGTAGGCAGTTTGGATTTTGATGCTGCAGGTAACCTGGTCGATGCCAATGGAAGCTTTATATGCGGTGGGATGCCCAGTTATACCGCAGGATCGGATGCAGCACCCATCACCATAGCCGATTTCGCAAATTATACCGGTCTGTCCATCGGCTCAGATGGTACCATAACTGGCGTAAACAGTACATCGGGCGAAGAAGAAAGCCTTGGACAAATTGCTCTGGCCACATTTGCCAACCCCGGCGGCCTGACCCAGCAGGGCAACTGCTATGTCACAGAGTCAGCCAACTCTGGCACGCCTGCGTTGTACGCGCCGGGAGATGATATGGTGGGAGCACTTGTCTCAGGCGGCCTTGAGATGTCAAATGTTGACCTTGCCAGTGAATTCACCAACATGATCATCGCTCAAAGAGGATTTCAGGCTAACTCAAGGGTTATCACGACCTCGGATTCAATTCTGGAGGAACTAGTCAACCTGAAGCGATAATTCAAATATGCCTTATGGGAAATCGAGCAAGACTTTTCCTATAAGAAAGGAGCATGGATGATTGAGCTGACAAAGATTAATCAGCAAAAGTTCTATCTCAATCCCAATCTGATCGAAATTATTGAAGTGTTGCCCGATACTCTGATCACCATTACCAATGGAAAGAAGTACTATGTGATGGAATCGGTCGAGGAAATTATCGAAAGAGTCGAAATCTATTACCGAAAGATCAATATTAATATTTGCAGTGCCTTATAAAAAGGCCGGAAGGCCTTTTCTATTCACTTTGTGGGGATGTTGTCCCCACAAAGATGAATGGGGAAAGACTTCCAAAAAGGGGGAGCAGCAAAATGCCTGAAATTTTGTCTCAAAGCCAGATAGACGAACTGTTAAGTGAGATGTCGAGCGGAGAAATAGATAATGACAAGATGGTGGTTGCGGGTAACAGCAAAAAGGTCAAGGAATATGATTTCCGAAGCCCCAAAAAGCTGACCAAAGAGCAGATCAAGACTCTGTTTGGAGTGTATGAGAATTTCGCCCGGCATCTCGCCTCATATTTTTCGGGTATTTTGAGGACTTACTGCGAAATCAGCGTAGCATCCGTCGAAGAGCAGCCTTATTTTGAATACAACAATGCCCTTCCTGATTCGATTTTAATTGGCATTATGGATGCAAAGCCCATTGAGGGACCGGTGTTGGTCGACATATCCAACTCCATCACATTTTCTCTGATTGAAAGGCTGTTGGGGGGAAGTGGAGACGCTGCCGCACTAAGCCGTGAATTCACTGAAATTGAAATCATCCTGATGGAACGTATTTTTAACCAGATGGCATCGTTCATGGGAACAGTATGGTCACACTATTTAAACATTGATGCTGTAATCAAGAATATTGAAACAAATGCGAGACTGATCCGAACCATAGCAATGGATGAAGTTGTAGCCATCATTATTATGGATGTGAGCATCAAATCAGTAAAAGGAACCATCACCTTTTGCATACCATGCATCAACTTGGAAACGATTATCGACCAGCTCAACCAAAACCAGGTGACGCTCAAACGCAAAATTGACAGCACAATGGAGTCACTTATCAAAGAAACCATGCTTTCAAAAATCAGAGGATCAGCAATCGAAGTGCGGAGTATTTTCGGAGAGACCATTTTGACAATGGGCGAGGTGCTCAATCTTCAGGTTGGGGACGTCATCAAACTGGATCAGCGGGTTGACAGCAATATAAAAGTGCTTATTGAAGACAAGATCTGGTTTCATGGAATACCAGGTGTTAGGAAAAACAAAAAAGCAGTTAAAATCAATGAGGTTTTATAGTAAAAGCAAATTGGGTGGGAGATGGTGCTATGGAAAATATGAACGATCAACTAAGCGGCATAGAAATTGACACAATTGGAGAAATTCTCAACATCAGTATGGGTTCGGCTGCGACGGCGATCTCAACGCTTCTGGACAGGCAGGTTAACATTACCACACCCAAGGTATCGGTTATTCCGATAGAGGAATTTGACTGCAAATGTCTCGAGCCAGCTCTTGGAATCGAGATTGAGTATATCGAGGGACTCAGTGGCTCTAATTTTCTGGTCATGAAAAGAACAGACATCAGAGCTATTGTCGATCTGCTGATCGGCGAGGAATCCGGTGGCGACAATGATGAAGAACTGGATGAAATGCATATCAGTGCCATCAGCGAAATTATGAACCAGATGATGGGTGCATCCGCTACTGCTCTCGCCAGCTTTTTTGGCAAAAGCATTAACATATCTACCCCCAAGCAATTTGACCCACAGGACGTTCAAAGCAGGATGAGCCGCCCCGGGCAGGAAAACTCAATTGTTACGGTTAAATTTGTTTTCAAGGTTGAGGGTCTGATTGACAGTGAGTTTGTTTCTATTTTTCCAGTAGAATTTACCAAAGAGCTGGTGGCAAATGCTCTGTCCTTTGGAGAGCCGGAACCGCAAAAAGCCTCTCCTGTGCCGACAAAGCCGAAGGCATCCGCCGAACCGGAGCAACGGCAAAGCGAAAAGGTTCCATCGACGCAAAAGCCGGCGGTAGCTTCTGCCCCACCTAAAAGTCCAGCGGTGCAGGTGAGTGTGCAGCCTCTGAAGCTGAAAAATTTTGATGATGATCTGCCGTTATTTGGTGATGAGGAAAACCAGACGAATCTTAGCATGCTGATGGGCGTTCCTCTTGAAATAACAGTTGAGATCGGCCGCACAAAAAAACAGGTCAGAGAAATACTTGAAATCCGGCAGGGCAGCCTTCTTGAGTTGGACAAGCAGTCAGGAGATCCGGTGGACATTATTGTGAACGGCCAATTAATGGCCCGGGGTGATGTGGTGGTCATTGACGATAACTTTGGCGTCAGAATCACCGAGATCATCCATAATAAAGATATAATTAGCAAACTCAAATAGAACAGAGGTAAGTATGGAAAAAAGGATTTTGATTGCAGACGATTCAGCATTTATGCGTATGATGCTGAGAGAAGTCTTGACAAAAAACTCCTTCACCGTTGTTGATGAAGCTGAGAACGGCAGCGAGGCAGTAACAAAATATGCCAGCACCAAGCCGGATCTCGTATTGCTCGATGTGACCATGCCGGGTATGGATGGCCTTGAAGCGTTAAAACAGATTAAAAAAATGGACAGTCGTGTAAAAGTCATCATGTGTTCCGCGATGGGACAGGAGTCTATTGTGATCGAGTCCATCAAAAACGGAGCTTCTGATTTTATTGTGAAACCCTTTCAAGCCGATAAATTGATTGAAACATTAAAAAAGGTGCTTAAATAGCTTATAATACTGATTCTTATTGAAAATGGACGATTTGCGGAAACATTCTCCCGCCGAAGGCGACAGAAGATATACGATTTAAACGTGGATTTTGGAATACAGTATAAGCAAAACGGAGTGTGTAACATTGCAGGATGAACTCTATTCGATGTTTGTACCGCTGATCGGGGTCATAGCCGTTATTTTAGCGGCTTACTGGGCAGTAAATTGGTTTTCGAGAAAATATAAAAACGCGTGGGGCGGTCGCTATGTCAAGGTTCTGGAACGCACCATGCTTGCCCAGGATAAATCCCTTGTCCTGATCGAAGTGGGAGGCAAAGTCTATTTGCTGGGGGTGGGCGGACAGCACATTGAAAAGATAGACTGTTTTGAACCCGAAGGCTTTACACCACCCTGCGAACCGGATGCAAAACATGATTTTGACAACATATTTACATCCCTTCTGAAAAAGATGCCGCCAGTGGGCGATAAGCTCGAAAAGTCTGAGAAAAGCCGGGAGCAAGAGGGCTTATGAAAAAAATTACGCGTTTTGCTTTAACAATAATTCTCTCAATAGCGGTGATGTTCTCTCTTTCGGCCCCAGTTTACGCGGTCGATACAACCGGTGTTTCGATCAATATCGGAGATACCCCCGATAGTTTAAAGCTGCTGCTCTCCCTTACTGTTCTGGCGCTTGCACCCTCCATCTTGATCATGATGACAGGCTTTACAAGAATTATTATCGTCCTTTCCTGTGTGCGAAACGCTATTGGGCTACAGCAGACTCCCCCGAATCAGGTATTGGTAGGCCTTGCACTTTTTTTAACTCTGTTTTTGATGAATCCCGTTGCGGAAGAGATCAATACGCAGGCATATACACCCTATACCAAAGGCGAAATTACACAACAGGAGGCTGTCGGCAAGGCTATTGCACCCTTGCGCACCTTCATGCTCAAGCAGACAAAAAATGAAGACCTAAATCTCTTTTTAAGCTTGTCCCAATCTACGAGACCTCAAAAAGTCGAGGAAATAGCAATGCAGGTACTTATCCCCGCCTTCATTACCAGCGAGCTTAAAAGGGCCTTTATTATTGGTTTTCTCATTTACCTTCCCTTCTTGATCATTGACATGGTGGTTGCCAGCACCCTAATGGCAATGGGCATGGTGATGCTTCCGCCGGTAATGATCTCGCTGCCCTTTAAGATCATGCTTTTTGTGCTGGTAGATGGCTGGGGACTGATTGTCAAGACACTGATTCTAAGTTTTAACCGATAGAATACTTGTGCTGCGACTTTACTCATTTCTCTGACACGAATTCCTTAATGATCTCATTTATTATTTTGTGCCGATCCCAAGCGGCGGAATGGAGTTTGTTATGTCACAAGGTGCGGTCATCTCAATTATGAAGGACGCCATCTCCACCGCGCTGCTCATGGCATCACCGTTCCTTTTGGTGAGCCTGGTCATCGGGATTATCATTTCGGTTTTTCAGGCTGCTACCCAAATTCATGAGCAAAATGTGATATTTGTTCCTAAAATCATCTGTACAGCCTTGTTGATGGTTCTTTTGGGTTCCTGGCTGATCAGCATGATTATGGCCTTTACTCAACGAATTTTCTCCAATATCAATGCATTGCTGTAGCAGATAGGAAGTAACTGAAATGTGGGATCGTTTTTTTGACAATTATCTGCTCTTGCTAATGGTATTTACAAGGATGTCGGGAATGTTGCTATTTAACCCGCTTTTAGGTAAAAAAAATGTGCCGGCCTTCATTAAAATGGGATTGGCGCTTTGTATCGCAGTCATTATCACGCCTACCCTGTCCGGAAAGACGATGGCCTTTACCAACACGATGAGTTTTTTACTTGCGGCGGGAAAAGAGTTGTTCATTGGTTTCTGTGTGAGTTATCTTCTTTCCATGTTTCTTTCTTCAGCTCTGATGGCGGGTGAACTGATTGATATGCAGCTAGGGGTTGGCATGTCGCGTATCTATGATCCCCAAAGCAATGTATCCATGCCGTTGTCTGGTACGATTTACAATATCATGTTTTCACTGATGTTCTTTATCTCCAACGGACATCTTACCCTGATCAAAATTATCGCGCTGTCCTTTAACATACTTCCACCAGGTCCGGGACTGATTAACCTTGAGTCGGGCGGGACCGTTATACTTCTTTTCGCCAACTTTCTTGTACTGGCGGTCAAGATGGCAATCCCCATTATGACGATCGAACTGCTCTGTGAGGCGGGTATGGGTGTACTTATGAGAACCGTTCCCCAGATTAATGTTTTCGTCATCGGTCTTCAACTAAAGCTGCTTGTCGGTCTTTTTATCATTATTCTGTTACTGCCCGGTACATCCACAATGATTGACGCAGCCACAGATCACTTGTTTACGAATATGCAACAACTGCTAAGTGCGATGGCCTGACAGTATAGCCAATTAACTTAAAAACCGGCTATAGTTAAAACGACATTTTCTTTCCCCGCCGAAGGCGGGGGAAGAAATCACAAGCTTGTTTTCATATGAATCAACTATAAACACCCTGCTGTTCGAAATAGAAATGGATGACTAGGGGGGAGCGACAATCGCAGACAGTGAGAAAACCGAAAAAGCTACGCCCCGAAAAAAAGAGGATGAACGCAAAAAGGGGAATATTTTTCAGAGCAAAGACGTGTCAAGCGCCTTTGCTCTGGTGGGAATTTTTCTGCTGCTGAGAATCGTGGGGCCGTATATTTACGGATATACAAAAGAAATGCTCGCCTCTTCCCTTTCCTCATTCGCGGTCGTTGACCAGATGAATGTCAAATCTGCCGCCCAGTATATGAATGATTTTGTCTTCAAGACAATGCTTCTTTCCCTGCCCATCACGGTGACGGCTGCAGGTTTGAGCATTTTATTGGCCGGGGCACAGACGAGATTCAACTTCACCATGGATCAGATTAAGCCCAAGCTATCTCGCATTGATCCAATCGCAGGATTTAAAAAGATGTTAACGCTTCGTTCTCTGGTCGAACTTGTGAAATCCATGGCGAAAATATTGCTTATCACTTGGATTTTATATACAGAAATCAAAGCCAATATGGCACATGTGATCAATATGACAGGCTTTGAGGCCTCTCAGTCTTTTTTTTGGGTATGTGGTACCATCTATGGCATCGGAATCAAGATCGGACTAATCATGGGCGGTTTTGCCGTACTGGACTATTTTTACCAGTGGTGGGAGTATGAGAAGCAGCTTAGAATGTCCAAGCATGACATCAAAGAGGAATACAAAAAAACTGAGGGCGATCCCAAGATCAAGGGCAGAATCAGAGACCTTCAAAGAAAAATGGCCACGATGCGTATGATGCATAAGGTTCCTATGGCAGATGTGGTGGTTAAAAACCCAACTCACTATGCGGTGGCCTTAAAATATGAGGCAAAAAAAGACAAAGCCCCCACGGTTATTGTACTGAACCATAAAAAACGGACATTGAAAGAAATCCCCCAATCGTAGGATAATAAACTACGATTGGGGGATTAATCATGACACGAGAATATACGAAAATTCAAGGAATAAAAGAAGAAATATTAAAAATGTGCGAGGAAGGAAAAACACAAAGAGAAATCGCAGAGCATTTTGGTTTTAAAGACAAATACACAGTTAAAACATTTTTAAAAAGAGAACGGCGGAAAGAACGAGCACAATCATATGGAATACTTCCTCGCCGGCGAGGAAGGCCACCAAAAGGGTATATACCACCTGAGGCAGAGAAAGAGTATGAAATCAAACGACTGAAAATGGAGAATGAATTGTTGCGGGATTTTCTTCGCGCCGCTGGAAGGAAGTGAAAGCAACTGTTAAATATGAAGCAATCTACAGTAGGCGAAAGAAATATCCCGTGATGGTCATGTGCAGCTTTTTCGAAGTATCCCGCAGCGGATATTATGACTATGTGAAGCGCAGAGGCAAACCACACAAAGACGCACAACTGGCCAATATGGTAGATGAGTGCCAAAAACGTTGTGGCAAGACTTATGGCTACCGCCGTGTCCACATATGGCTCATGCGGGAGAAATTTTTGTATTTCAATCCTAAGACGGTACTGCGGGTGATGAACAAATATGGGCTGCTTTCGGAGATCCGTTGTCGTAGAAAGTACAAATACATGGGGCAGCAGGTACATAAATATGAGAACCTGCTTAACCGCAACTTCGTCGCCGACAGACCAAATGTCAAGTGGGTAACGGACATTTCGTATATTCATACCGGCCAGGGCATACTCTACCTCTCTGTGATCCGTGATCTCTTTGATAACAGCATCATCGCATACAAAACCGGCACAGAACAGGCTGTAAGCCTTGTCCTCAACACCATTAAAGCAGCCGTGGAAAAAGAGATGGTCGCTGCCGAGTTGCAACTCCACAGCGACCAAGGGTTTCAATACACCTCACAAGCATACTTTACCCTGACTCAACAGTATGGCATAACACCCTCCATGTCAAGACGCGGAAACTGCTATGACAATGCTATGGCTGAAAATTTCTTCTCCATTCTCAAAACAGAGTGCATTTACAGACATAAACTCAAAACTATTGACGAAGCCAGACAGCTGATTGATGAATACATAGATTTCTATAACAATGAGCGTATCCAGACAAAAACGAGCCTGACACCGCTTGAAAAACGGAATCAGGCTGCGTAATTTCACGATATCCTGCGAGAGGGCTTTCTATTTGTGTCCGTTAACGCTGGGGCGGTACATATTGCCAAGGGTAAAGATTATCTGGCTCTCAAAATCATCGAGGTCGCTGAGAAAAATGGGGTTGCCGTCACTGAAAACAGGCCGCTGGCCAGAGGACTTTATGAGGCGGTCGAGCTTGATCATGAAATTCCAGAGCAGTATTATCTGGCGGTCGCCAATGTGCTGGCCTTTGTTTACAACTTGAAGAAAAGGGGGAAGGGCGTTTGAAAAAGCTTTTAGAGAACTCAGCATCACTTCTTGTCATTGGTATAGTTTTTCTTATTATCATACCTCTTCCCACAATGCTTCTCGATATCATGCTGATTTTCAACATCACGCTATCCTTGTGGATTCTTTTGGTCACCATGTATATTAAGGAGGCCTTGGAGTTCTCGGTTTTCCCTTCGATTCTACTGATCACCACGTTGCTTAGGGTCACGCTAAACATTTCCTCAACAAGATTGATTCTGGGTAATAGCGGACAAGCGGGACAGGTCATTAAGACCTTCGGAGAATTTGTCATCGGCGGTGATCCCGTTGTGGGTCTTATTATCTTCATCATTATCGTCGTGGTGCAGTTCATCGTTATTACCAAAGGATCGGAAAGGGTGGCCGAGGTAGCCGCGAGATTTACTCTTGACGCCATGCCCGGCAAGCAAATGGCCATAGACGCCGATCTCAATTCGGGCCTGATTAATGATGCGACGGCGCGCAGCCGAAGACTTAAAATCCAACGCGAGGCAGATTTTTATGGCGCAATGGACGGTGCTTCCAAGTTCGTCAAGGGCGATGCCATCGTTTCGATCATTATCTTATTTGTCAATATATTAGGTGGTACTGTTATCGGCCTTGTTGAGGGCGGCAAAACAATTCAAGAAGTGCTGTCTATCTATACGATTGCCACGGTGGGTGACGGGCTTGTATCCCAGATACCGGCACTGCTCATCTCCACGGCTACTGGTATGATCGTAACAAGGGCAGCCTCGCAAAACAGCCTGAGTGCCGACTTATCACAACAGATCGTTTCTCACCCTATCGCCACAGTGATCACCGGCGGTGTGCTGCTGCTAATGTGCTTTATTCCGGGGCTGCCGGTACTCGGACTGATTCTGATCGGAGGGCTTCTTATCTTCTGGGGCAGAAAGCTGAAGAAAAAGGCAGAAACCGCCGAAGAGCCTCCCAAGCAAGAGCTGCCAATCAGTGAAAATGAATTTTATAAGAATCCTGAAAACGTCTATACGCTGCTGGGTGTGGAACAGATCGAAATGGAGTTTGGCTACAGCCTGATTCCGCTGGTAGACGAGAAAAAGGGTGGAAATTTTATCGATCGCGTGGTGATGTTGCGACGACAATTCGCAACCGATATGGGCATGATTATTCCCTCGGTCCGTCTGCGTGATAACATGGGGCTGGGTCCCAATCAATATGTCATCAAGCTTAAAGGTGAGGAAATTGCACGCGGCGAGGTACTGGTTGACCATTTTCTGGCAATGAATCCGGGTGAGGTCATCGAGGAAATCGAGGGTATTGACGCCATTGAGCCAGCCTTTGGCATAAAGGCAAGGTGGATCAGCGCCGACCAGCGGGAAAATGCACAGATGTCAGGCTATACGATTATCGATCCGCTGTCAGTTATTGTCACCCACCTGTCCGAATTGATCAAAAAGCACGCCCACGAACTGCTGGGCAGGCGAGAGGTCAGCGGTCTTCTGGAAAACGTCAAGAAAACGAACAAAGAGCTTGTGGATGATATCATCCCTTCAATCCTCAGCTTGGGCGATCTTCAAAAGGTGCTTGGCAACCTGCTATCTGAGCAAATTCCTATCAAAGACATGGCCACCATCCTAGAAACGGTTGGTGAATTCGCTCTCACCGTGAAGGATACTGATATTTTGACGGAATATGTCCGCCAGGCGCTAAAACGTACGATCACGAGAAAGTTTACTGATTCCGGTCGGCTAAAGGTGGTAACGGTCAATCCTGACTTGGAAAACGTCATCATGAACAATGTGAAAAAGACCGAGCATGGCTCGTACGTATCAATGGAACCAGAAGCTATGCAGAGGATCATCACCGCCCATATCACTGAGATGGGCAGAATCAAGGATATCATCAGCAATCCCGTCGTCCTGACCTCACCGGTTGTGCGGGTATACTACAAAAAGCTCATCGAGCAGTTTAATCAAAACACCGTGGTCCTTTCCTTCAATGAAATAGACCCAGCCGTACATATCCAGTCATTAGGCACGATTTCGGTGCAAAATGCTTTTAGCCATGCATAGAATAGGGGCATTTCTACTCTGACGGCCAACCCTACAATCGAATATTTTTCTCTCCCAAAGGGGAAGAATATATTCACAGCCGTACCATTTATATTTAGAATTTGCATTAGACAGAATTCGGGGTGATAAATTGGATAAAACCGCAATTAAAGAAATTGACAGCAAGCTATGGGAAGAATATCAGGAGACTCACAGCCCCCGGATACGCAATAAGATTCTGATGGCCTATCTTGATATTGTCAAAATCAATGCAAGAAAAATGCAAGCCGTCTATAAAAATCATGCTGAATTAGAAGACATTGTCAACCAGGGCGTCATCGCACTGATTGACTGCATTGACAAGTATGACTACCGTCGCGGTGTTCAATTCGATTCTTATGCATCTATCCGGGTAAGAGGCAGCATTATAGACTACATTCGCAAGCAGGACTGGGTACCCCGCAGCATACGAAAAAAATCCATCGATATCGAGCGTGCCTGTATGGATCTGCAAAATGAGCTTTCACGTGCGCCAACCGACGATGAGCTAGCCGCCAGGATGGGTATGCAGGTTGAAGAAATGAACCACATGATTGGAGAAATGCAGGGATTTATGGTGCTCTCCTATGAGGAGCTTCTGCAGGATAACCTTGATGACAGCGAAGAACATAAGTCCTCGATCAAGACCCCGGAACAGGTGTTACAGACTGATGAGCTCAAAAGAGTCATCGCCAATTCAATCGATGAGCTAAGCGAGAAGGAAAAGACGGTTATTTCACTGTATTATTATGAGGAGTTGAAGCTCAAAGAGATTGCTTTTGTTCTCGGCCTGACCGAGTCGAGAATATCTCAGCTTCATTCCAAAGCGCTGATGAAACTCAAGTGCAGAGTTGGCGGCTATATGAGAGAATAATACTATAACCTGTGTCTGTTTCACACCGGAGGTGGTAAATAGATACGAAAGAAGAACCTTTTCTGTCTCTCCTCGCACGGGACAGATAGAAAATCGCAAAACCTTTATCATTTATAATCTTCGTGTGATAAGGCGCTTTCTTGCATTAAATTTATGCCGGTACGAAGCGGCGGAATGGGGTTTACAATGCTGAGAGGGATCTATGCGGCTGGATCGGGGCTTTTAAGCCAAAGTTCGGTGATCGACACCGCCGGCAACAACATGGCCAATTCAGGTACGGCCGGCTTTAAAAAACAGCAACTTGCCATTCAGAGCTTTGGAGATTGTATGACCTATAGAGTAGCGAGTGGTGAGACCGCAAGCAAAATAGGAAGCTTAAGCCATGGCAGTACAATCGGGAAGGCTTATACATCCTTTGAGCAGGGTGCGCTTGACGAAACCGGGCGAGGTTTGGATTTTGCCTTGGCGGGGGACGGATTTTTTACTCTGCAGCTTGAAGACGGATCTACGGCGTTTACCCGCAACGGACATTTTATGATCAATCAAGAAGGAAATCTGACAGATTCGACCGGTGCGCTCGTAATGGGAGAAAGCGGACCGATCAATCTTGAAACAGCCAATATTAAGGTTAATAGCAAGGGCGAAATATTGGATGAGGAGGGTGATGCTAAAGACACCTTTCTGATCAGTTGTCCTGAGGATAAGACCACACTGGTGAAGCTTTCCGATGGGATATTCCAGAACACAGCCGAGGGTACGACGACGGCATTTACCGGCGAGGTAAAGCAGTCTTGTCTGGAAAATGCGAATGTGGCCGTAACTTCTGAAATGACCGATATGATTGCAGCCTCCAGATCATTTCAGTCCTGCAGTCAAATTTTAAAAATGATGGATCAGATACTTTCAAAAACCGTTAACGAGGTTGGCAGAGTTTAAAACAAAGCATCAAAAAATTAAGTTTTCTTATTATGCTTGTTTCCGAAAACCCAAAGAGAGCCTTACAAAGGATCTCTGAATAGGTTATCATATAAACGAAAGGATGGATCAAATGATCAGTGCATACTTTACGGCAACATCGGGCACCTTGGGTTATGAAAACAAGCTGGACGTCACTTCAAACAATCTTGCCAACGCGAACACGACCGGATATAAATCTCAAAGGGCCGACTTCACCGAGTTGTTATATACCAATATGCAAAGTGGCAGCAAGACCGCCCAAAATCTTCAGGTCGGTCATGGTGTCAAGCTCTCAGAAGCTACAAAGGAGCTAACACAGGGGAATCTCCAGCAAACCGGCGAGGATTTAGATTACGCCATATCGGGTGAGGGGTTCTTTGCGCTGGAGGATGCCGCCGGTAACACTGTTTATACGCGTTCGGGAAACTTTAGCCTATCGAATGAGAATGACACAAGTTATCTTGTTACAACGGACGGCAAATTTGTCCTGGATGCCGACGGAGAGAAAATAGAGATCCCAATTGCCACTTCTGATTCAGAAAATTCAGAGGATACCGACGAAGAAACGATTCTGCCCGGCGTTTATACCTTTAAAAATCCCTATGCGCTGAATCTGGCATCAAACGGTATCTTTTCCGCCAACGAAGTCAGCGGGGAGGGTGAAGCTGTCGAGGAACCGACGATTAAGCAAGGCTTTCTGGAAGGGTCGAATGTCAGTGTAATTACCCAAATGCAAAATATGATCGAGTCCCAAAGGGGCTTTCAGCTGAATGCCAGAGTCATACAGACAGCCGATGAAATGGAGCAGATGGCCAACAGCTTAAGACCATAGAAAAAAGTTTGATTTCAACAACAGAAAACTAAATTTATCGTCTATTATGCCGATATAATAAACGGGTGATGAAAATGAGAATTGAACCAGGTAAAATTGAAAACGTTTATGAGATACAGCTAAAAAACGATGCTGGCTCTTCTGGCGAAAACAAGGGCAGGGAGATACAAAAGGATCGTATTGAGCTGTCAAGCGAATGCAAAAGCTACGACGAGCAAACGTCTGTCAGTAAGAGCATTACAAGTGAAATTGAATCAGGTGCTGGAACTGAGAAGCTGCGAAAATTGAAAGCACAGATTCAAAGCGGCACCTATAATGTTTCTGGTGAAGCTATTGCTGAGGCCATGCTTTCATACGGGGGAAAAAATCAATAACAGATATGAGGATATAACATCATGACCGATCATTTATATGAACTGTCCGCCCTTTTGAAAAAGCACAATGAAAACCATAAAAAACTGCTTGCGCTTGAAAACCAGAAAACCGGTGTTCTGCTAAAAGGCGACATTAATGAGCTGAACGGTCTGATGAATGCACAGATGCCGCTGATGATGGACTGTGCCAATACCGAAAAGCAGCGTGAAAAGCTGCAAAAAGAAATGGGCCTCGAGGATGCGACTCTAGCCGAGATTACAGAAAAATATGCGTCCTGTGATGAGTTTTCCCTGGGAAGCCTTTTAGAAGAGCTTTCTCAAACGGTCAATGAGCTCAAAAAAATCAATGGTTTAAATATGGCTATTCTCGATACGCGGCTGAAGACCATCCGATATATGGGTGCCGCGATGGGGATCATACCGCAAACAGTGACATACCAAAGACCACCAAGATGCGAGACGCAGGAGAATGTCTCTGTAGGCGTGTCATTATAAACCCGTTTGGGAAGAAAAACAATCTTTATCTTTGCCTTATTTTTGGTAATGTGCTTATATCCTTAACATTTTTGCGCCGATACGAAACGGCGGACGGGAGATTAGTATGCGTTCCACTTTTTATGGATTTGAAATCGCGCGAAGTGCCATCCAAGCCAGCCAGGCAGCACTGGATGTCGTCGGTCAAAACGTTGCGAACGTTAACACCGAGGGATATACCCGGCAGAAGGTGGAACAAAGTGCGGCTTTTTACGTTTCTGACAGCGATAAATATGCGTCGGTGGATACAACTGAGATGGGACAAGGCGTCAATGTGGACGATATTACCCAGATCAGAAATAAATTTTTAGATGCGCGTTTTCGTTTGGCAAATTCTGAATCATCTACCGAAAACACCAGCCTTTCGATTCTAAAAGAATTAGAAAATGTGCTTGATGAAACGGAAAATGATGGGCTTATTGACATGATTTCCGGGTTTCAAGCCGATCTAGAGTCGTTGTCGGGCAAAGCGAGCAATATTGAGTTCAAGAATCTTGTGCGGTCCTCCGCGCAGAAGGTGACCGAGACCTTCAACCAATATGCCGAACAGATCGCGACTATAAAAGAACAGCAGCTGTATGATCTTGATATCATCGTGGACGATGTCAATACGACTATCAGCAAGCTTGATGAAGTCAACACTTCGATCAAGAATGAAACGATTCAGGGGAATGTATCCAACGAGCTTCTGGATATGAGAAACAACTATCTTGACGAACTTTCCTCCTATATGAATATTTCCGTTGTGAATAATGAAGACGGGACGGTATCCGTAAAGTCGGGCGACGCTTATCTGCTAGATGCGCAAAGCGGAACCATGGCGGAATTGGACCTTTCGTCCGATTCATATCCGATTACAATTATGAATACTACCGATTCCAGTGAATTTGTCATATCCGAGGGCTCTATCAAGGGATTTTTGCAAGTGCTTAACGGCAAAGGCACCTATGCCGCCGCGGACGAAGAGGAATTTCAGGGGATCGTTTATTATGAACAGGCGCTTGACGATCTGGCAAGCTCCTTCTCCGAAACCTTTAACGACCTGAATGCTTTCAATGGAACCGATAAGCCGCTTTTCAAAAGCAGCGACGGAGGTACCATAACGGCCGCAAACATCTCTATTTCCGATGAATGGCTCAGTGACGCCGGTTATATCACCACCACAACCAATACGACCGCCGAGGAAGGCGCGAATGACAACATCCTTTTGATGATTCACGCGATGGACACAGATACAGCGATTACTTCCGGTTTTACCGGCACGTTTGAGGAATTTGCGTCCTCGCTTATGAGTGATATTGCCGTTGATGTTGGCTATGCCACCGATATTTCCACGACAAAAAGCTCTATTACAACATCTATCAATAATCAAAGAGAATCGGTGTCGGGCGTGTCAGTGAACGAAGAAACCGCGAATATGCTAACCTATCAAAACTCGTTCGACGCGGCCTCAAGGCTTATGACCATACTCGATGAGGCACTGGATACGATCATCAACAGCATGGGCAGAGTGGGACGCTAATCAAACGATAAAGGCAGGGATTTATAATGCGCATGACCAATAATCTGATGTCTGGGACCTATATTACCAATTTAAATAAAAGCCTTAGCGACCTTAATACTCTCAATGTGAAGGTGGCCGGCGGTGTAAGCTATTTAAAGGCTTCTGAGGATCCTGCGACATCACTCAAAGCGATGCAGGTCAGAAGAAATCTAGCCAGAATCGGCGATTACTCCACCAATATTTCTGATGTAAAAAGTTCGCTTACCGAAATCGAATCCGTTATCTCCGACATTAACGAAACCCTTGGCAATGCCGTTACACAGATTATGCAGGGTGAAACCGGTACATACAGTGCTGAAGACCGGGGTAAAATCGCTTTAGCGCTGCGCAGCTATCAGAAAGAGGTGCTCACCAGCGCGAATGCAAAATACAGCGGCGAGTATCTTTTTGGCGGCAACAATGTCGATGAAGCGCCCTTTACCGTGGATGACAGCGGCAATTTGCTTTATAATGGCGTGGATGTAGAAACCGGTACGTTTGATGAAGAGACCCGGTATCTTGATGTTGGCATGGGGATGTCTACAGACGGGTCAGGCAATGTCATCGACGGTTCAGCTTTTAATATCGCTAATTCAGGTGTGGGGGTATTGGGGTCGGGCGCTGACGGTGATGGTATTACCAACAATATTTATAACCTTCTTGGGGATATAGCCGAAATGTTTGAGACCAACGATTTGACGAATCTGAATGCTTATTCAGATAAGTTGGATTCAAAGGTTGAGGATATCATGGTTCAATATGTCAATGTCGGGCAAAAGGGCGAGTTTCTTACCTTTCTCAGCACAAGGTTTGATACCTCCAGTGACAATGCTTTGAAGAAACAGAAAGAGCTTGAGGGCTTGGATACGGCCAAGGGCGCCATTATGTTTAAAGAGCAGAAAACAGCTTATGACGCTGCTCTGCAAATGGGTCTTAGCATCCTGCAGCCTTCACTGCTTGATTATCTGAATTAATGCCGCTTTTCATGTGAAATAAAATGTTTTCCTGCCTTTGCTTCCCCACCCAAGGCGTGTGAAACAGAAACAATATAAATAAGCTGAGGGTAAAGCCATGGGTGTTTTAAACACAGTACAGTATCCTAAAACAATGGGGATCGAGACGACACCGGCTAAGCTTTTTTATCACAGTACTCCTGCGCGAATGGACTTAGAAACCATAAAAAAAACGGATTGCATATAGAGAGTAGCCCTGTGCGTTTAGAAATACGAAACAGGGCTTTTTTCGACGACATTGGTCTTAAATGCAACGAGACACAGAGGCAGGAACGTGTACAAAAGGGTAAAGAGGCTGTCATAGAATCGATGAGGCAGTATGCCCAGGAAGGCGAGGCACTGTTTGGCCCCGACAAGATCACTCTAAGCCAACTGGCGCAGTCGCGCACACAAGAGAATACACAGGATGTCTTGGTCTTTATACCGGAGCACAAACCAGAGCTGATTTGGCATGAAGGGTCATTGGATATCAATAATGTTCCCGATGAGTTAAATATTGAGTGGGATACAGGTGGGATTGAATTTGAGTATCAGCCCTATTCGGTGCGATTTTGGGTTGATAAATGGGAAAAGGCTACAAGCGATGGATAGGCTGATGCTTTTCTTTATCCTTTCCACAACATACTGCGGGGGATAGGATACATTGAATACAATGTTTAATAGTATGAATATAAAAACAGAAGGAGGTTCTGACATGATCATCAAAACAAAGGACTATGGAATGGTATCCATCGATCAAAATGACATCATCAATTTTAAAGAGGGTATTTTTGCATTTGAGGATGTTGCCCAATTTGTCATCCTGAAAAAGGATGGAAACAGCCCGATTATGAGGCTTCAGGCAGTCGAAGCGGAAGATCCGCGTTTTGTGATTCTTGATCCCTATGTCGTTATGAGTGATTATTGTCCCAACGTTACACAGGATACATTATATAAGCTGGGGGCTAAGGACATCAGTGAGCTTCGCTTTTTTGTGATTGCCGTGATTCCCAAGAACATCCATCAGACAACGGTTAATTTGAGAAGCCCTGTTGTCATCAACTTCGACACCCAACTGGGGCTTCAGGTGATTCTTGATGACTGTGACTACCCCCTGCGCCACCCTATTTTTGCCGAAGGCGGAAAGGCGGAACCGGTATGCTGATCATCAGCCGAAAACTCGGGGAGTCTTTTTTTATAGGAGATGATATTGAAATCTGCCTGCTTGAAGCGCAAAACGATAAAATAAAAATAGGCATAAGCGCTCCAAAAAGCGTAAAGATCATGCGTAAAGAACTGCTGGAAACGAAAAAAACAAACCGTCAGGCGGCACAAACTGCCAATGAAATTGATACCAGTGCATTTAATGAAATACTTATGAGGGAAAATTTTCAAAAGGACTAAATTTTCTTATTAATTAATCGAGATATATGATGGAAACCAAAACAGCACGAACCATTGCAATAAAGTGCGCCGCGTACGGGCGGACTTTATATCAAATCAAATGGGAATGGAATCCCTAAACAAAATTCAAGGAGGAAAAAATTATGCGTATTAACAACAACATCTCAGCCCTGAACACTTACAGGCAGTACAACACCAACACCGCGTCGGCTAGCAAATCCATGGAGAAACTGTCATCCGGTCTTCGCATCAACCGTGCGGCCGATGATGCTGCCGGTCTTTCAATTTCAGAAAAAATGAGAAGCCAGATCCGCGGTTTGAACCAAGCCACCAGAAACGCACAGGACGGCGTATCACTCATTCAGACGGCTGAAGGTGCGTTGGGCGAAGTTTCTGATATGCTTGTACGTCTCAAGGAACTGTCGGTTCAGGTATCCAACGGCACATACAGCGAGGATGACCAAAAGAACATCGGCTCTGAAATGGCGGCACTGGGTACAGCCATCTGCGATATTTACACCAACACCAAATTTAACGGCAACACTGTATTCGGCGAACAGACAGCCACCACACCCGGTATTCTTGATGCCAAAGACGGAACCGGAACAGCGGCTGCTACCATCACCTATGGCGAGGATGGCAAGCAATCGATTGTAGTCGGAGAAGCGGTGACTACGAACCTGAGTGCGCTGACAACCTTGACGCAGGCTGCCTCGACTGACGGGGCTTCGGCGCTAGCCGTGACTGTTGACCGCTGTTGAACTCGCAATCACTGAAGTCAATACGACCAGAGCCGGATACGGTGCCCAGCAGAATCAGCTTGAGCATGCTGCGAACAACATGTCAGCGACCTATGAAAACCTACAGGCTGCTGAATCCCGTGTGCGTGACGTCGATATGGCTGAAGAGATGACTGAATACACCAAGAACAACATTCTTGTCCAGGCGGCTCAGTCGATGCTGGCTCAGGCCAACTCCGCGCCGCAGGCTGTACTGCAGTTGCTCCAGTAAACTTAAAACAACAGCCATAATTTTTAGTGTTATGCCAAAGAGTTTGCCCCGTGATGTAAAGCTCTTTGGCATAACTATCTATAAGCAGTTTTGCAAAGACTTAATTGAAATTATGGGAAACCGAACATCTTTGATAGATATACGTAATTTTCAAATGTGATAAAAGGCCCAATCCTATGTTGGCATATTTGTCGAAAAGAGTGTAAAACGATGAGATTTGTACCAGCTTCATGCCTCAAGCCCGGAATGTTATTGAGCCAGGATCTGTACGGTTTCAAAAATGAATTGTTGCTTTGCAAAGGTGTTGCGCTATCTGACATTGAAATTAACCGGATCAAGAAGCTCAAATATCAGGGGGCCTATATTACTGACGATATTTCAAAAGAAATTGATGTGCCGTCACTAATCAGCACAACCTTAAAGAACAACACTGTGCGTGCTATCAAGGACATTTTCGCCCAGATTGAAGATGACCGAAAAACAGCAGATGCCACTTATTCTAAATGATGTAAAAAACATTGGTAAACGACATTGTCTCAGAAATAACGATAAATGAAAATGCTACGGTTAACATGATGGACCTCAAAGTCTTTGATGACTATACCTATTATCATTCGGTCAATGTGTCGGTGCTCTCGATTGTTGTAGGTGCTGCAGAAGGATTAGGAAAAAGCAAGCTTTACGAGCTGGGTTTGGGCGCCTTGCTTCATGACATAGGCAAGGTTTTTGTGCCTAAAGAAATATTAAACAAATCCGGCAAACTGACACCAGAAGAATTTGAAGAGATCAAGAAACACAGCTTGATGGGCAACTGGTATCTTCGGGAGAAATGGCAAGTCCCCATCGAATCCAATGTAGCGGTTCTTAGCCACCATGAAAAATATGACGGTTCCGGCTATCCGTACGGGTTGAAATCGGACCGAATATCCCGGTTTGGAAAAATTGTGGCAGTCGCCGATGTTTATGACGCCCTAACATCCGACCGGCCCTATAGACCAGCATTGTCCCCATCCGAGGCAATGGAATATGTGATGGGGGGATCCGGTACACTCTTTGACCCAAAGGTAGTGGAAGTGTTCGCTAAAAAAATAGTTCCTTATCCGGTAGGCACCTGTGTTACACTGAGCAACGGCTTGACTGCCATTGTTACAGGCAACTATATCAGGTGCGGGATGCGCCCCAAAATTATGATAATATCAGGTCCCCAAAAGGGAGTGGTCTTCGATTTGTACAACGATATGAGCCTTTTAAATGTGACAATTACGGGAATAGCGTCAATATAATCTTGTTTGGCAAGAGTAAACTTTGGTTTTACCTGAAAAGGAGTGGTTAATTTGGTGAGGGTATTAGTTGTTGATGATGCGGCCTTTATGAGACTGGCGATCAAAAAAGTACTTGAAAAAAAACGGAATCGAAGTGGTGGGAGAGGCCGAAAACGGACAGGTTAGCATTGCTAAATACATGGAGTACCGCCCAGATGTGGTCACGATGGATATTACGATGCCTGATATGTCCGGAATTGATGCACTTAAACAAATACGGGAGTTAGATCCGGCTGCAAAGGTCATTATGGTCTCAGCAATGGGACAAGAATCAATGGTAAAAGAAGCCATTATAAACGGGGCCAAGTCCTTCGTTGTTAAACCCTATAAAGAAGAACATATTATACAAACAATTACAAAAATAGCCTCGGGCGACTGATCAAAAGCAAAAGGAGAGATGTAGTTTGTCTGAGCACGATTTGATCGATCCCATGTTGGATATGTTTATTTTTGAAACCACGCAAAACATTGAACAGCTTGAGCAGCTGATTATCAGCAGCGAAAAAGCCAGTAGTTATTCCAAAGAAGCAATCAACGAGATTTTTCGTATTATGCACACCATAAAAGGCTCATCGGCTATGATGGAGTATAACAATATCTCTTCTCTTGCTCATAAAATTGAGGATCTATTTTTTTACATACGCGAAAAAAATCCCCAGCAATATGATTGCGGTGCCATATCAGACAATATCCTGGCAAGCATCGATTTTATCAGCGGTGAGATGGAAAAAATTAAAGCTGGCGAACCCTCTGAG
>CAXXEO010000025.1:0-83174 GCA_963664585.2 Oscillospiraceae bacterium | reverse complement strand
AAGGAGTTTTTTTGTCCGCTTCATCGCTAAAGCTTTTTTGGCTCCACCGACATAGTCGGTGGTTGTTTTCACAAACAAAAAATGGCACAGGAATTTTCCTGTGCCATTTATAGTTGATTGCTACATTGTCAAGCCAAATGCGACAGTTCGAGTAGAAAGAGCTGGGAAGGTGTATTCCAATTAAGACATTTTCGGGGTCTATTGTTTATAAGCAGAAGAGAAGAAGACAGGTTTTGATGAGAAACAGTGGACAGAACAGTACCTTTCGGAAAGAACTCTCTGAGCAAACCGTTACCGTACTCATTGCTTCCTCTCTGATGCGGACAATATGGATCAGCGAAATAAAGAGTTAAGCCTAGATCTTTCTGGATTACATCATAACAGGCAAATTCACCGCCACGATCTGTTGTTGCTGTTTTGAATGTGCCTTGTGGCAATAAAGTGTGCAGGTGCTTGATTGCAGCTTCCATGGAAGCTGCCGTTCGATCAGGAATGGGAACGGCTGTATAGAACCTTGTTTTTCATTCCACAAAGGTGGCCAAGCAACCGCTGGAACCCCTAGAGAAAACCACCGTATCAAGTTCCCAATGCCCAAATGTTTCTCTGGTATATACCTCTTTGGGTCTCTTGTGGATAGAAGTACCACGAGCATAATGCGCAAGATTTTTACAGCTTCTCTTTTTTTCCATTACGGCGCAGCACATCTGCGGTAAGTCCGTTCAGTCGTCCGGCATAAAGCCAGTTGTATATTGTTTTTAAAGCTCAGTTGGCTTGAAGTAACGGTATGTGATATTTGCTCTGGCGATCAGGTCTCTTTCAGCTTTTCTGCCACAACTGCGCACAACTCCTCGTTCCATTTCCCTTGAGGTTTGCTGTTGTGCCGTTTCTTCTGGTAATCCAGTTGTGCTTCTTCTGCGTTATACGCTCTGGCACCGTAAAAACGTTTCAATTCTCTAGCGATACTGCTGTGGTGACATCCCAGACGTGATGCGATTTTCCGGGTCGTATATCCGATTTGACGGAGTTCTTCTATCTTTCCTCGTTCGAATGTTGTAAAATGGTGGTGGCTCATGGCTGCCTCCTTGTGTGAATGTTGTTGTTGCAAACTCTATTCTACACGTTTTGGCTGCCTTGGGCTATCTTTTTTCTGTCGCATTTCATTTTACAATGTAGCGATTAACTTGAAAACAAGCTTGTGATTTCTTCTCCCGCCGAAGGCGGGGGAAGAAACATGATGTTTTTATATAGCCAGTTTTAAGTTAATAGGCTATAGGTTGTCGAAAAAAGTCCGGTTAAGGCCGGGCTTTTTCTTTACGAATTCGGTTCGTTATCTATCGCGAAAGTCCCGATTTGGAAGTGGTTTAAATGTGTTTTTCCATCGTTCATCCTTATGATTGTTTTGGGTTGATAATCATTTACACCTGCGGCGTTGCCGGTTGGATTGGTCTTAATATTTCTGATCGCTTCACTATTTCAGGAAGAAGTACCCTGTATTTGACAAGAAAGTTTTAAATTATATTTAGACTGATTTTTTAAACATATTCAGTAAACGCAAATAATGATTTGCTTCACGCAGTACATGATCTCCTAACAGTGGAATAATGATAGATTTTATTTTGCATTCGATTAATCCTTGTGTGCCTTTTGTTTTAAAGTCCTGAATCTTTTTTGTTGCAGTTAAGCTGTCAGCTGTCACTTTTTTCAGTGGTAATGTCTTATCCATCGCCTGTTTAGTCTGGATTGTTAATTGATCGAATTCATTGCCAAAATTATTGGCTGCAATCATCAATTCGTTTTCTGTGGGATCAAGCAACCCACGGATAAATTTAGAATGTTCCGCCATAATTCTGTTCCAAAAATACTCTTGTTCAAAAGCCTCTTTTTCGAAATTTAAGACTTCTCGGTTTTGTAGCCTTTCAAGCATAAGTAAATAGAGTTTTGCTTCTCTTAAGATGTGGTCAATGAGTAAAGGATAATTTACGGTAAACATTTTGCATGAAAGCACATTTGATAAAATACTAGTTTTAAATTGAATTAACTGATTAACTAGTTTTATCGCATTATCATTTATATTGCGTACCCGTTGCTCGAGCATAGGGTTGTTTATCATGGCATCTCCAGCCAAGCCAGCTTCTGACTTTGTTAAATCTGTTTGTAACTGGACACCAGTGTAGTAAGATGAAACCATTTCTGCCTTTAATGTATAGGGAGTTATAACTTCTCCAGATTGAAGAACAGAAGGATCAACAACGCCATTTGAAAGCGCTATAGCATCTGCCAGTAAAGAGTCAAAGGCTTTTCTGAATGTGTCAGCTTGATTCGTGAAACTACTATCTTTAGGCGTAAATCCTACTTCGAGAAAAAATGAATGCTCTTTCATAATCCGCGCAAAAAACAAATGTAAGGCAAGGGATTGTTTTATATATTCTTTGTCAGATATCATTATACCCCTTCTTTGTCAATGAATTTTTCATATTTATAATATGAAAATGTAAATGAACATAAGAACTATAAACAAGTCCATATAATGCAGTTTAATATAAATTGTGTGTATCTTTAACTCTGCAGGCAGGGAAAAGGGTAGTATTATCGGATCCTATACCACGCAACAAAAAAAGTCATCCCGAAGGATGACTTTTTATAAAGAGAAATACCCTTACAGGACAGACTGTGCTAATATGGTCTTCTTCTGCGGCGAAAGAGTTCAGAAAGCAGTAATATATCGATTAAGTCCCTAAATAAGCCTCTCCGTCTGAAACGAGGCCTAAACATTCCCGGAAAACGCGAAATTACTTCGATTGCTGCTGGATCGTCATTACCTTTTTTTTCGTTATTACGAGCGTATTCGGCCATGTCGGGATACATCCGGCAGATATCATCATAAATGCAGTCTGTCATTTGCTCCACCATTTCCTGCGTTGGCATTGACGAGCCGTATGTATCCATTTGATCACATATCATCATAATGTACGGATGCAATTTATAAAAGACTTCTGGATATACCATTTGATATGACATTGATTTCGCAATTGCAGGTGTTGCTTCTGAAGGATAATAAGGGGATTGCACATTGGCTTGCATATTAGATGGTGATGAATTCATCATTCCGGGATTGTTCGTAAATGACTCATTATTAATACTTTCGTAATTTAGCACTTTTTTTCCTCCAATCGATTTATAGCGGTAATACATCGTATGAATTTAATGCATTAATCGTTCACAAATGCATTCTTCAGATTGTAAGGAAAAGTCAAAGAAATACTATTTAAACACTTTTGTGAATCCCGCAAAACGATTATTATTTAAAAATTATTGTTTTGTCTCCACTGTTTTTTACTTGACCGCTGGCCATCATGTCTTTTGTCGTGATTCTTTTTCTAACATGTTCGTTGTGAATCAGAACCAGTTTTCTTAATCTTCATTGCAAATGGACACAAAAAATCCCTGCAACCAGCATGGTCACAAGGATTTTATTTGGAGCGGGGGAGGTGTGGCTTTAACACACGACCTGTTTTATTTCAGCGTTTTTTACGCTGCTAACTAAAATTTTGTGTGGGAAGGTAATTTTGTAACGAAGTATTGTGGCCTGTATTTTATAGTTGATTAACTTGAAAACAAGCTTGTGATTTCTTCCCCCGCCGAAGGCGGGGGAAGATAATGACGTTTTAACTATAGCCAGTTTTTAAGTTAATTGGCTATATATGTAGAGTTATTTAAGCAGGGGAATGATGGTCACATAAATGCCAGTCAGAATAGCGGTGGTGATGACACCGCAAATGTTGGCACCCAGTGCGTATTGTAAAATAAAGCTGTATGGATTGGCTTTGGTGACCTCTTTCTGTGCAACCTTCGCCGTCGTGGGGACACAGGAGACGCCAGCAATACCGATGACGGGGTTGAAGTTTCCTCGATTAATAAAGTAAACAAGATATCCGCCGAGAATACCGCCTATTCCAGACAACAGAAGAGCGATCATGCCAAGCGCCAGAAGGGGAAGAATCTTGGGGTTTAGGATTGTACTGGCATCACAAAGAACGCCGAGCATCAGGCCTAAGAAAAAGGTGGCGCCATACAGAAATACATTTTCGATTAACTTAACGTATTTCTCAAGGCCGGATTCACGGATGGCGATTCCAAGAAAAAAGCTGACAAACAGCGGTGCGGCAACCGGGAACAATAGGCATAGCACGGTATTGGCGATGACCGAGAAGAGAAGCTTCTGTTTGGGGGTTATTTTGGCGACCTTTTTGGTGGCAACAACTGTCTTCTCGCGATATCGCTTCGGTACGAGTAGCCTGATAAGATAGGGATAACCGCCGTAGGTTAAGCTGAGATACAGATAGGCGACAATGGTAATGGGTACGAAAATGTCTTTCGCCAGAGTCATTGAGGTGAAAAGCACCATAGGACCGTCGGCACCACCGATGGTTGAAACAGCCGCCGCTTCACCATAGGTTAGGCCCATAGCGACGGCAATCGGAAAGGTCAGCACCGTGCCAAGCTCGGCACACATAGCGATGAGCATACTGGTAAAGGGATAAGCCAGCAAAAAACTGATATCCGAAATGACACCAATGCCCATAAACACAAGGCATGCGATGAGTCCGTTGCTGAAAGTGAAGGTGTAAATTGGTTGCAGAAAGTCAATCTGCAGGATATTCATCAGGCTGTCAGTGTTTGTGACAAGTGGGTCGATAAAGAGATTTCCAAGCTGGGTACTTGATAAAAAAAGAACTCCGGCATTGACAGCTGACATGCCAAAGCCCATCGGTATCATGATCAGAGGCTCGAGTATATTTTTACTACCGAGATATACAAGTAAAACGCCTAAAAAAATCAACATAAGACGCACAATTGCCACCGTAGGGTCCTGGACAAAAAAAGATGAAATCCCCGGGAACAAGGTAGATAAATTCATATAACCACTTTGCAATCCTTTCAGTTATGTAGATTTAGCCCTGTTTTGAATTATCGGTTTCTTCATGCGACAATTTTGTGATCAAAAACATCGTCACTTTGATAAGCATGGCAATCAACATAGAAATAACACTGCCATAACCAAAAACCTGCAGGGGTACTAAAATCGAATTTGGCATCAAAATTTCCTTCTTATAATTCAATTTTTATGATTTTTACAACAATACAGAATACGGGAACGACGGCCTTAAAACATCGAAGAATAAGCCGCCCTTCCCGCAAACGCGAATAGAAACACATGGCATCGGGGGGTTATTTCAGTTCTGCACGAATATTTTTTACATTGATGTAAGCCATAAACAGTGCGACAGCGATGCCAATTGTAACTTTAACTAGTTCCATATTTGTTCCTCTTTTCTTATACTATCTAGACATTCTTTAATTATTGACATTATACTATTGTAATGATTGCTATACAAATATATAATAAATATAGTAAGCATTCACAAGATATATAGTGTATTGCCAAAAATCATTCCCAACGAAGCTTTTGTGTTTCCAACAGTCATACCGTTTTTATAGTAATTGAGAAAATAAAGAGTTTAAAAAGGCCCGTTTTGTTTAAATATTGCTGCAATTGCTGCAGTCAATATATGCAATGAGAGCGAAAAGGATTTAACCAGTATGGATCTTCATTATTTAGAGCTTTTTAACAAGATAGCTTCTCTTGAGAGCTTTACCAAAGCCTCTGAGCAGCTTTTTATCTCCCAGTCCGCCCTTTCCATTCAGATTCGAAAGCTTGAAGATCAGCTTGATCTCAAGCTTTTTAACCGTGTTGGCAATAAGATAACCCTCAATGAAAATGGCAAAATCCTATATGAATACTCGAAGGTCATTTTTAATTTAGTTACCGAAGCCGAATGCAAACTGCACAATAAAAGTGAACTGATGACCGCACGCTACAGATAGGCGCAAGCAATACCCCCGGAACATATATCATTCCTTATGTGATCGCGGAGTACATGAAAATATATCCACTGGTGAAAATAAACTTAAATATCGGCAGTACAGCCGATATTGCTCATAATATCAATAACGGTTCTCTTGACTTTGCGATAAACGGTGGCAATATGACATACCATAAGGATGTGATTGTCGAAAAGCTCATGGAGGACGCCTTGGTTTTGGTTTCTTCTCCGATGTCCGGGTATGCGAGAATAAAACATGTAGGTGCCGAGGCAATCCGAGACATGGATTTTGTTGTCCACAAGACCGACTCGCAGCTCTATACATATTACTTAAATTATATTGAAGAATTGAACTTGCCTGAAAGGGTCAGTATCACGCTGGGTAATATTGACGCCATCAAAAGAGCGATCATGGCCAATATTGGCGTTTCACTTATCCCATATTCCTCGGTTTCGCTGGAGCTAAAAACCGGTCTGCTGGTCAAGCTTGTGCTGGACAAAGCGCCTCCACCGTATCCGTACAGTCTGATTTATAATAAAAACAAATATATGTCCCCTGCGGCTGAGAAATTTGTGGAAGTATTGCGCGCCTATATTTTGGGCATGGCAGCTATGGATGTCAAAAAATGGCCTGCGTGGGGGGACGATATGAACGGCGCATAAAAGCGCCCAAACTGACACAGTAAATAGTATCAAGTAATACGCCCGCTTCTCTGCGTTTTGCAGGAAGGTGGGTTTTTTTGTATTTTCAGATTGATCATTATGTCTCAGTTTCCCCTCGCATCAGAAACTTATATATCCGTTGAATTCTGGTAAAGATCATTATACGAAACAGTCCTTGAAACCATACAAGTTTCAAGGATTTTTTATGTGCTTTTGTCTGATTCGAACCGACACCTGTAGTCGCATGTATGAGGGAGCAAATGAGTATATTTATAACGGATTATTCTTATCAATGACTATAGGTGTTTGATTTTTTTGTTTTACATAAAAATCAACAATTTCAAGTATTGGCTCTTCCTTTGGAATTTCTCCGCCCGCAGCCTTGAATCCTGCGATAAACGATTTACGAATAGCTGAAAAAAAGCTGTTAAAGGTATTGTCTGCCTCATAGGTTTCCAGATAGTTGCTCAAACACTCGTCTAAATCACGCATAACATTACACCTCTACACGCATAGTATCTATGATTATATACTAATAGACACGTATATTAAATGTCTAACAACTATTTTATATTGCTTGTAGTATAAAATACAATACTACTGTGAGGTGAATTTAATGAAAAAAGATTTAGATACACAAATTGGTGCACGTATTCGAGAAAAAAGAGAAATATTAAAACTTAGCCGTGAAAAGCTTGCTGAAGTTATTGATATTTCCCCGCAATTTCTTGCAGAAATTGAACTTGGCAGAAGAGGCATGTCTTCGTTAACTTTATATAAAATCTGCAATACACTTAGTGTATCGGCAGACTATATTGTTTTAGGCAGAAAGGAAAGCAACGATCTAACAAAGGCGAATGAGCTGCTTTCAAATCTTGACCCAAAATACCTGCCCTATGCCGAGGATTTGCTCAAAACGCTTATTCTGGCTGTGAATAAATAGTAAAGTGTTGACTTGGACGGACCGCACATGTTTTTTCTGCGCGAATTATATGGTAATAAAGCTGCATTCCATTTTTATCAAAAATATAGCTTTTTTTTAAGAACATATCTTCTCAAATAAAAGACAAAAAATCCTTGAAGCTATACAGTTTCAAGGATTTTTTATTTGTGTCTTGTGCTTAATTTGCGTTTCTGTCAAGTCATGGCTAAGGCTAGCATTATGATCATTATCTTACCGAAGAAGCACTTTTTCATACAGTTTAAACCAATCTAGTCCATAATGACCAAGTCCGATATCAACTGTGTCTATATAGCTGAATCCATTTTTCTCATATGTTCTAATAGCTGCAGTGTTGTTTTCATATACATCAAGCCGAATTGACTTTATGTTTTGCTCTTTGCCTAATTCTTCGGCAAATTGAATCATGGCGGTTCCGATTCCTTGACCAAAATAGTCTGGATGAACTACAAATACATGAATCACAAAAATCTCCTCATAATTTGCGTCAATCATCCATTTTCCGTTATCTGGAGCTTTTTCGGGCTCATGTGTCAATGCAATTGATCCAACAAGCCTATTACCACTTTTTGCAACATAAAGGGTATTGCTTTGAAAAAAATGTATTGCTTGTACTCTTGTGGGATAAACGCCTTTTATCCATCCCGGATAGTTAATGTGTGTTTCTAAGTAGTCATTTAATTCATTATACAATATTTCTAACGCATCAATATCGCTTCTTTGAGCCTTTGTTATGTGAAGTTCCAATTTTCATTCCACCTTACCAAATATAAATAGCTTGCATTTGTATTTCGCATGTGAAAAGAAAGAAGTCCATTGCTAATCACAATCGACTTCTTTTAAAATATTTGGAGCTACTGGTCGGATTCGAACCGACGACCTGCGCATTACGAATGCGCTGCTCTACCAACTGAGCCACAGTAGCATATTTGAGAGAGTAAAGTAGCAGTTATTTTGCAGAGAAATATGTAAGTCCTTATTCCATTCCTCAGCTTACAAATGTTCAATCAAAGAAATGACGCGATATAAATTATAACGTTTTCATCTGTTGAAGTCAAGAGTCATTATACATGGAATAGTCTGGTGATTATCTCAAATACTAAAATGTTTGACAGCTTATGAAAAGGTGGTGGCAATGTTGCTCCTCAGACGTCTTTTGAGGGATAAAAAAGGCTTTATCCATAATGTGGCTGTTTTATCCGGTGGGTCCTTTTTAGCCCAGCTATTGCCAGTACTTTTTTCACCGCTGCTCACCCGCATCTACACAACGATAGATTTTGGGGTGTACGCTCTTTTCTGCGCCGCTATCAATATCGCGAGCCAGCTTGCCTGTATGAAATATGATATGGCGATTGCCATCGTCAAGGAGGATGAAGAGGCTGCCAACCTGTTCTATATCTGCCTTCTGATAGGCGCGGGGATTTCTTCTCTTATGATAATTATGATTCCATTTTCTGGTAAGATTACATCCGTTCTGGGAGCATCGGACGAAAGCTGGATATTTTTGATCCCTTTTGCTACTTTCATCACAGGGATTTATACGGCACTGGTCAATTACAACATCAGGCGCGAGGGTTATAAAGTCATCACAAAGGCTGCCATTATAAAATCGGTGGTCATGGTCCTGATACAGGTTCTTCTTTTTCCGTTTAACCTGGGGGGGTTCGCCCTCTGTGTAGGGCAATTAATCGCTTATTTGGCCGGTGCCGCGATCTTATTTATGAGCATCATGAAAGAGCTGAGAAGATATTCGCCCTCAATGGAGAGGCTAGTCGGAACTGCCCGCCATAACATCAGATATCCCGGATACACGGCGGGTGGGTCTCTTGCGGGAAGCATGGTTTACAATCTGACGAGCTATTTGATTTCTTTTTTTTACTCAGCTTCACAGCTCGGCTATTACTCTCTGATTAATAGAATTCTTGGCACCCCACTGACCGTTTTAGCCGGCTCGGTTGGTCATGTATATATGAAGAGGGCGGCGGTCTCGAAAAGCGGTAGGGAACAAGAGCGAGGTTTTATCCTTGTTTCAGTGGCACTGGCGGCAATGGCCGTGCCCCCTTTCCTGATTCTGTTTTTTTTGGCAGATCCGCTGGTGGCCATGCTGTTTGGAGCACATTGGGCCCCGGCCGCGCAGATGCTCCGCGCGCTGGCACCGCTCTATCTGGTGCGATTTGTCGTGACACCAGTAATCACGGTGGCAATCATACTGGGAAAACAGGCGAATACCTTGCTCTGGCAGCTGGGGATGCTGATGCTTTCTCTGTTGCCTGCCTTACTATATGCCAATATGCATGTTGATGTCATCTCCTATCTATGGATGATGAGTTTGGCGCTTTCCATAGGATATATTGTATTTTACCTATATTGCCTGCGTTCCGTGAGAACGGTGAGGGAGGATGAAACGGTTGCGGAATAATGCTCTGCCCTCTCAAAAGGTGATGCTAATATCACTTTATACCACGGTGTTTTTGCTCACTTTTGAGATGGCCGCCACCTTTTCCTTCTACCTGCTGGAGGTATCGCTTAGTGTTCTGTCACTCAGTTTTCTTGTGACTCTACTTTGTGAAGAGGGGGTTTCGCCCGTCGGATGGATGACTGTGTTGGTAGGGAGGGCCTCTAGTTTTCTACCCATCGTGTTTTCAGCGCTTGTCTATCTCGCTGTCGATCTGATTACCAATCTTTATTCGCCATCACTGGGGGTAGCCCTCCCCAAATACAAGGTTGTTTTGGTGATGCTCTTAGTGACGGCGGTGATTCTTTACAATTGTAAGGGAATCGAAGAATTGATAGGTCTTCAAGTCACATTTGCGGCGGCAGGAGTTTTCATCTCGGTTATTACAATCATCAACTATCTTTTCCCCGTCATCTATCCGGTTTACTATACACTTAGACTCACCCTTCGGACAGACTATAATATGTTTGCCACAACGGTATATACCACTATGGTGGCGGGCGTATATCTGGCAATCAATTCCAAGCTTAGTATATGGAAGAAGATGGCGTGTGTAATATTCCTTTTTTCTACAGAACTTACGGTTATATTTCTAAGCGGGTCGAGAAGAATATATATAGCGATATTACCGACGGTCGGGGTAACAGTTGCGGTATTTATCATAAAAGAGATAAAAATGAGAGGCAGAAGACTCCAGACAGCATTGGCCTCTATTTGTATGGCGGTGGGTATATCTCTTCTGACTCTAGGATCGGTCCAAATCATGTATAGGCAGATGCTTTACACCTATAGAGAGCAGGGGGTGACAGGGGCACGGGGAATGCTCGGCAAAGCAGAGACAAAGGTATCACAGCGTTATGAAACACTTGCTGACAGCTCGATTTGGTCCAAGCGCACTGTCATATGGGGAATCGCGGTGGATGAAATTGCCGGTTATTCGCCCATTGAGCTAACAGTTGGCAAAGGGAACGGATACAACATTCTTCTGTATGATCGGGAGGGGGACCGGCTGCAAGGGATTTACCCTGATGTGGAAAAACGCACCGGAGCCCTCTCGGCCCATAATATTCTGTTAGCAGATCTTTTAGATGGGGGAATCATGAAACTTTTGGCTCTTATCCTGCTGCTTTCGGTACTCGGATGCTATCTGGCAATCTTTCTGATAATGGATTATACCGCCGCGATGCCCTATCTTTTTATCATTGGCTGCGCTGTTATGGGAAGTATGATTTCAAACCGATATGGGCTTTTATATGACAAGTTCTTTTATATCTTTGCAACAATGATGGGGCTTGAAATCAGGTCAATAAGGGAAAAAAACGATGGACAACAGCATGAAACGAATTTGTATGATTACCAGCGTACACCGAAATGATGATATTCGCATCTACCATAAAGAGGCCAAAGCGCTTGCGAGAGCAGGTTACAGGGTCTATATTGTCAGCCCGAATGCATGCGGTCGCGATGACCTGGGGATACGGTTTATTAAAAGTGAGATGCCGCGAAACCGTCTTATGCGAATAGCTACTGCATGGCATAGAGTCCTCAAGGTGGCGGAGAGCATCAAGGCTGACGTATATCATATCCATGACCCTGAACTTCTTCCACTCGCATGGATATTAAAAAAGCACGGTGCCAAAGTCATTTACGACGCCCATGAAGACACGACAAAACAGATTCTATCGAAGCCATATCTGCCTTTGCCAATGAGAAAGCCGCTGTCAATCGTCTATAATGTGTTGGAAAAAGAAGCTGTAAAGGCGTTGGACGTTACAGTTTGTGTCACGCAAAAAATAGCTGATAAATTCGGCAAAACGGCGATCATACACAACTATCCCTGTCTCGAAGAATTTTTAAACGTAGAACAGTCACCGCCTGAGTATCGTAATCGGCCAAGGCAGGTATGTTATCTTGGTGCCATCAGCAAGAGCAGGGGAATTGAACAAATACTGGAAACTTCAAAGTTGATCAATGGCAGAATCGCCCTTGCCGGGGCCACAGAAACCGCCGAGATCAAAAAAACATTGGAAATTCAAAGCGGCAGAATTCGTTATCTTGGCGTTTTGGACAGGCTGGATGCTGTGAGACTGCTCAACCATTCCAGAGTGGGACTTCTGATTCTTGCCCCTACGCCTAACTACCGTGAGTCACTTCCCATCAAGCTCTTTGAGTATATGATGGCAGGGATCCCGGTTGTGGCATCAGACTTTGAAAGCTGGCGTAAAATGGGCTTCGATGTGTGCACGCTTTTTGTTAATCCCTATCATCCCGTGGCAATCGCAGAGGCTGTGAATTATCTTTTGGACAACCCTGATATTGCCGAAAAAATGGGCGAAGCGGGAAAGAGACTGGTGCTAAAGGAATTCGCCTTTAAAAATGAAGAACTCAAGCTGCTGGACGTTTATAAAGAACTGACGGGGGGCCTATAGACAGTGAATATACTGCTCATAAATCACTATGCCGGATCGATCAATATGGGGATGGAGTTCAGGCCCTATTACTTGGCCAGAAACTGGACCAAGTCAGGTCATCAGGTAACCATACTTTCAGCGAGTTTTTCCCATCTCAGGCAAAAAAATCCTAAGATTCTTGAAAAGTTTGAAGAGAAAACAGTTGATGGCGTGCGATACTGCTTCTTTAATACTCCCTGCTATCACAACTCAAAAATTGCAAGGATCATGTCGATTATGAGCTTTGTCAGCGCCCTTTGTGTCCGTGCTGAATATTTGGCGGCGCGATATCGGCCTGATGTCGTCATCGCATCATCCACATATCCCTTTGACGCATACCCAGCAGAAAAAAATTGCACATTTGGCTGGAGCAAAGTTTATTTACGAAATTCATGATCTTTGGCCCCTTACCCAACTTCTGCTTTATGGTTACAGTCCCTCGAATCCTTTGATACAGATGACAGAAAAAGCAGAGGCCTTTGCTTTTACTCATTCGGATGGGGTCGTCTCCATTCTGCCCGATGCCCATCGGTATATTGCCGAAAAAAAATATGCAGTAAAAAGGTACAGGTACATTCCAAACGGAGTGGATTTGACCAATTATCAGCGAAAAAGCGCTTTACAGCCAGGGATTGAGACACTGAAAAAGCGAGGAGAAAAAGGAATCTTTATCGTCATGTACCTGGGTGGTTTTTCTGTGGCCAATGCACTGGAAGATTTTTTAATGGCAGCACGATGCGCGCCACCAGGTGTCCTGTTTGCAGCTGTAGGAAGTGGTATTGAAAAGCAACGAATGAAGAAAGCCGCCCTGCTCATGGGCATTCGAAACCTTATGCTTCTGGGCCCGGTGCAAAAAAGTCAGGTCCTTGAAACGCTTTCAGTGGCGGATTGCCTGTATATCGGGGCGAAAAAAACAGAGCTTTACCGGTATGGTGTGGGGATGAATAAGATATACGATTATATGCTGTCGGGACGTCCGATTATATTTGCAGTAGAAGCCTCTAATAATCCAGTGAAAGAGGCAGGATGCGGAATTTCCATTCGGCCTGACAGTCCCGGTGATATATTGACTGCAGTGGACAAGCTTAAAGCAATGACACAAGTAGAACGTGACAAGATGGGACGACTCGGACAGGAGTACGTTAGAAAGGGACATGATTATCGAAAGCTGGCAGATGATTTTATTAAATTTATAGAGGAGAGTTAAAAATGAAGGATTCGGGGATGGATGGAAGAAAATCCGGTGTTGGGACAAAGAAAAAAACGATGGTTGGCGCAGCCAGGGAGTACTTTAAAGACGTTTTTGACAGACGTGCTTTTTCTGTTAAATTGGGTGGTGGCACGGAAGAACTATATCCTCTAATGAGCAAGGGGGATATCAGGCATGTGGCTAAAGAAATATGCCGAGCTGCCATGCAAAATGCAAAATGAAGTGGTACTGGCCTATTACAACCGGTTGTCGGGAAAGCGCATAGAGCTTGCAGTTAAGCGGATCTTCGATATAACTGGGGCAGCGGTGCTGATCCTGATGACGGCACCGCTGATGTTGGGAATTGCCACAGCGATCTGGCTAACCAGTCCCGGCGGCGTCATTTTTAAGCAAGAAAGGATCATGCGCTATTATAAACCTTTTCAGATCTATAAGTTCAGGACGATGTACGAGGGCTCAGAACAAATGAGCCAAATTACCCTGAGGGAGGATAAACGGGTAACACCTATCGGAAAAGCTTTAAGAAAAACGAGATTGGACGAGTTGCCCCAGCTTTTCAATGTACTCAAAGGAGAGATAAGCCTTATCGGCCCCCGACCCGAAGTACCCACCTATGTGGCCCATTATGATGAGGCAATGCTGGCAACCCTTCTTCTCCCTGTGGGAATCACCTCGGACGCCAGCCTTGAGTTTCGCGAGGAAGCGCTTTTATTGTCCGGTGATGATAGCGATAAAATCTATATTGATCACATTCTTCCTGAGAAAATGCGTCGAAATATCGAATATTTGAATCGGTTTTCCTTCGGAACAGACCTTTTGGTTATTTTGCGGACATTAGCCTATCCTTTCCTATAGCAATTCTTAAATGAAATGGACTTCTTTTAACTATTCGCCGCCTGCAGCGGCAGATAGAAGGGGATTCTACTTCTGAAAAAATGCGTCGAAATATCAAGTATTTAAATCGGTTTTCCTTCGGAACAGACCTTTTGGTTATTTTGCGGACATTGTCCTATCCTTTCCTATAGCATGACTCTATCTTTTGTCCGTCCAGCCTTTGGTGGGGAAGACAGGTGACAGATTTCCTCATAATTTGTGCTCTCTTGACTACCGGACCGGTAAGAGATAAAATGTAGAAAAAAGGGAAGATCTTAGGAGAGCAGTAATATTAAATTGATTCAAATGGCACTTGTTTTTTGTCTATCTTTACCTAGTCAAAGGTGTGGAAAACAGAAACGTGATGATTGTCATTTAATTTGAAATTAATATAACCTCTCTGCGACAGATTTTGGGGTAGCGTTATGTTGCTGGTTATTGATGTGGGTAATACCAATATGGAGTTCGGGGTCTTTAACTCAAAAGAGTTGGTGAATTCTTTCCGGATGGGGACAAACCGTGAGGTCACCTCGGATGAGATTGGTCTGATGCTTACCCAGTTTCTTTCCATCAACGGCCTTTCAGCCGACAACATTACTGACGTGGTCGTTGCTTCTGTTGTGCCACAAGTGATGTACTCACTCTCTAATGCCATCAAAAAGTATGTTAAAAAGACCCCACTGAATGTCGGTGAGAATTTGCAGGTGGGTGTCCCAAACCTCTATGAAAATCCTGCACAGGTGGGCGCTGACAGACTTGTCAATGCCAAGGCCGCCTTTCGAAAATATGGGGGCCCGTTGATAATCGTGGATTTCGGAACCGCCACCACCTTTGATGCTGTTGATAAAACGGGTGCTTATCTGGGTGGTGCCATTTTCCCGGGCATTAAAATTTCAATGGAGGCCCTTTTTCAAAAGGCATCTAAACTGCCCAGAGTCGAACTTGTCAATCCTGGTGTCAACATCGGAAGAAACACCGAAAAAAGTATGCAGGTGGGTGCGGTTTATGGCTACCTAGGGGTCGTCCGCGGCATATCCAGTCAGATGCTAAAGGATCTGGGGCCGGATACCAAAATCATTGCAACAGGTGGTCTATCTGCACTGTTTGCCAATTTTCCGGGTGTGTTTGATACCATTGACAGAACCCTTACTTTAGACGGACTGAAAATGATCTATGATGAAATGCTTGCCAAATCTTTTAGTAAATAGTTGATATTTATTTGTAAGGCCACGGACTCGTTCCGCGGCCTTTTGGTTGCTCATAAGTTGACAACCTTTTGGATGGTTATATACTCCCCCCTCAAAGTATCCTTGGCAGTGGACAAAACCTGCCTGTTTTGTCCGCTGTGTCCTTCAATAGATCTGTCCGTCAACGGACATAGATGGATCGATGCCTTCGACAACCCAATACCTTGGGGTACGTCTGGATTTATTCTATAGTTGATTAACTTGAAAACAAGCTAGTGATTTCTTCCCCCGCCGAAGGCAGGGGAAGAAAATGACGTTTTAACTATAGCCAGTTTTTAAGTTAATTGGCTATAACATTTGGCGCATTGAGAAATATAGGTTATAATATTTTTATACGAATGCAGTAATTTAAAGTGAATAGGGCACATAATAGACGAACCGCTTAAAGAAATGGTGGTGAAATGACATTGATCGACGTCGATACAGTAAGAGCGGCACGCTTGGGCGATAAAGACAGCTTTGCCAGTGTATATGATCAGATCGCGCCTGAACTATATAAGGTTGCTCTGTATACACTGGGCAACAAATATGATGCGGAAGATATCGTAAGCGAGACCTTTGTAGAGGCTTACAAGGGAATCAAAAACCTGAGGGATGAGTCCAGCTTTAAAAGGTGGATTCTTACCATTCTGTCGGTGCGCTGTAAAAGGCGCATAGGTGGGTACATAAAAGAGCGAAAATCCGTCGACATTGAAGAGATCATCGAAACACCCGACGAATCAAGCGCAAAAGATACCGACTGTACAGACAGAGTGACCGTCTTTTCTGCAATGGAGCAGCTTTCAGGACAGGAAAGACTGATTGTGATGCTTTCGGTTTTACAGGGTTACACGACAAAAGAGATTTCTCAAATGCTCCACATTCCGCATGGGACGGTGAGCTCAAAGCTTTATAGAACCCTGAAAAAGCTTAGAAATTACCTCGAAACGATCTATTGCTAGAGTTTTAAGAGCGTTAATTGGTTTTGTTTTCCTAACAACAAAAAGACTTTTTATATAAAACATAGTATGAAGAAGGGAGGAAGCGATATGGGTGAAAACAAATGTAAAGAAATGCAAGAAGACATCGAGGCAGTCAAAAATCATTTTTCTCGCGAGACCAGTAATATAGAGATGCCCGAGAGCCTGTCAGCGAAGCAGCTTTTTATAAAGACAGACAGTATTTCAAAGGCGATTCACATGGTTGACAAGACGAGACAAAAAGGTAAATACCTGATTAATGTAGCCGCCTGCGCGGCCGCCTTTATTCTAATATTCAGTGGGTACTATTCGATAACACACTCTCCGGCGCAGTTGCTCGCATCACCCTCTCAGTCTGCTTCTGCGTTGATGACAGCTTCATCCTCTGCATCGGCTGCCTCACAGTCTGTTTCACAGTCGATGCCTGCGGCGGTCGACTACACCGAGATACGTTATGCCATTGGCAAAGCCACCGCCGAAAATAATAACTTCGCCGGGATCTATTCTAAAAGCACGGATAGGGCTTTGACACAGGGTGCGGCAGGCCAGGCCAGTGCTTCTGCCCCTGCGGCAGAAGCGCGCATTACGACCTATGGCAGCTCGGGTGTCTATCAGACCAATACACAGGTTGCGGATATAGACGAGGCGGATATTGTCAAGACAGACGGCAAATATATTTATCTTTACCGTTTCAACAACCAGACAGGGAACTCACAGATTGCCATTGTACGTGCTTCAGATCTGGTTCTCATGTCCCAGTTGGAGCTGAAAAGCTTTTACGCCACTGAGATGTATTTAAATGGCGACCAGCTGATTACTGTGCAAAACGCAACCGAAAACATAGAGAAAATGCCCGCGGAGGTCGACAAGCCCGTCACGGTTATGACCAATTGCACATTTGATGTCGAGCAACCCTCTGAAAGCAGTTCATCTAGTGGATCAGTTTCCGGAACAGCATCCGGAGCCGTGGCAGCCAGCCCTGGTATCGCAATCGGGGAGCCAAATGGAAAAATAGCCCGTTATTTCCCTGTGAACAACCTGACTCAAGCCGTCGTCTATAGTGTTTCTGACCCTCAGAAGCCAACCGAGCAGTACAGATACGAGCAGGATGGAAGTTATGTCTCCTCCCGCCTATATGAGGGAGTGCTCTATCTGATCTCCAATAAAAATATTCATACCGATGTACGTTATAACAGTACGAAGATGTATCAAATGGTGCCGGTTGCAGGCATGAGTGACGAGGGTCTGAAGCTTGTACCACCCGATTCTATCGTGATCGCTCCCGATTACTGTGATAACAGCTATGCCGTTGTGACCGCCATTAATGTTAAGGATAAAAAGGCGAACACAAAGGCAATTCTGGGGATGACCAACACCATCTATATGTCCCATGACAATCTTTTTATCGCCGCGCAAAAATATCTATACAACGGAAACGGGCAGGGCACTACTTCCACCAATATCGCGCGTATTGCTGTGGATGGCATGGATCTCAGCTTTATAGCCTGCGGTAATGTAAATGGCACGATTGATGGCCAGTTTTCACTGGACGAACGGGATGGCTATCTTCGTGTGGCGACCACCTCCAACGACCCTGTCAAAGGAACGACACAGAATAATCTTTATATCCTCGACGGCAAGATGGAACCCTATTCAAAGGTCGAGGGGCTTGCCCCCGGTGAGAGAATTTACTCGGTGCGCTATATCGGGACGATGGGCTATATTGTCACCTTCCGCCAGACGGACCCCTTATTCGCCATCGACCTGTCAGACCCTGCCAACCCAAAGGTGGTAGGACAGTTGAAAATACCGGGCTTCTCCCAATACTTGCATCCTTTGAATTCCGATACGCTTATCGGTCTAGGCGTTAATACTTCACTGACACAGGGCGGCGGCATAGTACAAGATGGACTGAAGCTTTCCCTCTTTGATGTATCTGACCCTGTCAACCTATCAGAAACCGACGTCTACAGTATGGGCAATATAGGAAGCTATTCTGAGGCGCTTAATAACCATAAAGCCTTTATGTACTATCCTGAGAAGGGGCTTATTGGCTTTCCAACTACGATTTATACTACAACCGGAAGCCGGGCAGGCGATCCTTGGTCGGGCGAGCGTAACCTCACATTCAATGGGTATATGGTTTTCAAAGTTAGCGAGGATGGCTTCAAGTTGGCAGGCACCATTTCCTCAGACGATTCGGGGGACGGCTTTAAGAGAACCTCAAATGATAATGCCATTTCGAGGGCAATATACCTTGGAGACACGCTGTACACCATTTCCAATGGTAGGGTTGCTTCTTATTCGCTGAGTAGTTTTGAGCAGTTAAAAGTTTTGGATATAAAATAGCATTCATCTGTCACTCCCCGGCATTATACCGGGGAGTTTTTTTGTGCCAAAAACCAGTAGAAATCTGATACCGCATACTTTTTTTTAACTAAAGCCACACTTTTGTTTTGAGGCACAAATTGTTTTCGTAATGTCTGAAGAAATTATAGTTGATTAACTTGAAAACAAGCTTGTGATTTCTTTCCCCGCCGAAGGCGGGGGATGAAAATGACGTTTTAACTATAGCCAGTTTTTAAGTTAATTGGCTATAAATTATTTTAAAACTTATTTCATCCGCTCTTGAAATATTAGTTAGCATACATTATAATTAGTAGTACTAACTATATTAAATCAATAGAAATAGGAAGGGAGAGCCATGAAAAACACAGAAGAGAGCGGATCGGAGCTTTTTGTCAGCTTTATGCGATTTCGCCGCGGATACAAGCATCAGATTATGGAGAATGGGATGCGTCTTAGCGACGCTACCATTATGCGTATTCTAATCCACAGCAGTCACCATGGCGTAAATGAAATGAATCCTTCACAGATCAGTTCGATAATGGGGATACAGCAGCCCACCCTCAGCCCAATTCTTCGCAACCTTGAAAAGGACGGATTGATCATTCGTCGCCATAGCGAAGAAGACCGCCGTATGACCTATATCTCCCCAACGGAGAAAGCGATCCTGCAACATGAGGCGCATATGAAACGGTGCAATGATATTTTTAAGGGCCTTGAAGAGTATTTAGGCGCAGGAGATAGTCAGAAATTTGTCGAAATAATGAGCCGTGCGGCAGAATATATGTTGTCACTGGCACCTGACGACGAGGGGAGACAGTGTCCTTGAAGAACCTTTTTAAGGAATGCAAACCATTTAAACTACTCATTATTGGAGCCCTCCTCACCATTGCTATGGGTTCTCTTGCCGATCTTTGGATGCCGAATTTGATGTCAAAGATTGTAAATTATGGCGTCCTGAAAGGGGACATTGCATATATTACACGAACCGGGGCACTAATGGTGCTCGTTGCGACCGTCAGTGTCGCATGCTTTCTGGCAACCGGGTTTCTTTCCTCCAGATTTTCAGCAGGACTCAGTAAAAACTTGCGTAATAAGGTCTTTGAGAAAATAACATCATTTTCACTGGCTGAGTTTGACCATTTTGGAACGGCCTCATTAATCACAAGAACAACCAATGATATCGCCCAAATCAACAACTTTGCGGCGGTAATCCTGCGTATTGTGGTGATGGCACCGTTCATGTCAATCGGTGGCTGTATTATGGCCTACTCTAAAAGCCCGTTGCTTGCCAGACCGTTTTTCTTTGCCCTTTTATTGATGTTCGGCCTTGTGATTGCCATTGCTAAAATGACTGTACCTCTCTCAAAAATCATGCAAAAGAAGATCGATGCGGTCAATCTTGTGATGCGTGAAAAGCTCAATGGTGTGAGAGTTATACGGGCCTTCGGTACGGACGAATATGAGAGAAAGCGCTTTGATCGCGCCAATAAAGACCTCACTAATAATGCCATTAACATGCAGCGCACAGTGGGGCTGGTGATGCCTGTACTGATGCTCAGCATGAATGGAACATCCATTGCCATCGTTTGGTTGGGTGGGCTGCAGGCATCTTACGGGGGAATCATGGTGGGCGACATTATGGCTCTTACACAATATGTGGGCATGGTGCTCATGTCCACAATGATGCTTTCCAACGTTTTTATGATGCTGCCAAGAGCAAGTGCCTCGGCGGAAAGAATCAATCAGATTTTACTTACCAATCCCACCATTGCTGATGACGAGAAAACCACAACACCCGAAAAGTCAGAGGGCGTCATAGAATTTAGAAATGTCACTTTCTATTATCCTGGGGCGGAGCTTCCTGCTCTCAATAACATAAGCTTTAAGGCAAAGAAAGGGGAGACGACTGCCATCGTCGGCAGTACAGGAAGCGGAAAGACAACACTTATCAATTTGATCCCACGCTTTTATGATGTAGATCAGGGTTCAATCTTGCTTGATGGTATTGATGTGCGCCGTTACAGCCAGAAGACCCTGCGTGCCCGTATCGGATATGTCCCGCAAAAGGCAACCCTTTTTACGGGAACTGTCGAGGAAAATATCCGTTTCGGACGTGAAACGGCCAGTGATGAAGAGGTTATCGCAGCAGCGGAAATGTCCCAATCGACTGATTTCATTGGCAATAATGCGGACGGTTTTGAACACTTGATCTCGCAGGGTGGCGTCAATCTGTCCGGCGGGCAGAAGCAGCGTCTTTCCATTGCCCGTGCGGTGGTAAGAAGGCCGGATGTTTATCTGTTTGATGACAGCTTTTCCGCCCTTGATTTTCAGACAGATGCAAAGCTGCGAAAAGCATTGAGTGAGCAGGTTGGTTCAGCGACAGTATTCATTGTGGCACAGCGGGTATCCACCATCATGAATGCTGATCGGATCATCGTTTTGGAAGGCGGATCTGTCGTCGGTATCGGCAATCACAAACAGCTGATGAAGGACTGCCCGGTATACAGGGAGATTGTGTTGTCACAGCTCTCGGCGGAGGAGGCAGACCATGAGTAATGTAAAAAAAGAAACACAGAACACACAGCCCGCTACTATGCCTAGATTTCCCGGTGGCGGCGGCGGTGGACCACATATGGCGGCCATGTCAGTGATGTCAAAGCCCAAAAATTTTAAAGAAAGTCTTTTTAGGCTCCTGCGTTATTTTAAGCCTCACGCCTTCATGTTTACCATGGTGGTGTTGATTAATATCGTGGCAACTGTCTGTAACAGTCTGGGACCCAGAATTCTGGGCTATGCCACAAATGAAATTTCTCGCGGAACCATTGCCGTCTTAAAAGGCACAGGGATCCCTATCGATATGGGGGTGCTGGCAAAAATACTGACGACTCTGGCATTTATTTATGTGTTTTCTGCTATACTGCGGTATATTGACAACTATATTCTTTCTGGAATTACCCAGCGCACCATGTATGATCTTCGCAGATCAGTCGACGAACGTCTTAGAAAGCTGCCGCTCGAGTATTATGATAAAAACGCACACGGCGATATTCTTTCCAGGGTGACAAATGATGTGGATACGATTTCCAACACCGTTCAGCAGAGTTTAAATCAGGCGATTACCTCGGTAATAAGCTTGATCACCGTCTTCACCATTATGCTCAGCATCAGCCCTTTGTTGACTCTCATAGGCGCCGTGACTCTGCCGCTGGGCATTATTTCTGCCAGCTTTATTATCAAATTCTCGCAAAAGTTCTTCAAAGGCCAACAAAAATCGTTAGGACGTCTTAACGGCTATATTGAGGAGATGTACACCGGTCACAATGTCATCAAAGCCTTCGGCCGTGAAGAAAGAAGCGTGAAAGATTTTGATGCGATCAATCAGACTCTGTATAGCTATGCATGGAAGGCACAGTTTGCATCCGGGGTGATGATGCCGATCATTAGTTTTATGACCGATCTGGGCTATGTAGCTGTTGCCGTTGTGGGTGCAACCATGGTGATCAAAGGTCAAGTATTGATTGGAGATATTCAAGCATTCGTACAATATTTGAGACAGTTTTCCCACCCAATTGCCACATTGGCCAGTACGGCAAACACCATTCAGTCGGCAGTTGCGGCCGCTGAGAGAATCTTTGAACTTCTTGACGAAAATGAACAGAGCCCAGAATCAAAAGCTCCAGTCGTTCCTGATAAAGTGAGCGGCCATGTTCAGTTCGATCATGTGCGATTTGGGTATACCGAGGACAACATTCTGATCAAGGATTTGAATGCAGATTTTAAAAGTGGCAACATGATCGCGATTGTCGGACCCACAGGTGCGGGAAAGACGACTATTGTGAATCTTCTTCTTCGCTTTTATGATATTCAGGGGGGCGAAATGCGTATCGATTCGGTGAGTATTATGGATATGACCAGGGAAGAGCTGCGTTCTCACTTCGGCATGGTACTGCAGGACACCTGGCTGTTTATGGGCAGTATTAAGGAAAACATCCGTTATGGACGCCTTGAAGCCAGTGACGAAGAGGTGGTATCTGCGGCGAAAGCAGCATATGCTGACCACTTTATCCGCCAACTACCGGGGGGATACGATTTTGAGCTCAATGAAGATGCATCCAACATTTCACAGGGGCAGCGCCAGCTTCTTACCATCGCAAGAGCAATTCTATCGGACCCAGACATTCTGATCCTTGATGAAGCGACAAGCTCGGTAGACACCAGAACCGAGCACATTATCCAGAAGGCAATGGAGGGACTGATGAAGGGGCGCACAAGCTTTGTCATTGCCCACCGTCTTTCGACCATTAAGGATGCGGATAGAATTCTTGTCCTTCGCGACGGCGATATTGTGGAAACGGGAACCCATGAGGAACTTCTGTCCAAGAATGGCTTCTACAGTGAGCTTTACAACAGCCAATTTAAGCAGCAAACAGCATAATCAAGATGGCGCCCCGGCCTAGCCGGGGCGCTTTGCTATGCCCGCTCTTTCAGAACGAGCGCTTGACTTATTTTCACTTGTCCGTAAAAACAGGAATGGACATTGTAAGAGTTGCATAGCTGTAGTATAATCAATATTAGCTTTAATACTTGATATTCCCCCGACAAAGGTAAGGGGAATTGTCAACCGATCGTACTAAGACCAAACCTACTGCTGAAGTATGGGGTAAAATATGTCAAAAATTAAGGACCGCATAATCAAAAAAATTGTGATCATCTTAGTAGTGATGCTAACATTCTCTTTAGTTGCCATCGCTGTATACGCAATGGCAACCGATAATGGTAGGGACTCTGATAGTGATCTTTCCGGAATTGATGCGCGTGTAGAAAACGGAAGGGTTAGTGGAGGGGGCAAGGGTTCTCAGAAGAACCCTGAGGACATCCTGAGTTACCGGATCAATGCAAGCCCTTATTTTGCCAGTGGAAATGCCAAAGGGAATTTAATGATCGAGAACCCGCCGGAAAATTTGCACATGATGACGGTTCAAATCAAGCTGGTAGAGAATTCCCATATCGTATACAAAAGTGGATATATTTTGCCTTATCAGTATATACGAACCACATCGCTTAATGAGACTTTGGAAAACGGGGTATATCCGGCTATCGTGTATTTTTCGGCTTATGATGCCAAAAGCCTTCAGCTTATTGGTGTACTGGAAGAGAGAATAACCCTATATATTGGGGTTAAGAAATAGAGAAAAACGAAAACCAACGCAAGGGAATAAGGGGGTCTTTATTATGCCGGCATTTGTCACTCATATTCTCGCTGGAGATGATGTATATCCGATGCTCGCACCGATAGCGAAGGGTGCAATCTCGCATAACTACCGCGCTTTTACCTGGGGACTGATCGGGCCCGATGTGCTTTTTTACCGTAAGGCGATATGGGGAGGAAGTACGCTTTCCACCTATGGGGATTTAATGCATCAGCAGAAAACGCCTGAGCTTTTTACGGCGATGAGCAGACATATCCTATCGCGTTCGGGCTTCACCGATTTTGAGGTGCTTGTCTGTTATTATGCCGGGTTTATCTGTCATTACAACATGGATAAGACGGCACATCCCTATGTATACTATCTTCAGGAGAAATATCAAGGTGTGACCCCGGATCGTACCAGAGGCGGCGCTCACCACAGGGCTGAGGCGGATATTAACACAGCTCTTTATTCGCTTAAAACCGGAAGGTCCATCAGCAGCTTTAAGGTTAGACAGCGCTTTGTGTACGACCGTGCAACCATTGACGCAATTTGCGCAATGTACCATTCAGTACTGGCCGAGGTTTATCACATCGCTGTAGAGATGAGCGAGCTTGTGGCTTGTTTTAACGACACTTTAAATATCTTCACTTTACTGATTGACTCAACGGATATTTTAGTCCGCCCACTGGCGTCCGCCGTTGATTTGGTGAAAGGGAAAGGTGTGCCATTTTCCTCCTATATTAACCGGGTTCAGGTAGACTATGACGTACTTAACATGCGCGGACAGTGCTGGGAGAGGGTGGATGACGCCTCTGCAAGCAGCGATGAGAGCTTTCTTGATATATACAATCGTGCCGTGGCGATTTCTAAGCGTGAGCTTACTGATATGTTCGGACAAATTTACTCGGGCATACCCTTTACACCGGATACATCACTCAATTTTGATGTCGGAGCTCCGAAATGAAATAAAGGAATGATAGAATATGGTAAAACCCAACTGGGGAAACACTAAAACAATACTTTTGGAAAACCTCGAGTCCACCCTGAATAGACTCAATGCTCTTGAGCCTCTTAGTCTTGACAGTCTGGCTTCAGATGAAACGTTGATCATATCCATCGATATCAACAAAGGCTTTGCCAAAGAGGGCACCCTTTATTCCGAGCGAGTCGAAGGGTTGGTGGCGCCTACTGCCGCTTTCATCGACCGGTGCATACAGGGTTGTTATAAGATTATCGCCTTCTCTGACCGCCACAGTGAAGCTTCGCCTGAAGTGGGCATCTATCCTCCGCACTGCATGGAGGGCGGGGAAGAGTGGGATCTCGTCGATGAGCTCTCACGCATCAAGCCTTTTGTGGTGTATAAGAATTCTACCAATGCTTTCTTCTCCGGCGGAGAAGAATTGGTAACCCCAAGGGTAAAAAACTATATTATAACCGGATGTCTCACAGACCTGTGCATTTATCAGTATGCCGTAACCTTGAGAGCATATCTAAACGAGAATAACATTAACGCCCAGGTCATTGTACCGTTATCACTGATCGACACTTATGACGCCCCTTGGCACAATGCTGATCTATTCAATTTAGTTTTTATCGATAGTATGCTGCAAAACGGCCTTCGTATAGTGTCAGAAATATTGTAATAATAGTAATCACCATTATCTCTTTCTCAGCCGATGGCAGGGGAAGAGATAATAATTAAAATGTTCTTTTAGTCAGGAATTGTTATGAGAGGTACATTATGAACATCAGTGACGAACGCAATCTCACCATGCTCACCGACTTTTATGAGCTGACGATGGCAAACGGGTATATATTAAATAATATGGCAGACACCGAAGTGGTGTTTGATATGTTCTTTCGCCGTGTACCTGACAAGGGTGGATATGCCATCTTCGCAGGGCTTGAACAACTTGTACAGTATTTTGAAGGACTCCACTTTTCCCCCGAGGATATCCGTTTTCTACGAGAAAAAGAGATGTTTTCGGACAAATTTCTCACATATCTTGCTGATTTTGAATTTAAATGTGATGTCTGGTCTATGAAAGAAGGGACACCGGTATTTTCCGGCGAGCCAATTGTCATCGTACGTGGACCGGCTTTACAGGCTCAACTTGTAGAAACCATGGTGCTGTTGACGATTAATCATCAATCACTGATTGCCACCAAAGCAAACCGTCTTGTCAGGGCGGCTGAGGGAAGGGCTATTTTTGAGTTTGGCTCAAGACGTGCGCAGAGCTATGATGCCGCTGTACTTGGCGCGAGGGCTTCCTTTATCGGTGGCTGTGTGGGAACAGCCTGTGTTCTGGCAGATCAGCGCTACGGCGTTCCCGCGGTGGGCACGATGGCTCATAGCTGGGTGCAGATATTTGATACCGAATATGACGCCTTTAAAGCTTATGCTTTGGCGTATCCAGACAACTGTACGCTGCTTGTAGATACTTATAATACTTTAAAAACGGGCATTCCCAACGCAATCAGGGTCTTTGATGAAGTTTTAAAGCCAATTGGCAAGCGTCCTAAGGGCATTCGTATTGACAGCGGTGACATTTCTTATCTCTCCAAGCGCTCACGTGAAATGCTGGATGCTGCGGGTTATCAGGATGTCAAGATTATCGCTTCTAATTCACTGGACGAATATATTATCCGCGAGCTTCTTTTGCAGGGGGCTTGTGTGGACCTGTTCGGTGTGGGCGAGAATTTGATCACCAGCCGAACGGACCCCGTATTCGGCGGTGTGTACAAGTTGGTTGCGGTAAGCGATGGCGAAAAATATATCTCACGCATGAAGGTCAGCGAGAGTCCAGAGAAGATCACTACGCCCGGTTTTAAGACGGTTTACCGTTTTTATAATACTGAAACAGGCATGGCTGAGGCAGACTATGTTTCCTTCTTTGATGAAACTGTGGATGACCGTCAGCCGATTACCATATTTGACCCTCAGGCGCACTGGAAGAAGAAGGTTCTCAATCGCTTTAAGGCGGTTAAGATCATGACTCCTGTTTTTGAAAAAGGGAAACTGGTTTATGAACTCCCCACTTTGCAGGAGATTCAGCAGTTTGCCAAAGAGGAAATGTCTCATATATGGGACGAGGTCAAGCGGTTTGAGTATCCACACAGTTATTATGTCGACATGTCTGAAAAGCTGTGGACGGAGAAGACAGTTTTGCTCTCTGAGCTAGGAAATCTCGATTAACAAATCATTGTTTGCCTGAAAAGGCCGTCAGCTTTACAGCTGACGGCCTTCTTAAGTGTGGCGATATTATTTATACCTATACTATACGACTGATAATTGCTTTAGCAATTCTATTTGCCGTATCCTGATAATCAGATTCTGCATCAACATATACATAATCAGCTGGAGCACCTACATACCCATCAGGTGTAAGAGTTCTAGTCTTGCTTCCGTCAATCCACTTAAGCAGATCATTCCCGTCCAATATCGTCGAGGGTAATTTCTTTGCTTTATAAATATCAACCATTTCTGAATGATATTTATACATTTTAGCTGTTTCTGATGCGCCTGCATGAATATCAGCGTACTTTAATTTACTTATTTCCACTGTTTGAGGCTCTATGGGTAAGATATAAGACTCGTCACCAATGAGGTCGTAGCGTTCAAGCGATCCTTGAGGTATGGTAAAGCAAGCATTTATATGTATTTTTTCTGTAGCTTCTTTAAAAGCTTCCATTAGTGTTTGGCAATGAACTGGGTCACCATGAACATTAATACTAAATATGTCTTTAAAGCCAAAGTTTGATAATGACAACAATATGTCAAAAATCATTGCCTTTACAGTTTCTTTTCTTGACGTAAAAGAACCCGGAAAGTTACCTGTTGCCTTGTTGATTCCCCAATAAAACGGAGGTGCTACGATAGCAGTTATTTCTTTATTGATAAGTTTCTCTTTGACTAATAGACTTTGAGTGCATGCTAAATATACATCAGTACCTAAACACATATGCGGACCATGTTCTTCTATAACACCTAACGGCAATAACACAATTGCCTTTTTTTCTGCGAAATGTTGAATTTCCATCCAGTTCATATCAGCCATTGTTTTTTCAAAAATAGAATTTGACATTGTTGTCACCTCATAATATATAAATAATTTTTGCTCGCAAATTAACACCAATTAGTATGATTGCCCAGCTGTCTGACTTTTGAAAATACGAATTGCTGAGCTTGTTCCCAAGCGCGAAGCGCCAAGTCCGATAAATCTTTCCATATCCTCGATGCTTTTGATTCCACCGGCGGCCTTGATGCGGACATGGCTGTCCACATGTTTGTAAAACAGACTGACGTCATCAAAGGTTGCGCCGCCTGTCGAGAAACCGGTCGAGGTCTTTATAAAATCCGCCCCAGCCGAAGAAACGATATGACAGCATTCAATTTTTTCCTCCGTCGTCAACAGACAGATCTCTACGATTACTTTGAGGATCTTATTGCCGGTGGCTTTCTTTATGGCGGCAATTTCATTTTCAACAGCCTTAAATTCACCCGATTTGAGTCTGCCGATCTGGATTACCATATCAATCTCGTCCGCTCCATTCTGGATGGCATCAGTTGCTTCAAAGATTTTTACAGCAGTACTGACCGCACCAAGAGGAAACCCGATGACGGTGCAGATTGAGACTCGTCCATGGAGAAAGTCCTTGGCCAGCGGAATATAGGAAGAATTGATGCAGACGGATGAGGTCTTATATTCTATAGCTTCCTCACAAAGCGTCAGGATTTCGGTGGGCTTTGCGGTGGGGAGCAAAAGAGTGTGGTCAATATAACTGGCAAGCTCCGATATGTTCATGGCGAAGAATCTCCTTAACAAGTTTTTCAGTATTCATTTCTGCCTAATGCGGGAGAAAAGAATACACATTATACAAGATGCAATTAAATCATAGCGCTATGCAAAATAATATTGCTTCTTATGCAGATGGAGCATTATCCTTGCTGTTTACCAAACCTTTTGAGAAACCGTATATCATTTCCCCTGAAGGGAAGGGTCTTAAAGTTTCCAACAAGCCGTGACACAAGGCGGGGCGAATAGCGCTGTTCAAGCTCCTTCATTTCGAGATTGGTGTTAATAATCATCGAGGAACCTGAGGAGATGCGCGTGTTGACGATATCGTACAAGGTCGAAACGGTAAAGGTTGTTAAAAATTCTGAGCCAAGGTCGTCCAGAATCAAAAGCTCGCAGTTTAATATAGGCTCAATATAATTCGCGTAATCGGCTGAACCTTTTCCAAAGCGGCTTCCTTCGAGCTGTGTCAGCAGCAGATGAAAGGGAATATAGATGACATCGTAATCATGTTCCAGCACAGTTCCCGCGATGGCGAGAGACAGGTGGGTTTTTCCAAGTCCGGTGGGGCCTGCCATCAGAAGATTTGGTGCACCCGGCTTAAACTCTTTAGCATATTTAATACAACTGTCAAATACATCACGCATGACCTTGAAGGGTATAATATCCGATCCGTTAACAGCTGAAGACGGGTAGTAGTCCAGACGAAAGCTGTCAAAATCACATACAGAAAGTGCGCCAGAGGAACCAAGCCGATAATACATCAATTCTTTGAGGATACGTTTAAAGCAGATGCACATTCCATCGGCTGTATAACCGGTGTCATTGCACTTTGGGCAGGTATATTTGATCTCAAGATAGTCCTTCGTATATCCGGCAGAAATCAGCTCGTCTGCCATCAGCCGCTGGCATTCCAGACTATAGCTTTTTAGATTTTCCAAAATTGTTTTGGTATCTCCACCACCGAGTATTGCCTTGGCAATCTGTGCCGACGTTCCTGTAAGCGAGCGTTCAAGCTCAAGTACCTGTGGGAGGTCCGCTTCAATTTTTGCTCGTCGGGCGACCAACGCTGTACGGGCGCTTTCCCGTCGTTTATTCAGTGTAATGTGTCCTGCGTCAAGGATTTCCTTTGGATATGACATATGTTCAGGCCGCCTTCTCTCCGGCAAAAATTGATCTTTTCCCGGTTATTTTATCGCGTATTCCGCCTCAATCATGCGTGTCAGCTTATCAATGTCATAAGAAGCGCCAGTTTTCGCATCACCTTTTGGACGGGGCAATGCTTGTTCTTCAGCTGCGGCCTTAGGCGTTAAAATGCCTTTTTTGTACCAGCTTTCCAAAATTGTGTTGATATAGGCAAAAGAAAGCTTTCCAATATTCTCGATGGTACGCTCATAGGCGATGGAAATCATATTTTCGTCAAAGTTATATTCTTCAAACCACCGGGAAAGGTATCGTTGTTCTTTGTCAACAAGATTACGATCGCCAATGCCAAATATCCGTTTAACACCACCCTCTCGTGAACGACGCTGGGCGAGAAGCTTCACATGTTCGTCGACGGTGAGGTTATCAATACCCTCGTCCAGCCAACTGGCGGCCGTCTTCTCAATATAGCGCATGCTGTCCTTGCCGATCGAGGCGCAATATTGAATGACAGTCATAATATAATGGCCTGACAGGCTGTAATAGCTATAAAGCGCCACCATGATATCCATGTCTACCGAGGTAAGGGGCTTGCCGAGAATTGTCTGCGCGGCTTGGATTAGCTCGCTTAAAACACGGTCCCCATCGATGATTTTATGTACTTCTTCACGGCTGTAACGGGGCTTGCCGGCCAACTGCACCGGGGGAGAAATATTATTTTTTACCGCTTCGGCCAAAGGTGCGTCAGGGACAGAAGCCACTGGCCTTGACGGGGTAAGTGACAGAGGGGATGCGTCAGTGGATCCTTCGGATGAAAACAGAACCCCAGCCTCTATCCAGAAGTTTAGGGCGTCGCATATATCACCTGTAGAAAGCCCAAGATATTGAGAAAGTTTCTTGAGATCGACCGGTTCGTCCGGACTTCGCAGGATCAGTACCAAAACCTTTAAGGAAACGCCCGAACAGAGCTTAATATGCTGATCCACCACTACAGAGGGAACGGCGAAAACAGAACTCCAGGCACCCATGTTCAGCTTGTATTCCATTTTCCCAGCCCCTTCAAATGTTTTAAATGTGGATTCATTATAGCATATCAGCCTATGGTTGTCACACTAAAAATCAGTTGCATACACAGGCTGTGATGGTTTATAATGAGGTGAGTTTCATACATGAAAGGGGAGATCCTATGCCTTTTGACCTGCACTGCCACTCACGGCTGTCGGATGGGTCGATGGAAATTGAGGACATCGTGTTCTGGGCATCTGCCATTGGTCTTTCAGGAATCGCAGTGACCGATCACGATACCATGGACGGGGTTGAACGGGCAGAAAAGGCAGCAAAAAAAGGATTTGAAATCATACCAGGGATTGAGCTTTCCTGTTACGATGAAAAGCGCCGGCGCAAGGTGCACATCCTATGCTATTATCCTATCATGACGGACGAGCTTCGAAGTATATGTGATGAGATGAATTTGCGAAGGAAAACGGCTTCTGAAGAGATGCTTCAAAGAGTGCAGAAGCTTTATCCCATATCCGAACAACATGTTGCTCGAATTGGTGGAACCAGCACCGTCATTTATAAACCCCATATCATGCAGGCTCTTATGGATATGGGATATACGAGCTCTATTTACGGCGAGCTTTATAAAATACTTTTTGATCCCCAAGTCGGAAGCTGCTCGTGTCGGCCGCGATATACCGATGTATATGCCGCTTTGGCGGCGGCGCACCGGGCTGGCGCGGTTGTTTGTTTGGCTCATCCGGGGGTGTACCGCTCCTTTGAACTGCTTGAAGAGCTGTGTGGAAAATGTTTGTTGGATGGGGTAGAATACAGATATCCCCGACAAAAAGAAGGAGAAGCCGAGATCCTTGACAGATTGATTAACCAATTTGGATTGATACCTACCGCAGGTACGGATTTTCATGGCTTTTATACGCCAAGAACCAATCCAATCGGAACCTGTGTAGCATCAAAGACAGTTATCGATAGAATAAAAGAACTTAAAAAAAGTAAAGAGGTTTAATAAGTTGGAACATATATATAAGACAAAGGGAACCTGCTCAAGTGTTATAAAAGTAAGCCTTGATGAGAATGGTATTATAAAAGAAGTATACTTTATGGGCGGCTGTGATGGCAATCTTTCTGGTATTTCGAAACTGGTAAAAGGAAAACCCGCACAGGAGATCATCAATTTACTACGGGGAAACAGATGCGGTATGCGCTCGACCTCATGCCCGGATCAGCTTACTTATGCTTTGGAAGAGGCTTTAAAAAAAAGTTAGATATTACTTGGAGGTGTAATCTGTATGGACCTTTTCATGGCGGCAGCCTTTTTTACCTTTTGCTTTGTGGCACTGTGCCAGTTAAAGCTTGATGGCAGAAAAGCGTTTGCGTTCATCACCGACGATTCGGACATTAAAATCGCGCCTGAAAATCCGTCTGATGCCTTTCGTGGCTCGAGTGAAAATGAACGGGAGACAATTGACGAGTTTGTTCGCCAGAGAAGGATCGGAAACATTGCGCTGGCCCATCAACTGGGAGAAATATTTAAAGATGATCTTTTAATCTGCACAGATGAAGAGATGAAACACATTTCGGGCGTCGAGCGGGGACTTTGCGGGCGCCAGCTTAAGATTTTATTTTCCTATGCGGTTAACAGGGCTATTGGGAAAAACTCACCCAATTCCATGGTGGCGCATACCGCGATGAGCCGTTTTTACGATAGTGTACAGCTCGCCGATGTGGATAGCTATAACGCGATTAACGAGTCGGGCGCCTTTTCCATGTATCTCTATGTGGGGAGATCTGAAGAAGGCGAGGCCGAAGCAATAGGCGATGTGTTCGCAGGTCTATGTGGAGCCCAGCAAAGCCGTGAGCTGGCTGAGGCAGGGGCGGCAATCTATCAGCGCTATTTTGATGCCTGCGGTCGCAGAATCAAAGAGATCGGGTTCAAAAAATAGAGGTTTTATTTATAAATATGATTAAACATTAACACCAAAAACAGTTGCCACTATTAAGCAACAATTTTCTACCTTGCATTGTATAAGTTACTAATACAATGCAATATACAAGAACATTTAATCCATTGCCATATAAGATTTAGATTAACAAGGTACTAGAAAACATATTCTAAGATACATTGTGTGATTAATCTATAAATCTTTCCCACTTATAGTGAGGCAACAATAGAATAATTTTCGTATAATACTCAGCCAAATAAAAAACCCGTTAAGAATAATCAATTATTCTTAACGGGTTTTTTCATAAATAGGTTTATTAATAAATACTTTATTGAATTCCAGTTCTGTTTTATAGTTGATTAACTTGAAAACAAGTTTGTGATTTCTTCCCCTGCCTTCGGCGGGGGAAGAAAATGACGTTTTAACTATAGCCAGTTTTTAAGTTAATTGGCTATAATAACTTTAGTGAATGTTAAATCTCTTCCGAAGTATCTGCGATTAGTTCATCAAGAATACGCTTTATATCACGTGGTTCATAGGTACCAATCAAATATTTTTCTCCGGTTTTCATGATGATTTCAACAATACTGGCGCCAGTTACACTATAGACCCAACCATCAGAAATACGTTTGATTCCCCACTGGGAGATTGACGGATGATCAATAATATTGCAGGATTTCATTTGGTCGACTTGTATTATTTTACGAAAAAAGCACTTGCCAAACCATAATTCAAGCGCATCGTTATCGATGGATACCGTCAATGATATAAAGAGTACAAGCATACCGATGTTGACAAGCAGGAAAAGAAGAAAAAATTTCTGATCAATTACATTTCGAAAGAGAAGTAAAGCATCAGCAGCCAACAGCATGATAAAAAGAACAATCGATAGATGCCCTGTTTGCTTATGGTAATATAGTTTTTCCATTTTGTCCCCCGGTTAAATAATTTTAATATCAATGTATTTTGTTTATTATTTTTATATCCTGTTGGCTCACCTATTATGAAGGAACCGCCAACGTTGGGCAATTTATGGTTTATATAGCCAATTAACTTAAAAACTGGCTATATATAAAAAGTCATTTTCTTCCCCCGCCTTCGGCGGGGGAAGAAATCACAAGCTTGTTTTCAAGTTAATCAACTATAAATTCAGTTTGGTTATACTTTAACATTTATTATACCATAAAATTATTGGACAGGTACAGGATTTTTAAAAATTACACTATTAAATAGGATGAAAATGATATAATATATTGGTATAAGGAGGTGGCAATATGGAGCAGAATGTATTTACGGCCGGCATCGAGCATGGTGGATTAACCACTGATTATGAGATCAAGATGCTGTTGTGCTTTCTTCTGTATCAGATAGGCGTTCCCATGACCTTAGATCAGATGAACACCGCGCTGCAAAGCGAAGGACTTGTTAATTATTTTGAGTTCGCCGAGGCAATCAATCTTCTGACCAATTCGGGACACATCACCGCTGAGGACATGCCTGACGGTGGACAGCTGATGCACCTCAACGATATCGGTGTGCGCACTGCGAAAACCTTTGAAAAAACCATCCCCCTTAGTGTCAGAGAAAAAGCGGTACAAAGCGCCCGCTATCATATGCTCAAGGAGAGAATCATGAAAGAAAATCATATATCCTTTGTCAAAACAGAGGATGGATATAACTTATCCCTCTGTATAACCGATGTAGGTACCGACCTCTTAAGTCTGTCCATTTTCGTTCCGACCGAAGATCGGTGCAAGGAAATCAAAAAGCGCTTTCTGGCCAATCCGACCGCCATCTATCAGGGTATAGTTTCAGTTCTGATGCTTGAGGACCTTTCCGGGGAAGAAAAGACAAAGGAATAGGCTAAGCCAAAAAAGAAGAAGACAATCTGTTTAATACGATTTATTCTTCAAAACAGAATTAATAATAAATCCCGCTGTATTTGCCTTAATAGGTTAATTCAGTGGGATTTTTTATAATTTGCCATTGTTTCTTCGCTTGCAATGGGGATAAAGCTGATGAAGGCTATTTTTGACGCTTTGCAGACGACCTGATCATGATCAGGCCTTCGGTGTCCCGTAAAATATCGCCGCTTGTCACATGAATCACGAGCCATCTTCCACCACAGGAAAAAGTCGTCTTTTCATAAAGCTCTCGAATATAGCTGGTACAGGAGGATAGGTACAGCTCGGTTTCCGCCTGCTCCTTTCTGCCAATGACGACAAGTGCCAAAAAGAAGCCATCCATGGGATAGAGAGTACACAAAGATTTACTGCTCTTTTGATATTTTACATTCCAACCCTTCAGAGCGGAACATTTACTATAGGTGATTTTTGGTTTAATCTCATAGAGATTCTCCAAATCGCTTGTCAGCTTATCCCAAAGCGTGTTTCTGGTAAAGCTGCGGATTTCGTCCCATCCCGGTTGATTGGCCTGCCCGTAAAGCTCGCTCCATATCATTGTATTGCCTCCTGTTATTCTGACCTGTTTTTTGAATGTTCATAAAGCAAAAACTTATAGTAAGCCGTTTTTGATTGATAGGAAAAATATGTCTCTGTTTCCACTTTTACTATGGGGAATAGAGACAGAATGATTGTTATATCTTAATTTTACGATAGTATACTCTGACGGTCAAGCATAAAAGCTTCTTTCAGAAAGCACTGATAGCATTTTTCAGAAGAACAGGAGTATTTATAAAATGTCTGCCACTTCGAGAGCTTTCAGGTAGAGTATAATTTTGCTTATTATTTGCATGGCTGCTGTAGTAATACTTTTATGCTGCTCCGAATAGACTTGTACCAGATAACGATCAAAATATAGGGTTTAAAAATGAGGTGCTGCTAAATGATGAAAGAAGAGAAAAAACAGACAGGTCTGACCGACAAAGAAGCGAAAGTTCTATTGGCAGAACACGGCGCAAACCGCCTTAAGGCAAAAAAGCGGACAAGTCCACTCAAGATATTTCTTGGGCAGTTTAAGGACCTGATGGTCTTCATTCTGCTGGTTGCCACTGCAATATCTGCCTTTTTAGGAGAGCCGACCGAAGCCTTTGCCATTATTGCAATTGTTATCATGAATGCGATTTTAGGGTTTATTCAAGAATACCGTACCGAACGCACTCTGGAGGCACTAAAACGCATGGGGGCCCCTACGGCGCAGGTTTATCGAGACGGCGCTTTGGTGCAAGTGGACGCTGAAGAGGTTGTCCCTGGGGATCTGGTTGCCTTAAAGCCCGGCGACAGGATACCTGCGGATGGTTATCTTGTTGAAGAGTACTCTCTATCCTGTGATGAATCCATGCTCACTGGAGAATCCATTGCTGTGGACAAATCAGCCGTAAGAGCGAATGAGGCAGGGAATCCTCCCTCAAATTCGATGGTGTATATGGGCACCACGGTTACGAAAGGCAGGGCATCAGCTGTCATTACTGCTACTGGCATGAAGACACAGATGGGCGCCATCGCGGATATGATCGAGCAGGTAGAGGAAGAGGACACCCCTCTTCAAAAACGTTTGGATCAGTTGGGACGATATATTGCCGCCGGATGCTTAATCATTTGCTTCATTGTTTCCGTGACTGGTATGCTTAGGGGCGAGAATCCGCTGGACATGCTTATTACCGGAATTTCGCTGGCTGTCGCCGCCGTACCAGAGGGATTACCCGCAATTGTCACTATCTCGCTGGCCCTCGCTGTACGCAGAATTTTAAAGAGGAATGCACTGGTCAAAAAACTTCATGCCGTCGAGACTTTAGGATGTGCCAGCGTTATTTGCTCAGATAAGACCGGCACTCTGACAGAGAACCGCATGGTAGTGCGGCAACTTTTCACAATGGAGCATTTTCTGTCCCTCACTGGGGGCGGACGAGAGGCGCAGGGAAGTTTTCTTGAGGGCGAATCTAACTTTAATATTGCATCCTCTCAGGCAGTGAAAAGTGCTCTCGAAATAGCTCTGTGCTGCAATAATGCTACAGTTGGCACTGAAAAGTCGGGTTTTACTCTATTTGGCAGACAGGATGAAGAGCTTGTTCTCACTGGGGAACCAACAGAAACCGCCCTTTTGGTGATGGCAACCAAGGCGGGCCTTACGGGAACAAGCGGCTATACGCGACTCAGTGAGATTCCCTTTGACTCCACCAGAAAGCGGATGTCCGTGATTGTCCGCCGACCGGGTGAAGACCGAAAATCTTTTGTAAAGGGTGCACCTGATCTGATCCTTCCGCTTTGTAATCAGTATCTGAGCGACACCGGGATTCGAGAGCTGACCCAAAAGGGAAGAAAGGATATTGAAAGAGCTCTTGAAAATATGGCCTCGCAGGCCTTACGCGTGATTGGCTTTGCTATGAAACCCATGGAGGACAGACCGGGCGGGCCGGAAGATGGCTTGATTTTTGTAGGGATTGCGGGTATGATTGACCCACCTCGTAAGGAGACATATAAAGCAGTAGCATCCTGCAAGAGCGCTCGGATTCGTACGGTGATGATTACGGGGGATCATGCGGCTACGGCAAAAGCCATTGCCACAGATCTGGGTATCTTTAAAGCAGGGGACAGGTTAGTCACCGGCGATGAGATGGACAGGCTCAGTGATGAAGCACTTGAAGCGCTTTGCGCTCGTATAACCGTGTATGCCCGTGTCAGTCCCATCCACAAACTGCGTATAGTTCGCGCTTTGAAGCATCAGGGTGAAATCGTTGCTATGACAGGAGACGGGGTCAATGACGCTCCGGCCGTCAAGGAGGCGCACATCGGTGTTGCCATGGGTATCACCGGTACTGATGTCACAAAAGAGGCTTCCTCCATTATACTTCTTGATGACAACTTTGCCACTTTGGTAGCCTCTGTAGAAGAGGGAAGGGCTATCTATAGCAATATTCGGCGCTTTATTCGCTATTTGATTTCCTGCAACATAGGCGAGGTGCTGACTATGTTTGTAGGCATGCTGTTGGGGATGCCGGTTGTGCTTCTTCCGATCCAGCTTTTATTGGTCAATCTGATTACCGATGGACTTCCCGCCATTGCGCTGGGTATTGAGCCAGCCGAAGAAGATGTGATGAAGCAGGCGCCCCGTCCAGCTGAAGAATCGGTCCTTGCCAATGGGCTGATGTCAACAATGATGTTTCGTGGCGTGATTATTGGTCTGACAACGCTTCTTGTATATTCTTCGTTTCTTCGGATGTATGGGGATTTGGAAACAGCCCGAACTGGTGCACTGCTAACCCTGATCGCAACACAGCTCTTCCATGTATTTGAATGCAAATCGGAAAAGCGTGGGCTTTTTGAGATCAATCTGCTTAATAATCCTCTCTTGATCCTCGCAGTATTTGTTTCTGGTGGCGTGTCTGTTGCCGCGGTTTATATGCCAATTTTGTCAAACATCTTTATGACTGTTCCACTTTCTACACAGCAGATGATTTTTGTAGTCCTATCAAGTCTTGCGGCCCCCATTATATCGTCCATTGCACTTTTGATGGATAGAAATAAGAAAACAAGTCGGCAATACAAAGGGGAAGATTTTGAAAAAGTGTGGATTACAGCCACACAAAAGGGTGTAAAGTAGAATAGCATTACGAAATACCGGAAATATTTGTATGTATTTGGCAGCAAAATAGGTCTAGTATTGGTGAAATGGATAGAATATAATAGAAACAACGCGGATTATGTCTTTTAGCAATTTTCTGAATAAGAACGACTTTTTTCTATTTGTCTGCTTCGCTATGACGGGGCAGACAAAGTTCGAATTTTCCTCTTGATTTGCTCAACTGCTATAGCCAATTAACTTAAAAACTGGCTATAGTTAAAACGTCATTTTCTTCCCCCGCCAAAGGCGGGGGAAGAAATCACAAGCTTGTTTTCAAGTTAATCAACTATATATGTTGAATTTCAGAGGGCATGCAGTAAAATAAAAACATTGTGGCACTCAACTATTGACCCTCATTTTAATTGTGTGTAAAATATGTAGTGCTTTAGGAAATGGAGGCAGGATATGAAGAAATTTGTCGCATGGGCGCTAATATTTGCGATGTCCTTTTCACTTGTGGCATGCTCCGGTAGTAATGAAAATATGATCAGCTCTTCGGGCACTCTGGTGATCAGCCAAAGTGCTTCTTCCTCCTCCTATCCGGCTGAGCAGCCTTCTGCGGGCCAGTCGCTGCTCATTTCCTCAAGTACCCCTTCCAGCTCCTCAAGCAGTAAGGCCAGTTCATCTGTCAGTTCTTCATCTGCTTCAAGCAAGCCTGCTTCAAGCTCTTTGGCCACAGTATCCAACCTACCAAACTCATCAAGCTCTATACCCAGTTCCTCTTCCAGTGCTCAGTCATCACAGACGGTGGCTGCCAAGTCATCAAGAGAGGTAAGGGCGGTTTGGATTTCTTATCTTGAATTTCTCAATATTGCACAGAATAAAACAAAAGCACAGTTCACAAGCAGTATTCGGGACATTTTCTCCACTTCAAGCTCTTATGGTCTCAATACGGTTCTCGTTCAGGTGCGGCCCTTCGGAGACGCCTTGTATGATTCTGCACTCTTCCCCTGGTCCTATGTGCTGACCGGAACAGAGGGTGAGTACCCGGGGTATGATCCTTTGGCCATTATGGTGACTGAAGCTCACAAATGTGGTCTTAAATTAGAGGCTTGGCTCAATCCATACCGCATCAGGGCTGCAAGTACCAACAAAACGCTTTCCAGCGGCACCATTGCCAGAAGCTATATCGGTACCAACGCGGTCATATCTTTCGGTGGAGGGTATTTCTACAATCCGTCCAATGCCGACGCGCGCAAACTGATTATCGACGGCGCTTTGGAGATCATCAAAAATTATGATGTAGATGGGATCAATTTTGACGACTATTTCTATCCCACCACCGATCCTGCCTTTGATCAGAGTGATTATAATTCCTATAAAAACAGCGGTGGATCGCTTTCTCTTGGGGATTGGCGCCGGAACAATGTGGATATTTTAGTGCGTGGCATGTACAACGCCATTAAAGCCGCCGATAAATCGGTTGTTTTTGGAATAAGCCCCCAGGCTAATATGAAAAACGACTATAACTCTCAATTTATTGATATAGAAAAATGGGTTACGGAAGGCGGGTATATTGATTATATTTGTCCTCAGATTTACTTCGGATTTGAAAACAGTACGATGCCCTTCGCCAGCGTGGTTGAATCATGGAATAACCTTGTGGCGGGAAGTAATGTAGACCTTTTGATCGGCCTTGCGGCCTATAAGTGCGGAGTTATTGATAACAATGCCGGCAATGGCAAAACCGAATGGACACAAAACCGTGACATGCTTTCAAGAATGGTAAACCTATCCAGAAAGCAGTCGAAATATGCCGGATTTGTCATTTACCGGTATGACTCACTATTTAACCCGGCAAGCTCGGTAAAGGATCTGGTGGCCTCTGAACGTACCGGCCTTCAGGCTCTGTTGGGTTGAGTAATAATACTACAGGGAGAAATAATTTGTCAGGATTGTTAAAAAACAGGAAAAAATTTGTAATAGCATTCTGCTCACTCATGTTTGTACTTACAGCCGCTGCCGGTTTGGTGGCGGCTATCACTGTTCACTCACCCGCTTGGGGGAGCTTTTTTTCGACGTCCTCATCCTCGTCTACGTCGTCCTCCTCAAGGGCTTCTCAAACAGCGGCTGAGCCCTCTTCATCGAGTCAGTCTGCTGTGTCCTCGTCTACCGTGCAGTCACAAGTTTCTGTGTCCTCGTCTACTGTGCAGTCACAAGCCGCTGTATCCTCGTCTACCGTGCAGTCACAAGCCGCTGTATCCTCGTCTTCTGGACAGTCACAAGCCGCTGTGTCCTCGTCATCCGGGCAGGCAGAGGCCATTAATTTCAATTATCCTAAGGAGATGCGTGCGGTCTATCTGACAGCGGGTGTCGATTTTCTGAAAACCCCTGAGACCACTGTAGAAGCTGTGAAAGCTGAGATAGATGCTGCCATCAGCTCTGCCGTCAAGCTCACCATGAATACGATTATATTTGATACCAAGCTGGGAGATGGGGTCATATACCCCTCTGATCTTTTGCCACGCGCGGCTTTGAGCTTTGATGCCGCTTCTTACATCATTGAAAAAGCCCGAGAGAAAAGCCTTTATGTTTACGCCATCTATGATGCACTTGGTGTAACTTCCAGCGGCAAAATTGCACAGGCAAATTTTATCGATGCCGCCGTCATCAATCAGGTCACTAAAAATATCACCGAGTTCACTTCATCCCGTCAACCGGATGGGATTATTGTAGATAACTACTATTGTCCTACCACAGAGGATAGTTACGCTCGCTATCTGTCCGGCGGATCTGCCATTGGCTTCGAAACATATTCCACCACCAGTGTGGAATATGCATTCGCATCTGTTGCGAAGTCGATCCGCAAAACAGCCCCTAGCGTGCAGGTGGGTATGATGACGGAATCAGTGTGGGAGAACAAGGCAGCCATTGACGAAGGTTCCTCCACGAATGCTGCCTTTTGCGCTTTGAGTGATGGAAATGCCGATAACAAGCGATTCCTCGAAAATAAACTGGCGGATTTTGTCACTGTGAAAGCTTTAGGATCGATCATAGACAGCAGCGAGCCTTTTAAACAGGTGGTTTCATGGTGGTCGAATGTAGCCAAGCAGTTTAGTCTGCGTATGTATGTGGTGCATGGGGCCGACAAAGCCTGTACTAGTGCTGTTGGATGGGGGGAATACGACCAACTCTCTCGCCAGGTGATTGAATCAAGAACGCTTTCAGCTTACAGCGGCAGTATATTTAACTCGCTGTCCCGCATGCTGGAAGATCCCAAGAATAGTGCAAGCATGCTCATTAAGTATTATAACAATGAGGTAAAGGCAGAGCACATCCTCACCAATCTGGCGGTTACCAAGCCGACCAAGACGACCTATACTACCTTTGAACCGTCGGTGACCTTTGTCGGCGCCTCTGATCCCAATACCGAGGCTACCATCAACGACAAGCCGATCGTTACCGATAAGAACGGATATTTCAGCCTCACAATGGCGTTGGAGCCGGGCCTCAACAAATATGTGATCACACATAAGGGCAAATCGGTTACATACAACATTACTCGCCAGGTCCAGGTCGTCAAGGAGATGTCTCCTACGGGAAATGTGACGATTGACGGCGGAATGAAGATTACCATCACGGCTAATGCTTATCAGGAGTCTACCGTATATGCCATGATCAACGGCCAGAAGGTTCCAATGCAAATTGTGGAAACCGAAGATGATAAGAGCGCCAAGGACACCTATTACAAGCGTTTTCAGGGTGTTTACACAGTACCACCTGCCACCACCGCGGAACAAAATCTTGGCAATATCGTCGTTTGCGGAAAGTGGACAAGCTTTAGTGACAGTATTACCGGCGCTCTCATTAAGGTCAACAAAAAAGCGCTTCTCTCAGATGGAAAGCCTGTCATGGTCACTTCTGAATGGGCTGAAACCTTTCCAATCAATGTTCTTGATAATAACTCCGATCCTGAATATTTTCCATTGCCCAAGGGGACGATGGACTTTACAGCAAGTGACGAGATCATATACCGAAACGGTGATACGGTCAAATCCTTTTATATACTCCAATCGGGCCTTAGGGTTTACAGTGATGATATCATCGCTTTGAGCGATTCTAGTGCGTTGGATAGCAATAATATTATCGGTTACACCGTAACCAGCGATAGCAGGTATACAAGTGTGATAATCAGTACAAAGCAGCCTGTGTCTTATACCGCGCGGTACAGCGCGACGGCCTTTTCGATCAACTTCCATTACACAGTTTCTACGCCAGCATCTATGTCGCTGAGTAAAAACCCGCTTTTCTCCGCCGCCAACTGGTCGGGGACCACCATGACCCTGAATCTTAAAAAATCAGGGTGCTTCCTCGGCTATTATGCCTATTATGACTCTTCAGGGAATCTTGTACTCAGATTTAACAATCCGCCACAGGTGTCCGGCAGCAATTTATCAGGCGCTAAAATTGTGGTCGATCCAGGACATGACAGCACAGACCCAGGGGCAAGCGGTTTCCTCAACGCCTATCCGGAAAGGGTCGTCAATTATCAGATCGCCACACATCTAACGGATATTCTCAGCTCACGCGGGGCAACAGTGGTGATGTATGATACCTTGAACGGTGAATATTCTCTTCAGCAACGTGTTGCCAGCGCCAAAAAACAGAATCCACACCTCTATGTCAGTGTCCATGCAAACTGGGCTGCCAATTCATCGGCAGCGGGAAGCGAAGCCTATTATTTTAACGCGTTTTCTTCCAAATTGGCAAGCTTCTCGGCTGCCAATGCGGCCAATGCGATCGGTACGGCAAATAGAGGCGGAAAGTTTGGCCGCTATTATGTCACACGTGATTCACAGTTTCCCTCAGCCCTTGTAGAAACCGGCTTTCTCACCAATCAAGGGGAATACGCTAAGCTTCTTGATGAAGGTTATCAGAAAAAGATTGCAAGCGGACTGGCGGACGCCATATGCAGCTATTTTTCCTCTGTCAGCAGCAAAACCGTCACTGGTACCGAAAGCTGCGGCAGCGTTGCCAGCGGAGGAAAAATTACCACATCGACCAAGATTGCCTTGAGCAAAACAACGTTGGCGCTTAAAAAGGGCGATGAATACAGCCTTACCGTCACCTTGACCCCTACAGCGACAACCGACAAAACGGTGGAATGGTCCAGTTCAAACAGCTCTGTTGTTACGGTGGATGATTATGGAAATCTTGTTGCCAAGTCTGCAGGTACGGCGAAAATCACCGTCACCACGGTTGACAGCGGAAAAACGGCAACTTGTTCTGTTACGGTCACTTAAATAGAGGGACATCATGCTAACTGTCTTCCTTGTCATAGGCAGGGAAGACAGTTACTTATACAGATGAACTTTTATTTTATGAAACGAATTACCTCACTGAAGGCGTGAGAAATAAATACAGATAGTTGATTAACTTGAAAAAAGCTTGTGATGTCTTCCCCCGCCGAAGGCGGGGGAAGACAATGACGTTTTATCTATAGCCAGTTTTTAAGTTAATTGGCTATAATAGCCATCATATTTTTAGCCGATCAAGGCATCATTCGATCATATTACTAATTAACGCTGCTCCTTTGCCAAGGGGCGGCGTTTTGCTATTGAAAAACGGAAACGTCTATACTATAATTAATAAAATATCTAAGTCCGATCGAAGAAAAGGGAGGCGTATGCCTTGTATAAAATTGTAGAAAAAAAGGTTATCGGCGACGGCATGATTCTCATGTCCATTGAGGCAATGGATATTGCTTTGAAGGCAAAGCCAGGCCAGTTTGTGATTCTACGGGCGGATACATACGGCGAGCGTATTCCTCTGACAATTGCGGACAGCTCGGCAAAACAGGGAATAGTGACGATCATCTTTCAGATCGTCGGTGCCACCACCAAGCTTCTATCCGGTTATAACGCGGGGGACAGCATTTTGGATCTTGTCGGGCCACTCGGATGCCCCACTGAGCTAGAGGGTACGAAACGGGCTTGCGTGATCGGGGGTGGAGCAGGTGTCGCCATTGCGTATCCGCAGGCGAAGGCACTTCATTCCATGGGGGTACATACCGATGTCATAATCGGCTTTCGAAACCGGGATATGGTGATTCTGGAGGATGAGCTAAAAGCCGTTTCCACAAATCTCTATGTAACTACAGATGACGGCTCATACGGAGAAAAGGGACTTGTTACCGAAAAGCTCTTAAAGCTCATAGAGGCGGGGGCCAATTATGATTTGGTCATTGCAATCGGGCCTGTTCCCATGATGAAATATGTCTGCAAAACTACCGCGCCCTTTCAAATTAAGACCATTGTAAGCTTAAACCCCATTATGATTGATGGCACCGGAATGTGCGGGGGCTGCCGTGTCAGTGTAGGGGGGAAAATTAAGTTTGCCTGTGTGGATGGCCCCGATTTTGATGGACACCAGGTGGATTTCGACCAACTTATGACACGAAATAAATTCTATGCTAGTCAGGAAAAAGAGGCAGCAGGTCACGCATGCCGTATTGGACTGGGAGGAAATTGCAATGCCTAATATGTCACCGACTAAAACGCCTATGCCGCATCAGCCGGCTGACGTACGCAATAAAAACTTCTCTGAGGTTTCTCTTGGCTATACCGAGGAAATGGCCTTAAATGAAGCTGCAAGATGCCTTGGGTGCAAGCATAGGCCATGTGTTGCCGGTTGCCCAGTGGGTGTTCCCATCCCTGAGTTTATCACGCAGCTCAAGGTGGGAAATATCAAAGAATCAGGGGAGATACTGTCATCCACAAACCGCCTGCCCGCTGTCTGCGGAAGAGTGTGCCCTCAGGAAGCCCAGTGCGAAAAATATTGTGTTCGCGGTATCAAGGGTGAGCCGGTTGCTATTGGTCGCCTTGAGCGCTTTGTGGCGGATCAAATGCTCAAAATGGAGAATCAGACGAGCCAAAATATAAACCCAAATGGCCACAAAGTGGCGGTTGTGGGCTCAGGGCCGGCAGGGCTTACCTGCGCAGGCGAACTGGCCGCCAAGGGTTATGCGGTTACCGTCTTTGAGGCTCTTCACATCCCAGGCGGCGTCTTGAGCTATGGCATACCAGAATTTCGTTTGCCAAAAGCGATTGTCGCCAAAGAAGTTGAAAACCTGAAGATGCTGGGCGTCGAGCTGCGACTGAACACTGTGATCGGACGGACAGTGGATGTGGATGAGCTTTTTGAAAGAGGCTTTGAAGCGGTATTTATCGGTTCTGGTGCCGGCCTTCCAACCTTTATGAACATACCGGGCGAAGAGCTTATAGGGGTTTATTCTGCCAACGAGTATCTGACCCGTGTTAATCTGATGAAGGCTTATGATGCAGCTTATGATACCCCGATTCGCAAAAGTGAACGTGTTGCTGTTGTCGGCGGGGGTAACGTGGCCATGGACGCTGCCCGCTGTGCCAAGCGTCTGGGCGCCGAGGAGGTCTCTATCATCTACCGAAGGGGTAGAGAGGAAATGCCAGCCCGTCAAGAGGAAATTCTCCACGCTGAGGAGGAAGGAATTGTAATGCGGCTTCTTACGAATCCCAATGCGATTCTTGCCGATAAAGGAGAAGTATCGGGTATTAGTTGTGTCGAAATGGAGCTGGGCGAGCCGGACAAATCAGGCAGACGAAGCCCGGTTGTCAAGGTAGGATCTGATTTTGTGCTACCTGTTGATACTGTTATCATGGCAATTGGAACCTCACCCAATCCCCTGATTGGCAGTACGACACCTGCCATTCAGGTCGACAGCAAAGGCCGCATTATCGTCACCGGCCGCATGGCCAGTACAATGACAGGCGTTTATGCGGGTGGCGATGCGGTCACAGGGGCTGCGACGGTTATTTTGGCAATGGGAGCCGGAAAAGAGGCTGCCGCTTCCATCGATAAATTCATCAAAAATACTTAATCTCCTTTCTGCCACGCCTATGTGAGAGGTGACAGTCAGAAAGAATTCCTTTTATTTATAAAAGTCAGGATCGCCGGCTAAGCCAGTGGTCCTGACTTTACTTTCGCCGTTGGCGGATGGAGATACGCTTCAATTCTTTTCACAATACGCAGACATTATTTCATATTTTTGTGAATATGATACCATGTATGGACAAAGCGGAGGTGGAAAGATGAAAAGACGCAGAATGTCAACGGCGCCCAGGCAAACAAGAGGACATGAGGCAAGAAAAAGTAGCTTCGTACATCTGACAATTACACAGACGATCTCCTGTACTGTGATCTTGTGCGCATCCTATCTTTTGACATTGTTTCAGCCCAGCGGATACATTGGAATGCGAGATACAGCCATCCAGGCATTCAGTCAAGATATGAATTTGGCCCAAGTGATGAACTGGATCGGCGAAATCAACATGAGTATAAGCTCGGAAAATGTCCAACAGCTTGTGGAAAAAACGATGCACGGGATTGCCATCACATTGAATAAAGACAACTCACAAAAAGCGTCTGAATCCTCTTCGGAAAGTTCCAATGAGAATAAAAAAGAAAGCTCCTCAACGGGAGTAATCACGGAATCATCTAAAGGGAATCAGCCAGAAGCATCCTCTGATAAGGCCGTTTCTTCCTCTGAAGGTGTCAGCAGCGAGCCACAGGAAGTGACAAACGGAAAGGGCGGCATGCTTTTGGTGGCTGGGCAGGAATCAGTGCAGGGAACAAATCCTATCAGTCCACCTGACTCGGCAATGATTTCACCAATATTTCTCTCAGCCACACTCAGAGCGCCTTTAAATGGTACGATCACTTCGCCCTTCGGTTATCGCCTCCATCCGATTACAGGGCTATTGGATTTTCATACCGGTATAGATATCGCTGCGCCATCAAAAACCGCGATTTGCGCGGCGCTACCGGGTAAAGTAACTGAAATAGGTGTATCGGCTATCTATGGTAATTATGTAGTTATCGATCATCAGAACGGGTTGCAGACGGCCTATAGCCACTGCTCGTCCATTATTGTCAAGAAGAATACTGTCGTAAGACAAGGAGACAGGATCGCCCTTGTCGGTAGTACGGGTATATCTACAGGCCCGCATCTTCATTTTGAGCTCAGATTGAATGGGCAGGTAGTCGACCCGCTGCCGCACCTTAAAGGGGTGGGGACAAAGTGACCTTTTTTCTGTGTGGAGTTGAGGTCACGATACAGTTCTACTTTTTTTTAATTCTGACCCTGTTCACCTGTATGGATCGAACGGGGGTTATATCGGTAATGCTTCTTGCCGTCCTTCTGCATGAGGGGGGACATATTTTGGTAATCCTGTTTAATCGTCTTCCAATCAAACGTGCGGTTTTTGGCCCATTTGGTATACGCCTGTCCCTTGGCAAAAGCCGGATCCCATCCTACTCCGGTGAGCTTGCCGTTTATGCTGCCGGACCTGTTTCCAATCTGCTGACGGCGGCGCTGATCAATTTATTGCCGGTTAAAAGTCCCGCAGTTATGCTTTTTATCGCTGCTAATTGTGCGATCGCAGCTTTCAACCTGTTGCCAATCCGGGGTCTTGACGGTGGAAACATGCTTTCTGCAGCAATGGGGGGGATATCCCGGTCAGGTACTGTGGATACGATTGTTGATGTAATCTCTCTCGCACTGTTGGTCGCGTTATTGGCGGTCGCTTGCTGTCAGGTTTTCTGGAGCCGTCCCAATCTGACGCTGATTGTCACCTGTGTTTATCTGGCTGTGATGATTTTTTCAGGTAGTTCCGTCAAGTAGAACATACCAGTCTGGTACTTGCGGCCTTGCGCCCTGTTCCTCCCTTTCTTCCGGCAGCTAAAAGCTGCCGGTTTTTTGATATCTTTGACGCTATTCATCATCTATAGCCAATTAACTTAAAAACTGGCTATAGATAAAACGTCATTTTCTTCCCCCGCCGAAGGCGGGGGAAGAAATCACAAGCTTGTTATCAAGTTAATCAACTATAGTTTTATCTCTCTATGATCATTTTCTCCAACGGTTGCGATTAAACGCGAATTATAGTATTATATTAAGGTTATATGATTAATTTGGAGGTATTTATGGCCTTACATGAACTAAGCAGGCTTTTGCAAAAGGTACAGAAGCCCGCGCGATATATAGGCGGTGAACTGGGAGCGGTAGTCAAACAACCGAGCCCAGCGATGGTTCGCTTTGCCTTTTGCTTCCCTGACCTTTATGAGGTAGGTATGTCTCATCTGGGGATGAAGATCCTTTACTCTCTTTTAAATGCTGAACCTGACATCTGGTGCGAGCGCGTGTTTGCCCCTGATGTGGATATGGAAACGGCAATGAGAAGGGCAGGCGTCCCCTTATATGGGCTGGAAAGCTTTGACCCGCTTTCTGTGTTTGATATCATTGGCTTTACCCTTCAGTACGAGCTTTCGTACACGGCGATTCTCAATATGCTGGATCTTTCGGGAATCCCCGTGCGTGCAAAGGATCGGACAAGCCTTTCGCCGCTCATTGTGGCGGGGGGGCCCTGCGCTTGTAATCCCGAGCCACTTTCGGACTTCATCGACCTTTTTATTTTGGGAGAGGGAGAAGAGATTGAGCTTGAGCTTGTCACCCTTTACCGTCAAGCTAGGGATGCAGGAATGTCAAAAAAGGATTTTCTGATGCGCGCGTCCGGAATCCAAGGAATTTATGTTCCTTCACTTTACACGCCTGTGTATGACGATCAAGGAAAAATATCGGAGCTTAAGGTTGAAACCGGCGCCCCAAAAACGGTTACCAAGCGTGTAGTGGCAGATCTGGATAAGATGTTTTCCCCCCAAAACTTTATTGTCCCCTTTATTGAAATTGTCCACGACCGTGCCATGGTTGAGCTGTTTCGCGGCTGCATTCGCGGATGCCGCTTCTGCCAGGCTGGCTTTACCTACCGCCCCATACGGGAAAAATCACCTGAACGGCTCGCCAGTGACGCTGTCTGTCTATGCGACAGCACCGGGTATGATGAGGTAAGCCTTTCCTCTCTTTCCACCAGCGATTATACGGGACTCGAGCCGCTGATGGATAAGCTGCAGGACTGGGCGGATTCACAGAAAATAAGTCTCTCACTTCCGTCTCTGCGGGTAGACGGATTTTCGCCTGCGCTTTTAGAAAAGGTGCAGCGTATCAGAAAAACAGGCTTGACATTTGCCCCCGAGGCGGGAAGTCAGCGCCTTCGCGACGCGATCAATAAGAACGTCACTGAGGAAGAAGTACTGGGCACATGTCGGACTGCCTTTGAGGCGGGGAATACAGCCGTTAAGCTTTATTTTATGATGGGCCTTCCGACCGAGACGATGGAGGACATCGAAGCCATTGCCACACTTGCTCAAAAGGTGGTTGATCTATACTATTCTCTCCCCGGCAAGCCTAAGGGTAAGGGGGTCACGGTGACAATCAGCGTCGCGTGCTTTGTTCCCAAGCCCTTTACACCATTCCAGTTTGCCCCACAGGACTCAATCGTCCAACTGGAGGAGAAGCAAAAGCATCTTCTGCGTTCTGTGCGCTCTAAGAAGATTACCGTTCACTATCACGACGCCGTGACGAGCTTTCTCGAGGCCGTGCTCGCACGTGGCGACCGCAGGCTGTGCAACGCGGTGGAACTTGCTTGGAAAAAGGGGAGCCGACTGGATGGCTGGAACGAGCACTTTAGTATGAGACGATGGACAGAAGCCTTCGCCGAAACTGGCGTAGAACCCAATTTTTATACTGCGCGCAAACGCGAGTATGATGAGATCCTCCCTTGGGATCATTTGGATTATGGTGTCGATAAATCATATTTTATCGACGAGAATGAAAAAGCCACAGAGGCCGTCACCACCAGTCACTGTCGCCTTGGCTGCAATGGATGTGGGGCTGACAGACTCACGGGGGGGATATGCATATGAAGGATATCCGAATTTTTTATCAAAAAACAGGACGGGCAGCCTATATTTCCCACCTTGACCTCAACCGTACCATGCAAAGGGCCGTCAAGCGCTCACAGATACCGGCGTGGTATACTCAAGGCTTCAACCCACATATTTATATGACTTTTGCCCTTCCGCTCTCACTTGGGTTTAATGGCCTTTGCGAATCAATGGATCTCCGTCTGACCGAAGATGATTTCAGCCCGGATGCAGTGAAAGAACAGATGAACGCTGTTATGCCGGAGGGGCTTACAGTGATCGGTGTGGGAGAACAAACGATGGCACCGCAGGATATCTACTGGGCCGATTATAAGGTGTCCCTGGAACTTGAAGGGATAGATTCTCAAAAAGGGGCAGAGTTGTTCTTTGCATTTACTGCTCTGCCAGAAATATTAGCGATGAAAAAAGGCAAAAAAGGGGACAAAGAGATTGATCTGAAACCGCTTTTCTTGGTGAAAGAGAGCGAGACAGTAGGTGACAACCTAACTCTTGTGTTGCGTGTACGCTCGGGTGGTACCCTCAACATCAATCCATCGTTGATCGTAGACAGCTTTTGTGCATGGTTTAACCTGTCTTATCTGCGATGCGAAATTACACGTTTTGGCATTTATAACGAAAATGGCACTATTTTTATGTAAAAGTACTTGCACGCAATAGACATATATGTTAAGATATTTAGGCATGTAGTTACCGCCGTTTTATGCGGTGGGGTTTGATGCGAGCGTAAGCTCTGTATTAAAGCGGACAGTCCTCTGCCACAATCGTGGGAATGAATGTCTGAAAATTAGGAGGAACAAAAATGGATGCTCTACAGCAGTTTGTCAAGGATTGTATGAAGTCCGAACTGCCCGAACTGAACATCGGTGACACCGTTAGGGTCAACGTAAAGATCAAAGAGGGCGAGAAACAAAGAATACAGGCCTTTGAAGGCACTATCATCGCCAAAAAACATGGCGGTATAGCTGAAACCTTCACCGTTCGCCGTGTTGCCCATGGTGTTGGGGTGGAAAGAGTCTTTCCGGTACATTCTCCCAATGTCGAAAAGGTGGAGATCATCAGAAGAGGCAAGGTGAGAAGAGGCAAGCTCTATTACCTGAGACACAGGGTAGGCAAGGCTGCCAAGGTTAAGGAAGCCGGCCGATAAGTATGCGCGCGAAAGGGACATTTTGTCCCTTTTCGTTGTTTTATGGACTATTATTGCGCCGAGGTGAACGATCAAATGAATGACAACGAGCAGATCCCAAATCTGACTGAATATGACAAATCTAAAAATGAAAACGCTCTGATCGTCGAACTATACGAGTGGGCTCAAGCGGCTGTATACGCAGTTGTTTGCGTCGTGATTCTTTTTACATTTTTCTTTCGTACGGCACAGGTCTCAGGTATATCAATGCAAAATACACTCTTGGATAAAGACCGACTTATTATCTCACGGGCTTTATATACCCCCACTTATGGCGATATCGTGGTTATCACCAAGCCAAATTTGGAAAAAGAGCCTTTGATTAAGCGAATCATAGCCACCAGTGGACAAACAGTCGATATCGATTTCGAGTATGGAATTGTATATGTTGATGGTAAGGCACTGGATGAGCCCTATACCAAAGAGCCCACACACAATAGGCTTGACGTCAAATTCCCCGTGACCGTACCTGATGGGTCTGTCTTTGTCATGGGGGATAACCGAAACCATTCACGTGACAGCCGAGACTCAACTATTTTCATGGTAGACGAGAGATATATATTGGGTAAGGTCATCCTTAGGATGATGCCTTTTAACAAGGCTGGTTTTGTGGATTAGTCCATGCAGATAATGTTCTGTGGGACGGAGAGATGAATTTGCGATGAACAACGAAGATATCAAGATACAATGGTTTCCCGGCCATATGGCTAAAACACGCCGTTTAATGAAAGAAAGCCTTCCTCTGGTAGATATCCTGGTGGAGGTTCTAGATGCAAGAATCCCCATTAGCAGCCGCAATCCCGAGATTGATAAGATCGCGGGGGATAAGCCGCGCCTTCTGCTGCTAAACAAGGCGGATTATGCTGATGAATCTGTAACAGGTGCCTGGTGTCAAACCTTTAAAGAGCGGGGAATGCTTGCGTTAGCCGCCGACTGCCGCAGTGGCAGGGGCCTAAAAGCATTTACCCCCGCGGTATATACTGTACTGGCCGAGCATATGGCAAAATTAAAGGCCAAAGGCATGAGCGGTCGTCCCATGCGCATCATGGTGGTGGGAATTCCCAACGTTGGCAAGTCCTCATTTATCAACCGCATGGCTGGTGCGAAAAGAGCTAAGGCCGAGGATAGGCCCGGTGTTACGCGGGGCCGCCAATGGGTCAAGCTTGAAGGCGGTATGGAGCTTCTGGATATGCCCGGTGTGCTCTGGCCAAAGTTTGACGACAAAAGGGTCGGTTTTCATCTCGCCTTTACCGGTGCGATTAAGGATGATATACTGGATATCGAAGGATTGACCACTCGTCTTTTGCACGAACTCAAGGTGTGTGCACGGCCTATGCTGATGGCCAGATATAAACTTTCAACCGATGAGATGGAGGGGATCGAAGATCATGATCTTCTCAATTTGATTGGAAGAAAGCGAGGTATGCTTCTATCCGGGGACCGCGTCGATACAGCGCGGGCTGCAAGCGTGATTCTTGATGAATTTAGGGGCGGCGTTATTGGTCGTATATCTCTGGAACGGCCCAGGGTGGCTACAGTAATCGCTGATAATATGATGCCACAAAATCCAGAAGAGCTTGACAGTTAAAGAGATGTCTATAAAAGTCGTCTATTTAAATTTATAGTGTGACACACCAAGCCATTCTGATCTTATAATTTTGTCTGTCGCACAAGGGAGATGGCGGCTATGATACGTGACATGCTCATCTATGAAAAAAAGGGCACAGAACTTGGAAATAAACAGATATGCGGCGTTGATGAGGCAGGACGCGGCCCTTTGGCTGGCCCTGTTTTCGCCGCCGCTGTTTTACTGCCTTATGGTTTATCCATTGAAGGTGTTGATGACTCAAAAAAATTGAGTCCTAAAAAACGCGAGGCTCTTTTTGATTTGATTACCGCACAGGCTCTTTCCTACTCTATTGCCTATGCCAGCGAACAGGAAATTGATCAGTTTAATATCCTTCAGGCGACATTTATCGCTATGCGAAGGGCGGTTACAGGTTTAAACTTGATACCAGATCTGGTTTTAGTGGATGGAAATGCAAATCCTGGTCTGGGTATCCCTACATGGGCAATCGTTGGCGGCGATGGACGCTCAGCGAATATTGCGGCGGCTTCAATACTCGCCAAGGTGTCTAGGGACAGATACATGCTAGATCTGGATTCACTCTATCCCCAGTACGGTTTTAACCAACACAAGGGTTATGGTACCAAGCTCCATTACGAGAGAATCCGCGAGCATGGGATCTCTCCGGTACACAGGCTCACCTTTTTGAAGGGGATAACCGGAGGTTTAGGAGATGGCCGATAGAGGAAGCGGTAAGCTGGGCGAAGATTTTGCTGCCGCAAAGCTGTCGGAGGATGGTTATCAGATACTGGCCAGGAATTTCAGAGTGCGACAGGGAGAAATTGATATTGTAGCGCAAAAGGGCGAATACATCACCTTTATTGAGGTGAAAACACGGGCTTCCGGGGCGCTTGCAACACCAGCTGAGGCGGTTGTACTCAAAAAACAAAGGAAAATTATAATGGCGGCTTATCTGTATCTCTCAAAATGTCCTACAGAGCTTCAGCCGCGTTTTGACATCGTTGAAGTAATAACCCGGTCCCCAAGGGACTTTAGGGTCATTCAATATAATCACATAGAAGGGGCGTTTGATCTCAATGGCAGCAACTGGTATGATTGATCTCCACTGCGACACTCTTATTTTCAAGCATAAGGAGGAACGTAGCCTCATATCCCTTGAGAGCAATATCTCACTACTCAAGATGCCGCCCAAAACAAAGTGGGCGCAGTTTTTCGCTGTTTTTATACTGGATCATCTCAGAGGTCAGGGTGCAAAGGAATTCTTTGAAACAAACTGTGATTATTTCTATCGAGAAATGGAACGCAGTAAGAACCTTGTTTCCCCATGCCGCAGCTTTTCAGAAATAGAGAATGCCTTTAATGAGGGTAAATTTGCCGCGATTCTTACTGTAGAGGGTGGCGCTGTACTGGCGGGAGAGTTAGAGCGCGTGGCGTATCTAGCACAAAAAGGTGTGAAAGCCTTGACTCTTACATGGAACGGTCCCAATGAGGTTTGCAGCGGTCATGATACAGACGGTGGCATCACCGAGTTCGGCCGCCAGGCGATCCCCGAGCTGGAACGACATGGAATTCTCGTCGACACCTCCCATATCAATGACAGAGGTTTTGAAGAGCTTTGTCTGATCACAAAGAAACCCTTTATTGCAAGTCACTCCAATTCCAGGTCAATCTGTAAACACAGAAGAAATCTAACTGATGAACACTTTTCAGAGTTTGTCCGTCGTGGTGGACTGGTGGGACTCAATTATTGTGTGAATTTCATTAAAGACGGGGGAAATGTGACCAGTATGGATGACCTTTACCGTCATATCGAGCATTTCCTTTCACTGGGTGGCGAAGATGTCCTGTGCCTTGGCTCAGACTATGACGGCGCGCCATTACCTGCGTGTCTGGATTCTGTGGAAAAATCTTTGACTATTTATGATTATCTCATTTCAAAAGGTCTTACTCATCAGCAGGCAGACAAGATTTTATTTCAAAATGCTCATAATTTCTTTCAAAAATATTTATAATATGATTAACATGATCCCGGTGAATTGGAGATACTGATATGAGCTATCAAACAAGGCTTGCGAAAATTGAGGATAGCGAAGCGGTAATGATGTTATATCATTCCTTAATTGGTACCTCGGGATGCACATGGAGCATCGAATATCCATCGATCCAAAATGTTTATGAAGATATTCAGAACGATTCGCTCTACTGCCTGTGTGAGGATCATCATGAGATAGTGGCTGTCGCCGCAGCTGTCAATGATCGTGAATTGGATCATCTTACTTGGAGCGGCAAGACAAAAAAGCCTTGTGAATTGGCAAGAATAGGCGTTCAAAAAGCAATGCATCATCAAGGATTAGCAAGCAATCTTTTAGAGTATGTGATTCAAGATGTAAAAAAAAGAGGCTTTGACAGTATTCATTTGCTCGTGAGCAAAACAAATCCCGCAGCATTAGCGCTTTATACGAAATTTGGATTTGAGTGTTGCGGTGAAAGGAATGCGTATGATTTTGACTGGTTTTGCTATGAGCTTGTTTTATAATCAAACTTTCGATAGGATGGGGAAATGGTGGTCAATATGCATTATGTAAGCACTCGCGGGGCAGAAGAGAGGATTCTTTCCACAGAGGCAATTGCAAGAGGAATGGCTAGCGACGGCGGGCTTTATCTTCCAGAAAGCTTTCCTCCAGTTTCTCTTGATGAAATCAGGCGTTTATCAGAGCTTAGCTATATGGAAAGGGCTGCTTATATCTTCTCACTCTTCCTGACAGATTTCCCTGAGGAGGCGATCTTTTCGGCGACGAGAAGAGCCTATCAGAGCGGGGACTTTGAAGAGGACCGTGTAGCGCCGCTTTCGGTGCTTGCGCCGGATGTATATATGTTGGAACTTTGGCACGGTCCCACCTGTGCCTTTAAGGATGTTGCTTTACAGATCCTTCCACACCTTTCCACTTATTCGGCGGGTGTCGCCCTTGAAGGAAAAGAAATGGTCATTCTTGTCGCCACTTCAGGAGATACTGGCAAGGCTGCTTTGGAAGGGTTCAAGAATGTGCCCGGGATTAAGGTCATTGTCTTTTATCCAGAGGAGGGAGTCTCACCAATTCAAAAACTCCAAATGACGACCCAAGAGGGCGAAAACCTTCATGTATCCGCTATAAAAGGTAACTTTGACGACGCTCAGAATGGGGTTAAGGCTATCTTCGCCGACCCCGACGTCACCCGAAAGCTTGCCGAAAGCGGCAAGGTGCTTTCCAGCGCTAACTCGATTAATTTTGGGCGGCTTCTTCCTCAGATCGTCTATTATTTCAGTTCTTATTGCGACCTGCTTTCAGGGGAAGAAATTTCAGCGGGGGATAAGGTGAACTTTGTGGTCCCCACCGGAAATTTTGGCAACATTCTCGCCGGATACTACGCATCCAGAATGGGGCTGCCTGTTGGAAAGCTGATCTGCGCATCAAACAAAAATAACGTCTTGACAGACTTTATTTACACAGGCATCTATGATGCGAACAGAGAGTTCCATACGACCATTTCTCCCTCAATGGACATTCTCATCTCTTCCAATTTGGAAAGGCTACTGTTTGAGCTTTGTGGTCGCTCTGCTGTGAAGGTCACCGGGCTGATGAATAGTCTGAAGGAATCTAAAAAGTATCAACTTGATATTACAGAGAAACTCGGGCTGTTTTGGGGCGGATTCTGCGGGGAAGAACACACAAAAGTAGCCATTAAAGAAGTATATGACCGTTATTATTACACAATGGATCCTCATACCGCTGTTGCTTATGGGGTATATCAGGATTATGTTGCTGCTACAGACGACAAGACGAAAACCATAATTGTTTCCACAGCCAGCCCCTATAAATTTGCCCAAAGCGTGCTGGAGGCTCTCACCAACGAAAAGATTGAAGACGGCTTTGTGGCACTTTCCCAACTAAGCGAGTTGACAGGCACCGATATTCCCACTCAGCTTTCCTGCCTACTGGACAAAACCGTCCGTTTTCAGGGAAGTATCCTGCCCAGTATGATGAAAGAAGAAGTATTTTCTTTTTTAAAAATATAATAAGCAGGGGGAAATTTCCCCCTGCTTAAACTGATTTTTAAACTTTTAAGAATATTTTATTTTCGGATGATTAGTTTGGTTTAAAAGTATCGCAAACTGTATCATCACTACTAGTCGCGTACTGCGGTCCAACCTTGATCTGGTTGGCTGTGCACTTTTCACTTTTATCATTATATATGCAGTTTGTTACGTCACATTTTACGCCGCGAAGATAATCAGATGAGCTAAGCTTATTCTCATGCATGTTTTTTTCCCTTTCTTAAGCCTCTTGTTTTTGGTTTAATTTTCATTTATTATTTTCTTTATTGATGATGGGATAACAGTCATAAATCTATAACTGACACCCTTTATTTATTATCTTACCTTTTATCTAAAAAATTCATAGGGATCTTTTTGAAAGGATGTCATATGTCTCTATTTTCAATCAGCGACCTTCATCTTTCTCTAACTGCTGATAAACCAATGGATCAGTTTGCCGGTTGGAACAATTATGTAAAAAAGATTGAAGAAAACTGGAAAAATACAGTTAAAGCTGAAGATACGGTTGTAATACCGGGGGATATTTCATGGGGGATGACGCTGGAGGAGGCAGAGGCCGACTTTACTTTTATTCACCGACTTCCTGGAAAAAAACTTTTGCTGAAGGGTAATCACGACTATTGGTGGACCAGTATGGCAAAGATGGAAGCTTTTTTCGAGGCAAAGGGATTAACAAGTCTAAAAATACTCCATAATAACTGCGCTACAGTGGAATCAATCGCAGTTTGCGGAACGCGCGGATGGATGTTTGAGGATACCGCGCCTCATGATGCCAAGCTGACGGCCAGAGAAGCGGGTCGCCTTGACGCATCTGTGAAATCAAGTGTTATCACAGGACTTGAACCGATTGTATTTTTACATTATCCACCGGTATTTGGCGATCAAGTGTCAGGTGATATGATAGATATCATGCATAGGTACGGGGTAAAGCGCTGCTACTACGGACATATACATGGCGATTCGAGCCGATATGCATTTCAGGGGGAATATCTGGGTATTAACTTTCGGCTTGTTTCAGCCGACGGAGTGAATTTTACCCCGATTTTAGTGATGCAATAATATGATTCTGTGTGAAAAATAAATTGGTTTTTTGTGGAGCATATGCTATAATAACATGGTTTAATCGTTAAATAAGCAGGAGGAATAACAATGGGACTTATATCCAAAAACAAAATTGACACAAATAAAGTAGAATTACAGGTTTCCGTCGGAGCTGATGATTTTAAAGCTGCGGTTGATCGTGCCTTTAAAAAGAATGCGGCGAAGATGACTCTTCCCGGATTCCGCAAGGGTAAGGCGCCCAGATCACTGATAGAAAAAACTTATGGGACCGGTATGTTCTTTGAGGATGCCGTTAATGAGCTCTATCCGAAGGCCTACAGCGCAGCTGTAGATGAAGCAGGACTTGATCCTGTCGACATGGCTGATATTGAGATGCAGGATGTATCTGACAATGGATTTTCCTTTAAGGCAATCGTCACAGTCAAGCCCGAAGTGGAACTCGCAAAGTATAAGGGTATTGAAGCTGTTAAGACTGTCGCACCCGTAGCAGATGCCGATGTTGACGCTGAAATTGAAAAGCTCCGCACACGCAATGCGAGTACCGTAACCGTAGAGAACAGAGCAGCCGAAAATGGTGACACAGCTACAATCGATTTTGACGGCTATGTTGACGGTGTTGCTTTTGATGGCGGCAAGGGTGATAATTATCCCTCACCATCGGCTCAGGCACCTTTATACCCGGTTTTGAAGAGCAGATCATCGGCCACAGCGTTGGCGAAAGCTTTGATGTCAATGTGACTTTTCCTGAAACTTATGGCGTTGATACACTTAATGGTAAGTCAGCCGTGTTTAAGGTAATGCTGAATGAGCTTAAGACCCAGCTTATGCCCGCACTTGATGACGAATTCGCCAAAGATGTCAGCGAGTTCAATACGCTGCAAGAATATAAAGCAGATGTCAAAAAGAAGCTGGAAGAGAAGAACGAACAAACCGCAGCGACTGATTTTGAAAATAAGCTGATGGACGCTGTAGTGTCCGGCATGACCGCCGAAATACCACAGGCTATGTATGACACCAGAGTCAACGAACTTGTCCGTGATTTTGAGTATCGCCTCAGCTCCCAGGGCATGGACATCAACCTGTTCATGAAGTATACGGGCGATAATATGGAAAACTTCCGCAAATCCTTTGCCCCCCAGGCCGAGCAGCAGGTAAAGGTACGCCTTGCCCTGGAAAAGATTGCCCAACTTGAAAACCTAACCTTTACGGATGAGGATGTCGAGGCAGAATACACGAGATTGGCGGGGCTCTATCAGGTAGCTGCGGATGAAGTCAAGAAGTTTATTGCCGTAAAGGATATCCGGATGGACATGGCCTCAGCCAAAGCTCTGGACATCGTTCGTGAGAATGCCATAGCCACCAGCGAGGAAAAAGTTGCGGATGAGACACCTGTCAAAAAGAAGACCACCAAAAAGGCAAAGACAGGAACCGTCGAAGAATAATTTTGCCTTATACCCGTACATAACATAAAGGAGGCATTTTATGAGCTTAGTTCCAATGGTAATCGAACAGACCAGCCGTGGTGAGAGATCTTATGATATTTTTTCACGTCTTCTCAACGACAGAATTATCATGCTCTGCGATGAGGTGAATGACGTATCAGCATCTCTTGTTGTGGCACAGCTACTCTATCTGGAGGGACAGGATCCGGATAAGGACATCCACCTGTATATTAATTCTCCGGGCGGCTCGATCACGGCCGGAATGGCCATCTATGATACCATGCAGTATGTTAAACCTGATGTGTCCACAATCTGTGTTGGCTTGGCGGCCTCGATGGGCGCCATGTTACTTTCCTCAGGCGCCAAGGGCAAACGATTTGCGCTGCCAAATAGTGAAATTATGATTCATCAGCCGTTGGGCGGTGCCAAGGGCCAGGCCAGCGATATCAAGATTCACGCCGAGTGGATTCTGAAGATTAAGGATAAACTGAATCACATGCTGGCTGACCAGACGGGCAAACCCTTAGAGGTGATTGAACGGGATACCGAGCGCGACTACTTCATGTCGGCCCAAGAAGCCAAGGATTATGGTCTGGTAGACAGTATCATTTATAAGAAATAGTCTCATTTGACCCTTTTGGAGGATAGATATGCCAAAAAACGACGATAGCAGAATGCTGAGGTGCTCCTTCTGCGGAAAGATGCAAGACCAGGTGAACCGTATGATCGCGGGTCCGGGTGTCTGCATCTGCAACGAGTGTGTGGAGCTTTGTCTTCGTGTCCTCGAGGACGAAGACACCACCAACAAGAAAAAGCTTCCTAAAGAGGACGCTGATATCAATATTCTCAAGCCGATGGAAATCAAGGCTATTTTGGATGAGTATGTGATCGGTCAGGAAAGTGCAAAAATTGCTCTGTCTGTCGCCGTATATAACCATTATAAGCGGATTTTTTCCTTTTCTACGCCCGGAGATGTTGAGCTGATCAAAAGCAATATTATGCTTTTGGGTCCCACTGGCGTGGGAAAAACCATGCTTGCCCAAACTCTTGCCAAGATCATCGGCGTACCCTTTGCTATCGCAGATGCTACCACCCTTACCGAGGCCGGATACGTCGGCGAGGATGTAGAAAATATTCTTCTGCGCCTGATTCAGGCTGCCGATTACGACATTCAAAAGGCGCAACGTGGGATTATTTATATCGACGAGATCGACAAGATTACCCGCAAAAGCGAAAACCCCTCGATTACCCGTGATGTAAGCGGGGAAGGGGTTCAGCAAGCGCTCTTAAAGATTCTGGAGGGGACTGTATCCAACGTGCCGCCTCAGGGTGGACGCAAGCACCCCCAGCAGGAGTTTATCCAGATTGATACCACTAACATTCTCTTTATCTGCGGCGGCGCTTTTGAGGGCATTGACAAGGTTATTGAAAAGAGGGTTTCCTCTTCTTCAATGGGCTTCGGTTCGGATGTTAAGAAGAGTCACGAGGACAAGGATGCACTGATCAAAAAGCTGGTTCCCCAGGACTTGGTACGCTTTGGGATGATCCCCGAGCTCGTGGGTAGAATACCTGTGGTCGCATCGCTTACTTCACTTGATTGTGATACCCTTGTGCGCATCCTGAAGGAGCCTAAAAATTCGCTGATCAGACAATATCAGCGGCTCTTCTCACTGGACGGCGTAACCCTCGAGTTTGAGAATGAGGCGCTGGTTGCTATCGCAGAGCTTGCCATCAAACGCACGACGGGCGCCAGAGGATTGCGCGGGATCATGGAGGATGTTCTGGAAAGCCTGATGTATGAGGTCCCTTCCGATCATACCATTGACCGGGTTCTGATTACCAAAGATTGTGTCACGGGAACAGGTAAACCTGAAATTATCCGCGATCCCCTAAAAAAGCCTAAAAAGTTTTCTATAGCGCCGACCCGCCGTGCAAGCGGACGTCAGCGGCGGGAATCGGTTTCTTAGATAAAAACGAGCGAATGGGTGTGGCTGCGTTTAGACACTAAATCTTAGTTAAAATGGCACTCTATTTCTGCCTCTGTTTCCCCCGCTGGAAGTGGGGAAACAGAGGCAGGATTATTACCGTTTAATTTTGGGTTTAGTTTTATAGCGTTTGCAACACCCGTCTTATTATTAATAAATATAGTTGATTAGCTTGAAAACAAGCTTGTGATTTCTTCCCCCGCCTTCAGCGGGGAAGAAAATGACGTTTTATATAGCCAGTTTTTAAGTTAATTGCTACATTGTAAAATGAAATGCGACAGAAAAAAGATAGCCCAAGGCGGCCAAAACGTGTAGAATAGAGTTTGCAACAACAACATTCACACAAGGAGGCAGCCATGAGCCATCACCATTTTACAACATTCGAACGAGGAAAGATAGAGGAACTCCGTCAAATCGGATATACGACCCGGAAAATCGCATCACGTCTGGGATGTCACCACAGCAGTATCGCTAGAGAATTGAAACGTTTTTACGGTGCCCGAGCGTATAACGCAGAAGAAGCACAACTGGATTACCAGAAGAAACGGCACAACAGCAAACCTCAAGGGAAATGGAACGAGGAGTTGTGCGCAGCTGTGGCAGAAAAGCTGAAAGAGACCTGGTCGCCAGAACAAATATCACATACCGTTACTTCAAGCCAACTGAGCTTTAAAACAATATACAACTGGCTTTATGCCGGACGACTGAACGGACTCACCGCAGATGTGCTGCGCCGTAATGGAAAAAAGAGAAGCTGTAAAAATCTTGCGCATTATGCTCGTGGTACTTCTATCCACAAGAGACCCAAAGAGGTATATACCAGAGAAACATTTGGGCATTGGGAACTTGATACGGTGGTTTCCTCTAGGGGTTCCGGTGGTTGCTTGGCCACCTTTGTGGAACGAAAAACAAGGTTCTATACAGCCGTTCCCATTCCTGATCGAACGGCAGCTTCCATGGAAGCTGCAATCAAGCACCTGCACACTTTATTGCCACAAGGCACATTCAAAACAGCAACAACAGATCGTGGCGGTGAATTTGCCTGTTATGATGTAATCCAGAAAGATCTAGGCTTAACTCTTTATTTCGCTGATCCATATTGTCCGCATCAGAGAGGAAGCAATGAGTACGGTAACGGTTTGCTCAGAGAGTTCTTTCCGAAAGGTACTGTTCTGTCCACTGTTTCTCATCAAAACCTATCTTCTTCTCTTCTGCTTATAAACAACAGACCCCGAAAATGTCTTAATTGGAATACACCTTCCCAGCTCTTTCTGCTCGAACTGTCGCATTTGGCTTGACAATGTAGCAATTGGCTATATCAAAGTGCTTTTGATAGCCGTATCCTTTAGTTGGTATATGGCAATAGAATCCACTTGTCAAATAGACTTTTATTATTGGGTTCATTTCTTCGCCGTTGGCATTGAAAAAGCCTAATGTACGTTCTTATAACTCCCAAATGGATATAATGACTGACATATCATCGCCAGTTCACAAAAGGGCAATTTTAACCACTTGCAATAGTATCAAAAATTCTGTATAATTCTATACAACATTGGTAGACGCCAAAGTAATAAACGATTAGGAGGTGCTTATGATGGGAGAAAAAAAGCCAGTTCAAGCCACCGTGCGTATGCCGCTTTTGGCGCTTAGAGGACTTGTTCTCTTCCCAAAGATGGTGCTTCATTTTGATATTGGCCGTGATAAATCAGTATTGGCCCTTAACGAGGTCCTTTCAGGCAACAGAAGAATATTTTTGGTAGCGCAAAAGGATCTGCGCACCGATTCTCCTGATGCCTCAGAACTGTACACTGTGGGTGTCGTGGCTGAAGTCAAGCAAATGATTCGCACCAATTCTGAAGGACTTAGGGTGATGGTCGAGGGCCTTTACCGGGCGAAGACTGTCAAAATAGTGACTGATGATCCATTTTTTATGGCGGATGTACGCCCTTTGCCTGTCAAAGAACTAAAATTGGATGATCAGGATATGGCAAGCGCTCTTATACGCGCCATAAAAGATCAGTTCGAGCAGTATACCCAACTTTCCCCTAAAATGCCCAGGGAAATTCTAATAAATGTGATGTCCGAGGAGGACCCTTCGCATCTGGTGGAATACATAGCTGGAAATATCCCTCTGTCCGTTGAAGAAAAGCAAGAGGTGCTTACACAGTCCAATCCGATTAAGCGTCTTGAGCTCCTCACTAACATACTGGAAAGCGAGAACGGGATTTTAGGGCTTGAGCATGACATTTATGAAAAAGTAAAAGAACAAATTGATAAGAATCAGCGTGAATACTACCTTCGTGAGCAGTTGAAGGTTATTTCTACTGAGCTTGGCGATAGTGACGGTGTCCAAGAGGAAGTTTTCGATTATATTGATCGGATCCAGAAACTGAATCTGAGCACGGAAGCTGCCGAGAAACTTCTCAAAGAGGCAGACCGCCTTACGAAAATGCCCGGAAGCTCCCATGAGGCTACAGTGATCAGGGGATATCTGGACAGTTGTCTTGAACTGCCGTGGAACGTCAAAACCAAGGACAAAATCGATATTGCAGCGGCTAAAAAGGTTCTGGATAAGGATCACTATGGCATGCAGAAGGTGAAAGATCGTATTCTGGAATCTCTCGCCGTACGAAGCCTGACCCCCGACCTCAAAGGTCAGATTATTTGTTTGGTGGGCCCTCCCGGCGTCGGCAAGACCTCAATCGCACGTTCCATAGCAAAGGCAATCGGAAGAAAATATGTTCGCCTTTCTTTGGGTGGTGTCCGTGATGAATCCGATATCAGAGGACATCGAAAGACTTATATTGGTGCCATGCCTGGCAGGATCATCAATGCGATCAAACTGGCAGGAAGCTGTAACCCGCTGATGCTTCTCGATGAGGTAGATAAACTGGGTAACGACTTCAGGGGCGATCCGTCTTCTGCACTGCTTGAAGTATTGGACTCAGAACAGAATGTAGCCTTTAGAGACCATTATATTGAGATTCCCTTTGACCTGTCCGGTGTGCTTTTTATAGCCACTGCCAACAACACCGATACAATACCCGCCCCGCTTCTTGACCGTATGGAGATCATCTCACTGACCAGTTATACGCGTGAAGAAAAGTTCTCCATCGCCAAACAGCATCTTTTGGGAAAGCAGTTAAAAAAGAATGGTGTAAATAGTCGGTCTGTCAAAATTACTGATGATGCTCTGTATGCTCTTATAGATTATTATACCCGTGAATCCGGTGTACGTAACCTAGAACGCGAGATCGCCTCATTATGCCGTAAGGCGGCGAAGCGACTGGTGGCCAAAGAAGCTGACAAGGTGCTTATCAATGCGGCTAATATAGCTGACCTCTTAGGTCCAAAACGTTTTCTGATCGACGCTCTGCTGCCCTCTGACGAAGTGGGCGTTGCCAACGGGCTTGCGTGGACTTCTGTGGGCGGTGAGATGATGCAGATAGAGGTTGCGGTTCTGGATGGTACAGGCAAGCTCGAGCTGACCGGATCTCTGGGTAATGTGATGAAGGAGTCTGCCCAGGCAGCCATCAGTTTCATCAGAAGCAACGCCACCCGCTACCACATTGATCCCGACTTTTATAAAACCAAGGACATACATATCCATGTTCCCGAAGGTGCGGTTCCCAAAGATGGCCCGTCGGCGGGCATCACCATCTGCACAGCGGTTATCTCTGCACTGTCAGGATTTCCAGTCAAGCGCGATCTGGCCATGACGGGCGAAATGACCCTCAGAGGACGGGTGCTTCCAATCGGCGGCCTCAAAGAGAAGACCATGGCTGCTTACCGCGCAGGGGTCAAAACCGTGGTCATACCCAAAGATAATGAGCCCGACCTGGCTGAACTTGATTCTGTAGTCAAAGAGGGAATCAAATTTATCACCGCCACGAAGATAGATACAGTGCTTGGCACCGCGCTTATCACGCAGGATGGATTTTTAGAGTATATAAGTAATCATATAGTGGAGAGTGCGGGGGACAAATCAGTGTTAGGAAGCGTAATTCCACAGTAAACAATAGCAATTCGGCAAATGAAGATTAACATTTTCACTTTGACTGACCTTACAAAAGACGGTCAGTCAAAGTGAAAAAATATCCGTAATTGTGAATTACTATTAGAGGAAGTGCCGCTTTTCACTCACTGCCTTGATAAAGAAGAAGTTCGCCGCGTGAGCGAGAAAGAGTGGTGTCCCATGCTGAATCTGCATCTTGTTCAATTTGAATCTTCTTATGGTGTGTCGGCTCAATTGCCCCCATCTAACATGCCTGAAATCGCCTTTGCCGGCCGATCAAATGTAGGTAAATCTTCAATGATCAATAAGGTATTTAATCAAAAAAGCCTTGCCAGGGTTAGCTCAAAGCCCGGCAAGACGGTAACCATTAATTTTTTCAGGCTCGGCGAGATACGTTTTGCAGATTTACCAGGCTATGGCTATGCACAGGTGGCAAAGTCTGAAAAACAGAGATGGAGTGAGCTGATGGAATGCTATTTCTCCTCTGGTCGAAATATTGCACTTATCTTTCAGCTTTTGGATATGCGTCATGCACCTTCTGAGGACGATCAAAGGATGATCGATTATCTGAAGAGTTCTGGGTTTTGCTTTGTTTTGGTGCTGACCAAAGCGGATAAGCTGTCAAAAAGCCAGCAGAATGAACGGTTGTCGGCTCTTAAAAATGAAATCCCCGATGGTGGGGATATTACTATGATCCCGTTTTCCGCACAAACAGGGGAGGGTGTTTCCTCCGTTGTGGAAATGATGAATAAAATCGCAACAGAAAATATTAACAGGAGTTGACAGAAAGATGTTTGTATCCGATTGTTTGGGACTCAATGAGCACGGCCATCTGACCATCGGCGGGATGGATACAGTCGCTCTCGCACACACCTATGGCACACCTCTTTATGTAATGGATGAGGATCAGATTCGAGCTTTCTGCCGGATGTATAAGGATTCCATCGACCGTTTCTATGGTGGCAGGGGACGGGTTGCATATGCCAGTAAGGCTTTCTGCTGTAAGGAAATGTACCGCATCATGAAAAGCGAGGGACTGGGTGTTGACGTGGTCTCTGGCGGCGAGCTTTATACAGCTGCTGCGGTTGATTTTCCCGGCGACAAAATCTATTTCCACGGAAATAACAAAACGCCTCAAGAGCTTGCCTACGCAATCGAATACGGCGTCGGCCGCATTGTCGTTGATAACCTGACTGAGCTTGAGCTTCTAAACCAGCTTGCTGTATCCCAGAACAAAAATGTAGCAATCATGCTGCGGATCAAGCCCGGCATTGATGCACATACTCATGACTTTGTACGCACAGGCCAGATCGATTCAAAGTTCGGCTTTGCTCTAGAAACCGGAGAGGCACTTAAGGCTGTTTCATATGTGCTCGAGCATAAAAACGTGACATTAAAGGGCGTACATTGCCACATCGGTTCACAAATATTCGACATTGACCCATTTGAGCTTGCCGCACAGGTTATGCTGGGCTTTATGGCTGAGGTTAAAAACAAGACTGGCTTAGTGATGACAGAGCTGAACCTCGGCGGCGGTTTCGGCATCAAGTATGTGGATGCCCACGACCCGGTGCCCTACAACAAATATATGGAAAAAGTTTCTATTATGATCAAAAACACCTGTAAAGAACTTGGCCTTGACACACCGTTCATCATCATGGAACCCGGTCGTTCTATCGTCGGACCTGCGGGAATCACCCTATACACGGTGGGAAGTGTCAAAGAAATTCCCGGCGTAAGGACTTATGTTTCAATTGATGGAGGCATGACCGATAATCCCCGCTATGCCCTGTATAAATCTCCATATGATGCTCTCATCGCCAATAAGGCCGGCCTGCAACGCACAAAGAAAGTGACTATCGCCGGGAAATGCTGTGAGAGCGGCGACCTGATCGGCGAGGGTATGCCCATTCAAGAGGCCGCCCCGGGGGATATACTGGCTGTCTGTGCGACTGGTGCCTACAACTATTCGATGGCGTCGAATTATAACCGTGTGTCGCGAGCGGCTGCTGTCATGGTTTCAGGCGGCGAGTCCAGGGTGATCATCCGCAGAGAAAGCTATGATGATCTTGTCAGAAACGACATATAATTTCGCCTTGTATAGCCAATTAACTTAGATACTGGCTATAGTTAAAACGTCATTTTCTTCCGCCGCCTTCGGCGGCGGAAGAAATCACAAGCTTGTTTTCAAGTTAATCAACTATATCTTGCTTTTCCCGTGTAAAATGTTAAAATATAGGTAACCTCTTTTTCGAGAAAGGAAATAACAATGACTTCAAGACTAAAAGATCTGAATCTTGATTATCTCTTTAAGGCTGTTCTTGCCCTCGAGACTATGGAAGAGTGTAATGCCTTTTTTGATGACCTGTGTACTGTGCAAGAGTTAAAAGCTCTTTCTCAGCGTATTCATGTGGCAAAAATGTTAAGTGAACACAAGGTCTATAGTGATATTGTGGCAACGACAGGTGCCAGCACAGCCACCATCAGCAGGGTGAACCGGTCTCTCAGCTACGGCTGCGACGGCTATCGTGTTGTCTTTGAGAGGGTTAAGGAATAATGGCGGCATACGGGATTTTTGCCCGATACTATAACCGACTGATGGGTGACGTCGACTACCGCAGGATTGCGGAGTATTTCCATAAGCTGATAGACAATAGGATCGAGGAGCATAAATTGCTCCTCGATTTAGCATGTGGCACAGGAAGCTTATCCATGGAGTTGGCACGTATGGGTTATGAGGTAATCGGCGTTGACTCTTCACCGGACATGTTAGCAATAGCCTCACAAAAAAGCCGCGAGGCAGGTCTGGATATTTTGTATCTGTGTCAGCCGATGGAAGAACTGGATCTATATGGCACCGTTGATGTGGCTGTATGCACTTTGGACAGCATTAATCACATTACGGATATTGACGTTCTGCAAACAGTCTTTGACAGGGTAGCACTGTTTCTTGACCCTAAGGGTGTATTTATGTTTGATGCCAACACCCCATACAAACATCGTGTCATCCTCGGTGATAACTCCTACGTTCTTGAAGAGGATGGGGTTTTCTGTGCCTGGCAGAACCACATGGGCGAGGATCTTACTGTTGAGATTGCGCTCGACTTTTTCGAACAAAATAAGAATGGAACATACAATCGTGAAAGCGAGAGCTTTTCCGAGCGTGCGTATCCTAGAGAATTACTTTTTGAGATGTTGCAAAAGTCAGGCTTTAAAAATATTGAGGTTTATGGCGAAAACAGCTTCACCGAGCCGCCCGAGGACTGTCAGCGATATGTATTTTCAGCCAGACGGTAGTTTTCCCCAACCGCATAAGGGAAGGGAACGGGCTGCTGCAGAAACGATAAAAGGCTACAGAAATAAATAAACAATTCGCCCCCCACTGAAGACGGGGGGATGTGATAAAAATCTATTTTGTACGAATGAAAGGGCGGCTTTAATTGGGCAAATTGGTAAAGGCTATTTCTGAGGATGGCACTGTGATCTGCTATGCCATAGACTCTACGGATATGATATCTCGAGCTGAACAAATGCACCGGACCTCAGCGACTGTAACCGCTGCACTGGGAAGACTGCTTACGGCGGCTTCTATCATGGGTTCTATGCTCAAGGACTCTAACCATTCAATCACCCTGCGCATGGCTGGAGATGGCCCTGTGGGGGCTGTTATCGCTGTCTCTGATGCAGGTGGCAATATCCGTGGATATGCGGTCAATCCCATTATTGAAATCCCGCTCAATAAATATGGTAAACTGGATGTTGCCGGTGCTATCGGTAAAAATGGGCTCCTTGCGGTCATGCGGGATGTCGGGATGGATATGCCGCAGACAGGCTATTCCGAGATTGTGTCAGGAGAAGTAGCGGAAGACATCACCTATTATTATGCCAACAGCGAGCAAATACCCACTGTATGCGGTCTTGGTGTGTTGGTCAATACCGATCTTACTGTGCTGGCGGCAGGCGGATACATCCTGCAGCTTTTGCCGGGCGCGGATGAGGATACCATCTCCAGAATTGAAAAAAATGTAGAGTTAATCCCCCCTGTGTCCTCGCTAATTCATCAGGGCTGGTCTCCAAATCAGGTGATAGACGAGGTACTGAAAGGCTTTCAGCCTCAGGTTTTGCAGGAGCTTATCACCGAATACCGCTGCAATTGTTCCCGCGATAGAGTGGAACGTGCACTTACCACACTTGGCAAAGAAGAACTGATCTCGCTTGCTGGCGAGCAAACTGCGACTGTGGTCGATTGTCATTTTTGTAATAAAAAATATCGTTTTTCTGCCAAAGAAATTGTGGCGCTAGCACAGTAATTCGTTTAAAAACAACCCTTGACAATCGGGTAAAAGGTATAGTATAATATGGAACGTCGCCGGAAAGCCAAGAGCTTTTTCCAGTACGGTGATGTTGAATGGGAGCATAGCTCAGCTGGGAGAGCACCTGCCTTACAAGCAGGGGGTCACAGGTTCGAGCCCTGTTGTTCCCACCAAAAAGTGGCCTGGTAGTTCAGTTGGTTAGAACGCTAGCCTGTCACGCTAGAGGTCGAGGGTTCGAGTCCCTTCCAGGTCGCCAAATAAAAAAATATGAGCCTTTGTAGCTCAGTTGGTAGAGCAGTGGACTGAAAATCCACGTGTCGCTGGTTCGATTCCGGCCGAAGGCACCATAATAAGCGGGTTTAGCTCATTTGGTAGAGCGCCACCTTGCCAAGGTGGAGGTAGCGAGTTCGAACCTCGTAACCCGCTCCATAAAAATAGAAGAGGCACCAATGAGTGCCTTTTCTGCTACGGCGCCATAGCCAAGTGGTAAGGCAGAGGTCTGCAAAACCTCTATTCCCCGGTCCAAATCCGGGTGGCGCCTCCAAAAATTTTATTGAAAGAAGCCGAACTCTATATGTTCGGCTTCTTTCGCTGTCGCATTAAATTATTCATATAGCCAATTAGCTTAAAAACTGGCTATATATAAAACATCATTTTCTTCCCCCACCGAAGGCGGGGGAAGAAATCACAAGCTTGTTTTCAAGTTAATTGGCTATAAAACAATGAGGTGCATATGAACGACATTCCAAAATATAAGGAATTCAAAAAAATCGTTCCAATCAATAAAGGTTGGTCCAGCGATAAAAAATATTACATTGAAACGATTGATGGTACAAAACTGCTTCTTCGTTTATCCGATATTTCTGAATATGAAAAGAAGAAGGCAGAATATGATGCTGTAAAAAAGGCCTCGAATATTGGATTACGCATGTCAAAGCCCATTGATTTCGGTAAATGCAATCAAGATAAAAACGTGTACATGCTGTTATCCTGGATAGACGGCGAAGATGCAGAAACATTGCTGCCAACTTTATCCCATCCACAACAATACGAACTCGGAATACAAGCCGGTCAACTTCTTTATCAAATTCATTCCCTGCCTGCGCCCGATAACGCGAAACCATGGGAAACTCGCTTTAATAATAAAATGGATCGTAAAATTAAAATGTACCGTCAATGCGGTATCAAAATTAACGGGGATGAAAAAATAATTGAATATATGGATAAGAACCGCCACCTGTTTCATAATAGGCCACAATGTTTTCATCATGGTGATTATCATGTCGGCAATTTGATAGTTACGCCGAAAACCGAAATTGCAGTTATTGATTTTAATCGCTTTGACTATGGTGACCCATGGGAGGAGTTTAGCAGAATTGTATGGTGTTCATCTTGCAGCAAGTATTTTGCCTCAGGTCGAATTGATGGATATTTTGGCGATCATGTTCCTGATGAGTTTTTTAAACTGCTTGCGCTTTATATCGCCAGCAACACTTTATCATCAATTTATTGGGCGATTCCTTTTGGCGAAAGGGAAGTAAACACCATGATCAACCAAGCAAAGGAGATCCTTGATTTTTTTGATGGAATGAGTAATCCTGTTCCAAAGTGGTATGGTAAAGGCGGCAAAATATAACTGTATTTAGAAATATCATAAATCGGATAAATCCTAAGAACCTTCATGACGGAAGCAGTTATTTGCGAAATGATTATTATCTATGTATTTTCGTCAGCAGCTAAAAGTCGCCTTTGCCTCAGAGAAAGAGGGAATATAGCCACACCATCTCTGCATAACCTTTGATGAGGTGATAGATGGTGCGCAGCCGTTTAATTTATATATTTCCCATTTTGTTAGCATTGGTTCTGGCAGTGGCATTTCTGCCAATAATCGGAGGCCAGAGCCTGTTGCAGGTATGGAGGCCCACTGGCGAAATAACGCCAACAATCGTGATCGATCCAGGACATGGAGGAATAGATGGGGGAGCAGTTGGGATAGATGATTCTTTTGAAAAAAATATTAATCTTTCCATCTCAAAAAAATTAAAACATTTGTTCGAAATACATGGATTTTGTGTTATAATGACACGTGAGGATGACCGTTCGATTCACGACAATCGATATAACACAATCAACGGCCAAAAGGTCTCTGATCTTCACAACAGGCTTGCAATCGTCAGTCGAACAAACAATGCAATTCTGCTCAGCATACATCAAAATCAGTTCCCCATCTCAAAATACTGGGGTACTCAAGTTTTTTATGGGCCTAAAAATACAGAGAGCATCCTTCTTGCCCAATGTGTACAGGATACGGTTGTAAGCATGCTCCAACCAGAAAATGAGCGAATGATCAAACGGGCGGGGGATAACCTCTATATTTTATATAACGTAAAGCAACCGGCTGTGCTTGTCGAGTGCGGGTTTCTTTCAAACCGCGACGAATGTGGTCTTCTAAACGATGACCTTTACCAAGAGAAATTGGCTTTTGCGATTTTTTGTTCGTTTCTTGAATACTTAGGTAAATAAAAAGGACGTGAACGCATGCCTCCTAAGACGAAAAAAATATTTGTCTGTACCCAATGCGGCTACGAAAGCGCAAAATGGGTGGGAAAGTGCCCCGATTGTGGGCAGTGGAACAGCATGTCAGAGGAAATCAAGCTATCTGAGGCACCATCTAAGGGCACTACAGCAGGAATTGGTGCTGCACCTATAGCAATACACAGGCTCAACCAACTGGAGTCGGGTGATGAGATACGCATAGTAACCGGGATTGAAGAAATCGACCGTGTGCTCGGCGGAGGAATCGTCCCCGGTTCTGTTGTGCTTGTCAGTGGAGATCCAGGCATCGGAAAATCAACAATCCTGCTGCAACTGTGCAATCCTCTGGGAGAGTTCATGAAGATACTCTATATATCCGGCGAGGAAAGCGTGCGTCAGATTAAGCTCAGGGCCATCCGGGTTGGGGTAAATAGCGACAATCTCTATATATGCTGCGCTACTGATATAGACACCATCGTCGAGACCATTGAGGCCGAAAATCCACAACTGGTCATTATAGATTCCATCCAGACGATGAACCTTACCTCGCTTCCGTCTTCTCCCGGCAGTGTCACCCAGATTAAAGAGTGTTCCGCAAGGCTGATACAGCTTGCAAAACAAAGAGAAATGCCCCTGTTTTTGGTGGGACATGTAAACAAAGACGGTGCCATCGCAGGCCCTAAAGTGTTAGAGCACATGGTTGACACCGTCCTATATTTTGAGGGAGAGAGACATCTTCCATACCGCATCCTTCGTGCGGTAAAGAATAGATATGGTTCAACAAACGAGATTGGCGTATTTGAAATGATGGATTCCGGCCTAGGGCAGGTAGAAAACCCTTCACTGGCCCTTTTGTCCGGAAGGCCTTCGGGCGTATCTGGAAGTTGTGTCGCATGCGTTATGGAGGGCAGTCGTCCTATTCTTTCTGAGGTACAGGCATTGGTATCCAAAAGCAGCTTTTCTGTACCAAAACGAACAGCTACCGGCTATGATTTTAACCGCGTTTCCATGCTTCTAGCTGTTTTGGAAAAGAGGGGAGGCTTTCCGTTTAGTTCTCTCGATGCTTATATTAATGTTGTGGGTGGACTGCGGCTAGCTGATCCTGCTGCTGATCTTGCGGTGGCATTATCTTTGATTTCCAACATGCTCGATAAGCCAATTGATGAATCTCTTGCTGTATTCGGCGAGCTGGGCCTAGCCGGTGAGGTCAGGTCTGTCAGCCATATTCAGAAAAGAGTAAGTGAATGCTATCGTTTGGGCTTTAAACGCATTCTCCTGCCCAAACAGAGCTTAAAACAAATCTCATGTGACGGGTTGCCTGGTTTAGAGCTTATTGGGATTCGTTCCATTAGTGAGGCGAGGACTATCATCGGTTAATGTCCCTGGCAGAGTAACGGTGCCTTCCATGTTCGAAAAATACATGCAATCGGCACTTGGGGAAGGGCCCAAATGGTCCGCCTCCTGCAGCACACAATATCCATCCTTTTGATGGACGCATTTGTTGGCACAGTTGATCAAATTCATATTTTCACCTCGTAACAGATAGTTTTCACTTTTTAATTAGGATTATTCCAATGGAAAAAAGGTGTAAAAACAGTGCTTGAAAGCTTTATTGTCAAACCCAATCTTCCGGTAGGCCGTGTATCACTGGCGGCTGTTCCGGCAGGGGAACGAAAGATAATTCGGGCCCTTGAAGGGCATCATATAGCGGCTTTGGCTTTGGAGTGTTGCTACGCTCTTCCGGCGCCGGTACAGGGCCACACGGACATGATGCTGAATCATTTGGGCGGAAGTAGGGTTCTTATATCCCCACACAATCAAGAGAATGTTGATAGGCTCATGGGGCGTGGTTTCTCTGTAAAGTTCATAAGTGAGTCATTAACAGATAACTATCCGGGTGACGCACTTTTGGACAGCCTTATTATCAATCACTCTTGTTTTTTTCATGAAAAAGCTACTGCACAAGAGATAAAAGATTATTGTGAATTAAATAACATATTATTATATCCGGTAAAGCAAGGTTATATTAAATGCTCAGTGTGCATTGTCGACGAGGCTTCATTTATCACATCTGATAGTGGGATTGCAGCAGCAGGGACGAGAGCCGGTTTTAATGTGCTAGAGATATCTACGGGGCATATTATGCTGCCAGGCTATGAATACGGGTTCATCGGTGGCTGCAGTGGGTTATTGGCACCGGATTTGCTTGCGTTTACAGGGGACATCACAAAACACCCTGACTATATTTCTATCAGGGATTTTGCTGGCAGGCGCCAGGTGAAACTGGTATCGCTCACGAGTGATCCTTTAAAGGATATCGGATCTATTATCCCTTTGATGGAAATACCTTTGGGGGAGAGTACTCAGACTGTCAGATCTGAAAAAACTATCGAAAATGTTGTGGACGAAGAGTCGGTTATATGATAAAATAAAGACAGTTAATTTCGCTAAATAAAAATTTAGCGAAATTAAGGGGAGCTGCTAGAGTGCAAGACTACCTATGATAAGCATTCAGGTTGTATTTTACGACTGGACAAGTTTCTATTATTCCTTAATTGTCTTTACCCAGTTGGTTATTTTATAATTATTATTATAACAAAAATTCCCTAGCAATTGCATTTCATATTGCATGTACAATGATAATTCTAAAATAGTCAAAATGATTTGTTTCTATAGTCTCCAATAGATATATCCCTCGTTCTCCAATAATTCTTTGTCAAGGATTCCTTTCACATCAATCACTACTCTTTTTTTCCCATTACCCTTGAAAAAGCTATTAAATTCTGTGATAGTTAGTTTCGTATAGGTATTATGGCCAACGGCAATCACGATCACATCCATTTCTTTTATCTCATGATAACTGTGTAATAACACGCCGTATTCTGTAAAGGCCTCATCCTTGTCAGCAATTGGATCTGTGATAATGGGCGTGATTTCGTATTCTATAAGCTCATTAACAATGTCTATAACACGCGTATTTCTTGTATCAGGGCAGTTTTCTTTAAATGTAAAACCTAGAAATGCTACTTTTGCCTCTGCAACAGGTATTTTGGCTTTGATAATGCTTTTCACAATATTTTCAGCCACATATTTGCCCATGCCATCGTTTATTTTTCGTCCGGCCAAAATGATTTGGCTGTGATACCCCATCTGTTCGGCACGATAGGTCAGATAGTATGGATCCACACCGATGCAGTGACCGCCCACCAGACCCGGTGCAAAACGCAGAAAGTTCCACTTGGTAGCTGCTGCGGCTAGAACGGCCTTTGTATCAATTCCCATCCGGTTGAAAATAATAGACAGTTCATTCATAAATGCAACATTAATATCGCGCTGGCTGTTTTCAATGACTTTTGCCGCCTCTGCAACACGGATATTCTCGGCGAAGTAGACACCGGCATCCACGATAAGTTGATAAACACCACCGACGACTTCCAATGTCTCATCATCCATTCCCGATACGATCTTCGTGATGTTATTGATGCGATGTGTCATATCACCTGGGTTGATTCGCTCGGGAGAATACCCTACTTTAAAATCCATACCGCAGCGTAGGCCGCTTTCGTGTTCAAGAATTGGTACACATATTTCTTCGGTCACTCCTGGATAAACTGTTGATTCGTATACGACGACTGACCCTCTACTTAAATTTCTTCCCAATGTGATGCTTGCTGATTTTAGTGGGTTAAGATTAGGTGTTTTATCCTTATAAATGGGTGTTGGAACCGCTACGATGTGAAAACTGGCATCACAAAGCCTTGAAGGATCTGTGGTAAATTCCACCTTGCATTTTCGTATTGCCTTATCCCCTACCTCTTTTGTAGGATCAATTCCTTTTTTATATTGCTCTATTTTAAGGTTGTTAATATCAAATCCAATCGTTTTGACTTTTTTAGAAAACGCCACAGCTATCGGAAGACCCACATAACCTAACCCAATCACCGACAGTATCTTCTCACCTGTGACTAACTGGTCAAACAGGAAGTTAAATTCACTCATACACGTGCCTCACATGTTCTTTTACAGCAAACAGCTGCAATAAATTTTAGGAGATGTTTGGATGGCTCAATATTTATCACCGGCCGACTACAGCGATTGCCCGATTCCATTAAAAGATTATCTAATGTATATGCAGACGATACAGGGGCGGTCGCCGAAAACGGTTGCTGCCTATCATGTGGATCTGCGGACTTTTTTGCGTTTTATTTATTGCTTAAAAAATAATCAACGTATTCCGGAAGACCTGTCCACCATTGATATTTCCCACTGCGGCATCGAGCTTATCCGTCAGGTAACATTATCGGACGTATATGGCTTTCTTAATTACGCAATGACCCAAAGAGCGAATAACGCCAGTACCAGAGCGCGCAAGGTATCCAGTATTCGTTCCTTCTATCGGTATCTGTTGACCAAAACGATGCTCATTGAGGATAATCCCGTGAAGCATCTTGAAGTACCTACCAGAAAAAAGGCAATGCCGCGGTACCTGACCCTGGAGGAGAGCACCGAGCTTTTAGAAACGGCGGACAGTGAGGATACGGTTCGTGATTATTGTATTCTTACCCTTTTTCTAAACTGCGGGATGCGTCTTTCAGAGTTGGTTGGCATTAATCTGCCTGACATTCGTAACGATACATTGAGACTTCTGGGAAAGGGAAATAAAGAGCGAATTATCTATCTGAACAGTGCCTGTCTGGACGCGATAAGCCATTATTTTGACGCACGCAAGAAAATAATCGGACCGGATGGCAGCGCTTTTTTTGTCTCTAAATCAGGAAAACGGCTCTCGGCCAGGCGCGTTGAGCAGATTGTTGCCAACTATCTTAAGGCGGCTGGCCTCAGTGGACGGGGCTATTCCCCTCACAAGCTTCGACACACGGCGGCAACACTGATGTACCAGTACGGCGAAGTCGACGTACGGGTACTGAAAGAGATTCTCGGACATGCTGACCTTTCCACTACTGAAATCTATACCCATACCTCAGATGCCCAACTACAGAAGGCCGCCGCCAGTTCTCCCTTGTCCAAAATCAAAGGATCTAAGGGATAAGTAAAAAAATACGCTATGAGGATAGCACATATGCATATGTCCATTTGATTAACTTGATAATAAGCTTGTGATTTCTTCCCCCGCCTTCGGCGGGAAGAAAATGACGTTTCATATATAGCTAGTTTTTAAGTTAATTGGCTATAATTAAAATCAGTTTAATCGAAATTTATGACTTACTTAAAGGACTAAAAGTGAAGCAAAAAGGGTATAAAGATATGCCTCTAAAGCCGAACCTACACAAAGCAGAAGAAGAAAAAGCATATACTTTGCACAGTAGCGCCCCGGCGAATATGGCTGTGTTCCCCGTTGCAGTGGACGTATGACGCTTAAGAAAGTTCGGCTTAGCTTTAGCGCCTCTCTGCACCCCATAAGGATGATTAGAAAAGAAAAAACGGTATTTGGCAGGATGAGTATCCCAATATATGCGGCAGCTTTGATGCCATAATATGCAAACATTGTACCAGCAGACAAACCAAAACCCAGGCCTTTAAAGAATGGCACCAGCATAATTATAGGTGATGAAATTGCACAAAAACCACAAAAGAAAAGCAGAATGAGTAGGATTAGATTATTCGTGATTGAGGAGATAAAGTTTGTCGTAAATTCTTGATCTTTTCTGCTGCCCAGAAATCCATTTACGACTGTCAGCATGTTTTTCACCGTGGCTGAATCAAGCCAGGCCACAATGGCGCTTCCTGCCAGCACTCCGCCTAAAAAGATGACTGCGAGAATGAGTACAATATAATTCTCTTTGAAGTATGTATAGATTCCCGAGTAGTATCCGCGAAGCCTCCCGGTGCGCCCTCTGTTTGTCCTATTCATAAAAACATCCCTCTACATATTAAATAACTCACATTACTTAATATGCAAAGGGATCATACTTTATGTTATTCTAGAGCTTGTTTATAAGAGAGTTTGAATTTTGACGCCTTACTTTCCAAGCTGATATGCACGCTCAACGCAATCATCGATACAGGCTCTGACAGCGGTTTCAAATCCGCAGCGCTCCAATGCCTCAAGCCCCTTAAGGGTTGTACCACCGGGCGAGCTGACCATTTTGATAAGCTCATCGTGGGTTTTTCCCGTTGTCATCATCATTTCCGCCGCGCCGACCAAACTGGCGCAAAAGAGGCGGTTGATCATCTCACGTTCAAAGCCCATCTCCTCTGCACGGTCGACAAACACCTTGGTAAAGAGATAGATGAAGGCAGGACTGCTTCCATTCACCGGAATAATCTCATTCATTTTATCGGGTGTGATCTCGACAGCTTCACCGCCAGCGGCAAAAAGGCCGCGCACAAATGAAAACTCCTCTTTGGTGGTTGGCTCAACCCTGCTGAGAGCGGATGCCCCCTTGCCTACCAGAATTGGTGTGTTGGGCATCACCAAAACAACACGGGTTTTTTCGCCCAGTATTTCTTTAATGAAGTGGCCTGATATTCCGGCGGCGATAGAAATAAACACCTTGTCATCCGAAGAATAGGGAGCGATTTCTTTGAGCATCGCCTCGTAATTTTGCGGCTTGACGGCCATCAAGATATATTTGCAGCTTTTAGTGAGTTCCTTGGCATTGTCTGTTACATTGGCACCCATCTGCTGGAAAGGCTTTAACTTCTCAGCGTCGATATCAGTGACAGTAATCTCACAAGGCGCCAGTATTCCGGCATTGACAACCCCGCGGATAATGGCAGTAGCCATATTTCCAGCCCCAATAAAACCGATGATAGACATCTTTAACACCCTTTCAACTGATATAGTTGATTAACTTGAAAACAAGCTTGTGATTTCTTCCCCCGCCTTCGGCGGGGGAAGAAAATGATGTTTTATATATAGCCAGTTTTTAAATTAATTGGCTATAGTATTGTGGTAATTAAATCTAATATTTTTGAAGTGTTCCCCACTGTAAAAACGAAACCGCAGTATTTCTAGACTTCTTTCTCTAGTGGGAACAGGCAGCTTTGATCATTAAGGCGCACTCTATTCTTTTCTTTTCAAGTTCGCAGGACATGTTGTGGGGTTTAAGAATATCACCTCGATAAAGCATACCATTCGCATTGCAACCTCCGCTGCAGTAAAACTTCGCCCAGCAGTTTTTGCAGTCCTCTTTGCCATAGACAGTGGACTTAGCAAAGCGCTCTTTCAAGGTCATATCAATAGATCTGTCAAACACATTGCCCATAAGCCACTCTTCGTGTCCTACGAATTGATGACAGGGATAAATATCTCCCTGCGGAGTGACTGCCACATATTCATTCCCACAGCCACAGCCCCGCAGGCGCTTTATTGCACAAGGTCCCTGATCAAGATCCATCATAAAGTGAAAGAAATTAAACCATCCATCCCCTGTTCTTTCACGCTCAACCATCAGCTTTGCGAGACGCTCGTATTCGGCAAAGATGTCAGGAAGATCCTTGGCGGTAATGGCATAGGGGCTCGTGTCATCGGCCACAACAGGCTCAACCGATATCTGGTCAAAGCCAAGCGTTCTTAGATGAAGCACATCCTCGACAAAATCCAGATTATAACCGGTAAAGGTTCCGCGAACATAGTACTGACCATCGCCACGGGCTTTGACAAGACGTTGAAAAAGTGGAACGATGCGTTCATAGCATCCGCTTCCGTCGAGGCGCGAGCGCACGCGGTCATTGGTCGTTTTGCGTCCATCCATGGAAAGCACGACATTGGACATCTCACGGTTGATGAAGTCTATCTTGTCATCATCAAGAAGCATACCATTGGTTGTGATCGTAAAACGGAAAACTTTGCCGTAGGTTTTTTCCCTTTCGCGGGCATAGGCGACGATATCTTTCACAACCTCAAAGTTCATCAGGGGCTCTCCGCCAAAAAAATCCACTTCAAGGTTTTTTCTCCCCGCCGAATAGTGGAGAAGATAGTCAATGGCGCGCTTGCCCACATCTAAGCTCATCAGAGATCTACCCCCACCGTACTCACCGGTGGAGGCAAAGCAATATTCACAACGCAGATTACAGTCGTGGGCGATATGTAAACAGATCGCCTTGACCGGTGAAACCGCCATCAGACTTTCAAAACGAGCATAGTCATCCACAGAAAAGAGTTGTCCTGTTTTAAACAGTTCATAAATGTCCCCATAAGCAGAGAGAATTTCCTCTCTCGTATACAAAATGGAAAGCCTGTCCACTAACCCGTCGGGGCACTCTTCTGCCAATGGGGGATCCATCTCGTCCAGCATATCATACAGAATGTCGTCCACGACATGCACCGCACCGCTGTTGACGTCCAGAACAATATTGTAGCCATTCAATTTATATCTATGTATCATCTTTTTCCCTATTTGAACGCAAAATTTAAGGGGCAGATCACTGTCCCCTTAAACTGGAAGCATTCAACTTTTCTTATTTTCTTTCGCACTTTTGATTAGCGACGGTGCAAGAGGTCTTACAAGCGGACTGGCAAGAGGCCTGGCACTCACCGCAGCCACCCTTGACGGCGCTTTCTTTCAGGTTAGGCTTATTAATGGTTTTGACATGTTTCATTTTAATCAACCTCGCATTTGTTTTTCATTTATTATATCACAAAAAGAATCTTTATTAAAGTGATCTTCTTCTCGCTTTGGCATTTACGCCAGTAATCCCGCCAAGGGCTCCGCTGGTCAGAGCAATGATCAGCTTAAAGATGGCCTCTATTCCGAAGCCGCATCCGGCGGCGGACGAAGCCAAAACCATGGCAATGTAAATCACAAGTCCACATGTGGCGCCGAGCATCAATCCCTTTTCTCTACAGCTTCGTGAGACAAGATATCCCGCCAGAAAAGCCCCTGCCGCAACTGCCAGTGCAGCCATCGGGTTGATAAGCATATAAGGGGATATCCTGTATGCTCATCACAATGGCCATAGCAAGCAGCACAATCACGGAGAGCATAAGCCCTATGGCGCTGGCCTTTAAAATGGCAATGGGGATATTTATATCTTGTCGTATTCCTCGCTGTGTTGTCCCCTGGGATGGGAGAATTTGTGCTTCATTTGGCAATACCTCCCTTAATATCCTATTTCAAGGATATGAGGGAGGTGCAGGATTTATGCCTATTTAGATGATGCTGCCGCTTTCCGGGTCGTGTTCTCCTGGATGGCCCAACGGGCAATTCTAATCTTGCTTCTGTCGCTTCCGGTCTCAATTACAATGGTATCGTCGCGGATACTTACCACGCGGCCGATGATTCCCCCCTGGGTAATAACCTCATCGCCAACCTCAACTTGAGAACGCATGCTGGCAAGTACCTTGTCCCTTTTACGCTGCGGAGCGATCAAAACAAAATACATAACACCGAACATTACTGCCGTCAAAATCAAAGTACTGCTACCACTTGAAGCAGTTAACAATGCATTGGATAACAAATTTAACACCTCCAACTGAATATACTATATTATTATACATACAACAGGTATGGCATGCAAGTATAGCCGGAAAATTATATCCGTGTCGATAGCAGTTTCGCGTATTTCTGATGAAAAGCGTCATATTGTTTTTCTTCTATCGCCTCTCTGATGCGCGCCATCAGAGTGTTGTAAAAGTACAGATTGTGCATCACAGCGAGTCGCATGCCAAGCATCTCCCCAGCCCTGAGTAAATGTGATAGATAGGCTCTAGAGTGATTTTTGCAACAGGGACAATCGCACTCATCATCAACCGGGCGGCTGTCCTCGATGTATTTGGCGTTATTTAAATTGATAATGCCGCTCCAAGTGAAAAGATGACCATGACGCGCATTTCGGCTAGGCATTACGCAGTCGAAAAGATCTATCCCTCTGGCAACGGCCTCGATCATATTAGCGGGTGTTCCAACACCCATCAGATAGCGTATTTTTTCACTTGGCATATAAGGCTCCACCGTATCAATAATGTGGTACATCACATCCGCCGACTCCGCCGACAGCAAGTCCACCAATGGCGTAGCCATCCAAATCCAGTGCGGCGATCTCCTGCATATGCCGGATGCGCAGATCCTCGAAGGTTGAGCCCTGATTGATTCCAAATAGAAGCTGCTGTTGATTTAAAGTTTCGGGAAGGCTGTTCAAACGCTTCATTTCGTTTTTACAGCGGACAAGCCACCTCGTGGTGCGGTCAATGGAACGCCCGGCATATTCGTATGTTGCTGGATTGGCCATACACTCATCAAAGGCCATGGCAATTGATGAGCCGAGGTTGGATTGTATTCGCATGCTTTCCTCTGGACCCATAAAGATGCGGCGTCCGTCAATGTGGGATTGAAAATGAACGCCCTCTTCTTTGATCGTCCGAAGAGAGGCCAGAGAGAAAACCTGAAAACCTCCACTGTCCGTGAGCGTAGGCCCCTTCCAGCCGGTTAAGCCAGAAAGCCCCCCCTGTCGCC
>CAXXEO010000024.1:0-21364 GCA_963664585.2 Oscillospiraceae bacterium | reverse complement strand
GGCTGCAAAAACACAGATTGAAAACGCAGGGGAAGCGCAGATCGCTGAACCCCATCTGCCGGATGCCCAGAGTGAAGATAATGGAAATATGTAAGCCGTGAAACGCTATTTACCGTATGCAGACGAAAACCTGTTGAATGGGCAGATTGATTTGCAGCAAATGAAGCAGCAAACGCGGCTGCCTATGGATACAATGGCACTTGAGCCACATTTGCCTTACTTTGACAAAAGGCTGTGGAATGTAGATGACGCGCAGATACAACAGCCGAAAGATGGGCAAAGCAACGGCTTAACCGATGTTGACGCCTACAGGATGTTGCTTGAAAAAGGCACAGCGGGGCCTGTTGCAGAGACTGATAAAATGGGATATACTGAAAATAAAAAGAGACAGTTCCCCCCGATGCTGAGAGGGTCACGTGGCCTGCTGAGGGCGCGGGGGACTTCTTAAAACCTCAAAGTCACATGGATGAGCTTGCAAACAGTGGTGTCAAGTATAACCCGGATGATGTAGTGATGGTTACGAAAACACCTGATGGCAAAATAATGTGGCTTGAAAATGGGAATAGCTCATCGGGATTACAGCATATCAATGATGGACATGCTGCTGATTTTGCCAACAGGGGAGTTAACGATATTCCGGGTTTTCTTAACAAGACATTGCAAGAGACCCCTGTTAAAACTGGCATGACCAATTCAGGACCGTTTGCAGAGTATTTAATAGATGGGAAAATGTATAAGGTAGGTTATGGAACAAACGGATACATTGTCTCATTTTATCCAATTAAGTAATGGAGGAGATTTATAGTATGTATAAAGTGATAAAGATTCATAAGGGAGAAATGACCAGTTTTATTGATTTGCTTAATCTTGACACAGGAACGCAAGATAAAGTTTTTGATGATTCTTCTATGGTTGATATTGGTTATGATGACTTCGAATTCATGAGAGAAGGCGGAGTATATGATTGTAAAATAGAACTCTTTGGTGACTTTGATAGAACAAAAACTGAAAAAAATGTTGAGGTCACTATAATTGATTCAGACGTAGTTATTGGCAAGACAGAATATTTTAAAGTGCTCATTAGCTCGGATATATACTACATCCTTAAAGCTGATGCTAAGGATTTTGAACTTAAGCGAAAGATGTATTATCATTTTACTCGCAAAGACCTGATTCAAGTAGATGATATAATACATGCAGATTGCCTTTAAAAATGAATCAAGGAATCTCATGAGGGTTGTGAACAGCCCCTATGAGATTCCTTGATTCATTCGGCGCTTAACAACCCCGGTGCCGACCCATTTCTCGAAATGCGCCCCCGCTTGAGACAGCCTTTCAGTCCGCGTTGCGGGCTGATGTTCGTTGCGTTGGGGCCGCTTGCGACCCCGGCGCTTTAACCTGCACTTTTTCGACCCTGCGAATTTAGCCTCATTTTTGGAGAAGTGAGTCGTATGCTCGGCTGACCATCTGAGCGTGAAACGTGCCGTACAAAGGCTTCACAATTGCCGCTGCCGGATGACAGGAAACTTATCCCCGCCTGCCTCCAAAGCGCGACACAGGGCGACACGGCGGCTCACGCCTCGGAAAACGCTCCGGCCTCCGGCGAGGCTTTATACTTGTTGTATTCGTCTTGTTAATATATTTCCACTCCGTAGTGTAGAGTACCCCGATACATATTCCGAAAGCAGTTCCTTTTCTTTTTCTGTATTTAAGACAGTTCGGAGACATCCGAAAAAACGACTTGCAATACTTTTCAAGCAGAGTTAACATCACACACCATAGTAAGCTGCTTGAAGCGTTAAGTCCGTTGGTGGATAGGCTGTCGCGCCCTTGAACACGGTTAAACCGTGAATTCTGGCATCTGAGGTTGCCGGTACCGGGTATTCGATGTGAATGGCGGGAAAAAGAGAGGCGGATGCAATGCAGAGAAGAGAAAGCTATCTCTATGTCGGAATAGATTTGCATAAGAAAACCCATCCCGCTGTCCTTGTGAACTGCTGGAACGAGAAAATCGAAACCCTTGCGATCGAAAACAAACCCGTTGAGTTTAAAAAACTCGCGAAACGGGTCAACAGAAAGGCGTTGTCTCTTGGATTAACGCCCGTTTACGGATTGGAAAACGCCTACGGTCACGGACGGAGCCTCGCGGTCTTTCTCATTGAAAAAGGCTGCGTTGTGATGGACGTTAATCCTGCTCTGGCTTATGACCGGCGAAGAAGCGCGCCGACCATGAAGAAAAACGACGAGTACGATGCCTATTGTGTGGCGATGGTGCTGATCGACCAGCTGCATACCCTGCCGGACGCGAAGCCGACGGACAACTACTGGACGCTGGCATAGCTTGTCAATAGGCGGGATACCATCGTCTACGGCATGATGAAGAACAAGACTGCCTAGGTTGCGCCGACTGCGGGGAAGCTCTGCGACCTCGGCACTTTAACCTACATCGTTTTCGACCGTATGGTTCACCTCCGTTTTAGAGGGTATGGGAAGCGTTTTGTACGGCAATCTTGTGAATGTGAGATTAAAATTTAGAATACCACCATATCCAATTAATGCTATTCTTTAATATAGTTGATTAACTTGAAAACAAGCTTGTGATTTCTTCCCCCGCCGAAGGCGGGGGAAGAAAATGACGTTTTATATATAGCCAGTTTTTAAGTTAATTGGCTATATAACAAAAGAGCTTTTCTTGCATTTAATCTTCTATTCGTATTTTGAAAACACAAGGGCAGTCGACAGTTTAAAAAATGTGCAAACTTTTTCGAAAATCAAGTGATACAGTCATAGTATAAAGAGCCACCAAAGAGTTTTTTGTCTTATGGAAATGTATTTTGGCCTTGTCGGAAGGGGAACAGAGATTAAAATGTTTAAGTTGGATTTGTTTAAAAAAATGCGGAGCATTTCTGCTCCGCGGGAATGTATGATTATCTTGGTCTGGGTGGTCTATGCGGACCGGGCGGTGGACCATGGGGCGGTTCATGTTGTCCATGCTCTTCATGATGTTCATGCGGTTCATGAGGGAACGGCCTATTTGGCCGAAAGGGTCTTAGTCGGCAGGACGGCGACCAGGGAAACAAGAAACACAGTGGATCCCATCTTGGCATTTTAACACCTCCTTTTCTACATCATATGCCGCACAAGGAGCAAGGTGAAGACAATGGGTATTAAAACATGGGCCGTGCCAAGAGCGTTGACATAGAAAAGAAATTGGGGGTACATAACTATAATAATTTATTTGAATTTTAATTGTTATGGATGTGAGATTAATAGCTATTGGTGCTAGTGCTTTATAGCTTTACAAATTATGATTAAACATCTCCTGTTTCAAAAGAAATAGTAGATGTATAGCCAATTAACTTAAAAACTGGCTATATATAAAACGTCATTTTCTTCCCCCGCCTTCGGCGGGGGAAGAAATCACAAGCTTGTTTTCAAGTTAATCAACTATATTTTAATTAAACTAAAATATAAGTACATTCATTTTACGATTAAAAATGCAAAAAGAGTGCAAGCTTTTTCGAAAAATCAGTGATATATTGATAGTATAAAGAGCTGTCCGAAAGGGTGGCTTTTTGGTTTTATGGGATTATACGCGCTGTGAAATGACGCAGGGGAGGGGGCGGGACGCGAATCAGGTGAAAACTAATGGCAGGATTTACATTTCTTGGAGAGTAAAGTCCATTTAGGTGGTCTAGGTCATACCTACCGACTCGGCAGGAGGTGATTGACTGGATTTGCTTCTGTTCTTCCACCTTTTGGGCAGTGTGGCGGCAGTAAAATCATTTTCTTCGGTGGGGTAAGAAGGACAAGCTGGAAAATGAGGATGTGTATAAATGCAAAAGGTGATGGAAACACCGAACGAAAAGCAAAAACTGTTCTTTCTAGCCAGAACCAGATTCGTTGCCTATGGCGGTTCGAGGGGCGGCGGTAAAAGCTGGGCTGTACGGCAGAAGGCGACGCTTTTGTGTGCGAGGTTTGCCGGAATTAAAGCGCTAATCCTGCGAAGATCGTTCCCAGAACTTCGGGAAAACCACATCCTCCCACTGATGACTGGACTAAAGGGGGTGGCGCAGTACAGGGAAGCGGACAAGGCTTTTACCTTTCCGAATGGCTCAAGGCTCAAATTCGGGTACTGCGACTCGGAAAGTGATGTGTTGCAGTATCAGGGGCAGGAATACGACGTGATCTTTATCGACGAGGCGACCCAGTTTACAGAGTTTCAATACAACACGCTGACAGCCTGCCTGCGCGGCAGCAATGACTTCCCGAAGCGGATGTATCTTACTTGCAACCCCGGTGGCGTGGGGCACGAGTGGGTCAAGCGACTGTTTATTGACAAGCAGTACAGAGCCACCGAAAATCCAATTGACTATACATTTATACGTGCCAGAGTGTATGACAACAAGGCGTTGATCGGAAAAGACACAGGCTATATCAGGATGCTTGAAAACCTTCCGAACGACCTTAGGCGCGCATGGCTGGAAGGCGATTGGAATGTGTTCGCAGGGCAGTATTTTAAAGAGTTTAGACCGGACATCCATGTGATGCGGCCGTACCCCATTCCGGTGGATTGGCGGCGCTATTTCGTAATGGACTATGGGTTAGATATGCTCGCAGGATATTGGATTGCTATTGATCATAACGCTCGAGCGTATGTTTACAAGGAGATTTATAAAAGTAATTTGATCATATCTGAAGCAGCCGAAGAGATTAAAGCTATGACAGTTGAAGTTATTTATGCATATATTGCACCCCCAGATCTGTGGAATCGCAGGCAGGAAACCGGCGAGAGCGCGGCGGAGCTATTTACAAAGCATGGCGTGCCAATTGTCAAGGCGGACAATGACCGCATACAAGGATGGTACGCTTTGAAAGAATGGCTTAGGCCGACGGAGGATGATCAGGGTCATACTATTGCCAATCTGCGGATATTCGATAACTGCGAGAATTTAATCCGCTGCATTCCATCTTTGCAGTATGACCCGAAAAATACGGAGGACTGCGCCAAAGAACCGCACGAGCTGACCCATGCTCCGGATGCCATCCGGTACTTTGTGGCGGGAAGACCCGCGCCGCACCGTAAGCCGCAGGAGAGCCACGCATACAATTTCAGTGCTGAAAAACCAAAGCCGAAACCCACCGGCACGGGAGATCGGGTGAGGGTAATTTGAAAAGAGCCTTATTATCTATATATTCATATAAGGCGGCGGAAAGGAGTTTGCTATGGAAATGCTATGGCTTTTGATCGGTGCGCTTTCTGCCATACTGATCTACCGTACAGGTTTTGGGGATGGGGCCGCATCAGACGGAAGGCCGCCAAGGCCGCTTTTGAAGCTGCCGCGGCATAAGCCAAAGCTAAGCCGAGAGCTACAGAAACTCAACACCATGATGGCAAATATCGAAGTCTATGACGGAACAGGAAGGGGGCAGATGAAGCTTGATCGAGATTGAAGCGACAGAAATCTGGAGAAAGTACAGGCAGGGTGTTGATCACCACAATCAGGCAGGGCTTTACAGTGCAACGGAAAGGGCACATAACTTTTTCGAGGGGCGGCAATGGGAAGGACTTGAAGCGGGAGGCGAAAGCCTTCCGTTTTATAATTTTATCCAGCCATCCTGCGAGTACAAAATTGCCTCGGTCGCCATGAATAACATGACGATCCATTACTCGCCAATGACGAGCAGAAACCATGAGGGCGCTTTAGGCGTTTGCGACAGTCTCAATGCGCATGCCGCAAGGATATGGGAAAAACAGAAGATGGACCGAAAAATGTGGGAAGCGGTCAAGGATGCCTGCATTGCCGGGGATACTTATGTATATTTTTATAATTCCGACCTTGACTGCCAGCTCATCGATAACACCAATATCTATTTTGCGGACGAGCAGTAGGACGACATCCAAAAGCAGCCGTATATCATTATCTATGAGCGACGAAATACTGAGGATGTCAAAAGAGAAGCAATCCAAAACGGAATCCCCGAGGAAGAAATAATATCAATTCTGGGCGATGAAGACATTGAAAACTTAATAGGATGCGCCAAGAGCGAAGTCGGGGGCGTGGACAAATGCTCATGTATTTTGTATCTCGAGTTGAAGAATGGAGCTCTACATTTTACTCGTACAACGCGAAACGTAATCTATCAGCCGGAAACCGCGATTGATGGACTTTCAGTTTACCCGATTGCATCACTTTGTTGGATGCGCAAAAAAAACAGCGCCAGAGGAAACGGCGAGGTTACACAACTTATCCCCAATCAGATTGCAGCCAATCGACTGCTGGCAAGGCGCGAAATCTCAACAAAAATGACTGCTTTTGCCAAGCCAGTCTACTCTTCGACGGGGATAGCCAATATCGAGGACGTAGATAAGGTGGGGGTGGCTCTGGAAGTTACCGGCAGTGTGCAAAGGGTTGCGGACGCTTTTGCCTATGTCGCCCCCGCGCCGATGTCGGCAGATGCCCATAATTTGCAGCTCGAACTTGTTTGCCAAACGAGAGAGCTTGCAGGCGCCGGTGATGCTGCGCTTGGCAATATCAATCCGGAACAGGCGTCCGGCTCGGCAATTATCGCCGTCAGGGATCAGGCAGCCATTCCACTCAACGAGCAGATCGCCCTGTTTCGTCAGTTTATAGAGGACATCGCGCTGATTTGGTATGAAGTGTGGATGGCCTATAATCCCAACGGTCTGGAAGTCGAAACAGAGGAAGGCATTCTGATTCTGTCGCAGGAGGAACTGAGAGATATGAAGGTTGGCATACGAGTCGATGTCTCACCGACCAATCCATACAGTAAATATGCACAGGAGCAGAGCCTTGGCAGTGTACTGGCCAGCGGTCACATCACCTTTGAGGAATATGTCGAGGCACTGGACGATGACGCGATTGTGCCGAAGAGTAAGCTTCAGGAAATCCTAAAAAAAAGAGGGTCACAAAAGCAAATGACTACGCGGTTACAAGTGTCGCAGGAGATACCGGAGCAGACGGTGCAGCAACTGACGTCGTTACAGCAGGTGGGGGGAGGGATATAAAATGCAATGTAACTGTCCGATTGATGCGCGGATTATCAAAAGCGAGGTTGCCGAACAGCTTGGCCGAAAGATGGATATTCTTACATTTCAGTGCCCCAAGTGTAAGAGAGAGTGGATAAGGGTCATCGTTCGCCCTTCCGAAAATGAAACGGAAAATAGGACAATCTAGAATTGATTTAGAAGCTACAGGCGATTATCCTGTCTCTATTTCCCCATCTCCGGTGGGCGGGGAGGTTGATAAAGCCGACACACACCATGATAAGATTTAAGCGAGCCTTACGCTTAGCGCGAGGCCTGACTTATCGCACCGACAGCGAAAACAAGGTAAAAACCGTCGATGAGCTGGGTAAGCAGTTCGTCGCCCTTCGGTCGCAGGGAGTCAGTAATCTGATCGCCTACAACGCTGTGAAAGCTGTGCTGGATGTGAGCAGAAAGCCGGTCCCCCCCCGTGATCGGGGCGGTAAACGCTTCTTCGGCGCAGGACAAGGACTACTACACGCCGGGTGAGGTGGATCAGTTATCATCCACACAGCTTAACGATCCCAAAATCATGAAGGCCGTAATGAAATCAATGACAAAATGGAGGTAAAACAAAATGGCATATGCAAATTTTAAACCCCTTGTATGGAGCAAGCACATTCAGCATGAGCTGGAAAAGTTCTGCGTGCTTGCCGAGGATTGCGACTATCGGTTCGAAGGTGAGGCGAAAAGAGGAAACCAGATCAAGATACTTGGCGTTTCTCGTCCCACAATAGGTGATTATGCGGGCAACGATATCGGTGCGCCCGAGGATATTGCGGATTCTTCGCAATACTTAATGATCGATCAGGCTAAATACTTCAACTTTAAGGTTGACGACGTCGATAAGGCACAGTCTGTCGACGGACTGATGGCAGCTCTAATGGAAGAGTCCACCCGTGCGCTGGCCGAGAAAAGAGATACCTTTATTGCAACTCTTGCCGCTGGTGCGGGCAGTTTTTCGACATCATTGCAGATCACAACCTCAGCAGCTGCTAAGGCCGCTGTTGATACCGCTTTTGTCACACTTTGGAATAGTGGTGTATCGCTGAAGGACGAGGTCATCATTACCATTACCCTGTGGTTCTACAGCCTGTTCAAAAATTCACTTACCGAAATGCTAACTGATAATGTCAATCTGGTGAAAAAGGGAATTGTGGGCTTATACAACGGTGCGTCCGTGAAAATGTCCAACAACCTTTATAACGACGGAACCGACGACTATATGATGATTCGTACCAAAAAAGCGATCGCTTTCGCTGGCCAGATCGATGAGACAGAGGCATACCGTCCCGAGGGACTCTTCGCCGATGCCGTCAAGGGCCTTGATGTGTACGGCGGAAAGGTCGTCAGACCTAAGGAAATTTACGTCATCAAGGGTAGAAAGTAAGAGGGAATGAAACATGGCTGCAACTGTAATAAGCAATACCGTTATCAATAAGTTCAATAAATATGTTACTGTGACCACTGCCGCCGCCTGCAACGCGACGGATGGAGCGGTGGTGAATATTGCGGGTGCCGCGGATCAAAGAGTGCTTCTGCTCATTACCAACGCGGACACTGCCAACGCTGAGATGGTTACCATTAAGAAGGGCAGCGGGCTTAGCGCCACAGCCGATCTTGTCATATCAGTTCCGGTTTCCGGTGTGGTCGCCGCTGTTGTGGAATCAAGTGGATTTGTCACGGGCGGAAAAATTACTGTGACAGGCTCGGCGGATGTCAAAGTGCAGACAATCGTACTGCCTTAATCAAAATGAAGAGGGCAACCTGCCCATTCAAATGCTTTTGACTATATCGACGACCATTTTGGGGATACCCTGTACCCACACGAGACTCGCACGATCGAGGGCGATAGGCTTTTTCCTGCGTGTCCTTTGTTGTCGCATGTCTGTCTGCGGATTTTGTATTAGAATACAATCTGAGAAGGGGGGGAGGGCAACCTCCCTCCTTCATTTTAAACCTGTTTCACTTTATAACTTCCCCGCCAGCGGTGAGGGAAGAGACAAAATATAAATAAAAAAGGGGGGGGATTTATGACAGGAAGAGAATTGTTGACGGCGGCATGCCACCTGTTTTTTGATACCAACACCGCCTACTATGAGCCATTCGCCCTGACACACATCAACATGCTTCTCAGCGATACCTATGAGGCCAACAATGGGATACGTCTAAATAACGGAAAAACCATCCTGACCGAGATTCCGTCTATCGTGGCACTTTCCGACCACATCCCCTATGAGGATAGTCTTGTGAGGGGAGCGTTCCCTTATGGGCTGGCCTCGAAGCTTTACTTTGACGACAACGACACAGGCAGGCAGATGTTGTTCCAGCAACACTTTGTGAATGCAGTGAATGAGAGTGAACGCGGCTTTGTAAAGATTACTAGGGGGATATAGCGTGCATAGCGTTAATATTGACAATGACAAGAAGGTTTACACAACCAATTATGGCAACTTTAAAGGGGTTGATCTATCTACCGATGCCTTTTTGGTGGACAGGGCAAGGTCCCCTTGGGCACCGAACCTCATCTCGGATACTGGCGGTATGCCTGAAAAACGAATGGGCTGGAGGACACTGGTCAAGGTGGATTCACCCATCAACGGGATTTTTATGGCTGTGATAGGAGAAACGCAGCATATCCTTGTTCACGGTGGGACAAAGCTCTACGAGCTAAACACGTCCGTGAATACCGTGACGGAGCTGATTGCGGAAGTCAACAATGCCAGAAGCACCTCTGTTTTTATGGGTGGCAAGCTCTATGTTTTTACAGGGGCTGAGTTTTTGGCCTATGACGGTAACACCGTTTCGGCAGTCGTCGGTAAAATACCTGAAATCATCATAGGCCGCTCTCCGACTGCCGGGGGCGGTACGGCACTGGAGGCCATCAACCTGATCCAGCCAAAATGGTGCGAGGGCTTTTTGGGGATGGCAAACGTTACGGAATATCAGCTTTCCTACGGGGATTTGGACGCCGCTTTAGTCACCGCGCAGAAGCTTGGCTCCGACGGCACATGGACCGACCTTGTCGAGAACATAAACTTTACTGTCAACCGAACGACCGGAAAGGTAACGTTCAGCGCAGCACCCGGTGTATCGCCTGTCACGGGGCAGGATAATGTAAAAATTACCGCCTCCAAAGTAAGAGAAGGCTATGCGGATAAGGTGAATAAGGCGACCGTTGCCGCGATTTACAGCGACAACACGATCTTTGCCGCCGGCGCCGAAAAAGGGATTGATTACCGGTGCGATTTCTCTGACCCTACCTTCTGGCCTGACACAGGTTATGACTACATCGGCTCGAACGAGACCGAAATCATGGGCTACCTCCCGATTGGAAAGTACTTGGCTATCATAAAGGAGGATAACGAGCAGGATTCTACCGTTTTCCTGCGCCCCACCGCGACGGTAGATGATGAAACCGTCTTTGTCCGTGTGCCCTCTGTCACTGGAATCGGCGCGGTATCCAAAGGAGCAATGGGGACTCTACGCGGTGAGCCATTGTTTTTGTCTCGTCAGGGCGTGTTTGCAATTACCTCCAATATCGTCACCACTGAAAAGATGGTGCAAAACCGTTAGTATTTCGTCGACTTTGCGCTCACAAAAGAAGAAAACCTCAGCTCGGCTGTTACCGTTGAATGGGATGGCTATTTTATTGTGTGCGTGAACTCCCGCTGCTATATCCTGGACGGAAAGCAGAATAAAACCTATAAGCAGCAAAATGGCGACTATGTTTATGAGTGCTATCATTGGACGAATATTTCGGCCATTTGCTTTTTGCAGCGCGGCGGAATTCTGTATTTCGGCACCGCGGATGGAAAACTGTGCCGATTTAACAGCGATATATCTACGATGGAGAAATACTCCGACGACGGGGCGGCGATTTCTGCTTCGTGGAGCACCCAAGCTGACGATGATGGAAACTTTATGCTGACGAAGCACATGCTCCGAAGGGGAAGCGGCATACTGATCAAGCCCTATACTCATTCTTCCGCACAAGTGCTGGTTGAGACAGAAGATGACTTTGGCTTTGCGGTTGCGTCCGCGAGAATGGACATCCTTGATTTTTCAGATCTTGATTTCGAAAGATTTTCCTTTAACACGTCAGACAGGCCACAGATTGTCCCGCTGAAGGGACGAGCGAGAAGATATAAAACATTACAGCTCACCGTTCTCAATCACGAGGTTGACGAGGGCTTCGGCGTTTACGGGGTCATAAAACGATACCGCTTCGGCGGATTTGCACGATAGGAGTAAATATGGCATTAACAGATTTAAAATTTGAAAGTGCAGACTTTACCAATCAGGATGTTGCCAGCCTGCCTGACAGACCGGGAGATTCAGGAATGACAGCGGCGCAGCTTAAAGCAAGGTTCGACAATGTTGGGAAAGTGCTTCTTGCTTTAGGAAACTATAATCTCCTGATTGATGAGCTTGTTGCCCTTGATATAGAAGATGGCGTAATCAGCGAGGATATAAGGCGGATAAGGCTGAATGCTGATAACGTCATTGAGACATCCAATGACGGCGTGACATGGGCAGCCACTGGCTCAAGCGGGCATGTGATCCTCGACTATTTGGGAAATACACTCACCCAGCGGTCTAGACTGAAATTTGCTAACTGTACAATCACAGATGACGGTACAAATACTGTCATCAATGGCATTAAAGGGGAAACGGGCGCAACAGGAGCCTCAGGGCCGCAGGGAGTAAAAGGGGAGACAGGGCCGAGAGGATTACAAGGTCCTTCGGGTGTGCAGGGTATTCAGGGAAACCAAGGGACACAGGGCATTCAAGGCCCATCAGGAATAACCGGCCCGGCAGGGCCCACGGGAGCGCAAGGCCCACAAGGGACGCAAGGCGATCAAGGCCCGCAAGGAATGCAGGGTGTGCAGGGAATACAAGGGGCGCAAGGCGCTCAAGGCGTACAAGGAGAGCAGGGACCACAGGGTGACCCTACTACCGTTAACAATAAGACTGGGTTGAGCATTACATTGGGCGGTGCAGACATTGCACTGACAGGCTACTCAAAGCCCGGAGCGGCGTCGGCAATTGCAGCCACCGATGACATAAATGCTGCTTTCGGTAAACTGGAAAAGGAAATGGATGGCAAGACTGATCTTGCGGGCGGCACTATGACAGGCGCACTTGTAGCTCAGTCCAATTCCAATTACACGTCCCCACAGGTGAGAAATATGATTATGTCAGCCGCTTCTCCATCAGGGGGAAGTAACGGTGATGTATGGCTTATGTATGTTTAGGGGGCGTTTAAATGCCAGCTTACAGCAATATTAACGGCGTATGGCGCGAAAGCAAGCCATACAGCAATGTCGGAGGAATATGGAACGATAAGGAGGGGTACACAAAAATAGATGGGGTTTGGAGAAAATTCTACAACAAAGGTATCGCGATTAGCAGTCTTTCGGTGGGCGATAAAGTAAAATTAGGGGCCTATCAGGTCAATATCGAAACCGCTTTACCAATCACCTGGAGGGTCGCAGCAAAGAATCAATCTTGCACACCAGCGTACCCTGCAGATGCCATTACACTAATCACAGAGAAGATTATTGACCTTCGTGCCGTGGACGCAGCGGAACCGCTTAACTCTGTTACCGCACGACAAATCGGAGGTAATAGTCTTTACAGTGTATCAAATATTGACCAGTGGCTGAACAAAGACAGTACGGCGGGTACTTGGTATGCTTCGGCTCATCCAGCAGATGCTCCTCCAGGCACAAGCGCCAGTGTAAGTAGTTATAAGACGCAATACTCTGCGAAAGCTGGGTTTCTGCATTTGTTTACAGCTGCCGAAAAAGCCCTTTTTCTAAACACTACCATTCGTGTGACAAGATCTGAGGTCGATGGTAGTGGTTATGAGGATATATCCAGAAAGATCTTTCTTCCATCTCGTACTGAAGTTGGATTAGGGAATGAATATGGCATCGCAGAAGGTGCACTCTGGTCACTATTCTCTACCGCAAGTAATCGTATTTCTTATTTGACCCAGCAGGCTTATGACAATACACCTTCCAGTAGCAAACCAACTACAGTTGGTACAGCCTGGAAATGGCGGGTGCGTACTCCTGTAATGGAAAGCTCTGGGGTCACTCGACTCGTCGTAATTGATGGTACTTTAAGTAACGATCAATCATATCGAGGGCAATATGGTTTTCGCCCTGCTTGCAACATACCCTCAACTACGTTGGTTTCAGCAACCACAGATGCAGATGGATGCTATGTATTTTAATTTAAGGAGGAAAAAACATGGACAAAATCACGTTGAAAAACGGTACTGAACTTCCAGTCATTCGAGTGATTGGAGGCAGCCAGAATATTCAGAACGCCAACAGGGATACGCTAACCCTTTATTTTGATGGTGTGGGGGGGCTTGATGCTTTGCTTGCTAAACTGGCAGATACAAATCAGATCGCAATTGTTACCACCAAATCAGTAACCGAAACAGACCCCGACACAAATGTTTCCACGACACACGATGTCACACAAACCAATCTGTATACGGACTATACGATTATGTTCAAAAGGGTCATTGAACAGGAAATTGTCACGGCTGAAACGCCAACGACACCTGCAGTTTACGAGGATGTTTATGTGGTGGGTGTAGCGCAGAAAACTTATCTTGAAAAAATGGTTGCGCAGTTGTTAGGGGCATAATACAAATTTCTAGTACCTTGTAATATCTAAATCTTATATAACAATGGGTTAAATGTTCTTGTATACCCCCCGCTGAAAGCGGGGATATGCAAAGTTAAAATTTTACAATGTACTAGTAATAAGAGGATTACACGACTTAATCTTTACTATATCAAAGGACAGGTGACAAAATGGACAAGACAAAAGCAATTTTTATCGCGGTGTTTACCGCATTAAGCGCATGGATGGGGATTTTGGCAATACCGGTATACATACTGGTGGCGATGAACCTCGCGGATTATATCACAGGGATTATGGCGGCCCCGTACAGGGAGGACAGGGTGAGCTCCAGCAAGGGACTTCGTGGAATTGCTAAGAAAATCTGTATGTGGCTTTTAGTGGCGTTAGGCGCGGCGGTAGATCAGCTTTTAATGGTGACGACGAAAACGGTAGGGATTACTCTGCCGTTTTCCTTTGCGGTCGCTGCTCTGGTGGCCGTCTGGCTGATTGCCAACGAGATCATCAGCATTCTCGAAAATATAGCTGATATCGGTGTCGAAACGCCACCCTTTTTAGAAAAAATCGTCTCTCTCATCATGTCGCGTGCAGAGGAGACAGGGGAAAAGGTAGCAGAGCAGGCCATAACAATGGCAACCGTATCCGAGGTCGTTTCAGAAACAAAAGAGGACATAAATAATGGCTAAGATATGGATTGACGCCGGGCACGGTGGCGGCGATTCGGGAGCTGTGAATGGCATCCGCTATGAAAAGAATGATAATCTCACTTATGCGTTAAAGCTCCAGAGGGAGTTTGAGCGCCGCGGCATGGAGGTCATCATGACCAGAACAACAGATTGTTACCCGTCGCTTTCGGCCCGAACAAAGCTTGAGCGGGTGAACAACTGCGATCTGGCTATCTGCTGCCATAGAAATGGCGGGTCGGCTACCGCCACCGGCCTTGAAATCTGGCTGCACTCAAAGGCTCCCGCGAGCTATATAAACTGGGCAGCGGACATGATAGCGGGCGTTAAAGTGGTGGGGATGAAGGCACGCTGCGGCAGGGGCGGTTATGGCGAGGGAATTTACAAGGGCTATCGGGCAAGCCCACTTCTCAACTACTACTGTAACAGCGGGACAAATTCCCCTTCAATGTTGGTCGAGCTTGGCTTCATCACAAACGAAGAGGACAATCAAATATTCGATGAGAATCTGGACGCTCTTGTCGCGGCGATTGCCGACGCAAGCTGCCGGTTTCTCGGACCAAAAAAGTAAAATGGTATCCTCCCCCCTCTGTTGGGGGGAGGATACCGGAAAGTATTTTTAATGAGAATCTGGACGCTCTTGTCACGGCGATCGACGCAAGCTGCCGGTTTCTCGGAGCAAAAAAGTAAAACTGTATCCTCCCCCCTGGCGGGGGATGATACTGGAAAGTATGTGCGGGACAAATTCCCCTTCAATGTTGGTCGAGCTTGGCTTCATCACAAACGAAGAGGACAATCAAATATTCGATGAGAATCTGGACGCTCTTGTCACGGCGATTGCCGACGCAAGCTGCCGTTTTCTCGGGTTGGCATAAAAAATAACAAGGAGGGTTTACCATGGCGGGGTATACCTATACAACAGAGGACGGAACAGAGTACGATTTTGACGAAAATGGAAATTTTATACCCAATAATGAAGTTGTCGCATTTTCTAAAGGAGCTGGCTTTGACAATTCCAGAATGGTGTATAACGGTTCTGATTCTTCCAATTCCTCGCGTTCCGGTTCTTCTAGTTCTACCGGCACGAGTTCTTATTATTCGGCGGCGCAGAAAGCAGCAAACAAGGCGCAGAAATTGGCGGTCGAGCAGGGTACTACTGCGCTGAACGCGCAAAAAGCCAATACGAACGATACCTATGACGATATTGCCAAGCAGGTGTACGCAAATTACAGGCTGAATCAAAATAAACTGCCCTCACTGATGACACACCTCGCATCAGGCACGGCGGACAGTCTGAAGCTGAAGCAAACGTTAAACTACGAAGATAATCTTAACGCAAGCGAAAAGGAGCGTACCGAACAACTTGCGGCGATTGATACTGACATCAGCGAGCTTGAAACATCGGGGGACATCAGTATCGCGAATAACGCTGAAAAGTATGCCCTTCTCAGGCATCAGGAGGCGTCGGAGCTGGCGCAGCAAGCGTATGCGCTGAAATTAAAGGAGCTAGAGCTCGCGCTGAAGCAATTGAATCAATAGGATGCTGAATACTGCAACCAAATCTGCGGCATAATGAACGATATTTAATTTATGACAGTATCTTTTATCCCCATTGGTAGCGGAAAAATACGAGCCTGATGAATGATTTTAAACTCAAATGTTCTATCAGTGCAAAAAAAAATGCAGCCTCTTTCGAAAAAACCATAAAACGGTAGAGCTATCCGAGAGGGTGGCTCTCCGGTTTTGTGGGATTAATCGCGCTATCAAATAATGCAGAGGCGTGGGGAGCGTGGCTGAGCCTGTTGCAGAGAACAAGAATTTGGGGTATACTGGAAATCGACAGAAGACGGATACCATCGTCGATGAAGGGGCCTTAGGGGTTGCAATGGGAGTGGTAACTATTTATGGCTTTTAAGATGGTATGATAAAATCAAAGAATTCTATATATTTCGGAGGTTTCCTATGAAAGGAATGTTTTTATATGGTTCAAATTGTCAGCCCTGGATATGGAACAATATAAAAGATATTTTCAAAATACATGAGATCGAATATGTCGAATATCCCAGGGACGTCACAAAAAAGTGCAGGACGGTAGCTGATTTATCTAGGTGGGTTTACGAAACTTATTTATCCAACCATCAAACATATGATTTTATTCTTGGGCACAGCATGGGTGGAATCATCGCATTGCATTTATCGGCTCTGGACGAAGTTCATATCAAAAAAACGATATTAGTTGAAGCTTTTTTAAAGCCTACGGAACCTTTTTATCGAAATCTGTTGATGGAAGAAAATCAAAAAAAGATTGGCAACTCGGTATATGCAATGCTCAAAGAAGAAGAGATCAATTATACATATGAGCTAAAGGTAGCTTTAAAAGAAGACTTTGATTATACTGATGATCTGAAGCACATCCACCATGACGTTTATGGTCTATATGGAAACCGTGGAAAAAAGGACTATCCGCTTATGATTCATGATTTGAATTTGCTTGATGAAGAGTTAGCAAAGATGAAGATTCACTTTATCGATGATTCATGTCATCTCCCGATGTTGGAAAATCCACAGGAATTCGCACAAAGGGTGACAGCCATTTTGGGGTAATCCTGAGGACTGTGTGATGGATGAATATCGAAGACAACACACTGAGGGTAAAAGCTGGTAAGCTGGCAAACATCCCTCTTATGCGCGGAATGCAGCATGTTTTAGATCAGCCTACCAAACTCTGTAGGGCCGTAAAGATTATGGTCTGCATGGCCACAGCTACGCTATATTGTAGGATGAAGTGAAAAAATCTATTTTGACAGGGGGAATATCACATTAGGAAAATTCTAGCGTATCTATCCGCAGTGGTGGTATTGTTGGCATTGCCTTCATGTAATAATAACAAAAATCAAAGCTCTATTGCCCATAGTAGCAGTGGAAGCTTGTCTTCAAATGCCGATTTTCAAAGTTCCACCTCTGCAACCAATGTGAATTCAAAACCGGAGTATTTGGTTTATGATATTTTAGGAATTTCTAAAAACGTAACAGGAACGGCATGGAACAATATGCTCGCCATGCGCAAAGGAGCAAAAGAATATGGGGCACTTCATAAAGGTGCGGTCTATTTAAACGGGCAGCCGCAAGACAATACCGTTTATTTGACCTTTGATGATGGCCCAGATATAAAAATCACCTCCAAAATAGTTGATATACTTGCGGAAAATAAGGTAAAGGGCAATTTTTTCTTTATCGGCGAATATGCTAAAAAATATCCGGATGTGGTGAAAAAAGCGTTTGATAGCGGCAATTATATCGGCAGCCACTGTGAGCAGCATGCGAATCTGACCGCATTATCGGCTGACGAAATCAAAAAGCAAATCACTGACAGCCAAAACGCGATTTCAAAAATCACAGGACAAAGCCCGCGTGTCATTCGACCGCCTTATGGAGCCATCGATCAGAAGGTGATTGATACGCTCAACTCGATGAACTGCAAAATTGTGTTATGGTCCATTGATACGCTGGACTGGTCACAAAAAGAGGTTCCGAATATTGTGAAAAATGTTTCCGACAATTTAAGATCGGGGGATATCATCCTGATGCACTCGGACAGTAGTAAAGCCACAACCGCAGAAGCGTTGCCCCAAATTATTAAGTTGATTTTAGATAAGGGCTACAAGCTCGGAACTTTGGATACCTTGTGCGCTTAAAACGTGGGACTTATGCTCCCCGTATATGACGAGCCCCGATCCATTCCTCTATGATAGTGAATTGTATTTCATTGAATAACAATCAAAAAGCCCAAACCCCAAAAAGGTTTGGGCTTTTTGACAATGGGAGACTAAATGGCTATTTGCTTCCTCCCCCTTCCACTTCAAAAGGAGGCGAGTATGACCGCTAAGCGTGTCAGTATTTTAGGCCATCGAACGGTTTTGCCCAAAGCATGCCCTGATGGTGATTCTTGAATGTCCGATCAAGTGCGACATACAGTTAATTAACTTAAAAACTGGCTATATATAAAACGTCATTTTCTCCCCCCGCCTTCGGCGGGGGGAGAAATCACAAGCTTGTTTTCAAGTTAATCAACTATAATCTATGCTTCTCTTTTTTAGCAGACCTTTTTTGTCGTCATTTAAACAGAAAATATTGCAGACAACGTCAAGCTGCTGTATAATATTCAAATATGGTACTAATCCCGTATTAAATGAGTTTCCCGTCTTTGTTTCCCTCGCCCTAGGTGAGGAAACACAAAAAGCCAGAGTGTCATTTAAACGGGATTTAGTGTATGGCGAATAAGCGGCTGGAGTTGTTATATTTGAGTTACCTTTTGCGTTTCATCCTTACCGTAATCGTCGGATTAATTTGTGGCCTTATTGCCAACGATAAGCTAAAGCTTCCGGCTGGCGGCATTATCGGATCATTACTTGGTGTAGCGGTATTTAACGTACTTTCTGCGGGGATTGCCTTTACGCCGTGGTATCTGAGAATTATCACGCAAAGCTTTGCCGGGGGATATCTGGGAATAAAAATCGGGAAAAAGGATCTTGCTGAGTTTAAATATCTTCTTGTACCGATTTTGATTATGCTCGGTGGACTTATGGTTCTCAACATCGGAGCAGGTTTTCTGATCAGCAGCGTGTCCAATATGGATCTAGTCACAGCAATGCTTGCGACGACGCCAGGGGGTGTCACTGAGATATCACTTCTTGCTCCGCAAATGGGCGCCAACCAGTCCCAAGTGGCGATTATGCACCTTACCAGGCTGATTTTTGTCATCTGTACCTTTCCCACGATGCTCAAATATCTGGCGGCTCGTTTTGACCCCAGGGCCAATCTTATCCAAACAGAGGCACCAGATCTAAGCAGCGCAGTGTCGAGGCCGGTCCGCACAACAAAAGATATGCTCATCACAATTGCCATTGCTCTTGTCAGCGGAGTATGCGGCTATATCAGTAAAATGCCCTCGGGAACCCTTGCCTTTTCCACTTTGGCCGTTGCCCTATACAATATTAAGAGTGACAAAGCCTTTCTGCCATTGTCAAAGCGCAAATACGTGCAAGTGGGGGCAGGATTAATCATTGGTTCAGGTGTTGGAATGACAGATGTGCTGGGTATTGGCTCAGTCATCGTCCCGGCTGTGATTATGATGGTTGGTTACATATTGACAAACATTTTTTTGAGCCTTATCATCAGACGTTTTACCAAAGTGGATTTAACAACCGCGCTTTTTGCAACCTCGCCGGGTGGGGTCAGCGATATGGCCATCATTGCCATGGATTTGGGCGGTGACGCACCGAAGATTGCAACAATGCAGATGGCCCGTTTGTTTTCTGCCATATCGCTCTTCCCGCTCATGACGAAATTTGTGGTTATGTTGTTTGGCGGCTAATCATACTCATTTCGTATTAAACGATAACCCATATCTTTTTTTTCGCCTGCGTAATGGAAAAACAGATATAAATATGCTCAAAAAGTATAATCGGCAAATGTAGGAGGACAAAAACATGCTTTTAACAGTCGATATCGGTAATTCCAATATTACGTTGGGCGCCTATCAAGGGGACCATTTAATTTTCGTCTCCCGCATGGTGACTGAAAAACGCTTTACCGATGAACAATATGCGATTCAGCTTAAAGAAATTATGGCTCTCCATGACGTGACGATGAAGGAATTTTCAGGCGCTATAATCTGTTGTGTTGTTCCTGAGCTTACGCTGGCTTTTCAGCGCGCCATTCAGATGCTCACTGGGATCAAGCCTCTGGTTTTGGGCCCGGGTATTAAATCAGGACTTAATATTCTGATCGACAATCCCGCCCAGCTTGGTGCGGATCTGGTTGCGGGTGCTATCGCAGCAATTGCCCTTTACCCATTGCCCTGTATTGTTTTTGATCTTGGCACCGCGACAACGGCCGGGGTGATTGATAAAAAGGGGAACTTTATCGGTGCCATTATCTCTGCCGGGGTGAAAATAACTCTCGAAGCCCTGACAAGCCGTGCCGCTCAGCTTACCCATATCAGCATTGAGGCACCCCAAAAGGTGATTGGTAAAAATTCGATTTCATCCATGCAGTCGGGTATTGTTTTCGGCACGGCTGCGATGCTTGATGGACTTGTTGACCGCATTGAGGAAGAAATGGGAGAGAAAGCGTTTGTGGTCGCGACAGGTGGTCTGGCAAATGAAATTGTTATCAACTGCCGCAGGGAGGTCGCCATTTGCGATAACCTGGTCCTGGAGGGGCTCCGCCTGATATATGAAAAGAACACGTCAAAATAGGGTGAAAACAGTGGAATATAAATAAGAAATGAACGCCGAGTAATCAGAAACAGGTTGATTTTGGTATATTGAATGGGACTATCAGTCTTATTCTGTATATAAATATGATTTGCGCTACATCCTAACGGAGCAGCAGCAAGGAGGAATTATCATGCAAACCAGCACAGACCGGGGCAGAACTCTCTTCCTGACGCAGTTTTCCATGCTTCTGGCAATTGAAGCAATCGTGTGTTTCACACCACTGGGCTCTCTGCCCGCCTTTGGGCCCATTGTGGCAACCCTTTCTCATGTTCCGGTGATCATCACCGCCATCCTGCTTGGCACAGGGGCGGGGACAGCGATGGGCTTTTTCTTTGGACTCTTTAGTTTCATCGTGTGGACATTTACCCCTCCATCTCCCGTCGCATTCGTATTTACCCCCTTCTATTCCATCGGAGAGATTTCTGGCAGCTTCTGGAGTTTGGTCATCTGCTTTCTGCCGCGCATTCTGATAGGATTTGTGGCGGGCGTAAGCTTTCAGGCGTTTAAAAAGTGGTTTGTCTCTTTTGACAAGGGGCAAATTCTCACCTATGGTCTGGCCGGGCTATTAGCGAGCCTCACCAATACTTACCTTGTTTTAGGGGGTATTTACCTATTTTTTGGTCAGGAATATTCCAAGACGATCGGTGTATCTTACAGTCTTCTGCTTGGGCTTGTTGGAACATCAA
>CAXXEO010000023.1:0-28296 GCA_963664585.2 Oscillospiraceae bacterium | reverse complement strand
CTTTGAGTACCTTGGCACTCCATTTTACGGCCTCGAATTCTCCTGTACGGACCTTCAGGATGTTCCCAGATGGTTGCTTGCGAGATGATTGAGTACGCTTTTGGTTTCTTCGATGCTTTTAGAGCGGTATTGCCAAGCATGAAAAGCAACTCCTTTCAAACTGTCTATTCAATTTAATATTATGTATGTAAAAAGATTGATGCAAAAACCTCTTGAGCAAAGACAGACGTTCTCTATTTGAGGACGCCTTTTTGACCATCGCGATACCAAGACCCATTGTTCCAAAAACGCATGTTAGAATGACGAATGGCACAATAAGTGCAGAAGGCATGAATGATAGCATTTTGTATTTTTTGAGAAGTGTCAGAGTCAACGACAACGGTACTGAAACGATTGCGAGTTTTGGGTTATTCACAATCGAACTGGCAAACAGCGCTGCAAACAGCGCCGGCAGCAACAAGTTGAACGAATTCTTAATACTCAGCGGAAGTAAGGTAAAAGACATAAGCGCCCAAAACGACGCCGATGGTCAATACGGCAAGGTTAACGAAAATAGACACAGCGATACCAATTGTCGCAATAATGGTCCCCCTCGTCGCTTCCTTCTTTTACGCCGGCGGCACTCTGGGCGACCGCTGAACAGGGAACACGCATGTTGCTGATGTTGCCTGAGAGAAAGGACATATAGGTGCCCGGGATGCCGAGGACCGCAAAGTAGGGAAATCGGCTCATAAATATAGGCGGAAATTACGGTAGGAAACTGGACGGCAAGTCCCGCGATCAGTATCGCCCGCCCGAGGCATGATTCCCATCAATGCGAGGTAGAGGCAGGGGCCAAAGCAAAGTACTACGCCAAGCAGGTTGAGACCCCGTCCCCATTTGATAATATATGGTAAGAATTCATCTCGAAATACTGAATTCACTTTTGTGTTTGGTTCCATTTTCTCACCCCTTCTATTTGTAGATGACATTGTGTATTCGAAATAGCGGATGACTACTGTCGATGCCTTATAAGAAAAAAGCACCGCCAATCATTCCTAAAACCATTGCAATCGTTAATCCAAACTTTTTCGCCCACCCGGCATTTGTTTTCTTCGCGTAAAGAGCAAGGACGGGTCATCACAACGAAACCAAAGATTACAGACCAAGTTTGTGCGGTAAATAATGGAACGGCGCGGTCCCAAGACTGATAGCCAAATGCGCCCATGGCACCGCCAACGCTGATGACACCCATGATGGCTGTGCTGTTTCCCGCTACTTTGTCTCTAAGGGGTGCCCATTTTATCTGTAAACAAGGCTGATACAATGATCCATCCCAAGCTGCAAATCACCATGACCCCACACTGCATTCGCAAATGCTTCCGCGGTCATATTATTGGTTCCCAGCGTACATCCGGCGGCAGTTGCAGCCCTGTCTGCGGCACTGAGTTCGTACATAACTGATCCAATATAGGAAAGTCTCATCCACGCGACAGGTCCGCCCATGGATGTCAAAAGACCAACCATTCCAATGACAATTACGAGAGAGGGACCGATTGAAGCAGCAAACGCACTTTTTGCGCTATTCCACATCTGTTCTTTCGTGATTCCCATTTTTTGTCCGTCATTTACCGCTTTCTTCGTAAACAGAAGAGCCTGGAAGACGACGAGTGCGACCGCCGGAATACAAGAAATCCACATACCAAGGCCATTTGCCAGTTTTAAGTATTCCAATTCCATATCCACTCACCTCACTTTAAAATAATAGTCATCTCGTTACAATTCTATCAACATAGAGGGCTGCATAGCCAAAGCTTTCATAATCCGTATCTTTGATACAGCCTCCTTTCATTTTTATTTGAATGTTTCGGCTATATATTGAATTTGTTATCAGTCTGCCTTAAATATGACTATTGTCTTGCATGAATGAATTCAAATGACTTATATAAAAACAATAGTGCTTGATCCATTTTATTCTCAGAAAAAGTATTTCATGCTAATTTCTATGTTTATAACAAACCTTGTCCGCCACTTATCCTGAAAACTAAAACTTGCTTTTGGGAAAACAAAATCCCCACGTAAACTAAACTAGTACAATGCAACATCTTGAACTTGTATATTTCCCCGCCGTCGGCGGGGGAATATACAAGAACATTTAACTCATTGTCATATAAGATTTAGATATTATAAGGTACTAGTAAGATAAAAGTAGACACTATCAAAAAAGATAGTGTCTACTTTTCGTTGTGAAAACAACCACCGACTATGTCGGTGGAGCAAAAAAAGCTTTAGCGATGAAGCGGACCAAAAAACTCCTTTTGATGTAGAATAAACTTGCGGTCTGGCAACTGCAAGAGTACATCAAAAGGAGGACATTCGAAATGAATGACAATAAAAGTCTAGCACATACAACGTGGAATTGTAAATATCACGTCGTGTTCGCGCCAAAATACCGCAGGGAAATATTTTATGGTGAAAAGCGAGAAGAAATCGGCAAAATTCTAAGAGAATTGTGTTCCTGGAAAGGTATTAACATTATTGAAGCAGAAGTTTGTACGGATCACATTCACATGCTGGTGGAAATCCCGCCGAAGATGAGCGTTTCAAGCTTTATGGGATTTCTCAAAGGCAAAAGCAGTCTGATCATACATGAACGACATGCGAATTTAAAGTATAAACATGGCAACCGATCTTTTTGGTGTCGTGGATACTATGTGGACACAGTGGGGAAAAACACCAAAAAGATCGCTGAATATATCCAAAACCAATTAAAAGAAGATAAGCTGCAGGATCAATTGACATTCAGGGAATACGAAGACCCTTTCAAGGGTAGCAAGTAATAAGCTTTTGCAAATGTCAGACCGTAATATGCCATTGCAATGGCAGCCAGTAACAGCGGGTTATACCCGCATAAGAAAAGCCGCCGGCTAAGCCGGCGGATGTTTACTACACAACAAAATCCTGTAAACTGTAGTTTACAGGATTAATTGGGTATACCGTAAAAAGATATCACTATTTAACCGCTTTAGATAAATATTGCTAGTGTAAGGATAATAAAAACGTAAATATGTATGGAGCTAATCAGGATACAATCTATTCATCCTGACTCCATTTGTCCAACTTTTCCATGATTTTATCATAGGTCTGGTTGCAGATGCTTGGCAGCGATCCGCCAAACGATTTTTCCGCTTCTGCAAATCCTTTATCAATGGATGCTTTTAGCTCAGCAAGTTTCGTTTTGTCATTTCCGGAGATTGCAATAGCAAAATCGACAATCCGGTCGCTGACGGCTTCCACACCAAACTCTCCGTCTTGTGAAATGGATAACTGTGCCTGTTCTACAGTATCTGTCTCTAACGTACTGCTTTCACTCTCGGTCGCGGAGCCCGAGGTCTTACCCTGATGCAGAATCAGCTTTTCAACAAGAAGACGCAGGTTCTCCGTCGCTTTTTCTGCCTGTTGCTTAATCTTTTCTATGTCTAAAGCAGCCGACTTCCGATGATCCGGCTTTGTATAAACAGAGGAAGAAAGCGAACTGGTTCCGATCTCCACAACATCTGAGGATACGCCGCTGTTTTCCTGTGCTTGTGTGGCTTGACTTGTTTTTGATTGCTGATTGGAATTGCGTAGGTAGTTTGTACTTCCCGGTTGATTAGTCCTTACTTCACTTATCAAGTAATTTTCCTCCTTTCAAATTTATAAACTATAATTTATATATCGAAAAAAAGGTGCGAAAGTTAATATTGGATACAATGTCGCCTGAAAAGGTGTGCTTCCGTACATTAATACTTTGCTTCAATAATCTGTTCGTGCAAAGCCCATACACAGCGATAAATATTTCCGCAAATGAAACGGTCAGAGTTAAATTTGACTATCGAGGTGCGATTATATCAAAGATTTCTTGGAATCGCACTTTTTCTAATAAATTCTTGAAAATTGGTTTTTTATTTGTATAGTTGATTGCTACATTGTAAAATGAAATGCGACAGAAAAAAGATAGCCCAAGGCAGCCAAAACGTGTAGAATAGAGTTTGCAACAACAACATTCACACAAGGAGGCAGCCATGAGCCACCACCATTTTACAACATTCGAACGAGGAAAGATAGAGGAACTCCGTCAAATCGGATATACGACCCAGAAAATCGCATCACGTCTGGGATGTCACCACAGCAGTATCGCTAGAGAATTGAAACGTTTTTACGGTGCCCGAGCGTATAACGCAGAAGAAGCACAACTGGATTACCAGAAGAAACGGCACAACAGCAAACCTCAAGGGAAATGGAACGAGGAGTTGTGCGCAGCTGTGGCAGAAAAGCTGAAAGAGACCTGGTCGCCAGAACAAATATCACATACCGTTACTTCAAGCCAACTGAGCTTTAAAACAATATACAACTGGCTTTATGTCGGACGACTGAACGGACTCACCGCAGATGTGCTGCGCCGTAATGGAAAAAAGAGATGCTGTAAAAATCTTGCGCATTATGCTCGTGGTACTTCTATCCGCAAGAGACCGAAAGAGGTATATACCAGAGAAACATTTGGGCATTGGGAACTTGATACGGTGGTTTCCTCTAGGGGTTCCAGTAGTTGCTTGGCCACCTTTGTAGAACGAAAAACAAGGTTCTATACAGCCGTTCCCATTCCTGATCGAACGGCAGCTTCCATGGAAGCTGCAATCAAGCACCTGCACACTTTATTGCCACAAGGCACATTCAAAACAGCAACAACAGATCGTGGCGGTGAATTTGCCTGTTATGATGTAATCCAGAAAGATCTAGGCTTAACTCTTTATTTCGCTGATCCATATTGTCCGCATCAGAGAGGAAGCAATGAGTACGGTAACGGTTTGCTCAGAGAGTTCTTTCCGAAAGGTACTGTTCTGTCCACTGTTTCTCATCAAAACCTGTCTTCTTCTCTTCTGCTTATAAACAATAGACCCCGAAAATGTCTTAATTGGAATACACCTTCCCAGCTCTTTCTACTCGAACTGTCGCATTTGGCTTGACAATGTAGCGATTAACTTGAAAACAAGCTTGTGATTTCTTCCTCCGCCGAAGGCGGGGAAAGAAAATGACGTTTTATATATAGCCAGTTTTTAAGTTAATTGGCTATATAGTTCAGATCTTTCTGTTTTGAATTTGGATATATCAAAAACTGGCATATTTATGGGCCGCTTCAATTTTAAAGATTAATTTTCAAATTGACATTTTCAGATATACATGTTATCATTTTGAAAATATACAGTTACAGCTATTATTAAAACTGTTTTAAGCTTTTAGCTTTAGGGTGGAGAGCTTCTTTTGAAGTTATCCACTTTTTGTTCTGCTATTTGTAAATTTTTTTTACATTTGGAAAGGGGGTGAAGTAAATGCCATTATCTCAGAGTGTTTTTACCGCGATATTTGTCATGGCTGTTGTATTTGCGGTACTTGTGGCTTTATGGACTATCATCCGGATGTTTTCAGCTTTGATTCGATATTTAGAAAGACAGGGCAAGCAAGCGAATGCCGTGAACAACTTGAGAGCATAGTCTGTGACTTTGATTATTTTAGGAGGATTTAAACTGTGTTTGTTGATTCGTTAATTAAGTTATGGAATGACTCTGGGTTTGTTGCGTTAACATGGCAAACTTTCATCATGATCATCGTTGCTTGCGTCCTTATTTACTTGGCAATTGCCAAGAAGTTTGAACCACTTCTTCTATTGCCGATTGCCTTTGGTGTGCTTCTTGCGAATCTGCCGCTCACGGGCTTAATGAGCGAACCGGCAAGCTCTACCGAAGCAGGGGGGCTTTTATATTATCTGTATCTGGGTGTGAAAAAAGGAATTTATCCCTCCCTCATATTCTTGGGAATTGGCGCTATGACCGATTTTGGTCCTCTCATTGCCCGTCCCAGCAGCATGTTGATCGGTGCCGGTGCACAATTTGGAATTGCCGTTGCTTTTGTCATCTCTACTGTACTCGGATTTACCCCTGCTGAAGCTGCATCAATAGGAATTATAGGCGGTGCGGATGGACCGACAGCTATCTATCTTACAACAAGACTTGCCCCCCACTTGCTGGCACCCATCGCCATCGCAGCCTATTCTTACATGGCACTTATTCCAATGATCCAGCCCCCAATTATGCGATTACTTACGACAGAAAAAGAACGCGTCATTAAAATGGAACAAATGCGTGTAGTATCTAAGCTGGAAAAGATATGTTTCCCAATTGTTGTGTCTATTTTGTGCATACTGCTTCTGCCATCTGTGGCTCCGCTGATTGGCATGCTTATGTTAGGAAATCTGTTCAAGGAATCCGGGGTCGTTGACAGACTTTCAGATACGGCACAGAATGCACTTATTAATATCGTGACCATCTTCCTAAGCCTTACAGTCGGTGCTACGGCTGTCGGAACTGAATTTTTAAAGCCTCAAACCTTGAAAATTATTGCGCTTGGACTGATTGCTTTCATGTTCAGCACAGTGGGAGGACTTCTCATCGGAAAAGCCATGTGCTGGGCAACAAAAGGAAAGATCAATCCGCTTATAGGCTCAGCAGGGGTATCTGCTGTTCCTATGGCTGCACGTATATCACAGATTGAAGGACAAAAAGCAAATCCTGGCAACTATTTGCTCATGCATGCCATGGGACCGAATGTAGCCGGTGTTATTGGTTCGGCGGTAGCGGCTGGTATCCTTCTTTCACTTTTTAAGTGATTTAAAAAATATATTACAAATAGGAAGCAACAAGAGAGGCACCGCAATTGCGGTGCCTCTCTTGTTGCATTTTTACTATCGGCTTGGGGCCGTAGGTCATATTGTTGTCCCTGTGACCCACATTTTCTGGTGCCCCGCTTTACAGGGCCTTTACGCGGCCAAAACTATTTGCTGCTGGAGACAGAGGCAGAAGAAGAACCCGTTTTGCTGCTGGAGGCAGTAGAAGACGCGCCTGACTTACTACTGGATGCAGTGGTAGATGAGCTCGCCTTGCTGCTAGATGCAGGGGTAGATGAGCTCGCCTTGCTGCTAGATGCAGGGGTAGATATGCCCTGCTTGCCACTGGCGGCGAAGGTGGAGAGGTCCAGCTTGCTGACGGCGGAGGAAAGGTTGGCGGTGCATACATTGATGAGGGTATCGTCCATGATGACCTGCCATTTATCGTCTACCTTGGCGCATTTAATCTCGATTTCTTGCTTTTTGGTTTTGATGCTTTCGTTCTTGACCAGTTCGGCCGAGACAGTAATCGCGATACTTCTGCCGGTGACCTTTGCGTCAAAGTTGCCGGTAGCCATTTGTGAAGCGATAATCGGGGCATATTTTGTATAGGTGGACGCGAGAATGGGGGACAAATCTGGGTATTCCACCGCTACCTTCAGGGTGGCGGTATTGCCATCCGTTAGAGTATCCTTGATCTTATAATCAAGCTTATCGTTGACATATCGAATGGCGGTTATCATAATGGGGTGCTTAGCAAGTTCATAGACGTCGGCGGAGATATTAAAGCTTTCCAAATTGACTGCCTTGCCGATTATTTCCACATCGGCGTTTGCAATGCCTTCAAAGAGAAGAATGACAGGATGATCGGGGCTTGTCAGGCTGGTGGGATCATCCAATGGGGTTTGTGGCTCTGAGGATTGGGTAAAGGGATTAGTGAAGCTGCACCCTGTGATCCCTGTCATCAGGATGAGCGCGGACAACAGTGTAGTGAACCCTTTTTTCATTGTTTACCTCCCTATGTGCCGCGAAGGAAGGACGGGATTATTTCCGAGGACACATTCTGTATTCATTTCAGGGGCGGCCAAAAATGGTCTCCTCATCCATCAGCGTCCAGGGGTTGATATATACCGATCCCACCATGGCGGCAAAATGCAGATGCGGGCCGGTCGAAAAACCGGTTGATCCCACATAACCTATTACCTGGCCCTTCTCCACCATTTCTCCGGCTTTGACGGCAAGCTTATCCATGTGATAATAACTGGTTTTCAGTCCAAGTCCGTGTTCTAACAGTATTGTGTTCCCTGTAAGGGCAATATATTCAGAAAAAAGCACACGACCTCTTCCAGAAGCGAGAACTTTTGTGCCCAGGTCGGCGGCAATATCAATTCCTCCATGTCGTGTGGGTGTCGGACCGTTGTTAATATAGCGGATGGAACCAAACTCGGTGGTGATTTCACCTTGAACCGGCATGATAAATTTGCCGCTGAAATAGACCTCGGGGTCGCTGACAGATTTGAGTCGTGTGACCTTTTGGGTAAATTCAGCGTTGGCCTTCTGGCTGTTGATCGTGCTGTCGGCAGTGGACTCGGAAACGGTCATGCGCTGAATGACGAAGGACTTTTTATCGATGGTTAGTGTAAAACGCTGGCTTTTGCCGCCTGCGTTGATCGTGATAGAATAGTTGCCCGGTGAGAGGCTGTAGTCAATCGGCATGAGGGCGGACATTCCACCATCGAGAGGGAAAAAGGTGGGGGTAAAGTTCAGGTCCGTCTTGGCATTGACCTGATCACTCGCTTCGGCACCGCCCACTCGCAGTACAAGAAACTCGCCCGGTAATGTGGAAGAAGCGGATATGTCAAAGGTGATCACCTTTTTATAAGCGACGGTTATATTATAGCGGCAGCTTCCACGAAAAAGATCAGTATTCCAGCTCGCTTCGGTCTGGTAAAGATAGTCACCATAGACCGTCAACGTAAACTTAAGCCCGTCCGCTGTCTCAGATTGATAAACGGCTGTGCCGTCACGGCTGACGGATAGCTTTACAGTCTGCGGTGGCGCAGAAAAACTGAGGGCTGTAGCGCTTAAGCCATTTGCCAACTGTGTTTGTGGGCAGAGGAGGTCAGCGGTATAGTCATGAAAAATACCGTCGATGGAGCGGTACTGCCAGCTTGATTCACAGGGGGGTAAAAGGATGCTGGAATCCGACAGTGTAACAAGGATAGGCAGGGGAGTATTCGCAAGTACCACGGGACGAAGACCGTCATGGATGGCGAGCTTTCCGTATTCGCCTTTGTCAATCTTATATTTTTGCCTGGCTGAAGCAATCGCATAATTTCCACGGGAATCTGTCATGACGGTAAAGGCTGTGCCGCCTGCCGTGAATTCTGCGACTGGGGTCTCATAACGGCCGATCAAAACAGGTTTTGCCTTTGACGCAAGCTGGTAAAAGCGGCTGGTAAAATCAGCGTCTTCAATCTTAACAAGAGCTTGACCCACTACCGCCAGTTTCAGCTCTCCTGACAGAGCGGGCAGCGAAGGAGTGCGCCATAAAAAGAATAGGGTGGCACTGGCCGTTAAAATCACGGCCAGTGCGGCAATCAGCTTACCTGTCTTCATAAAAGCTCCATTCACCTTTGTATTTACGTCTCAGTTTTCCCCAGCCGCTGACGGGGTAAACTTGACATGATGATATTTTCTGTGATTTGCGGCATAAAAATAGTGCAAACTCATGTGTTGGTTTTTTGTCTTTGTTTTCCCGCCTTCGATGGGGGACAACATCAGAATGATAATGTCATCCCTGGTGGCTGCCGTTAAGCAGTTGGGCACTTAGAATGCTTTTATCAAAAGTTTACCATTCGAGCTGTACAATGTAAATGGAAAAGGCGTCCATAAAAAAGTGTGTAGTAAAGTCTATGCAAAATATCTTTATTCTATAAGCCTGTCCGCTTAGTCTTTTCTACGAAATATTCTCTCATGGAAAAGACCTGCCATTACCATAGTTACCCCCTGTCCCATCTCGCAAAAACATTGCAATGCAGATCATATAGCCAATTGACTTAAAAACTGGCTATATAAAACGTCATTTTCTTCCCCCGCCTTCGGTGGGGGAAGAAATCACAAGCTTGTTTGCAAGTTAATCGCTACATTGTAAAATGAAATGCGACAGAAAAAAGATAGCCCAAGGCGGCCAAAACGTGTAGAATAGAGTTTGCAACAACAACATTCACACAAGGAGGCAGCCATGAGCCACCACCATTTTACAACATTCGAACGAGGAAAGATAGAGGAACTCCGTCAAATCGGATATACGACCCGGAAAATCGCATCACGTCTGGGATGTCACCACAGCAGTATCGCTAGAGAATTGAAACGTTTTTACGGTGCCCGAGCGTATAACGCAGAAGAAGCACAACTGGATTACCAGAAGAAACGGCACAACAGCAAACCTCAAGGGAAATGGAACGAGGAGTTGTGCGCAGTTGTGGCAGAAAAGCTGAAAGAGACCTGGTCGCCAGAACAAATATCACATACCGTTACTTCAAGCCAACTGAGCTTTAAAACAATATACAACTGGCTTTATGCCGGACGACTGAACGGACTCACCGCAGATGTGCTGCGCCGTAATGGAAAAAAGAGAAGCTGTAAAAATCTTGCGCATTATGCTCGTGGTACTTCTATCCACAAGAGACCCAAAGAGGTATATACCAGAGAAACATTTGGGCATTGGGAACTTGATACGGTGGTTTTCTCTAGGGGTTCCAGCGGTTGCTTGGCCACCTTTGTGGAACGAAAAACAAGGTTCTATACAGCCGTTCCCATTCCTGATCGAACGGCAGCTTCCATGGAAGCTGCAATCAAGCACCTGCACACTTTATTGCCACAAGGCACATTCAAAACAGCAACAACAGATCGTGGCGGTGAATTTGCCTGTTATGATGTAATCCAGAAAGATCTAGGCTTAACTCTTTATTTCGCTGATCCATATTGTCCGCATCAGAGAGGAAGCAATGAGTACGGTAACGGTTTGCTCAGAGAGTTCTTTCCGAAAGGTACTGTTCTGTCCACTGTTTCTCATCAAAACCTGTCTTCTTCTCTTCTGCTTATAAACAATAGACCCCGAAAATGTCTTAATTGGAATACACCTTCCCAGCTCTTTCTACTCGAACTGTCGCATTTGGCTTGACAATGTAGCAATCAACTATAGGTTTTTACGCACGAAGGGGGGAGTATATAGTTTTGCCTCTGTTCCCCTGCCGAAGGCGGGGGAACAGAGGCAAAATTGGAATTGGTTTTACACTTCCGGTGTGGGGCTTGAGAGGATTATCTTACGCTTCATGTGCCTTTTACTTGGACGGTGTTAATTGACAGCTTGTCCGCTTCAATGAAAATTTAGCCAACAAACTCATGCAATACTTCGCCGAGAAGCTTAAGACCATCTGCGATTCTGTCTTCGGGCATGTTTGAAAAATTGATTCTAAAGGTATTTTCTCTTCCGCCATTCGGGAAGAAAGAGCCGCCGGGCACAAATGCAACATTCTTTTCAAGGCTTTTGACCAGAACATCTCGCGCATTGATGTTTGCGGGAAGTTCAACCCAAGCGAACAGGCCGCCCTGCGGTCTTGTAAATGTAACACCAGCCGGGAACTCTTTTTCCATGACACTAATAGCCAGATCCCTGCGCTTTCTGTAGACTTCGCGGATTTCGTCTATATGTTTATCAATATCATATAATTCCAGATACTTTGCAATTTCCATCTGCGCAAGGGTATTGCACTGCAAATCTACACCTTGCTTTACCATCACATATTTGCTAATGAGCTCTTTATCACCAGCAATCCAGCCGATTCTATAGCCGGGGCAGAAGATTTTGGAGAATGTTCCGTAACCAAGGACGTAACCAAGCGTATCAAATGACTGTACGGATGGCAGGGACTCTCCTTCATAGCGAAGTTCTCCATAAGGATTATCCTCGGCCACCATCACATGATATTGCATGGCTAGCTTTGCAAGCTGCTTTCTTCTGTTAAGGCTCCAAGTCTTTCCCGTTGGGTTTTGGAAATCTGGAATGACATAAATTAATTTTACGTTTTTCGTTTTTTTGAGGACCTTTTCCAGTTCATCCATCATCATACCTTCATCGTCGGTCGGTATTTCGATAAACTGACAGCCATACGCCCTAAATGCCGTGATGGCGGCAAGATAGGTAGGGCTCTCACACAAAACGACATCATCCTCGTCCAAAAACACCTTGCCCGAAAGATCAAGCGACTGCTGTGAACCATGTGTGATCATTATATTGTCTTTATCAAAAGAAGTGCCAAGCCTTGTGTTCATCCGATTGGCAATCCATTCCCTTAAAGGTGCATAGCCTTCGGTGGTGGAATATTGCAGTGCTTTCGGGCCTGATTCTTCGAGAACAATTCTGCTGACTTCAATGATTTCCTTGACTGGAAAAAGCTCTGGCGCAGGCAGCCCACCGGCAAATGAAATGACCTCCGGCCTTTCGGTCACCTTCAAAATCTCTCTGATTTCAGACGCCTTTAATGAGGACATCCGTTTAGCATAATTGAATTCCATTATACATCTCCACCTAATATAAAAATTTTAAGAACAAACGAGCAGAAACTGTTTTCAAATAGAATGAATCCCTTTTCCCAACTTTTGGCGGGGGAAGGATACAGAAAAGCATGATAAGCCAGTGACTGCAAACCAACTTGTATTCTTTTTATTTTATAATTTTACCTACATAAATACAAGAGTAAACTTGGGTGCATATTAAACCAGATCGCACTTGTTTTTTGTTGTTTTTGACAAATTGAGAGGTATTGCAAAAGCGTCCAGTCAAAAGGGATGCGTCATACCTTATAAAGTGCAGCTGTAAAAGCTGAATTGTGTTAGTAATTTGCCCGCCTGAGAGGGAGATATAGGCAAAAACTAAATCTTATTCTTCCAAAAGGGTACATCCTTTATTGCATGATTTCCAATAACTTGAAAAATAACATGAAAAACGTTACAATAGTAAAGCAAAGAAAAAAACACAGTTTCGGTTGGCAGACCGGATGCAGTTAAGCATCATCGGTACCAAAGCGCAACAAGCATTAAAAATGCAGCAGGAACAGAAAAAATTAGAACAGAAGTCTATCATCAGTCAAAAAGCACAAGAGGAGAAACAACGGCAATTTGAACTGCATCAGCAAAAAAGAAAGAAAAACATAGGGACAGGTAAAAATCTGCTTCTTTTGAGGAACTTACTATGGAATTGCCTCTCACCATTCGTTTAGCTCCATGCAGGGTCTGAACAAGGGCGGAAAGAGCATGGAGCGGTGAAACTGCCGCCCGAAATCGGACTTTGCATTTCTTAAATCGAATTTTGATTTTAAGGAGCAAAGTCATGAAACAATTAAATAACCTATCCGAATTGTGGAGCTTTCTGATTCTTTGGAGCAGTCAGGCGGTCTCATCATTAGGTACTGCCACGACCAATTTTGCGCTTATCATTTGGGTCTATGAACAACAGGGCACGGCGTCAAGCATCACATTGCTTGCGGTTTGTTCTTATTTGCCATCCATTCTGTTTTGCTTTGCGGCCGGAACGCTGGCCGACAGATGGGATAAAAAGAAAGTTATGCTCGTGAGTGATTTGATTGCGGCACTGGGAACAATGACGATATTTTTTTTGTATGGTACAGAAAACTTAAGAATATGGCATTTATATGGGATTAATTTTACGCTCAGTTTTATGAACGCGTTTCAAAACCCCGCCGCTTATGTTGCGCAAACACTTATTGTTCCTAAGAAGCATTATGTACGTGCAAGCGGGTTGCAAGCCCTTTCCAATTCGCTGGTGACCATTCTGACTCCCGCGATTGCGACCGCGATACTTTCATTTGGTGGGCTTCAGACTGTACTTATCGTGGATTTGCTTTCTTTTGCTGTCGCCTTTATTACACTGCTGTTCTTTATCAGAATACCTGCAGTGGTGGTGAGCGTCAATGAAAAGAAAGAGCCTTTTTTCAAAAGCTGTGTCGCGGGATTGAATTTTTTAAAAGAGCACACGCCAATTTGGAAGATAATCCTTTTCTTTTCATTTATTAATCTTTTGGCATCCATGGGCGGAAACGGTATCATGCCTGCCCTGATTCTTGCACGGACAAACAAAAATCAGATCACGTTAGGCAAGGTGTCTTCTGCTGTTGGGATCGGCGCGCTTGTCGGAAGTGTACTTGTGACAAGTGCAAAACCAGCTAAGAGCCGGATAAAGGTAATTTTTCTTTCCTGCGCCATTTCATTTTTGCTATGTGATGTTTTATGGGCGATCGGGCAAAATGTGGCGATTTGGGTGTTTGCCGCCTTTGCCGGAAACTTGCCGTTGCCATTTCTCAACGCAAACCTTACCACAATTATGCGGACAAAAGTACCCATTGAAATGCAGGGACGGGTTTTCTCTACACGTGACACTTTCCAAAACATTACGATTCCCATCGGGCTTTTTCTCGGCGGTGTTTTTGCAGACCATATTTTTGAGCCGTTTATGCTGACTGTATCACCAGTACAACAGGTGCTTTCTAGTATAGTCGGCGCTGGGAAAGGTTCAGGCATGGCCGTGATGTTCTTGATAACTGGCATTGTGGGGTGCACAGCCAGCTTATTGAGTTTAAAAAACCCCATCTATAAAGACTTGGATTCTTGATTCTGGCAAGCTTGCCCACACGAAGGATCTTAAAGAACAGTGAAGCATAGGCAGATTAGATTAATCAACAGTAACGGGTTAAAAACGGCTTGAAAAAAGCCGTTTTTAACCCGTTTGTATTGTGAAAACAACCACCGACTATGTCGGTGGAGCAAAAAAAGCTTTAGCGATGAAGCGGACCAAAAAACTCCTTTTGATGTAGAATAAACTTGCGGTCTGGCAACTGCAAGAGTACATCAAAAGGAGGACATTCGAAATGAATGACAATAAAAGTCTAGCACATACAACGTGGAATTGTAAATATCACGTCGTGTTCGCGCCAAAATACCGCAGGGAAATATTTTATGGTGAAAAGCGAGAAGAAATCGGCAAAATTCTAAGAGAATTGTGTTCCTGGAAAGGTATTAACATTATTGAAGCAGAAGTTTGTACGGATCACATTCACATGCTGGTGGAAATCCCGCCGAAGATGAGCGTTTCAAGCTTTATGGGATTTCTCAAAGGCAAAAGCAGTCTGATCATACATGAACGACATGCGAATTTAAAGTATAAACATGGCAACCGATCTTTTTGGTGTCGTGGATACTATGTGGACACAGTGGGGAAAAACACCAAAAAGATCGCTGAATATATCCAAAACCAATTAAAAGAAGATAAGCTGCAGGATCAGTTGACATTCAGGGAATACGAAGACCCTTTCAAGGGTAGCAAGTAATAAGCTTTTGCAAATGTCAGACCGTAATATGCCATTGCAATGGCAGCCAGTAACAGCGGGTTATACCCGCATAAGAAAAGCCGCCGGCTAAGCCGGCGGATGTTTACTTGGCGATAAAAGATTTATAGTTGATTAACTTGAAAACAAGCTTGTGATTTCTTCCCCCGCCGAAGGAGGGGGAAGAAAATGACGATTTATATATAGCCAGTTTTTAAGTTAATTTGCTATATCTAATTTACAGCGGTGCTGTTTGTAAACACTGTTGTTCTCCTCCATCGCTTGTGTGAGCAACTTGAACATATCTCTATCCCCCGCCGAAGGCGGGGGATAGAAGCAAAAACACTATTGTTCAGCTCCCTCCAATGCCTGAGTGAGAAGTTTGATGTGCATCTCTTCATCCATAATAATCCTTCTGAGCAGCGCCTGTATGTTTTGATCTTCGATCATTTCGATGGAACGATAGTATAGGTCGATGGCTTTGCGTTCGCCGTCGATGTTCTCCAGCAGAACCATCTTTGGAGCTTTGTTGTAGCTGATCGTCGGCGGTTTTGGCGACCACCATCCATCACGGCCTGAAGCAATGGTGCGATATTTGGGATCTATACCAAGCGATACGAGGGCAGTGCCCAATAATTGAAAATGGTGCATCTCAGTCATGGAAATGCAATGCAGAAGTGATGCCATCTCCGGATGCGTCGCCTTAAGAGTGTTGGAATTATATAGATACTGCATGACGGCCGTAAGTTCAGATACTGTGCCTGCGAAGCTATGTAAAAGAATGCGTCCATCTCGATAGTTTTGGCGGAGGGCCATGGGGCTGGGATAGGGTAGGGGATCACGGCACGAATGCATGTCGGCCATATCCATGCCCATTCCCATGCCATTATAGTGTTGTTCGTGTTCTAAGGTTGCATCGGTCTGATAATAATCCATTTGATCCAAATATAATCTCCCCTTACTCAGATTGCTTTTACCACATCATACGGCCATGTGTGGCTTAACGCTACCCGGCAAGAGAATGTGTCCCACCTCTTCAGCATGCGAGCAGATGCAACTATGTGAAAATACAGCAAAAAACAGATGAACAACCCGCCAAAACGGCAGAAATGTTCATTTGTTGATTTTAAAAAATTGCTTTTTGATTTTTGTTAAAAAGGCAGGATTATATCATTTAATTGGGATTTGTCAAAACTCAAAGCCTAATATCGATGAAAGGCTCAATTCTGTTATTTATTGAGCGTTGGACGAGGATTGCTTTCAGATTGTCCTCTACCAGTGAAAAAAGATTGACAAGGGTCTCAAGCTCTCGAAAACTTTTGTCCTTTGTCAGGGTCAACGCGATAGCCGATGCCAGCAAAATCAATTCGTTTGAGGTTATGATACACTGATGGTGGTCATGTTCGCCATGCCCGCCATGCCCGCCATGCCCGTCATGCCCGTCATGCCCGTCATGCCCGTCATGGTCATCATGATTATCTTGACGATCGTTGTCGCAACCGTCAAGATTTTCATCACTATGGTTATCTACGTTTTGATCATTATTTGCCATATTCACCACACCGAAATATTCTTAGATTTCAGCTTAAATCACCTTTATACCCCCACCGGAGTGGAGGCATAAAGGAACAATAATTGCCGTTTAACCATATTGCCATACCGTAATGCTTTTATCACATATATAGTACGGAATGTACGTAAGTATGCAAAGTGCATTGTTTCAACCTAAATTGCATCTTCTTTCCCTGCCTTTTGTGGGAGAACATAGGAGGAATGATCGTTACATGTGTGTTCATATCATCCAGTGAATAATATTTTTGCCACTGCAATCTCACCAAAGGCGGGGTAACAGTGGCATGATTTTGATTGTCATAGCATTTGCTGCGCAAGCTCTAACAGGTGGCCATGAACATTTAAAGTCGGATTTTCTATCACCATATTGAGAAGCTGATCCAGGATTTTTCCGACTCTCGGCCCTGGATGGATGCCTAGTGTGAGAAGCTCTTCGCCCCTTATGGACAGTCCGACAAGAGAATACGGCTCGTTTGAAGCGAGAATGTCATCTAGAAGCTCGTGAAGTTTCGCGGTTCTGTCAGCTTCACCTACGATGTTTTCCAGCTCTGCTCGTCCTAAAACCGCTTTAATATCGAAGGTTTTCAACAGGCGCTTTATACCTACCCTGTCACATGGAAAGGGTAGAGCCAAAAGCGAACAAAGGGCACATACCTCAGCAATCAGCGCTTTCGAATAGCCCAAACGCCTCATAGCAGTGTTAATGTCTGGACAGTCCTTTAACAAAAAGCAAAGCCGCATGGATAGGATGGGGGGACACGCCGTAAGCTCGGCACACAGTCGCTGCCGTTTCTGGGCAGACAACGCCGCAAGATGACGGGACAAAAAGGGAAGCACCTCGGGATAGGCGGTCAGAATCACCCCGGCTTTTGAGGTAAGGATCAGCTTATCCAGCTCCTTCGCGACCCGCTCGGGGGCGATCTCTTCCAAAAGTCCTGCATGGCTTATGACTGCCTTAGCGGTGTCTGGATGCAAGCTAAAATTGTGCTGAGCCGCAAAACGAAGGGCACGCATGATCCGAAGGGCATCTTCGCAAAATCTGGCATCGGGGTCTCCAACGCACCGGATGATGCCGTCGCGCAGGTCAACCATGCCTCCGAATAGGTCTACAATGCCGGTCTTTTCCGAATAGGCCATCGCGTTTATGGTGAAATCACGGCGGCCAAGGTCAACAGGAAGATTCTTTCCAAAACTCACACTGTCCGGTCTGCGCCGGTCAGAATACGGACCATCCTTTCGAAAGCTTGTAATTTCCACGGGTTGATCCTCTGATATCACCGAAAGGGTGCCGTGGGCGATGCCTACGTCGAAGCTTTTGTAGGAAGAGAAAACCCGTCTGAGTTCATCCGGATTGGCACTTGTCGCAATGTCCCAGTCCGCCGGTTCGTTTCCAAGCAGGCTGTCACGTACACACCCACCGACCAGATAGGCTTCAAAACCGTTCTTCTCAAGGGCGTCAAGCACAGGGATAATTCTATTGGGAATGGCAATCTTCATTTATTAACTCCTTAACAAAAAGGGCTACCGAAAGGCAACCCTTAGCGCCCATGTTGATTGGGCAACTGTATTTTCGTCCGTGTTTTCCCCGACAGAGGCGGAGAGAACAAGACAGACTTATCGTTATGGCAACCCTTAGCGCCCGTGCTGATTGGGCAACTGTATTTTCGTCTGTATTTTCCCCGCCAGAGGCGGAGAGATCAAGACGAGATAATCAAACTATTTCGAGCGGACGTAAAACATCGCCACAGTGTCGGGGCCGGAGTGAGTAGCCATCGTAGCATGCATTTGGTTGACCTGATAATCAAGATCCGGAATGGTCTCTTTGATTTTATCAACCAACAGTTTTACATTAGAAAGGGCGTCCACATGGGCGATGTAAAGCTTGCTCGTGCCACCGTTCTCTTTAATAAAATAAGAGGCCATCTTGGAAATGCCGTTATGATATCCGATCGCCATCGAGGGATTGGCGCCAACCCCGTTCACGATGGATATAATCGGTTTAATCCGAAATTTAGTAATCATCTTTCCTTTTAGGCTGCTGACGCGCCCACCTTTGATAACAAAGTCGGTGTTATCGACAAGGTAATAGGTGGAGGACATGCGTTTAATCCTGTCCAGCTCTGCGAGTACCTCATCAAGACTGTGGCCCTCAGCCAGCATATCATGTGCCTTCATTGCCTGAAGAGCCAAATTCATTGAAGTTGACCAGCAGTCATGTATTTCGATCCGGCAGCAGGCGTCTGGATGCTTCTCTTTAAAAAGCTCTTTACCCATCAAAGCGCTGTGATAGGTGCCTGAGCCTCCCGGCGACATGGTAACGGCCAGAATCTGGTCGTACTCATTCATATATTTTTCGAAGTACTGCACAAAAGCCTCAGGGCCGGGTTGCGCGGTTGTGGGAATTTGTTCACATACACGCAGGTGTTTGGCGTATTCTATGTCATCAATCTCATAGAAATCAAAATACTGTTTATCACCGTCATAAACGGTCAGGGCGACGAGATCAAAATCATATTGTTTGATCTCCTCATGGGTCATGTCACAGCCGGAATCCACAATAATTTTTACGTTCCCCATCAGTTCAATTACTCCCTGCATCCTATTTTATAATGATTCTATAGCAATTCGATAAATAAACAAAACGATTATCGGATAAACCCCGCCAAGACTGTGATGTTTCCACATTCTAAAGTATAAAATAAAAAGTATTATACCATTTTTTGCTTTTTTTTATCATAACACGATCAAACTCATTTAGCAATATCGACAAATGTTAATTTGCATATTTGACTATAATTGTGATAACCGTTACTGGAAAAAGTGGATTATCATACTTTTCTAATCAATCATTAATCAAGTATCCAATCTCAGTTTACCAACCTTCGGCGGGGGAAACAGAGGCGAAAATTAAATACCATTTAAATACATTTCGTGTGTTTCCAAATCGGTGCGGTGTATGTTATAATCATCACGACAAATTGAACGAAAAGATGTGATGGTTTGGTCATTTTCGTACTGAATGCGGGAAGTTCCTCTTTAAAATGTCAGCTTATCGATGTAGACGCAAAAGAGACGCTTGCAGAAATCGGGATTGAGCGGATTGGTATAGATGGGCGCTATAAGTTTAAGAGCAAACTCAGGCCAGTCAAAAGCGAAAGCGTATCTGTCTATGATCACAAAGAAGCCTTTCTTCTGGCAGTGCGGCTTTTGACCGAGGGGGAAACGCCTATCCTTGCACGCATAGACCAGATAGACGGCATTGGGCATCGCATCGGCATGGGGGGGCCAAAGCTTCCTTCTGCCGCGGTGATTAATGAGGAAGTCATTTCTGAAATAGTAAAGCATGGATTTATCACGCCGTTGCACACCCCCGCGCAAGTCAACACGGTGAGGGCATGTCAGGAATATTTTGGAATGATCCCCCAAGTGGCGGTATTCGATACCGGCTTTAATGTTACGATACCCGAGACGGTCTATACTTATGCCATCCCTTTTCGGTATCAGCGGAAATATGGGGTAAGGCGGTATGGCTTTCACGGTATGTCCCATTCTTACGTGAGTGAAAGATGTGCTTTGCTTTTGGGCAGAGAACTCAATGAGTTGAAGATCGTGAGCTGTCATATCGGAAACGGAGCTACCTGCTGCGCCATAGACGGTGGAAAAGCGCTGGACACCACCACCGGCTTCGGTAGCTTTGGTGGCCTTGAGATGGGGACGAGAAGCGGGGATATTGATCCGATGGCTCTCTTCCATATTGCCAAAATGGAAAATCTCTCGAATGACCAGATCCTTGAGCTTTTGACCAAACGTTCGGGCTATCTGGGACTTTCAGAGGTAAGCTCAGACTACCGTGAGGTGGAAAAGGCCGAACAGATGGGAAACAGGCTTGCCGGTCTTGCGCTGACCATTCAGGAAATACAGATCAAAAAATATATAGGCGCTTTCGCCTTTGAAATGGGAGGGCTTGACGCGGTGATCTTTACCGCAGGCATTGGTGAAAACTCCGCACGCCTGTGCCGGAATTGCTGCAAGGGTCTTGAAAGATTTGGGATATCAATTGATGAGACAAAAAATATACAGGCCGGTGGGAAAGAGATGGACATATCCGCACCGGGCGCGACCGTAAGGGTCGTTGTCATCCCAACCAATGAAGAGATCAAAATTGCCACTGAGGCAGCTAGATTGATAAAGGGAGGAAAGAAATAGATGTCCGTACAGTTTAAAGAAATCGCCGCAAGAATGAAAAGTTTTCGTGAAAAATCAGACTTTACCGCCGAGGGTGTCGCACATAGGGTCGGTTGTCCGATCGAGGTCTATAACGACTATGAAAGTGGAACGCAGGACATACCGGTCGGCATGCTTTATGATGTGGCCGGGGTACTTGAGGTGGACCCTACCCTGTTTTTTACCGGACTTGCCCCGACGGTCACCGATTGTGTTGTGGTCAAGGAGGGTGAGGGCTCGTTTGTCGAACGCTATCCCGGCTACAGCTTCTTTTCCCTGGCACCCAATTTTGTGGACAGGGATATGGAACCCGTGCTGGTGATGATGGAACCCAAAGAGCAGAGGCCTGAATTCGTTACCCACGGCGGCCAGGAATTCAACTATGTGATCGAGGGTACGCTTCGATTCTTTTTTGGAGATAAAGAGTATCTGCTTACACCTGGGGATAGCGTCTTTTTTGACCCACATACCCCCCACTGTCAGCAGGCGGTAGGAACCACGACAAAATTTATAGCCGTTATTAACGGATAAGGAGGAAAACCATGATCACTCTAATTAAGGGCGCAGAACTTTATGCACCAGCCTATGTCGGGGTCAGGGATATCCTGATTGTGGGGGAGAAAATCGAAGGAATATATGAGGAGCTTACGCTGCCTGAGAGCCTTCCTCAGGTGACGGTCATCAATGCGAAGGGGAAAATTGCGGCCCCCGGCTTTATTGACGGCCATGTGCATATCACCGGCGGCGGTGGTGAGGGCGGCTTCAAAACCAGAACTCCCGAGCTGATGCTTTCCGACGCAATTAAGGGTGGTACGACCACCATCGTGGGTTGTCTGGGCACCGACGGTGTCTGTCGCAGCCTGCCCGCACTGCTGGCCAAGGCTCGTGGCCTCACCGAAGAGGGGATTACCTGCTATGCCTATACCGGCTCTTATGAGATACCGGTGGTTACCATCACAGGCAGCGTCCGTTCGGATGTCATGCTGATCGACCGCTTTATCGGGGCAGGCGAGATAGCGCTGGCGGACCACCGTTCCGCCCAGATGCCGTTTGAGGCTCTGGTCAACGTAATCGCCGAGGCTCGTGTGGGCGGCATGCTTGCCGGTAAGGGTGGGGGTGACGAACATTCATCTGGGCGAGGGGAGTGAGAGGGTTCAAACTTCTGATGCAAATGTTCGATGAGACAGAGATTCCGATTACGCAGGTTCTTCCCACCCATGTCGGACGCTCGATGGAAGTGATGAAGTTGGGATTCCAGTTTGCTAAAAAGGGCGGCTATATCGATTTTACCACCAGTCGTAACTCCGCCAAGCCGGATGATGACACTAGGGCAAGTCACGCGCTCAGACTGGCGCTGGAAGAGGGTGTTGATTCCACCCATGTTACCTTTTCCTCCGACGGGCAGGGCAGCCTTCCCCGTTTTGACAGCAAAGGGAATAACATTGGTCTTGACGTTGGTTCCTGCCAAAGCCTTTATGGGGATGTTAAAGACGCAGTGCTGACCCAGGGGGTCAAGTTTGGAAAACGCGCTGATGGCCATCACCTCCAATCCAGCCGATGTTCTGAAGCTCGGCCAGAAGGGACGTATCGCCGCCGGCAAGGACGGGGACGTTGTGCTGCTCGACAAAGAGAGCCTTGAGATTTTGGATGTCTTCGCCCGCGGACAGCTGATGATGCGAGACAAAGAGGTGCTTGTCAAGGGTACATTCGAAAAGTAACAATAAGGCCGGTGAGTATATCCGGTATGGATGACTTATGCCGCACGCGAAAGAGAATCAGTTAATAGCGCATGAATCAGGTTTTCTATACCTACCCTGATAATCGCCCAACACAAAAGAGCATCTGTACACAAAAAGGTGTACAGATGCTCTTTCTGAACTCAATGCTATTCCTTATATAGCCAATTAACTTAAAAGCTGGCTATATATAAAACGTGATTTTCTTCCCCCCGCCGAAGGCGGGGGAAGAAATCACAAGCTTGTTTTCAAGTTAATCAACTATAGGGACAGGTCGCTAGCTATTCAGAGAATTCCCATTATCGTTCGGTATTTGGTCCTAATGCTTCCTTTTTGTGATTAAGATTTTGATTTTTCATCTCACCTGTTTTTTGTACGGGATTTAAATTTTCTCCAATAGGAGATTTTAGGTTTTCAATACTTTTATTTTTCTTCTGTTTTTTTGTTGGCATAAACTCACCTCAACTTTAATCTTCCACTGCTTAAAAATTTTATACTAAGTTATTCACCGAACGCTCTCATGAACTGTGATTGCTGGTTTGATGAGCAATGTTAGTGAGGAGAAATTATACACCATGTTGAATACATGCATAAGGGGATAATACAGAAGTCCTTTATTAGAGCATATGGTCAGGAGAGCTTTTTTAATTGACTTTCGCATGTGCCTATACTTAATATTGTTTAAATGATATTATTTCTTTGTCTTTGATTACTGCGTCTACGGCGGACGTATTAAAACAGGAAACTAGTACAATGCAACATCTTAAACTTGTATATTCCCCCGCCGAAGGCGGGGGAATATACAAGAACATTTAATCCATTGCCATAAAAGATATAGATTTTGCAAGGCACAAGTAATTTGGGATTAGTTTTGTTCAAAATAAAAAATTATTATGTTTTGTGAGGTTTAAGATATGGAATACTTCTGGCCTATTTTTTTAATCGTTGGCTCAAATACTATTTATAACATTACAGCGAAATCTACACCGGGTCATGTGAATCCGTTTTTATCACTTACCATCACTTATTGCATTGGAGCCTTGTTCGTTTTTTTAATCTATTCATTTTCTTCTCAAAATCATAGTGTCATAACGGACATAAAGAGTTTAAATTGGACAAGTTATGTGTTGGGATTTGTGATTGTCGGACTTGAGGTAGGATATATCTATCTTTATCGTGCAGGGGTGGGGACATCAGCGTTGGCTCACTGGTAGCAAATATTTCGCTTGCTGTTATTCTGATTGCAATTGGTATTTTGTTTTACAAGGAACAAGTCAGCATAAAGCAAATTGTCGGTTATGGTTTTATGTATTGCCGGTTTCATTCTTGTCAATTTGAAATAAATGGTTTAACCCAAACAAAATATCGAGTGCTCGGGTATCATCTAAAATTTATTTACTGATAAAAAAGGTGAAAATATGAGAGAGACTTTTGCAAAACCGGCGGTAGGAGCAATTATCGAAAAATCAGAGAAAGGTGAGCGCTATATTTTAATTCAGGAGCGTCAAAAAGAAAACGGTGGAATTGAAAACGGCATGCTTGAGTTACCTGCCGGGAAAATACGTGAATTTGAAAATATTTTTGATGCCTTACGCCGTGAGAAGTTTGGGAAGAAACCGGATTGACTGTCACTGAGATTGCAGGTGAAAAAGATGCGGTTGTCATTGAAGTAAATGGTTATAAAGTGATAAGCTACTTGCCGTTTTATTCTAGCGCAAAATCTTACGGGTGGTTATTCACTTGTGTTGCAGACATTCATTTGCCGGGCAGAAGGAATTTTACTTACTAAAACGAATGAAACTGTCAATATGCGGTGGATGACGCTAAATGAATGTAAAGAGGTACTTACGCATGATATTGGCAGTTTTTATCCAATGCATATCAATGTACTGAAAAAATATATGGCAATAACTTATTCGAATAAGCATAATATGAAGCTTTGAAAAATCCCCGGCCTTCAATTTCTCGAAAATAGTCTGTTCTCATTTCTCTGACAAGGGCGAGGAAACGAGATCTTAATTTCACTGCGTCCAAAAGGAGACGGCCAGGCCTTTCGCAACTGGGGTTACGACTTTGCCGCCATCATACGGGCAATGAAAGCACGAAGGGCGGTCATAGCCTCGGCGGGGTCCTCTATATCGGCGACCGAAGCCTCCAGCGGACATCCCCCGGTCATGGTGCGGTTATAGATAAAGGAAACCAACTCACCATAGGAACAAATAATACCTGTGTTTGGTGAGATAGTCCCTACCAGACACGCTCATGGTGTGCCCATAAACTTCTTCTACACCCCCCAAGAGAACCATGATGACTGCTGCTGCGCGACCGATCACCTTGTCGGCCACAGTCGCTCCTAAAAGCGTCTCAGAGTCACTGTTGGACGACAATCATAAGCGGTTTGACTCCCATTCCATGAAGGGGCGTATTTGATCCCGCTGCCGCTGGCGATCACACAGGAATAGCAGCCTTTGATTAGTGCATTCCTTTACTGTTCCAAGCATTATCGTATCTCCTTTATTCATTGTTGTTGATTTCTCTCAATTGGCACTCTGTTTTTGCTTCTTTTTTCCCGCGTTCGACGGGGGAAAAAAGAAGAAGGATGATCGTATCTTCTTTATATATGAATGATGAATTTTTTTCAAATTTTGTTTTTACTTTTTTAACCCCTGCCGAAGTGGGGATATAGAAGCAGGATTACCTTTTTAACTGCCAAAATCCTGCTTAAAACGGCACGTTGTTTTCACTTCTCTTACCCTGGCCAGAGTGAGGAGAAAACAGTGGCAGAATTATCCTTTTCATTCATAAAAGGGTTGCTGTGAACATAATATCACCAAATTCGACTGTCTTCAATAGATGGATTCTGTTGACAAGCAATATAGGACTGGTATAATTTAATTACAAGACAGATTTAAGACTGAGGGTGAGGCCGCATGTCATTTTTTGTTAAGGGGATGCAGCCTTTTCTCCGTCGCGCGAAATGATCTGCCGGTAAAAACCGGCGAAAGGGAGGGAAAACCATGAGCGAAAAACAAAACAAATTGACTTGCTTCTGGAAACCGCAGAAAAGAACAGAGATCTAATGTTCGCCGCGGAAAAAACAAATCTGGTCCCACCCCCGAAACAGGCTACAGAGAGTGGAAAAACACACAAATACCTCGTCGCGGAATATGAAAAGCTGGGTTACAAGCTGACCATGAGGCGGGGAATATTCCAGGATTTTTCACTGTCATCGACACCGGCCGCCCCGGCCCTTGTCTTCTCATCATGGGAGAGCTTGACTCATTGATCTGCCAGAACCACCCAGACGCCGATCCCGAAACCGGTTATGTACATGCCTGCGGTCATCATGCGCAGAGTGCCGCCCTTCTCGGCATCGCCGCGTCCCTCAAAGCTCCTGGTGCTCTGGACGGTCTCTCTGGAAAGATCAAGCTCATGGCCGTCCCCGCAGAGGAACTGATTGAGATCGGCTACCGCGAGGGATTGCGTAAAGAAGGCGTCATCCGCTATTTCGGTGGTAAGGTTGAGTTTATGCACCGTGGTTTTATGGACGATGTTGATCTTGCCTTTATGGTGCATACCGGCAATCTGGGCGAGAACCTGTTCTCAATTAACACTGGCAACAACGGCTGCATGGCCAAAAATATTAATTATCTGGGTGTTGCATCCCATGCGGGCGGCGCCCCCCCACGCGGGAATTAATGCCCTGTATGCCGCGCTTCAGGGGATTCAGTGTGTCAACAACCTGCGTGAAACCTTTAAGGATGACGACCATATCCGCGTCCATCCCATCATCACCGAGGGCGGACAGGTGGTTAAACGCCATACCAAATGATGTAAAGATCGAAAGCTATGTCCGTGGTGCGACAGTTACTGCTATTCAGGATGCCAATAAGAAGGTTAATCGCGCCTTCGCTGGTGCGGCTGCGGCCATGGGTGCTAAGCTTACCCTCACCGATCGTCCGGGATATATGCCCCTTAACAACGATAAAAACCTGATGAGCATTTCTGTAGAGGCAATGAAGTGTATTACAGATGATGTGCATATTATCACAGCTCCTTGGTCAACCGGCAGTACGGATATGGGTGATATCTCCACCGTGATGCCCGCCGTGCATCCAACGGCAGGTGGCGCCACCGGCGTTGGCCACGGTTGCGATTACTACATTACCAATAAAGAGGCTGCTTTGGTAAACTCCGCTAAGCTTCAGCTTGTGATGGCCTATAAGCTCCTCAGTAATGAAGCCAAGGAAGCCAAAAAGGTTATCGCCGAAAATGTTCCCGTGTTTAAAACCAAGGCGGATTTTTTCAAAACAATCGACATTATGTTCATGGATAAGGATGCAGTTGTCTACAACGAGGACGGAACCATTACGCTGGATACCATTAACGGTTAACCAATTTACTCTCCAACCGCTTTTTAGAAGCCCGGGCATTATGCTCGGGCTTTTTCTCCTAAAATGTCTCTCCATAGGAGAAAACAAACCTATAGTCAGCTAATGGTCACTTTCGAGTTCTGTCCATTTCAAAGCAAACCCTATAGCAATTCCAAAAATAAAGTGGAATGAGCTATGTTATCTCCCCCCGCCGGAGGCGGGGGGGAGATAACATCCTATTTTCCTTGTTTTTATTTGAAATTGCTATAATGGGACAACCGGCCCGACTGACCTACTTGCTCAAAAATCCTATTAAATTCAGGACAGTTATTAATAATATATTTATAAAGAAGGAGCAAGAAAAGCATATGGATTTTTATACTGCAATAGAAAATCGCAGAACAATTCGGGATTTTAAAGATGAACCGGTTGACAGTGAAGTCATCAAACGAATATTATCGGCTGGTTTGAAAGCGCCTACAAACGACCATATGAGAAATTGGGAGTTTGTCGTGCTTACGGAAAAAGAAGCCATCGCCAATATTATAAAACAAATTCCGAAGAAAGTAACAGATGCAAGATTAGAATTTATATTAGGAGCAATGCATTTGCATGATACATGTCAACAAAAAATGTATGCTAATGCCATTCCAAAGCAATATGAAATGCTTTATCACGCTGGGTGTTTGATTCTTCCGTTTTTTAAGCAAAGCTCGCCGCTGTTAATCCCGGAATCACTCAGCTCGCTGAATGCTTTTGCATCTGTTTGGTGTTGTATTGAAAATATTCTATTGGCCGTAACGGCCGAAGGTCTTGCCTCAGCCATTCGCATACCGACAGGAAAAGAGCCGGAACAAATAGCGGCAGTACTGAATCACCCCAAAGAATATATGATGCCTTGCTACATCGCAATCGGGCATGCCGTTTGAATCTGCTGCTATGAATCAGCAAAGTGAAACTAACATCAATGAAAAGATGCACATCAATCAGTGGTAAAGTCAATGAGGAAGGCCACACACCATAGTGAGGGGAGAATCATGATCAAATATAAAGAAATTGATAGAACATATTTCGAAGCATACGATAAAATTCCGATGTTTGTACATGTGAAAAGTATCTATGCGATCGAAAAAATTAACGGGCGGGTTAGATGGACTCAACATCAAAGAAATACCCGTTTAAGAATATACGAAGGATCTGAGTGCTTATCAGGAAACTTCAAAATATGAAGACGAGTTTGACATCTCGAATTGGGCGTTCTTTATGGCTTTTGATCACGAAAAACCGATAGGTGCGGCGAACGGTCA
>CAXXEO010000022.1:0-81255 GCA_963664585.2 Oscillospiraceae bacterium | reverse complement strand
ATCAAGAAGAGATTCATCGAAATGAACATCGTTAAGAATGCACCGTATACCCGAACACCCATCATCATTTGGGTAAGGGATTGTTTGGTGGGGCCTGTGCCAAAGCCCAACAACGTAGCATAAGTAGATACGCCGATCGCGCAAACAGGATCCAGCTTCATCTTTTTAGCGAACATCACGCCGATAGGGACCACTGCGATCAGCGCATCGCTGCCGCCGAAAGCGCCTAGATAAACCATTAAGATAAAGACGATAGAAATCAGGAAATTTTCGTTTTTGTCCTTCACTTTGTAGATAGCCCAGTTGAGGAACTCGTCGATAGCACCTGTACCTATGATGACTGCGATCATGGCACCTGATATCAAGACTGCCCATTCAATAACAGCCGAACCAGTGAGACCATCCAGGATCAGCATCATCATACCCCACGGGCTGACCGGGGTTTGATGGCCTAGGTAACTGAACTGAGTACCTATGAGTGCCTTGGTTTTTGGATCGACTGCGAACTGGCCCGCTGGAATAATGTAGGTCAGCAGGCTGGTAAGCAGCAGAAGGCCAATCATAATCCAGAACAAATGAGGCATTTTGAACTGTTTTTTTGCTTTGACTTCCGTTGTGGTTGCATTGCTCATAATCATTCTCCTTTGTAATATTATTAGGTCTGCATATGTCCGAAATCAGCCAGTCTTTTTTCTTTTTTGCTGTTATAATAGCGACCAAAGGGACGAACTAATGCGATCTATCGGCGGGAACAAAATGATGATTTGCCAATATTGGTATGCCGCAGGATATGTTTTTTCGGAAGCATTGTCCAAGCTTTCAAATCCAAGCGCATAAGAAAGCGATCCATGTCGATTTTTTGCAGTTCGTTCAAAGATCTTCAAAGCTTCAGCTAAATTGCTTGCACTTATACGAACACTGTGCTCATTTTTAAAGCATATTCATCAGTCCTATCAATTTACTGAAGCTTTGAGTAAGAACTGCATTATCTACACTGCGGCACAGCTTTGCAGGCATCCGGCTTTGTCATACGAGCCTGCTTTTATAGCGTCAGACGTTGAACACATACTTGTTGAGGCGGTCAAACGCCTCGATCACGCGGGAATGAGGGACTGCAAGATTGATACGAACTCCATACGGTCCGTGAAAAGCTCGGCCGTCCTGCCAGAGTACTCCGACCCCGACACCGGCGCGCTGCAGCTCATCGATCGTCTTGCCGTGCGCTTTGCACCACTCGGTGCAATCGAGGAACAGCATATAGGTACCCTCCGGTTTTGCAAGTGAAACGCCCTTGAAGTGCTTCTTTATGTAATCATATGCATAGTTAACATTGTCACTCAGCACCTCGTTCAGCTGGTCGACCCACTCATAACCCTCAGGCTTGTAGGCGCCGATGAGCGCGTACATGGACAGCACATTCATACTATTGTAGTGTGACAGCGAGGACTCTTTCTCAATACGTTCGCGTAAATAGCGGTTGTAAATGATGCGGTAGCTGCCTATGAGTCCCGCGAGGTTAAAGGTCTTTGAGGGGGCATAAATCGCGACTGTGCGGTTTCTGGCATCCTCTGAAACCGATTGTGTGGGAATGTGTTTGTGACCATTGAGGACGATGTCGGACCAGATCTCATCAGAGATGACAAAAACGTCATTAGCGCGGTAAACCTCCATCGCTTTCTCGATTTCCCAGCGCTCCCAGACACGTCCGCACGGATTGTAGGGCGAGCAAAAGATTGCCGTATGGATTTTGTATTGTTTAATCTTCTTGTCCATATCATCAAAATCCATGCGCCATACGTCGTTTTCGTCCTGCTGGAGCGGGCTGAGAATCATGTTATAGCCGTTATTCTCAAGGCTCATCGTAAAACCAATATAGGTCGGCGAGTGCAGCAGAACATTGTCGCCTTTCGAGCACATGACATTCAGTGCGCTGACAACACCGCCAAGCACGCTGTTCTCATAACCGATACACTCCCTCGTCAGGTCCTTAACACCGTTGCGGATCTCGTGCCACTTGATGATCTCATCAAAATACTCATTTCTCGGGATAAAATAGCCATACGCCGGATGATTTGCACGCTCAATCATCGCCTCCGGGATGGTGGGAACCGTCGGGAAGTTCATATCCGCGACCCACATAGGGATGCGGTCAAACTCAGGTTTCGTTTCGCCTGCCGGCGCAAAGCCCGGCCTGGACGGTGGGTCAACCGCGATGGAGTCTTTGCCGTGGCGGTCCATAATGCTGGTAAAATCGTATTTCATCTGTTGAACGCTTCTTTCCGTATATTTAATTTGACAGATTATAATAACAGCATAATCTTCTGTGATAAATATTATGCAAAAACGCAAAGCGTTTCAAAAGCATATATTATTCTTGTTGAGCGGCTATTTTTTCTTTCCCGGGCATCCTTGATCCATAATGGCGGCAACATATTTCAGCGTTGCAAGCATACCCATCGGGAGGACACTCTCATCCACATCGAAATATTCATTGTGATGTTCAGCACCGCTGCCATAAACGGGATTTTTGATGCCAAGAAATGCAAACACACCTGGAATGCGCTTCATATAATGACTGAAGCTCTCGGACGCATACCACTTTTCACACGAAGCGACTGCACCCTCGGGCAGCACTTCCTTCAGCACGCTCTCAGCAAGGGCGGCACATTCGGCGTCATTAATGACCGGCTCCACCCGTACCCCCGTCCTCGGGTTAAACTCAACCTTGCAGTGATGCATGGCTGCGGTATGTTCCGCAACCTCTTTCATTATTCCAACCGCTTTTTTGCCTTCCTCGACGTTAAAGAAGCGAAGAGAACCAAGAACATCGGCATTATCAGGTATGATGTTGCCTACTACCCCACCCTGAATAGACGTGATACCAAGAGTGACAGTTTCATTCGCGCTAATCTGATTGGCAAACGCAACTGCCAGATTGTTGAGGAAATTCGCAGCGCAGAAGACTGGGTTGATCGAGAGATCCGGACGTGACCCATGACCACCTCGTCCGATAAAACGCAGTTCTGCAGCGGCAGCGCCTGCCATTCGAGGCCCGGCATCCACACTGATCTTTCCAGATTCCAGAGCGGCATAAACATGAATAGCCCACACAGTATCGACATGGTATTTCCCGAGAACCGCGAGCATATCCGAAATGCCGGCCCCATTTTCTTCGCCCTCTTCAAAGCAGAAGTACACCGTACCACACAGCGAATCGCGGCAGGCAGCCAACGCCTTCATCGTGCCTAAGAGCATTGCCGTATGCGCATCATGGCCGCAGGCATGACAGGTGGCCGGATTTTCGGAAACACAAACACGTGGCCCGGTAAGGTTGTTGGAATTTTCAGGTACAGGCAGAGCATCGATGTCAGCGCGCAGCGCTATATGAGGACCGGGACGGCCTGTATCAAGCGTAGCAAACAGTCCGGTCTCACCTGCTTTTTCAAAAGGCAGGCCTGCAGCTTCGATCTTACTTTGGATAAAAGCACTCGTCTTTACCTCGGTTCTGCTGACTTCTGCATAGCGATGCACTTTACGGCGGCAGTCCACTACATAGTTCTTCAAGGTTTCAGTCTGCTGCTTGATTTGTTGATTTGTCATTTTGTTCTCCCCTTTTGTAGAGTTAGAACCTTTACGGTTGCGATTTGATCAAAGCCCACTTTTCAACTTCGCTCATTCATTTAAGGAGCTTAACCATATCTGTCTACATGATATTCTTGTTACATTTGCCTGTCAATATATTTTAACAATCTTTTAATAAATACTGCATATTTTGTTAATAGTTACAAATTGCACTCAAACATTCGTTAATTTTGACAATAGTAGCCTTATATTTGTGCTTGAATATTGTTTTTATCGTTTATTTTACAATAAGTACCATTATGTTACTAAATATATGAGTGAGAAAGTTTAAATTTGCAGTTGATTTTGCTAAAAGACATAAAGTAGCCGATTATCTCATAAAGTTTAGCAATTTAACTGATATAATCTCCAATTTTTATTCAACAAAGCATATTGACTTTGTATTTGCGGTGAACTACACTTAAGCACAATAGACTATTTAGCAACTAAACTGTAATTGAAAAGGAGACGACTATGAGTAATCTTAGCTACATTGTGGATGAAGAGTACTTAGTGAATCTGAGACGAAAATTTCATGTATGCCCTGAGGTATCTGGTAAAGAAGAAAAAACGATATCCATGGTCATTGCAGAGCTAGACAAGTTTGGTATCCCCTACAAGATTGTAGAAAATGGTGGTTTGCTTGGATTTATTAATGGGAATAAACCAGGCAAGACAATTGCTTTGCGCGCCGATATGGATGCCCTTCCGGTTGAGGAATCAGACATAAACCTGTTAAGAAAGAAAATAGTCGTTTCTGAAAACCCCGGCGTGGCGCATATGTGTGGTCACGATGCGCACATGGCTATGCTTTTGGCTTCTGCCAAAGAACTAGTTAAGATGAAAGACAAAATTAACGGCACAATTATCCTAGTATTTGAACGCGGTGAAGAAATTGGGCTTGGAATTGCCGCTATCTTAAAGGCAATGGAAGAGTATCCAATTGATGCCGTTTGGGGTATACATGTGTATGCTTCATTAAAGTCAGGCCTCATATCTGTCGATGCAGGACCACGTATGTCCGGTGCCGGCGGCTTCACGGTAACAGTCAAAGGAAAGGGTTGCCATGGAGCACGCCCTGATCAAGGCATTGATCCAATTACAACAACAGCACAAATCATCACAAACTTAAACCTGATTATCAGCCGTCAGAAGAGTCCGCTGGAGACAGGCGTCTGCACTATTGGTTTTATTGAAGGCGGTAAGCAGGGTAATATTATTCCAGAATCTGTAAAGTTTGGTGGGACTATTCGTTTCTTCAATCCCCAAGTCGGTCATGATATGATGGAATCGCTTTACCGCATCTGTAATATGGTTGCGGAGGCCAATCACTGTACAGTAGAAATCGCTGGAACGGATGCTGATCATTTGGGATTCCCCGTTGTGAATGATGCTGAAATTTCGCGCATAGCATCTGAGTCCATCAATAAGGCGATCGGTAAAGAACACTTGTCCCAGTGTGATCCGTGGATGGCCTCTGAAAGTATGGCAAAATATCTTAAAATCTATCCAGGCGTACTTGCATTTTTGGGAATTCTTAATGAAGAACTTGGCACCGGTGAAGCTCACCACAATGCGAAGTTTGATGTTGATGAAAGCGTTTTAAAAAACGGTGTAGCTTCTACCATACAGTTCGCTCTTGATTACCTCGCTTAACGATGTTAAAGCCTGTCCGAAATCAAATGATGATCTACTTTCCGTTTTTCCCGACGAAGGGAGAAAACAAGAATACATAATTAAGAAGTATTTTACGGGATTTATAGCCAATTAAATTAAAAACTTGCTATAGTTAAAACGTCATTTTCTTCCACCGCCTTCGGCGGGAGAAAAAATCACAAGCTTGTTTTCAAATTAATCAACTATATTATCACTGTAAAACGCAGAGCTTCAGAATACAATCTGCAATTATTACAATAAACAAGGCTCCGTTTAACCGGAGCCTTGTTCTTTATGAATTCTTATATCAAATTAAATGGGCTTCCTGTCAGTGTTTCCAACTGAGTAAAGACACTGAATCATCAAAGGCTGTTATTGCGCCGCTCCGCGTATAACCGCACGCCTGATCTTTCCGCTGATGGTCTTGGGCAGCGCCTCGGTGAATTCCAGAATACGAGGATATTTATAAGGGGCCGTCTGATGTTTGACAAAGTCCTGTAACTCATGCTTCAGTTCCTCAGAGGGCTTGTAGGCTTTCGTCAGTATAACGGTTGCCTTGACAACTGTACCACGCACCGGATCGGGTGCACCTGTGACAGCGCACTCAAGGACAGCCGGATGCTCCATCAGCACACTTTCGATCTCAAAGGGGCCTATGCGGTATCCTGACGCCTTGATGACATCGTCATTGCGGCCCACATACCACATGTATCCTTCAGCATCCATCCATGCGGTGTCACCTGTGTGGTATAAGCCGTCATTAAATACTTCATTTGTCAGTGCTTCGTTTTTGTAATACCCCTTGAACATGCCGATTGGCCATCCGCTTTCTGGAAGTCTCAACGCGATTTCTCCAACCACACCGTCCTCAACGAGTTCCCCTTCCTCATCGACAAGCACAAGGTCATAGACAGGAGACGGTCTTCCCATTGAACCAGGCTTCGGATTCATTCCTACAAGGGTGGCCGTCTGAAGGGTGGTTTCGGTCTGGCCGAAGCCCTCCATCAGTCTAAGTCCGGTAAGCTCATAAAAGCGATTGAATACCTCGGGATTAAGAGCCTCACCCGCTGTGGTCGCATGGCGAAGGGACGATAGGTCATAGTAATCTATTCCCTCTTTAATGAAAAAGCGGTAGATGGTCGGCGGAGCGCAGAAGGTGGTGATTCTATATTTTTCGATCATGTGCAACAGGTCATGGGGAACAAACTTGTCGAAGTCATAAACAAAGACGCTGGCGCACATAAACCATTGCCCGTATAGCTTTCCCCAAACCGATTTCATCCAGCCAGTCTCTGACACGGTCAGATGCAGGTCTTCGGGCCCGATGTTGTGCCAGTAGCGGGCGGTGACAATATGTGCGATGGGATAGGCAAAGTCATGCATAACCATTTTGGGAAGTCCTACTGTGCCAGAGGTGAAATATAAAAGCATTGGGTCGCCCGCATCAGTCTTGCGACGCTCAAAATCCTCACTGGCGCTTTCAAGGGCCAAGTCAAAATCCAGCCATCCGTCTCGGTGACCACGAGTTACAAATTTTGCTTTCAATTGGTTGTATTTTTCGCAGGCCTCATCAACATACTCAGTAACATTTCCCTCTCCGGTGCATACGATGGCATCTACCTCGGCAGCCTCAAAACGGTACAGTATATCCTTCGTCGTTAACAGATTGGTTGCAGGTACACCGATGGCGCCCAGCTTATGCAAAGCAAGAACAGCAAACCAAAACTGATAATGGCGCTTGAGTATCAGCATCACCTTGTCGCCGCGTTTGATGCCCTGAGCAGCGAGAGCATTTGCGGCCCTGTTTGAATATTGACTCATTTCACCAAAAGTAAATACTCTTTCTTCACCGGCTTCATTGGTCCAGACCATTGCCCTTCTGTCCGGCTCTAGCGCGGCGATCTGATCCACAACATCATAGGCAAAATTAAAACCCTCGGGTATAATTGGCTCAAATTTGCAAAGTAATCCATTCTCGTCAAAATCCTCGACGCAAAACTGTTTGTAGAAATTCTCCATAATCTGTTCCTCCTCAATAAATTGCACATATAGTTGATTAATTTGAAAACAAGCTTGTGATTTCTTCCCCCGCCATCGGCGGGGGAAGAAAATGACGTTTTAACTATAGCCAGTTTTTAAGTTAATTGGCTATATTTTCAAAGTTCTGATTTTTTGATAAAATAAAAAGACCCGCCCCATTACTGGGACGAGCCTTGTAGCCCGCGTTACCACCCAAATTGTATGCTTCAAAAAAGCACACCACTCAATACGGATTCAATCAAATCCTCGACTTTTAACGCTGTCTTTGCGGGGGAGCCTAATTGCTGGCTTTCGGTCCCCGGCTCTAGGGTGATAAGTTATCTCCATCCTCTACCGGTTCGCACCAAACACCGGCTCTCTGTGAGAAGGAAACAGGATAACCGTCCCTGTCATAGCCTTTACTTTTTTTACATTGTATGCGATTCTTTCTATCTTGTCAAGTAATTTATCAAAATATTTTTTAGTGTGTCGCAATCCTTGGCAATTTCGTTGGCGCCTGCCTCTATCAGCTCACTGACCTGACGAAAACCCCAAGTTACGCCCACTGCATATATTCCTACATTCTTTGCTGTGTTCATATCGATGGAGGTATCCCCGATCATCACCGCATGTCCCTTATCGACACCGGCCGCGGCAATAATTTCAAGTGCCGTCCTCGGATCTGGTTTAACCTTATATCCCTCTTGCTGTCCAAAAGCCAGGTCAAAGGTGTCGGGGAATATTGATTCCACAAGAGGGCGCGTAAACTGATGTGGTTTGTTTGAAAGCACCGCTAGCTTAATTCCCGAACTTTTCAGGTCGGTCAGAAGTGGAACGATCCCATCATAAGGCCTTGAGTTATCCTGCATATGCTTGTTATAATAGGCTTCATAGACAGATCTGACTTTCTGGATTGTCTCCATTTCGCTGCCCTGAGGAAGTGCTCGCTCGAAAAGTCTAATCAGCCCATCTCCGACAAACTCACGGTACTTTTCCAGCGGATGGGTGGGAAAACCGTTTTTTGCAAGGGCATAATTTGAACTGATAGCAAGATCCGTCAGCGAATCTACAAGAGTTCCGTCAAAGTCAAATATAGCAAGCATCATCATTCACCTCTGAAAGCAATTATAGTCCAAAATTTTTCATCGTGCAAGACAATCCCACCTCGCTTTCCAATACTAAAGGCGGGGAATCAGAGAAAAAATGAGCCTTTACTCTTAACCGGATAAAGGCCAAACATTATTGTTAGGTATTTGCTCACAAATTATCTCATCTCAGGCGGTTGACCGCCTTTTCCATAAACCTCTCGCTGTTGACGATGACTCTTTCATGCGCGCCATTGCCAATCTGACCGGAATTGTCCCACGCGGTCAACGTAAAGTTCATCTTTTTGCCCTCAACGGCAGTCAGAATTGCCTCAGCCTTAACCCATCCCCCTATCGGGGTGGCTGCGGTATGGCTGACAGAAATAAAGCAGCCCACTGTGGTCTGCCCTACTTCGAGGGTTCCTTCGGCGCAGCTTTTCGCCGCCTCTTCCATAAGCGTCACCAGCATGGGTGTCGCAAAAACCGGAAGGTCTCCACTTCCGACAGCAAGGGCTGTATTCTGTTCGGTTACCGTTGTTAAGACCTCAAAGCGATCCCCTATTTCCATACAAACCCCCATCTTTAACAACTCAGAAATTAAAGCGGAATTAAATTCTGTCTGTCCCACCGTTTTGAGATCAGACAAATAGATAAAAGTCCCAATAATTTTAATTGCTATACTATTTTTAGATTATTATATCCTGCTTTTTACAAAAGAGCAATCGTTAATCATTTTCTCTTTCCCCGACTGCGGGGTCAAAGAAAACGCACCATAAAAGTATGCAAAAATGCAATTATAAATCCACTGTGTCTACATAAACCTTCAAATTGAGTTAAACGTTTAGCAAATAATTTTTTACTATCGGCGGCGTAGAAAAAAATACGAATCAAAGTTAATGATTAGGGCTGCGTCGCTGCCATCACCAAACTGCTTTTTTCAAAAGCAAAGTTGCCATCATGGTAATCGCACAGCACTTTATCCCCGGGTCTGATACTTCCGCGCAGTATTTCATCAGCCAAACGGTCCTCAACGAGTGTCTGCACGGTACGCCTAAGCGGTCTTGCCCCATAGGAGTTGTCGAATCCCTCTTCTGCAATCCTTTCGACAGCCTGCTTCGTGTATTCCATGGTGATATTAAGTGTACAGAGCCGCTTAACGGTTGCAATAAACATTTTTTCCGTAATAGAGACCACATTTTCGTGACTAAGCCTGTGAAAGACAATAATTTCATCGACACGATTTAAAAATTCAGGCTTAAATAGTTGTTTAACCTCAACCAGCACCTGCTGTCGTATAGCTTTATCCTCCTGTTCCGAACCTTTCTCCATGCCAGAGAAACCAAAGCTTTTTTTATCAGTAATATATCTGGCGCCAATATTTGAGGTCATAATGACGACCGTATTTTTGAAACTGACTGTCCGCCCCTGCGAATCTGTCAGCATGCCATCCTCCAAAATTTGTAGCAAAATGTTAAAAACATCAGGGTGGGCTTTTTCAATCTCGTCAAAAAGCACCACAGAATAGGGCTTGCGCCTGACTCTTTCGGTGAGTTGCCCGCCGTCATCATATCCAACATAGCCGGGCGGCGAGCCGATCAGCTTGGAAACCGTATGCTTTTCCATATACTCGGACATATCCATGCGTATCATCGCCTGTTCACTTCCAAAAAGACTTGTGGAGAGCGCTTTGCACAACTCTGTCTTTCCCACACCGGTGGGGCCGAGAAAAATAAATGAGCCCACCGGCCTTCCCGGATCTTTAAGCCCTACACGCCCTCTTCGTATAGCTCTTGCTACTGCGTTTACCGCCTCATTCTGTCCGATAATACGGCCGTGTATTTCATCCTCCAGAGCCAGAAGGCGGTCGCTTTGTTCTCTGGTGAGACTTGTAACCTCTATACCCGTCGCCTGTGAAACCATCAGGGCGATGTCATCCGGCGTCACCACCTGGGAAGAGGTAAGCTCAGATTTTTCCCAGCGTTCTTTAAGCTGCCGATAGCGCTCTTTGACCTCTTCCTCTTCCGTGCGCAGGTTCGCGGCAAGCTCAAAGTTCATGGCGTTGATAGCTGCTTCTTTATCATGCTTTATTCCTTTAAGTTTGTTTTCGGCTTCATAAAGCTGATCTGGAGCTGTAAAGGTCTTTAGCTTTATATGAGAGGCAGCCTCATCAATAAGATCAATTGCCTTATCAGGCAGGTATCGGTCTGAAATATACCTGCTTGATAACGTAACGGCTGCCTTGACGGCACCATCCGTAATCTTGACGCGGTGATGGGTTTCATATTTTTCCCTAAGCCCCATTAGAATTTCCATCGCATCCTGCTCACTGGGTTCATTGATCATCACACTTTGGAATCTTCTCTCAAGAGCAGAGTCTTTTTCAATATGCTTTCTGTACTCATCTATGGTGGTGGCACCTATCAATTGAATTTCGCCCCGTGAAAGCTGTGGCTTGAGTATATTGGCGGCGTCTACTGCGCCTTCAGCAGAGCCCATGCCCATGATATTGTGAATTTCATCCACAAAAAGCAAAATATTCCCCACAGCCGTAACCTCAGCGATGATTCCCTTGATGCGTTCTTCAAAATCACCACGGTATTTTGTTCCCGCGACGATCCCGGTAAGATCCAGGGTTACAAGCCTTTTTTCCCGCAGATTCATGGGTACCTCTCCGGAAACAATGCGTTGGGCCAGCCCTTCAATCACCGCAGTTTTTCCTACCCCAGCCTCTCCGATCAGACAAGGGTTGTTCTTTGTACGACGAGACAGAATTTGAATAACGCGCTCTATCTCACTGGCTCTGCCGATCACAGGATCCAACAGGTGCTGTGCGGCCATATCTGTGAGATCACGGGAATACTTATCCAAAAGTTGCGTTTTACCCGCACCCTGCACCCTGGGATTCTTACCCGCTGCGCGCTGTTTGGATTTATCACCGCCTAGTGGATCAGCCATTTCTTCATTGATAAGTTCAATCAGGCTCTTGTAAAGCTGGGCGGGATCTGATCCTAGATCCCGAATAAAACGCACCGCGCAGCTATCTTTTTCTTTCAAAAGAGCCATCAGTAGATGCTCGGTTCCTACGCTTGCCCGTCCCATCAGTTTCGCTTCGACCACCGATCCCTCCAGGATGCGTTTGCAGCAGGGGGTCAGGTCAGAGGGGGTAAGCATCGATTGCATTCCCCGTCCCACCGTTCCCACCAGAAGTGCGGTAATTGCCTCAGCACGTATTCCTTTGAGCGCAAGTAAATTATAAGCACATCCACTCCCCTCGCTGATTAGCCCCAAAAGAATGTGTTCGCTTCCTATATATGTGTGTCCCAGTGCTGATGCCTGGGCAATTGCAATATTTATTGCGTTTGAAGCTTTCTGTGTAAATCCGTTAAAGTTAAACATGTCAATCCCCCCTAACCATATTTTATGCCGAATAGAGGGTAATAAATCACAGCTCTAAAATTATACCATCCCCTTCGTCAAATTCTTCCTGCCTACACATGTAACACAGAGCCTTTTGCGCACATAGTATATGGTGAAATCACTTTAAGGAGGTTCCTCTTATATGGGATGCAACGGATTTTTTGGTGGTAACAACTGTTGTTGGATACTTATTCTGATCCTCATCGTGTTCTGCTGCTGCGGAAATGGATTCGGTGGCAATGACTGCGACCGTGGTTGTGGCTGCAATAACGGATGCTGCTAAAGGGTAGAACGGTATCCACTGGGAAAAGGCGGTATGCTTAGGCATACCGCCTTTCCCTTTGAAACTATAGTTGATTAATTTGAAAACAAGCTTGTGATTTCTTCCCCCGCCGAAGGCTGGGGAAGAAAATGACGTTTTATATATAGCAAGTTTTTAAGTTAATTGCCTATATATCCTGTTAAATGTCTCTCATTTTTCATTTCTGTTTTCCACGACACTAAACCTAATTCAGGGCATTAATTCAATGGGCAAATATACCAATCACCTTAAGTTTATGGTATAATAAATTTAAAATGAACTTTATATTCAGGATTTTTTGACGTATGGTTATATTATTCAGTTTGATTTAATTCCCATGCCAACCCCAAATTAAACGAGTTTCCTGCCTCTGTTCCGTCGCCTCCGGTGTAGAACAGAGGCAGGAATAAAATTGATGCCGTCGCTAAGCGGCGAATGGAGTTTACAATGTCTATTGAGATCGTAAAGGCTTATTTTAAACAGTGGAATAGAGACAGTGATATTTTAGAGTTTGACTCCTCCAGTGCAACCGTGGAGCTAGCCGCCGGTGTCCTTGGCTGTATTCCAGCCAGAATTGCAAAAACGCTGTCCTTTAAAAGTGGAGAAAATTATTTTTTAATCGTAACTGCAGGGGATGCGAAGGTAGACAACAGCAAATTTAAAGCAATGTTTGGACATAAGGGCAGCATGCTTGCACCAGATGAGGTTTTCAGCTATACAGGACATGCAGTTGGAGGCGTATGCCCGTTTGGCATCCAAAACAACGAGATCGCAGTCTATACAGATGTCTCACTAAAACGGTTTGAAACAGTATTTCCCGCTTGTGGAAGCAGCAACTCTGCGATAGAACTTACTTGTGATGAGCTTTTTCTATTTGCCAATAGTCAAGGCTGGATTGATGTGTGTAAGAGCTGGCAGGAGTAAATGAGGAAAATACCATGCAGATTTTAGAAAAGCGAATTATCGTCATTGGAAACGGCGGAGCTGGGAAAAGCACCTTTGCGCGAGAGCTTGCATCAATAACAAAGCTTCCTTTAATTCATCTGGATAAAGAATTCTGGAACCCAGGCTGGGTGACAACGCCAAAAGACGAGTGGATTGCTAAGCAGCAGGCCATCGTGTTGGGTGACAGCTGGATACTAGATGGGAATTATGGCAACACACTGGAGATACGTTTGGCTCGTGCCGAGATCGTTCTTTTCCTTGATTTTGGACGGATACCCTGTCTTTATGGCGCTGTAATGCGCTTTATGACCCATATCAATAGAACGGCGAGGGCTGCCCAGAGAAGCTTGATTGGGAGTTTGTCAAATGGATATGGAGTTTTCCAAAGACACAGCGGCCTATCATACTATCCTTATTACAGATGTATCCGGATAAAAAAATATTCATTTTTAAGCGTCGAAGCGATATCAGGCATTTTATAGAATGTTTAACTTGATTGATGAATTGAATAATAGATAGCCAGCACCATCCCAAACCTGTAATTTCATAGAATAAAAGGCTTTGTCATAACGTATAGCCAATTAACTTAAAAACTGGCTATAGTTAAAACGTCATTTTCTACCCCCGCCTTCGGCGGGGGTAGAAATCACAAGCTTGTTTTCAAGTTAATCACCTATATAGTTGATTTTTATATATTTTTAGCAGAGCAAAATTGCTCTGCTAAATTATCTCAGTAGTCTTATGTTAAGTCATGCTTGCAATTTCGTTTTCTGTAATCCAGCCAAATACAATAAACCGATGACAAAAGATTTATCTGTCATCGGTTTATTGTATTTGCACGCAAATATAGCCAATTAACTTAAAAGCTGGCTATATATAAAACGTCATTTTCTTCCCCCGCCAAAGGCGGAGGAAGAAATCACAAGCTATTTTTCAAGTTAATCAACTATAATCTTTAGCAATTTTTCAAATAAACGGAGCGGACAGAATTCGATTTTACTGATTGTCTTCGTCCTTTACAATTGGTTTGCAAAGAATACGGTCGATTTTTGTGTTCAGGAGCGAATGAGCATTGGCAGCGCGCATGATGACCGCAGTATCGGCTCCCCCGCCAGTGCCAGCGATGACGATGATGGGCTCACCAACCGGAATATACCCGCCATCAGCCGCCATGGTGGCAACCTCTACACAGACCTTCATGCCCTGACCAAATATGCGCAGGGTGTGTGAGACAATTTCGAGCGGCCCTACCCCGGCGAATCGATTGGAAAATGCTCTTTCAGCTCCACTAAGTACGTTGGCCGCCGAACAAACAGAAAAGCCACGGCTGATCAGCTGTGCTCTCTTTTCTTCTGGCATTTCATTGACACCAGGTGTTTTGTAGCCATAGCTGCAGGTTACACATGTCACCTTAACACCCTCTGTTTCTGGAATGCAATCGGCTGTTTCACCAGTGACCGTTGCCAGCACCACATTGTGGATGGATAATTCCTTGGCAGCCTGAAAAGCCAGTGCGATCGTCTTCTCGGTGTTTTGTTTTCCCTGCTTCTCAAAATACATAGCCATTCTCCTTTAACATATTACATATTTATTCTAGACTTGGTTAACAGGCAATTTTCCTATGAAGCCAACCATCATCGATGATCCTTTCAACTATATCGATATGTCCATGGCCACCTTATAAAGTTCCATATCCAATCCCTTTTGCATGGCGAGTGCTTCACCGATGGGAAGGTTTGTCACTCGCCCACCTCTGTAAACTACGACGCGGTCGCCAAAACCATCCCTCAAAAGCTCTACCGCATGGTGACCCATATGGCTGGCCATGACACGCTCCTGCGCCGTGGGGGACCCCCCTCGCTGTACATGGCCCAGCACCGTAGCCCTGGTCTGTATGCCTGTAATCTTTTCAATTTCACGCGCAATATCAGGGGCATGGCCGACCCCCTCTGCCATGACAACAATAAAGTGATGCTTTCCTGAACGAAGGGTAGTAACCATTCTGGCGACGACATCCCGTTCCAGCGTCCACGGAATCTCAGGGACAAGGATAGCGAGTGCACCGCAGCATATCCCCGCATAAAGTGCAATATGTCCTGAATTATGTCCCATCACCTCTACGACCGAACAACGGTCATGAGATTGTGAGGTATCCCTCAGCCTGTCCACCATCTGGACGACAGTGTTGACCGCAGTATCAAAGCCAATTGTGTATTCGGATGCGGCGATATCGTTGTCAATTGTACCAGGTAACCCGATACAAGGTATCCCCTTTTCCCCCAATGCCAAAGCGCCGCGGAAGGTACCGTCGCCGCCAATGGTAACAAGGCCGTCAATACCGGCAGCTTTACAGTTATCACGGGCAACAATCAAATTGCGCTCCTCCGCGAACTCGGGGCATCGGGCGGAATACAACACAGTTCCACCCCGCTGCAAAATTTCGCTGACACTGCGTACATTCATATCGTACATATCATTCGCTAAAAGTCCGGCGTATCCACGGCGTATTCCGACCACCTGTATACCCATTTGTATCCCTGTACGAACAACCGCGCGCACTGCAGCGTTCATTCCCGGCGCATCCCCTCCGCTTGTCAATACACCAATCGTTTTTCTTCTTTCCATTTTCTTATTCCCCTCATCTGATCAATCAATCAGCCCTGCCGGTTGATTACGTTATCTTCTCCCAAAAGAAGCTTTAATTCCCTAAGCAGTACTTTATTTATATCGACCCAAAGATTTTTTGGAGCCATTGTCAATTTCCCACTGTCACAAAAATAGGCATAGACAGGAGTATTCCCATCAAATACGGCCAGATATTTTTTAGCCTGCTCCAGCTCGGGGACGTTTTCACTTTCTAGCCTGATATAAAGGCCCGGACGCTTTGCTGCGCTTTCGTGGTTGGACTTCGCAGTATCCTCAGCGGAGAAAGGGGCAAAACACGTTTCAACCCTCTCCTGGCCTCTCGAAGCCGTGCGGCTGTCTATAAGCTGACCAACCTTTGGCGGCATTTTTTTGCCGTTTTGATTTTGGATGTGCGGATGATTGTCAGGCGTCTTTTTCCCTTGTGTTATCTCCACCGGAAGAGTTATTTCCTCACAAAGAAGCTTAGGAGGCTCATCCTCACGGAATGACAGTCTACCCTTGACTATTACCGCAGCGTCCTCTTGTAGAAGACGTGAATAGTTTGTGAGAATCTTGGGAAACACGACCACTTCGATACTCCCGGTCATATCCTCAAGGGTGATAAAGGCCATCATCTCATCGTTCTTTGTCGCCTTCATATTTTTAGCGGCTACAATCCCCGCCAGCCGTATGAGCATATTGTCAGAAAAAATACTGTCTGATTCGGAAGCAGCGGCAAGCACATCAGATATCCTGGGCAGCGAGAGCTTACCCATCAGCTCTTCATATTGCAGCATCGGGTGGCCGGAAATATAAAGCCCTATTGTCTCTTTCTCCATCTTCAATAGTTGACTTTGATCGAATTCACGCAGTGAAGGAATTGTGTATACCGCAGGCTTTACCCCCGACGCATTGTCAAAAAGATTGATCTGGCCGGAAAGATTGGCCTTTTGTACCCTGTTAATGTCGGCAAGCACCTCATCGAAGCCCATGAGGAGTTCTTTGCGGGTGTGGCCAAAACAGTCAAGAGCCCCACAACGGATCAAACTCTCGATTACCCGCCTGTTGAGTTCCTTACTATACATACGCTCACAGAAGTCGCTAAAACTCTCGAACCTTCCGTTCTCGCGTTCGGCCAGAAGATCGCGTATGAAACCTCTCCCCATATTTTTGAGCGCGAGAAGGCCAAAACGAATTCCGCCCTCAGCAACAGTAAATTCTTCGGCACTTTCTGCAATACTGGGTGGAAGTATGGTAATCCCAAGGCGGTTGCATTCGGCAATGTATTCCACCACCTTTGGAGTATTATCCAGGACGCTTGTCAAAAGGGCGGCCATATATTCTCTTGGGTAATGACACTTGAGAAATGCTGTCTGATAAGCCAGATAGGCATAAGCAGCCGCATGGGATTTGTTAAAAGCATAAGAGGCAAAAGCGTCCATCTCATCAAAAATCTGGTTTGCCACAGCTTCGCTCACGCCATTCGCCACAGCGCCGGGACACTCAATGCTGCCGTCCGCACGCTTGATGCCGTGGATAAAGTTTTCCCGCTCCTTTCGCATCACATCCGCTTTTTTCTTAGACATAGCGCGACGAACAAGGTCCGCCCTCCCATAAGAGAAGCCTGCAAGTTGGCGGCAGATTTGCATGACTTGCTCCTGATAGATGATACAGCCATAAGTTACGTCCAGTATGTCCTTTAAAAGGGGGTTTTTATACCGAACAAGAGCAGGATTATGCCGGTTTTGAATATATCTCGGAATAGAATCCATGGGCCCGGGCCGGTATAAGGAGGTGACAGCAATCAGGTCTTCCATATATTCCGGCTTCAGGCGTGTCAATACCTGCTTGATACCGGCGGATTCAAACTGGAATATGCCTTCCGTTTGCCCCTGGGAGAACATATCATAAACCACTTTATCATTCAGGGGGATTTTATTGATGTCAAAACAAGGGGTATGTCGACAGATCATCCTCTCAGCATCACTGATTACGGTCAGATTTCGAAGACCCAGAAAGTCCATCTTCAGAAGGCCCAACTCTTCCAGAGTTCCCATGGGAAACTGGGTCACGATGGACTGGTCGTTTTTCTGTAAAGGCACATAGCTTTCCACTGTTTCCTTTGTGATCACCACACCTGCTGCATGGATAGAAGCATGTCTTGGCATCCCCTCAATCTTCTTTGCCATGTCAATAAGCTCATGGATCTGCGGGCTTTGCTCATAGGAAAGACGGAGTTCCGCCGATTGCTTTAATGCCTTGTCGATTGTCATACCGGTAGCCATAGGCACCAGCTTGGCCACTGTATCCACTGTTTGGTAACCGAGCTTCAGTACTCTGCCCACATCTCGTATTGAGCCGCGGGCAGCCATCGTGCCAAAGGTAATAATCTGTGCCACGTGGTCCGAGCCATAACGCTTTACCACATAGTCGATCACTTCCTGACGGCGTACATAACAGAAATCAATGTCAAAGTCCGGCATGCTGACACGCTCGGGGTTTAAAAAGCGTTCAAAGATCAAACCGTATTGGATGGGATCAATACCTGTAATCCCAACACAATAAGCGGCAAGACTGCCGGCGCCCGAACCGCGGCCAGGTCCTACCGGTATTTCTTTGCTTTTCGCATAAGCGATAAAGTCATGGACAATCAGAAAATAATCGACATAGCCCATACTTTCAATGACCGAAAGCTCATACTCCATGCGGTCTGCGACCATCTGCGGGGGGTTCTCGCCGTAGTATTTTTTCATCCCTGCCAGGCAGAGGTTTCTAAAATACTCGCTGTTCTGCCGCCCATCCGGCGCCACAAAGTTCGGAAGGATGATCTTGCCGAAGGTGAAATCGAGGTTGCACCTGTCGGCTATTTTCTGCGTGTTGGAAATCGCATCCGGAAGGCCGGGAAAAACTGCCGCCATCTCACGCTCGTCTTTGAGATAGAATTCCTCTGTGGGAAACTCCAGATCGCTGTCCTCCACAGTGCTGTTCGTTTGTATGCACATCAGAATATGCTGCATACGACTGTCTTCTTTGGCAATGTAGTGCGCGTCGTTCGTGGCAACAAGCCCCACGTTAATCTCTTTGGCCAGCCGTACAAGATCTGGCAGTATGCGCTTCTGCTCTTCTATACCGTGATCTTGTATCTCAATGAAGAAGTTATCAGCACCAAAAATATCACGGTATTCAAGGGCAGCTTTCTTAGCCACCGCATAGTCGCCCGCCATGAGGGCTCGTGGAATCTGCCCCGCCAAACAGGCGGAAAACGCGATCAAACCCTCGCTATGTTCTCTGAGTAGGTCGATGTCGACCCTGGGTTTTGTATAAAAGCCATCAATATAACCTTGTGATACCAGCGCGATCAGATTCTTATAACCTACCTCATTCTTGCATAACAAAACCAAGTGAAAGGGTGAACTGTCGATTCGGTGAACCTTGTCAAAGCGCGTCCGGGGGGCAACATAGACCTCACATCCGATAATCGGCTTTATTCCGTTCTTTTTGGCCTCTTTATAAAAATCGATTACACCATACATTACGCCATGGTCGGTAATTGCTACGGCCGACTGACCCATCTCCTTGGCACGATGAACTAGCTCGGTGATGCGACAGGCACCATCAAGCAGACTGTATTCGGTATGAACATGAAGATGAACGAATCCGCCCATGGTGCACCCCTCACTTTTGATCTCGGTATTCACTCGCTAGCTGTTCGATTCTCTTCAGCCGGTGATTGACCCCCGAACGTGAAAGAGGCTCGTTTAAAAGTTCGCCCAGCTCCCTAAGGGACATCTCTTGGTTTTCCACCCGCAGCCGTGCGATCTCGCGAAGATCATCGGGCATATTGTCCTCACCCATATGTCGGTAAAGAAGCTTTATGTCCTTCAGTTGGGCGGTTGACGCCCTCACTGTTTTGTCAATATTGGCACTGTCACAGTTGCCTGCCCTGTTGGCGCGGTTTCTCAGATCTCTGTAAATCTTGACCTCCATGACCTCCAGAGCACAGTTAGAGGCATTAATGGTGGTCAACAGATCTTCTATAAGCCCGCTTTCCTTATAGTATAAAAGCGGCGTTCCCCTTCTTACTGTGGTTTTTGGGGGATAGCCAAGAGTGGAAAGCAAACGAAACAGCTCGTCGTGAAGCTCGTCACGGGGAGGAATAAACTCGAGATGATATTCGCTGTCCGGCGTGGTCACCACCCCACACGAGAGAAATGCGCCACTTAAAAATGCAGCGGTGTCACCATCCCCAAGAAGCAGTTGATAATTGATAGCATCACTGTCCTCTTTCTGCCCAAAAAAATTGATCAACTTTTCTCTGGATGGACAATCTGTGACAGATGCCTGGTAAAAAACCGAAGATTTGCGCTTAGTCTCCTCAGTTTTTAGATTACCTGCGCTCAAGTCGGTTACAAGCCTGTAAAAGAGGCGCAGCACAATGTGCTGACTGGTATATATCTCTATGCGTTCTTTTGAAAACTCACGCCCAAAAAGAAAAAAGCCATAGGCAAAGGCTCTTCTGTTTTTGTTTTTGAAGGCCTTGCTATCGCAAATTTCTTCCTTTACTCTAGTAGAAAATGACATAGAACCCTCCAAGGTTTACCTATGATAAATTCAGCCTCTCAGATTGGCCCACGGGGAAATCGTATTGTTGAAAGCAATATACTGCCCATATCCTATTTTTTAAAATCCCTGTGGTTTGTTACCGCGCTAATCTTTTGCGCACCCAGACGCTTTGCCAGCTCCTCTGCGGTGGCCACAGACCGATGATGCCCACCCGTACAGCCTATGGCGATTACAAGATAACTTTTGCCTTCTTTTTTATAGAAAGGCAGCATGTAGAGCACAAGCTCCATGATGCGGCTAAGCAGTTCTTGGGTCTGGGGAAAGCCAAGGACATAATGACTGACTTCTTCATCAAGCCCTGTTTTTGGGCGCATCTCTTCATTATAAAAAGGATTAGGTAGCACGCGCACGTCAAAAACCAGATCTGCATCCTCTGGCAGTCCGTATTTATACCCGAACGAAGTGCAGTTGATCATGAGTCCTTCCCCATGTTCACGGTCTAATAGTCTTGTAATCATCTCTCTAAGCTGTGAGGCAGAAAGCATTGAACTGTCAATTATATAATCAGCCTGCTCTCTTAAACTGGACAGAATAAGCCGTTCTTTTCCAATCGCCTCCGCTACCGTATTCACGCCCTCGATCATCAGCGGATGGCGGCGGCGCGTCTCTTTATAACGGTTGACCAGTATGTTGTCTGCCGCATCCAGAAAGACGATCTTGACCGAAACACCGCTTGCCTTCAGCTGGTCCATCGCCGCGAACAGCTCATCAAAACTTCCTCTGCTTCGGACATCTACGACCGCAGCAAAACGCTGTGGTCCCGATCGAGCCTCCAGCAGCATCTCACAGAATTTTGCGATCAGCGCCGGCGGAAGGTTGTCCACGCAGAAGAAGCCGATATCCTCAAGCGCCTTTAGCGCTTGAGATTTACCAGCACCGGACATTCCTGTCAGGATAAGAAAATCCATCATTTACCCCCATTTATAGGCGCTTAATTTCGCATTCCAAAGTAAAGCCTGTTTTTTCTTGTACTTCTTCGGTAATAAGGTCAATCAGCCGGTTTACATCATCACAGCAGGCGTCCCCTGTGTTTACAATAAAGCCTGCATGCTTGGGGCTGACCTCTGCCCCGCCCACGCTTTTCCCCTTCAACCCACACCGATCAATAAGCGCAGAGGCATAAGCCCCATTAGGCCGACGGAAGACGCTTCCCGCGCTGGGGAACTCCAAAGGCTGCTTTTCTACACGCTGCGCGAGAATTTTATCCATCCTGTCCTTGATTTGTTCCTTCTCGCCCCTATTCAGGGAAAAGACAGCGCTTGTTATCGTATAGCCATTCTCCATGAAACAGCTTCTGCGATAATGAAAGCCGCAGTCGCAAGCTTTTAATGTCACAGGTAAAAAAGATTCGTCAAGACAGGTTACTTCCGAGAGAACATGGCCCATCTCGCTTTCATAGGCACCTGCGTTCATGCAGACCGCTCCGCCTACACTACCCGGTATGCCAAAGGCAAACTCCAGTCCGGTGAGGCTATGTTCAGCGGCAAAACGACAAAGCGAAAAAAGACTCGCGCCCGCTGCGGCGAATAGATGCCCACTTTTCAAGAGTTTGATATCAGAAAATTTCTGTCCCAAACAGATTACTGCCCCGTCAAATCCGCTGTCTGAGACGAGCAAATTAGAACCATTGCCAACAATCTGTATTTTTATCCCCGCTTGTCGACATTGGACGAGCAGTCCGCTAAGCTGTGTTAGGGATGAAGGCTCGGCAAAAATGACAGCCGGCCCGCCTATTTTAAATGTCGTGTGAATTTTCATTGGTTCATTGATCTTATGACAGATCCCGTTTTCTTTGCAATAATCGGAAATGGCTGTGATTCCTGCCATATGCCGCCTCCCTCGGATCATTGTTTCACCTGGGTATTTCCCTTTAATCTCGTACTCTGCCAGCCCCATTGAAGGCGAGGCAGTAGATAATAATCCCTTAATTTTATAAATTACTATTTCACCCTGATTCATATTCCGACCAAATGGTGTGGTATTATTTGATGCGTTTCCCCCACTGAAGGCGGGGGAAACGCAGACTTCGTACCTTGATCAATATTCCGACCAATTGGTATTGTAGATAACATTCTGAGAAGGTGGGAATTCATCCTCAGGCATACCAAGGCGCTTCATCAACTCCTGTGTAGGATGATACCCCATCCTCTTGAGGCGATTGTTCATGGCCGCCACCTCGATAATGACCGCCAGGTTGCGCCCGGGTTTTACCGGAATGGTCAGAGAAGGCACTCTAATGCCAAGTATCTCCATACAATCGTTATCCATTCCAAGGCGGTCGTAAACCTTGTTGTCGTTCCACTGCTCAAGCTGAATAATCATGTCGATTTTTTCGGTTACTTTTACGGCACTCATGCCATAAATTCTGCTGGCATTGATCACACCGATTCCGCGCAGTTCCATAAAATGCCTGATATTGTCAGGTGAAGAACCTACAAGGGTTTTGCTGGATACGCGCCTGATCTCCACCGCATCATCAGCAATCAGACGGTGCCCGCGGACAATCAGTTCCACGGCCGTTTCACTTTTACCGATGCCGCTCTCGCCCAATAGAAGGATTCCATCTCCGAATACCTCCATTAGCACGGCGTGACGGGTAATCCGGGGTGCCAGATCCACATTGAGCGTAGCAATCAGGGACGAAAGAAGATAGGAAGTATTGTCTTTTGTTCCCAAAAGAGGAACCTCATGCTTTTTGGCGGCTGCAAGCATCTCATCCGGCGCTGAAATTCCCCTTGCTATGATTACTGCGGGTGGATGGTGCTCAAAAAATCCGTCTACATGCCGAAAAGCCAAAATTGGGTCCTGATTTTTCATAAAGGTTATCTCGCTGTTGCCCAATACCTGTATGCGCTGGTGATCAAAGAAATCAAAAAATCCGGCCAGTTGCAATCCGGGACGGTTAATATCCGCACTCTCTATGAATATGTCGGCGGGGTTCTTTGGTGTGTATGTTACACTGAGATTGAATTCTTCGATAAGTTTTGAAAGCGGAACCTTAAATTTTGCGTCCAACAAATCACGACCCTTACATGTTTGTAAAATTTGTTGCAGGATTCCGGTAATGCTCCTGCTGTATCTCATTGACCAAGCAAAAGGCCACAAAAATGAATTTTCTCTATGATCCAGTTCAATTATAATCCATATGACGAACAGTTTCAAATATTTTGGATATTTTTTGTCAGATTGATTGTCGCCATACGCTTTTGCTGTTATAATTGTGACGGGTCAGATTATTAAAAATTCGGAGGTAATAATTTTCATGAGAGTCGCACTTTTCACCGAAACTTATCTGCCCTACATAAACGGTGTAGTAACCCATGTTAAAATTCTCAAAGAAGGCCTTGAAAGCCTGGGACATGAGGTGCTGATTGTCACCGCTGACGCGAGCACAAAAAAACATTATATAAAGGATGGCATACTGCATTGCCCCGCAACTCACTTTAAGAAATTTTATAACTACAGCATCGCCCAGCCTCTCAGCTTTGGCAGACTTCGTGAAATTAAGAATTTTAATCCAGACGTAATTCATATTCACAATGAATTCGGTATTGGCCTTTCGGGTGTCTTAGCGGCGAAAAATCTGGGAATACCCTCAGTCTACACCCTTCACACTATTTACGACGATTATATTCACTATATTGCCCCCAAAATGCTCACAGGCATGACCAAAAGGGCTATGTGGCGCTATACAAGATATTTCTCTAATCGTGTAATGGCAATTACAGGTCCTTCTCCCAAGTGTGAAGAATTCTTAAGGTTGGCCGGCGTAAAAAAGCCCATATATATCATTCCAAATTCTGTTGAGGTTGATAGCTTTGACTCAGATAAGGTTTCAACCCAACAGAAGGATGCAGTCAGAAGCAAGTATAATATTCCGACTAACGCGTTTGTCGCCTGTTTTGTCGGAAGGCTCGGCAAAGAAAAATCGGTTGACGTCCTGCTCACCAATTGGAAAGAGTTGATCACTCCAGCGGATCATATGTATCTTCTGATTGTGGGGAACGGCCCCCAGCACAGCGAGCTTGAAGATATGGCTAAAGAATTTGGTATTGACAACATGGTCCGCTTTACCGGTCCCATCCCCCATGGGGATATTCCCCCTTACTATGCGGCATGTGATGTGTACCTGACAGCTTCTCTTTCAGAAGCCTATTCCATCTCCATGCTGGAGGGCATGGCCAGCGGACTTCCTGTTCTGCAACGCCTTGACCCGTCTAATAAGGACCAGATACAAGAAGGGGTCAACGGTTTTCTGTTCAAAAGCCCAGAAGAGATGGCTGAGCGACTGCGATATATCTCTGCCATGTCCCCAGAAGAGAGAGCGGGACTTAAAAAATCGGTTATCTCTACGGTAAAGGATCATAACAGCAGCCGAATCGCTGAATATATGTTGGAAATATACAACAAGGTCATAACGCAAAAGCAAAACGCAAAATGAAAAAACCGCCCAAATGGGCGGTTTTTGCTGTCATTTTTTCCCCTGCCTTGGTTTGGTAAAAGCCTGTTAACCGTCCATAATGAATTTTTCATATAAGAAAATACTTGCCCTTCTCCTCACATAAAGTGGGGAGAAGGGCACCTTAATTATATGAAACGCTAAATTTTCCCGTTACTGACCGCCTTGAGATAGGCGTTAATAAAACCGTCAATATCGCCGTCCATTACCGCATTGATATTCCCAATTTCAAATCCAGTACGGTGATCCTTGGCCAGGGTATAGGGCATAAAGACATACGAACGTATCTGAGAGCCCCAAGCAATCTCTTTTTGCACACCTTTGATGTCCTCAATTTTGTCCAGGTGTTCTCTTTCTTTGATCTCAATCAGTTTGGATTTGAGCATCTTCATAGCGACCTCGCGATTCTGATGCTGGCTGCGCTCGTTCTGACAGGCGACAACGATACCAGAAGGGATATGTGTAATTCGTATGGCTGATTCGGTTTTATTGACATGCTGTCCACCAGCGCCGCCTGAACGATAGGTGTCTACCTTCAAATCTTCATCATCAATCACAACGTCTGCGTCGTCGTCAATCTCAGGCATCACTTCCAATGAGGCAAAGGAGGTGTGGCGCCTTCCAGAGGCGTCAAAGGGCGATATCCGTACAAGTCGATGCACACCGGTTTCAGATCTTAAAAAGCCATAAGCGTTGAGACCCTCTATCAGAATCGAGGCGCTTTTAAGCCCCGCCTCTTCCCCATCCAGATAGTCAAGTATGCGATATTTATAGCCATGTCGCTCCGCCCAGTGGGTATACATCCTGTACAGCATCTGTGCCCAGTCCTGCGCCTCGGTCCCGCCTGCCCCGGCATGAAAGGTAAGGATGGCATTCTTGGCATCATAATCTCCGGATAAAAGGGTAGAAAGTTTCATAGACTCCATACCGGCGCTCAAACTATCAAATTCATTCTTGGCCTCGTCGTAAACACTTTCATCCTGCGCCTCAAGAGCAAGCTCCACAAGGGTAAGGGCATCCTCGAAGCTTCTCACCAATGCATCATATGCAGACACCCTGTCCTTTAGCTGTTTGATCTCCTGATGAACCTTTTGTGAGTTTTCGGGGGAATCCCAAAACCCGGCATGGGTCGTTTTTTCTTCGAGTTCCGCTATTCTAAGCTTTAGTTTCTCGTAACCTATAGCCTCTGCAAGATCGGTAAGCGCAGGCCGTATTCCTAAAAGCGCAAGGCGCAATTCTTCAAAGCGCAGCATGATATCATCCCTTCACGGTAAACTATCGGTAGATAGATTATAAATTATTCCCCGTTCATTGTAAAGGAAGTATAGTTGATTAACTTGAAAACAAGCTTGTGATTTCTTCCCCCGCCGAAGGCGGGGGAAGAAAATGACGTTTTATATATAGCCAGTTTTTAAGTTAATTGGCTATATAGTCAGGATTATTGTTTATACTCATCCTAATTAGGCGAAAAATAATCCTGCCTCTGTTTTCCTTTATCTCCACAGGGGGAAATAGAGGCAAAAAGAAGCCCTATTAAGCAGGATTTAGTATTATTTTTGCAGGTAGTTGTTTACAAACTATTAATTGGTTTTTTTCTCTCAATACTGTATAATAAATCTACATATTGACTTCGACAGTCATATGTGAAAGGAGACAATCAATTTGAAAAAATATACAAATGTTCCATGTGTATATTGTCATGAAGTTTTTGATGAAAAGGATGAAGTTGTAGTTTGTCCAATCTGTGGTGCCCCACACCACAGAGAATGCTATGCAAAGCTTGGACACTGTGCCGATGAGGAGGCCCATGCATCAGGTAAAGAGTGGGTTTCGCCAGTTGCGCCGGCCGTTGAAGAGCGCACCAACAATCAACCCAACCCCACCCCACCCTACACCGCCTATGGCTCTCCGACCTACAGTAATGTATCCGGTTTTGAGATTGGTGGTGTTACAGCCGCTGAAATGACCGCCTATATCGGTCCTAAGGCGCCCGTGTATTTCGTGAAGTTTACAAGACTTCTGCAAAGCCCCTCACAGATGAGCTGGAACTGGTCGGCTTTCTTTTTTAGCTATCTGTACTTTTTTTATCGTAAAATGTACACTTTCGGAATAGCATTATTATTGTTTAGCGCATTAGCGGCAATACCCAATTTGATATATGCTGTGCAGTATGTCAAGTCAGTTGTGCCCGAAGCGTATGTCAACGCCGTGCCCTATAGTCAGGAACTTCTTGATGCCGCTAATAAGATGCTCAGAATATCCCAAGCCATGGGGTTTGGCCTCTCTCTTGCATGTGGTTTATTTGCCAATAAAATGTACCTCAAACAGGTTCTCGAATCGGTCCACAAAAGCCGAGAGTACTTTGTCAGCCAGCCAGGAAGCAGGGCATACTATGATGATCTTGCCTTCAGAGGCAAAACAAATAAGATATTGGTGATCATCATGATATTAGTGCTTGCATTGTACTATCTGACAATGGTATCCATTCTGTCCCCTGCTGCCGCCATTATTGCCGCCTCTTAAATTTTCCACTTTAGAAGTCAATCAGATTCTCGTTTCTCAATAAAAGCGGAGAAACGAGAACGAGTCATTATTAATTTTATTTGTTTTCGTGTGATCTTTTGCGGTATACTTTGCACACGGAGAAAGGACGTCTGACATGAAGGTTAGAAAGGCAGTGATCCCAGCCGCAGGACTGGGTACAAGAATGCTTCCCGCATCTAAAGCAGTTCCCAAGGAGATGCTTCCCTTGATCGACAAGCCGGTCATCCAGTTCATCGTCGAGGAAGCGGTGGCAGCTGGTATTGAGGAAATACTGATTATCACGAACAGAGGCAAATCGGTTATGGAAGACCATTTTGACCGTTCACCCGAACTGGAAGCACGTCTAACAGCCTCTGGAAAAGACACTGTTTTGCGAGATATGGTTGCCATATCAAAAATGGCCAACATCCAATATATACGTCAACAGGAAACCAAAGGCCTAGGTCATGCGGTTTACTGCGCCAAAAGCTTTGTCGGTGATGATCCCTTTGCCGTACTATATGGCGATGATATAGTCATGGGCCCATCCGCCACCGGTGAGCTCTGTCAGGTGTATCAGCGCTTTGGAAAAGGAGTGCTGGGCGTCAAACAGGTTCCCATGGAGCATCTCTCACGTTACAGCTCTCTCAAAACAGAAATGATTGAAGAGAGGCTTTTTTCTGTCTCTGACATGATTGAAAAGCCAAAGCCAGGCGAAGAGATGTCTAACTATGCCATTTTAGGACGCTGCATTCTGCCGCCAGAGATTTTTGATATTTTACAGAATACACCTCCCGGTGCAGGTGGTGAAATACAGTTAACCGACGCCATGAAGGTCCTTGCACGCTCGGTGGGGATGATGGCCTTTGACTACACCGGAACCCACTATGACATGGGCAACCGCCTTGGCGTGATCAGCGCTGCCATCGAATACGGCCTCACCCACCCCGAACTTGGCGAAAACCTTAGCCGCTACATAAAAGAAGTTGCCGGGCGTCTGTAATATCTTGACAAGGCGCGGGTGCACTGATATAATTCATATGTTAATCTCTTATGAGGTTACACATCCTTGCCCTGTACTTTGATACAGGGCCATAAGTCCAAAAGGAGGTGCAAAAAAATGCCGAAAACAACAGCAAATTATGAGACCGTGGCAATATTCACCCTGCGTAACGGTGATGAATCCGTAGCAGCCTTAGTGGAGAAATTCAAGACTCTCATCAGTGAAAACGGCAGCATCAGTAACGTGGAAGAGTGGGGCAAACGCCGCCTCGCCTACGCTATTGAGGATGAAACAGAAGGTTACTACCTTTTTGTTGAGTTCAGTGCTGCTCCCAGCTTCCCCGCAGAGCTCGACCGTATTTATAAGATTTCAGACGGCGTGCTTCGTTCGTTGATCGTAGCAAAAAACATCTAAGGAGGTGCTTATATGTTAAACAAAGCAATTTTGATTGGAAGGCTCACCGCCGACCCGGAGCTTCGCTCAACTCCATCTAACGTTCCGGTCACCACATTTAGAATTGCGGTTGATCGTCCCTTCTCATCGAAAGGAGGCGAGCGTCAGGCGGACTTTATTACAATTGTCGCATGGCGTGCCACAGCTGAGTTTATCTGCAAGTACTTTCAAAAGGGCAGCGATATTGCGATCGACGGGTCGATAAATACCCGCGATTATACTGACAAGGAAGGCAACAAGCGGACAGCCTTCGAGGTCGTCGCCAGCAATGTCAGCTTTGTTGGAAGAAAAGGCGGCAGTTCCGGCTCCCCCACCGAAAGTAATAGTTCGGCAGGTGCCACACCTGTGGCCTATTCCAGCGGTAATGCCGGTGATTTTCAAGTTATCGAAGAGGACGACGATCTGCCCTTTTAATCCGGGCAAAATTGAATGTAAGGAGGTTGATTCACTGTGGAAAGAGAAAGAAACTACGATAGAGGCGATAGAAACGACAGGGGCGACAGAGGCGACAGCCGCGGAGGCCGTGGCAACAGAAAAGGCAGACGCAAAGTTTGCGGCTTCTGTGCTGATAAGGTGCATGATATCGATTATAAGGATATCCCCCGCCTTCGCAGATATCTCTCTGAGAGAGCCAAGATTGTTCCCCGCAGGGTGACTGGCACATGTGCCCGCCATCAGCGCCAGTTGACCATCGCTGTAAAAAGAGCAAGACATCTCGCCTTTTTACCCTATGTAAGCGAATAAGTAGTTCATTAAGGCATACTGAAGTTTATGCAAGCAGGCACCGTTTAAAAAACGGTGCCTGCTTTTTTGCCGCAAATGAACTCAAAAGCAAATGAACACAAGCCATTTTTTCATTAGCCATTCGTTCTCTCTTCCCCGCCTGTGATACTAATTTCATATGAAAAGGCAATAGATATAAAATTAGTTGTTTTTTAAAAAGGAAATAGTATGAGATGAAAAAGAGATTCTAATTTTGCTCTTATCACTTCAATAACTTGTGAATGCTAAAATACTATAGTTGATTAACTTGAAAACAAGCTTGTGATTTCTTCCCCCGCCGAAGGCGGGGGAAGAAAATAACGTTTTATATATAACCAGTTTTAAGTTAATTGGCTATACCTTTAGGGAAATATGATATAATAAGCGAAAAAGCGCATATTAAACCAATTATATACCACGCCGGCTTCCCTTGGGAGGCATCACCGTCTCTGGGCGAATATACCATAAATTCTTCTGATTTATGGTATAATTAAAATGTTAGGAATGATTTACTGAATCAAGTTAACTTCACTTGTTTTTACCTCTGTCTCTCCCCCGCTACAGCCGCGCAAACAGAGTCTAGAAACTCGTTTCATTTGGATTAATATAAAAAGGTTATGACAGGAAAGGATTTATCAGATGTTTGACGCACAAAAAATGGGATATATACGTGTGGGTTCGGCAGTTCCTAGGTTGCAAATCGCTGATCCTCATGCAAATGCCACTGAAATGATTCGATTGGCAGAACTTGCGGCTAAAGATCAGGTAAAGGTTCTGGTTTTTCCAGAGCTTTGCCTCACCGGCTATACCTGTGCCGATCTTTTTCATCAAAGGCTGCTGCTTGATCAGGTACAGACGGCTTTGCAGCTTTTCCTCAACTCTACACGAAAGCTTGATATGCTGATGGTGGTTGGGATGCCTGTAGAGTCTGACAACCAACTGTTTAATGCTGCTGTAGTATTGCACCAGGATAAAATTTTGGGGGTAGTGCCCAAGACCTTTCTCCCCAATTATAATGAATTCTATGAAAAAAGATGGTTCAGCCCCGCCGGAGGCAGAATCAGTGATACCGTGACGCTTTGCTCTCAGGAAATTCCGTTTGGTGAGAGCCTTTTGTTTAAAGAACAGTTCTCACCGCTTTGCTTCGGCGTTGAAATCTGTGAAGACCTGTGGATGCCGATTCCGCCCAGTTCTTATCATACCATTTATGGTGCAAATGTGATTGCCAATCTTTCGGCTAGCAATGAACTGGTTGGTAAAGCGGAGTACCGAAAAGCACTTGTCCGTCAGCAATCCGCCCGCTGCCTGACCGGCTATATTTATACTTCTGCCGGTCCCAGTGAATCGACAACCGATTTAGTATTTGGCGGTCAGACAATTATTGCTGAGAATGGTTCTATTCTAAAGGAAAGCCGATTTGAGGATTCGATCGTTATTAGTGTAGATCTTGATATCGAAAAACTGGAGAATGAACGAAGAAAAGCCAATAGTTTTATGGGTAATGTTGAACCTAAAATCTATCGCAAGATTCTATTTACGTTTGGTAACGCTGGATTACAGATTGAGCCTTCGGGACTGAAAAGACAGATAGATGCCTATCCATTTGTGCCAGGAAGCAAAGAAGACCGGGATATACGTTGTAGGGAGATTTTTACCATCCAGTTAAACGGCTTGGCGCAAAGATTACGTAAGACGGGAATGAAAAAAGCCGTAATTGGAATTTCTGGCGGACTGGACTCAACTTTAGCCCTTCTGGTATGTCGTGAAGCCTTTGCAAAATTGGGTTATTCTGATCAGGAAATTCGCGGTATCACGATGCCGGGTTTTGGGACCACAGGTCGAACAAAAGGAAACGCACAGGAGCTCATGAAGGAGTTGGGTATTCACAATAGAGAGATTTCGATTACAGAGTCCTGTCTTTTACATTTCAGAGATATTGGTCACGATCCGGCTGTTCAGGATGTTACTTATGAGAACGTGCAAGCCAGAGAACGCACACAAATCCTGATGGATATTGCCAATAGTGAAGGCGGTATTGTCATTGGTACCGGGGATTTATCTGAACTGGCACTGGGTTGGTGTACCTATAATGGTGATCACATGAGCCATTATGCTGTAAACGCCGGCGTTCCCAAAACTTTGGTCAAATACTTGGTTTCCTGGTACGCGGATACCACCGATAATCCAATTGTTACTCGCATTTTGAAGGATATTCTGGATACTCCCATCAGTCCAGAACTTCTGCCGCCCAATCCAGAAGGAAACATTGAACAAATAACAGAGAATGTCATTGGCTCATATGATCTACATGATTTTTATCTTTACTATATGATGCGTTGGGGCTTTCCGCCCATTAAGGTTTATCTGTTGGCCTGTAAGGCATTCTCCGGTAAGTTTTCCGAGAAAGAGATTTTACGATGGCTCAAAGTTTTTTACAAACGCTTTTTCTCTCAGCAGTTTAAGCGGTCTTGCTTGCCGGACGGCCCTAAAGTTGGCTCAATCTGTCTCTCACCACGCGGAGACTGGCGTATGCCCAGTGATGTGAGTGCTACAATATGGCTCAAAGAGATCGAAAAACTAGAAGAGGAATTAAATCAGTGAAAGGTTGAGTTGTGCAAAACTGCTTTGTTTTAAAGATCAACCATTAAAAACAGAATAACGGCACATCTTTAGTGACATAGTATTAGTAAAAAGAAGAAATACTTCGTTGCTGTCAGCCCTGACATACAAGGGCCAACAGATAAAATAAATCTCTTACGCTGGTTTCGTAGAAAGGGATGACGATCATGAAACAAAGTGAAAAGCTTTTAAGCAAAATTAGAGGATTGACTGATGCTATTGTGCGTTATCCATTGACGGTGACATTCCTTTTGGCAGCCGCCGCCGTGAATGCATTTGATATCAGCACAGATCGGGACTATTCTAAAATTTTGGTAACATATGTAGTCGGCGCGTTTCTAAGCGTCGTATTTCAAGCAGTCTATGAACGATATTGGAAGAAGCTTTCTGCCCGCGCTGTTTTAATGGGGGCCGCTACCCTGCTCACCGGTGGGTATTATCTGATTATTATACCGGCGCCAAGACTCGGTATGGAGATTGGCATTAGAACCTCAGTAGCCTTGTTTACCCTGCTAATTGCTTTTATATGGGTTCCTGTGATCAAAAGCAGAATCACTTTTAATGAAAGCTTTATGGCTGCATTTAAATCCTTCTTCAATTCCCTGCTATTCTCGGGCGTCATTTTTGGGGGTATCAGCATCATTATCGGAACCATTGACCAGCTTCTTTTTAATGTAGATTATACTGCCTATTCTCATGCGGCAAATATAGTATTCATTTTATTTGCACCCATGTATTTTTTATCACTGATCCCCGTTTATCCGGGAGAATCAGAGAAGACAGAGACTCAGGAAATTTCTCGTTTTCGAGATGTCCACATAGAGAAAGCGTCACATTGCCCGAAGTTTTTGGAAATCCTCATTTCTTTTATCATCATTCCTCTCATAGCGGTGTTTACAGTCATTCTAATCATCTATATTTTTCGAAATATAGGAGGACTATTCTGGTCAGATAATCTTTTAGAACCAATGCTTGTATCATATTCCATCACTGTCATATTGGTTTATATATTAGCCAGCAGACTTGAAAATAAATTTGCTGTTTTGTTTCGAAGGATCTTTCCAAAAATATTGGTGCCAATCGTACTGTTTCAAATTGTTTCATCCGTGATGAAACTGACAGGTACAGGAATTACCCATACCCGCTATTATGTGATCCTGTTTGGTATCTTTGCCGCTGCTGCAGGCGTCCTGCTTAGCATTATTCCTGTGCGAAAAAATGGGTTGATAGCGGCTATGCTGATAGTTTTTGCAGTCATATCTATTGTCCCTCCCATGGATGCGTTCACAATCAGCCGGATCAGTCAGGCTAACTTGCTTAAAAATTTATTATCGAAAAACGGTATGCTTGAGAACAATCAGATTAAGCCAAACTCTTCCCTTTCCGAAAAGGATAGAAAGTCCATTGCAGATTCTATAGGTTATTTGAGCATGATGGAATATACCAATAAAATTGAATGGCTTCCGGATAATTTTAAAATCAATGAAGATTTCTATAGTACTTTTGGCTTTAATCAATACGAATGGACGGGGACCGTTAATCAATCAATTTACCTGAATATTGAACGAGAAACGCCTCTTGATATCACTGGGTATGACAGTTTTGTGTATTTCAATGTTAATATTCCCAACAACAATGCAAATGCTGGTATTTGTAAAATCGTAAAATCAGGTAAGACTTATAACCTGTCAAAAAATTGGACACAAGATCAATGCGAAATAAAAGTAACAGACGCAAATAATCAGGAACTTATCAGTTTTAGTATGAGACAAAGTTTCGATAAGTTCAACGATTATTATACAAACAAGGGTTTAATCTCAGTCGAACAAGCCACTTTTACAACCGAAAACGCCTTGGCTAAATTAACATTTGTTGTACAGAATTTGAATATTGAAAAAATGCAAACTCCGGTATATTATGGTGCAGATTTATATGTTTTTGTAAAGATAAAATAGGATATTTTGTTTATCAGTATGCCTATATCTGCATTATAAATTTGTTTAAAAATCTTTTGTTCATGAAAACAGTAACCCCGCTTTTTAAAGCGGGGTTACTGTTTTCATGAATCGGAATAACTAATCGTGAATATTATAGTTGATTAACTTGAAAACAAGCTTGTGATTTCTTCCCCCGCCGAAGGCGGGTGAAGAAAATGACGTTTTATATATAGCCAGTTTTTAAGTTAATTGGTTATATATAATTCTCTAAACAGTCATTCTGATTCCATTCTCATTTTTTTGATCATTTCTCTTTGCTTATGAAACACATATTGGATAATTTGCTCTTGCTGGGCGCTTTCAATATCAATAAATTCTAATCTATATTCATATTTATCTATAGAATCATTTGGCGGCTGTATATGTCGCACCTTTCCCTGCACAGTAATAACGTTATCATTCAGCGTAAGATAACTTAAAAGATGCTCACTGAGCGAAAGTTCAAGATCAGAGACAAAATGCAGACCGCCACCACTCAGATTTTTTATTATTCCTCTATAAATCGGCATATCGTCAGGAGAAGTATCGTCAGACAAATCTGTAGTACGTGTAAATGTAAAATCTAAAATGTAATCCAATCTAAAAAAACGTCTTCTTTGTATACGCTGACATTCATAGAACTCTATTTTCATAAAGTCAATACCATTTTGAACACAATGCTCCAAAACCGTACCTGGCGCTTGTACAAGTCCACTCTTTGTATAAAACAAGAAAAGATAATCATTACCTTTTGGAAGCTCAACATAACTACCATTGGCAATAGGCGTGTAGACAAGAAGCAAATGATGTCCCAGTATGTCATCTACACGGCTAGTAAATGATTGCCTGAAATAGGTACCAAGTTTTGTGGATATTTTGAGCTTATCACCTATCTTTATATCGTCTGATAACATAATAACCTTCCTTTAGTCAGACTTTCACTGCTGGAGTTTACTCATGAATTCTATAATTCTCTATGGTGTAAAATTCATGTAACCAAATATTTTATAGCCACAATAATAGAATAATACAAATTTTCGGTTTGATCAATTGTTGTCTTTAAAAAATCACAGATAAATTTATGGCAACTAATTTAGGCCCGGTTTTTGCTGTTCTTTTACTCTTGTGGGGCATAATTATCATAGCATAATTCGATGATTTTGTATGCATTATATACACAATATGGAAACTGTCGAACTCTGTTTTAGGATACGCTTTATACTCCCTCAAGAAATGTTCGTTTGACAAATTATAACTTTGTCGCAAAATAATCCCCCGCTACAAAGCAGCGGGGGACATATTCACAATATACTCTTTATTGAAGCCAGCTTAGCCAGAGCAGCATCGCGTTCTTGTATAGCCGTCGTCAGGGCATCCGTTACCTGTTTCAACTGTATTGTCAGTGCATTTACCTGTTCGCTGCAATCAGTGGCTGCAGAAGCTGCAGGGGCGCTATACGCAAGCCCCAGAAACGTCATGCTTGCCTTGATGATCGACGCCGCTATTCTATCCTGGTTAGGGTCGAAGAGTGCGTTATCCCCGGCGTTTGTAATAAAACCCACTTCAATCAGCATTGACGGTGAATGTGTGTCTCTGTTGATGGCGTAGTCTGCCATATAATCTGTCCGGAAACCCTTTTTCACCCCTCGATTCACAAAGCCCAGTGCGGTCAGCCCTTCGAGAATTCCAGACGCCCAGATGACATAAGAATCCGGGGCCTGGGAATGAAGCCAAATCTCCACACCATTCGCAGCAGCATCCGTTGAGGCGTTTCTGTGCAGTGAAATAGAGAGATTACTGTTGTAATTGTTTTCAATCGCCGTCCTCTGAGCCAGCGTCAGATAGACATCGCTTTCGCGCGTCATGATTACTTCCTGTCCTTGCTCGATCAATTGCCTTTTCACTTCCATGGCTAGGTTAAGAGCATCATACTTTTCATACCGCGTACCATTAACAGCACCCGAATCGCTGCCACCATGTCCCGGATCCAGCCATATCTTAGCCATTGCTTAGTTCCTCCGTACTTGCTGCTTCCGTACTTGCTTCAGCCTGTGTGATTGCCGGCAAGGAAGCTGAAGCCTTATCCAGCTGCGTTTTCGCATAAGCTTCAACAGCGTCAAATGCTTTTTGCACAATAGCGCTCAGCATATCGCGTGTAAAAAACACTTTTAATGCGGTAGGAATAATAGAATATAGCTTATCCACAACATACTCGAATTTGATTCCTCCGGCATTGGTAGCGTCTTTATAGGCTTCTTCAGCCTCAGCGATATAACCGGAAGCTTTCTCTTTCAAGCTACTTTTTGTATTCAGATATAAAGCAATCCCACCAAGGATGATATAACCTACAATTTTGATGATTTCCAGTATGATTTCCGTGTTCATATCTTTGCTCCTTCATTTCTAATTAAACGGTAAACTACACACCGACTTTTTCTGAAAAGGGACAGCAATCAAATTTGCTTCTTTACTTGTACTGTTCTTCTGCAAGCTCCTCATTGTACCGTCCTTTATGTATCTTATGTCGGGATTCATGAGGCCGTTCCGCATGTCACTACTTCCTCACAACCGTCTCTCTTTCTAGCCTTGTAACGGGCTGATCCACTGCTCATTGTCTATAACCGTATCTTAAATATGAAAAAAGACAAAACCACTGAATTTACTCCAGTGGTTTTTTATAGTTGATTAATTTGAAGACAAGCTTGTGATTTCTTCCCCCGCCGAAGGCGGGGGAAGAAAATGACGTTTTATATATAGCCAGTTCTTAAGTTAATTGGCTATAACAGGTCTATTCTGTTATTGCGTTTTCTTTTAGGTAATACTGTCAAAGTTGATCACTACTTTGAACAAATCGCCATCAACCGATAAATCGAAGTTGCCTTTTTGAAGCTCAGTGAGACTCTTTGCAATCGATAATCCTAAACCGCTGCCTTCGGTCGCACGCGAGCTGTCTCCCCGCACGAAGCGCTCAAGCAGCTCATCGGTAGTTATGTTAAGTGAATAACTTGAAATGTTCTTAAAGGTGATCATTACTTTGCTTGAGATGATGTCAATATCAAGATATACTCTTGTATTTGCCTGTGAATACTTGCAGATATTGTTGAGGAGATTATCGAAAACTCTCCACAAAAGCCTTCCATCAGCAAGAATTGCGACCTCTTTTTGAGGGGTTCGGATAATTGTCTCCAAGCTGCTTGCGGCGAAACGTTCAATGTACTCGCCGACAGACTGGTTTAAAAGCTCAACGATATCCGTTCGAGCTGTATTGACTGTTAAATTGCCGGTAGACGCCTTTGACGCTTCCATCAGATCTTCTATCAGCTTCTTCAGCCTAGCCGATTGTCTGTCCAGAACCGCAATGTATTCTATTGCACTTTCGTTTTCAATATTTTCTTTTTTAAGAAGGTCAACGTAATTCACAATAGAGGTCAGAGGTGTTTTGATATCATGTGAAACATTGGTAATAAGCTCTGTTTTTAAGCGTTCACTCTTCAGTCGTTCCTCAACCGCCTTTGACATGCCACGCCCAATGTTGTTGAGGCTTTCCGCGTGCGTTTTTAAGTCCCAAAACATGTACTTTGTGTCAATTTTACTATTATAATCACCATCGGCTATTTTTTTGCCTCCGCATTTCAGCTTGTGCATCTTAAGCGATACAAAGCATAATCCCAATAGTGCGGCCATGTTAAACAAGAGCCCCAGTAAGAAAATGAAAAATTCTCCGTGCGTCGAAAAAAGAAGGATAACCAAAAAGCCGTTTACAAACAGGTACGCTGTAAATATTGAAACCGTTTTCCATAGAAGTGGTAGGTTTGCAATTACATCGCATATTAATTTGTTGATATAGCGCGAGAATTTGTAATAAAGATGAAATAACCGGTAAATAACTGTGTTTTCCCACCATTTCCCTGCCTTCAATCGTGCGGCAAGGGTCATACTTAGCGCAAGAGCCAGAGTCTCCACGGCAATGGTACACACCATGACATAAACAACCTCAACGATATAACTCATCCCAAAGAATGATATACTGATATTAACCAATAATAACAAAACAGTAATAATACCCGCGATGTACAAGTCAAGTGGTATCTTGTCCTGGGCACTTAATACAATTCCCTCTTCACCTTTTCTGTGACCCGCCATGCACAAAAGGAAAATAAACAACAAAAGAGCAACCAGAGCTGACAAAGCAGCGGCCGTAATACTGATATACCGCATAGAAAAGAGTAGATTGAAAATCTCGTATGTTGTGCGATAGTTGTCATCTGCGGTTATCGATTTTTTGACATAGGCGCTGAGAGTATACGTTTCGTCATACATTCCATTGTCATGGTTGTAACTATATGACTTTTGTGTCCCGTAATCCTGCTCTTCAAAATTGGTGAGAAGAATATTTTCCTCTTCATCGGTCACGGTGAAGAAAAAATTAGTGTTTTCTTTTGCATATTTACTTTGATACTGCTTGAGTTGAAACTCATCTTCAGTGGACGGATCCGCCCTTTGTGATAAATACAAATAGCTGTAGTATATGTCATCGGCATAACTTTGAGTGGTCTGGGCACATAAAGCGGTATCAAAAAAAGAAAGACTATGTGGGTCATAATACCCTTCGTCTGCCATATAAATTGAGCTTGCTGTTGAAACAACAGCTACCGAAAGAAACAAAACAAAAAGAATGGCCGTCAGTATTTTCACTGTAAGGCTATATTGTATTTTTTTCATCATTTTTTCCCCGTTCAATTTTATACCCCTGTCCCCAAACCACTTTTAGAACCCTTGGCTCAGCGGGGTTTATTTCCAGTTTTTCGCGCAGATGCCGAATATGTACCGCAACCGTAGCTTCTGCTTTGTATGCATGATCATTCCAAACGCGGTTATAAATTTGCGCAGAGGAAAATACTTTTCCCGGGTTTTCTAGTAATAACTTTAATATTTCATATTCAGTAGGGGTGAGTGAAACTGGCTCACCGTCAAGTGTTACTTTTTTTTCACGATCGTCAAGCTCGATTCCGCCAATACAAAGTATATTTTCACTTTTTGCCATACCGCCCAGATTAGTATAACGCCGAAGTTGTGCCTTGACGCGGGCAAGCAACTCCACGGGGTTAAATGGTTTTGTGATGTAATCATCAGCACCTATGTTAAGCCCCAACACTTTATCCGTATCCTCGCTCTTTGCTGTTAAAAAAATCACGGGAATATTGTACTCTTCTCTCAGTCGGGCTGTTGTGGTAATCCCGTCAAGTCCCGGCATCATGATATCCATAAGAATCAGATGGATATCCGAACCGCCTATAATATGCAGCGCTTCTTTCCCATTATAGGCCTCGACAGTTTCATATCCTTCGGCTGACAGATAAATTTTCAAAGCTGTAACAATATCTTTTTCGTCGTCGCAAATCAATATTTTATACATTTGTTCACCCTCCGATACTATTATAAGGATTCATTTATTAAAAACACAGCAGCTATTACCTTAAGAATTATTTAAGTTGTTTAAACTTTTGCCTTTGTCTCCCCTGTTGTCTGTGGCAATATATAGCCAATCAACTTAAAAACTGGCTATAGTTAAAACGTCATTTTCTTTCCCCGCCTTCGGCGGGGGAAGAAATCACAAGCTTGTTTTCAAGTTAATCACCTATAGGTTTGGTCTAGCATAATAAAGGAGATGCCCTAAAGCACCTCCTTTAAAAATTGATATGTTAGCAGTTGCTCGAATAAATTATATCATACTTATACCCGCTTCATCATTCTTCTAAAAACAACTGTTTTTGACTAACAGGCAAAAAATAATGTTCTTGCCAAAAAATCTGCTCTTTATAAACACTAAAAACTGGCTTATATGAAACCAACGGAATCAATCCGTTGGTTTTATCAACAGGACCATGATATTTAAGAGTCAAGTAAAGAGAACGAAACAAATGTTGGCTTTTGCCACGGGTTATGCTCACTTTTTCTTGTCCATCAATAATAGTTCGGCCAGCCGCAGGTAATAATCTACACCATAGACCATTGCTTCTTCATCCATCCGGTATTGTGGGTTATGATGAGGCCGGTCGCAGCCTTTTTCGGCATTTCCGGAGCCAAGCTCCAAAAAGCATCCGGGGCATTTAGCCAGGAATGCAGAAAAACCTTCGCCGTGCATCAACGGCTGGATGTGTATCCTGTGAGCTTCTCCGTAGCTTTTGAGAATCAGGTCTTCCACCTGACTGGTAAGCGCTTGATCATTGATCACCGAGTCGTAACCCAGTGAATACTGAAAAGTATACTCTGCGCCTGCCGCCTGCGTTGTTCCACTAACAATCCGTTCAATCTGCTGTGGAACAGCCGCCCGCACCAGTTCACTGAATGTGCGTACCGATCCGGAAATTTCCATTGTATTCGGGATAATATTATAGGCGTTTCCCGCTCTGACATGGCAAGCGGACAAAACTGCCATATCAATCGCCGCCGTATTTCTTGATATGACCGTTTGCAAAGCAGTAATTACCTGTGCTCCGGTAATGACAGGATCGACGCACTGCTCGGGAAAAGCAGAATGACCTCCCTTTCCTTGGATGACGATATCGAAACGGTCGGTTGCTGATGTCAACGCACCAACCCTTAGTCCAAATACTCCTGTGGGAAAGGCCGAAGATAAATGGAGCCCGTACATAGCGTCTACACCATCTGCAACACCTGACTTCACCATTTCGGCAGCACCTCCCGGCGGAAGTTCCTCAGCATGCTGGAAAATGAAACGGATTTCCCCTTGTATTTGATCGCGCATTCCGCTGAGCAGCTTGGCAGCCGCAAGCAGAATGGCAGTATGGCCATCATGCCCACAGGAATGCATGACGCCCGCATTCAGAGATGCAAAGGCAAGGTCGGTCTCCTCCTGCATAGGCAGTGCGTCAATATCTGCCCGAATACCAATAACACGTCCTGATTTGGCACCCTTAAGCCTGCCGATGACACCTGTGACAGTTGGGCGGCTAACCTCAATATTAAACGATCGCAATTTTTCTTCAATAAACGCGCTTGTTTTCACTTCTTGAAATGAAAGCTCAGGATTCTGGTGAAGCCAGCGTCTCCATTCGAGCATTTCCTGCTCAACAGCCAGCGCTGATTTTAACAGATTTTCTTTCATATCGCGGCCCTCTTTCGTTGCATGTTTACCTTCAGTCAATCTGACAGTTGCTGCCATTCCGAGTCTCATAAATTACGATCATACAACCCTACTTTTAAAAAGTATACGTCATTTCATATTCAAACTCAATACAGATGTCACGTTTATACAACTGATACTAATTTCATATGAAAAGGCAATAAAGCATATCTATTTCTTCCCGCCTGTAGCGGGAAGAAATAGATATAAAATTAGTTGTTTTTTAAAAAGAAATAGTATCAGTACCTAGAGAAACTGTAATACAAATCCCCTAAGACAAAATAAAGGCAGCCAAAATAAATTTTGGCTGCCTTTACGAACTGAAAATAAAAATGGATGTTTAAATATTTATACTAAAATTGCTGATAGATAAACGGTATTTCGATATTGTCTGAAAAAATGCAAATGAGCAGTGCCCCGATCAAAAATGCTCCTAAAATGAGTCCACCAATAGGTCCGTTAGCTATTTGAATTAAAATATTCTGTAATTTTTTGATCGACATAGATCCACCCCTTCCAGCCAAGATGCCACGCATCATAAAACGCATATGGTGTGTATTCCAGATCTGACATATTTAAAGCTGTAAAGCCGTAATCATTAGCCATCGTGCTTAGCCTTTGATATACTCCATCTCTCTCAGCTTTGGTTACACCCAAATAATCATAGTATCTACCATTGACTGATTGAATGACGATCAATGGCTTGATGTTTTTGCGCTTGCAGGTTCTTAAGAAAAATAAAAAATATTCATATTCTTTGCTATAAATTAAATTAGGATTTCTGATTTGCGAATTTTGCTGAGCGTCTATTTTATCCGACATATAGTTTTTATAACCGTCGTCAAAATAAAAGCGAGGGTCATGAATTGTATTTTTGCCCTGTTGCTCGGCGATTACGTTTTCATTTTCCCAGTTAATATCTTTGAGTTCTTTTTGTTCAAAGGGCTTCTGCTGCTTGAGATATACGAAAGACTGGGCTTTGTCCCTTAATTCAAGAATAGCGTTCTCTAGCATCAGATAGGGGCGGGATACCGTCTGTATAGTCTTAAATTGGGACGGAAATGCTCCGCAAAGTCTAGCATAGCACCATGCGTCCAGGTCATCAGTGTTTTTATAGTCTTGTATCAGTAAGCCGACCTTTGACGCCATATATATTTTTTCGTCGTCTGGTACGGTGGGATCTGCCATATATTGATAGAACTTATATTTGGAGAAATTTGCGTAAAATGTAGGAGAATCAACAGAATGAAGAGTAAACCATGAAAAAGAAACAAGGTATACGACCTTCTGATTTTTTGAAAAATCCAAAGCCGACACGTTTAGTGAATGTTCCAAACTTAAAACGCCGGCGCGGCCAATGATGTTGGTCATGTGCGGCATTTGCTTAATCGGAAAAAAACTTCGCGGGTTTTGTTTGACATAAGAAGCGAGTTCGGATGTGCCAAAGAGTTCAATGTCACCTTTGTCAATCGATGTTTGCTGCAAAATGATCCCTTTATCTTTTGTCACAATTCCATAGTCGTCGTTAATTGCAAAGTTATAACCCTCGCTGATTGATTTCGTGAGATACTTATCGAACCCCATCCAGAAAAGACCGAATACGGCGAAACATAGAATTAAATTGTGCCACGCTTTCATCAGGACACACCTTTTAATTTAAGAAGTGCAATAATGTTGTCAACACTTGAGATCTGTTTGCGTTCGATATCGGTCGGCTGGAGAACTAAGCCAAATTCGCTCTCAAGCTCAACAAGCAACGACACTATGCCCAGTGAATCGAGAAATCCTGCCTCAAAAAGGTCAACGTCTCGGTTGTCCCTTATTTCAGAGCAGTCAAACAAATCTTCCAGTATTTTGAGTATCTTTTCTTCCATAATCTAATTGTCCTTTCAAACAGCAAAAATCATTTAAATAAATATCCTGAAAAGATTAAAAATCCAAAGCACACAAGTTGAAACGTTACAGCTACGCTTACAAGCTGATAGGAGAATTTCTCTTTGTACTTTTTGAAAAGAGGCGCTTTGCGTTCATACAGATCATTGAGGACTAACAGTGCCCCATGATAGAGTCCGTAGAGCAGGTAAAATGGTTCTAACCCATGCCACATACCCATAATGAGCATTGTAATGATTTGTGCTACATAACCCGCTATGTGACGGTCTTTAAATAATTTTTTGCGCAGAAAGTTCATCGTTAAGCGCGAATAGATATAGTCGCCAAACCACTTAGAAAGTGATATGTGCCATCGCGTCCAGAATTCTTTGATATTGATACTCAAAAACGGTAAGAAAAAGTTATCTGGCGTCTTTACACCGAGAATATAGCTGGTTCCTACGGCAAAATTACTATACCCCGCAAAGTCAAAGAAGAGGTAAAAGCTGTAGGCATACATGTAGCTGATGACGTTTAAAAACGTGTGCTCGGCGGGGATCTTTGTGAGCCAGAATGTGTTGATAAGATACGCCAATACAAATTTGTAACCGACGCCCATGATGATCTTTCGGATACCGTTGGGCAGGTAGTCGCAAAGGTAATCCTTACGCGCAATCTTTTGAGAAATATCCTCATCAAAGCGCCTGTAGCGATCGATCGGTCCCGAGCTGAATGTCGGGAAAAAGACTAAAAAATAGAAAAGCGTAAAGAGGTTGACTTTTTTGATTGATCCGTCATAAATCTCAATAATCATCTGGATTACCTTAAAGCTGATGTAAGATAGCCCCAAAAAACCAAATATATTGGAATGAAACAGCCCTGCGACCTTATAGATGAGCAAAGGGGACATGCTAAGCGCTAAAAAGAAAAAGTAAATATATTTGTTTTTAATCTTACTTGCTATGAAACTATAAAGCTCAATGACTATAATCTCAAATACGAGAAAGAAAAGAAAATATCTTAACCCTACCCTCGTGAATTTGATAAGCAGTACTGCCATCCCGACGGAGATAATCGCCCCATAATATTTTGTGCGCAGATTGAGTATGCCAAGGATCACCGCAGGTATAAGCATAACGGCCAGAATAAAGAGATAAAGGTAACTGCCATACTGCGCAAAATTAAAACCAGAATGGGCAATATAATTGTGAAATTGACGGTTAAGATCATTTAATACCGAAATAAGGTTCACCCTATTTCACCTCTCGCGCAAGCGCCTTCCGATCGATTTTTCCGTTTGTATTCGTTGGAAATCTGTCCATAAATACGATCTTTCTCGGGATCATGTATTCAGGCAAAAATGCTTTCAACTTTTGTTTAAAAGCGATTGTACCCTTGAGAGTACGATCAATATCCATATCGCATGGGATTACAAATGCAACAAGGTGAGTAATTTTACCGCCAACAACACTTGGAACGACGGTAGCATTCGCTACACCGTCAAGCCTTCTGATATTATTTTCGATGTCCTCGATCTCGATGCGATACCCGTTTAGCTTAATCTGAAAGTCGAGCCGTCCACAGTAGTAGAGCATCGGACCTTTTAAATATCCTTCGTCACCTGTACGATATGCCCGCCGGCCATGCCAATTAAAAAAACACTTATTCGTCATCTCGGTGTTACCATAGTACCCAATGCTGACACTATCACCTGCGATGACGATTTCTCCATGTTCGCCCTCTTGGACGGGTTGACCAACCGAATCCATGATAAGGATCTCGCAGTCGCTTTTTGAAATCCCGACAGGCAGTGGGGAAATGTGAGTGCAGACATCATGGTCTATCGTAACGGCGGTAACGGATACGGTCGCCTCAGTTGGACCATAGAGGTTAACAACCTGTGCGTTAGGAAAACGAATTTGAAGCTCTTCAGCCGTTTTATTCATGAGGGTCTCCCCGCAGAACAAAAAGCATTGCAAACTGGGCAGAAGTCCATTGTGAAAGCTTCTGTCAGCAAGACACATGTCTGCGAAGGACGGCGTACATACGCATACTGTGGCGTTTGATTTATTTAAAAATGCAAAAAGACCCCTAATATCGGCAATCATTTTTTCATCTGTAGAAAAAAGAGTGCTGCCGGTGTAGAGGGATAAATACAGATCCATGACCGAGAGATCGAAAGAAAAGGGGGCTGTATTCAAAAATACATGGTCCTTTCGTGACGGCAGATTGCCAAGTGTATGCGCCCACTTGATAAAACTGTGTAGATTTTGCAGTGTGATCTGTACGCCCTTAGGCTTTCCGGTACTGCCTGAGGTGTAGATAATATAATAGACATCGTCTTCCTTTACACGATGGGATTTATCGGGCGGTAATTCACAGCCACAATTAAAAATGTCAGACAGGGCTTTGCAGTCCAGAACTTCGTTATCTATAAGGTCTGAGCTGATATCATCAATGCAGATCATCAATTTTGATTTTGAACTTTCAACGATGGCGCTGATCCTGTCGGTGGGTAGCGAACTGCTGATAGGGATGTAAGCATGCCCAGCTTTCACGCAACCGAGAAAACTTACAAGCATCTCATTCTGCTTATGCCCATAGACAATAACCGGCGAGCGGTCGCCGCAGAATTTTTGAGTGATATAATTTGCAAGCCGATCAGACCATTGGGAAAGCTGGGCGTAAGTTAAGGTATTCTCGCGCCAGATATGGGCCAGCTTATCTGGATGCCGTAATGCATGGCCATCGATCGTTTCAATGATATCCATAATTATCTCCAGTAATTTAATTTTTATAACATTTATATTGAAGAAGTGTGCTTGTCAAAACAGCACAAAAAAATAGCAGACTTATCCGGCCAGCATTTACATTAATGATAGTTCTATATTTTTCTTTTGTCAATATATCTTTGTAAAAACATCAGCTTAAACGTGATATATCCTTGATATTCAAGAGAACTTTATAAATTTACAATAGTATCCCTAATATAAAAATGAATATTTGATGTTCCAAATTTGGATCATTGCAATCATTTTAATAGTTGTAATTAGTATTGTAAAACTTTAACCTTTCATAACGAATTTTCGAACTCATTCTTTTAGAGTGTTTTCAATTTGATCGAAAAACAAAGCCATCGCATTATTTTTTATAATACGACAGCTTTCAATAATATATATAGCGATTTTTATTTTAATCCATTTGTTTCAAAAAGGATTATTGTATGACTATTCATTAACTTTTTACCCAGTAATTCTCTGAATTTTACTGAATTCTTTTTACCTTCATTTCGAAGTCGTTCTAATTCTTTTGATATATTGTTTTGGCTTGCTAATAAATCATCATAGATATTCTCGAACTTTGCAAGCTTGATAATCGCTTCTCCAGAATATCCATTAACATCATGGGTTACTTTATCATCATCTACAGCATAACATTCACTTTTCACCAAAGCTCTTGTTAACCTTGCCATTTAACCCCTCCTTTTGATCTATAATTGCATTAACTTAGCATCACAGACAAAAAACAGTGATTAAATGCTTATTTTTGTGTTATTTTTAAATTTATAGACAGCTTTTATAAAGCCGCTGAATACATCGTGACTAAATATGAACTCTCGATTGAGATAAAATTTAAGTGCTTCATCGTTTCTGTTTGACACATATATAAATATTAAATCAACATCTGGAAAACTCTCAAGCCATTCAACAGACATATTAAATAGTTTTGAGCCAATTCCAGTGCCACGATACTCGTTACGGAGATATATGTTATTAATACATCCATACTTCTCAGGTAGGTGATTCCATTCTGGCAAAAATGAAGAACCTTTCATATTTTTTGCCCACTGTGGTAAAGATGGCCCCTTATTATCTTCTACAGCTTCTACGGTTGAAAAAGCATATCCAATAGGAATGTCATCATCCTTAACAACTATAACCTGGCTTTCTAATGCACTTTCATAACTTTTCTTCATTCTTGTATCAAAGTTCATTTGGTCAAATCGCTCTGGTTCTATAGTTGCCTTCGATTTTTGAAATGCCATTAGCTCGTTACACAACTCTCTGCACGGCTCAATATTTCCATCTTGTATAATTTCTATTGTTATGTTTCCCATAATTGTCCTCCATAAATTATTTAACTTTCATAGTTGATTAACTTGAAAACAAGCTTGTGATTTCTTCCCCCGCCTTCGGCGGGGGAAGAAAATGACGTTTTATATATAGCCAGTTTTTAAGTTAATTGGCTACACCTGCTTCTTGTATTATTGACTGTTAATTCAATAATACATTCATATCACCATTTCCACAAGCATGCACATTATTGTAACATTACCTACCTTTAGGTAAGTGATGTTTTTAGGTATACGTTCAAGTTTCATTGTTTCAAAGCTAATGTTTCTTGATTGTGGAGCTAGGAAGTTCTGAAGCAATTACAGGAGTATCTTCAATTTATACTTTTGCCCATACGCAAAATCAACCGCTAATTTCATTGTGCACGGATGACTTTTTGCCGTCATAAAGTTTGCATATTTTACAAAAGGTGATACAATATATAAGCTGTCATCATCTCATTAGGGAATACCCTTGAGAATGTTATGGCATTGCCATGATTATATCGGAGGATTTAAAATGAATGATAAAAAGCGTGTATTTCTTTTCTTTGCGGTGAGCATCCTGTTCAGTTTGGCAGCTAACTTTGCCCATCCTGTGACCCCAACGATCATTAAGAATCGTGGCTTTGGCGACTACATGTTTGGGGTTGCGCTGGCCTCAATGTTGACAGTAAACTTTCTGTTTTCTCCCTTCTGGGGTAAAATGGTCACTTATCTCTCCAGCCGGCGCGTTGTACTGATCTGTTGCTTGGGTTACGCAGCCGGACAGGCAATGTTTGGAATGGCGAACAGTGAAATAACAATGGTAGCCGCCAGAATGTTCGCCGGACTCTTTACAGGTGGTACATTTACAGCTTTACTTACTTATTTGGTGAATACGTCCCCCGATAATATGAGAGGCAGCTACCTAGCTGTGACCGCCACCATCCAGACGGTTGCCAGCGCGTTTGGCTATTTTGTTGGTGGAATGCTCGGCGAAATCAGTGTTAACCTTGCTATCATCGTCCAGGTGGTGGTTCTTTCCATTAGCGGTGTGCTATTCTATCTGGTCTGTGTAGATGATGCAACCACAAAGCTCTCGGATATCAAACCTAAAGCTTTGTTTAAAGAAGCGAACCCACTTGCGGCTTTTCTGGCTGGAAGAAATATTATGACCCCGCTTTTTATCTCGATATTTGCCGTTTGCATGCTGGCAAATTTAGGGACTACCGCCTTCGATCAGAGTTTCAATTATTACCTCAAAGCGCAGCTTGGTCTGACTTCCGGTTATAATGGTGCGATCAAAGCAATGATCGGTTTTGTATCCCTTGCGGCAAACAGCACCATCGGATTATGGCTTATCAACAAAACTGATACACGCCGTTCTTCCATTTACGTATATCTGCTTTGCGCCTGTTCGACGATGGGCGTAGTGCTGCTTGACGCAGTGGTGCCTTTTGTAGTTGTGAATATAATTTATTTTGGCTTCTTTGCCATCAGTGTTCCTCTCACCCAAAGCCTGGTGGCTGCTAAGGCGAAAGGCAAGGACAGCAACCTGATTATGGGCTTCTTTAGCGGTCTAAAATCCCTCGGCGGTATATTCGGTGCTCTTTCGGCCGGCCTGCTATATACCATCAACCCGAAATGGCCCTTTATTCTCGGGTTTGTTGCTTTTGCGCTTGCAACCGTCGCTTCGGCGTACTACTATTATCTTTGTAAACAGGACGACAAGCGGATAGAATCCCTCAATTCCTGATCATATAGTTGATTAACTTGAAAACAAGCTTGTGATTTCTTCCCCCGCCGAAGGCGGGGGAAGAAAATGACGTTTTATATATAGCCAGTTTTTAAGTTAATTGTCTATAATTTTCATTACACAAAAAAATTGTCCAGCATTACAATTATACTGGACAATTTTTTTGTATCGATTATGTTTATGTTATTTTTATATTGAGTCAATAAAACAGATAGCAGCCTTGATTCAAAACACTTATTACTTAATATATACGCGATAAGTATTCAACTCATCCGAAGGTTATATCGTAATTAATCTTTCATTATTTTTGAGGATTTGAGTTAATCCTTGCCCCCAGTAGATGACTTCCACACCTAGTGCTGTTAGAGTATCCGTCACACCTAATTGATCTGCACAGGCTTTGCATGCAGTAAATTTAACACCGAGATGTTGAGCCTTTTTAATCTTCTCCTGAATCATGGCATTCTCAGCAACTAATTTAGCGGTCGCCCCCCAAATAATCACTGTCACTTCTTCCCACCAGCCCTTTTTCATACTGTTGCTCGCATACATCATGACCATTTTTTCTGAAGTTAAAATGTCGGCATTGGTCCACAGGATATTCAATTTTGTTGACTCATCCATAAACTTACCCCCTTTTCAATTGGCACACATTCTTGTCCAGCTTAAAACGATAAAACATCCTAGACAACAATTGGCCGTTGCTTCGGCATCTGCTTCTTGTTTATAATCGACGTTGCCTGTATCAATAACTGGTTGTAAACTTTTTTAGACATTTACTGATCTCGCTGCAAACTGGCTTCTGCAGTAACCTTGCAGTCTCCACTATAGTTATAATCAGTTTGACAATTACTTCGCCCGATGTAGAATATCTAAAACAAAAGCCAATTCCTCAACGGGAATTTGCCCTGGGGCAGATACCTGGCCTACTGCACCAAAGGTCATGGAAGATCCGAACACTTCACCGGCAAGGCGGCTTATGACGCCAGTTCCTGCCATAGACATTGTGACAATCGGGCGATCAGCATACTTTGTGAACATTTCATTGGTAGCCGCTAAAAGTGTAAGCACATCCTCGGTACAGGTAGGCATAACGGCGATCTTAGGAATGTCAGCCCCCATATCCTGCATTTTTCTAAGTCTGGATACAAGGTCATCCTTAGCTGGTGTTTTAAAGAAATCATGGTTTGAAGCGACTACCAGCGTGTCAGCCGAATGAATATTATTGATATTCTCTTTTACAACATCGTCTCCTGAGAATATCTCGACATCTATCAGATCGACAAGGCCTGTCTCAGCAACTGCTTTATTTAGTCCTGTGTACTCTTCCATGGAGATTTCTTTCTCGCCGCCTTCTTTTTTCGTGCGGAAAGTAAATAATATCGGTGTGTTGGGAAGTTCAACGCGTAAATCCTTTAACGTATCAATGACACTGGATGTATTGAAGACTTCATTATAGAAATCCACACGCCATTCTACAACATCAAGTTTCATCCCTTTAAACATTTTCGCTTTTTCTACTATTTCTTGTTTGGTCTTGCCCACGATCGGGACGATAATCTTTGGCGCTCCTTTGCCAATTTGAATGCCTTTTACTGTTATTGTTTTCATAAGTCCTCCTTCAAATGAGTACTTAATATTGATCGTGTAATCAATATAGCACCGAAATATATTTTTAAAGAAATATATTATCTACTATTATATCTTAGATAAACTATCCAGATCAACGCTTTTTCTCTCTTTAAACGATATAATATGTCATACTATCATATAGAAATTTTCTATATTAAGAAAACAAAGGCTTGTTCAGTGCATTAAAATGTTATGCACTAAACAAGCCAAGCCTATTTTTATTAACTATTTCATGTGAGCTTTTTTTTGCTGTCTTCGATTTAGGATTCAGTCATTGGGCACTATAATTTATTTTGTCATACCGATCGCTTTGGGTTTTACTTCAACAGGAATCGCACAGCTGTAAACATGCCCTTCCAAACGCTCGTTAAATTCCTCTTTGGCTTTAGCAGCAATGGTTGGTATTAACCCTCTTGTATCAGATAGTCCATATAGTTTTTAAAACGGGCGAAAACAATTCCAGGTTCCTCAAGCTCAGGCAGCCAGCGCTTTTTCCACTCAAGACTGACCGTTCCAGTATACCCACCGTTCTTTAATGTTTGGACGGCATCATTGATCGGTACATCACCATATCCGATCATGCAGTATTTTACCTTGCCATCCTCCATCACTGAATCACTTAGATGAACATGTCTGACCCATTTACCAATCCTTCTATAACTTTCTTCAGGCGTCTCTCCGAAAAAACGGTGCGGATGATGAACATCCCAAAGGATACCGGCGTTTTCAATGGGTACATCATTCATAAATGTAGCAATCACGCTGGTCTTAGCAAGCTCACCGTTGGTTTCCAGCAGTACGGCCACCTTTTTCCCCACGGCATATTCGCATAGTTCACGGTAGAGAATGTGTGCTTGTTCTATATTGGCCCCACCCGGCTCGGGTGTGGGAACGATCATAACACGGATATAGGGCACACCAATTTTCGAAGCAAGGTCAATATATTCTTTCGCTTCACGAATGTCCCTTTCGGGGTCAACACATCCAATACTGGAACCTGACGTGAGTATCGGAATTTCAAGCCCTGCGTCGGCAAGACTTTCCATTGTGACTTTGCGTTTTTTGTCTGAAAAAATATCAACCTTGGGAGCGTAAAGCTCCTCACCAATCCCGCGAATCTCTATTCCGTTGTATCCCAGATCCTTTGCGGTTGCAAATATCTCTTTCCACGACCAACCCGGACAGCCCAGTGTTGAAAAAGCAAGCTTCATATCCTCAGTCCTTTCCATAGAGAGATTCTATTAGGTAACCCGCATCAGCTGGATGCGGCGGACGAACTGGACGCTGGCTGCGAAGGATCTTGTTCTGCAGCCGGTGGGATATTTTTTGCGGTGTATAATAAAACAATATCTTTACTTCGAGAAATGGATACCCCCTCATTATGACTGACACGGCCTACTATTCCCACCTGATAGTTTTCATCGATGATCTCCAACACCTCAAAACGTATGCCCATAGAAGTAAGAAGACGTGTAGCAGAAGCAACGCTTGTGCCCACAATTTTGGGCATCTGCACACTGTCGGCACCCTTGCTGACATAAAGGATCACGCGCCCTCCCCTGCTCATAAGAGCATCGGCTTCCGGTTGCTGGTTAAAAACCTGACCCTTAGGGTACTGATCATTATATTGCTCCACATAGACGACGTTAAAAAGTAAGCTGTATTCTGAACTTGACAAAATCAAGGTAATATCCTGACCTGTCAGGTTAGGTACGGTAATAGGTGAAGCAGGTGGGCTGTCGCTGCTCGTCTGGGAAGAGCTTCCTGTTCCCGAGGATGAGAAAATACTAGGATAACGAAGAATGATAAAAAGTCCTATCAGAATGCTGAGAGCTATCCCCATAAAAACCAAGGCTGTAACACTTTTGGCGGTTTGGTCCTTGCCTACAGAAAGCACAGGCTCAACAGGAGGCAGAATAGGTCCATCATAAACAGCCGTATTAGAGCCTGTATCCTCTAAAAGTGCCGCACATAGATCATCTGCATTCTGTATTCTTTCCTTAGTTGACAGCGCCATTCCCCTGTATATGGCGTCAGAAACATTAGCGGGAAGACCGCCGACAAGCTTGTCAGGCGGCAAAAGCTCGTCTTTTGACAGACGACTTATAGCAGCCTGTGGTGTATTGCCAGTGATTGCCTTGTACAGAACAGCACAAAGCCCATATACATCCGTCCACCCCCCCTGCCAGCCACTCATCGAATACTGCTCAGGTGCTGCATACCCGTCAAAAAGTTTTGCTTGAAGCTCGCTTCTATCGGTGCGGGCCGCCGGTACAGAGAGTTCCCAAAGCCATAAACGGCCGTCTTTGTCCACCAGGATGGTTTCTGGTGAGATACCCCTGTGGAAAATCCCCTTTCTGCCCAGAGACGAAACGGAATTTAGAAGTGACATAAACAGCCTTTTGGCCTGCGTCCATGTAAGGCTGCTTCCACTGTCCTCAAGGTATCTAGTAAAAGTAAGGGCTTTGAAATATCTAAACACACCATAAGCGGTGTTGTTTTCATGTAGGACGTTGATGCAGGGAAGAAGTCTTTCTCCACGGTCCTTCGAGGACAGATACTCACATAGCTCCTCAAAATCCGCCAGAGAAGATTTATAGGCTACCTCACAGCCACGCTTGGGCAGAACGATTGGCCCTGCCTTCTCCCTGACTGCCAGACGGCCTGGCATATATTCTTTGATCCAGAGTTTCTCACCATTCTCACGATCAAGTCCTATGTAAAGCTTTGCTTCTCCATCACAGGAAAGCTGTCTGCCGACGATATACCTCTTACATAGGGTTGTGCCCGGTACTAAAGAGTCCGGACTAAAGGGTACGACTTTAGAACTGCCGCAAGAGGTGCAGATACCCTCTTCCACCCCCTGCGACATACAGTTCATACATAGTTTTGGGTTATCGGCATCGATCAAATAGGATCACTCTCCTGGATTATATGCCTCAGGCAGTTTCCACAGCGGATGCTGCTTGCAGGCCATATTTTTCAATTGCCCACTCTCGCAACTTAAACTTTTGGATTTTGCCGCTGGCGGTCATCGGAAATTTATCCATGAAGGCAACATATTTTGGTACTTTATGACGCGCCATATGGGACTTCACGTAATCCTTTACGTCTTGTTCAGAAAGCTCTGTGCCCGGTTTTAAAACCAAACATGCCATAACTTCCTCGCCGTACTGGATGCTGGGAACACCTATAACCTGTACGTCGCTGATGATATCATGGGTGTAAAGGAATTCCTCGATCTCTTTGGGATAGATATTTTCACCCCCACGGATGATCATATCCTTGATACGCCCTGTAATCTTATAATAACCGTTTTCATCGACGGTTGCAAGATCCCCTGTGTGAAGCCAGCCATCTTTATCGATCACCTGTGCGGTGGCTTCAGGCATCTTATAATAACCCTTCATCACATTATAGCCGCGTGCGCAAAACTCACCCTGAACGCCCGGACCAACCTCTAAGCCGGTTTCGATGTCAACCAATTTTGTCTCCACGTCTTCATATCTGCGGCCAACGGTAGAAACGCGCAACTCAATCGGATCGTCAGTTGTCGTTTGCGTACAGCCAGGAGAGGATTCAGTCTGACCGTATACGATGGTGATATCCTTCATACCCATCTCATCCACCACCTGCTGCATTACCTTTACGGGGCAGGGCGATCCCGCCATAATCCCTGTGCGCAGCTTGGAGAAGGTATGATTTTTGAACTCAGGATGCTCAAGGATGGCAATAAACATGGTTGGAACGCCATGGATCGCAGTACAGCCCTCATTCTGCAGCGCATCCATCACAGGCTTGGGGCTGAAATAATCGATCGGAACCATTGCTGTACCATGGGTAAGACAGGCCATGATTGCCAGCACAAGGCCGAAGCAGTGAAAAAACGGAACCGTGATGCACAATTTATCCTCTTCGGTAAAACGCATGCGATCACCGATGCTTCTTCCGTTATTGATAATATTTTTGTGTGTCAGCATAACACCCTTGGGGAAACCCGTGGTTCCCGAGGTGTACTGCATATTAATGACCTCATCCGAAGACAGGCTGTTTGTGAGGGTACGGAAAATCTCATCGTCAATTTCATCAGCCGCCAGAAGGATATCGTCCCAGGCAATCATCCCAGCCGGCGTAGCTTTCTGACCGCTATAGACCACCTGCTGCAAACGCGGAAGCAAGGGGTTGCTGATGACGCCCGGCTTGGTGGTTCCAAGGCGGGGACACAGCTCATTGATGATCTTAACATAATCCGAGTCCTTAAAACCATCCATCAGAACAAGTATTTTGCTGTCAGACTGTCTAAGCAGATACTCGAGTTCAAAAACCTTATAACTGGTGTTAACTGTAACAAGTACGGCGCCTATTTTGGCAGCGCCAAAAAGGGTCAAGATCCATTCAGGCGTATTGGTGGCCCAGATTGCCACATGGTCGCCCTTTGTAATGCCCATGGCCATAAAGCCCTTGGCTACTCTGTCTACCTCTTCATTAAACGTACGCCAACTTCTGTAATAGGGTCTGTCAGTATATTTGACAGCCTGTCTTTCTGGAAATCTTTCAGCCATTTGCTCAAGCAATCCGCCAAGCGTAATATCCCAGAGCTCTCTCATCATCTGATCCTCCTATATGTGTATGTGTTGAATTGATATTTTAGCTAAAAATAAAAACAGCCCTCGTCTTCCTATGAAGACGAAAGCTGATGCTTCCGCGGTACCACTTCAGTTGCATAAAATATGCCACTTTACAAGCGTCTTGCTAAGCGCAACGCTCTTCCCCAGTATCGGTGGGAATCCGTCCAAACCTACTACCCTGACGGGATTGGGTCGGCCGCTCAGGGGCGAGTTCATCAAAGATTCAACTACCGTATCACAGCAACACGGCTCTCTGTAAGTTGGAAAACTGAATACTATTCCCCATCATCGCGCATTATATTTAGCTTTGTATGTATACTAGCAGATGGCTTCACCTTTGTCAATATTATTTTTTTGCATTACAAAAAATATCTTATCGAGTTATAGTTGATTGCTACATTGTAAAATGAAATGCGACAGAAAAAAGATAGCCCAAGGCGGCCAAAACGTGTAGAATAGAGTTTGCAACAACAACATTCACACAAGGAGGCAGCCATGAGCCACCACCATTTTACAACATTCGAACGAGGAAAGATAGAGGAACTCCGTCAAATCGGATATACGACCCGGAAAATCGCATCACGTCTGGGATGTCACCACAGCAGTATCGCTAGAGAATTGAAACGTTTTTACGGTGCCCGAGCGTATAACGCAGAAGAAGCACAACTGGATTACCAGAAGAAACGGCACAACAGCAAACCTCAAGGGAAATGGAACGAGGAGTTGTGCGCAGTTGTGGCAGAAAAGCTGAAAGAGACCTGGTCGCCAGAACAAATATCACATACCGTTACTTCAAGCCAACTGAGCTTTAAAACAATATACAACTGGCTTTATGCCGGACGACTGAACGGACTCACCGCAGATGTGCTGCGCCGTAATGGAAAAAAGAGAAGCTGTAAAAATCTTGCGCATTATGCTCGTGGTACTTCTATCCACAAGAGACCCAAAGAGGTATATACCAGAGAAACATTTGGGCATTGGGAACTTGATACGGTGGTTTTCTCTAGGGGTTCCAGCGGTTGCTTGGCCACCTTTGTGGAACGAAAAACAAGGTTCTATACAGCCGTTCCCATTCCTGATCGAACGGCAGCTTCCATGGAAGCTGCAATCAAGCACCTGCACACTTTATTGCCACAAGGCACATTCAAAACAGCAACAACAGATCGTGGCGGTGAATTTGCCTGTTATGATGTAATCCAGAAAGATCTAGGCTTAACTCTTTATTTCGCTGATCCATATTGTCCGCATCAGAGAGGAAGCAATGAGTACGGTAACGGTTTGCTCAGAGAGTTCTTTCCGAAAGGTACTGTTCTGTCCACTGTTTCTCATCAAAACCTGTCTTCTTCTCTTCTGCTTATAAACAATAGACCCCGAAAATGTCTTAATTGGAATACACCTTCCCAGCTCTTTCTACTCGAACTGTCGCATTTGGCTTGACAATGTAGCAATTAACTTAAAAACAAGCTTGTGATTTCTTCCCCCGCCTTCGGCGGGGGAAGAAAATGACGTTTTATATTTAGCCAGTTTTTAAGTTGATTGGCTATATATACGAAAAGGCCAAAGATTATTAGATCAATGGCCTTTTTGTTATCCGCTATGTAGCCTCGCCTACAAATGGATTCTCTCCCATGAGTCCGAAGCTAACCGACAATGCCTGATTGATCTGGTTCATAGCGTCGTCATCCAGTTTTCCCATCTTCTCTTTAAGACGCCTTTTATCGATCGTTCGAATCTGTTCCAAAAGCACAACCGAGTCCCTGGAAAGACCACAATCACGAGAATTTAGCTCAATATGGGTAGGCAACCTTGATTTATCACGCTGGCTTGTAATCGCCGCCGCTATCACCGTAGGGCTGAACTTATTGCCCACATCGTTTTGCACTATCAGTACAGGTCTTATACCGCCCTGTTCTGATCCCACTACAGGACTTAGGTCGGCATAATATATGTCACCTCTTTTGATAGTCACGTCCATCACGCTCCGTCCTACTTTTTTATCGTACGATAATATCTTTGCCAGTAAAAATGGCGATTAAACACAAAAAATTTCTTTGGCCCACATTAGGCAAAAATATCTTCTCAACATATAATATTATCAGTGCCCTTTCTTTGACATTAAAGAATCCCGCCCGGTAAGGGCGGGATTATACTGTATTTAAAGATAGTTGAAATTGGAAAAGCTTACAGTCAGTTGGCATGAAGAAACACTGAGCTCAATAAATTTTTTATCCTTCTCCGCTAGAGACAGCTCAAATTTTTCATTACCTACTCTGCCAGCAACGACCAGATTATTTTTTGAAATTATAACGCTGTTTGACGGTGCTCCCGCAGTGTCTATTGCTCCAGCGATCAGAAGCGCGAGCGTATTTTGCGGAAGCTGCGATCGCAAGCGAGTTGTTTTCAGCTCTCCGCTGGATATCTCAATTGATTTCTCATCGATTTTGTAAAGAATAGGGTTTGTCAGTCCCAAATCATAAATTTTTATTTCATATTCTCTTCCCTGCCTTTTAATTTCTGCGGTAAGGTCACGGTCATCCCAAGTGACCTTTGCGTTTGCAACGAAGGATGAAGCCAGCTCTTTCGTTGGCAAGGCAGGTTTGCCAAATCCTTTTCCCATGCATCCTATGACCATTAACGGACATAATAAACAGATTAGTAGCATCAGCCTTTTCATATTTTTCCCCCTGTCTATAGAAAATATATATTCACATACCATGACTTTATTTCCGCGAGCGGCATTTTATGTTAATCGGCTTCTCTTTTCCTGACGCAGGAGGGGGAAAAAAACTGCCCATAAAAGTTTGAACTTGTATTTTTGGCGTTGTTGTGTTACTATTTGAAAATAAAGATAACGCGTTGACCGAGAGAGTAAGCCCATCCCAACGGCAGTCAGAGAGATTGGATCAAGGCTGTAAATCCAATTATGTCGTAAAGGGCCGAAGTTCACTCGTGAGCGGCCCGCTGAAGCCAAACTGGTGGTAGGCGGCGACGGTTTCGCACCGTTACAGGCGAGAAGAGTGTTTGCTCTCAAGCAAAAAAATGGGTGGTACCACGGATGGACTTTGCTCCTTTCGTCCCAGGTGGGATGAAGGGCGCTTTTTATTTTACTGATATTTTGAGGTGATCGCATGAAAGAACAGCTTAAAAACATTCGCAATTCCGCACAGGAAGCTATATCTGCCGCCTGCAGCATTCCGATTCTTGAGGACGCCCGAATCCGCCTGCTTGGTAAGAAGGGTGAGCTCACCTCCATTCTGAAAAGCATGGGTGGGCTTGACCCCGAAGCACGCAGAGAGCTGGGTCAGCTTGCCAACGAGCTGCGCAGCGAGATTGAAACTCTTCTAGCTGAAAAGCAGAAGGACCTTCGTCTTGCACTTTTAAACCAGCGACTGCGCTCTGAAAGCATTGATGTGACTATGCCCTCAGTCCGAAGGGAACAAGGTACGCGTCATCCACTCAATATTGTGCTGGATGAACTCAAAGAGATCTTTTTAGGTATGGGCTTCTCAGTCGCAGAGGGCCCCGAGGTCGAATATGACTACTATAACTTTGAGGCGCTGAATATTCCTAAGGGGCATCCAGCCAGGGATACACAGGATACTTTTTATGTATCTGAAAATGTAGTGCTGCGCACACAAACCTCCCCGGTGCAGATACGCACCATGGAAAAGCAAAAGCCACCGATACGAATCATAGCACCGGGCAAAGTATATCGCTCTGATGCCGTTGATGCCACTCATTCCCCTGTCTTCCATCAGATCGAGGGACTCGTGGTGGACAAAGGCATCACCATGTCTCATCTGAAGGGCACCCTTGAAACTTTTGCCAAAAGGCTTTATGGCGAGGATACGGTTACACGCTTTCGTCCCCACCACTTCAACTTTACCGAACCATCGGCCGAGATGGACATCATGTGCTTCTCCTGTGGCGGAAAAGGTTGCAGCCTCTGCAAGGGCGAAGGCTGGATTGAAATTCTGGGTGCCGGTATGGTACACCCCAAGGTTTTGGCCGCGGGCGGCGTTGACCCGGAGATTTACAGCGGATTTGCGTTCGGCATCGGGCTGGACCGGATCGTAATGAGAAGGTATAACCTGAATGATCTTCGGCTTCTCTTTGAAAATGACCTGCGTTTCTTATCACAGTTTTAGGAGGCAAAAGCAATGAATATATCAAATAGATGGCTTTCAGATTATGTAAAATTCGATGCCTCTCACCGTGAGTTTTCTGAGGCAATGACTATGTCCGGTTCGAAGGTTGAGGGATATGAAACCGAGGGTGAACATATCAGCAGCGTGATTGTGGGCAAGGTACTGTCAATTGTTCCACATCCGGATGCAGATCACCTTGTTGTATGTCAGGTTGACGTGGCAAGCAATATGCCTTTACAGATTGTTACCGGCGCTAAAAATTTAAAAAACGGTGATATTGTGCCTGTGGCTGTGGATGGTGCCCAGCTTCCCGGCGGCAGCATCAAAACGTCAAAACTAAGAGGGGTCGAAAGTCAGGGGATGCTCTGCTCCATGGGTGAACTCGGCCTCACCAAAGGGGATTTCCCCGACGCAGATGAGAACGGCATTTTCGTGATTAACATCCCCTGCACACTGGGCGAGGACATTCGCACTGCGATCGGATTGGATGACACGATGTACGAATTCGAGATCACTCCAAACCGCCCTGACTGTCTTTCTGTTCTCGGCATTGCCCGTGAAGCCGCAGCTACCTTTGGAACGTCTTTTAATCCTCCTAGCCCTGTGGTAAAGGGCTCAGGCGGAAATATTCATGATTACCTAACAGTTGTAGTTAAAAATCCTGTGCTTTGCCAACGATATATTGCTCGTGTGGTCAAAAATGTCAAAATTGCCCCCTCGCCCCTTTGGATACGCCAGCATCTTCGCGCCAGTGGGGTACGCCCAATCAACAATATCGTGGACATCACCAACTTTGTTATGCTGGAATATGGCCAGCCACTTCATGCCTTTGACCTTCGCTATGTCGAGGACAGCAAGATCGTCGTCAGAAACGCACTTGCAGGCGAAAATATCACCACTCTTGACGGACTTGTTCGCCCACTGGACACCGAAATGTTGGTCATTGCAGATGGCAAAAAACCCTCTGCCGTGGCGGGCGTCATGGGCGGTGAATACAGCGGCATCGCAAATGACACCAACACCGTTATCTTTGAGTCTGCTTGTTTCCTCGGCACCTCGATCAGAGGCACATCCAAGCGTCTGGGCTTACGCACTGAAAGCTCCTCCCGTTTCGAAAAAGGGCTTGATCCGATGACCTGTGAAACCGCTGCAAACCGCGCCTGCCAACTGGTTGAACTGTTGGGAGCCGGCGAAGTAGTGGACGGCACTATTGACATAGACAACGCAAAAAATGACCCTACTGTCATCAAATTGGAGCCTGACTGGATCAACTCATTTTTGGGAGTCACGATCCCAACCTCCGATATGGTTTCCATTTTGAAGAAGCTTGAATTTAAGATGGATGGCGATCTAATCACTGTCCCCTCCTTCCGCGGCGACGTCGAGCAAAAGGCGGATATAGCCGAAGAGATTGCCCGTTTCTACGGTTACGACAAAATTCCCACTGCACGACTTTCCGGTGTGAGTGAGGGAAAGTTTACCCCTCGTCAACAGCTTGAAGCAAAGGCTGTCGCCTGCCTGACCGCAGAGGGATTCAATGAAGTCGTAACCTATACCTTTATTTCCCCGAAATATTATGACAAGCTAAACCTGCCCGCTGATAGCACTCTGAGAAGATCTGTCGTGATTACAAATCCCCTCGGCGAAGATACAAGCGTCATGCGTACTACTGCTCTCCCCTCCATCATGGAGGTTGTAGCCCGCAATATCAACAACCGTAACCTTTCCGGATCTTTCTTTGAGATCGCCAAGGAGTTCATCCCCGGCGATGACGTCAATGTACTCCCCCTGGAAAGAAGCAAGGTCATCCTGGCGATGTATGGCCCTGATGCAGATTTTTATCATCTCAAGGGATCTGTTGAAAATCTTCTTGATAAAATGGGTATCAATGGTTGGGAGTGCTGGGCGTATAGGGATGACCCCAGTTTCCATCCCGGAAGAACCGCCCAGATCACAGTAAACGGCCGACTTTTGGGGATCATCGGCGAGGCACACCCCATCGTTTGCGAAAACTATGGCATACAGACTAAAGTTTATCTGGGCGATATCGATTTGGATCTTCTCTATTCGATTGCCAGACTTGAACGAGAATATTCACCTCTTCCGCGTTTTCCCGCATCTACAAGAGACATTGCACTGCTGTGCGATGAAGAAATTCCCGTGATGGCAATTGAAAAAGTAGTATGCGAGAGTATTTCGGGTATACTTGAATCGATCAAGCTTTTTGACGTTTACCGTGGTGAGCAGGTACCTCGCGGCAAGAAAAGTGTTGCATACACCCTTGTCTTCCGCTCGGCTGATGGCACTTTAACCGACGAAACGGTTGACAACGCGATGCGTAATGTTCTCGAGGCTTTAACGGCCATGAATATTTCATTGCGTAGTTTATAATCATTTATACTTGCAAATTTAACCACTTTTGTTGTAGAATAATGGTGAGGTGATTGATTATGAATGAACCGACGATATCCTTCTCCATACACGAGGACAAAGAGACTGAGGTCCGCACAATTTTAACAGCGGTCTATGATGCCCTTCGGCAAAAGGGATACAATCCGATCAATCAGATTGTGGGATATATCCTTTCCGAAGATCCCACCTACATCACCACCTACAACAATGCCCGCAGTCTGATACGCCGTATTGACAGGGATGAACTTTTGCAGCTTTTAGTAAAATCTTATTTGAATGATTAACATAAACGGCCGGAAAAATCCGGCCGTTCTTTTTATGACTTTCAGAGTCCAAGTTGTAAACGGACATTTATGACCTTTACTATCGAATAGACTTCTTTTCTACATGTATAGTTAATTAACTTGAAAACAAGCTTGTGATTTCTTCCCCCGCCGAAGGCGGGGGAAGAAAATGACGTTTTATATATAGCCAGTTTTTAAGCTAATTGGCTATATCTTGCGAATCGACCACTATATATGCCAATACAAAATCAGTCGACAATCCCGCCTCTGTTTTCGCAACCGAAACCGGAGAAATAATGGCAAAAATAAAAAGTTATTAAAACTGGATTTGGTATTAAAAAACAAGAGATTGACTAAACTAAGTAATGTGTCATTGAGATTATGGTAGCAAATCATTAACCGCTACCACTAGCTTGAGTAAATTGTCAATGGAATACCTACACCTCACCGTCATGAAAATCTTTATATGCTGTAAGTACATACAGCAATATATCGGTAGGTCCGACCACCGGAGATACGATATGATGCTTTACTAAGTCGATTAAGTATGGTATAATAATCGCTAAAGCATTTATTATACCAGCTTTGTGCCACGTCGCTTCACCTTTTTACAAAGGAACCGCTGTCGATGGGCAATTATACCAAAGATCAAAATAATTTATGGTATAGTTTAATAATTAAAAATGGGAGGCGAATGTATGGCAACAGAGAACAGCACAGACGGGATCAACAATCTTCCGGCCTTTAAAGGAAAGCCTCTTGTTCGCAGTGGCAATACCCTATACTATGGATATCCTTCTGATAAATGTATAGCGATGCTGCAGGTGTTATCCAATAAGAACCTGGCTGATGTTGAGCTTGCGGATAAGGTAACAGTGCAAATCATTCTGACCGACGAGAATGTTCACACAAGCAACAGAATCATAAAGAAGACCGAGAAAAACGGTCTTTATAATGCTCTGAACATCGCATCGATCTGGTTGGACAGGGCTTTAGCGGAGAAAATGTAGTCAGGTAGATTAAGAATAGTGGCTAAAATACGGACAGGCGCACAAAAATGTGCGCCTGTTACTTTTTTTGCTAATATCTCTATTCACAACACAGGTATGAGATAGAGAAAGCGATCAGAGCCTAAAGGGTAAGTAAGGTTACCTTTGATGATGCGCCAAATGTACAGGGGGGTCTGAGGGTGTCATAAGAATGGAAACATATGTATTTTCACTTTTTGCCCAATACTTGATCTAAATCAAAACTATAGTTGATTAACTTGAAAACAAGCTTATGATTTCTTCCCCCGCCTTCGGCGGGGGAAGAAAATGACGTTTTATCTATAGCCAGTTTTTAAGTTAATTGGCTATATTAACCCTGCTTCGCCGAACTTTTTATCGCGCTTGGATTCAGAATAAATATGATAAACCCTATTGCTATGGGAATAACACAAAGAAGATACATCGTTTGATAACCAACCACATCAGCAATCACTCCACCCAGAGCAGGCCCGATCGTCATACCCAGATCCATACCCATGTAGATCGTACCGCTGGCAACACCGCGACGTTCAGGTGCAACACTTTTTAAAGCCAGGGCCTGAAGAGCCGGCTGAGTTATACCGTTGCCAATGCCAAAAAGTACGGCTGCAATGAGAAGCGTGGAAAGTTGAGTTGACATGCTGATCAACACAAAAGAAGCCATCATGACAGCGCCCCCGGGGAAGACTATATACCGGATGGGAAGTGTATCAAGCAATTTGCTTACAAGGGGCCTTAGAATCAACACACTGACAGCGTACACGGTAAAAAAGGTTCCAATTCCCGCAATTTTCAGCTTATTTCCGTATAACACCATAAATGAATTGATGGTACCATAGGATATCGTGTTCATCATAATGACCATAGTTGGGTTTAGCGCCTCAAAGGATATCATTGACCGAAGATTAAAGACTTTTTCAGGCTGTTTCTCCTTTATTGAGGTCAGTGAGGCCGTCTCAAATCTAATCAAATAAGAAAGCGCAGTTCCTCCAGCGACAAGAGCAGCAGCCGACATAAAAAGCAAACCATAGCTAAAGGTATCGATAAGATAAATACCTATCGTTGGCGCTATGGCCATTGCCAAAATCTGTGACAAGCTATATACCGCTATACCGGAAGTCATTTTATCCTCAGGCAGGCTTTGGCTCGCAATTGCCATGGTAAGTGTTGAGCAAAAGCCAAAAAACACACCATGTAAAAAGCGCAGAACAAGAAGCAGAAGGATACTTGATGTAAAACAATAGCCAAGTGTGCATATACTCATGCCTATCAATGAGTAGTTTAGCATCTTTTTCTTATCAAATCGGTCAGCCATCGGTCCGGATACGGGACGCGTTAGGAGAGCAGCCAAAGCGTAGATGCTCGATGCCATGCCGAGCAAATTGGCTGCTGCGCCCAAAAAAGCCATATATTTTGCCATATTGGGTGTTAGCATCTGCTGCCCGAGATTTATCAATATATTGATAAAAAGAAGCAGCGTAAAATTATAACTCCAGATTGTGGATTTGGGTGGGGTAGCACTCATATTAATGCCCAAGCCTTTCAACGTCATAATAAATAGCGCTGGCGCAATTGATTTAATACTATTTCCTGTTTAATACGCAATTAATCAATCTGACATTTCCCTACCTGTGGCGGGGAAAAGCAACATATTCACAAGCAAAAAAGCTATATTTTTCAAAGCATTGATGTAAGAGTGCTCACAGAGCTTACTAAAAAGTCAGAGAAATGCCCCAGTAAAATAGGCAAAGAAAAAAACCATCGAAGACCGCATCCCCGATGGGGCGACTGCCATACCCTTGCCATTTCTAAACTGGGTGATACTCTCATTGGATCATTGAATACTTCAAAACAATAATAATAGTTTAATTTTGATTAGAACAAAAGTCTTCGTTCGCTTCGAGCTTTAGCAGTATATGAATTGTAGTTTAACCATAGTTTATCTCGTTGATTATACATAAAATATATTCATAAAATGCTCAACTAAAAAAACATATAAAGCTGGCATTTGATCATACCGTTGTAAAGCTTTCGGCGTTTGGTGGCCGATCGTCCGAAAATCTGCTCGAATTTCTCGTGAGGACTTATGATATAAAAGCTTTTTCCTTCACCGGGTACAAATACCTCGCCCATCTTCCGGTACAGCTCTTCCGCCGCTTTAATTTCTAAAAGGCGCTCACCATATGGTGGATTTGTAATGATGATACATGGTTGATCAGGCATTTGAAAGCTTGATATATCCGCTTTGCTTACCTGCAAACGCGATATCACCCCAGCCTTGGTGCTGTTTTCATTCGTCAGTGACACAGCGAGGGCGTCGTTATCCGAGCCCACACCGCGAAATCCCGCCGCGCGTTCTATCATGTCATATCCATTACGGCGCTCTTCATCCCAGATCTCCTTGGAAATAACGCCCCATGCCTCGGCAGCAAAACGCCGTTTCAGACCGGGCGGTACACGCATAGCCCTCATCGCAGACTCGATCAGCAGTGTGCCTGATCCGCACATGGGGTCCAATACCATACTGTCCGAGTGCACACGGGCAAGATCAACGATTCCCGCTGCCAGGGTTTCTTTGATGGGGGCCTCAGTTGAAATTTGACGATAACCTCTTTTATGAAGGCCTGTGCCAGAAGTGTCAATGCTTACGCTTACCATATCTTTCATAATGGAGAACTGCACCTGCCGGGCCGCGCCACTCTCCTCGAACCACTGTGCACCATATGCTTTTTCCAATTTTCTTACAATCGCCTTTTTGACGATGGATTGACAATCAGGTATACTGTGGAGTTTTGAGTTGATAGACCATCCCTTGACGGGAAATGCATCCTTGCTTCCAATGAAGCTTTCAAAAGGCAAAGCAACAACGCCGTCAAAAAGTTCTGTAAAGCTTTCTGCCCGGAAGCTGCCAAGCTCAATCAGCACCCTTTCGGCTGTACGAAGCATTATATTGGCCCTGGCCAAAAGCCGATCATCACCTATACAGGATACACGACCATCCGATACCTGTATATGCTGACCCCCTATTCGCTTGATTTCGCCGGAGAGCACGCTCTCCAGTCCAAAAAGACAGGGGCATACTATGGTCAGGTTGTTCATTTCAAGTCCTTTCCTCTGTGAAGCAAACGCCGTGGCAGCGGTTGCCGCGGCGTTAACTTCACGGTATCGTTCTTTATTCGTTTTCTGGTACAAGCAAGCCAAAATCGCCGCTTTTACGCTTGTAGACAATATTAATATGATCCGTATCCATATTTCTGAAAGCAAAAAACTCGTGTCCGAGCATATTCATTTGCAGTATAGCTTCTTCCACATCCATTGCCTTTACTGGAAAATGTTTAATTCGCACTGGTGCATAGTTTTCCTCCGGCTGCATCTCTGGCTCAGCTACACCTTCGAAGGCAGTATCACGAAGGTTCTTTTCAAGCCGTGATTTATTCTTCACAATCTGCCGAAATAGTGCATCTACTACCAAATCCAGTGCCTCAAGCCTCTCCATGCTTGTCCTTTCGGCACGGTATATCATCCCGCGATAGCTGATGGTAATCTCCACCGTTTCGCGTTCTCTTTCATTAGTGACTGTCACAGTGGCTACAGCGTCATCGCCAAAAAATCGATCGAATTTTGCCATCTTTTTTTCAGCTCTAAGTCTGAACTGGTCCTTAATTGTGGTTTTGCGAGCAGTCATGTTTACTTTCATAAATACATCCCCTTTTTGAGTTATTAGGTCTGTTTAAGGATGAAAGCAGGTGGTGTATTTGCCTATTATTATTATAGTACAAAATTGACTAATTTACAACTTTCTCAATGCCTAAATAAGCGTCGTTATGGTAAATGATTAATATTTTAAGTCCTATTCGACAGATATCGACACTCTTGTCTGGTAAATAATGTTATTCTCTTTCTGCAACACCCCTTTGAATCCTTTCACTTCCCCATTTCCCTTGGCACCGGCCTTTTGGCTGGTGCCGCTTTTTTATTTCTAATGTGTTTATAAAGAGCCGACTGGGTGAAAATGCATAATACTAAACCTATGCAAAAAGAGGATGCTTTTCAGCATCCTCTTTTACATTATTTTTGTGGGCTTCTGCGGTTGGAAGATCCCCGTTTTACCTCGGTGCTCTTTTTTAGATCTGACATCTTATCGTCACTTGCCTGTTTGAATTTTGCCATCATATCCTCAAAGGACATGGGGTCAGAGCTGTTTTTTCTCCCTGCTCCAAATTCAAAACGATCAGAACCCGGCCCCGGCTTTCTAATCCTTGGGGCGGGCTTTTCCTGCGCCTTCTTGATGGAAAGATTAATCTTCCCATCGTCAGTGATGCCGAGTACCTTCACCTTTACCATCTGACTGTCGGTGAGAAAATCGCGTATCTCCTTTACATAGGTATCCGCCACTTCAGAGATATGCACCATACCTGTCTTCCCGCCGGGAAGCTCGATAAAGGCACCAAATTTGGTGATGCCAGTTACTTTACCTTCTACAATATTTCCAACCTCAAGCTGCATAACTGAGTTAAGTCCTCCTAATTTTTGCTAATCATTTTCCAGAAGTATCAATAAATATCCGTTCGTCCGGATAAGCGAACCCTAATTTTCCTTTGGCAATTCTCTCAATATAGCTTTGATCATCACCCAGCGCCAAAAGTCGCTCGGCCTCTTTGTTGGCAATGCGCTGCTCTTCGCACTTTATATGCAGATCATTGAGCTCGTTTCGTCTGGCGACAATATCAATTTGCAGATCGACCAAAACAAAGACTGTATAGGAAACAAAACAAAAGACCGCCAATCGAAATAGCAGATTTTTTTTCTGTCTTTTTTGTTTAATCTTTCTTCTTGCCACGAAACTTTCCCTCCGAACCGGAATTACCCGTCCCTTTGTTCTTATGAGAGCCTGCTTTTATAAAATTATACAACAAAATACGTTGCCGTTTCAAGCGAAATTTTGTCCTAGAGCCGTATTTTTGAACTTTTTGATGAATTTTTTTTGAATTAATTTTAAATGCCGTTGATATTAGCATCATAAACTTAATTAATGGTGTGAAAACAATTCTTAAAATTCCCCAAATCAGTTTTTTGATCACACCAATGATGGCCTGAGACAAGGCCATGACAAGCCTGCCAACCGTAAAATAATAAACAGAAGCCCCAATAAGCTCACCAATGAGAATGAAAAAGCGTACCTGCCCCTCTATAACCGTAAGCATGTACAGAAAGGTTATGATGGCGCAGATAAAAAAATACAGCACATCCTCAAACAGGATGACAGCCGTAGGCGTGTGCACAGCTATCCTGCTGATCCGAAAGATATCGTACAACACGCCTAGTCCTATGCCCACGACACAGGAGATCAGAAAGCTGATGCTTTGAGAGGACAGCGTTATCCCCAACAGTATCACCTCTACCTAAAAAGCTTAGACCATAGACCGCCACGAGCGGACTGATTATCCGAGTATTCAAGAGAGGCTATGTCCCCTTCCACCGACAGTTCACCGGTGTCAAGGTCTATTCGGTTGATGTGCAGATCTACCCCCCGCACCAAAAGTTCACCAGAATCGGTGTAGACAGCGACCATCTCTTCATCAAAACTGTCAATATCCGTCACCCCCGTTATGGAAAGAAGGCGTCTGTCCTCAAGTATGATATGATGCTGAGATCGCGCATTCTTTTTATCCTCGGCCATAGTATGCTTCCTTTCTCTGGCGGCGCAGACCCGGTGGGCAATTTTCCAAACCTTCTGCAGCCGGCCGCGTAATGAGAGTCCGAACACTGAACGCTCTTAGCAGCAGATAATATCGCTGCAAAATAAATCCCGATCTCTCAGAACAGCGTGTTCGGCTTTATACATACTATGAGGACGTGCGCTAAGATATGCTTATTCTATCACCTCATACTGGCTTCCCGCGTCCTCTTTTGCGGTGTGTTCGCTCAGGGAGAGAACGCGCAGCCTGATTGGCTTCTGACCCATCCTTATTTCGATAATATCCCCCAATTTCACTTCATAGGACGCCCGGGCCACTCTGTCATTGGCTATGACACGTCCTGCATCACACGCTTCATTAGCCAGTGTGCGCCGTTTAATAATTCGAGTCACTTTCAGGTATTTGTCAAGTCGCATAAAGCCGCTCCTCTCAAACACATTGCTATTAATAATCTTCGTTTTCTTTCTCTTTTTAATGCGTTTTAGACAGATGAGTATCAATGAAGAATGATCTGTCAACATGCCGATAAAACAAAACCGCCCTAAAGGGCGGTTTTATAGATCATGCCTGAACTACTTAGAAACAGAGTCCTTAAGAGCTTTTCCAGCCTTAAAGGCAGGCAGTTTAGATGCAGCGATATCAATTTCTTTCTTGGTACGGGGATTAATACCTTTACGGGCAGCACGGGTTTTGACTTCAAAGGTGCCGAATCCAACCAAGGAGACCTTGTCCCCGCCTACAAGCGCCTCGGTCACAGAGTCAAGTACTGCAGCGATAGCCTTGTCACTATCCTTCTTGGACATACCGGTCTTCTGGGCAACTGCGCTGATGAGTTCTGCCTTTGTCATTTGAAATAACCTCCGTATTTTTTATGTGGCATTTTTAGAGCGTCTTGGCCTCCTGCCAGAGTTGATCGAGTTCAGTTAACGACGACTCTTTAATGTTAACGCGCCTATCTGTTGCTAGTTCTTCCAGTTTTTCAAATCTTTTAATAAATTTGTCACAGGACATCGTCAAGCTTTCCTCGGCGTCTACCTTTAAAAATCTTGCTACATTGACAGCAGAAAAGAGTACATCGCCAAGCTCATCCTTACAGGCATCTTTGTCCCCCGTGGTAATGGCAGCCTTCAGCTCTTCAATCTCTCCAGACAGAGCGTCAAGTGTCATTTGGATGTCTGTATAGTCAAACCCCGCCTTACCTGCCCGTTTCTGTACCTTTGTGCTGCGAATCAGCGCAGGCAGGACCATTGGCACGCTTTTCAGTGTTTCAGTGGTTGTGGTCTGGCCCTTCTCGCGCTTCTTAATCTCATCCCAATTGTACAAAACCTCTTCAGAGTTCTTGGCAACGATATCCGCAAATATATGTGGATGGCGAATAATAAGTTTTTTGCAGATACCATCCGCTACATCGGATATTGAAAAATCGCCGGTCTCTTCGCTGATTCTGCTGTGGAATACCACCTGTAGCAGTACATCGCCCAACTCTTCCTTTAGAAGGGCGGCATCCTCCTTGTCGATAGCTTCGATTACTTCATAGGTCTCTTCAATAAAATCCTTACGTATCGAGCGGTGTGTCTGTTCCCTGTCCCAGGGACATCCATCTTCACTTCTCAGAAGAACCATGATGTTGATCAGATCATCGATAGAGTACTTGTCCTTTTCTAAAAACCGATTTTGCATAATGACTCCCATTTCCCTGCGCAAAAGAAAAAAGGTAAACACATGGAAAACTGCCGAAAGCGCAGATCGCGGCAAAGAATATGATTTCCAACAAGTTGAGACAGATGGCTGAGCTGCCGTATCATCAGGGCTCATACTCATTATGCCCTCATCTGTATTGGCCTACCATAGTCCTTACTTATACTACCCTAAAAAGTGCAGTTTTGCAAGTGCGTTTGCCATTTTTTCTCCCTTATTTAGCATCGAGAGGTCATTTCTGGTAATCGAGCGTGTCATTAAAAGGGCCAAACAGTAAACAAGCACCGCGATTGCAAGAGATAGCAGAACTCCCATGCGGCCACAAGAGGACAGGGGTGTCATAAAGTAGCTCATCCATGCGGCTAGCGCGCAAGTCACGGCGGAGAAAAAGGGCTTTAAAAATACGCTGTACACATCGATAGTAATATCGGTGTTGATGTGTAAAGCAATAAGACTTGCCACCATAATAAATAAATAACAGGAAAGGGTGCCATATGGTGCGCCATTTATATTAATGCCCGGCGAAGCGACAAGAATGTGGTTAACCACAATTTTTATGACCCCTCCGATGCACATTAGTTTCACTGGCATATAGGCAAGGCCTATCCCCTGAAGCATGCTGTTGACTGGAGTCGCCATAGCAACAAATATAACGGCAATCCCAATACTTTGAGAAGAGGAGTCGCCACTGCAACCTCTGCGGGATTGGAACTAAAAATCATTCCAAGGATTGGTCCGCTCATTACACTCATACCGAGGCCCGCCGGTAGGACAATCAGGGCGGTGAGACGCAAAACGGACTCAATATTACGCCTCAGCTCGGGCATTTTGCGTTGAGTCCAAAGCGCCGAAATAATAGGCAGTGCGCTGATCCCAAAAGAGGTGGTGATCGCGGGCACTAGATTGAAAATGGTTACCGCCATACTTGTATAGGAGCCATATAGAAAATTGGGTATTTCACTGATCGCAAGCGTGTCGGGTATAGCCCCCTGGTGAGATCCATACAGAGCCGCAGGATTTTGTGCAGCTGCGACAGCAAGCCTCTTCATAATAGAAGCAAGGTCAATCACTGAGGTAAGATTAACAGCCAGCGCCCCCAGACAGACGGGCAAGGCAAATTTAAGGAGGCTGGCCGCTAAATGCCTTCTTGCCATAGGAGGCGGAGAACAGCGCAATTGCTCGGACGTAAAGCCGTCACCTGCTATCATTTGGCGTAAAGTCAGATAGACTGTCCCGGCAGCCGTGCTCATCGCCACGCCGAATACTGCAGCGGCCGCGGCGTAAGGAAGGGTCAGAGTGAGCGCATGCTGGGCAGAACTAGCGGCAATCCCCAGCACCATTCCTGTGGACTGATAATCCTGATAACAGAAATTGATAGACCAGATGGAAAAGGCGATTCCTGCTCCAAGCTTTGTCAGAGCTTCTGCCATCTGTGAAAGGGCAGTAGGAAACATATTTCGCAGACCCTCGTTATAGCCCCTGAAAGCTGAATTGATGCAACCAAAAAAAACAGCGGGGGGCAATCGCAGTCACTGCAAGTCGGGCGGTCGGATTGCCAACCGCTTTGGAGAAAGCACCTGCGCCGAAGAATATTACCCCAGAAAGCAACGCGCCCAAAGCAGCAAATATAACAACCGAAACGGCCAGAATTCTTCTGATGTCGCGGTAAGAGTGCCTTGCCGCGCACTGCGAAACCATCTTGGAGACCGCAACGGGAAATCCGGCGATGGACAGGGCATAAATGGGGTTAAAAAATCCATAGGCCGTCATAAAATAGCCCATACCGCCGCCGCCAAGTATTTTTGGTGAGCGGAATTTTAAAAAGCGCCCCCCAGCACCTTGACAACCACTGTGGCGACAACCAGAACCAGCGCCCCTTGCAGAAAGCCCTGTCTTCTGTGCTTCATTGCCTCACCCCTGATTTTATACTCAAATTTGCGGATTTTTTCTATTAGACTCTCTCCCCCTTTGTAGGCAGAAAAAATCTTTTGAATACTCTTATAACTTCCAAAAAGATTTGAAAATAACCCTGGACGGTAATCTCAAATGTAACGAGTTTCCTTTCTCTGTTCCCTCGCCTACATGTCAACGAATCAGAGTTGACGCGTAATATAATTGATTAACTTGAAAACAAGCTTGTGATTTTCTTCCCCCGCCGAAGGCGGGGGAAGAAATGGCGCTTTATTTATAGCCAGTTTTTATGTTAATTGGCTATACCAATCGTTTTTATGAATTTGGCGGCAAAAAAGCAATGCGATAACATCATTAGAATACAGATCATTCTATTACGCCGGTTTAGACACTATGCCTTAAAGAATAGTTAAACCTATTGCATCGGGTCAAACATTATTCTACAAAATCAGTTTATCCTATTACTTTATTTACAATATATAGCCAATTAACTTAAAAACTAGCTATATATATAACGTCATTTTCTTCCCCCGCCGAAGGCGGGGGAAGAAATCACAAGCTTGTTTTCAAGTTAATCAACTATATTATTAATTGAAATCGTAATCGTTTTTAAGCACGATATAATATCCCATAAAAGAAAAAAGGGAGTATATCCCTTTTTTCTTTTATCTATTCGGCTTTATTCTCTTCTGTATCAGATGCCTCAACAGTTTGAACGACTTTCTCTGTCTTCGCGGCTGCCGTCTCGGCCGACTTCGGTGCGGCGGATTTTTTCATGCTTGCAACCGCATTTTGGACAGTACAGCGATTCAGTTGCACCCGAAGCTCCGCAAATGGGGCACCGCCCGCCGCCCTTGAGTTCAGCAATCCTAACGGTAATCGCAGTAAAGTTCAGCAAGAAGTGTGTCGATCTCAGACACACAGACAGCAATCAGGTCGCTGTTGTCATTGCCCTTCTTTTGCTGTTCATACACCATTGTGCCGATTCGTTCATAGTTGCTTTGTATCATCGAGTTCATCTGCACAACACGGAGTCTAAGCTTTGAGGTTTCAACCGCTACACTTGTTTTCTTCTCCGCCACGTTGGCAAACTGCTTTGCCTTTTCCATCATTTCATCAAAAACCGACACAACCATCACCTCGTATTAAAATATGTTCTTATTATAGCATCCATGTCAAATATTTCAAGTAGAATCGTTTGAACCGTATCCTATTTAATTGGAAATGCACGCCAGTCTCATTTTTCCCTGTGTGAGACCCGCAAAATAAAGTCAGAAACTCATTGAAACTTTCTTTAGTTTGAACCGATAAATTCACGAAGATGAGAATCCACAGGGACAAGATCTTTGTCCAAATCACAAAATTTCTCGAGAACCCTGACAATTTCAGAAAATTTCCCGCCGACGAACGGCTCATTCTTCAGCCCTTCGATAAAAGGCAGTATATGATAGTGAAAGACACAGGGCTCATAATCAAGAGTCGAGTCTATTTTTATATCCACCGCGTCGCGATAAGGGTAAATATAAATTTTTTCCCCCGCAAGCACCTCATCCCACATCGCCAGCGTGGATAGAGGCGAATGGCCTCTGAAATTGTGGTCCCTGACCATCCGGCGAATCAGTCTGGTATCTTTCGGGGTTAGAATCTCTTTATCCCCCTCCATAAACTTGGTTCGGGTACTCACATAGATCTTGAAAATACACTCTGTCCGAAGCTCTCTTACGAGAACTGGATTGAGAGCATGCAGGCCCTCTACAATCAGTAGGTCGCGGGGCCCCAGCGTAACCTTTGTGCCAAGTGGCTTGCGCCGAGCTTGTAGCAAAGTCAAACTGAGGAAACAGCGCCTCTCCTTTGGATACGAGATCGGAAAAGCAGCGGTTGATCAACTCAACGTCCAAAGCGTTTACTGATTCCATGTCGGGCTTGCCATCCGAAAGCAAAGGGTACTGGCTCTTCCCAAGAAAAAAGTCGTCCAGTGATATGACCGACGCCTCGATTCCCCTTTCTTTAAACAACCCACTCAGCTTGTAGGCGGTGGTTGTTTTGCCTGAAGAAGATGGACCGGCCAGCAGGAGTAGCGAATAGCGCGCAAGATCCTCCATAACAAGGTCACATGTTTTCTTGAGCTGAATCATATAATCTTGCTCGCATCTTTGTACAAAAGCGGTGGGATTTGATTTTGCCAGTTCGTTAATCATGGCAATATCCGAAACTATGTTGCTAAACTCGGCTACATTCTTCATAAAAGCTTTTGATTCCATCCTTTCGTAAGAGAATGTCCGAAAATCGACCAATATATTCATACGGGAATTTAAAGTTAAATATACGCGCAATTTTTGTTTTTTCTTTCAGTTGCAGCTTGGTGACTGCAGCGGCGCCCGCCCCTAGCACAGTGTGGGTCTCATCCATCATGTAGATGTTGTAAAGTCCCTCAAAGCCCGGCTTGCAATAGCCGGTATTCTCCAAGTTTCCCACCGTGTTCTTTTGCCGGTACATATAATAGGGCAGATATCCATGAGCTTTCAGCGTTTCTCGGCTATAGGCGATCATCCGGGCGGCGGTAAGGGCATTTTCTCTCAGTATAGACCTTTCCTCTTGTCCAAGATCAGAGGATCGCTTTAGGGAAAGGGCATGCACCGTAATATTTTCAGGCCCAAGCCCAATAACGCCATCAAGGCTACGTTTAAAGCTGTCAAGATCCTCTCCCGGAAGTCCCGCGATCAGGTCCATGTTGATCGATTCAAAACCGAGGGATCTGGCAAGACGAAAGGCTGTAAAAATGTTCTCGGCGGTGTGACGCCTGCCCATTCTGGCCAGCACCTCATCGTTGAGGGATTGCGGATTAACACAAAGACGTGTGACCCCTGCATTTTTGGCCACTTCCAGTTTTTCCTTCGTCATGCTGTCCGGACGGCCGGATTCAAGAGAATATTCCAAAGCGGAACGAATATCAAAGCTGTCCTCAAGCACCGAAAATAGCCTCTCAAGCTGCTCAGTTGTCAGGATGGTAGGCGTGCCTCCACCAATATAGACTGTCATCAGACGAAGCTTCAGTTCCCGGGCGGTATTTCCTAAAATTCGGATCTCATCACATAGCTTATCCAGATAGGCGGGCAGAAGATGCCCCGCCTTTTCCACAGAATGGGAAACAAATGAGCAGTACCTGCATCTTCCCGGACAGAACGGAATGGAGATAAAAAGACTGAAACTGTCTCTACCCGACCGGCTGATCACGGCACTTTCAATTCTCTGTATGTTCATGGCCAAATCAACGCAGTTCGGGTCCACAAGATAATCCCCCGTAAACAAGCGGCATATCTCATCTCTGCTCTTACCCTCTGCTATAGCCTGATGGAAGAGCTTTACGGGGCGTACCCCCGTGAGTATGCCCCAAGATGGGGATATTTCGGTCAGTGGAGCGAGAAGCTGATATAGAAGCGCCCCCATCTTCATTTCAAGCTGCCAGCCGGTCATATGGACATCCCCGATCCTGTCCGAAACGAGCTTTTCGATATGCCCATTCAATCGCACAACAGCCTCTTGAATAAAGCCGCCCTGCTCTTCACGCATACCGGTGAGAATATAGTCTTCATCCCCGGGTACGGTATCCACCCAGAGCATCCTTTCGCCAGGAAAGAACATCATAGCAAGCCGTTCTATTTCATAGTGAAAACTATGCCCTACTTTGATGAGAATCATACGTCATCAGACCGAATATAGCCATTTTCTTCCCGCTCATGTTCAAGCGTGGTGGAAATGCCATGTCCGGGATAAACCCTTCGATCTCCCTCTAGAGCGGCAAGCTGCTTGACCGAACGAAGAATCGCGAGGTAATCTCCCCCTTCAAGGTCTGTTCTGCCCACATCCCCGGCAAAAAGCGTATCCCCGGTAAATAGGGCGTCCTCACATTCGATACTTACTCCGCCTCTCGAATGCCCTGGGGTGGAATAGATCGTAAGGTCCAGATCGCCGACCTTGATATGATCTCCATCGCCTAACTTGATATCGCAGGTCAAGCCCATATAGTCCGCGGGATCGGCGTAACGAAGCACAGCTGCATTATCGGCAGCTGTTTCCAGCATCGGGACATCCTCGGCACCAATCGCCACTGGTACAGACGGATAGCGCTCTTTGAGTCCCTTTAAAGCGCCAAAATGGTCAAAGTGGCCATGCGTTAAAATAATATTCTGTAAATCCAGATTATTACTTTTTAGAAGCTGTTCAATTTGTTCAGGTTCTGCACCTGGATCAATCACCGCCGCGGCACCCTTCCCATCCGCGATTATATAGCAGTTTGTCGCAATCGGGCCTACTACATGGGTTATCATGCGCATAATAAATCCTCCTTCAGCGTTTTGGCATCATTTCCTCTGAATCCAAAATGACCGTGACCGGGCCATCGTTGTCAATACTGACAAGCATATCAGCTCCGAAAACACCGGTTTCAACCTTTGTAATACCAGCCTCACTAAGGTAACGGGTAAAGCTTTGGTAGAGCGGATCCGCCTTTTCCGGACGTGCCGCGGTAACAAAAGAGGGACGTCTGCCCTTCTTGCAATCGGCGTAAAGCGTAAAGTTGGATACGACTAAGGCCTCGCCCTTTATATCCAAAGCTGAAAGATTCATCTTTCCTTCTTCATCAGTAAAAATTCTAAGCGAGGCCAGCTTGTCAGCCATATATCTGGCTTCAGCATCGGTATCCTCTTCACGCACACCCAGAAGGACCATCACGCCTTTTTCAATCGTCCCAACCGTCTGGCCGTCTATAGTGACACTGGCGCGAGAAACACGCTGTACAACCGCTCTCAACAGTATAACCCTCCTATTGGTTCATTCTCTCAATTGATGTAATTCCTGAAACTTTTTTTAGATTAGAGATAATAAAATTCAACTGATTGACATCATTGATACCCATCGTAATCTGAATATGGGTGCGATGGTCGCTAAGCTCTTTAGCGATAAAAGAATGGATCGGAACATGCATGTTATTTAACATGATGCTGATATCCGCAAGAATACCGCCGTGACTTCCGGCCATAATTTCCACCGTGGACTGAAAAGTTTCCTTGACTGAAGCGGCCCAGTGGGCCTTTACCCAACGTGCCTGCTGTTCTTTGTCGTTCACGCCCATCAGCACATTGGTGCAGTCTTTTTTATGAATGGAAACACCGTATCCCCTTGTGACAAAGCCGGTGATCTCATCACCGGGAAGAGGATTGCAACAGCGTGCGAATTTAACAAGGCAACCCTCAAGCCCCTCTACGATAACACCACTGGAAGCCTTTCGTTCTTTTTTAGGCTTAGTGATGGGGCGTTCAATCTTAAGCGGATCCGGCGCGCGATAGAGCTTTGTGTATTCTTCTTTAATCCGGGGCATGATTTTGGACAGGGCAATTCCGCCGTAGCCGATGGAGGCATAAAACTCATTCACCGAGCTGTAATGCTGCCGTTTGGCCTCTTCGAGAAGAAATTGAGCGAGCTGCTCTTCGGTGAGGGTGATAAAATTGCGCTTAAACTCCTTTTCCACCGTGTCCTTGCCTTCGGCGATGTTCTCTTCAAGGCGCTCTTTCTTAAACCAGTTTCTGATCTTGCTTCTGGCCTCGTTGGTACGCACAATATTGAGCCAATCCCTGCTTGGACCCTGGGTTTTGGAATTGGAGGTCAGAATTTCAACGATCATCCCCGTTTGTACCACAAAATCAATGGACACCATACGTCCGTCCACCTTGGCTCCCACCATACGGTTGCCCACCTGTGAGTGTATCGCATAAGCATAGTCGATCACGGTCGAACCCGCGGGCAGATTGATGACATCGCCCTTGGGGGTAAAGACAAATACTTCTTCTGGGGCAATATCCGATTTGATTGAACGGATAATCTCTTCGGCGTCCTGTCCCTCTTGCTGGCTTTCGATCAGCTGACGCACCCATGCCAGGCGCTCTTCCAGTCGATCCTTGCCGCTGATACCAGCCTTATACTTCCAGTGGGCAGCGATTCCGTATTCGGCAGTGTGATGCATATCCCAGGTGCGAATTTGCGTTTCAAAGGGAATCCCCTCTTTGTCAAATACTGTGGTATGAAGGGACTGATACATGTTTTTCTTAGGCGTAGAAATATAGTCCTTGAAACCGATTAGGGATCGGCCGGAACATATCGTGAATGATGCCCAAAATGTTATAGCAATCGATGACAGAATCGACAATGACGCGAATCGCATACACGTCGAAAACCTCATCAAAAGAGCGACCTGATATATACACCTTGCGATAGATGCCGTAGATGCTTTTTACCCGGCCTTCAACATAAGCGTTTGGGTGCTCGGGGCGAATGCGGTCGTAAATGCGGATCTTAATATTTTCCAGAAAACCAAGACGCTCTTCCTGCCGCAGAAACAGTTGCTTTTCAATCTCTTCATAGGCGACAGGATCAAGATAGCGAAGCGAGATGTCTTCAAGCTCTTCTTTTATCGCTTTCATACCGAGGCGATCAGCGATGGGGCGCGTAGATCTCCATCGTTTCAAGAGCTTTATAGCGCCGCTTGTCATCTTCGAGGAACTCAAAAGTGCGGGCGTTGTGCAGCCTGTCCGCCAGCTTCATGATGACCACGCGCACATCCTGCGCCATGGCGAGAAGCATCTTGCGTATATTTTCCGCCTGCTGCTCTTCTCTGGATAATAGGGGATTTTACCCAGCTTAGTGACGCCGCCCACCAGCAGTGCGGTATCTGCGCCGAACTGCTTTTCTATTTGATCGAGGGGCATATCCGTATCCTCGACGACATCGTGCAGAAGGGCTGCGATTACCGTTTCAGAGTCCATGCCCAACTCAACCAGAATATAGGCCACTGAAACAGGATGGGATATATACATCTCACCTGATGCTCTTTTTTGATTGGCATGCGCTTCTAAGGCCATATGATAGGCCGCAATGATCTTTACTGTGTCATAGGGCTTTCCACTTTCAGCCACAGCAATCATGAGCTCTTCAATTGTATATCCTTTAACGTGAGGCATAAGAATGTACCAATTCCTTCAAAATCGCAGATGATTGAATATCCACGCGACCGGCGGTTATATTGATGGACAGTGAACCTTCGCCCATGTTCACAAGAAGCCCCATCTCCAACAGGATGTCAACGGCTATCCTAACCTTAAAATACTCTATATCGCAAGGTAAATGGGAGTACAAAAGCTCGTTTTCCGGGTTAATTGTCCCATGACTACGGATGAAACGATATACTTCCCCGATGTCCTCCCTAGTCGGAACCGGGAAGCTCCAGCCACTCTCTTTACGGAGATAGGCTTCATATAACATCCTCCCCTTCACATAGGAAGACTGATCAAAGCCCGCCAGGCGTATATCCTTGATCTTAATGTTCATTTTTTTCTCACCCATGTAATCACCGGCGGAAAGATGGAAGGCGATATCAACAAAATCCCCCTCAAAAAAGGGAAGCCTTTCGCGATTCATACAAAAATAGATACCACAAAAGCACTTGTCATCCTTCGCAAACTTGAGTCGCAGATGCTTTTGATCAACGGTAGGTATGATTTTTTCAAGCCGCGCATTCAAAAGTACCAATACCGGGGTTTCATTGCCCGCTCCGAAGGGCTCGAGCACCGAAAGGCTCTGGGCACAGTCAAGTGTAAGCTGGTTGGCTTTTACCGCACAATCAATCTTCAGTGTCGGCATGGGCATCTGACGAAAGTGTGCGGTGGCATAGCACTGCATCGCCTCAGTAAACGCCTCGACATTCTCTTCTTGAAGGGAAAAACCGGTTGCCATTGTATGACCGCCGTATCTCGTCAGGTGTTCTGAACAGGCAGACACCGCGTTGACCAGTGAAAACCCCTCCATGCTGCGGCCCGAGCCCTTTGCCACGCCTTCAGAATGGGTAATCAGAATCACCGGCTTTCCAAGACGATCCATAAGCTTGGAGCAGACGATACCAATTATACCGCCGTGCCAACCCTCCCCGCAAAGGATTAAAAGGCGTTTTGCTGCGGCCAGAGGATCATCTGCAACACAGGCGTTAATATCCTGGGTAACGATCTGCTCCATTCTGCGTCTCTCCAGATTACAGTTTTCCATCTGGTCTGCCAACAAAGCCGCTTCGTCCGGATCTTCGCACAGTAAGAGCCTCACGGCAATTTCAGCCGATTCCATACGCCCTACCGCGTTAATTCGGGGGGCGATGCTATAGGCGATCTGCTCAGAAGTGAGATTCGGACTGCGAATGCCCGCCCTTTCCAAAAGTGCCATAAGACCTGGACGCGTTCCGCCTCAATCTGCGGAAGTCCTGCCCTGGCAAAGATACGGTTTTCACCCGTAAGCTCGACAACATCAGCCACTGTTGCCATAGCCAGTATATCACCGTATTGCTCCAGTAAAGTCTCTCCAGCTTCTCCCTCCAGGGCGCACACAAGCTTGAAAGCCACCCCTACACCCGCCAATGCCTTGAAGCTGCTTGGGCAGTCTGCCCTGTGCGGATCAACCACCGCCACCGCATTCGGGAGGGTATCCCTTGTCTGGTGATGGTCGGTTATGATAACATCGATCCCCTGTTCCCTGGCGTATTCTACCTCGCTTATGGCAGAAATACCATTGTCCACGGTGATGATCAGGCTCGTGCCGTCCCCGCTTAAACGGTCAATCGCCGGTATATTCAGTCCATACCCTTCATCCTCGCGGTGTGGAATATAGTATCCCACATTAGCCCCCATCGCATCCAGATAGCTGTAGACGATCACTGTGGCTGCAATTCCATCGCAGTCATAGTCGCCGAAAACTGTGATGCGCTCACCAGCTTCGACAGCCTCTTCAATGCGCTTGACTGCTTTATCCATGTCTTTTAGCTGGT
>CAXXEO010000021.1:0-204007 GCA_963664585.2 Oscillospiraceae bacterium | reverse complement strand
CTTTGTTGCCGTTGCGGCAGGCGACGGGATCAGACGGCTTTTCCTGGATCTGGGGGTAGACAATGTGGTTACCGGGGGACAGACGATGAACCCCTCGACCGAAGATATTTTGCGGGCTGTTGAGGCAACACCGGCAAAAACCGTATTTGTACTTCCCAACAATAAAAATATCATCATGGCAGCCGAGCAGGCGATCAAGTTGGCAGACCGCAAGGTGCATGTTCTGCATACAAAGACCATTCCACAGGGCCTTTCCGCCATGCTAGCCTATGACCAGAAATTATGACGCGGGACAGAATCATATGGAAATGATGCGTGCTGCCGAGCGTGTGGGCACGGGTCAGATCACTTTTGCTGCACGGGACAGCGATTATGACGGCCATAAAATCAAAGAAGGCGAGCTTCTTGCCCTGGAAAACGGCAAACTGGCCTTTACTGATAAGGATATGATGAGAGCGGCGGGACGTCTGACAAAGAACCTTCTGAAGCGGGATGAAAGCAGCTTTATCACCGTTCTCTATGGTGAGGACGTCACAGAGGAAGAGGCTAAGAAGGTTGAGACGGCGATCAGGGCCAAATGTCCCGACAATGTGGAAATCGTCCTGATTAACGGTGGGCAGCCGGTTTATTATTACATCATATCGGTTGAATAAGCAAAAATAGTAGCTGTTGCTAAACAGCTTCGTTGGAAAATAATACACAAAAAATGCGTCTTGATTGGGCTTCAAAAGCCGTGTCAAGGCGCATTTTAATGCGATAAGTACTTTTTGTTTGTGCAAGTTGCTATCAGAAATTTGTTTTGCTACAGTCCCTTTTCATATTTACCCAAAATGCATCATCTTCATTAGCTTTTTCTAACAAATCTTCACTATAGTTGATTGCTACATTGTAAAATGAAATGCGACAGAAAAAAGATAGCCCAAGGCAGCCAAAACGTGTAGAATAGAGTTTGCAACAACAACATTCACACAAGGAGGCAGCCATGAGCCACCACCATTTTACAACATTCGAACGAGGAAAGATAGAAGAACTCCGTCAAATCGGATATACGACCCGGAAAATCGCATCACGTCTGGGATGTCACCACAGCAGTATCGCTAGAGAATTGAAACGTTTTTACGGTGCCCGAGCGTATAACGCAGAAGAAGCACAACTGGATTACCAGAAGAAACGGCACAACAGCAAACCTCAAGGGAAATGGAACGAGGAGTTGTGCGCAGTTGTGGCAGAAAAGCTGAAAGAGACCTGGTCGCCAGAACAAATATCACATACCGTTACTTCAAGCCAACTGAGCTTTAAAACCATATACAACTGGCTTTATGCCGGACGACTGAACGGACTTACCGCAGATGTGCTGCGCCGTAATGGAAAAAAGAGAAGCTGTAAAAATCTTGCGCATTATGCTCGTGGTACTTCTATCCACAAGAGACCCAAAGAGGTATATACCAGAGAAACATTTGGGCATTGGGAACTTGATACGGTGGTTTTCTCTAGGGGTTCCAGCGGTTGCTTGGCCACCTTTGTGGAACGAAAAACAAGGTTCTATACAGCCGTTCCCATTCCTGATCGAACGGCAGCTTCCATGGAAGCTGCAATCAAGCACCTGCACACTTTATTGCCACAAGGCACATTCAAAACAGCAACAACAGATCGTGGCGGTGAATTTGCCTGTTATGATGTAATCCAGAAAGATCTATGCTTAACTCTTTATTTCGCTGATCCATATTGTCCGCATCAGAGAGGAAGCAATGAGTACGGTAACAGTTTACTCAGAGAGTTCTTTCCGAAAGGTACTGTTCTGTCAACTGTTTCTCATCAAAACCTGTCTTCTTCTCTTCTGCTTATAAACAATAGACCCCGAAAATGTCCTTAATTGGAATACACCTTCCCAGCTCTTTCTACTCGAACTGTCGCATTTGGCTTGACAATGTAGCGATTAACTTGAAAACAAGCTTGTGATTTCTTCCCCCGCCTTCGGCGGGGGAAGAAAATGACATTTTATTTATAGCCAGTTTTTATGTTAATTAGCTATAAATACCTCTGTTCTTCGTGTCTTTATTAGTTGGGGGTGGCGCTTACAGCCTCCATCATGCGGTTTGCAGCTGCAAACAGAGTCTGGTTCTCTGGTGCCGAAAGCCTTGGGTCACCGTCTAGGGTGTCTTTTGCCGCCTGCTGGGCCTGATGAAGAATCTCAACATCACTGGTCATATCCGCGATGCTAAGCTGGGGAAGGCCATGTTGACGATAGCCGAAGAAGTCGCCTGGACCCCGCAGACGAAGGTCGGCGTCTGCGATGGCAAATCCGTCAGTCGTTTTTTGACGATGACCTCTATCCGCTCAAGCGTTTCTGGGTTTTTAGAGTCGGTTACCAGTATGCAATAGGACTGTCCGCTGCCGCGTCCGATGCGTCCCCGCAACTGGTGAAGTTGGCTAAGGCCAAAGCGTTCGGCGTTCTCGATCATCATTACCGTCGCATTGGGTACATCCACACCCACTTCGATCACGGTGGTCGACACCAGAAGCTGTATCTCACCCTCCTTGAAGCGGCGCATCATTCCCTCTTTATCCTTGCTCTTCATCCGCCCATGGAGAAGTCCCACCTGATAAGCGGAAAACTCCCCAGCAGCCAGTTCCTCGGCGTAGTCCACGGCGGGCAGAAGATTCTCGGACAGCTCGCTCTCCTCAATGATGGGACAGACGATATAAGCCTGTCCCCCGACATCAATCTGCTTCTTAATAAAGTCAAAGGCACGCCTGCGCTTTCCCCCGTCTATTTGATAGGTGAGAATTGGTTTGCGTCCTTCAGGCAGCTTGTCAATCAGTGAGATATCCAGATCTCCATAGATTAAGAGAGACAGAGTGCGGGGAATGGGGGGTAGCGGACATGACAAGCATGTGGGCAGCCTTCGCCTTTCCGGCCAAGGGCAGCGCGTTGGGCTACACCAAAGCGGTGCTGCTCATCGGTGATGACAAGGGAGAGATGCTTGTATTTCACATTTTCACCCAGCAGCGCATGGGTGCCTACAACAAAATCAATATCCCCGTTCATAAGGGACTCCAGCATTTCACGCCTTGCCTTTGTGCCGGTCAAGCCGGTCAATAACCCCACCCTTACGCCCAGGGGAGTAAGCATTCGGCTCATCGTTTCATAATGCTGCTCAGCAAGGATTTCTGTAGGGGCCATCATTGCGGCTTGGCAGCCGTTCTGGCAACAGAAATAGGCTGCAACAGCGGCGACAAGGGTCTTGCCAGAACCCACATCCCCCTGTAAAAGCCGGTTCATGACCTGCCCCGAGCGCAGGTCAGAAAATACATCATCGATAGCCTTTAGCTGGGGAGAGGTGGGTGAGAAGGGAAGCTCGGCCCCAAAGCGGAGTCATGGAAACGTCATTCATGGGGAATGTCTCAAGTCGCCGCCTTTCGCGCCTTAAAAGCTGCATAGAGACTGCAAGGATAAAAAATTCCTCAAAGATAAAACGCCTTTTGGCTTGATCAGCCTCTTCAAGGCTGGGGGGACGATGTGTGACAGCGAGGGCTTCATCAAGCTCCCAAAGTTCGGCCTTGCGTCGGATTTGCTGTGGAATCGGGTCCTTAAGCATGCCTTTTAAGAGATTTAGAGCCATGCTTACATGAGCACCAATCAATCTGGAACTTAATCCTGCGGTGCTTGGATAGCGAGGCATCAACCCTCCGCCCCGCTCGGCGGGAATGATCATCGGAGCGGACATTTCTTTATGCAGGATGCTTCCGCCGACAGGACCATAGAATATATACTCACTGCCAAGCTTTAAGGCCTCGACAGAAAATTTGGCATTATAAAAGGTGAGAGTCATGTCAATGGTGCCGTCAGATACAAGAACCTTCCAGATAGAAAGTCCCTTGCGGATTCGCTTTTCGCTTGAACGACGTATGACGGTAGCCCGTATAGCGGCATTTCCGCCAATTTGAGCGGAGGCGATCAAACAATCCTGCGACAAATCGATATACCCCCTGGGAAGGTGGTAAATAAGTTTCCCAACGGTTTCGATGCCCATTTTTTTGTAGCTGGCGGCGCGTTTTTCTCCAACTCCTTTGAGATACCGGATATCGGAATCAAAGCGCAGTGGATATTCTGTCATAGCCATCTCCCCCTGTCGGGTTTAACCTATTTACATTTTTGAAGAGCACACAATGAGTTGCACTTTTTCCAGCCAAAGACAAAAAAAGTGAAAACAAGATTTTGACAAGAATCAATAATATTGTACCCTAAAATCTGTATTTTGTCATTATGGAGTAAAAGAATAGAATATATTAAAGAACCTTATTGACAAATCCGCTGTCAATTGCTATACTAAACAGGCGCAATTTTTGAAATGAGTCATTAGCTCAGTTGGTAGAGCACTTGACTTTTAATCAAGTGGTCCGGGGTTCGAGCCCCCGATGGCTCACCAATGAACAAACCGCATCAGATAGCCATAAAAGGTTATCCGGTGCGGTTTTTCTTTTGTTGTTTGACTTTTTATTTCTTGAAGCATTGTTTTATTGTGACTCCTTAAATGGCAATGTGGGTGCTAAAGCAAAATAGGAGAGACGCTCAACTGAACACTAAAGCGAGAAACCTAAGGATCGCTATAGTATAGTTGATTAACTTGAAAACAAGCTTGTGATTTCTTCCCCTGCCGAAGGCGGGGGAAGAAAATGACATTTTAACTATAGCCAGTTTTTAAGTTAATTGGCTATACGAGTACACGAGAGTTCGGCAAAGTCGGAGAGATGCCAACCAAAAACTGATGTGTTAATTTGTAGCTATTAACAGTCTGTTATAACTTTGCATCAGCTTCGAGTTGATGTACAATAGAAGCATCAATTCGGAGGTTTTTAAAACTACAGCAATTCCATGGTTGATTGCGAAAGAGACTGTCTGTCTTCCCACGCCTTCGGCGTGGGAAGACAGACAAACCAAATCTCCATCATAACTGAAAATGCTGTAGTATCCCCCTGAATTCATCTGCGAAAGGCGGATTTGAAATGCAGACAATAAAACTGCCGTATTATACCGACTATGCTGACATCCATGTGGAGGATAAAAACCTCAAGGCGGTCCTCACAAATAAGATCCACGAGTTTCATGTCAATAAAAGCGAAGCGGATATTGTCCGGGAATCCCTTGCAAACCCAATTGGTTCCCTGCGCCTTCGGGAACTGGCTAAAGGAAAAAACAAGGTGCTGTTGGTAACAAGCGACCATACCCGCGCGGTTCCGAGTAAGCTGACACTGCCGATTCTGCTTGCAGAAATTCGGGCGGGTAGTCCTGAAGCCGATATTACCATCCTGATTGCCACGGGGCTGCATCGTGCGACAACAGTGGAAGAACAACGTAAGATGTTCGGCGATGCCATTGTAGAGCATGAGAAAATTATCGTTCATGACGCCTTTGACGACAACCAAATGCAAACTGTGTGCGGGTTGCCTTCCGGAGCTTCTTTTGTGGTCAATAAGCTCGCGCTGGAGACTGAGCTTCTGGTCTGTGAGGGCTTTATCGAGCCGCATTTTTTTGCAGGCTTCTCTGGTGGAAGAAAAAGCATCCTGCCGGGCATCAGTTCAGCGGTCACCGTCAATGAGAATCATTCCTCCAGGGCGATTGCCGATCCGAACTCCCGCGGCGGGATTCTTCAGGGCAACGTGATCCATGAGGATATGATTTTTGCGGCTAAAAAGATCGGTGTGGACTTTATCCTCAATGTCGCGCTGGACAGTGAGAAAAAGGTGATTGCCGCTTTTGCGGGCGATCTTGAACGGGCTCATGAACAGGGCTGTGAGTTCGTTCTGAACCTTTCCAGAGTTCCTGCGGTCACGGGCGATATCGTGGTAACCACAAACGGCGGTTATCCGCTGGATCAAAACCTTTACCAGTGTCCAAAAGCCGCCACAACTGCCGAGGTATGTGCCGGCGAAGACGGTATCATAATTCTGGTGGCATCCTGCATGGATGGAATTGGCGGAACTCATTTTGAAAAGTTAATGCTTGACGGCACTCCGCAAGAAATCTTCGATAAACTGATGGCCATCCCCCCGCAGGAGACCATTCCCGAACAGTGGTGCGTACAGACTTTTTCGCAGATGCTGCTAAAACACCCGATTATATTGGTGTCTTCTCTTGACCCAGAACTTGTAAAAAAGCTTAACATGATCCCGGCCTCTTCGCCCGATGAGGCGCTCAAAATTGCTTACTCTATGAAGGGCAGCGATGCCGACGTCGTCATCATTCCCGACGGTGTGTCAGTTATGGCTGTTCCAGCCTGTTAAATCCTGTTTTAATGGACTCCTATGACTATCGCTACCGGTTTGTGATGTGGGAAAGAAAATAGATAAATTTAGCATAAAAATTGAAGGAGCTGATCTGCGTGACAGATGTCCTCGCATTAAAGGTACACGACAACGATAATGTTGCCGTAATCTTTGCTGAAAACGTGAAATCCGGTATGGATGTACAGGTGCGCGATAAAAAAGGGAAGTTTCAGCCACTTGTTTTGCTGGCTGATATCCCCTATGGCCACAAAGTAGCGGTGAAAGAGATTCATGTAGGGGAACCCATCCTCAAGTATGGTGAGGAGATCGGTATCGCAACAAAGGAAATTGCTGCCGGCGATTATGTGCATGTTCATAATCTGGACAGCCAGCGTGGCCGTGGAGATTTGACAGAAAATGTTTGATAATGGTTTTAGAATACGATATCTCTTTTTCTCGCGCAGGCGAAAAAGAGATGCCGATTACCGCCCTTATCATTTGAAATAATTTGGAATCAAAAGTGATCATTATTCTTTATTTTCTTCTCCCTCGCAGCAGGCGGGGGAAAAGAATACACGCTAAAAGCAAATCCTAATGCAAATTAGTATGAATGAGGTGAACCATGATGGATTTTATGGGATATATCAGAAAAAAACGGTAAAGTAGGCTCGCGCAATCATGTTGCAATCATCCCCAGTGTTGTTTGCGCCAATGATGTGGCACAGGCCATCGTCGCTCAGACAGACAATACAAGGGGCTATTTCCACCATCAGGGCTGCTGTCAGCTTCCCCCCGACCTTGAGCGCGTAACACAATCCCTGATTGGCCTGGGATGCAGTCCCAATGTCGGCGCAGCATTGGTTATCAGCCTTGGCTGTGAAGGGACAGACAATGATAGGCTTGTTGAGGCGATCGCCCAGACCGGCAAACCGGTAGAAATTATCCGTATTCAAGAGCTTGGCGGCACCAGCCGCGCCATCGCTGCCGGTATAGACGCTGCACAAAAACTGGCGATAGAAATTTCCGGCTGCAGACGGGAGCCTGTGGACATCTCCAACCTGGTGATGTCGATCAAATGTGGTGCTTCCGATGCGACATCCGGCCTTGCCTCCAACTGTGTTATTGGCTATGTGGCAGACAAAATAGTGGATATGGGCGGCACTGTTGTGTTTGGTGAAACCACCGAGTTCATTGGGGCGGAACATATTTTAGCACGAAGAGGCCGTACTCCCGCGGTGGGAGAAAAGATATATGAGATTGTGCAGCGCATGGAAAACAGAGCGAAATCCCTCGGCTGCGATATGCGAAACGGACAGCCCACCCCCGGCAACATTGCGGGCGGACTTAGCTCCATTGAGGAGAAATCTCTGGGCGCTATCATGAAATCCGGCACCCGGCCGATTGAAGGCGTGCTGGAATACACCGATATGGTTACCGATCAGAAAGGACTTTGGATCAAAGACACCCCCGGACGTGAGATTGAAATTCTGACGGGTATGGCGGTTACCGGGGCACAGTGTATGATGTTTTCGACCGGGCGCGGAGCCCCACAGGGATTCCCAACGATGCCGGTTCTGAAAGTATGCGGAAACCCGGTTACATTTGAACGGATGAAACAGGACATGGATATTAACGCCGGACGTATCATTACGGGTGAAAAAAGCATTGAAGAGGTCGGTGAGGAAGCATTTGCGCATCTTGTGCGTGTGCTGTCCGGTGAGACCACGAAAAACGAAACCATCAAGTATTTTAATTCCATCGATATCTATACGTTGGGACCTGTTATTTAACAGCACAAGTCAGGACCACGGGCATAGCCTGTGGTCCTGACTTGTGCGTATTTTAAAAGATATAATTTTGTGTACGCTCCCTATGCATATCCTTAACGCAAAGCGATTCGCTCGAAAAATGTAATATTGTGCTGCAAAGCGGAACTATAAGTGATATAATAAATAAATTAAAACCATTTTTAACTGAACAGTCCAATTGATTAACTTGAAAACAAGCTTGTGATTTCTTCCCCCGCCTTCGGCGGAGGAAGAAAATGATGTTTTATCTATAGCCAGTTTTTAAGTTAATTGGCTATAAATGCAGTTCATTTAAATATTTATGTGAAAAAATAAAAGAATCAGCATTTTTAAAATATGACACCCGTTTTTTATATTGATCCTGAAGGAGAATCATTTTTGGAAAAAAATATTGAAGACAGTTCAAATAATCCCTTTATTGCGCTAAGACATAAGAATTTTGCGTTTTACTTAACAGGCATGTGCTTTTCACTGATAGGGACATGGATGCAAAATGTTGCGCAACCGTGGTTAGCCTATTCGCTGACACAATCTCCATTCCTATTAAGTTTGGTCGGAATATTACAGTTTTTACCTATGCTTTTTTTCTCACTATTTGCGGGAGTCATTATTGATAGATTCCCAAAGAAAAAAATATTGATTTTCACGCAGAGTGCATCCCTTTTAATTACTTTTGTACTTGCGATACTGGTCTGGTCGGGGCGTGTGCAATATTGGCATATACTTATTGCGGCGACATGTCTTGGATTTGTAAACACTTTGGATATGCCTACACGCCAATCCTTTGTAATTGAAATGGTGGGAAAAGAGGATTTGCTGAACGCAATTGCGCTCAATTCATCGATTTTCAATGCTGCAAGAATATTAGGCCCTGCCCTGGCAGGTATGGTGATGGGTTATGTGGGGGTTTCTGCATGCTTTTTTATCAATTCCATTAGTTTTGCCGCTGTGATCATCAGCTTGTTTTTCATTAAGCCTGTTAATGAAGCGCTTCCACAAAAAAAAGATATCAATGCACTTCACAGCATTATAGAAGGGTTAAAATATATTAAACAAAGTGATGTGCTGATAAAAACATTGCTTACTACCTTAATAGTGGGTGCCTTTGGCATGAATATTAATGTTATTTTGCCGGTGTTTACTAAGCTAGTGCTTCATCAGGGAGAAGCCGGATTTGGGTTTTTAATGTCTTTTATGGGTGCGGGATCATTTATAGGTTCCATGTTTATGGCGGTAATGAGCAGACGTGGCCCTCAAAGTTTTATTATAAGATTTTTTCCTTTTCTTATTTCTGCACTGCTGATTTACAATAGTTTTACGAGATTATATTTTCTTTTGGCGATTGGCTTGGCGGCAACAGGATTTTGCTTTGTATCTTTTAGCGCAACGGCCAATTCTACAATCCAATTTAACACGGAAGATAAATATCGTGGGCGGGTTATGAGCGTATACACGCTGGTTTTCGGAGGTTCCACTCCGATCGGCAATTTTTACGCCGGATTGATCACCGAAAATTTTGGACCTTCCGCGGGTTTTTTCTCATGTGGTATGATGATCATATTGCTTATGCTTCTAGTTCTTATTTTGAGAAAAAAACATGAGGGGTCTTTAAAACAAGATTTATAGCCATTAACTTGAAAACAAGCTTGTGATTTTTTCCCCCGCCGTAGGCGGGGGAAGAAAATGACGTTTTATTTATAGCCAGTTTTTAAGTTAATTGGCTATAACTGAACAGTAAGATGAAGATGCCTTAATTCACAGGTAGGACATAGGATACAGAAAAGCATTTACCTGTGCTCTTTTACTTATTGGACCATGCTGCGATCGTAAAAAAAGGTATTTAGACAAGTAAATATCCGCCGGCTTAGCCGGCGGCTTTTCTTATGCGGGTATAACCCGCTGTTACTGGCTGCCATTGCAATGGCATATTACGGTCTGACATTTGCAAAAGCTTATTACTTGCTACCCTTGAAAGGGTCTTCGTATTCCCTGAATGTCAACTGATCCTGCAGCTTATCTTCTTTTAATTGGTTTTGGATATATTCAGCGATCTTTTTGGTGTTTTTCCCCACTGTGTCCACATAGTATCCACGACACCAAAAAGATCGGTTGCCATGTTTATACTTTAAATTCGCATGTCGTTCATGTATGATCAGACTGCTTTTGCCTTTGAGAAATCCCATAAAGCTTGAAACGCTCATCTTCGGCGGGATTTCCATCAGCATGTGAATGTGATCCGTACAAACTTCTGCTTCAATAATGTTAATACCTTTCCAGGAACACAATTCTCTTAGAATTTTGCCGATTTCTTCTCGCTTTTCACCATAAAATATTTCTCTGCGGTATTTTGGCGCGAATACGACGTGATATTTACAATTCCACGTTGTATGTGCTAGACTTTTATTGTCATTCATTTTGAATGTCCTCCTTTTGATGTGCTCTTGCAGTTGCCAGACCGCAAGTTTATTCTACATCAAAAGGAGTTTTTTTGTCCGCTTCATCGCTAAAGCTTTTTTGGCTCCACCGACATAGTCGGTGGTTGTTTTCACAAATGGAAGGGCTTGCTGAATTTGATCAGCAAGCCCTTATTTGGTTCCTTGTGACGGCTTGAATTTGCCTTTAGGCATACGTTTATTTTCTAGTTTCTGCGTTTTGTTTTCAGTGTGAACACCGTCGGATTTAGTCGATTTATTTTTACCCATATCATCACCCGATCATAGTATTTGCTGCGATTCGTCAATCATGCATATATAGTTGATTAACTTGAAAACAAGCTTGTGATTTCTTCCCCCGCCGAAGGCGGGGGAAGAAAATGACGTTTTAACTATAGCCAGTTTTTAAGTTAATTGGCTATAACATATGTTTCAGTTCATTGTCATTTTCTAAGTCGGTGTGACCTCTTATTCCCTGTCTGCCCTCCGTAGATGGGCAGACAAAGCTCAAACCTTCCTCTTCGGCCCAATTACTATAGATGGGGTTGAATATTATGGAGCGTTCGAAAGGGCGGCTCTTTTCATGCAATTATATCCGCAAAGCCTGTAGCTGAAAGATCGTTCATCAGCTTCTTTTTTCAGCCGCAGAAGGGAAAATGAAAATTAAAAGTAAAAGACTTTTTAAATAAAACTAGGATAAGAATGTCAAATTTCTGGGAGCATTCATAAAATATCAAAACAGGGGGTGTTTTGATGGACCATCAGGATATAATACGGTCACTGGAGTACTCATCTATGGCATACAGTGATATTCAGGCTTCGATCCCGGGTGAGAGGTTGATCACAATTGATAACAAAGTTAGTGGGATACAATGCAGCCTTAGAATTTCTGGTGATGTGTTGGATGTCGCTTTCCGAGGTACGGATTCACTGAAAGATTGGATTACTGATTTTAAATTCTGGAGAAAGATAATTCCCTATAATAATCTTGTGTCAAAAATCCGTGTGCATTCTGGTTTTCTCCAAGCATATAAAAATGATCAGATACGAGGACGCATTCTCAGCTATGTATCCCAGAACATCCATTATATTAAAGTAACGGGACATTCCTATGGAGCGGCAGTCGCTGTTCTGTGTGCGGTGGATCTGCAATACAATTTTCCATCAAAGGATTATGAAGTTATCTTGTTTGGCTGTCCCAGAGTCGGCAACAGAGCCTTTGCAAAATCATACGATAAGCGTTTATTCAAAACGCTGAGAATTGAGAATGGTAATGATATCGTGACAAAAGTACCGCCGGCAATGATCGGATACCGGCATGTGGGAATTCCTATACATATAGGAGGACCAAGGCTGCCTTTTGTGATAACATTTATGCCGCATAAAACAAAATATTATTATGAGAAGCTTTGGAAATTGTGAGAGTAGTTGTCCGTTTCCCCCGCCGTAGGCGGGAGAAGCATACAGAAAATTATTTAAAATAGAAGATTTGGAATCTGTCTGCCCCGCCTACGGCGGGGGAAGGTTACATGAGCATTATCGACCATACTCTAAAAAAATCGAACACAGGTCGGTGGGCAGATCGCTGGGCAGCATACCATACTGCGAAAGGCGCGCAGCGCAGCGGTCGGCCGCAAGCCCGTGCAGGAAAACACCACAAGCAGCCGCCTCAGGCGCGTTGATCCCCTGCGCTGCAAAGGAGGCGATGATTCCGGCCAAAAAGTCTCCGCTGCCGGCTCGGGCCAATCCCGCGTTGCCGGTGGTGTTGACCCAAATCGTTCCGTCTGGGGCTGCAATAACCGTTTGATGGCCCTTGAGCACTACAATGCAGTGGTAGCGCGTCTAAAATGCCCTTGCATGCTCCCTTGGAAGCTCCTTGATTTGGGCAATACTGCTGTCACACAGCCGGGACATCTCTCCCACATGCGGTGTAATGATGGGGACATGCTTCGCCTCGGTCAATAGCTGTGGCTCCTGTGAAATGATGTTAAGCGCGTCGGCATCCAAGATTAACTGGCAGTCCGCTTTCGCCAGAAGCAGGCGCACTAATATGGATACATCAGCACTTTGCCCCAGCCCACAGCCCATCAGGCAGGCGCTACCAGTGTTGGTCCGGTCCAGAAGGCGCTCGGCTATACGGGCCGAAACAGTGCCCTCGGCCGTTTCTTCCAATGGGAAAAATGTGCATTCCGGTAGCGCCCCGGTAAGAGAAGTGGCCACTTGGGATGTGGTAGCCAGACATACCAGACCCACGCCGCTATGGAGTGCCCCCTTTACGGCAAGAGCGGCAGCCCCACTATAATAACGGCTTCCACACAGAGCCAGCAGTTTACCAAAGTCCCCTTTATTGCTCTCGGCCAGCCGCTTCGGGAGAATGTCAAACACCCACTCAGGGGTTAGCACGTGTTCGGCCGCTTCATTGCCCGTGATCTGTGTCATACGGTTCATTCCCTTCTTTTTAGCGCAAGGATGCAATTTTAACTGCTTTTATCATAACGCGGCAGGTTCTTAATAGCAACTGCATAACCAAAAGGCGCCTAGTGCCTTGTAAAGCCTAAAACTTATATTTAAAGAATTCAGAATGTTTTGTATATCCCCCCGCCGGCGGCGGGGGGATATACAAGGCTAAGATTTTTACAGAGTACTAGAGCCTTGTAAAACCCAAATCTTTTATGGCAATGGGTTAAATGTTTTTATGTATTCCCCCGCCAAAGGCGGGGGAATACATAAGTTTAAGATATTGCATTGTACTAGGCTGTGGTAGAAGGGACTAAAACATATATAATTTCGGATTTTTTAAACAGTTTTAGAAATCGAACTGTATATATGGCAATAAATATTTCCGTAAGTATACACGACAAATGTTATCATCGTGAGAGTTTATTTGTAAATTTACACTATTTTTGTTATGATGTCCTTGTAGATGTAAAAAAAAGTAATATCTGTTAATAGAAGGAGGTTATCTGAATGGATGAAAAAAAGATAATAAAAGTAGGAATCGGTTTTGCGACAGGCCGCAAAAGCTTTCAAAAGGTATTGAAAACCTACACGTATAGTTGGCGAGAATGTGGATTGACTGAGAAAAAAAATGTTCATTTGAACCTCTTGGTAGCCTATGATTTAAAATACGCAAACACCAAATCAACCAATTTTACTGGTGTCAGCAAAGAAGTGCTTGATCTGATCGATGACACCTTCTTTATCGGCAGTAGTTTCATTCAAAAAGAAATTGATTATCTGATAAACGAAAAGGTCATTGATGAAAAGGAAGCACGGCTGTTTTTTGGAAGCGGGTATGCTGCTAAACGAAATGCAGTGCTTTATACAGCTTTGAAAAACAAGATTGACTATCTTCTGTTTTTGGACGATGACGAGTATCCGATGGCTGTTACTAAAACACGCTCAACCGCGATATGGAGCGGACAGCATGTGTTGTTAACGCACTTAGAGCATATTGAGCATGCTGATATTACCAATGGCCACCACTGCGGATATATTTCACCGATTCCATATATTGAATTTAATGACACGATGACCGAATCTGATTTTCGTATGTTCATCGAAGCAATCAGTAATGACATTATCACATGGGACTCAATATCTGCTGTGATGAAGAATGGCGGGGTCACTTATGCAGATACGAAAGTACTGGTGAGTGATGAACCCGGGGAAGTATTGGAGGTCAACCATACCAAGTTTATTTCGGGAGCAAATTTATGCATAAACCTGACAAAGCCCGACAGAGTCAGTCCTTTTTACAACCCACCTGGTGCGCGAGGAGAAGATACGTTTTTAAGTACATGCCTAGGTGAGCGAAAAGTAATGCGTGTGCCCTGTTATGCTTTTCATGATGGCTTCTCGACATATAACCACTTATTGGATGGCGTTCTTCCAATCGAATTGAAGAATATTCAATCGGATTCTGAACAGAATATTACACGTTTTTTGCGTGCCTGCATTGGTTGGGTCCGATATAAACCGCTTTTGCTTTATATTACACAAAGAGAGAATTACGAAAGTAAAATTGACGAGATGAGAGAGCGGCTTACAGCCACACTTCCTAAAATTTGCGCTTATTTTGGACGGGAGGATTTTATTCATATCTCTGCCGAGTTGGAACATTACAATAAAAACGTTCAAAAGCATTATCAGCAATTCCTTGAGACACAATTCATTTGGAGAAAGATTTGCGACTTTCTTGAAAGCGGCCGCTGAATGGATGATAAAAGATTATATAGCAATAAAAAATGTGAAAGCAAGATGACTTCAAACAATGGAGATGGTTTGAATAATGCTGAAGAAGCGTTAATTTCAATCATTGTACCCGTTTATAATGTCGAGCCTTATCTCCATCGCTGCGTCGATTCTATTCTGGGACAAACGTATCAGAACTTAGAAATTATACTTGTAAATGATGGTTCCCCTGATCATTGCGGAGAGATTTGCGATGAGTATGCCAAACTTGATGGCCGTGTTAGAGTAATCCATAAAGAAAACGGTGGCCTCTCTGATGCTCGAAATTACGGTTTGGATATCGTACAAGGCCAATATATTTCATTCATTGACAGCGATGATTGGGTACATGAAAACTATGTTGAGAGCTTGTATCATTTATTAAAAAATGCAGATGCAGATATTTCAGTCAGTGATTTTATTCGCACCTCTTCTGAAATTATTCAATTGAACAGTTTTAAGGAAGAAATATTTGAATATTCCGCTGTGGAAGCGCTGGAACAATTCACAGATAAGTTTTATGTTCAAATGGTTGTAGCTTGGGGGAAATTATATAAGCGCTGTCTTTTTGATGAAATACGTTTTCCGGTAGGAAGAATACATGAGGACGAATTTACAACATATAAATTAATCTACAAAGCAAAAAAAATTGTACTGTCTACTGTTCAGCTGGTTTTTTATTGGCAACGAGAGGATAGTATCATGGGGTCCGGATTTAATAGGAAGCAATCACTTGACGCTTTAGATTCTTATGATGAAAGAGCAGCTTTTTTTGATGAAATTGGCTTACATGAATTGTGTAAAAGAACTTATCAAATGGAACTGGAAATGTGTAAATCATTTATCAGTCAAGCTGAAGAATCCAATGATATAACCGATAAGAAGATGCTGACTGAAAGACTTGAGGTTATACATAATTATCTTTTATAAGGAGATTTAGGGATATGGTGGTAAAGAATTGATGACAACCAAGCTTCATAATAATTTAAAGTAGTACAATGCAACATCTTAAACTTTGTATACACCTCCGCCTTCGGCGGGGGTGTATACAAGGACATTTAATCCATTGCCATAAAAGATTTGGAATTTACATGGCAGTAGGTTGTCTCGTAATATAAAGGTGAGTACTTATTTGACAGATGGTCTATTGGAGTACAGCGAGTTTGTTAATGGCTTTTATGATCAAATGCTGATGTATAGTTGATTAACTTGAAAACAAGCTTGTGATTTCTTCCCCCGCCGAAGGAGGGAGAAAATGATGTTTTAACTATAGCCAGTTTTTAAGTTAATTGCTACATTGTAAAATGAAATGCGACAGAAAAAGATAGCCCAAGGCAGCCAAAACGTGTAGAATAGAGTTTGCAACAACAACATTCACACAAGGAGGCAGCCATGAGCCACCACCATTTTACAACATTCGAACGAGGAAAGATAGAGGAACTCCGTCAAATCGGATATACGACCCGGAAAATCGCATCACGTCTGGGATGTCACCACAGCAGTATCGCTAGAGAATTGAAACGTTTTTACGGTGCCCGAGCGTATAACGCAGAAGAAGCACAACTGGATTACCAGAAGAAACGGCACAACAGCAAACCTCAAGGGAAATGGAACGAGGAGTTGTGCGCAGCTGTGGCAGAAAAGCTGAAAGAGACCTGGTCGCCAGAACAAATATCACATACCGTTACTTCAAGCCAACTGAGCTTTAAAACAATATACAACTGGCTTTATGCCGGACGACTGAACGGACTTACCGCAGATGTGCTGCGCCGTAATGGAAAAAAGAGATGCTGTAAAAATCTTGCGCATTATGCTCGTGGTACTTCTATCCGCAAGAGACCCAATGAGGTATATACCAGAGAAACATTTGGGCATTGGGAACTTGATACGGTGGTTTCCTCTAGGGGTTCCGGTGGTTGCTTGGCCACCTTTGTGGAACGAAAAACAAGGTTCTATACAGCCGTTCCCATTCCTGATCGAACGGCAGCTTCCATGGAAGCTGCAATCAAGCACCTGCACACTTTATTGCCACAAGGCACATTCAAAACAGCAACAACAGATCGTGGCGGTGAATTTGCCTGTTATGATGTAATCCAGAAAGATCTAGGCTTAACTCTTTATTTCGCTGATCCATATTGTCCGCATCAGAGAGGAAGCAATGAGTACGGTAACGGTTTGCTCAGAGAGTTCTTTCCGAAAGGTACTGTTCTGTCCACTGTTTCTCATCAAAACCTGTCTTCTTCTCTTCTGCTTATAAACAATAGACCCCGAAAATGTCTTAATTGGAATACACCTTCCCAGCTCTTTCTACTCGAACTGTCGCATTTGGCTTGACAATGTAGCAATTGGCTATAAATAAAAAAAGAATATATGTTCACAAATGTGCTCTGATCGGTTGATTTTACACATTGATTAGGATATAATTGTCATACAGTTGATTAACTTGAAAACAAGCTTGTGATTTCTTCCCCCGCCGAAGGCGGGGGAAGAAAATGGTGTTTTAACTATAGCCAGTTTTTAAGTTAATTGGCTATACAGTAGCACAAAAGATGCTTATGTTAAAACTTAGCATGATCCGTTTCCTGACGAAACACAGGCGTTTGATTCTTTTTGCGGTACAGCTCCCAGAGGGCCGTTACGACCACAAACAAAAACATACCTTCGATTTTACTGAAATGCCCCATTCGCTTACATCCGTACAAGCTTATTGTGATTTCCCTAATAAATGAGACTTCGTTCTATCTGTCTTTCTTGTCACAGGCGGGTAAGACAGAGCTTGAAAATTCTCTTTATTTGCACTATCGCAATAATTTTGGCAGGATAATTGATAGGGCGATTGTTAACCGCTCGCAAACCGCCTATTATCTCTCCAGCGACAGATGATAGGAACACAAATACTATTTTTCGCTGGAGAAATGGCGGCTTACAATGTCTGATAAACAAAAGGCACTTGAAACGGCTCTAGCCCAGATAGAAAAGCAGTTCGGCAAGGGAGCCATCATGAGGCTGGGGCAAAATTCTTCTCTCACCGTTGAGGCTATTCCCACCGGCTCGATTGCGCTTGATTTAGCACTGGGTATTGGCGGGGTGCCCAAGGGCCGTATTGTTGAGATCTTTGGCCCTGAAAGCTCCGGCAAGACAACCGTGGCTCTCCATATCGTTGCCGAGGCCCAGAAACTGGGCGGCGACGCTGTCTTTATCGATGTTGAGCACGCGCTTGATCCGGTCTATGCGTCGGCTTTGGGCGTGGATATCGACTCACTTTTGGTTTCACAGCCCGACACTGGCGAGCAGGCACTGGAAATTGCCGAGGCGCTTGTACGTTCCGGTGCTGTTGATGTGGTCGTGATAGACTCGGTAGCAGCAATGGTCACCCGTGCCGAAATTGAAGGTGAAATGGGTGATGCACATGTTGGTCTTCAGGCCCGCCTGATGTCACAAGCTCTCAGAAAGCTGACAGGCGCCATTTCAAAGTCCAACTGCATTGCCATCTTTATTAACCAGCTGCGTGACAAGATCGGTATCAGCTATGGTAATCCTGAAACCACCCCCGGCGGCCGCGCTTTGAAGTTTTATGCTTCGGTACGTCTTGACGTGCGTCGCATCGAGCAGCTCAAAGCCGGAGGCGAAAGCATTGGAAACCGTACGAAGGTCAAGGTTGTGAAAAACAAAGTAGCGCCTCCCTTTAAAGAGGCGGAATTTGATATTATGTACGGTAAAGGTATCTCTAAAGAGGGCGAAATTCTGGATATGGCCGCTAAGCTTGACATCATCCAGAAAAGCGGATCGTGGTTCAACTATAAAGAAAATCGCCTGGGACAGGGTCGCGACAATTCCAAAGAGTATTTAAAAGAAAACCCCGAGTTGATGGCGGAGCTGGCTGCTCTCATCCGCCAGAACGCTACGAAGCTGACTGTCAGTGAAAAGTCGCCCAAGCGTGCTCTGGGCAAAACAGCCAATGTGGATATAGAGGTAGATGAAGAAAAATAATGTTGATTACCGGCATATCCCGCACCAAGCGAGGGCTTTACGCCTTGCATGTGGATGGTAACTTTCTCTTTTCCATCCATGAGGACGTTTATGCGCTTTCCGGGTTGGGGACGGACAGCCTTGTGACCCAAGAACAGTTAGAGGATCTTTGGCAGCGCTCTAATCAGCGCATTGCCAGGGACAAGGCATTGCGCCTGACCGCCCAGCGAAGCTATACCGGACGTCAGCTGTATCAGAAGCTTCTTTCAGGCACGGACGAGCAAGCAGCCTCTCAGGCGGTTGGACGTATGGAAGAGCTTGGTTTGATCGACGACGGCGACTATGCCATGCGATGTTCAAGGGACATGTATAACTTGAAGTATTATGCACCGGCGGGGATTGGGCGTGAACTCAGAGAGAAGGGTATCTCTTCCGCACAGGTTGAAGAGGCTCTGGAACAGTTCGACTGTGATGAGAATGCCGGTCGCGCCTGCTGCTATATAAAACGCAAGTATGCGGGACATATTTCTGAGGAAAAATATAAAAACAGAGCGCAAAATGCTCTTTTGAGGCTGGGTTACAGCTATAGCGAGATCAGGCAGGCCATCGGGATGACCCTGCTGGAAGAACAGGAAGAGGATATAGATTCATGAAAATCAATGTTGGAATGGTTTCCCTGGGCTGCTCGAAAAATCAGGTTGACGCCGAAATGATGCTGTCCGCTATGATGAAGGACGGCTTTTCTCTATGTGTTGATCCGGACGAGTGCGACGCTATCATCATCAACACCTGTGGTTTTATCGAGGACGCCAAGCGTGAGTCCATTGAAAATATATTGGAATTCGCTGCGAAAAAGGGAGAGGGCAGGCTGAAGGTCGTCGCGGTTACCGGTTGTCTGGCCGAGCGCTATCGCCAGGAGTTGGCCGATGAGATGCCCGAGGTCGACGTGGTGTTGGGGATCGGCTGCAACGGCGATATTGGCGCGGCCATCCAAAAAGCCCTAGAGGGAGAGCGGGTGGTCTCCTTTGCTGCAAAGACAGACCTGTCCCTTGAAGGGGAGAGAACGCTCATTAATGACCCTTATTTTGCCTATATCAAGATTGCCGAGGGGTGCGATAACCGCTGCTCCTATTGCGCCATACCTGACATACGCGGGGACTTTCGAAGCCGTAGGCTTGAGGATATCATTGCGGAAATCGAGCGCCTTGCCGCCCGTGGGGTGGTTGAGATGAATATTGTCGCGCAGGATACGACCCGTTATGGCCAAGATCTGTATGGGAAACTAATGCTGCCGGAACTGCTGCGGCAGGCCTGCCGTGTGGAGGGGGTGCGGTGGGTGCGTATTCTGTACTGCTACCCTGACCGCGTTACCGACGAACTGATTAAGACGATTGCGAGTGAGCCCAAGATCGTCAAATATATCGATCTGCCTCTGCAACACATCAATAACGATATTTTGAAAAGCATGCGCCGACGCGGGGATAAGGCTCTGATCACGGGGCTTCTTCAGAAGTTGCGCCGTGAAATACCCGGCGTAGTGATCCGGACCACCTTTATTGCCGGACTTCCCGGTGAGGGTGAGGCTGAATTTGAGGAGCTTTGTGACTTCGTACGTGAAACTGCCTTTGAGCGTATGGGCTGCTTTGCCTATTCCCCCGAGGACTCGACACCGGCCGCCGTCATGGAAAACCAGGTGGAAGATGAAATCAAAAGAAAGCGCGCCGACCTTTTGATGGAACTCCAGATGGGGATTGCCCAAAGTTTTGCGGAGAGTCTCAAAGGTCGCGTGCTTAACATCCTTTGTGAGGGCTTTGACGGCGAAAGAGGCATGTACGCAGGGCGCAGCACTATGGATGCGCCTGACATTGATACCCGTGTGTACTTTGAAAGTAATGACACCCTTTCTGCCGGGGATTTTTGCCAAGTGCGGATAGAAGGCTCAGATGGTTATGACCTTCTGGGTGTCCGTACAGAAGAGGAGGCAGATGAATGAACCTGCCAAACAAGCTAACACTGCTGCGCGTTTTCATGGTACCGGTATTTCTGTTTTTTCTCCTTTGCCAAGCGATTCCTCATGGCCTTCTGCTAGCAGCGGCAGTCTTTCTGGCAGCCTCTTTTACCGACTTTCTGGATGGATATATTTCAAGAAAATATAATATGGTGACCGATTTTGGCAAGCTGATGGACCCCTTGGCGGACAAGCTTTTGGTTAACGCTGCGCTTGTGGCTCTGGTGGAACTGCGATATGTCCCGGCGCTCGCGGTGATTATCATTATATCGAGAGAATTTATCGTCACCTCCATACGTCTTGTGGCGGCTGGTGGTGGACGTGTGATCGCCGCAGACCGATGGGGAAAATACAAGACGGTGTCGCAGATGGTTTGGATCATCTATCTGCTTTTATTTCATTGGGCGATTTCGATGGGCATTATGTCTCCGACCAGATTGGGCGGCATATTCGATATTGTGCTGATGGGGATTACAGTTTTTTTAACCGTGATATCGGGGGTAAATTATATACTAAACAACCGGGATATTTTTTTGCAAAGCAACTAGAAGCACTTGAAAAACGAACACAAAAATGGTATGCTTCTTCATAATATAGTTTAGATGCGTTTAACGGGATAAGTATTCGAAACACCAGCAACAGAGAAGACAGTAAATGCTGAGAGCTGTCCTGCTACGGGTTTTGAAAAAATGCACCCGCCAGCATGCCAGGACAAAGGCTCTGCCGAGTATCCCGGTCACGTCCACCCGCGTTAAGGGTCTGAGTATAATTCGGAGTGGAACCGCGTAAATGCCGCCTCCGTCCCATTAAGGGACGAAGGCGGTTTTCTTTTTTTATATTGTTTTTTTCTCCAAAGACAGGATGAAACACAGAAGAACTTTTTTTCATGTATAGTTGATTAACTTGAAAACAAGCTTGTGATTTCCTCCCCCGCCGAAGACGGGGGAGGAAAATGACGTTTTACATATAGCCAGTTTTTAAGTTAATTGGCTATAGGAGATGCTACTATAATCAGGAGATGGGGGCTTGAGTTTGCATAGAATCTGTCAACACTATAAGGACGGTTTCTCTATCATCCGTACCGGAAAAAATCTATTGAAAGCAAATGGGTTAACCCTCCGAGGCCGATGTTGAAGTTTTTAAAAGTTAAAAAATTGTTCCTTGTGTTTTTTTCCCACGGCATGCGTTGGGAAAAAGAAAACGAATCATACAAGACATTGTTTTTAAATAGAAACTGCATTCATTGTATCCTTTTCCACTGCAGACCAAGGAAGGGATATAAAAAAGTCGGATACAGAAGTTATCTATTATTTCTAATCTGCTCATGTGGTTTATGATCAGTTTCAGGATTTTAGAAATGCCATTTTGTGCCTGCCATATTGACATAGAAGTGGCCGGTTGTTATTCTCAAGGGAGGTAGTCATTTGTTTAATGGTTTAAAAAGAGATATTGCGGCTATCAAAGAGAGAGACCCCGCTGCTCGCAATGCACTGGAGGTTCTTCTTCTCTACTCAGGGTTGCACGCGCTGATGATGCACAGAGCCGCTCACTGGCTTTATAATCAAAAATATTTTTTGATCGCAAGGATGATTTCACAATTCTGCAAATTCCTTACAGGGATAGAGATACACCCTGGGGCGAAAATTGGAAGGGGAATCCTGATTGATCACGGTTCGGGCGTTGTGATCGGCGAAACGGCCGAAGTTGGTGACGATTGCACCATTTACCAGGGCGCTACACTGGGGGGGACAGGAAAGGATAAAGGCAAGCGCCATCCTACACTAGAGGCAGGGGTGCTTGTGGGAAGCGGGGCGAAAATTCTTGGTCCTTTTACCGTAGGAATGGGGGCGAAAATCGCGGCCAACGCTGTGGTTTTGGGGCCGATACCGGCTGGTTGTACTGCTGTCGGCATACCGGCACGCATCGTGTCTAACCGGGGTGAAAAGGTGGGCCATAATGCTGATCTGGATCACGTCCACATAGCAGATCCTGTCGCATTGGAGATACAAAAGCTGCTTGGCCGGGTGGAAGACCTGGAAATAATGTTCACCGAGCTGAAGTTTGGCAAAGCACAGAGCAGTTTGAAAACAGGAAATTAATGCCGGATTAACGGCGGAATGGATGGATTTATGAAAGTATACAATACGCTTACACGAGCAAAGGAAGATTTTGTTACCCTCGAGCCGGGCAAGGTGAAAATGTACGCCTGTGGGCCCACCGTCTATAACTTTATTCATATCGGAAATGCGCGTCCGATCTGTGTTTTTGACACCCTGCGCCGCTATCTTGAGTGGAGGGGCTATGAGGTTGTCTTTGTGCAGAACTTTACCGATATCGACGACAAGCTTATTAATAAAGCCAATGACGAGGGTATTACCGTTAAAGAGGTGGCCGAGCGGTATATCAAAGAATACTGGATCGACGCCAATGGTCTGGGCGTACGTCCGGCGACCATACATCCAAAGGCCACCGAGACGATGGATGAGATCATTGCCATCGTCAAAGGGATCGAGGATGCTGGATTTGCTTATCAGGTGAATGGTGATGTGTATTTTCGTTCACGCCGTTTCCCCGGCTATGGCAAGCTCTCTCATCAGCCGTTGGAGGATCTGGAATCCGGCAGCCGCGTGGATGTAGATTCATGCAAAGAGGATCCTTTGGATTTTGTATTGTGGAAGGCCGCAAAGCCGGGCGAACCCAGTTGGACCTCTCCCTGGGGCGAGGGAAGACCGGGCTGGCACATCGAATGTACGGCGATGATCAGAAAACATCTTGGTGAGAATATCGACATTCATTGCGGGGGACAGGATTTGATTTTTCCCCATCATGAAAATGAGATCGCGCAGGCTGAGTGCTGTGTCAAGGGCGATTATGCCCGCTATTGGATGCATAACGGCTTTATTAACGTCGATAACCGAAAAAATGAGTAAGTCCTTAGGCAACTTTTTTTACCACTCGCGATGTGGCAAACAAATTCGGCTATGAGCCGATTCGGTTTATGATGCTCCAGGCCCATTACAGAAGCCCGATCAACTATAGCTATGACGTGATCGAGCAGTGCCGCGCCGCGCTGGATCGGCTTTATACCTGCCGGGATAACATTGATTTTCGCCTTGAAAAAATGCGATTGCCACCACAGAGGATGTCAATGCGGATGCAGAGTTCACCTCTTCGGCCCGAGACTACCGCGAAGCCTTTATCGCTGCCATGGACGATGACCCTCAACACGGCGGACGCCATTGCCGTCATCTTCGAACTGGTTCGTGAGATCAATACCTTTTTTATCAAAACAAAGAACAAAAGAGATGTTGCAGAGTGCAGCTGACCTTTTTGATGAATTGACCGGTGTTTTAAACTTATGCTATAACCGCCAGAAAAAAGAGCTGGATGCGGAAGTCGAAGAACTGATCGAAAAACGCCAGCAGGCCAGAAAAACAAAGGATTTTAAAACGGCGGATGCCATTCGCGATCAGCTTAAGTCAATGAATATCGTCCTTGAGGACACTCCCCAAGGGATCAAATGGCATAAGGAAGATTTATCCGCAAAGGCGTAATAAGCTTTTTTGCATCCTTTTTTCCTATAGCAGACGGGGTAAGGATGGGGTTAGCGCAAATGTTATCTATATCTTTTCCCCGTCACAGGCGGGGAATAAACGCAGTGCCTATCTGTAAAGAGAGCAAATGACGATATATGCCGGTTATCGGCAAAGGAAAGGACGATTTATATGAAGTGGGGAATCATGGGCGCTATGAAAGAGGAGGTTGCCCTTCTCAGGGCGCAAATGGATCTTCAATCTACGACAGAACTGTATGGAACACAGTTCTTACAGGGAACCATAGAAGGGGAAGATGTCGTTTTGGTGTGCTGCAGCGTGGGCAAGGTGAACGCCGCACTGTCCACAGCGTCGCTGATCCGGGATTTCGGCGCGGACTGTGTTGTAAACCTGGGTATCGCGGGGGCTATGGCTGAGGGGATCGGGGTTCTTGACGTCGTCATATCCTCCAAGGCGGGTTTTCATGATACCGAACCTTTGATGGAAGAGTTCTATCCTTTCCGCTCGGTTTTTGACGCGGATGAAGACCTGTTGGAGCTGGCTGTAACGGCTTGTGAGACCATGCAGGACCGTAAATTCAACTATACCACAGGGCTTGTCGCCACCGGTGACGTCTTTGTATCCAGCCACGCGCAAAAAGCGCAAATTGTCGCGCGCCTTTCCCCCGTGTGTGTAGAAATGGAGGGAGCCGCCGTGGCTCAGGCCGCTTATATGAATGCAACACCGTTCCTGATTATACGTACAATGTCCGACTCGGCGGATGACAGCGCTGGTACGGTTTATTATGATTTTAAAGAACGGGCAGCGAATCAATCCGCTTCAATTGTTTTAGGAATGCTTAATATTGCGCATTTGTCTGTTGACAAACCGGAATAATTTTGCTAAAATGAATTTCGCTGCAAAAATATGTGCGGGTGTAGTTCAATGGTAGAATTCCAGCCTTCCAAGCTGGTTACGTGGGTTCGATTCCCATCACCCGCTCCATCATATTTTTGTTTCAGACGATGCGCCAGTAGCTCAGCCGGATAGAGCAACTGCCTTCTAAGCAGTAGGTCGGGAGTTCGAGTCTCTTCTGGCGCGCCATCCGTGGTGGGTATAGCTCAGTTGGTTAGAGCGCTAGGTTGTGGCCCTAGAGGCCGTCGGTTCGAATCCGATTATCCACCCCAATTTAAATAAAAAGAGGCGCAAGCCTTTTTTTACTATCTCCTCATAGTGGGCTGTAGCCAAGCGGTAAGGCAACGGGCTTTGACTCCGTCATTCCGATGGTCCGAATCCATCCAGCCCAACCAAATAAAACCCCCGTAATTATGAGATATTACGGGGGTTTTTATATGTTAAAGACTGCGCTGTTTGGCACTTGAAGTGGAATTTTTGGGATTTTATTGGCAAGGTTTGCCTTTATAGCCAAATCACTTAAAAACTGGCTATAGTTAAAACGTCATTTTCTTCCCCCGCCGAAGGCGGGGAAGAAATCACAAGCTTGTTTTCAAATTAATCAACTATAGATCATTGAAAAAGTCATAATACAATGAATGCGTGTGACACCCTCTCTCAGCATTTGACACTACAAAAATCGAAGTCTCGGGGAGAAATTCATCTATTTCTTTAAATTCACTGCTTTTTAAAAAATATTTTAAGAAGTAATTTTTATTTTTCTCTCAGCAGAATCTGATACTTAAGCGTCATAAGGAATATGTGGAAATTTGTACTGGACAAGCCATATCCAGTATCAGTTCGAGCATCATTTGATCGTACAAATGTTAATAATTAGATCAAATTCAAGAACAACATCGCACCTGTAACCAAGGTTATTCTGGATTTACACGATTAACATGACTTGACTTCGGACAATATAAGTATAGCATTAGAGTGACAGTTCGAAATTGTTATAGACAATGGCCGGAAGCCAAAAGGAGTGTTTTTATGGAAGAGACAATTTTAAAAGCGATGGAAAGAAGCGAACAACCTAATAAAGTCTTGGCAGCAGGTTTTATTCCAGGTGTTCTTAACGGGCCTGGTAGAGCTTCTGCCACCGTGAAATTTGAAACTGTAGCGCTGACCAAAATCATTTCAAAGCACGGGGCAAATGCCAAAATGTGGGTTGAATTCGGAACTGAAAAAAAATTCGGTTTCATTAAGGAAATTCAAAAGCATCCTCCAGAAGGAAAAATCATTCATGTTGCAATCCAACTGGTCTCAAATGATCAAGAAGTCAAAATGCAGTTGCCTATTACATTTCCTGGCCATGTTGATTTGGAACACAGACTGCTTCATGTCCAGGTTTATAAATCAGACGTCGAAGTTGCGGGAAAAGCGGCGCTTATGCCTGATGAGGTCGTAGCCGACGTCTCAGAAAAAGAATCCGGAGAGAACATCACCGCTATCGATTTTCACCTGCCACCAGAGATCAAAATACTTGATTCTGAGCATGAGATTTATGCCGTTATCAAGACTATCAAAGAAGAGATCGTTGAGGAACCTGAAAAAGATAAGACAGTCGAAAAATAAAGAATAAAGAAACAATTGTACAAACAAGTGAGGCTAAATTAAATAGCACACCTTTCTCGTCTGTCCCCGCTACGGTATTTCTGCAGCGGGGATTTTTATTTTCTCTGGGCAAACCAACCAGGATACTATAGTTGATTAGCTTGAAAACAAGCTTGTGATTTCTTCCCCCGCCGAAGGCGGGGGAAGAAAATGACGTTTTAACTATAGCCACTTTTTAAGTTAATTGGCTATACAATTTTTGAGAGCCCATACCAGAAAGCTTTGCAGAAACGGTTGCTAAACTTATTAAACAAGAGCTGAAAAAAAGATATTATAAGCATAATACAAAATCTAATCCTTGAGCCTGTATGTTGCTTTCCTTATTTTTAGTGATATAGTTATTGTTAGATCATTTATATTATGTGAGGTGCGATTTATTATGGACAGCATGTACAATTCCCTTTGTATAACATCAATGGCTTCAACAATCACCTCTATTATGGGCATAGACGGCTCAAGTGAATTCTGTCATCCGATCGATGTTTTAATGAAGAAAGCACAAAAACAATTTAAAAATGAAAAAGCAGATAGAGTTTTTCTTTATAATCCGGATGCTGTAGCAATGTGGCTTTTTCAAAAATACACGAATATGTTTGAAAAAGCACTTTCCTGTTCGGATATATCTCTGCCAATGCTATCCGTAATGCCGTCGGTGACCCCTGTTTGTTTCGCTTCTATGTACTCAGGAGTTAATCCTGATGTTCATGGAATTCAAACATATGTAAAACCGGTGCTGACAGTGAAAACTGTCTTTGATATGCTTATACAGGCTGGTAAAAAAATTGCTTTGGTTTCCACTAGCAACGACAGCATTTCAATGATTTTTTTAGAGAGAAAAATGGATTATTATATATTTGATTCAGTCAAAGATGTAAATCAAAAAGCATTTGAGCTTATCGAAAAAGATGAGTATGACTTAATCGTTGTTTATAACGGAAACTACGATTCTACTATGCATAAATTCGGTCCTGAGTCAAAAGAAGCTATGGAGGAATTAAAAAGCAACATAGATTTCTATGAAAATGCTGCAAATAAAATAAAGAAACACTGGATAACACATAATACCTTTTTGGGGTTCATGCCTGATCATGGTTGTCATGAAATTGATGGAAATTGTGGTTCACATGGACTTGACATGACAGAAGATATGAATATCATCCATTTTTATGCCTTTAATTCAAGAGCATGAGTATTTTGCGCACTTAAAACTTGCACCTAAATAAATCAGAAAACGCATTCTTTTTGCAGAAAGAAGCCGATTGCATGTAGTTTATAGATTGCATGCGGTTGGCTTTTTTTGTTTAGCGTGATATTATAAAAGTATCAGTTTTATAGGAGTGATGGGTGATATGCCTCAAATCGATATTTGGAACCAACGTTTTAGTGCGATTCCTTGTAAAGCTGACTGTTCAAGAGAGGTTTGGATCTCAAAATATGATCAGTACTTTCTTGAAAAAAAGAGTACTGCCATGATCGATTTGGGCTGCGGCAGAGGCCAGAATTCGCAGTATTTATATAAAAACGGTTTCAATATCGTTGCATGTGATTTTTCACCCATCGTCCTCGAGCAGATAAAAGCTGCAAACAAATCCATTGCCACGAAATGCTTTGATTTGACGCAGGAGTATCCGATCCCCAAAGGCAGTATTGGGTGTGTACTGGTCAGCTTAAGCACACACTATTTTTCAATAGAGGACACCAAGCTTGTATACCGCCACATTTTTGATATTCTGGAGAATGGTGGTTATTTCATATTCAGGGTTAACAGTTTACGGGAATACAGCGAAAATGATAAAGATGAAGTCGTTTCAAAGATCGAGGATGATTATTATTTGCTCCGGGACGGGGTAACCAAAAGATATTTCAGTATGGAATCTATAGCCGGGTTTTTGAGGGATTTCCGTATAATAGAACTCAAAGAAGATTCCTTTTTGTATTACGGAAATCAAAAACATTGTATAGAGGGAATTGCACAAAAAAGTTCCTGACTGCATTTAGCCATGATAGAAATAAATCGGATTTATTTCTATGTCTTCCCGCCCCCGATGGCAAAGACAGCGTTCATATTTTTCTCTTTATTTGCTGAACTGTGATAAGGTTAAGCATTTTGTGAAATTAGAAACCGCGTCTTATCGGTGGCATTACAGCATTTCCAGTTATGATGGAGAATTGGTTTGTCTGTCTTCCCCCGCCGAAGGCGGGGGAAGACAGACAGTCTCTTTCGCAATCTTACATGGAATTGCTATAGGAAAAAACTGTATTGCAATCGCTTCGCAGGCTTTTTGTTGCAATAGTAGCGATAACACGCAATAACAAGCGAAAGGGTGTAACATGTTGCAGGTCGATTTTCTAAAGCTGGGGATTCTTTGCTTTTTCGTGGGTTTTGCGGCCTTTGTGGATTCTATCGCCGGCGGGGGAGGAATCATTTCCGCTCCGGCTTATCTGGCTTTGGGGTTTCCGCCTCATATTTCGCTGGGTACGGCTAAATTCAGCAGCATTTTAAGTACCTCCGTCGCGATATACCGCTATGGCTTTGGAAAGTGTATCGCGTGGCGGGAGGCCGGTATTGCCATGGTTGCCTCTTTTTTTGGCTCTCTGCTTGGCGCCAACCTTGCGCTGATGATGTCTGGTCGGACCCTGCAACTGGTCATGCTTACCGTTTTGCCTTTTGTTGCGGTCTTTATCGTGTTTCGCAAACAAAAGCTTGAAGAGCCGGATCAGGTGAAAAAAGAAATAACCGGCATCCTTCCAAAATGTGCCGCCATCGGCTTCCTGATCGGTATATACGAGGGGCTATTAGGGCCTGGGACGGGTACATTTTTAATCATTGCCTTTTCAACCGTTGTGGGCTTCGATCTGCTAACCGCCTCGGGAACGGCCAAAGTTGTCAACATTGCGGGTACCGTAGGCGCTGTAATCACCTTTTTGCTATCCGGTAAGGTGCTCTTAGTCTATGCAATTCCCACCGCTGCCTGTGGTATGTTTGGAAGCTGGCTCGGTTCCGGTCTCGCCCTCAAAAACGGTGCGAAAATTATCCGCCCCATGATGATTGTTGTTGTCACGCTGCTATTTATCAAAATTGCTTATGACTTTTTTATATAGTGCTAATAAAAAAAGGAAGAGGCCCGTATAGGGTACTCTTCCTTCTAATAATTAGCCGGGCAAATTGAAACTCTTTATGCGTACATTCAAGGGCGTTTCCACGAAATATCTCAACAACTATTTGATTTGGCATAATTTCGTAAACTTATGCTAAGGAGACGGCTAACGAGAAGCGGAGTATCCTTTTAAATTTTGCACTGGCAATACAGTCCACAGATAAGTACAGAACTATGTCTGCAAGAGACCCTATCCCGTTGGTAGCCTAAAATAGATGTTTTTTCTAAGGAGAAGTGAAATGTTAAACAGTAAAGGATTTGACTTATGGGCTGACGGTTATGATAAAAGCGTTAACTTATCTGAAGAGGCTAATGAGTATCCTTTTGCAGGATATAAAGATGTCTTAAACGGAATATACAAGACCGTACATACCAAGAAATTTGCCAATATTTTAGATATAGGCTTTGGAACAGGTGTACTAACCAAAAGACTGTATGATGATGGATATGAAATTTATGGGATTGATTTTTCAGAACGGATGATAGCGATTGCTAAAGAAAAAATGCCTAATGCATTTTTGCTACATCATGATTTTGTAAATGGATTGCCAAGAGAAGTTTTAAATAAGCAATTTGATTATATTGTCAGCACTTACGCATTTCATCACTTAAAGGATATGGCGAAAGTCACATTCATTACACAACTGTTAAACCACTTTTCTGAGAATGGTCTGATTTTAATTGGAGATGTCATTTTTGAAACACGGAATCAATTGAACATGTGCAAAAGAGAGAATGGCGATGACTGGGATTCAGATGAAATTTATATTGTATTTGACGAATTAAAAGAGCATTTTCCAGGTGGGAAAATCGCCTTTTCTCAAGTATCACATTGTGCAGGCATTATTACTATTAAAAAGTAATGTGTAATTGATATAGTCTTTAATTTATGGGAGGGCAACAAGTAGCCGTCCCATAAAAAGCCCTAAATTATCAGCTGTATGATGTGACTGAGCCAAATATAAAAATGATTGAAGATTCTGGGTTCATCATTGCTTAATCCTGTAGTAGGCTTGTATAATAATGGTAAAAGGAATTGACAGGGGATAATCCATTGAAGTTAGGACGATTGATCGGGACAGGAACTACTGCCGAGGTTTATGAGCTGGATGAAAACTCGGTTCTTAAGCTTTTTCGAAAAGAGATTCCGGAATCGCATTCAAAACGCGAATATGACACTGCGAGAGCTGTCAATAACTGTGAGGTGCCATCGCCAAAAGTATTGGAATGGGTACAGTATGAAGGACGCTTTGGTATCGTGTATGAATATGTCAAAGGCAAATCTATGCTGAAAGAGTTACTGAACCCATGGAGACTAAAAAAACACGCAGAACTGCTTGCCATTCTTCATCACAGAATCCATATGCAAAAACCAACAGGTCTTTTGCCATACAAGCAGAGGCTGTTGAGAGATATCGAAAAAGCCGACCTGCTTTCTGAACAGGAAAAACAAGCCGTAATTGTAATGTTGGAAGCGCTTCCTGACGGTGATTCTCTATGTCATGGAGACTTCCATCCCGATAATATCATGCTGTTTGAGAACAACCCGATCGTTCTTGACTGGATGACTGCCGGCATTGGTGATCCCGCCGCTGATGTGGCGCGCACTTCACTCATTCTTATAACATCACAATTGCCAAATAATATTCCACTGCCAGTTAAAAAATACATTCAGCTAATGAGGCAATTCATGTATTCTGTTTACATAAAAAAATATTGCGAACTGAGTCGTTTTACCAAAGCACAAATTGATGCATGGATGATTCCAATTGCTGCGTCGCGCCTTGCAGAGTGGCGCCCTAAGCGCGAAAATGATTTGCTGCTCCATCAAATACGAAGTCATATCTGAAATATTGTTCGGCTGTTACTCCGCTTTATGATACTGTTCCTTTTCCCAACCGAAGGCAGGGGATTTGAGGCAAAAGTAAATCACCTCTTGTCAACAAAATGTGACAGGAATTGCAATCTGAGAATTATAGCAGGGGCGAGAATGTTTCCCTTAGCCACAGGCCTGCAATTCCGGCCAACTGACCGAAGAGAAAATGAATGGTGACTGTCACCATATAGGGAAGAATAAAACGAATGATTCAATTTGCGCCTTGATTTTCGAGAGAACACAATATATTGTATAAATCTCAAAAAAAAGATGTCGGATGTAAAGGTAATTACTTGACACTGATAGCCGGTTACTGTATAATATGACAGGTGACAAAGGTCAGCCTTTACTTGCGTAGAATTGAGGTGTTTGTAGTGGCCAAGGATATGAGTATCTCGATGCTTTACGACTTTTATGGTGAGATGTTGACAGAAAAACAGCAAGAGGTCGTCGAGCTCTACTACAACGAGGATCTTTCACTGGCTGAAATCGCTGCCCACAGCGGGATAACCCGTCAGGGCGTGCGGGACAGCATTAAACGGGCTGAACAGCAGTTGCGCCAATCGGAAGAGCTGCTTGGGCTTGTGGAAAGATTCGGCGAGATTAAAGACACCATCGAAAATATTGTGAAGTGTGCCCAGGAAATTGAGCTGATCAATGACCGGTTTTGCTTCTCCAAGGATATCAGCCAGCGAGTGAAGCGGATAGTTGATCTATCTGGCAAGCTGACTATATAAATACGGCAAATCAAGTTGAAAGGAGTGTTTTCATGGCGTTTGAAGGCTTAACAGACAAACTGTCGGCTACTTTTAAAAAGTTGCGCGGCAAAGGCAGACTGAAGGAATCTGATGTGCGCGATGCCATGCGCGAGGTGCGCCTCGTCCTTCTTGAGGCTGACGTCAACTACAAGGTCGCTAAGGATTTTGTGGCCGCAGTGACGGAAAAGGCCATTGGCAATGATGTGCTTGAAAGCCTTACTCCCGCACAGCATGTAATTAAGATTGTCAACGCCGAGCTGACCCGGTTGATGGGCGGCGAAAACGTGAGAATAAATTTTTCCTCCAAGAACCCCACCATCATTATGATGTGTGGACTTCAAGGCTCGGGCAAAACGACACACGCGGGCAAACTTGCGAAGTACTTTCGCGAGCAGGGAAAGCGCCCTATGCTTGTAGCCTGCGATATCTATCGTCCGGCGGCTATTAAACAGCTTCAGGTACTCGGCGAAAAGGTCGGCGTACCCGTGTTTGAAATGGGAACGGAAAACCCGGTCACTATCGCCAAAAAAGCGCTGATGCGCGCCAAGGACTATGGACACGATATCATGATCATTGATACGGCTGGCCGTCTGCATATTGACGAGCAGCTGATGGATGAATTAAAGGCCATAAAGGATGAGGTTAAGCCACACGAGATTCTTTTGGTGGTGGATGCGATGACCGGCCAGGATGCGGTGACGGTGGCCGAGGGCTTTAATGGGGCTATCGGGATCGACGGTGTGGTGCTCACCAAGCTGGATGGCGATACCCGGGGCGGCGCTGCCCTTTCCGTACGGGCGGTAACCGGAAGGCCGATTAAGTTTGCCGGTACAGGAGAAAAGCTAGAGGATTTGGAACCGTTTTTCCCTGACAGAATGGCTTCGAGAATCTTGGGCATGGGCGACATGCTTACCTTTATTGAAAAAGCACAGACTGCGGTAGACGAAAAACAAGCTGCAAAGCTTCAAGAAAAGCTTCTTAAAAATAAATTCGACCTGAATGACCTGTTAGAACAGATGAAACAGATACAAGGGATGGGCCCGCTCGGGCAGGTACTGGGGATGATCCCAGGCGTGAAAATAAAGGATGAAGAGGCTGCTCAGGGCGAACGCGAATTAAAACGTGTTGAGGCAATTATTCATTCGATGACAAAGGCCGAAAGAGAGAAACCGACGATGGTTACCCCGCCACGCAAACGCCGCATTGCGGCCGGAAGCGGAACGAGGGTTGAGGATGTCAACCGCGTGCTGCGTCAGTTTGAGCAAATGAGCAAGATGATGAAGCAGATGCAGAACATGCAAAAGGGTGGCAAACGCCATTCGATGGGACCCTTTGGCGGACTTAAGGGACTGCCATTTTAAATGATTTTTACCCATAGGGTGAGAATATAAAATTTTATTACAGGAGGTGACAGTCATGGCTGTTAAAATAAGACTTCGTCGCATGGGCGCCAAAAAAGCTCCCTTTTATCGCATCGTTGTAGCCGATTCCCGCTATCCCCGTGATGGCAGATTCATTGAAGAATTGGGCTATTATGATCCTACTCAGGATCCGTCGGTGATCAAGGTGGACGCTGAGAAGGCAAAGAAGTGGATGTCTAACGGAGCCCAGCCCACCGATACGGTAAGGGCGCTTCTGAAGAAAAGCGGGGTTCTTTAACCTAGAAGGGGGCTTTAACCAATGGAAGAGCTTATCATAGCCATCGCTCGCGGTTTGGTTGACGATAAGAATTCGGTGAGTGTAACGGCAGACGAGCCTCTTGAGGATCGCACCGTTGTCTACCATCTCCACGTGGCCCAAGAGGATATGGGACGTGTCATTGGAAAACAGGGCAGGATCGCCAAAGCGATTCGCACTGTTGTCCGTGCCGCCGCCAATAAAGCGGGTGCAAAAGTAGCTGTCGAGATAGACTAACTGCTGTTTGAAGGAAAACCTCTTTGTGGTTTCTGACCGAACCCAAGTTACAGATAAACCGCCGTTTTCGGCGGTTTATCTGCTTAATTCATGGAATCGGTACAAATCGATGCTTTTGCGAGCAAATGCAGTTTTTATGGAGAGATACGATGAAAAAAACATTTCTTGAATGTGGTAAGGTTGTGACCACCCACGGTATTAAGGGTGAGCTCAAGGTCATGCCATGGTGTGATGAACCAGAATTTCTCGAAGGATTTAAGACCCTCTATTTGGACGGTGGCCGTGAGAGCATCCAGGTAGAATCCTGCCGCGCCCAGAACAATATGGCGCTGATCAAGTTTGTTGGACTGGACAGTATAGAAAGTGCTATCGCTCTGCGTGGCAAGGTGCTGTATATTAACAGACAGGATACTGCAATGGATGAAGGGGACTGCTTCATTCAAGACCTCATCGGTATTCACGTAGTCGATGTGGATACCGGCATCGAATATGGCACCATTTCCGACGTTTCCCAAACCGGAGCCAATGACGTTTATCACATACTGTTTGCTGACGGGAAAGAACGGCTTATCCCCGCGATCAAGGATGTGATCATCTCGGTGGATCTGGATGGAGAGCTGATGAAGATCAGACCGCTAAAGGGGCTTTTTGATGATGAGGATTGATATCGCAACCCTATTCCCGGTTATGTGCCGGACGGTGATGGATGAAAGCATTATCGGACGTGCCCAGCGGGCGGGGTATATCGAGGTAAACTGCCACAATATTCGCGACTATGCAGGTAATAAGCACAACCGAGTGGATGATAATCTTTATGGCGGGGGAAAGGGCATGGTGATGGAGCCCGGTCCTCTTTATGCGTGTTGCACCGAAATCTGCAATCAGTTGGGAAAACGCCCCAAAATCATCTACATGTCTCCTCAGGGAGAAGTATTTACTCAGAAAAAGGCGATTGAGCTTTCCAAAGAAGAAAACATTTTGCTGGTCTGTGGTCACTATGAGGGCGTAGACCAACGTTTTATAGACGAAATGGTGGACGAAGAATTATCCATCGGGGATTATGTCCTGACTGGCGGAGAACTGGGCGCACTGGTGGTCGCTGATGCCGTCAGCAGACTATGCGAGGGAGTTCTGGCCGATCCTGCCTGTTTTATGGAAGAGAGCCACTACGGTGGGCTTTTGGAGCATCCCCACTATACCCATCCGGCAGCCTGGCACGATCGCGAGGTCCCGCCGGTACTCCTTTCCGGGCACCATGCCAATATTATACGATGGCGCAGGGAAAAGGCACTGGAGAACACTCTGCATAAGCGCCCTGATATGTTGCTTAAGGCACCGCTTACGGCGGGGGATAAAAAATATCTGATCGCCCTTCTCCAGAAGAAGGACGAGGATGATGGAGTATAACGTATATGTTTGGAACAATCGTTAATACCGCTGCGGCTTTTGCCGGTGGATTTATCGGCTTACTGATTAAAAAAGGACTTTCAAAAAATATTGAAGAGGCCGCTTTAAAGATGGTTGGCCTTTCAGTAGCGATCATCGGCCTTAATGGTGTCATTGGCTCGATGTTCAAAGCTGATCCGGTGACAGGGGTGCTCAAAGATTCGGGCGCTCTGGTGCTTCTCCTAAAGCCTTGTTGGAGGTGCTATAATCGGCGAAATTTTACATATTGATGATGGGCTTAACCGTTTCGGAAGCTGTATTGAGAAAAAAGTGGGTACTGAAGGTTTTGCCAAGGGCTTCATTACCGCTTCTCTTGTCTTTTCTGTGGGTGCCATGGCCATTCTGGGCTCACTCAATGAGGGCCTCAGAGGGGACAGCAGTGTTCTTTTGGTCAAAAGTACAATCGATTTTATTACGGCAATCATACTGGGGTCGACATTGGGCGCCGGTGTACCCTTTTCCGGTGTGACAGTCTTTTTGTATCAAGGGGCGATTACCATTGCCGCTGGTTTTATAGCACCTATTGTGTCGGACGAACTGTTAGGAATGATCTGCATGGTGGGTTATTGCATTGTGATTTGTATCGGAACCAATTTCTTAGGGGCGACAAAAATCAAAACTGCAAATCTTCTACCCGCCTTATTTGGCCCAGTAATCTATAATATTTTTAGATTTGTGAAAATATAATAGTATTAATGCACAATATCAATAAGCGAAATTCTTGTTTTTATAGAAAATCGGTAGAATCGGATCAACCAGTCCAAGATTGTACAATATGCACATTGACTGCCTGTTGAAACATGATATAATTATCACATACTGAGAAGTGTAGCTTTTCATTTTTGAAGGAGGAAAGTTTATGTATTTAAAAGAAGTAGCAGTTCAGAATCAAATAGGTCTTCATGCCCGTCCGGCAACCTTCTTCATCCAGAAGGCCAACGAGTATAAATCCTCTATCTGGGTTGAGAAGGAAGAACGCAGGGTTAACGCCAAGAGCCTGTTAGGTGTGCTTTCTCTCGGTATCGTTGGTGGAACCTCCATTAAAATTATTGCTGACGGTTCAGACGAGCAGACAGCAGTTGAAGGTTTGGTTAAACTGGTTGAGTCTGGATTTGTAGAATAAACTGTCAAATTAGTTGACAGTATCGGGTGTGCCGCCATTAGGCGGCACACTTTTTTGTGTAATATAGTTTCTCTGCACAGAAAACAAACCGCCTGGTGGGGCGGTTTAATTGGCTATAATATAGCTTATCATCTTCCGTACGGGCTGATAAGCGCGATGAGAATATCAGTTTTTGCTCGTGCGGAGAAGGCTGCTCTTATGATTGATGAAGTGCTTATACAACGTCTGAGAGATAAGGCAAGGGCTCTGCCTGAAGAGCCGGGCGTATATATCATGCGTAACAAGGCAGGGGAAATTATTTATATTGGCAAAGCGAAGGTGCTCAGGAACCGCGTTTCCAGCTATTTCACCAATCTGAAAAACCATCTGCCCAAGGTATACCGGATGGTGGAAAATGTAAAGAATTTTGACTTCATCATCACAGCGAGCGAATTCGAGGCATTGGTGCTTGAATGCAGCATGATCAAGCAGCATACGCCCAAGTACAACATCCTCTTAAAGGACGATAAGGGTTACAGCTATATAAAGATCACCAATGAAAGCTATCCACGCCTTTTGGCCGTCATGCAGAAGGCGGAGGACAAAAGCCGCTATATAGGCCCCTATCTTTCACATTATGTGGTAAAGCAGACGGTTGACGAAGCTAGAAAGGCTTTTTTACTGCCAAGCTGCCAGCGGCGGTTTCCTCAGGACTTTGGCAAAGGACGACCATGCCTCAACTTCCATATGAAGCAATGCATAGGGCTGTGCAAGGGGAATGTTACGCAGCCAGAATATGGCGAACTTGTTTCACAGGCAGTGGATTTTATTGAAGGGGGAACGGTTCACTCGATTGCTCAGCTAACCGCCCGCATGGAAGAAGCCTCTGAGCGCCTTGAGTTTGAGAAGGCGGCGCGGTTTCGAGACCGCATCAATGCCATTACCAGAATAACAGATAAACAGAGGGTAATACTCACAAAAGAGGAGAATCAGGACGTCATCGCCCTGATTCAGGGTGTGGATGACACCGCTGCCGTGCTGATGAAGTTCCGCGGTGGGCGACTTGTGGACAAAGAAGATTTTCTTCTCGGCGAGACAGCAGATATTGCTGAGGCACGAGGAGAGTTTTTGGCGAGATACTACCAGCCAGACAACGACATTCCGCCGCGTGTCGCAATGGATGGGGAAACAGCGGATCTTGCCCTATTACAGCAGCTTCTGAGCGAAAGGGCAGGACATAAGGTGGAGATATCCACACCCCAGCGGGGCGAGCAGCTCAAGCTGGTGGAAACGGCGCGACTCAACGCGGCCCAGCAGCTGACGCAGATGGGGCGGCGTACAGGGCGCGAGTTGGCTGCCCTCGACGAGCTGGCTAGGCTTTTGGGTCTACCGCGTCCCCCTTCTCATATTGAGGCCTATGATATCTCCAATATCGGTTCGGATACCATTGTCGGGGGCATGGTGGTGTTTCAGGATGGGCGGCCGCAGAAAAGCCTTTATAAGCGATTTGCCATCCGGGATACGAATGGACCTGATGACTACAAAAGCATGGCGCAGATGTTGGAGAGGCGCTTTGTGCATTATCTGGATGAAAAGGGAAGCGGAACCTCTTTTGCGATCCTTCCTGACCTCATCCTTATTGACGGAGGAAAAGGTCATCTCGCCGTCGCTCTTGGGGTGCTGCACAAACTGGGGCTGGACATACCTGCCTTCGGTATGGTGAAAGATGATAAGCATCGCACACGCGCAATCGCTTCGGATAATGGAGAGATCGCTATTTCAGCAAATCGAAGCGCATTTACCCTTATATCAGGCATACAAAATGAAGCACATCGTTTTTCTGTGGAGTATTCCCACAAAAAGCACAAGACGGCCTCCTTTGAACTCTCCCTTCGCACAGTATCCGGTATAGGGCCATCCAGGGCAAAAGCACTTTTTAAGGCATTTAAAACAATGTCGGCAATGAAACTGGCAACACTCGAGAAACTAGCCGATGTGAAGGGAATGTCTGTAAAGACGGCACAGGCACTCTACTCTTTTTTGCATGCTGGAGATGAGAAAGCTGTTGACAATAACAACAAAAATGATGATAATTAATTAGATATAAGAAGGATTAATACGAATCCCAATTAAACGAGTTTCCTGTTTCTGTTTCCCCTGCCTCCGGCGGGAAAAACAGAAACAAAATGAAGCATCATTTGAAAGGATTTAGTATGATGGTATGAAGGATGACCGGGTTGAAAAGGCGAAGTAAATCTGGTACCCCAATCGATCGGACAAGCCTTCTTACTGCGAAAAAAACCGCAGGGGGTATTTTATGCGAGTAATTACAGGAATAGCAAAAGGGCGCAGGCTTAGAGCACCAGAGGGTGACTCTACCCGTCCCACCTCTGATATAGCTAAAGAGGGGATATTCAGCGCCATTCAGTTTGAGGTGCAAGAGGCATTTGTACTTGACCTTTTTGCCGGTTCGGGCCAGATGGGGCTCGAGGCGTTATCACGGGGAGCCAGATTTGCCGTTTTTGTGGATAATTCCAGAGATGCGCAGCAAATCATCCGGGAAAATTTACAGTCTACCGAGCTTTTTGCAAAGTCAAGAGTAGTAGCTATGGATTATCTGTCCTTTCTCAGCGGAAGCTCAGACCTCTTTGATATCGTTTTCATTGATCCCCCTTATGGACAAGGGATGGCAGCTAAGGCGGCTCTGGCCGTTTCCGGCAAAATGAGAGATGACGGCATTATTATCTGTGAGACAGACAAGAAAGAATTGATGCCTGAAGCTGCAGGCAATTTCGACCATAGAAAACAGTACCGCTATGGGAAGACCCTTGTGACCATTTATCGCAAAAAGGGGGAATAGGATATGCGTATCGCAGTATGTCCGGGAAGCTTTGATCCGATTACACTGGGCCATCTGGATATTATCAGAAGGGCAAGTAAGCTTTTCGATAAAGTGATTGTTCTGGTGGTGGTCAATCCGGACAAGAATCCCTCATTTACTCCTGAAGAAAGAGTAGCCATGATTCAAGAAGCGACGGCAGGTATTTCCAATGTGGAAGCCGATACCTTTGGTGGCCTTCTGATTGATTATGTCAGGGCCATTGGCGCTGTAGCCATCGTGAAGGGACTTCGCGCGGTGACAGACTTTGAGAATGAATTTCAGATGGCACTTACCAATAAAAAACTTCTTCCATATGCTGAAACGGTTTTTTTAACCACCAGTGCTAATAATATGTTCCTGAGTTCAAGTCTTGTAAAGCAACTGGCCCGCTTTGGGGCGGATATATCAGATTTTGTACCTGCGCCTTTATTTGAAAGAATCAATAAGCGCCTTTCTCGAAAAGTTTAGCGTTTTACCACTGTAAGGACAAGATTGAAAAATAAACAACAGCTTATTGCTTCTGCGTCGGCATACCCGTTTTGAAGTGGAAATAGAAATCATTGACTGACAGCAATTGGACAATAAATAGAAAAATCAAACTCTGTCTGCCTAACTTAGGCAGGGCAGACGGATAGAGTGAACTTCTGTTTATTAAAAAATTCCATAGGTTGATAATCATAACTGACTGTGAAAACTTAATACTGTGCAGAGAAAGGGTGGTTCATATGAACATTGAAGAAATTCTTGATATGCTCGACGATATTCTGGACAAAAGCTGGAGCCTTCCCCTTTCGGGTGGAAGAAGCGTGGTCGATGATCAAAAAATCAGAGAACTCCTCGACGATATCCGGCTAAATCTGCCCACTGAAATCAAGCAGGCAAAGGCAATCGTCTCTGACAGGGCTGACATTATGGCGGTCGCCAAGCGCGAAGCGGATACCATCGTGCGCAGAGCTGAAGACCGCGCCAGAACGCTTATATCGCAAGAGGAAGTTATCAAACAGGCGCAGCAAAAGGCGTCTGAGACTGTGTCACAGGCTCAGACAAAGGGTAAAGAACTACGTCAGGCTACACAGGATTTTTGCGAGGATCTTTTAAAGCAGACGGATGAATCACTTGCAAAGCTGCTCTCCGAAGCGCGCTCAACCCGACAAGCCCTTCGTGGGGCAGGAAGAAACCAGACGGGTTCACAGGATAATTCTCCAAAAAACGCATAACAAAACCGCCCGCTCTCTGTTGATAACGATTCAATAAATATTAAGGGATTTTTGAACTCTGTCTTTACCGACTCAATAAGGCAAGACAGATAAAAATAACCGTTTATTTAGATAATTGTTATTGAATCAGGGAGCGGGCGATTAAATTATGAAAAAAAACCAAATATAGTTGATTAACTTGAAAACAAGCTTGTGATTTCTTTCCCCGCCGAAGGCGGGGGAAGAAAATGGCGTTTTATGTATAGCCAGTTTCTAAGATAATTGGCTATATATTCCATAACTTTAAAAATTATATGAATATATTTGATCTGACGATACATACTAACTTAGAACCAATATGTGTTCAATGCGAATTACACATTAACTTAGTGTTAAGGAGTGAAATAAATGCTTGATAAGCTTTCGCTTACCCTTGTTATAATCGGTGCCCTCAACTGGGGACTGATCGGCCTCTTTGAGTTCGATGCTGTAGCCTGGCTCTTCGGCGGGCAAATGGCTGTTGTTAGCAGGGTAATTTATACGCTTGTAGCTTTAGCTGGAATATGGTGCGTTTCCCTGTTGTTTAGGGATACCGAAGCCGGCGAGATCAGGGACTAGTTCAACATTAGACGGTAGTAATATTTTCCCCGCCTTTGGCGGGGAAAATAAAAACTAAAATAAAGTGCCGTTTAATTAGAATATAGTATTCGTTTTAGCGAGCCATGAGATTCGTTTATTCGTATTTCGTGGCTCTTGTTTATTTAAATCAGATCAAAGGTTTCTTTCATCGCGGTTTATACGATTTCCTTTTTAAAAAGCAACTAATTTTATATCTATTTGAAGTTTCCCCAAAAAAGTAAAATACAATCTATATAAACAGAAATTTATTTAGATGCTCCCATACTTTCAATGATATAGCCAGTTTTTAAGTTAACTGGCTATAGTTAAAACGTCATTTTCTTCCCCCGCCTTTGGCGGGGGAAGAAATCACAAGCTTGTTTTCAAGTTAATCAACTATACTTTAGCCAGCGTGATTGTATTTCTAAGCGGCTTCGTGTTCTGATGAAACAAAATATAATAAAGGACCGCCAGTTGGCGGTCCTTTTGCACGTGATAGCAATTTAACAAATGAAGAGGAAAATATAAATTCTGTCTGCCCGCCGCCGGCGGGGCAGACAGAAATAAAAAAGACTCTTTTATTTAGATAATTGCTTTAATATAGCCATTTAACTTAAAAACTAGCTATAGATAAAACATCATTTTCTTCCCCCGTCGAAGACGGGGGAAGAAATCACAAGCTTGTTTTCAAGTTAATCAACTATAAAACTACTTGAGGGCGCTGACGATTTCTTTTGTATCTCTGGCGATCAGCATCTCTTCGTCGGTAGGAACAACCCATACGCAGACCTTCGAATCATCGGTGGTGATAAGAGATTCTTTGCGTGAGCCTTCCGCATTGCGCTTGTTATCAAGCTTGATACCGAGGAATTCCATGTTTTCACAGACCATCTGGCGGACAACCTCATCGTTCTCTCCGATGCCGCCGGTGAAGACCACAGCGTCAAGACCACCCATAGCGGCCGCAAAAGAGCCAATGTACTTCTTGATCTGATAGGTCTGGACATCGACAGCAAGCTTGGCACGCTTGTTGCCTTCCTTGATCGCAGCGTGCAGATCGCGCTGATCACTGGAGATGCCCGAAATACCGATCAAACCGGATTTCTTATTGAGCATATCAGTGACCTCTTTGATGCTCTTTTGTTCTTTTTCGGCGATAACGCCAATAATCGAGGGATCGATGGTGCCACTGCGGGTACCCATGGCAATGCCCTCAAGTGGGGTCAGTCCCATGCTGGTGTCTACAGATTTGCCACCGTCAATGGCGGTAATAGAAGAACCGTTGCCCAGATGACAGGTGACAATCTTCAGATCTTTGGCTGGCTTGCCCATGATCTCAGCCAGACGGGCGCTAACAAAACGATGGCTTGTCCCATGAAATCCATATCTTCTGATGGCATATTTTTCATAATACTCATAGGGAAGAGCGTAAATATAGGCTTTGGCGGGCATGGTCTGATGGAAAGCGGTGTCGAAAACGGCCACCATCGGGGTGCCTTCACCAAAGACAGCTTTGCAAGCCTTCATAGCGACAAGTCCGGGAGGGTTGTGCAGCGGAGCTAAATCGGACAGCTTGTCATAGGCGTCAAAAATCTCATCCGTGAGCAGAATAGAGCAAGCGAATTTTTCACCGCCATGAACGGCGCGGTGTCCGACTGCGGTAATTTCGCTGACATCGTCAATAACCTTTCCTGTACCGGATGTGAGAGCCTTGAGAATCTCTTTAAAAGCTTCGGCATGTGTAGGAAAATTGGCATCGTAGTTCTGGCTTCTTCCGTCAGAAGTCTTGTGGCTGATCTTGCCGTCCATACCGATTCTTTCGCAGTTGCCCTTGGCGATCACTTGTTCATTATTCATGTCGATCAGCTGGTACTTGAGAGAAGAGCTGCCGGCATTGATAACTAATACCTTCATGAATTGTTTTCCTCCTTAAGATGAGTTTGCCATATAGCTTGACATGGCACAACTATCTTATATATTATTATATTAATTGGAAAAGTTCAAGGGCAAAGGTGGAGAAAAATGTGCTCACAGCGGCAATAATCGCGGAATATAATCCTTTTCACAATGGGCACGCCTATCATATCGCCGAAACAAGGCTTACAGGCGCCACGCATATCGTGGCCGTCATGAGCGGAAACTTCACCCAGCGGGGTGCGCCTGCCGTCGCTGAAAAGCGGGTGCGGGTCGAGGCGGCCCTGTGCTGTGGAGCGGATCTGGTATTGGAACTCCCCTTACCTTACGCAATGGGAAGCGCCCAGCGCTTCGCCTTTGGTGCGGTTGGCATTGCCCGTGCTTTAGGCTGTGTTGATATGCTCTCTTTCGGCAGCGAAAGCGGCTTTCTCTCTATCATTGAGGCAGCGGCCAGAGCTATCGATTCACCACTCGTCTCCGAACGGCTGCCGTACTATCTGGAAAAAGGGGATACGTTTGCCCGTGCGAGGCAGCTTGCCGTGTCTGACCTTTTTGGTGATGAGGTGGGGGATATGCTTTCTAACCCCAATGACACTTTGGGTGTGGAATATGTACGTCAGCTTATCCTTTCAGGAAGCGATATCGTTCCTTTTTGTATGAAACGGGTCGGTGCCGGCCATAACGATCATACGCCCGCCGGAGAAATTGCATCTGCCTCCTTCCTGCGGGGACTTTGGCGTACCGGCGATCTGTCTGTCCTGGCCCCCTATATGCCCCAAGGCTCAAAAGAGGCTTATCAAAAAGGAATTGAGCTCGGACTTGCGCCAATGGACGACAGCCGTCTCGATCTTCCGATGCTGGCGCACCTGCGCAGGCTCTCTGCCGAGGAGATCGCTCTTCTTCCTGATGTATCCGAAGGGCTTGAAAACCGTCTCCTTGCGGCTATACGCCGCTCTGTGGCCATGGAAGAGGTTTATACCGCCGCTAAAAGCAAACGCTATACCGCCTCGCGGATACGCCGCATCCTGATGTCCGCCTTTTTGGGGATAGACGGCTCGCTTGCAAAAAATCCGGTGCCGTATATCCGTGTGCTTGGCTTTAACCAACGCGGGCGGCAGATCTTAAGTGTCGCCAGAGAACATGCCGTGCTTCCTGTTTCTGATTCTCTGGCCACCTTGGAAAAACACGGCGGGGTATGTGCCAGCATGGCCCGGCTTGAGGCAATGTCAACCGATCTCTACACCCTCGGCTTGCCCAAGATGCTTTCCTGCGGCTATGACTATACCGCCGATAGTATAAGGCTATAATAAATAGGCTGTCGACAAAGCCACAACCGTTCTAAGGGGTATCCCGTATGCTCTCGAGACCCCTTAATAACCCCGAGATTTGCATTTGTCTACAATCTTCGTCATTATGAACACGCCTCTGGCGTGTTCATAATGACGAAGATTTAGGTTTACAGTTAAATTTCTTATGAATCCTCTTGTTTTTTGACCAGCCTTCCTGTAAAATCATAGAAAAAGCTCAAGGAGGATGGATCATGGACATGCTGCTCACCCTTTTGGACAAAAATGCCAGATTAACACTATCTCAGCTTGCCGCAGCGGTAGGCGAAAGCGAGGATACCGTCGCTGCCCGAATCGAGGGATATGAACGAGCCGGCGTGATCCGGGGATATAAGACCATCATCGACTGGGATAAGACTGACCGTGATCACATCACGGCGCGCATAGAGCTCAAAGTGACGCCCAAGCGGAATATGGGCTTTGAAGAGATCGCGGGTATCATCGCGCAATTTGAAGAGGTGGAAACGGTATATCTGATGAGCGGCGGGTACGACCTCGCTCTCACCGTGGCCGGAAAGACCTTTAAAGACGTAGCCCTTTTTGTGGCCCATAAACTTTCCACATTGGAATCTGTTCAGTCTACAGCGACGAGTTTTGTCCTGCGCAAATATAAAGAGCGGGGAATCATCGTCCACGAGAATATGGACGAGAGAGAGGTGACCACCCTGTGATAGACTACAAAAGTCTCTTCTCAGAAAGGGTGATGGAAATAAAACCTTCGGGAATCCGAAAGTTCTTCAACATCGCCTCCGAGATGGAGAATGTAATCTCTCTGGGGGTGGGCGAGCCAGACTTTAAAACCCCTTGGATCATTCGCCGTGCGGGTATCGAGTCTCTCGAGCGTGGGCGCACATGGTACACCGCCAACGCAGGCATCCCCCAGCTCAAAGAGGAGATATCCCTCTACCTCAAGCGCCGCTTGGACCTTGAATACAGCCCGAAGGATGAACTTTTCATCACAGTGGGCGGCTCTGAAGCCATTGATATGTGTATACGTGCCTTCGTCAATCATGGTGACGAGGTTTTGGTTGTTGAGCCATGCTTCGTTTGCTACTCGCCCATTGCGTCGCTGCAGGGCGCAACGGTGGTCCCCATCGCCACGAAAGCCGAGGACAAATTTCGCCTTACCGCCAAAGCGCTTCGTGAGGCGATTACTGAAAAAACCAAGCTTCTTATTCTGCCATTCCCGAATAACCCCACGGGTGCTATTATGGAGCGTGAGGATTTAGAGGCGATCGCCGAGGTTCTTCGCGGCACCAATATTATCGTCCTCTCCGACGAGATATACGCCGAGCTGACCTATAAGGGAAAACACACCTCCATTGCCCAGCTTGAGGGGATGAGAGAACGCACCGTTGTGGTGAACGGCTTTTCCAAATCCCATGCCATGACCGGTTGGCGCCTTGGCTATGCCTGCGGCCCCGCGCCGATTATCGAACAGATGTTAAAAATACACCAGTTTGCCGTGATGTGTGCCCCAACCGTCAGCCAACTTGCCGCCATCGAGGCCATGAAAAGCTGCGACGAGGACATAGAATCTATGCGGGCTGAGTATGACACACGCCGCCGTGTCATGGTGGATAGTCTTAACCGTATGGGTCTGACCTGTTTTGAGCCCGAGGGGGCGTTTTACGTTTTTCCCTCGATCAAATCTACCGGCATGACAAGCGAGGAGTTCTGTGAAAAGCTTCTTCATTCCCAGAGAGTGGCAGTGATACCGGGGGATGCTTTCGGCGATTGCGGAGAGGGTTATGTAAGAATTTCCTACTCCTACTCTTTGGAGCATATTATTGAAGCGCTCAAGCGTATCGAACACTTTTTAAAAGAGTTGAAGGGCTAGTTCGTTTTTATGACCACTGTCATTGGTCGGGTGCTCATGTTATTTGAATAGTCTTTTTGATTCGTTCTCTTTTTTCTGCCAGCGGTGGGGAAAAGAGAAGCTGATAGACGTTTTTAAACTTCAATACAAGTTTATACTATTTCTATATTGAAATGTTACTTTCGGATATCTCTCCCCGTCACAGACGGGGAGAGATATCCGTTTCAAAAGTAGCCGTTTAAGCAGTCAGTCTGCCATATGTATTTTACTCTCTGTTTCCGCCGCCGCAAGCGGAGAATACGAAGGCAGGATTATTGCAACTTAATTTGGGAATAGTTTGACGTGAGACCGGAGGAAAAACATTGAACGCCATACAGACCATAGCAATCCTTGCACCCTGCAAGATCAATCTTTCTCTGAAGGTGACAGGGCTCAGAAAAGACGGGTATCATCTGATAAGCTCTGTGATGCAAGTGGTGAGCCTTTATAATCGTGTGGAACTTTCTGTGGGGGAGAAAAAGGGAATCGAGCTTCTGTGCAGCGACCCTGACATTCCCACCGACGAAAGGAACACCGCGTGGCGGGCTGCGGCTGCCTTCTATGAGGCACTGAAGCTGGAAAAATGTGTGCGTATCAGAATCACGAAGGGCGCTCCCTGTCAGGCTGGCTTGGGCTCGGCCAGCGCGGATGCTGCCGGGGTGCTGATCGGTCTTAACAAGATGTATGAAGAGCCTCTTTCTATGGCGGAGCTTTGCACATTGGGTCTGACAATCGGCGCCGATGTTCCGTTTTGCCTGCGTGGCGGAGCTGCCCTAACCGAAGGGATCGGAGAGTTCCTAACCCCTCTGCCCCCGTTGCGGGACTGTGCTATTCTTCTGGTAAAGCCAGTGGTCGGGTACGCAACACCCGAGATGTTTAGGCGATTTGACCGGCTGCCCCCCATGCCAGCGGCTATGCAGGGCGCTCCCGTTTCTTATGAGACGATTGCCGATGTGATCAGGTCGGGCAGTCTTTCGGAGATAGGCCGTTTGGTGGAGAATGATCTGGAAAGAGCCGCGCCGGACGACAGCGTGGCTATGCTCAAATCGAAAATTTATGCTGGAGGTGCGGTTGCCGCGGCGATGACAGGCTCCGGATCAGCGGTCTTTGGACTGTTTGAAACGGTTGAACGGGCGAAAAGTTGTCTGGAAGGGTTGACGCCTTTTGTAAACTGGGGTGCTGCAGTCGTGCCGGTGGATCAAGGCCCGATCTGCTTATATAGCCAATTAACTTAAAAACTGGCTATAGTTAAAACGCCATTTTCTTCCCCCGCCGAAGGCGGGGGAAGAAATCATAAGCTTGTTTTCAAGTTAATCAACTATAATAAGGCATTCATTGATTCCGCTTTTCCTGACATAGGTAACAAACAGCTTTCTGATATCCTTTCTCCTGCCACAGGTGGGAAGGTTATATTTAATACGATTTGATTCTCTATCCCCCCACCATAGGTGGGGGGATAGAGAATTGCCTTTAAGAGACCATGATAATTGAAACTGAATAAAACACAAAATCCCGCCCATACTATCATCAACAAATGGAAATGGATGGGATTTAATGAAAAAATTGGATATCGTTATGATGCTGGTACTGATATGCGCTATCTCAACGGTGAGTTTTACTTCTTTTGCAGCCGAATGCGATGCTGTACGACAGGAGACGCTGCGCCTACATATTATAGCTAACTCTGACAGCGCTGAGGACCAGGCACTGAAACTCCTGATAAGAGACCGCATACTCGAAAAATATGGCGCAATTCTTGGACGTTCGAAAAGTCTCCAGTCAGCTATTGAGAGTGCCGAGGCGCTTTCCGGAAGAATTACCGAAACTGCCGAGGAGGTAGCCTTAGGGCAAGGATACGACTATAAGGTCAATGTGCAAATCACACACATGTACTTTCCAACCAGGGTCTATGAACAGGGTGTTACCCTGCCTGCCGGTCACTACAACGCCTTGCGCGTCGTCATCGGGGAGGGAGTCGGTAAGAACTGGTGGTGCGTCATGTACCCGCCGCTTTGTATTCCCGCCGCGACTGCCGGCGAGGCCAGCGAGCTTGAGGACCGTATAAAAAATTTAAACGAGTATCACTTTGTCCCCAAATTTGCCGTTGTGGAGTTGTTCGAGGGGCTCAATAAAGATTAATAAAACTAAATGCACAATCCCCTACAGCCATAGCTGCGGGGGATTGTGTGCTTTTCTACATCATAATGCTTCGTATGTTCATAATCTACTTAATAGCTATAATAGTGAATTCTCCAGGTATTTTATTATCATCCCAATGGGGGTGTTCATTAAATTCTCTTATGTTGAATCCCGCATAGACAAGTGAGTTGAAAATTTCACTTAATGTATAGAATCTAAGGGAACAATCCGGAAAAACAAATTGTTCTCCTTGTGGAAAATATCCTTTATAGGCCACGTCTCCATTGTAAACTCCACTGTCAAAATAATTTCCTTCAGTTACTTCCGTATTCTTTCCAATTTGCCCCAGTGCGATTATTTTGCGGAAGGGATGAAAATCGGATAATATCAGCTTGCCGTTTGGTTTGATAATGCTGTAAAGAGTATGACTGAACCGATTGATATCATGAAAATAGTGTAAGATTCCACCTTCAAGATATGCAATATCAAATAAGTTTCCGTATCGGTTCAGGTCTACATCATAAAAATCGCAGACTTCATAGTTTATCGTAACACCAGCGCAATTCGCCAGCTCCAATGCGTATCTTTTGTTTTCTTCTGAAATATCAAATACCGTAACATTAGCGCCTAAAACGGCGAGCGGGACAGCGATTCTTCCATTAGAGCCACACGGATTGGCAATCTGTAACCCTTCCACATGTTCAAAATATTTCTGATGATACCTTAAACGTGCGATTGGATTTTGTATAATTTGTGTTGCTTTTTCTTCCGGTGTACCATAATTCATTTTCCAAAACTCATAGGCGCGGTATTCCCACGCCTTCTTGTTTTTAAGCGAAGTTTCGTCCATATAAGCCCCCTGTGTTAATATAGTTGATTAACTTGAAAACAAGCTTGTGATTTCTTCCCCCGCCGAAGGCGGGGGAAGAAAATGACGTTTTAACTATAGCCAGTTTTTAAGTTAATTGGCTATAAATAATTTGTAATACCAGTAAATTAAATATTACCATTAACTGTTAGAAAAGTTTTTGCTTTGACATTTTAATATGTTCAATAATATGACCTATATTTCCTTCGCCAGCATATTGCGTCATATCAAAAAAATTACAATTTAAATCAGACCAATACAAATCATTTTCATCACCCAATACTGTAAAATCTTTATTGAGCTTTCCAACATACACTTCAACATAACAATTATCCATGAAATATGTAAAATCCATGAGATGAAGCAGAACAATATCAGCTTTGCCGATAGCGGTTTCCTCCTGCAATTCTCGATAAGCGGCAGCAAGTCCATTTTCATTATTTTCAATTTTTCCGCCAACTAAATTAGATAGTCCTTTATATGGATTTTTCCTTCGTTTACACATCAATATTTCTTCGCAGGATTCATTATAAACGGCAATAACATTGTATCCTTGCATAACAATCCCCCATGAGCATTCTATAAAAATTAGAATTTCATTTATAGTTAATTAATTTGAAAACAAGCTTGTGATTTCTTCTTCCGCCGAAGGCGGGGGAAGAAAATGAGGTTTTAACTATAGCCAGTTTTTAAGTTAATTGGCTATATCAAACCTAATAATACCATTAATGCCCATTAAATGTAAAGAAGGCGTCCGCTTAATGAGGACAACTTTTACACCTCCCAAAGCAAGTGGATTCTTGACTAATATTTATGGTTTCAAGTGAGGAGCGTTATTACTTTTTGTTAAAAGTAAGGGCCGCCGGCATACATAGCCGGCGGCCCTAGCATTTACCCGCTTAACTGCTGGCGCATTGAATCGAGAATTTTCTTTTCTCTGCGGGAGACCTGCACTTGGGTCAGTCCAAGCTCGGTCGCTGTCTGTACCTGTGTCTTACCGGAAAAATATCGCAAAACGATCAGTTGACGGTCCTCGCATGGAAGTTGGCCTACCACCTGCTTTAGGGAAAGAAGATCGGACATGGCCTCTTCTGGCGAACTAACGGGGAGATCAATCTGACCGCCGCCTTCTTCCTCACTTTCGGTAAGAGAAAGGGGAGGCGCACAGACATTGAGGGCTTCGATGACGCTGTCCTCAGAGAGATCCATCAGCTCACACAGCTCAGAAATAGTGGGCTCGCGGCCGTTAAAAGTGGCAAATCTTTCTCTGGTGCGTCCAATGCGCAGGGAGAGTTCTTTAATCGTGCGGCTGATCTTTACAGACCCACCATCGCGGAAAAGCCGGCGCATCTCACCTAAGATTACGGGGACCGCATAGGTAGAAAAACGCAGGCCGCGCTCTACATCAAAGGCGTCAGAGGCCTTGATCAGCCCCACACATCCGGCTTGAAAAAGGTCATCATACTCAATCCCGCGCCCCTTAAAGCGGTGGGCACAGGAGTGTACTAGGCCGATGTTCTTTGATATAATCTCTTCACGGCGCTCGATTGAGAGGTTATTCGTCATTAGACCCACCCTTTGAGGTTATCCTCCTCTCCATGGTCACCAAGGTGCCAACCCCAAGTTTTGAGCGCACCCTGATCTTGTCCATCAGACTCTGCATGACGGCAAAACCAAGCCCGGCACGCTCACCGCCAGGGCAGCTTGTATACAGTGGCTCCATGGCCTTTTTGATATCCTCGATTCCGCATCCTCTGTCGCGTACCTTGATCATGACGTGGGCACCCTCGAAGATGGAAGCGGATATGTAGATGGTGTCAATCCGGTCACCATAGGCATGGACGATACAGTTGGTAACTGCCTCGGACACCGCTGTTTTGATATCAGCAAGTTCATCAATGGTAGGGTCAAGCTGCGAAACGAATGCGCTTACTGCCATTCGGGCGAACGATTCATTCACAGACCTGCTTTCAAACTGCAATTTCATCGTGTTAAGGGCTTTCACTTTACATTCCTCCGCTTTCTATACTGGCAATTGTTTCAAGTCCGGCTACTTTCATGACCTTTCGAATATGCGGTGGGGGATTTTGCACGCGCACAAGGCCGCCATATTCGTGGACAAGGCGGTAACGGCCCATGACAAGGCCAATGCCCGAGCTGTCCATAAAGGTAACGCCACCAAAATCCAGGACAAGGGTTTCTGGTTGGCTCTGGCCGACCGCCTCATCGATTTCTCTGCGCATCTGCGCAGCCGAGTGATGATCAATTTCCCCTTCCAGTACGGCGGTAATACGCTTGTCCTCCTGTTTTATCAAAACAGACATCTTCATCATCCTTTCGACTACTGTTATTATCTGTAAACAAAGGCGAATTATTCTAATGCTATTCCCAAATTGAAAGGGCAATTTTTTGAATTATTTCCTTTTTGTCTCAAACTCCATTTTTCCTCTTAACTTAAAAACTGGCTATAGTTAAAACGTCATTTTCTTCCCCCGCCTTCGGCGGGGGAAGAAATCACAAGCTTGTTTTCAAATTAATCAACTATAGTATTAAGTTAGAAAAAAGAGCTGCAATCGAAAAAGGCTCTTTCAAAAGTATTTAGTAAATAAGAAAGCCCTTATCAACAAGGATAAGGGCTTTCGGTTAAATTATAGGTCGAAATGGTGGGTTTAATCAGAGAATTTTTGAGAGAAAAAAAGCTAGTTCCCGGTCTTTTCGTCGAGAATAATCTGCCGCATCTCGGAAGCCAGGTATAACGAGCCACAAATCACAATAATACCATCCTCGTCAAGCTCTGAGACCGCCCTGTGATAAGCATCGCGCGAATCTGAAATGGCGATAACGTTCTGACAGAACGGCCGGACCTGTTCAGCAAGTTTGTCTGCACAAAGAGCTCGGGGCGATTGAGGTGTTACCGTGATGACCCGGTGGGCGAGAGGGGCGATAAAAGCCATCGATCCGCTAAAGTCCTTGTCACCCAACATACCCGCAATCACTGTCACCTTATGGCCCTTCATCAGCGAGAATGCCTCGGACAGCATTTGCGCACCGGATATATTGTGGGCACCGTCGAGAATGACAAAAGGCTTTTTGGAGATGATCTCCATTCTGGCAGGAAAGGATACATCGGCAATTCCATTTACGATATCAGCGTCAGAAATATGGAAGCCATGGCTTTGACGTAACTCATGAAGAATCTCCACAGCAGTCAGTGTGTTCATGATCTGATGTGCGCCTAAGAGCGGAATATGAATGGCAAGGTCGCCATAAAGGATATCAGTACCTGTAAAGTCTGCTGACTTAACAATAACAACGTTGGGGTTGCCCATAACAAAACGGTTGTGTTTGAGCGCAGCTTGCTCCATAATCACCGCCAGTGCTTCTGGCTTCTGATCCGGATAGCTGACAGTAATACCGCCTTCCTTAATAATTCCACATTTTTCAAAGGCGATTTGTTCGATAGTGTTGCCCAGTATTTCAATGTGATCCAGGCTGATAGAAGTAATCGCAGACACAAGAGGGCAGTCAATGACATTGGTGGCGTCAAAACGACCTCCAATCCCTACTTCCAGAGAAACAACTTCACAGCCTTTGCGGCAAAACCATTCCATGGCGATGGCGGTGACGACTTCAAACTCGATGGGGCCATTCCCTTCGGTGGTCATCTGGTCAGCAAAGGCCTTTACATATTCGGTGCATTCGATTAACTCATCATGAGAAATCATGACACCGTCCACCTGCATACGTTCGCCAAACTCCAGAATGAAGGGAGATAGATACTTTCCTGTGCGATAACCGGCTTGCTGCAGCACCGCGGCCGTCATCGTCGTAGTTGAACCTTTGCCGTTTGTGCCTGCAATATGCACAAACTTGAGCTTTTTTTGTGGATTGCCCATCAGTGACAGCAGCCTTGTAATGTTTTCAAGACCCGCTTTTTTGCCAAAACGATTCAGAGTATGAATATACTGTAGGCATTGTTCGTATGTCATTTTTATCCCTCACTATCTCATCAGATGCTCTAAACTTTCCTTTATCTTCCCCTGTTTTTCCTCGGCCTTCGATAGTTTCACTCTTTCCCCCTCGATTACAGCAGCGGGGGCTCGACTGACAAAATTCTCGTTTTGAAGCTTTCCACTAATGAGTTCGATGTCCTTTTGGCAGCTTAGCAGTTCCTTGTTCAAGCGGGCAAGTTCTTTATCACGATCAATCAACTCATCGAGCGGGATAAAGATTCTCGCATCCTCGGTGACAACCTGCATGGCTTCGGTCAAAGTGAAGCTGTCGGCAACCTGTACGCTGGTGGCATATGCGAGCTTTTGTATGAAGGCGGAGCCGGACACGAAGTTATTTTTATGTGCCGTCTGAATATAGACACTCGTCTTACGCGACGGGGGAACGTCGGACTCAGCACGGGCGTTGCGGATGGCGCGTATAGCGCTGATAATCATTTCGAAGGACTGCTCGTCGGCAGTAAAATCGAGTTCCTGCTTCCAGACGGGCCAGTCGGAAATCATGATACTTTCTCCGTCATGGGGAAGCGACTGCCATATTTCCTCGGTAATAAAGGGCATAAAGGGATGCAGCAGCTTGAGCGTATTGCTGAGTACATAGCATAAAACCCGCTTGGCGTCCATCGCGGTCTCGCCGCCTGCCATTAGTCTGGTCTTTGCAAGCTCAATATACCAGTCACAGAAGATATCCCAGATGAAGTCGTAAAGCTTGCTGACAGCAGTGCCCAGTTCAAAGCGGTCAATATTGTCGGTGACCTCTTTGACAAGGCGATTGAAGCGGCTGATGATCCATTTATCCTCGGTTGTCAGTGCTGTTGGTAAAGTAAGAGGTATTTCATCATTCTCGATGTTCATCATGATGAATCGGGCAGCGTTCCATATCTTATTGGCAAAGTTCCGGCTTGATTTCACCTTTTCATCTGAGAAGCGTATGTCCCCACCGGGAGCGTTTCCGGTGGCGATTGTGAGACGCAGGGCGTCGGCACCGTACTGTTCAATAATCTCAAGCGGATCGATGCCGTTGCCAAGGGATTTGGACATTTTGCGACCCTGGGCGTCACGAATGAGGCCGTGGATAAACACAGTGTCGAAGGGGACCTCGCCCATATGCTCAATGGATGAGAAGATCATTCTTGCCACCCAGAAGAAGATAATGTCGTAGCCTGTGACAAGGGTATTGGTGGGAAAGAAATATTCCAACTCAGGGGTTTTGTCAGGCCAGCCCAACGTGGAGAAGGGCCACAGGGCGGAGGAGAACCAGGTGTCAAGGGTATCCTCATCCTGCTTCAGCTTGTGACTGCCACATTTCGGGCAGGTGGTTGGCTCATCTGCTGCAACGATCATCTCGCCACAGTCCTGACAGTACCACGCAGGTATGCGGTGTCCCCACCAGAGTTGGCGGGAGATGCACCAGTCCTTTATATTCTCCATCCAGTGGTAATAGATCTTGTCAAAGCGTTCGGGTACAAATTTTGTCTGACCACTGCGGACAGCCTCAATCGCAGGCTCGGCAAGGGGTTTCATCCTGACGAACCACTGGGTGGAAACCCTGGGTTCAACGGTGGTCGAGCAGCGGTAGCAGCCACCTACATTGTGCTTATAATCCTCCACCTTGATCAGAAAGCCCTCTGTCTCAAGGTCGGCGACGAGACGCTTTCTGGCCTCATAGCGGTCAAGTCCGGCGTATATGCCACCGTTTTCATTGATGGTGGCATCATCGTTCATGATATTGATAACCTCAAGGTTATGGCGGAGCCCCACCTCAAAGTCATTGGGATCGTGGGCGGGGGTTATTTTGACCACACCGGTTCCAAAATCAAGCTCGACATAGTCGTCTGCAATGACGGGTATTTCACGGCCCACGAGGGGTAGAATCACAGTCTTACCGATCAGATGTTTATAGCGGGCGTCGGCGGGATTTACTGCCAGGGCGGTGTCGCCAAGCATAGTTTCGGGGCGGGTGGTAGCAACAGAAAGATCGCCGCTGCCATCTGTAAGAGGATAGCGGATGTGCCAGAAATGACCGTCCGCTTCATTATAATCCACCTCAGCTTCAGAAATGGAGGTCTTGCAGTATGGGCACCAGTTGATGATGCGCTCGCCGCGGTAGATGAGTCCTTTTTTATACAGGCGAAGAAAAACTTCCTTTACAGCCTTCGAGCAGCCTTCGTCCATAGTGAAGCGTTCGCGCTCCCAGTCGCAGGAGCAGCCTATTTTTTTGAGCTGTTCAACGATACGGCTGCCATATTGGGCACGCCACTCCCAAGCACGCTTTAAAAATCCCTCGCGTCCGACATCATCTTTGGTCAGGCCCTCTTTTTTGAGAGCATCAACCAGCTTCGCCTCAGTGGCGATAGCGGCGTGATCTGTACCGGGCATCCAAAGGGTTTCAAAGCCCCTCATGCGTTTATAGCGTATCAGTATATCCTGAAGTGAGTTGTCCAGAGCATGTCCCATATGGAGCTGTCCTGTAATATTGGGCGGGGGAATGACGATGGTGTACGGTTCTTTCTCAGGGTTGGGTACGGCATGAAAATAACCGCCCTTCAGCCAGAAGTCGTATATTCGATCCTCCACCTTTTGGGGGTCATAAGTTTTTTCAATGGGTGTCGGCATGGTAAGCCCTCCTTTATATATAGAAATATTATACTTGCCGACCGCCATAATATCAAGTACAGAGGAATAAAACGCCAAAAAACAGGGTCTGATTTCAGGAATCACCCCCAATTTCATACGAATTACAAATAAACGAGTTTCCTGTCGCTGTTTATTCTGCCTTCATCTGGCCTATTTCCTCTTGCAATCTCGATAAAGATGCCAAGACGAGGCGAGTATTCCGCCGCTGTTTCCCCCACTGGAGGAGGGAAAACAGAGGTAAAATGAAGGGGCCTCCGACCTACTTTGCCTTACAATACCGATAAAGATGCCAGACGAGGACTGCGGCATATTGACGGTCAAGAGGACGGTCGGGATAAGCATTCCCGCCGTCGGACTCGATCAGCTGATGAGCGAACAAATTTCGGTACGACCCTGCTGCCCATGCGGGAATGCTCTCGGCATCGGCCAGATGAAGCGGGTATATGGCGTTGCCGCTGATTCCCGTGGCCCGGTCCACCATAGAAACCGCCTCAGCACGTGTGGGAATATGGGTGCAATCGAAGCTTTCCCCAACGATAATCTTCTTTTCAATTGCCCTTTTTAAATACGGCTTGATCCACTGCGGAATTCTATCGTCATTTATTAGTTGTGTGCTTGCGGTGGCGGGGATGTTCTTGTCCAAGCCGCATGCAGTCAGCAGCATTACCAGCAGCTCCCCGTTATTCACCTGTCCATCGGGAGAAAATAGCTTGGTTTTCCCAATTTGTTCGCCTCTGAGTAAACCAGCCTCTGCACAGCGTACAATAAAGTAGGAAAAGGGTGAGGAAGAGATATCAGAGAAAAAGCAGCTTTTTTTATAGCCCTCGGTGGTAAGCTGTACTAAAGACTCTGCAGAGTAATTACCGGAGCTGTCAACCGCGCAAATGGAAAAGCTGTCTGTGCCCGTTCTCGCCGAAAAGGGGGTATAAACGAACTGCGTTCCCTCAAAAGCGACCTCGCCATATTTCGGAGCCTTGACGAGCTGGATGGTCACCTTTTCACCATCGGGATCTTGTGCGAGTATACTGCCATGAACCGGCATGCTTTTAAGACCGGGGAGATTAGTAACAATCAGGGTCGGCGGGCTGCCCAGAGTTTCTGCATGGGTGATGGCAAGAGTAGCAGCTATGACGCCGCTTCCTTTGGGGATGAAGCTTAGCCTTATCGTCGCATCGACTGCTAGCGGAGTATAAATGACCCTGTTGATTTCAGCACGTGAAAAGCTGGTGTAGGTTTTAACTTCCTGTCCATCTATGGTAAAAATGCCCATGGCACGGTCGGGGACTGCGGTGATGGTCAACCCTAAAAGTTCACCGGAACTCAGCCCAAGTCTCCGTTCAAGGTCAGAAGCAGAAAGAGAAAATGAGTGGTCGTCAATGGTTATTTGGCACTCTTTGACTTTTGAAACCGGCTTCATCGCGGGCCAGTAAGAGAGCGCAAGAGCAGAAGGGGATATGCTTAGTGCAATTGATAATAGTACTGCTGCTGCTGAGGCAGCTATGCTTTTCAATACAGTCACCTCCAAATTGTTAGATAAGTTTATTTTTAGCAGACAACACACCAATATGAATTTAATACGAAATCCTTTTAAATGCACGATGCTATTTCGTATCTACTTACCCCGTCGCAGGTGGGAAAAAGAAGAATTCACTATTTTAATTTTGAAAGCAAGGTATTCTTCGGAGTAACTTTTTAACGCGCGATGAAAAATTAAAGGAACTTTTTAGCGCCAGGCATCTGTCGGACTTGCTTTTTCATCCGCGAGATGGCAATATATAAGAATAATGAAATTATAGGAAGGCGGAAACTAACGTGGCTCACCAGCTTGTTTTAGTCATTGATTTTGGCGGACAATATAATCAGCTGATTGCACGCCGTGTGCGTGAGTGTGGCGTATACTGCGAGGTGCGCTCATATCGCATATCGGTGGAAGAAATAAAGACACTTCACCCCATTGGTATCATCTTTACAGGGGGGCCCAACAGTGTTTATCTTGAAAACGCCCCCCGCGTGGATCGCGCAATTTTCGAGCTTGGTATTCCAATACTGGGCCTCTGCTATGGCATACAGGTTATGGCCTATATGCTGGGCGGGCATGTGACAAGCCCCGACCAACGGGAGTATGGCCGCAGACTGACCACTTTCGACCAAAGCTGCCCCATCTTTAAAGGTCTGCCTTCAGAGGGAATCACATGGATGAGCCATACCGACTATGTAGACCGATTGCCGGAAGGCTTTACTGTGAGGGCAAACACTGCTACGACCCCGGTAGCCGCTATGTCCAGCGCAGATGGAAAGCTTCATGGCCTTCAGTATCACCCTGAAGTTTTACACACAGAAAATGGCGTCACCATGATTAAAAACTTTCTCTATGAGGTCTGTGGGGCCAAAGGAGACTGGACGATGGAGGATTACGCCAAAACCGCCGTGCAGGCAATCAAGGACAAGGTAGGAAACGGAAAGGTACTCTTGGCCCTATCGGGCGGCGTGGATAGTTCGGTAGCGGCGGCCCTCATAGCAAAGGCTGTCGGCAGCCAGCTGACTTGCATCTTTGTCGACCACGGTCTGATGCGCAAGGACGAAGGCGACCAGATTGAGGCCGTTTTTGGGGATGGGAAGGTTAATTTTATCCGTGTCAATGCCGAAGAGCGTTTTCTGTCCCGACTGGCCGGAGTTTCAGATCCTGAAACGAAACGGCGTATCATCGGTGAAGAGTTTATTCGTGTCTTCGAGGAAGAGGGCCGTAAGATCGGCAAAGTCGACTTTCTGGCTCAGGGAACCATATACCCCGATGTTGTCGAGTCTGGGACGGGCGAAGCGGCCGTGATTAAAAGCCATCACAATGTGGGTGGGCTGCCCGACCATGTTGATTTTAAAGATATTGTTGAGCCTTTGCGCATGCTCTTTAAGGATGAGGTCAGGGCACTGGGAATCAAGCTTGATTTGCCGGATACCCTTGTATGGCGCCAGCCCTTCCCCGGTCCGGGTCTTGCCATTCGCATCATTGGTGATATCACAAGAGAAAAGCTTGAGATTCTTCGCGAGGCGGATTTTGTTTTCCGCGATGAGATTGCCAAAGCCGGCCTTGACCGTGATATTCACCAGTATTTCGCCGTCCTCACCAATATGCGTTCGGTTGGCGTCATGGGTGATGGAAGAACCTATGATTACACACTGGCTCTTCGCGGTGTCACCACTACTGATTTCATGACCGCAGATTGGGCCAGAATCCCCTTTGATACGCTGGAACAGATCTCCAACCGCATCATTAATGAGGTGCGGCATATCAACCGCATTGTCTATGACATCACCTCAAAACCACCCGCGACCATAGAGTGGGAATAAACAAAGAAAGCGATAATTGGCTTAGATACGCCATTCTTTCGATTTCTTGTTTTAGATAATTGATGAATGAACTGTGTTAGATGTTACTGTGTTATGCAGGATATCTAACACGGTTTTTTGTTGTATTTGAAACAAATTTGGAGGTATTTTAGATATGCGTAAAGGGGATATCAAAACCAGTAGGGTAAGTGGCATAAAACCGCTTGAAAACAAGACTCTTGAGCAATTGTCAGACGAATTTATCAGACAGGCCGAAATAAGAGGTTTATCAGAATGTACGATTAAATCTTACAGGTATCATACTGGGTACTTTATCGATTTCATAGGGAATAACTTTGAATGCAAGAATATTAACTTGGCTCTGATTGAAAAATACATCCTATATATGAAACATGATAAGGGCATTACTAACCCGATAACGCTAAATTCCTATCTTAGAAATATGAGTCCTATGATCAAATACGGAATACAGAAAAGATATATATTGCAGAATTTTCAAATACCGCTAATTAAGGAACAAGAAACTTTCAAAGAAATATATACTAATGAAGAATTAAATTCGCTATTGACTAAACCGAACAAGCGGGATTTTATAACGATTAGAACTTATACAATTATCTGGACTTTAGCGAGTACAGGTATACGGGCAAGAGAATTAAGAGAACTTGAAATAGGAGATGTGGATTTAATCAATAGGACAATTACTGTTAATAAAACAAAAAATAAAAAGGCCAGACGATTACCAATCAGCCTAAGTTTGTATGATGTGATTGCAGACTATTTAATACTACGGTGTGGAAATAGTGATGAGTATCTTTTCTGTTCTATCTATAATGAGATTTTAGCCATGTCAAGTTTACAAGATAGTGTAAAAACCTATTGTAACCAACGAGGTATATCTAAAACGTCACTCCACCTATTCCGGCATACTTTTATTACCAATGCAGTAAATCAAAATATAAGTCCTTTAATATTACAAAGGATAACAGGGCATAGCACCCTTAAGGAGTTGAACCGATACTATAATGCTAGGACAATTGATATGATTGATGTAATTGATGAAATAGCACCAAAAACAAGCAGAAAACAAAGTGTTTTTAAAAAAGGGCAGCAGTTGAATTAGATACAAATAAAAGCAGAGCAATCATAATTGATTAATCTGCTTTTATTTGTGCAATTATTTTTGTCGAATTACAAGTAGCCCCTATGCGCCGCCTACACACCTCTACAGTCAACGCTATTACAGCTATGAAAACTTACACCTAGAATCGATTTGAATAGCCGCAAGGGTAAACTATAAGGGCGTGGGGTAGAACGGATTTTAGGGTGTGATTTTGCTTATTGTTGTAAGGATTTAGAAATAAGCTGTTTTAATATTCGACTTGTTTGAATTGCCAAATACTGTAGACACATGGAATAATATGGAGTACTATTTTAAAGAATGAATAATAGGGAGTATATTGGAATATGACATTAGATTGTGACTCAATTGAATCAAGTATTGAATCAGTTGTAAAAATATTAGGCATAAATAAAGAATTGTTTATAGAGATAATTACACATACTGATTTTGAAGAAATGTATGAAAGTGATTACGATATATATTGTAAAACAAAGGAATCCTATAATAAGGATTATATTGAGTTTGGAGAATACATATATGATTATCTAACTCAAAATTATTCTACAAAAGTAAATCCGATTGATAAAATATGTTGGTTTCATTTAGCTAGAACTTTGGATGCTAATGGGTATAATTTAGGTATTTATCCACTCGGAAAAATTCTTGATAAACTATTTGATGATCTATATTCTTTTGTTGAAGAAAAGATTAGTTTTGAAGAATGGATCAAAATTAAACATGGAGGGGTTAAAGGTTCTGGTGGATGGCGATATTTAATGAAAACAGGAGATAATATTCATCATGGATGCTTTGCTATGTTAATAAAGGAAATAGCTTTTCATTCAAGCGAAGTTGGCAATCATGATTATTTAAATGTCCCTGAAATTATTGAAGATTTAGATGCTGAATTACGAAAAAAATATCATATCAATTTGGTACTACAGTTCATTGCTGCATCAAAACCTATAATTGTAAAGTTCGTTTCTCAACCTGATGGAAAAGATATGCTTTATATAGATCCAGTACTACATTATATATATGTTAAATTGAATAACAAACCTCTTTCGATGCGGTGTAATACATGTTTTGACGCAAGAGGAAGAATTATACCAAAAGAAGATATAATTTCAATTGAAAAAATGTCCATTTAGAAAATAGAAAGACGTGATTTTATGACACTAATACATTGTCCTGAGTGTGGCAAGGAAATATGGGATAAGGTAAAGACTTGTCCATTTTGTGGTTATAAATTTAAAAAAAATAATTTTGGACTTTTTCTTTTAATATCTATAGTGATTTTAGCAATTGCATTAGGTACTAATAATATATTAATTCCATTAAATAAATATAATACAGCTATTTCTATGCTAAATAGTAATAAGTATGATAAGGCAATTGAAGTATTTGGTAATTTAGGGAATTATAAGGATTCATCTCAAAGGATATTAGAATGTAAATATGAGGAAGCAAAAGCTTTATTACAAAATAAGGAATATACAGAAGCAATAGATTTATTTTCACAAATAAGTCATTATAATGATAGCAGTGAACTCAAATGTGAAACAATGTATCTATTAGGACAAAAGTATGTGAATGAGAATTTAAAACCAGAAGATGCAGTTAACATTCTAAAAAATTTGAATGGATATAAAGATAGCAATAGTTTACTTGTTGAAGCTCAATATCAACTTGCTACATATTATTTGAATAATAAGAAATATTCTGATTCTAGTCAAATATTTGAAACTATTGGAAATTATAAAGATAGCATTAATCTTTTAAATCAAACAATATATTTAGATGCTTGCTCAAAATATGATCAGGCCAATTTTCAAAATTCGCTTACACTATTTGAAAAGGTCGAAAATTATGAAAAAGCATCTACTTATATATCTAATCTTAAATTATTAGTGCAATTGCAAGGCACTTGGGATCCAGATAGTAAATATGGAAGAACCCAATTTGTATTTAATGGATGGAAATTATATACTACTTATTTCATCCCCGGCAATCTTTCAGTTCATGAAAATAAATATGAAGTGAATAATGGTACTGTTAAAGACGATTATTCTATATATACTTTTGAAATGCAAGGAGAACAATTAATAGTAACGGATTTTGCTAAGAATAAGAATATCTATATTAAAATAAGTACTAGTACTATCCCGCCTAAAGAAAATCCTGAACCCAATGTAGGCATGACAGCAGATGAAGTACTACATTCCAAATGGGGTATCCCACAAAAAATAAATAAAACAACAACAGTTAATGGAGTAAAAGAACAATGGGTATACAGTGACCACGGCTATATTTATTTAGAAAATTGTATTGTTACAGCAATACAAGATTGAGAGGACATAATAATGAAAATTGGAATCAGGACTCCATCTATAAAGAAATCCATAAAGGCAAGAACAGCCGGAGCTTTGAAACGCGGCGTTAAAAAGGCGGTTATCCCTCTCTATGGGAAAAGGGGTACAGGTATTATTAAAGATCCTAAGAAAGATATTTATAATAAAGTGTACAATAAGACTTCAATTGGGGTTTGGGATATACTAAAGAGATTGTTCAAATAAATTTTTCATAAGATATTTGGTTTATATATTGTTATATAAAGGTGGTATTATTATGAATATGTGCCCAAAATGTAAACGCAGATTTTCTGATAAAGATACGTATTGTTACGATTGTAAAAAATTTCTCGTATATGCTCCAGTGGAACATATAATTGATGAATATACTCCAAAGTGTCCTACATGCGGCTCTCCTAATATTCATAAAATTTCAGTTGCTAATAAAATTGGTTCTGCGGCCTTATTTGGTGTATTTTCAATTGGTCATGTGGGAAAAACATATAAATGCGATAACTGTGGAAGTGAGTTCTAATATGTCTGTTGCTTTATGTTCATTAAGATCGCTGCTTCTTAACGTGTGTTATTTTAAAATTTCAAATAAATAATTTAGGAGGATAACTAATGGGACTTATTTTAAAATGCGATATATGCGGAAAACAATATGAATTTAAAAAAGGTCAATCTCAAGATTGTCCATATTGTAATGGTAGAGAAGAACCACCTATTCAAGAAACCCCTCCCGAAATTCACTGTCCTAAATGCAACTCCACCCAAATCACTGCTAACAAAAAAGGATTTGGTGTTGGTAAGGCTGTAGCAGGAGCAGTAGTCACAGGTGGAGTAGGATTACTTGCCGGATTTATTGGGAGTGGAGATATAGAAATTTGTTGTCTCAACTGTGGATATAAATTTAAGCCGGGAAATAAATAGAATACATATAGAGAAAACCAGCAGCCATTACGGTTGCTGGTTTTTTATGCAATGATTTGACGACATATAATTGTCAACAGTCTTGAATTAATAACTTATAAACTCAAAAAATTATGATCTTTATCCTTATTATCTTCAGGTATGAATTCCATAATATCGCCGGGCTGACAATTGAGAAGATTACATAATCTATCTATAGTTTTAGAATCAAGTCCTCCTGTACCGTTTTTAAGAGCAGTAAGAGTTCCTTGGCCTATCAATTTTTCACGGCGTATTCGATATGTGGAGTATCCTTTTTCTTTTAATAGAATAAAAAGTTTGTTATATGATATTGACATAAAATAATCTCTCCTTTGTGTTTTAGTATAAGCCAATTAATGCACAAAATCAAGTGCACAAAGCGCACAACAAAATACACTTAATGTTGTGCACATCACTAATTGAAAGTACACAAACTTAAGTGTATAATAAAATCATACCAAACAAGCAAGACATTTGAACCTTGACAACACAATAAAAAGGGTGCAATCCTTGAAGCAATTGCCGGTAGCTAGTGACCGATGGGGGAGCAATAGACAGCAGCGAGTACAAGCGGCTAAATTCTTGTACGTTCTATTCCTTGAATCTGACACATACCCATGCTATACTAAACTTATTAAGGCGGTGATCCTATGGATGAAAAACAACTATTATCGGCTATATCTGATTTAATGGATAGTAAGCTGAAGCAAGTACTAGAACCTATCAACCAGAAGCTTGAACGAATTGAAGAGCGAGTTACCAAAGTTGAGGAACATGTAACCAAAATCGAAGTGGTACAAGAAAATGTCACCAACAAAAATATCCAATTACTTTTTGAAACACAACATGAAATGGCTGATAAATACCGAAAACTTGACCGCATGGAAATGACTTTAAACTCCGTAAAAGCCGATGCAGAAGTCATTAAGGATGTCGTAACAGAGCATAGCCAAAGTATCAGAGAATTAAAAGTAGCAAGATAAAACGACAATTAAATATAAAATAAGATTAGCGTATGTGATTATTTAATTGCATACGTTTTTTATTTTGTCAAACAACAGGGAGGAAAGCAAAATGAACATTAATTATTCGGGAGTCAATATGCACATTCCTTTGAAAGAGGAAATAATCTTAAAAAATGGCTGTGGCTATCTCCGCACCAGCGATGCCAGCGAAGTGTATTTTCTTGGCCTAGACCCACCACAATGCTTACTGAGCAACAACAGTTTGCAATCAATCAATGAACAGTTCAATATCCCAAAAGCCGAAGCACCTCAAACCGTATGGAGTACAGATTTTGGAATGACACTGAATTTAATTCATGATAGGGAAGACTGGTGTTTTCAATTAGCTCTTGGTAATATAGCAAAAAACCTTGAGTATGATATCAGTGACTTCACACCTGAAGAGCAATCACTAATAAATGAGTATATCGCCCTGATCCAGCAATGCCTAAAAACCGGACAGGCTGTAAAGATAGGGCAGGTGAGCGAATAAAAAAGTAAATCAATGTGTAGTACTTTTTATCTTCTCATTACATTATAGGTGTAAGGCAGACAAATCTGAAAGCCTAAACACTTTTCCCATCTCATTGTAATATAAATGTACGTCAGACAAAAGCGTGTAAACGTTTTTGCTTTCTCGTTACTTTATAGGTGAAATATAAACTCATAACATTAAAATTCTAGGAGGACATATAAATGAAAATCTATTCAAATAATTACGCAGAGGACAACAATGATTCACTAGCTAACATCCCACTCTATGATCAACCTTTGAATCCGGCACACCTTGACCTACATAGCGCAGAAACGGACGAAAAAACAATCTGCATCCCTTACGCCATTACAAATCCACTACTCTCCGCTGGCATCCCTTATGCCATGGTAACAGATGCTTGTCTGATAATGGATTTGGAAACAGGTTGCGTTACGATGTCATGTAACATCATTCCATTTGACAGTCCCGAAGACCAATGGGAAGATATTTTGGATGTTGAATTGACAGAAGAGGAAAGGGGAAATGATTCAGGGGTTGCTTATTGGGGTGAGATAGAGATATAGATAAAAAATTACCCTATCCGCTTTGGATAGGGTATGTATAACATGAAAATCATAGTAATTATATGTAATATGGTAAATTACAAAGCATTAATGGGACAATCTTAATAAATGGTGAAATATAACAATTTTTGAAATTTGATAAGTATGTAGAGATATTGTAAAGTTAAATTTGCCATGTTTATAAACTAAAACACACTATATAAGATTTTATCTCATATAGCGTTATAGACGTTTGTGAAATGGCAACTGCACCTTGAAAATTGAACAACATTGTGATAATTAGAACTTTTGCATCTCTATGGATCGTATTATAACAGGTTTGCATATTGTTGTCAACTATATTTATTGTTACCATATTGCTAATTTTGGTCGGCTTAAAAACGATCCGATAAAACAGGCTAAAGTTTATAGCGAGTATGAAAAATTATGTGGTGCTAGACAGGGTTCATTAAATAGTCAAGGAACAATTGTTGGTCAGCCGAATAATACGGTTCACATAACTCAAGAACAAATTGCAAAGGAGTTTGGGGTTAGTCTTACTCAATTAAAAGATGTCAAGCGCCTATCCACTATTCCCACTGAACTTAAACAGCCTATATCCAATTGGATAGACCCTGCTAAGGAAATCGATATGAGATATGTCAGAAACATAAAATTCCATTTGAGGTGCTTACATTAGGCTATGATACCAAAGCAGATGTTATGCGCTGGATGATAGATAGTCAATTGGGCAGAAGAAATTTGTCACCCATACAGCGTATTAGTATTGCAAAAAAATATGAAAATGAATTAAGAGAGGAGGCAAAAGAAAATCAGGGGATGAGAACTGACTTGTTGTCCAATTGGACAGAAAGTGAAAATATTGTTTCAACGGAAACTCGTAAAGAAATCGCCAAATTAGCAGATATAGGATCAGGAACCCTTGCTCGTTATGATGTTGTAATGAAGTCAGATGATGAGAACACAAAGAAAATAACTAATTGTACACAAGAAAGGATAATTACATGAATTTAAAAATCGATCCTGAGTTTAGAGAGTTTTTACCGCCACTAACACCAGAAGAATTTAAAAGACTAGAAAGCAGTATATTAAAAGATGGGTTATTGGATGCAATAAAAGTATGGACAGACGAAAAAACAAATGATGTATATATTGTAGACGGTCACAATCGCTATAATATTTGTCTAAAAAATAATATTGATATAGGTCACTGGCAGTTATATGAACTGGGTTCATATAAATATAAAAATAAAAATGATGTTCTAAGATATATGCTAGAGACTCAGCTTGGAAGAAGAAATCTAACAGTTGCAGAGAAATATGAAATAATACAGAAATACAAACCTTTAATCGAAGGCAAAGCAAAGAAAAATATATCATCAAATGGTGGAAATAAGAAATCACCTTTGACAACTTTGCCAAAGGTGGTAGAACAAAAGGTTGATACAAGAAAAGAAATGGCTAAGCTTGTGGGAACCTCTGAAGGTACATATGCGAAGCTTGATAAAATATTCAGTTCAAATAATGAAGAATTGAAACGAAAAGTTAAAGGCAAAGAGATATCTATTAATAAAGCAGCACAAACGATAAATAAAAAGCAGAATCATGCCATTTGTCGGAAATCTGATGAATTTAAAGATAAGAGTATCTATGATTATTCAATAGGCGAATTAAGTGATACAGCCGATTGCGATAAAGTCTTATTAGAACTAGAGCAAAAACAGCAGCAAATCAGTGAAGAACAACAGAAAATCTATATTATTAGGCAACAGCTATATGATAGAACACCGGATGATGATTTACATTGCGAGGTTGAAGAGCAAGGGCAAAACTCAACTATTTATTCAGCATTTGAACATAAATATTTGTTTTTTCTTGTTAAGGGCAAAAACAAAAGATTTGTAATTGATTTTTGTGAAGGAGTAATTGAAGATTCTAAAAAAATACAAGAATGGGTATCCGAAATCTTTACGGAATGGGTTAAGAATAAAAGAATAACACAGCAAGATAAAACTGTTATAGTCAGTAAGCTTTTTGAAATTAACAAGGAATTAAACGAAAATAAAGAGCAAAGAACAAAAACAAAAGACGAATATTGGCGTAGAATAGATCAAGGTTTTAAGCAAAATATTATAAAAGGTTTGGAATTTATTAAACGTGATCCTATGGTTAAAGATATTATTAATACAGGATATAAAACATTGGCAAAAAAATATCATCCTGACATAACAAATGATGATGGCAAACAGATGCAATTGCTTAATGATGCTAAAGAAGCTTTAGAAAAATTAGTCAGTTAACTTTTTTTCCACTTGGAGAAGAAGTTAGTAGACAAAAAAAGAAGCCTGTTTCCAGACTCCCTTTAAGCAACTTATTCAACTAAATTTGCTTGACTAATGTTGATAAAAGTTCAGCTGCACTTTTTCCTGATTCTTTTACGGCTTGGTATAAAGCATCCATATCTGCTTTTTGTTTTGATTCCAGCAAAGCCTTCTTTTTCCCATTGAGTTCAGTAATCTTGGCTTGATAGCTTGCAATCTTTGCATCAAGTTCTTCAATTTGATTGTCAACGTTTTTAGATCCTTTTACTCCTCTTGGCATAATGTACACACTCCTTATAAAGTATTTTGTTTGATTCTAGTCTAGTAGATTATAAGACGATTGTAAAGTATATATGCACGAATTATAGCGAAGGGGAATAATCAAATAAAATAATAAATATGATTCAGGTTTGGATTTATTACGGCGATTAAATATATAAAAATAAAAATAGAAAAGGACAGTGAAACAATATAAACAGTCAACAGACACCTCAGTATTACATAATCCGTAGTCTTTCAATGGCAAATTTTTTAGTCCGAAATGGATACAACATTAAAAAAGTAGATGACTCAGAAATAGATAAAAATATGAAAGTATTCCTGTTCAATGATTCCCCCGAACTTAGAAACACAATGAGTAATTTCAGAAGACAGGAGGGTTAAGCCGAATGTCTAATATCGGTCAGAATAGTAAAACTAAATTTCAGTTAGAATATAATCTACAAGATGGCCAATATATAGCTAATATATTAAAGTCTGATGTTATAAAGGATTGGAAGCGAGGGCATAAAGTTCTAATCTGTGCAAATACAGGATCAGGTAAAACATACTTTGTAATGAATACTCTGTACCAAATGTGTAAAGAAAAAGGATATAAGATTCTTTTGTTGACCAATCGTGTAGCACTGAAAGAACAGCTTCTTAATTTGTATGGGGAAACAGTCCCAAAATGTTGTCAAAGTAATGAATTATCAATCGTTTATAAACTTTATTAAATATAAAATAGATCAAATACAAGGCATATACACGTTAATTATTGCTGATGAGTGCCATTATTTCTTTTCAGATTCAAATTTTGCGGATGAGACTGATGTACCGCTAAATTATTTGGTTGAGCATACAGATAATGAGCTAGTAATTTTTCTTTCAGCAACAAGCTCCATTCTACAAGAATTTTTCGCTAATCAAGAAGAGCATGGAATTAATTTTAGTTATCAAATTATTAAACCTTATAAATTCAAACAATGCTTTTTTTGGAATGATATCGAAGTAATTCATAAGTTTTTGCTGGAATTACCGCAAGATGAAAAAGCCATCTACTTCTGTAGAAACATTAAGCAAGCCTATGAATTACATAAAGAGTTTCCTGATAATTCAGCATTTATCTGTGCTCAGTCGAATACAAAATATGGCGATTTATGTGATAAAGAGACTTTGGAGCAATTAAGGACGTTGGAGAGATTTGAAAAGCAAATTTTATTTACTACTTCTGTAATTGAAAACGGAATTAATATTCATGATCCAAATTTGAAACATTTAATAATTGATATTTATAATTTCGATACAATCATTCAATGCATTGGTCGAAAGCGTATTGCTGATGAAAATGATTTTCCAAACATATATATTAAACAGATTACGCAGCCTTATATATTAACTAATGTAATATCGAATACTAATAAGAAATTAATGCCATTAGAATGTTTTCGCACCAAGAGTAATGCAGAGTTTAATAAAACAATATGCACAGAAGTCTAAATATGGATTGCTTTATACTGAAAGCATCGAAGACAATCAGAATATAAGTAGATATGTTGTTAATCGAGCGAAAGAAATGAAATTCAATTATGATATTAAAATAGCAGAGGCAATTAATAAAAAGGATACTAAATTTGGGCATTTAAAGCATTTGTGCAGTTGCATGAATATCAATTTTGAAAACTTTCAAGACTTGTCATTGTTCTATGCTGCTGTTACAATCCGTGATAAATTAGATCATTATCTTAATAGACCATTATTTGGAAGAGAAAAATTACAATTTATTGAAATGCTTCAGAAGAATATTTTAAAGCCGCTGCAAGGTGGTTATAAAATAAGCACCATCAATAAATACTTTGAGAACATTCAACTCCCTTACTATATTGAAGAGAAAAAAGATAACAGAAGGAAAAGTCAGTATTATGGTAAAAGGGGATTTGTACTAAAAGTGAAACCACAATCGGGCAAAACCATATAATAACGGTTTAGGGGTCATTGTGGTGTCAAAAATCAAAAAAATTGAATTTAACAGCTTTTCAGTTGGAAATGAGCGCAGCGAAATTTCCAACTGAAAAGATGTTCCGCAGCCGAACTTGTTCGGTGCGGTCAATCCGTTAGCAGAGCGTACACTTAGAGCCGGTGCCGGTGCGCCGACACCTTTTACCTTCGCTAGCGCAAAGGTAAAAAAATAAGATTATATTAAAATTAAAAAATTTGGAGGAATAAATAAGTTAATGGCTAACAAATTATATGAAGTAATACGGATCAATATTAAAGATATAGATGCAAACAGCTTTAATAGAATTTACTTACTTGAGAAACCTGATCAGGATTCTTCAAACCCTATTGAACCTGATAATGAATTGAAAACTACGAAGGCGCTTCAAAAGTCTAAAATATTCATTGCTGAGTCCGAATTGATAAGAATACTTATAGCGTTAAACCCTAAAAACGCTGAAACAGATGGCAGTGAATATCCCTTTGTAAGAGATTTAATTATTCTAAAGGTTGGTAGAGGACACAAAGGATATGAAGCATTAAAACAGTCAGAGCATAACCCTGAATCCGGTATTATATATGTTAATGACATAAAATACAAACGCCTGATTTGTGCCAGCGGTCACAACAGAGCAAAAAAAGCAATGTTTATAAAAGAGGAATTGTTTGAAAAGGTAAATGATATTTTGTTATGTGGTATCCCCAAAGATAAGCCGTATGCACCAATAAGTAAATATAATGCTTATTATGGTCTTCCAGCAACAGATTCAATCCCTGTAAGCTTGCCGAATATCGTTGTAGTAGATGATTTTGAGAAAGCAATAACACAGAAATATGATGTTGTTTACGGCGATGTTACAAAACCCATTACAGAAATCAGAGGTAAGAGAAACCCAGAAACCGAAGTAGTAGGACATGGCGAATACCATGTTGAAAATGATGTTTTGAAAGAAGTAATGATAAAGCCCTTTGACGGAGCCGGATTAATCGATGCTCAAAAGGCTAAAGAATGGTCAAAAGAATTAGGATTAGATTATATCCCTGCATCTTTTCAGTTTCGCTGCATTCTCGGTATTAAAGGCAATTTATTTGTATTTGATATTAGAGAGTTTGCCAAAACATATGGAGTCCGGACAATTACTGATATTTGGGGCAAGGTTTGGGACATAGAAGATGATCACATTGATTGTATTATGACAAAGAGCCAGTTTAAATTTTATAAATTATATGATTCATATCAAGAATGGCTGGATAATTTTAATAAAGATTTACATGGGTATCATAGAACCTTTAACGTAAGCGAATATTCGGATGCCTATACAAAGCCGAATAAGGATAGTAAGAGCAAGGCACTAAGGAATACTGCTTTAATGTGTTATCAGCCATTGCAAACACTACGGTTTACCAATGATGAAATTGAAAGCCTTTGCCAAAGGACTGTAGAGAATATTAACAAGATACATACAGATGTTGGTCAGTTTTTGAGATATAGGGGGATTACGGACGAAGATAAAATTAAATGGTCGAAAGTCCCTCCATATTACAAGGCACTTAAATATAATTATAGCTTGTTTAACGATCCATATATCAACAAAAAAGTAATTGAGGATTTAAAAAGCATCAAACTAAAATCGTATGTTGGAAAGTTAATTGTAGATGCAAATTACCAAACACTTACTCCAGATATTTTTGGATTGGCGCAGTATGCTTTTGGATTAGAGCCGGTAGGACTATTAGAAGCCGATGAGGTGTATTCTTATTATTGGTGCAAAAAAGGTATTACGGAATTAGACTTGATTCGCAGTCCCCATATTGCAAATGAGCATTGTCCGGTTAAGGTTACAAACAATGCTTATATGCAGGATTGGTATAGGTATCAGGACACCGGATATATTACATCGATGCATGATACCTGTCTGCTGAAAATGAACAGCGCCGACACAGACGGAGATCATGTTCTAGGGGTAGCAGACAAAGATATTATTAGTGCCGCTAAAGGATGTATAACCAATACAATTGATTTTGTGCGACTGGATGAAGGTAGAAAACAAGAGGAGTTTCTGATCAATGATACCAACAGATTAATCGATACAGATGTATTAGGCTTTCAAAACAATATCGGGGAGGTAATCAACAAAATCTCTATTCTCTGGAGCTTGCCACAAACACCAGGGGTTCAGGATGCCATCAAAATTATGAGTATCATAGGCAGCTTGACCATAGATTTTGTTAAGACAGGCGAGAAAGCGGATATACCAAAAGATATTCTGGATATGATCAAGAGGTATAAAAGGCCTTACTTTATGCAGTATCTTGATAAAAATGCTGCCAACAAAGAAAAAACAATCAAGAAGAATATCAAGCGATTCGGTTTAACTGTTGATGATAAAGCAAGCAATTATTTTAATAAGTTTGGTGATACTGACTGTACCATGAATAAGATATGTAAGTACATGGAAAAACAGATAGGAGAGATCAAGCCTGAGATCGTGGAAGAAAAGTTTGATTATTCTAGTTTATTGCGGACGGATGTAAATATTTATAATGAGACTTATAAAAAAGTTAAACAAAAGTTATTAGAATTGCAAGAAGAACAGTATGACATAAATAACAAAAAATATCATAGTATGGATGATTCTGAGGATGAGAAACAGGACTATCATAATAAATACCAGCAGTTTTATGCTTATGCAAAAACAGAATTAATTTATTTTTGCAGAGATATCGATAAGTTAGTTGAATACCTAATTACCATTTTTTATAGTGATAAAGATTTTGTAACAAAAGCTGATCGAGCTATTTTGTGGAATTGTTTTTATGGACAAATGATTAATCGTTGTAGAGGTAAGAAATCAAAAAAAGAAAATAGTATTGATTTTGATGCTTTGGAGAAACGCAGACAAAAGAACATAAAAAATATAGCTAAGTCGAAAAGGGAAAAATGTCTTGTTAGGATCAGCTTTCTAGAAAATAAGCCTGATGTTAGGATATCTAAAGAGAATATCAGCCAAATTAAAAAAGTTATTAATATTCCTAAGGCGAAAGATAACAAAACAAAAAAGTATTATGAGGAGGCAAGAAGATTATTCTTTGTATTATTGGTAATCTATCGTAAATTAAATTCTCCAATTACTATCTTTGAGGCAAAAAAGAACCAGATTAATTATAGTCAGTTAAACAAATTAGCCGATATAGATGGTAGGCACTTTCAAATAATAATTAAAATATTAGAGGAAGCAGGAGTAATCCAAGTTAATACTAGAAACCTTGCGGCACCGAAGATCACAGTGGTATTTGATAGTGTTGATGGGAAAAGTTCAGATATTTGTATTGATAATATTAATGAATGCAAGAGTGTATTGAATCGACATTTTCCATATTCTAAGTATAAAAATAAAGTCGCGTAACCTTTAAAAAAGATACATAAAATACAAAAATAAACGACTCTCAAACCGCCTTAGACAAGCGTGAAAGAGAGTCGTTTTTTATATAATTGTAAAACATAATATAGGAAAGAGATTGATTTTAAAACAATTATTTTTTAAAATATAAATATTTTTACTTGAAAGGGTGGGTGAAATGAATCAAAATGAGTTAAAAACAAGATTAAACTATGCTGTTAATCAAGTCGGTCTAAAGGCAAAAAATATAAGCGAAAAGACAGGGATTATGCAGAGTGATATCTCAAGATTTAAGAATGGTCAAATTATGCTCTGTATATCTGATGCTTTTAAACTGCAAAAATATTTCGATAGCTTTAATGGTTTGCTTTGATTTTTTGCACAAGGTTATAATACTACTACTTTATCATAACATATCGTTTTGTGAAGTCAATAGTTTTATTTTTATTGATATACTCGAAGTCCTAAGCAGCTTCGTTATATATAATCTCAATTAATTAATTATTTTTGCAAAAAAATCTTCAGTTTTGAGCGTTCAGCAAAAACGCTTACATATGCGTATCCATTTTGTGTAAAAGATTTTGTTGGTATATGTAGCTGGTTCAAAACCTGCCGTCCTCAAAAAAAATGACTTAAACCAACTGAGGCAGACATATCGGCGCAGTATATGTAGTCGATCAAAAGGAAGTAATAACTCCTGCATCGGCGGTAGGCAATAGCTTGCCGCTGATGTTGCCAAAATTAATGTGATGGTAACAAGTCTTATACAAATATAAAGAAGAAGTACTATAACAATGCTTGACCGCATAATACTTTGTGAGGTGTTGTTTAGTGGCAGAGATAATAAGTAAAATCGATTTTATTGGAAGTAATACCTTAAGGTTTCTTTTAGGAATAGGGATCATTATTTTCGCAGTAAAAGCTTTTAGTTCATTTATTGATTCTGAAATAAAAGACGGAGTATTTTGGACAATCTTGAGTATTGGTTCTTTATTACTTGCAATATATTGTGTTGATCTTGCTAATTGGTTTGCTCCTATATAAAAAATGTAAATGAGGTGTTGCCAAAATGGATAATAGTGCAATAGAAAATGAAATATGGGCAATAACTCAACAGATAGAAGCATTGCGGGCAGATTTATCATCATCTTTAAATATGCATAATAATAATCAAAAAGAAATCATAAAAGCTTTAGATAGAATAGCACAAAGTATTCGTTAAAAACAATAAACTTAGATTATTAGATCACTTTAACAGTGATCTATTTTTTATACCCAATTTAAATTAAGAAAAGGAAAATTTAAAATATGAATGAAAATGAAGAAGTAGTAACTACAACAGAAAGTAAGACAGGTAGGCCTAAGTCAATCTGTGTGCAAAGTGAGATTTTACTTTATAAGATTGCTGATATGGGATGGCTAGAAAAGTTAAACGGTGTTGGAATTAATAAATATCACCCTAATAGAAGAGTATGGTACTTTGATCAAGATGAGAATATTAAAGAAATGGTTTATACATATATTGCAGAACGTAGAGCAGAGAGGAATAAATATAAAATGAATAAAAAATTGCACTCATCTTTATGATGGGTGCGAAAGAAATCGATTTACTTTTTCTTTGTCTTATTTGGAGCTTGTGTGAGTGCGCTTGCCGCGACTGACTTGACCTTGGCAGGAGTGTTTGGATTGCGAAGCAAACTACTAGCCTTGGATGCTACTTTGGGTGATGTTGATTCGTTCTTAGCCATAATTATCGCCTCGATTCATACAATATATAGTGTTAAAATTAATTATAACTACAATATATTGATTTGTCAAGATAAGTAAATGAAAAAATTGGAAACATTATAGGCGAAATACATTAAGAATATATAGGAGCTGGTAAAAATGAAAAGATTAAAAATTGAAAATATAGAATTAGCACTAAAATTTGCTTATACGTCAGAGAAACTAGAAAAATTGAAAAAGCAATTAAAGATAGAGAATATTGCAGGGTTCCATTGTGATATCTGGAATCTATACATAGAGTTAGTTGAACAGTATGGGGTAGGGGCATATAGCGAATTTAAAATGAACGGGTATCTGGTAGATATTTATGACAAAATGAAGCCGGATTGCAGTTTCGATGAATTCAAAAATGTATTGTATTTTGAGAAAGATAAAGATGGAAGATATATTTTACCTGAGATCCAAAGTTAATAAAAATGGCTAGGTTCAGTTTTTATAGAACTAAGCAATGGGAGAAGTTACGACAGTTTGTTATTAATAGGGATAATGGAATATGTGTTAAGTGTGGTGGGCGTGGTAACATTGCTCACCATATTATTTTTGTCGATGATAGTAATTGTAATGATCCAAATATAGTTTGGAATCCAGATAAATTAGAATGCGTTTGTCAAACTTGCCATAATGTAATTCATCATGGTTTGGGTGGCGGGTGCTGTCAAGAAGGTCTAGGTTTTGATAGTGAGGGGAATTTAATTAAGTTAGAAAAGGGAATAAATAAATGTTAAAAATAGAAAAAAATAAGTATAACTACATATTAGAAGAAATTGATAATGGTCTTTTTATTTTCAAAACAAACTGCTTAATGATGGATAATGATATTCAACATATTAGAGAGAATATTAAAAAGCAAATTGATGATGGTATTCTTGTATTGAATACTAATGTTGAATTTGTAGGATATATTGAAGGGGTTAACAATTAACACGGCTTAATAATAAGTGGGATTAAATAGGAGAACTAGCGTTGATTAAACTCAATACTGGTTCTTTTATTTTGTGTTAAACGCTTTAGTGAACTAAAGCAAGTCGGTCCACCCCCGTATTATGGCTTATTTGTGAGCTTTTGGAAACCGATGTAAGGGGCACGCTTGCCTCTCTCCATGTTTTTTCAAACAAATAGGGGCATGTATAGATTTTTAGAGAAAGAAGTTGATATTTTGGCAGTAATGAAGAAAGATACAAAGATCAAAAAAGAAACAGAAAAGTTAATTAAGATTTTTGGCTGTTTAGATGATAATAAAAAAAGTATGGCTACATCATTAATTGATAATGCAGCTTTTATGATCATTCAACTAGCCGAATTGCGAGAAGTGATTAATAAAACAGGCATGGTATATAACTTTGAGAATGGCAAACAAAAGATGTTATGTGAAAGTCCTGCTAATAAGGCATATGTAAATCTAATGCCTAAGTATCTTCAAACTATGAAACAGTTGGTTGACTTATTACCACAAAATATTGAATCACCATCAAAAGATGAATTCATTTCTTTTATTAATGAAGCCAAATAGCTATGGAAGATAAGAATTATATTCGTAAATATTACGATCAGATTATATCTGATAAAATTAAAGTTTCAAAGCACATTAGAATGCTTTACAATAAAGTTATAAATGAACTTGACCATCCTAAAGATGGTTATTATTTTGATCTTGCAAAAGCTACACACCCAATTACTTTTATAGAAAAGTTTTGTAAACAGTCAAAAGGTAAATGGATGGGGAAACCTATCGAGCTTTTATTATGGCAAAAAGCAATGATACAAGTTATATATGGTTTTGTTAATTCTGATGGCCTCCGGCGAGTGCGGGAGGTTTTTGTTATTTGTGGGCGTAAAAATGGTAAATCGGTGTTGCTTAGTGCTTTAAGTTTGTATGATCTGTGTACAGAGCAGGGCGCTCAAGTAGCATGTGCATCTACAAAGAAAGATGCAGCTCGTATTGTATTTGAAGAAACCAGAAATATGATAGCGCAAAGTCCATATTTAAGTAAGCACATTCGCAAACGCAAGTTTGATTTGTATATGGATTCAAATTTTGGGACAATGACACCTTTAGCCTCTGATAGTAATAGCCTAGATGGTTTAAACCTATCATTTTGTTGTTGTGATGAGTTAGCCGCATGGAAGGCAAGAAATCTCTATGATGTGCTAAAGCAATCACAGTCAGCACGTCAGCAGCCATTAATGTTTAGCATTAGTACTTGCGGGTTTAAGTTGGATAACAGCATATATAATTCACTTTATGATCATGGCTGTGGTGTTTTGGAAGGTTCAATAATTGATGATGCTTTTCTAGCATTTTATTATGAAATGGATAACGAAGAGCAAATTGAAAATGAATCCTTATGGGAAATGGCTAACCCTTCTATTGATGTTATTAAAAGCAGGGACGAATTAAGATCGAATGTTGAGAGAAGCAAAACAGACCCAACATTTAGACCGACTTTGCTTATCAAGGATTTTAATATACCAACTCAAACTTCATTAGAAAAATGGCTTGATTTTGATGTAATAAATCAATGCTATAAGTCATTTGATATAGAAGATTTCCGTGGAGGGTATGCCATAGGCTCTCAGGATCTTAGCTTAAGTGGTGACCTGACTTGCTTAAATCTTATCCTTCAGCACCGAAATAATGTTAAGAAGTATATATATCAACACTATTTTTTGCCAAAGGATCAACTTGAAAAACATAAAAATGATGGTGTGCCTTATGCTTTATGGGAAGAGCAAGGGCATATTTCTTTTTGTGACGGTAACAAGATTGTACCTGAAGACATTGTAAATTGGTGGATAGATTGTGTAAATAAACTTGGTATTGTTCCAATTTTAATTGGTCAAGACCCCTGGGGAACTGTTTACATAGACAGGCTACTAAAAGAGCGCGGCTTTAAAACAGAAGATGTCAGACAGGGCTATAAGACAATAAGTCCAGCTATGAAGGATATTACTTTAGAGTTTGAAGCAGGGAATATTATCTATTGCAATCCTATTCTTAAATGGTGTTTGTCGAATACAATTTTAAGTCGTGACCCCGCCGACAATTGGAAATATGATAAATCTAAAAATAAGAATTTGCGCATTGATGGTGCAGCCAGCTTAGTTACTGGTTGGTCTTCCTATATGAACCATAAGCAAGACTTCCAAAACATGATCAAATAAAAGAGGTGGTGAAGAATATTTGAAAGAAATAAGAACGTTATTTAATTCGGTTTTTGGAAAGAAATCAAGCCCTGTGTCAAAAACACAGTTTCAGTTTGCTGATATAAATTCCCCTACATTTTCTATGTTCGGAAATAACATATATGCCTCTGACGTTGTAAGGGCATGTATTCATGTTATTGCTTCCAATGTTGCAAAGGCAAAGCCCAAATATATAGTCAAAAATAGTACTGGAGTTATTCCTCAAAACGGGACATTTCAACGTATGATAGCGGAGCAACCAAACAAAATACAAAATACATATGATTTCATATATAAGCTAGTTACTCAGCTTGAACTGAATGGAAATGCTTTTGCATATGCTGATATAGATGGAACACAGGTTAATGGATTATACACTATAGATAGCAACACAGCGAATTTAGTTTGTGATCCTATGGGAAATCTATATTTACGCTTTTATACTTGGATGGGTAAGCAATATACATTCCCATATGAAAGCATTATTCATCTGCGTAAACATTATGCAAATAATGAGTTCTATGGGGATAATCCTAGTAATGCTTTAATGCCTACACTGCAATTACTCCAAACAACAAACGAAGGTATCTCAAATGGAGTAAAACAAAGTGCATATATCCGTGGTTTGTTAACAGTTCAGGGAATGTTGCAACCTGACGACATAGAAAAACAGAAACAGCAGTTTATGAATGATTTCTTATCTTCAAGTAATAATGGTGGTGTTATTGTTAGCGATAGCAAAGGTAGCTTTACTCCATTGGAAATGAAACCTATGCTTGTTGATGCTGACCAGATGGCAGAAATTAGAAATATGGTTTATAGATTTTTCAATCTTAATGAAGGTATTGTAACATCAAAATATACAGAACAAGATTGGGATTCTTTTTATGAAAATTGTATAGAACCCGTTTGCTTACAATTATCATTAGAATTTACCAATAAACTGTTTACACCTACAGAACGTTCCTTCGGCAATCAGATAATTTTCGAAACAAATCGATTACAATATGCAAGTACAAAAACCAAAATTAGTTTAGCTAAAGATTTAGCGGCGTATGGCTTGTTTACTATAAATGAAATGCGCGAGGTATTCAATTTAGCCCCTGTTCCAGATGGGGACAAGCGTTTACAGACTTTGAATGTTGTAAATGCTCAGAGGGCTGATGAATATCAGCTTGGAGACATTCAAGATAGCAAAAATAAAGATGATTCGAATATGGGAGATGGTGACATAAAAGATGAAGGATAATAAGCGTGAAATTCGAATGATGGAAATTAGGGCGCAGGAACAACCGCCTAATAGTCCGGATCAGATTGTTGAAGGTCGAGCAGCCGTATATAATACGCCAACTGTAATGTGGGAAATAGATGGTATTGAATACAGAGAAATTATTGATGCTGGAGCGTTTGATGGATCTGATCTAACTGATGTTCCATTCAAATATAATCATTCTGATAATGTTATGATTATGGCAAGAACCAGAAACAAAACCCTTGAATTATCGGTAGATAGTCAAGGGCTTTTTATTAGAGCAAATTTAGCTAATACAACCGCAGGAAAAGATTTATATACTCTTATTCAACGTGGAGATATTGATAAAATGTCTTTTGCGTTTACAGTATCACAGGAAATGTATGATGCTGCAAATAGAACTAGACACATACGAAAAATCGATAAGGTTTGGGACGTTTCAGGTGTGGACACCCCTGCTTATAATACAACTTCAATCAATGCAAGGAGTTTCTTTGAACTGGAAAGGGAAAAGGAACAGAAGGCAATGGAGATTGCTGAATTGCGAAACAGATTGATATTAGCTACTTATTTGTAATGATTAAATTAAAATTTAGGAGGATTATTTATTATGTTTGAAAAAAGAATGACAGAAATTAATGACCGTAAAGTAGAAATTCGTGGTTTGCTTCAAGGCAATGAAAGTGTTGATCTTGAAACACTCAAAATAGAACTTGAATCACTTGATAGTGAAAAATTAAATTTAGAGGAGAGAATGAAAATGGCAAATGAAATTAATGAGAATAATGTTGAGGTTCGTACAGTTGTAAAGCCGATTGTAGAAACGGTTAATACACCTGATATTAAGGTAGTAAAAGAGAAAAGAGGCAAAGATCTAAAGGAACTTCGTTCAATTACAGTAGGTAGTTCTGATTTTGTACTTCCTAAACTAACCGCAACGGATATTAAGCCAACGTTTAATCAGGTATCCAGCATTGTTGACGCTGTATATGTAAAGCCACTTGTCGGCGGTGAATCCTTTGATCAGCCTTATGTAGTATCTTATGGTGAAGGCAACTACAACGCAACTGCCAGTTCAGATTATAACGATACCGAAACTATATTTAAATATGCTAGTATTGCAAAGACGAAAATTACTGCTTATGAGGAAGAGCCGGAAGAGGTTCTTAAGCTCCCCAATGCCGACTATGATAGTGAAATTGTCAATGGCGTAAGGGTTGCACTTCGTAAGAAACTTGCTAAGCAGATTCTTATTGGTGACGGTGCAGCAGGTCATATCACTGGCATTTTCTCCACCAATGCCGCTGCTATTGATGCCACAACGGATATTACCCTTACTGCCATAGATGAAAATACACTTGATGATATTATTTTCTCTTATGGTGGGGATGAGAATGTTGAAGATGGTGCAGTACTTGTACTTAATCGTAAAGACTTGAAGTCATTTGCAAAAGTTAAAGGTGCCGATAAGCGCAGAGCCTACGACATTGTGCTAAATGGTAATACAGGCACAATTAACAGCATTCCTTTTATTATTAACTCCGTTTGTGGCGTTGCTTCAGATGCAACTACAACCGCAGGTACATATTGCATGGCTTATGGTAGCATGTCAAACTATCAACTTGCTGTATTTTCTGACATGGATGTACAGCGTTCAACAGACTACAAATTTAAGCAGGGAATGATTTGCCATAAGGGCAATATCTTTGTCGGCGGTAACGTTGTTGCAAAGAATGGTTTTCTTAGAGTTAAGAAAGCCACTGCCTAATTGAGCAGGTGAGTAAATGACTTTGCTTGATATAATTAGGAGTAATTTAAGAATTACTTCTAGAGATTTTGATTATGAATTAGAAGATCTGATTGATCAAGCTGTGAGTGATTTAAAGGCATCGGGTGTAAATCCTGATGCCTTTAATACACCATTCACTGATATAAGTGATCCAGATATTATTATCACAGATGCTAATCTTAGACGTGCTGTAATCCTTTATTGCAAGGCATATTTTGGGATAGATAATTCTGATAAAGAATGGTTTTCAAACCAATATCATTTGAAAAAGGCTGAAATCCTAAACCAAATCACTCAATATGTAAGCACAGGTGATACAAGTGTTTAACAAGACAGTTGAATTAGTAAGCGAAACTTTTATAGAAGATGATATAGGTCAGATGATAGCAACACCTTCATATAGAGAAGTATTTGCAGATAAAAAAAGCATCATGCAAAACGAATTTTTCCTTGCCGGACAGACAGACATTAAACCTTCTGCTTGTTTTATTATAAGGCAGATAGATTATAAGGATGAAACAAAAATTAGGTATCCAGCAGATTATACAGGTAAAATATATACTATCTATCGAACGTATGAAACTACGAAGAATGAAATGATTGAACTTTATTGTGAAGTCAGATCGGGGGCTAATTCATGAGTGAAATCAATCTAGCTGATTTAATTGACAATGAACTTAAAATATACTCTAAAGATGTCCAAACAAAATTGAATGATATTGTAAAATCGAAAGCTAAAAAGTTAAAAGAGAAAATACAAGAATCATCACCAGTGAAGACAGGAAAGTATAAAAAGGGTTGGACGGTTAAAGAAGATATTAATGGTTTAGGTGATGTGACTGCAACAGTTTACAATAAGGCTAAACCCCAAATTACTCATTTAATTCAGAACGGGCATGTTACCCGTGATGGTGGGAGAGTAGCGGGACGGGATCATATTAGCTCAAACCGTGATCAGATTGAGGAAGAGCTTATTGAAGACATTAAGAAAGCGATAGGTGAGTAAAGTTGACACAGAAAGAATTATATACTTTGTTGAAAACAATTAATTTACCTGTTGCCTATTATTCTTTTAAAGCCTCTGGGATTACTCCTATCCCAGATCCACCTTATATAGTTTACCTATTAAAAGGTTCAGATAATTCAGGTGCGGACAACAAAGTATATTCAAAAGCAGACAATTATTTTGTTGAACTATACACTAACAAAAAAGATTTAAATTCAGAGGAATTGTTAGAAAATTTGTTTGATTTTAATGATATCTTTTACAACAGAACGGAAACTTATATTGAAACAGAGTCACTTTTCCAAGTGGCTTATTCGATTCAAATTTAAATAAAGAAAGAAGTTGATTTATAGATATGGCAAGTACAAATAAAATTAAATACGGTCTCAAAAACGTTTATTACGCTGTTGCAACTGAAAGTACAGATGCTACAACAGGTGCTGTAACAATTACATATGCTACACCTGTAGCTATTAAGGGAGCGGTTGAGCTATCTATTAAGGCAGAGGGTGGTTTAGAAGGATTCTCAGCGGATGACAATGCAAATTACGCCACAATATATACTAATAATGGGTACAGCGGGGATTTGACTATTGCCAATATACCGGATTCATTCCGTACTGCGTGTTTAGGAGAAACTGTTGATACAGATGGTTTAGTGCTTGAAAATGCTGATCAGAGGCTTAGTCATTTTGCCTTATTATTCGAGATCAATGGAGATGTAAAGGCAAGACGTTCAGTATACTATTGGTGTGTGGCGTCTCGTCCAGATATTGCAAGTAAAAGTACATCAGACAAAAATGAACCTCAAACTGATAAATTGAGCATAACAATTGGTAAACATCCTGTATCTGGTGATGTTAAGCTTTCTACTTCCGAAACGACTACTTCTACTATTTATGACGCTTGGTTTAGTGCTGTTAAAGAGATTGCTTAAGTAGGTGATTATATAAATGGATAAGGTGCGTTTTGGCCTATCTAACACACACATTGCTTTATTTGATAAGTCTAATTATGGTAACTTTCTTACACCTGTCAAAATAAATGGTGCTGTTAGTTTAACATTGCAGCCAGTATATAGTAATTTCAAAGTTGGCCTTTTAAGCGGCATTAATAAAACTATATCAACTAATTTGACTGGATATACGGGCAGTGTAGAGTTTGCTACATTGCCCTATTATATTGCTCAGAATGTTTTAAACTATAGTATCGATAGCAATGGTGTGTATACGGAAAAAAGTAATATCTCCTACAACTCATTTGCTATTTTGTTTCAGGTTTTAGGCGATAAAACAAATCGAAGATATATTCTATTCGATACTATGATAACATCTAGCGGAAAAATGGAATATGAAACTATAGGCGAGAAGGTAAGCATTAAAAGCCATGGCTTTGATATTGAAGTTCGCCCTTTTAATGATGGTATTAATAGTCAATGGAGTTATAAAATTAAAAGCTTTGTTGATTCTGATAATGCAGTTATCTATAATAACTGGTTTAATCAAGTGTATGTAGGCTAATTAAAAATAAAAAACATTTAAAGAAAGAGATTGATAATAAACTATGGAAAAAATCATTAAAATTGATGGAAGAGATGTTAGATTCAAAGCTACTGGAAGTGCCCCACTTCGTTATAAGCAGCAATTTCATTCTGATTTTTTTGCCGATATGATGAAGTTGGAAAAAGCTTTGGATAAGAAAAAGAATGATAAGAATAATGAAGTTAACTTAGATGCTTTGGATTTGGAAATATTCTATAATATCTCATGGGTATTTGCCAAAACGGCAGACTCTTCTATACAACCTCCGATAGAATGGCTGGATACTTTTGATACTTTTCCAATATGGGAAGTCTTTGGGGAAATACAAGATTTACTTATTAGTTCTTTGGGAAGTAGTAATCAAACAAAAAACTAAATAGCGATAGTCAAACTGCTAGTGATAGTGATGAAAATAATCAAACCAGTATAACGGTAGAAATATTTACATTAAGAATAAAACAAATTGGTTTGTCTATCGCAGAATTAGAGTATTTTGATTTAGGTGGAATTTTTGATTTAATAGCTGAATATATTGAAGAAAATAAAAACCGTGGATCAGAAGAACAAGAACAAATAGCAACTCAAAGTGATATTGATTCGATATTGGGATAGGGTATGATGTCAATTCATCATACCCTATCTTTTTGATTTATAAGATAGATAGTTTGTTGTAATAGCTAGACAACATATTATTCTATTTCGCTTTCGTTTATGAAAGGGGGGAATATAGTGGGAGGCTCGATTAAAGGAATCTCTGTAGAAATTTCAGGCTCAACAACAAAACTTCAATCTGCTTTAGCAGATGTAAATACACAAAGTAAAAATCTTCAGAGCGAATTAAAAAGTGTTAATTCGCTTTTAAAATTAGATCCTACAAATACAGAATTACTTAGACAAAAGCAAGAATTATTAACTAGTTCTATTTCTAAAACTTGTGAAAAGCTTGAAATACTTAAAAATACTCAAAGTCAAGTTAATCAACAGTTTCAAAATGGTGAAATATCGACTGAGCAATACAGGGCTTTCAGTAGAGAAATAGAAAGTACAGAAATACAACTTGAAAAATTAAAAACACAAGCTAAAAGTGCAGGAGATAATTTTGATTATTTAGGCACTAAAGCAGATAAAATAAATGGCTTCATGAAAAATGCTGCTATTGGTGTTGCAGGTGTTGCAGCTGGTTTAGCTGGTATGGCAGTAAAAGCAGCACAATCAGCCGATGATATCAACACCCTTAGTAAGCAAACAGGCCTATCAACTGAGGAAATACAAAAATTCCAATATGCTAGTGATATCATAGATGTAAGCTTAGATACCCTTACCGGATCAATGGCTAAACTTACAAAAAATATGTCTTCTGCAAAAGATGGTACAGGTACAGCAGCCAAAGCATTTAAAACCTTGGGGGTATCAATTACTGATAGTTCTGGAAAATTAAAGAACAATCAGGATGTATTTAATAGTACAATAACAGCATTAGGAAATGTAGCTAATGAAACAGAGCGTGATGCGCTTGCAATGTCTATTTTCGGCAAGTCTGCTCAAGACCTCAACCCCTTAATCCTTGGAGGTGCTGATGCTCTTACGCAGTTAGGGCAACAGGCTGAAGATGCGGGATTAATATTGTCTCAGGAAGCTTTAGACGGAGCAAACCAACTTACAGATGGATTGGATACATTAAAAGCAACAGGCACTTCAGCAATTAGTTTGATTGGTGGGGAAGTCTCAAAAACACTTTTACCTCAGCTACAAAAGTTAGTTGAAAAGATTCCAGAAATTATTAATTTAATTCTAAGTAATAAAGATTCAATAATTGTTGCTTTAGCTGCTATATCAGCAGGGTTAGCAGCTTTTAATATCACAGTGATGATTCAAAAAGCTGTACAAGCTTTCCAGAAATGGCAAGTCGCTACAGAAGGGCTTACAGTGGCACAAAGAGTGCTTAATCTTGTAATGGCAGCAAACCCTATAGCTTTGATTGTAACAATAATAGCATCCCTTGTGGCGGCTATAGTAGTGTTATGGAATACAAATGAAGGATTCAGAACAGCAGTAATAAATATTTGGGAAACCATAAAGAGTAAAATTAGTGTAATAGTAGCCGTTATTGCCAACTTTTTTACCGTTACAATTCCAAACGCTATAAACATTATGGTAACTTATTTTAGTGGATTGCCTACTAAAATAGCAGGATTTTTCACGCAAATATATAATAACTTTCGAACATGGGCTTCATCTGTTGGAGCTTGGATAGCTACTGCAATTCCTAGTTTGCTAAATAGTATTGTTACATTTTTTAATGAGTTACCAGCGAATATTGGTTATGCCCTAGGCTATGTAGTAGCCAAACTAATTAGTTTTGGTGCTGAAGCGCTGGAATGGGTAACAACCAATGTTCCAATAATTATTGATAACATTATTACTTTCTTTAGTAAATTGCCTGATGAGATTTGGACGGCATTAGTAAATATTGTCACTAAATTTATAGCATGGCGTGAACAATTGAATACATGGATAAATGTTAAAATCAGTGAACTTATTCAGATTATTGTTAACTTTTTCTTGGGACTTCCTAATCAAATTGCAACTGCTCTATCAGGTTGTTTAGATTCAATCGTAAATTGGTGCGATAATTTGAAATCAACGGCAAAAAAGCAAGTTCCTTTAGTGATAGAAAGTATAGTAGGTTTCTTTTCTGAACTTCCTTCAAAAATGCTAGACATTGGTGTGAATATCGTTTCCGGCCTGTGGGAAGGCATATCATCTATGGTTGGATGGCTTGGAGATAAAATATCAAGTTTTGTAGATGGTATAGTAAGCGGTTTTACGGAAGGATTGGATATTCATTCACCTTCGGGAGTTATGGCTGACAAAGCACAATGGATTCCGGCTGGTATTGCAAAAGGTATAACAGATAATGCAAAGCTAGTCACTTCGGCTATGAACGCTATTAATTATCAGATATCCGGATCGGGTTCCACAACGACAACAACTAAATATACATCCACTTCAACCAGTACGCCGATTACTTTAAATATTACCCAAGGTGATATTGTTGTACAGGGTAACGCAGACGCTAAAATATTAGCTGCAATCAAGCAATGTCAAAAGGATGCTGTAAATGAAGTAGAGAGACAACTTAAACAATTAGTGCTCAATGCGTATCAAAGAGCGTACCAATATGGCAAAGTACATTGATAATGATGAATATAAAAACGGCCTAAGTATAATGCTTAGACCGTTTTTTTATGCAATTTTTATTAAGAGTATGTTAGAAACTGATTTGTATAAAAGTTGACTTAAATTTTCCATAGGTATAAAATGGGAAATATCCTAGGAGGTGTAAATAATGCAAAAGGATTTTGGCTATCTCGGAGAAAGTAAAACAGCGATAGCGTTTACTTGTCCCGAATGTACATTAACTCATATTATAAATAAAGATAAAGTATTAAATAACGAGACTAATGAAATTATTTTAAAAAATGATTTTCATTGCGGTTGTGATTTCACTTCCAAATTAATTGATAAAGACTATATAAATAATACTATTGCAAAGAGAAAGAATATTTCAAAAAATGCTGGTTTATTAGCAATAATTTTCTTTGCTATAAGTATACTAACTGCTTTGACGGTAGGTGAATATCCTACTGAGTTCCAATCTGTATTAGGTGGTTATTCTTTATATCTATCAATTCCTTCACTTATTATATGTTTTATATTTGCTAGTGAAAATACCCCAGCAATTCAAACACTGAAAATACGTTATTTGTCTGTGCTAAGCGAACATTTACAAAAAGATAAGACAGAGCTACATAATTTATTAACACAAAAGTTAAATGAAGCAAAAATCCCGCAAGATTGTGCTACTATAACGCTGAAAAAACAAAGTCATAATATTCTAAGTGGGACGTATTATATCTGGAAAAATAATGAGTTGTTGTGCTTGTTCCCATTAATTCAGCAAGGATCATCTCTTGATTTATTTGCAAAAGATATAGAAAAGGCTAATAAAGTTAATTTGCCAATGAGTAGTATTGAGTATTTCGCAACACAGGGCGAGATATATCGTGAAAACAAAATATCTGGTGGGGGAGGTGGTGGTTCTTCCGTAGGTGGCGCGGTTGTAGGTGCGGTTATTGCTGGTGAAGCGGGTGCTATTATTGGAAGTAGAAAAAAAGTCGAAGAAATCAAATCAGAAACTATAACACACGACACTAGGGAAGCTTTCATTAATTATTTTGATGATGATAAAAAAAGAATGTCAATGTTTTTGATTTTTAATGATTTTCAAACATTAAATGATATTATCCCTGAGAAAAATTACAGTGTTGTCTCTGCCTTAAAAACTAGTACTGTAATTAACAAGATTAAGGAAAATAACATAAAAAGTGTCACTGGTAAAATACGAGAATTATCCAGCTTAAAGGACGATGGAATTATAACAGAAGATGAGTTTTCAGAAAAGAAAAAAGAGTTATTGGCTAAGATGTGAGTGGATTACCAATAAAAGAATACTGTGCAGTTTTTGCGTTTAATGAATATTACACGTTAGAGTATGCTTGGAGTTCGAGCTGTCTAGCAAACTAGAAATATGGAAGTTTGCATTATTAAAGCGGAAAATAAATTAAACATTGTTTAATGAAGCTTTAAACAGCAAATATCAAAAAAGTGGGGGTGCAAAGTGCATGAGTAAAACAGCTAATTTTATAGTTGAGGGTAGATTAACTCAGTTATTGGGAGAAAACTATTCAACAGCCGAGCATGCGTTAAAAGAGTTAGTAGATAATGCATGGGATGCTAATGCGGAAAATGTTTATATCGCCCTTCCTCAATCACTTGATGATTCCGAACGTTATATTTCGATTAAAGATGATGGTATAGGTATGTCAGAAGATAGCATTGAAAATGAATATCTGCGTATAGCGCGAGACCGTATTTCTTCAAAAGGCGAAAAAACCGAGTTGAAAAATAGATTAGTAAAAGGGCGTAAAGGAATTGGAAAGTTTGCAGGACTTTTGTTAGCTGATCGAATGAGAGTTGTCACAACTCAAAATAGTAAAACAACACAATTTGATATTGTTAAAGGCGATTTTCTTTCGCATCATGATAATTTAACATTACAAGATATTAATCTAATGACTTTAGAAAATAACAATGCCAATAATGGAACAGAAATTATATTAAACAATATCGATATTTTATCTATTGATCCAAACTATGATAAACTTAGACAATTGCTTATTATTGAATATGGACGAGAAGATAACTTTAATATTTTTATAAATAACAATGCAATAAAAGTTGAAGATATTGGTGGGAAGAACTATAGATTCTCTGAGCGCAATTATGGTATTGAACTAAACTTTAATATAGCAGGGAAAGAGATAAAGAACAAAAAGTCAGGAATTGTATTAAGAGTTAAAGGTAAAATTATTGGTAAGCCACACTATTGGGGTGTTGAAGATGTAAATTATATTCATAGTCAATTACTGAAAAAAGTATATGGTGAGGTAAACGCTGATTTTTTAGAAAAATACACAACAAATAGTTGGGGTATCGTAGAAAGTACTGTGGATTATCAAAGAGTCGAGAAATTTGTTAGTGAGAAGCTACTGTTTGCATTGGAAGATAGTTTCGATGCATATATTCAACATACAAAGAAACAAGTTGAGAAAGAAATCAATAAACAGCTTGAAAAATTACCTGAGTTTAAAAGAGAAAAAGCACTTAGGTTAATAAATAAAGTGCTTACGGGGTTGTCTGACGGACGACACAATGAGCAACAAATTAAAAATATAATAGCTGTGACGATATCAGCTTTAGAAAATGATGACTACTATGACATAATAGAGAAGATAGCACAAGCAAGCGATGGGAACATTGAGATTTTCGCAAGTGCTTTAAGAGAGTTTGGTATAATTGATATCAGTTTAATAGCTATTCAGGCAACAGCAAGATTGAGTTTTCTTGAAAAATTACAATTTTTAGTCGATAAAGAGGATACACTTGAAAAAGATCTACATACTGCTTTGGAAAAGAATATGTGGGTATTCGGTGCTGAATACTCATTAATGTCATCGAATCAAACAACTAACCACATTGTAGATAAATATTTAGGTGAAAAATTTAAAGGAGATCGAGCGAACAAAAGACCGGACTTGTTATTAAGCAATGGTATTGGTAACAAAATGTTGTTAATTGAATTCAAAAGACCTTCTTTACAGTTAGAAAGAGAACACGAAGCGCAAGCAACTGAATATCGTGATGATTTGCTTTTGCATTTTCCAAACAAAGCAATTGATATACTGGTAATCGGCAAAAGGATAAATCCCAAAATTTCTGTACAACAAACACAGCCTAATTTAAAACTTATGAGTTTTACTGAATTAATATTGAACGCACGTACCGAGTTGGAGTGGTTACTTAACAATCTAGTAGCTCCGATAAAAGAGTGATTGTGGATGTGTCGTGGTTTGAGTAATAAGAAGAAATCGTATCAGAAATGACGGGTGTGAGCAAATCCATTTAATATTATGAATTCAATAATTAAAGGGCTATTAAGCCAATAACACTAGCTGAATGATTAAACTTTTTCCTCATCTTGAATATTGCTCTTAAAATTTTATTGGGTAAGCAAAAAATCAGGTTAACATACTTTGTTGAAATTTGGGTAACGTTTGTGATATACTAATTTAAAATACAACAACATCATACACAGCAAATTTAAAATATCTAAAACACCCACAAATTTATCGGTTGGTTCTGGTGGAGAAAAATGGCTTAGTTATACGCTGGAACAGATATCCAACCGCATCATTAACGAGGTGCGGTATATCAACCGAATTGTCTATGACATCACCTCAAAACCACCCGCGACCATAGAGTGGGAATAAACGAGAAAGCCCCAGAAAATCGCACTACAATGCGGTTATCTGGGGGATTTTTTATCATTGTGGCATTAACTTGGCATGATTATCTTAATTTTTGTAATTCGTCGGCCAATTGTACACCTTTATTGGGATATAGATGTGCATAGGTGTTCCATGTGGTTTGCACGTTTTCATGACCCAGCCGTTCAGAAATTAGGAGTATCGGCTGTCCCATCTCAATGAGCAGCGAAGCGTGGGAGTGTCGCAGATCATGAACTCTTATTCGCTTGACTGCGGCTCGCTTTGCATAATAGTCCAGGTTCTTATTGAGGGTCGACTTGGTGAAATAAAAAATCTTGTCCGTATCCTTAGCTTCATACAGAGATTTGATATAGGCTTGAATTTTATCATAGAGAAATTCAGGGATTGGCACCCTTCTGGCACTCTTGGTCGTCTTAGGGTCGTAAACGCGATCCTCACCGTCCTTACGGTAGGTTGTCTTGTTAACATCGATAATTTTATCTGGCCAAACATCATTAGGGGTCAGCGCAACACACTCACCGACACGCAGACCGGTCCAGAACATGATTTCAAAAGCAAGTTTGATAGCCGGCTTATCCACAGTTGCAATGAATTGGTTGAACTCATCGAGAGTCCATATTTGCATTTCATCGGCTTTCTTTTTACCCATACTGCCGGCGATCCGAGCAGGGTTTTCAGGAAGCTTGTAGTATTTTACCGCATAATTGAATATGGCACTTAGCTGGTTGTTGATGGTCTTTAGGTATGTAGGCGCATAATCCTTTTCATCGCTTAGTAATTCGCTTTGCCATTTGCGTACGTGTGTAGCTTGTATTTTATTTATCTGAAACTTCTTAAAATAAGGCAGAATTTTTGTCTCGATCAGATTCCGCTTATTGTCCATGGTGCTTTCCTTTAGACGGCTTTCCATGTCCGCAAGATAAAGTTCTACCAGACTGGCAAAGGTCATGTCGCTGCTCTGCTTGGATTTATTCAGAAATTCCCGTTCCCAGCTTTGAGCATCGCCTTTCTTTATAAAACCTCTTTTTTTCTTAAGGCGCCGCTCACCACGCCAATCTGTATAGTAGAAGCTGCAATACCATGTATTGCGCTCTTCATCCTTATATACCGGCATGGTATTCCTCCTTTTAGTCTCATTCATGACCGCGAAAACTTTACCCCGCCCTATAGGACGGGGCTTTTTGATATGCTATAAAGTTGAGTGGTTTTTTCAAAGCACGTCACCTCTAAAATGTCAATAAAAAACAAATTTTCATTTATGAAATTTTCATCTTTCACATATCATAATGTCAAATAATATATAATATTGTCGATACGCGGCGTAGACATCATGAGAAAGTTGGTATGACAGAATGGACCCTATCCCAGAATCCGCATATCAGGAAATCGTTAAGATTTGCCGTGAATATGGCGTCCTCAAAAAAGATCATATGACCGAGAATGAATTATTCATTCTCCTCGATAAGCTTCTTGAGAAGAGCGGCATTGTTAGCAATAAAATCTGAAATAACTTTGCCCCCTTTTTCAGACAGGCTACCGTCTGATGACAGTAAGCCTGTGTCCTTCAGCGCGCGTTGAACAATCAGTTCCCCTTGCTCATCTGTGAGGGGACTTTTTTTATTTCTTATATTTGTTGCACCAATAATGTAGTCAGCCGTTACATCAAATATTGTACAAAGTTTCCTAATAGTGTCGTCAGTCAGGGGCACGTGGCCACTCTCATATTTTGAAACAGCTGACTTTTGAACCTGCAAAAGCTTGCCTAATTCCCCTTGAGTCCAGCCTTTTTCCTCTCGGAGTTGTCTTACTCTATTCATAAAAAACACCTCAAGGCGATTATATAGTATCTGATTAGGAAAATACATCATTGTTTCCCAACTAGATATTATTTTCAAAATCATATTGACATATTCCTAATGGGAAACTATAATTAGAATATCCCAATAAGAAACTACGAAAGGAGGTTTTAAAATGTTCGAAAAATTAAGAGAACTCCGCCTTGAGAAAAATATTTCGGCTGAGACATTGGCAGAAGTTCTGAGTCTCGAAACTAAAGCGGCGTATTACAAAAAGGAAGTGGGTAGTGTAAAGTTTACATTAGTTGAGGCCAAAAAAATTTCTGATTTCTTAGGTTTACCAATTGAGGACATTTTTTTCGCCCATGAAGTTTCCTGACAGGAAATAGCCTCCTAGATAAATACTATTTTAATTGAAAACGCAGGTGAAATAAATGGGGGCTAGTCCTACCAAAGCGGCAGAAAACATTTATTGTCGCTGCAGGAAATCAGCTGCAAAGTACAATGACAAGTTGAACAGCCGTGAGGGCGCTTCGGAACTTCTAGGTGTGTCGGTATCCTCGCTGGCTGATTATGAGCTCGGCAATACCAAAATCGTGCCCGTGGATAAGGTCATACTGATGGCTGACCTCTATAATGCTCCGGAACTGCGTAACTACTATTGCAGAAATGAGTGTCCGCTTGGGGTACATTGTGTGCCGAAGCTCGAGCTTGCCGAGCTTGACAGACTGACGATCAAACTTCTGTCTGCATTTAAAAATGCAGCTGAAATTAAGGAATCCTTGTTGGATATCGCGTCTGACGGAGTGATCTCCCAAAATGAACGCCCGTTACTCGAGGGTATTATTGAAGATTTGGATGAAATATCAACTCGCACCCAAGAGTTGAAGCTGTGGGCCGAGAAAAATCTGGAATAGAAGGAGAAGTAAAGATGGAAATGGTAACTAAACCGAGAAGAAGCTCAACGCAGATGTTCTTTTTTAAAGAGGATATCATGGAAATACTGGGAATATCTTCATCAAAAGCATATGCCATTATGAGAGAGCTAGGTAAGGAACTGAAGGCAAAAGGATATTCTCTGCCGCCGGCAGGAAGAATTCAAAAGAGTTATTTTTGTGAGAAATTTTGTCTTGATCGACAGGAAATTGAACGTGCATTAGAGCGAAAAAATTTGGCTTCGTAAAGAAAAGGTTACGTAATCAACAGGAGGCTTGAAATGGAGCATGGGATCTTGGCGTCCACAAAAATCTATGTAATAAAACTTTTGGTCCTGCTGGTAAAGCTTATGGCTGCCGTCTGCGCCGCATGGCTGGTTTCGCTTTGGGCCATCCCGGTAGCTTTCGCAGAGCGGGGATATCGCGCTGTCGGCGGTGAATGGCTCCTCATTCTCTTTGTTGGAGCATTTACATATTGCATCATCAATCATTGGCTGACTGTAGAGCCAAAGGAGGGAGGGAAAAACTGAAATGGAAAGGTAGGTTGATGCGGAAAGGTTCTGTGGTCAAAAGAGAGGCGAGTCCTCTGAAAATGAACATATCGCTGCAAATGGAAAAAGAGTGTGAGGCCGAAGCCAACACACCCTTACAGAACAACCATATTGTAGCATGCGCGAAATCAAAAATCAATATGGAGGGTATACGATGAATGCTCAAAATGCTTTAGCCGAAATTAAACAAAAATACAGTGACTGCAATTTGCTGATGCCGGTTGCTTCCGAAGTCCAGCTCAATCCTTTTTATAAATATACCGTGATGGAGGTGAAAGCGGATTTGTCCGAAAACTCCGGCGATGTCTTCAAGGTGGGCAGCGTGAAGGTGGGGGAAGCTTGGAGCGATACTTTTTCCCCGGCAAAGCCGCTGCTTATGAAACTGGCCGCGGCGGCCGGCATCCAGTTCGACCCCAACAACACTTTCGGGTCAATGATTTCAAAAAACTGCTATAAGGCGAAAGCCTATGGCGCGATGAGAATGCCAGATGGCACCGGAAAGACCCATTGCGATGAAAAGGTCATTAATCTGGACGATGAAGAGGATCGTTTCAGACTGGAATTTATGGATAAGTCCATTGAAGGAATCATGGAGAAGAAAGCTGCGGAGGATGCCTCGAAGCTTTTCAAGGGCGAATGGTTCGATGCGGCCGACAAATGGGGGAAACCCTGCAAGGCTTACAAAATTGCCGATGTGGATCGTCAGAAATACATAGACCGCTCCGTGCTGGTGAACATGACACTGCTGCGCAAGACCGCGGCGGAAAAGGCGATGACCGGTGCGATCCTGCGGGTCGTTCGCGCCCTGATCGGCATGAAGGGACAGTATACCAAAGCGGAACTCCAGAAGCCTTTCGCCATTCCCCGTGTCACCTTCAGCCCCGATTACTCCGATCCCCAGGTGCGCAAGGCCATGCTGGACCAGGGCATGAACTCCGTTTCCAATATGTTCGGCTCCAACCGGGTGCTGCCATCCGATAACCATGAGACCGTTTTCGTTTCCTCTGAAAATTTTGACCTGGAGGATTATTCAAACAATGCGGCGTTTGCGTCCGACCGTATCGATGATCCTATGGAGGACTTCGTAACGCCATCGAAGGAAGGCACTCCAGAGCCTAGTGCTTCCTCCTTTAACCCGGATGATGATCCCATTCTTGATGGCCTCCATTGCCACGTTTGCGGCCGTGAAATTACGCAAACGGTATCTGACTTTTCGAAGCGAAGGCTTGGAAAGCCGTTATGCATGAAATGCCAGAAGGAGAGTGAGCAGTCATGAAAGCTACAGGTATTGTACGGCGCGTCGACACTTTGGGACGTATCGTTCTCCCGAAGGAGTTAAGGGATACCATGGGCATTGACGCTGACACCCCAATGGAAATATATGTAATTGAAGACAGGATGATTGTGATGTCCCCCATCAGGCTGCAATGTGTCTGCTGTGGCAACAGGGAAGAAGAACGGCTAATTGTACATAACGGCGTCCATCTGTGCCCTGAGTGCCTAAAGGAGTTTAAGCGCAGGGAAGGGCAGGGGAAATCGAAATGAAAGCAATGGTCATTACAACCAACTGCAAAATATCGATCATTGAGGTTCATGAGCCGCTGCATAAGGGGCTTCAGGAGGCCATCGGCGGATATATTGAACTGGTTCACCCGAAAGGTCTTCGCCGCCCGTTCTGCATGCTCGTGGATGAAGACGGACTTCGCAAGAAACTGCTACCCAATCCTTTGGGATGTCTGCTTTATGAAACATACAGGCACGGTCAGCCGATAGTGGGGGATATCGCCATCGTGCGAGAGAAATGGAGCCCGGACGGGATTGTGTTCGACTCCCTCACCGATGATGATATTCGGTCCCTGACCGCCGAGTACGGGCGCATCTGTACGCAAGTGCTGCAAGCACTGGAAACGGAGGGGAGGCAACAGTGAAGATACTGCATACCGCCGACTGGCACATTGGCAGCTTCCCCGGCCCTGAAAAAGACGGCGTGAACCTCAGGGCAGCCGACACCGGGATGTGCCTCAACCATATGCACGAGATGGCGCTGATTAAAAAGCCTGACCTGATGGTGGTATCGGGGGATGTGTTCCATCAGGCAAGGGTGTGGGCAGACAGGGGACTCGACGAAACCAAAACGGCGATTCAGGCCATTGAAGCCTTCTCCGATCTCTGCCCCGTCGTTGTTCTAAGGGGCACACCGAATCACGACGGCGAAGAGCAGTTTGAAATGTTGAAGGCGCATTTTAGATCCAGCCAGCGAGTGACAATCGCCACCGAACCGGGTGTGTTCGCCATTCCTCTTGATACGGCAAAAATGGTAATTACAGTCGCGGCCCTGCCCGGCTTCGATCGGGGAGCATACCGGGCCAAATTCCCCGGACTTTCCAAAGAGGAAGAGAATCAGGTTTTTACAGAGGAGCTCGGAAAGATTATTCTGGGGCTGCGAGCGCAGTGCGGGTCGCTGCCGTCGGTGCTTATATCTCACTACACGGTGCCCGGATGCAACACCGAAAGCGGGCAGACGCAGTTCCTTGCGCAGTTTGAGCCGGTTATCATGCCGGAAGTTCTGGACACGGCAGGCTTCGACCTTGTGGCGCTCGGGCATATTCACCGGCCGCAAAAGTTACAAAGCTGCCGGAATACATACTACAGCGGCGCCATCAATGCCCTGAACTTCAACGATGAAGGGCAGGACAGGGGATTTTGGATTCACGATCTGAGTGCCGGCGCCCATGATTTTTATAAATCCCCTTCACGGGAATTTCTGACGATCCGGCTCGGTCATGACGAGGTGATGAACCTGAACCATGGCGGCATCGATGATGCCGCCCGGCGCGGGACTGTCAGTGGGAAAATAGTCCGCGTACTTTACAGCTGCACGGAAGAAGAGAGCAAAGCCCTTAACAGGCCGGTTCTTGAAAAGCAACTCTATGACGACGGCGCTTTTTCGGTCAGCGAAATCAGCCCGGAAAAGATTACCGTCAGCACCAACAAGAATGAGCTTTCTGAAAAGACGGATCCTGAAGCCAACCTCATAGACTACCTCAATGAAAAGGCATATCCCGATGATAAGATCAAAAGCATTATGGAAGCAGCTGCGCCGATTGTCTCGGAGGCCACCGCCGGCATCGTGACATCCCGCCTGACCGGCATTTTTGTTCCTCTTGATATAGAGGTCAAAAACTACCGCAACTACGAGGAAGAGCGGTTTTGCTTTCGGGACATTACCTTTTGCACGATCAACGGCAAGAATGGCGCCGGAAAGTCGTCGCTCTTCATGGACGCGATCCTTGACTGCCTGTATGAGGAACCCCGCGAAGGAGACCTGACGGGATGGATCAGAGCCGGTGAGAGTGCGCGAAGTGGGTTAATATCCTTTACATTCATGATCGGCGATAAAACCTTCCGGGTGACCCGTACCCGCGCCAAGTCCGGCAAGGCCACACTGAATATTTCGGAAAAAGCAGATGACGAATGGGTAAACCGTTCAGCCGAGAAGATCAGAGATACGCAGGATAAAATCGTCGACATCCTTGGCATGGATAGCCTGACGTTTAGGAGCTGCGCCCTTATCATGCAGGACCAGTACGGTCTATTCCTGCAGGCGGACAAAGAGGACCGCATGACGATCCTTGGGAATATCCTCGGTCTTGGGATATATAGCGACATGGAGCAGCTTTCCCGAAACAGGGTAACGGACCTGAACCGCATTATCAGTCAGAAAAAATTCGTCATGGAAGGATTGGCAGCGGATGTTTCCGGCGCCGGTGAGATTGAGACGAAGTTCTGCGAGAGAAATGACGAGGCTGAAAAATCCGCCAAGGAGATAGAAACCCTCTCCCTTGCCCGTGACAACATCAGGCTTCAATTGTCAGGCAGACTGGAGGCCGCACAGCGGGCCGCAAAGGTGCGCGACGGTATCGGTACCCTGACGGTAAAAGAAGCCGCCGTCACGGGACAGATCGGGGAACAGGAGGCCATTGTCCGACAGGCGGATGGGGTGCTTGCCAATGAACAGGCGATTGAAGCCGGAATTCAGGGATATGACAGCCTTCTGGCAAAGGAAAAAGAAACCCTCGCGCAAATCTCCGCCCTGGCTGAAAAAAGCAGGGAACTGCCTTCCCTCCAAACGGATATCAAGAGGTGTGAATCAGACGCCCTGCGGGCAAACAGCGCCCGGCAGGAAGTTGCGGGGCGAATTTCAGCGATCGGCGCCATGCTTCAAAAAGAGCCTGAACTGAAACAGGCTTTCGACAGGCTATGGGAAGAGAAAAAACGGCTTACAACACTTGAAAACCGTTCACAGCTTTATATCACCCTTTCCGAAAGCATTTCCAACCTTCAAAAAAGGCAAGCGGACGCCAAAGCGGAATTCAGCGCGGAAGCGGCCCGGCGGAAGACTGTCATTGAGGGGCTCACCGCAAAAGCGCAGATGCTGGATAACAGCCGCTGTATCGACCCGGGTAACGCAAAGTGCGTTTTCCTTGAGGACGCCATTCGGGCGAAGGGAGAAATGGACCATTACCGAGAGTCTTGCTCCAAATGGAAAGAAGCGGAGCTTACAAAGTTGGAGGATATAAAAGGCGGCATCGAAACACTAATCCACCAGCGGGAAGCTGTTGGGTATGACGCGGACCAGATTCAGGCGCTTCGTGTACTGGTTGCATCCTTGGAATCAGAGGCTAGAGAGTACGAGAAGCTAGATGCGCTCCGGGAGCAGCTTGGTCTATATAAGGAGCGGCTGCATGCGGTTGATACTTCCATAGCGGATATAGCCGAAAGGCTTGCACAAGCCAACCGGAAGGCCATAGAAGCGCACAAAGCGGCGGAGAGCCTTGCAGCATTTCAGCAAGAATACATCATCCTGAAGAGCAGGATACTGATGGCGCAAGATTGGCTCGAGAAGGAAAAACAGTTGCCGATCGCCAGAGAGAGAAAGGCCGTTGCCGAAAAGAGACGTGCTGAGCTTCTTGCGGAGCTGGCTGCGCTTAAGTCTGAACTTGCCGACAAATTAAGAGATTTGGAAAAGGAAACGGCCCTGTGTGAAGATACCGACCGGCTTGAATCCGACCTAAGAGCGGTGGAACGGGTCATTCTGGCAAAGCAGTCGGCGGCCAACGGCCTTCATGCCGAGATCGGCGCCCTCAGGCAGCAGCTTACAATGATCGAACTGAAAAAAGATCAAATCAAGGATTTTCTTAAAGAAGTAAACTGGCTTGCGGAACAGGTATCCCGGTTTGAAATCCTGAAAGACGCCTTTTCCCAGGACGGCATTCCGCACAATATTATCCGTTCCATGCTCCCTATGCTCACCGCCACCGCCAACAGCATCCTCGGGCAGATGACCGGCGGGAAGATGGGGATGGAGTTTATCACGGACAAGATTCTGAAATCCGGCAGTAAAAAAGAAGTTCCCGCGCTTGATATTGTCGTCGAGGAATACGGAAAGGACAGTTTGCCCTATCTCTCCAAATCAGGAGGTGAAAAGGTAAAAGCATCCCTCTCGGCCGTGCTGGCTCTGGCGGAGATCAAGAGCAGCCAGGCGGGCATACAGCTCGGGATGCTCTTCATCGATGAGCCGCCCTTCCTGGACGGCGACGGCATACAGGCCTATTGTGACGCTCTTGAAACCATACAGAGGAGGTACGTTAATATGAAGATCATGGCGATCACACACGATCCCACCATGAAGGCTCGATTCCCTCAAAGCCTCGATGTGATTAAAACAGACGGCGGCAGCAAGGTCATTTTTAACTAATGCGGGGACACCGGGGGGATTCCCCCCGGCAACACCCCTTTGAATGGAGGTGTGTCCTCTGAACTATATTGCCGAGATCAATGCGTTTTACAATTGGGTCATATGCAACCCCCTTCCCCCGGACGCGCAGGCTTTATGGCATGTCCTGATGCAGCTGAACAACAGGTGTGCCATCAAGGTGAATGACGAATGGTACTGGCGGGTGGAGTTCTCGATTCCCAATTCAACGCTGACATCCATACTGGCATTCTCCCGACAGCAATTAGACCGTATGAGAAACGTCTTAATTCAGACGGGACGAATCGTGTATAAAAAAGGCAAGGGTAATCAGAGCGGAAGATACCGGATGATTCCGGTTGAAGCTAAATATGTTACGCAATCCGTTACACAATCTGATACACAAACTGATACACAAGTGTGGTCACAGTCTGTGCAACTGTGTAACATATTTGGCACATTAATAAACAGTAATAGCAATTATAATAATCAATTGTTTTGTAATGATGATGATAATGGCGCGCGCGAAGAAAACGCCGGGGAACCGAAGAGCCCCGAGCAGCTGTTCAGGGAGTATTTTGGGAGATCCCCCACGAAGGCAGAAAAGGAAACCAGTGGAAGCTTTACCTCTCGTTTCGGCGGGGAGCTGGTCGAGTATGCGTTTTTTCGGGCCTGCACTACCGACAACAAGAATCTTGCCTATGTGAGCGGGATCCTCCAGAAGCTGCGTGAACGGGGCATCCATGATATGGCGGGACTTGCCGCGGATCACATCAGCCATCAGAGCGGGAGGTAGCGAGAGGAGAGGACAAAATATGAAAATATACAGCCTTAAATCCGGTGGCTTGAGTGAAGTTGACCGGCTAGAATTAGCAAGACTGCTGCTGAAGGCCGGATACTCAGCAAGGATTGGCAAAGAACGGCCGCCGGGAAATAATACGCAATACAGCTATTTCGTGGAATTTTGGAAGGGAGGCAACAATGAATCACTCGAAAATAGATTGGACTGATTACACATGGAATCCAGTAACAGGCTGTTATCATACCTGCCCGTACTGTTACGCCAGAAAGCAGTCGGCCAGATTCTCCGGTGACGCCAGGCTGAATTTGACAGACTCCAGATGCGAAGGCGATGAAAATGGCCTCTACATACTACATGCGCCGTTTGTCTCTCGCGCCGGAAGGTCAATCAGTTACCCTTTTGGCTTTGCACCCACCCTGCACGAATACCGCTTGGACTGGCCGGGCAATGTCAAAAATGGAGCCAACATTTTTGTTGGCTCCATGGCGGATCTGTTTGGTGAATGGGTGCCGGGTGAGTGGATTAGCCGCGTGTTTGAGGCCTGTCGGAACTATCCGCAGCACAATTATCTGTTTCTGACCAAAAACCCCAAGCGCTATTTGCAGCTTGCGGCAGATGGAAAGCTGCCGGCAGGAGAGAATATCTGGTACGGCACCAGCACACCGACGGAGGATACCGAGTTCTTCTATGCGAAGGGATATAAGACCTTTGTCAGCATCGAGCCGCTGCTTGAGCCTTTTGGCAAAGAGGCACTTGGCGTTCAGTACCTCGACTGGGCGATTATAGGAGCCGAAACAGGAAACCGCAAGGGCAAGGTTATTCCTCAAAAAGAATGGATACAGTCCATTGTCGGCCAGTGCCGCGCCGCCTCTGTTCCGGTATTCATGAAGGAGTCCTTGAGGGAGCTTATGGGCGAGGAGTTCGTACAGGAGTTTCCTGAAGGCCTGCTCCGTAAGGCATTGAGTCCCGTACAGAAAAATCAGTTATGGGGAAAATGCGGGTTTTGCAAGGCCGAATTCCCGAAGAAAGAAATGATCGCCTTGCTTTCGAGGCAAAAAAGAGGGGACAGCGCCTTTAAACTCGGTTATGCCTGCCCGGAATGTTTTGAAAAGCTGAAGGCCTCTATGCTTTCCGAAACACCGTGTGAGGTGAAGACCAAAGAATAAAGAGGCTGAGAAAAAAAGAAAGCCGCCTACCATGGCGACTGACGCGTTATTCCAACGTTATGATAAGGATTAATCAGTGTCTTTACTGTTAATCTGATCGGTAAGATCATCAATGCTGTCTTGCCATTTCTGGATGACATCTGGATCTCCCTTAGCAATTGCTTTACTAAGCCCGATATTGTAAGATACAAGCTTAATTTTCATGAGCGTCGGAGTTGAGTTACTCATTATCAGAAGCACCTCCAAAAAAGTTAATATATTTAGTATACCATATTTGTCTAAAAAACACAAATAAAAAAGGTTAAACTGGAATTAAAGCATAAAAAAAGAGAGAGCTTGCGCCCCCCCAATCGATCAAATCTATTATAGAGCAAAATTTAAAATGAAGCAATAGATGAGAAGGAGGCGCGACAGTGATGGGCAAAAACACTTCACAGGAGAACATGATCCGCCTGGCGGGGGAGGCCGGTGCCAGAGCAGCAATGGAAACCCTCGACCGCGAAAAGAAAAGAGAACAGAACTCCAGATTTGATCGCCGTTTGAGGAATACAAAGCTCCTGCTCCGAAACTACCGCATGTTTAAAGAGCATGTTGACAATGCTGTTTTTGAAGCCGGACAGCTTGATGAGAATGCCATAGATATTCTTGATCTTATGTGGGAACGATCAGGAAGCAGCGACCTCTATGTTGAGAGCATTAAAAAGAGCGTCGCAAGGACGGCCATTATCATGAGTCACATCACAGAGATGATTGGCCTGTATGAAGCCTTTTGCTATCGCTCAGGAAAGCCTGAGGACATCCGGAGATACCGGGTTGTATATGCTTTGTACATAGACGAGAATCCCGAAACCGTCAGAGAAATCTCCGAAAAGGAGGGCATCGATGACAGGACGGTATACAAGGATATTGATGCAGCATGTGAGAAAATATCCGCCCTTATATTCGGAATTGACGGCTTAAAAAGGGAATAATCGGTCAGGGCAAAAAGTGGGCATTGTCAGGGCAGTCTTCCTGTGATATTATGTATTTGTTAAATTATATACGCCTAAAAGCTAAAACCGTTCTTCTTTTGAAGGACGGTTTTTCTATTTTTCTGCGCAGAGGAGACATGTATGAAGATCGTAAAAATGCCGTTAAGCCGGCTGAATCCCGCCCCATATAATCCCCGCAAAGACCTGCGCCCGGGAGACCCCGAATATGAAAAGCTTAAAAAGAGCATCGAAGAATTCGGCTGCGTCCAGACAATTGTTTGGAATGAACGGACCGGGAATGTGGTCGGTGGACACCAGACACTCAAAGTCATCAGGGAGCTGGGGTTCGATGAAGCTGAGGTAAGCGTGGTCGATCTGGACGACGCTCACGAAAAAGCGCTGAATATTGCCCTCAATAAAATCGAGGGTGCATGGGACTCGGGCAAGCTGTCTGACATATTACAGGAACTGTCGGAAGAAGGGTTAGCGGACTTGTCTGGCTTTTCCGGGGTCGAAATGGACAAATATGCGCAAACCGCCGAAAACGCTATCAAAGAAATGGGAGAGATCGCCGTTAAGGATTTTGAAGAAGATACTTTTAGCCATAAATGTCCGCGCTGCGGTTTCCTATATTGAGGCATTGGATTATGGGATGGAAATGGCAGGATATCAGATCAGTACCTCAAAACGGCCTCAAAGTGTTCTCTACCTTCTCCTGCGGCGGCGGATCCAGTATGGGATATAAACTGGCCGGATATGAGGTCATCGGCAATTGCGAGATCGACCCGCAAATTGCAGAGATGTATAAAAAGAATCATCATCCCAGGTTATCGTATGTAATGGACATCCGGGAGTTTAGAAATTTACCGTCTGAACAGCTGCCGGATGAACTGCTGAATCTGGATATATTAGATGGTTCGCCCCCTTGTTCCGTATTTTCCCTTGCGGGAAAGCGCGAAAGAGACTGGGGGAAAACGAAGAAATTCAAGGAAGGTCAGGCAGAACAAACCCTTGACGATCTGTTCTTTGAATTTATAGCATTAACGAAGCGATTGAAACCAAAGGTATTTATTGCTGAAAATGTAAAGGGATTAATAGTCGGAAATGCAAAAGGATATGTCCATGAGATTATCAGGGGATTTGACGAAGCGGGATATACGGTGCAGATGTTTTGCTTAAACGCCGCCAAAATGGGGGTGCCGCAAAAGAGGCAGAGAGTCTTTTTTATCGGACATCGAAAAGAGCTGCCGTATCCAAAGCTGAAATTAGAGTTTAACGAACCCGTCATCTCATTCGGTTCGATAAGGGCGGAAAGAGGAAAACCGATATCTGCCTACAAGACGGAGCTTCTCAGGCAAAAAATTAGAAGTGATTCATGTGTAGCGGATATTAACCAGCGCCTTTACCATCGCACTACGGAGTTTAACTCGATGATTGTATGGGACAATGCGGCAGCGCCGACAATTACGTCAAACGGGCAGTTTTACCGGGCGTGTGATGATATGGCATTAACAGACAGTGACTTTATCAGATGCCAGACGTTCCCGATTGATTATGACTTTAACGGTATGAATGTTCAGTATGTATGCGGAATGAGCGTCCCTCCTGTTATGATGAAATGTATTGCGCGGGAAATCGCAGTCCAATGGTTTCAAATACCGTAATGCCGTAAATAAGGGCAAAGACTGTCACTCGACTGCGGTTTTATGAGATCAAACGAAATCCGAATTTGAGATGAGGTGGTGATGTGCCGAGGGCAAGGAGCCCCAATCGGGATAAAGCGCGGGAATTATGGCTGCAATCTGAAAAAAAGCGATTGCTCAAGGACATTGCCGCGGAGCTTGGAGTATCCGAGGAACAGGTGCGCAAGTGGAAGAATCAGGACGCTTGGAACGCCGCTGTGCAAAAGGTAACGTTACCAAAAGCTGATAACGGCAATAGTAACGTTACCAAACAGCGGGGCGGGCAGCCGGGCAACCAGAACGCAGCCGGGCACGGCGCTCCCGAGGGCAATCATAACAGCTTAAAGCATGGCATCTACTCCAAAATCTACTGGGATACCCTCGATGAAGAGGAGCACCAGATGGTGGAGGCCATGTCCTATCAAGAGGAAACTCTGCTGGAAGATCAGATCGCGCTGCTGACGGTCAGGGAGCGACGGCTGCTCAGGTCTATCGATGAAAATAGAAAAAAGTGCGGCGGTCTAGCTCTCGACAACGTGATCAAGCGTACCTTGGAGATTAAAGGCAATGTCATCAAAGGACGCAATCAAACGCAGACAGAGACCACTACCCGCACCATATCTACCTTTGAGGTGGTCCAGAAGCTTGAAGCGGAACTTACCCGGGTGCAGGCTAAAAAAACGCGCTGTATTGAGGCCCTGAACCACCTTCGCATCGAAAGGCAGAAGCTTGAAGGTGAGCAGCTGGGCAATGAGGTGGTCAATGATTGGGTAAGCGCAGTGTTGGGCGGTGATGCAGATGACAAGAAAGACAACGAATAGCACCATGGACCGCCGGGAGTTCTTCCGCCGCAGGGTTCCCGTTTACCGGCGGGATATCACCCTTTATGCGAAAGAAGTGTTGCAGTTTCAGCCTGACCCCTGGCAGCAGGAGGTATTCCGGGACGTGGTGGAGTCTAACAGGATCACGGTGAAGTCCGGGCAGGGCGTCGGCAAGACCGGCACAGAGGCGGTTGTGCTGCTGTGGTTTCTAAGCTGTTTTCCGATGAGCCGTGTTGTCGCTACGGCCCCGACCATGCGGCAGCTCAATGATGTCCTGTGGAGTGAGGTTGCCAAGTGGCAGGCCAAGAGTCCGCTGTTGCAGCAGATCCTTCGATGGACCAAGACTTATATCTACATGGTGGGTTATGATAAGCGGTGGTTTGCCGTGGCCCGTACCGCTACCCGACCGGAGAACATGCAGGGTTTCCATGAGGACAACATGCTCTTTATCGTGGATGAGGCCTCAGGCGTCGCGGATCCCATTATGGAGGCAATTCTTGGGACTCTGTCCGGCCCGAATAATAAGCTGTTTATGTGCGGAAACCCGACCAAGACGTCGGGTGTTTTTTATGATTCCCATACCGCCGACCGCGGCATTTACCGATGCCATACGGTATCCTCCGCTGACAGTCCCCGGACCAACAAAGAGAACATCGAGTCCCTGATCCGCAAGTACGGTAAGGACAGCAATGTCGTCCGCGTGCGCGTATATGGGGAGTTCCCCCTGCAGGAGGACGATGTTTTTATCCCTCTTTCCATGATTGAAAAAAGCATTATGAGTGAGCCAGAAAAAAAGCCTACGGCTACGATTGATATCGGCTGCGATGTGGCTCGTTTCGGCGATGATAAGACTGTGATCGGGTACAAGATCAATGAGGTTGTCACGATTTATAAGAAAACGAGGGGGCAGGACACCATGCGAACGGCGGCGGACATTGCCCTCCTTGGGCGGCAGCTCGTGGATCGGTATCAGTTCACTGGCAAGGTACCGATTAAGATTGATGACGGCGGCGTCGGTGGCGGCGTGGTAGACCGGCTCCGGCAGATCAAGAGAAGCGACCCTTTGCAATATGGGTGGATGGAGATCATGCCGATCAAATTTGGGATGCGCATCAAGCACGCCTATTACTATGACAGCACCACCTATATGATGGCCGTGGTTAGAGCCCTGCTGCGAAACACCGATGAAGACGGCAAACCAAAGCCGGTTGAGCTGATTCTTCCGAATGATAATGAGCTTGTGGCGCAGCTCTCCTGCCGCAAATACACCATGACGGATAACACCAAGATCAAGATCGAGAGCAAAGACGACATGAAAGACCGCGGCCTTCCTTCACCTGACGAAGCGGACTGCGTATTGCTGCTGTGCGTCCCTGTATCCATCAAAAGCAGAAGGAAAGGAGCTGATCAGGAATGAGCGAGCCGGTGAAAAAGGCTGTGCCACAGGTATCGGTGAAGATTATCGCGTCCGCACCGGCATCTGCCCCTGTGGTAAAAGCCGAAGGGCCTACGGCGCTGACGGACAACGTAACCAATGCTTCCTATTGGCTGAATCACCCAGTACATCTCGAGGGTCTGCGGGAAATGGTGAACCATTCCACGATCCTGCCTCAATGCATTCGGGCGTATAAGAACAACATTGCAGGGTTCGGCATCGGTGTCAGGTACATAGACGATATCGAGGAAACTGGTGAGATGAAGGCCGAGTATACCACCGCCGAGGGGATTATTGACCTTCTCAACCTCGATATGGACACCAAGGAGGTGTTCGAGGATCTCATTGAATCCCGTGAAATATACGGTAATGCCTACCTGGAGGTGGTTCGCAGCATCAAGGGCGAGGTGGTACAGGTCGAGTTCATTAAGGACACGCCGACAATTAAAAAGACCAGCCCTCTCGAGCCGGCGGTGGAGGCGGTGTACTGCTACAAGGGCACTAAAATGAAGCGCCGGAAAAAGTTCTGCAAATATCAGCAGCAGAAGAACGGAAAAACCGTGTACTTCAGAGAATTCGGAGACCCGCGCATTATGGATTTGCGAAGCGGGGAATATGTTGAGAAGGGCCTTGAGCTTCCGTATCAGGCCAACGAAATACTCGAGTTCGCCATAGGCACCGATGATTACGGCATGGTGCGCTGGATCGGCCAGATACTCAATGTGGATGGCAGCCGGAAGGCCGAGAACCTCAACAACAACTATTTTGTCAACGGGCGTCATACTCCGCTGATGATCGTGGTAAAAGGCGGCTCTCTATCAGACGAAAGCTACACGAAGCTGCAAAGCTATATGGACGGCATCCGGGGAGAGGCGGGACAGCATGCGTTCCTGCTGCTTGAAGTGGAGGATACAGAGAATAAGGCGGCATTTGAGGATGCCAAACAGCCAAGCGTGGAGATTAAGGATATGGCCTCGATTCTCCAAAAGGATGAACTGTTTCAGGATTACCTGGATAACAGCCGGCGCAAGGTGCAATCCTCCTTCCAGCTCCCCGATCTGTATGTCGGGTACACCACCGACTTTAACCGGGCTACAGCGCAGACGGCTATGGAAGTTACGGAAAAGCAGGTGTTCCAACCGGAGCGCAAAAGCCTTGCATGGCTCATCAACAATAAGCTCCTCAACGGGTATCGGTTTAAGTATGTCGAGGTCTATTTCAAAGAGCCCGATATTACAAACCCCGATGACCTCACCAAGATACTGAACATCACTGAGCGGGCAGGAGGACTGACGCCCAATGCGGCGAAGGAACTGACCTGTAAGTCTCTCGGCATGGTCTCTGAAAATTATGAGGAGGAGTGGGGCGACATCCCGCTGGTGGTCAGCAAGGCGCAAACGCCTGCGGCCGCCTCTCCTTCCGTTCCTGAACAGCTTGACAGCGCCATCAAAAAGGCGGTGGCCCGAAAGGATGAGGATGTCATGTGCGTGATGAAGGAGGTCAAAAAGCTGCTGTTGAAAATGGGCGGGGAGAAGGTGGCCATGTGAGCGAATATGAGGATGTGGTTAAGGCGATTGACAGGCTACTGAAAGCCTCTGACGATGATTTGGCCGAAAGCCTAAAAAAAGCGGGGTACGCTGACACAAGCGAAACGGTCGAGAAAATTAACGATTTGGAAGAAGCGCTGGGGGATATCCTTACTGAACAGGTAAACTACTTTACAGAAAGCTTTGAGGAAGATGACCTCGAAAAGATACTGGAAGAGATCCTGCCATATCTTATTTCCGGGGATATATCCGATGGAAAGATTGAAAGAATCTTTCAGAAGCATTTTGAGGAAATCATGTCAAAGCTGACTGACAGCTACATAAAGCAGCTCGATCAGGAGCTCTCCTTTGAAGTCCTGAGCGACAGAACTGTTTCATGGATTGACAATTGGAGCGAACAGCTCGGCAAGCTGATGAAGCTGGATTCCCATACTGAGATTCAGAACGTGCTCGACTCCGCCCTCGAAAATGGGGACAGTATCCAGACGGTGATCGAACACCTGAGGGACAGTTATTCCTTCAGCCGGGTCAGGGCACGGAGAACCGCCATTACAGAAATGCTGACCGCCCATTCCTATTCGGCGCAGGAGGCGATCCGGCAGAGTCCTGTGGCAGAGAAAAAGGAGTGGAAGCATACCGGCTCCCACAAGAATAGTTCGAGACCCCACCATCAGGCAATGGACGGCCAGATCGTAGGCAAAAACGAGAAGTTTGTGATTCATGCGCCTACAGGCTCTTATGAGTGCAACTTCCCGCGGGATACCAGTCTCCCGGCCTCGGAACGCGTCAACTGCCACTGCATTCACAGGGGTATCGTGAATGAGGATATCCTGGGGCTTTCCCTTGAGGAGCGTCGGAGGTTGCAGCGGCAGGCCATTGACGATGACAACGGCGCGTGGGAAAAGGAACTGGATGCTAAGAATAAGGCGAAGGCCGGTATCAATGAGGACACCTGAAGAGCTGTTTACCCTCTAAGCCGATGCGTAAGCCGAAATCTTCTTCAATGGGTGCTGACTTCCCCAAAATGTCTATTGATTGACATATACAAAACATAGATGTATTATAAATTCTGGAAAAATTTACATATCTAGTTGTATTACGCAGAGAACGTTGCTGTTGTGTGAGGATTTAACGAAAGCGTAAAAGATTCCTTTTTTAAAAAATTACAGCATTGACTACCCACACGACAGAATCAATCAATCGTTCTTAAATTATTAAAGTAGGAGAAATTATAATGAAACGTTTTCCGCTTGCTTTCATATCTTTAGCCATTTGTTTTATGCTTGCTTCATGCGCAAGTAAGGGTGGAAATTCGCAATTGGCCAGCAGTGCTGCAACGGCCACTCAAAGTACTACGGGTATACACGGAACCAGCTCTGAAGCGGCTTCTCAAACGGACATGTCAAACCAAAAACACGGCTCCTATGGCCTTGTCATGAAACAGGACGGCTTGCAGGTCAATGCGACGATTTCAGGGTTGAATCTTCAGGATACCTATCCCACTCATGAAAAAAAAGCTCGTCAAAGTATTTATTTATATAGCTGGGGCATCACTTTTGGCGATTACCTCGTTGTCATGGGCGTCGACCCCGGGCGCGCAAATGGTATGGATTCCATTGAAACTTTTAAAATTCCTGCAAGCTTATGGAAAATATCAGGAAATACTTCGGAGATGATTGATCCTGATGTGGGTGTCAGCGTGAGCTTGAGCGCGCAGCCAAATTCAGATCAAATATCATTTTTTATTAGTCCGCCGCAGAATATGGATTTGAATCGAATCGAAAAATTCAGCTTGGAAATTGTCGAGGATGGCGCAGTCGTGTATACACAGCAGTATTCCTCCGATAAAGTGATCCCCTCAAATGCAGGCAGCAGTCAAGCTTCTCAAACACCTCCTATTGTCACTGCAAAAGAGCCTTCTGCTAACCTTAACTGGGCCGGAACATATACTGACATTGATAATCCTGCGATGAAAATCACAATCACGGGAAGTATGGAAAATGGTTATCACATTGTAGCAAATGATGGATTTTTGACAACTCGCGATGTTACAAAAGAAAGTATCTCCGCAAATGCGATGGCGGTTTTTACCGAAATGGATAATAAATTGACTCATGCACTGATATTGGAGGGCGACAAACTCACATATAGGGTTTCCTCAGCTGATCCGGGCTATCAACAGAAATTTGGTTATCAAAACGTATATAAACTAAATAATTAGAGCGGTGCGAAAACAAGGAACAAATATGAACTTGAAGAATATCCAGATATGTGGTAATCAAACAAAAGAATTTTGAACTATAATCGAGGAAGCATTATGAGTAACACATCAGATATCACATATTCCATGCCCGGAGGCGTGTTCAATATGCGCGTTGGGGCCATCATCCTGCAAAATGATAAAGTGTTATTGGTCAACAATGGTCTGCACTATTATTCTGTCGGTGGCAGAGTAAAATTGCATGAGACGCTGGAGCAAGCTATTATCCGTGAGGTTTTTGAGGAAACGGGCGAAAACTTCGAAGTAGACAGACTGATTTGGATTAACGAGGGTTTCTTTACTCTCACAGGTGGTATATATGGTGGGAAACGCTTTCATGAAATTTCTTTCATTTTTCTGATGACACCAAAGCTAGATGTAGTAATTTCCAACGGACGTGACATTAATGAAGGCACCAAAGAGTGGCTTGAATGGGTACCGATTGATCAATTGAGCGAGTGTGTAGTGTACCCAGAGGTGTTCAAGACCGGGCTTCGTCATTTACCGGAAGCTCCTACCCACGTTGTGAAGATAGAATAAGAGAACATCAAAAAGCGTCACATTCCGAAGTTGGCGAGCATATTGAGTTTCCCGTAATGAGCGTAATGTGTAGTAAGACATTGGCATCTATATTCACCTAACTTGCCATGCAAAAAGCAAACAAAGGGACTTGAACCCTCGTGGTTTAAGTCGTATGACTTATGGCATACTATGTTGTATTTTTCATTGAGGTTGTTTTGTGTAATAGGAGGCAGTTATGAATATTCGATTTGCAAATATGGGTGACTTAGGTGTAATAGGTACTTATGATAAACACATTAGTGAAAAAGAATTGTCATCTATTATAAATCAAAATAGAGCATATATTGCTGAGGAAGATGGTCATTTTCTTGGCTGGCTAAGGTATGGATTGTTTTGGGATAACATCCCGTTTATGAATATGCTTTTCGTACTTGAACTATATAGAGGAAAAAGCGTCGGGAAAAACCTTGTTCTTAATTGGGAAATGGAAATGAAAGCTTTGCAATACGATACATTGATGACATCAACAATGTCAAATGAAGATGCACAGCATTTTTACAGAAAGCTAGGGTATATAGATGCGGGTTCTTTGCTGCTTCCAAACGAGCCTTTGGAGATCATTTTTATCAAAGAACTCATGTAAAATGGTTTTATAAACATAATTTAACATAACTGTTAAGCCAAATGATGCTCTCAAAGCTCGGTAAGCGCCGCGAAAAGCTCTGTATGCGTCAAACTGCCGCAGCTGGTCTGTCTCGAGACTCGTGTCAGCCCCGCTTTCACAATTTGACTATATCGTTACCGCCTCTGAGCGCATCTTTCAAGCTCGTCGCGCGGAGCCGCCGCAAAGTGTATTTTGTGCGTTCCTCGACGACGCCTTGCCATTGAAATAGCTCACTCCATATGATAAAATAAAAACATAGCTTACAAAGCGGCCAGCAGCGCTTACGACCGTGATGTAAAAACAACAAATTTACTATCGGAGGACGGTATCATGAGATATCATAAACTGGGCAAAACAGATCTGGAAGCTTCCGTGATATCTTTTGGAACATGGGGGCTTGGCGGCGGCTCGGTATGGTCGGATATGACGCTCAGCGTCGGCGAGGTCGAAAGACTTCTGGACTCCGCGTCGGAGCTCGGCATAAATTACATAGATACAGCTCCCGTGTACGGCACAGGAGTCAGCGAGGAGCTGCTCGGCAGCGCTCTTGAGGGCGGACGCAGGAATAAATTCCTTTTGCAGACAAAGTGCTCGCTCAACTGGCGAAATGAGGGCGGCAATTTCCATTATGAGCGCGACGGCTATACGGTCAATAACGACACGAGCGCTCAGGCCGTCCGCAGAGACGTTGAGGATTCGCTGAGGCGGCTGCGCACGGATCACATTGACATTATAGTCGTCCACTATGTATGCGGGAGCTGGCCGGTGGAGGAGACCATGGGCGCGCTGTGCGATATGATAAAAGAGGGCAAACTGCGCGCGGTAGGACTTTCAAATTCGAAGCCTGCCGATCTCGGCGAGTACGAAAAATATGGCGTCGTTGCGCTTGTGCAGGAGCAGTACAGCTTGCTTGCACCATACCACGGCGTCGATTATTTCCCGACCGCGAAGGCTCACAACGCGGTGTTTCAGGTTTACGGCGCGCTTGAAGAGGGCTTTTTGACTGCGCCGGATTATGTGGACCGCACCTTCCCGAAGGGCGACGTGCGCGGAAAGCTCCCGTGGATACACGAGCCCATCAAGGGCGCAATACATAAGCTCTTTGATGTCATGGGGCCTCTGACCCGAAAAATACGGATGTAGCTATTCGAATCTTGTCCAGGCTTGGACATTGAGGCAGTATGATAATATCAACCTGCTTACAGGTTTTCGCCATACGCAGACAATGGAAAACAGTTTGCCGTTCTCTGGATATCAAGCTGTCGGACGAGGACGCCCGCATCATCGGTGAAGCAGCCATACCCGCCCAAGTCAAAGAGCTGGATAAATAACGGCTTTTATATTTGCCGCATGAAAATAGCGGGAAGACAGGCCTCGCTGCTTGCTTCCCGCCACTTTTTTAACCTGGCGGTCCATTATTGCATGCAATGCGCTGCGACATAGATCAGGTGGCAGAGCACGCCGCGCTTTTTTATAATTAAAGTAGGCGCCCATTTTCCAAAACCGTGAGAAATTATCGTATTTAGACTATCAGTAGAGCAAATAGGGTACAGGTGAATAACCTGTGCTCTTTTTTTATGGCTTAATTTGAACCCAGTTCAGCTGCTTAAGATCTCATCTCGCGTACTACCAAATCAATACAAAAGTTTTTTCTCACCTTCTTGGAACATAAAGGAAGTGCTGAGGGTGTGCACTCATCAAACGGAACAAACGGGGAAATGACTTTCGGGTGTTCATTTTGTATCAAACTCGTGTCCTTCTCCATATAAGAACGCTGATTTCGATACGGCAAGTATTGAGATTAGCGTTCTTTAATAATCGGGTGAAAAAGCTAATAGACACGAGGTTTAAGTTAGCTCTTTTCTGCGCTGGGATTATCTTCTAGATATTTGGCAAGGTTTTCTACCTGCAGAAAATATGATATAGTTTAGAAGATAAGCAATCTGGCGGTTGCCCGATAGTAAGCTAATCGTGCAGTGTTTATATTATCACCATGAAAGGAAAAATGACATGGATATTGAACGCTATGTTTTTAGTTTTATTCTTTTGCCAATTGCAATCGCGATTTGTGTGTCCGTTTTACTGTTGAAAGCACGACAAAAAGCAAATGAAAAAGGCAGTCTGAATTTGCGCAGCTATGCGACTGGCTACGGAATTTGTGTAGCTATTAGTATTTCTGTATTAATTACAACATTTATAGTGCCAATATTATTTATTGCTTGCTACATAATAATATTTGTACCATTTATGTATTTTAGCTTTATGTTAAACAGAAAAATTATTAAAGATACTAGATTACGTAACTCCATTGCTAACTTCATGTATAAATTAATCGCTACTTTGTTGATTTGGTTCATCGCGTTTTTCCCTTTCTCATTACTTGGCATAATAGAAATGGTTAATTTACCAGCAGAGATTGCTAAAAACCAAGAAATTTTAAAATTGCGAGAAGAAATATTAAATTGTGAAACATATGCTGACCTAACACCGTTTGGTTTGGGCATCTACAAGCTGCAAAATGAAGGCGACAGATATCTATGGGATATTACAAAACCGGATGACTATGTGAATTATTATGACGGCGATATGGTTTATGAATACCACATCAATCGTAAAGATGATGAAAGTTGGGATAACACTTGGGGCAATTCTAACAAGGGAAAAGATGTGCTATATGATGTATATTTTTACGAGGGGACATATATTATTGTAACGCCTTTGTGGGAGAAACCTGGCGCCCTTTATTATTGGGGTTATGTTTATTTGTGTAAAGATATTGACAAGGATGTAGATCTGTTTGATGTTGGTATTCTTGACCCGAAAGTGGTAGAAAAATTACGTGAGTTGCCAGGAGAAAAAATTTCCAGAAAAGATCTCGCGGCAAAATTAGGTAAGACTTTTTAAGGCACCCGTGAAACAATAACATTATTGTTATTCGAAGGCACATCGAAGAGTCAATTAGCATAATGCGAATTTAGTCCTGATTTGGCAGAAGCGTATATTCGCCTAATTGCCAAATCAAAAGGCTATCTTTGATAAATTGCATGCAGTATAATTAATATATTCTAAATTGCTAGGAAGAAGGAAAGCTAAGATGTTTGGGCGCAAAAATCCCACAATTAAGATCATCAAGCATCTGGATACTTCTTCCTTACCTTGGTGTAACGAGGCTGTATTGATATCAGTGACGAATGGAATGGGTGTCTTGGCGGTACATAGAAAAAATGTCCCAGATAGTGATTATGGAAGTGTAAGTTTTACCGTCCTTGAACTCAATCATATTCCATTGGTGCAGGCAAGGCTCCCGGGCTGTCCGACCTGCGCCGGAATGATTGCAACCGGATTCGGCATAGAAAATACCAACAACGCCGAATTAAAGGAAATAAGTGAAAAGCTGAATTCCGATTATATCAATATAACGACTTCTGTTGAAACATTGAAACCGCTTCTTTTTTTACTGCCAACAGGTCTGTATGTAATTGCGGATGCAATCATGTACCCGACGGACGGGAATGGACATTTTTTTTGGGATGTTCCAAATCAATTTTCAGAGAACCCTTCTACAGCTGCTGTATTAACCGAGAAATACGATTATATTACAGGGTTTCCGTCATTTCTATACCCATCACAATCAAACGAGTGCTTTAATGAGCAAAGAATCAATTATTATAAGGAGAGGTTTTCAAAATCTGAAAACTGGCCTCGAGCTATTTCCTATCATTTGGGTGAGTTCATAAGCATCCTGTTGGATGGACATCATAAAGTTGCCGCTGCGGCGTTATTAGGTAAGGAAACTCGCTGTATAGACATTATTCCGATGTCGTCCATGAGATACCAATGGTATGAAAACTGTTGAAGCGGTATACTTTACGGATATTGAAATACCAGCTAATGATATACCGTCTTCTATCCGGAAGATTATTAAGCAGACGTTTGGGAAAAACACGGGCGAAGATAATGCTAAGTACAAGCCGACAAATTTGATTACAAAGACTTGGGCGCAAGATTACACTGATTCGGTCAAGTACTATCCGGAATTATCAGAGCTTGCTGAAAGTATCGCGGTTGGAATCGACAACATTACAGATGAACTCATTGCTGAATGTTTATCTGGTCAAAGCGATGAAAACCTTCGAAAACTCCGTTTTATTATTTTGAAACTTTCCCGGAAAGGTGATGGGCGACTTAAAGGTTTGGCACTGAGATGCGCCCGGTTAAATGCAGACTTGAAGCTGGTGGAGGTATCTTTCAAGGCTCTCGTCAAAATGAAGGGTGATATCGATATAGAAAAATTTTTTGTTGATTATCTGATTGACCATTATGACAAACACGATATTCTCAAAAGAATAGCCGATTCATATTGGAACTGAAAAAGACGCTGTCTGTTTTTATCCTGTTATTGTTATTATAAATTCGATAGTTCGTTAGCATCCTGATTGATTTGCATAAACATTCAAAAAACCGCACTTTACACCTGCATACGCAGGTTGTGAGGTGTTTTTTTATGCCGTGAAAGGAGGTGAAAAAACTTGAAGATAGAAAAGGCTTTTGAGATTACCGACGCGAAAATTGCTTTTGTGTCGCTGGTTGATAAGGCGGCCAACAAGAAACAATTCCTGATCACCAAGGCCGGGGAGGGCAGCGCACAGTTTCAGACCTATGGGCGCATTATCAAGGTCGATGAGGGCAGCCACTATGTGACCGGCATTGTCTATGAACCGCTGGTGGAGGATGCGCATGGCAACTTTATGACTGAGGAAGAAATTCGAAAAGCTGCTTACTGGTTCGCTAAAAACGGCGACAAGGTGGATGTTCAGCACAGCTTTGAGGCTTTTGCGGATGCGGCTGTCGTGGAAAACTGGATTGAGAAGGCCGACACGGTGATCGGCAGTGAGACCGTTACGGAAGGCACATGGCTTATGACTGTCGAGGTCACGGATCCAAACGTGTGGGAGAAGATTCAAAAAGGGGAGCTTACGGGCTTTTCCATGGGAGGCGTCGGCAAATACAGCGAACAGGACGTCGATCCGAGCATTGAGAAGGGAGTGAAAACAGGGATTATGGCTGCACCCGACAATACGGCGGAGAAAAAAGGCATCTTTAAAAAGCTGGCGGAAACCTTTGGCTTTGATGTGGTCGAGAAAGACGAAAATCAGCCTGTAATCATGGCCGGCAAGAAGATATCGGCCAGAAACAAAGCAAAGCTCGATGAGATCTGTCAGGCACTTGATAGCTTTACCAAAGAGTTTGAGCTCGAAGAAACCGAAGAAGAGGAGGAAACCGAAGTGAAAAAGGAAGACATTCAGAAGATGGTGGATGAGGCGGTGGAAAAGGCTGTCGCCAAGGCGGCACCAGAGGCCGCTCCCGACCCTGTGACTGCGTCCGCTGCTGCCGTTGCCGCTTCTGCATCCGAGCCGGAAATTACGCCCGCCGACGTGCAGAAGATGGTCGATGAGGCGGTACAGAAGGCGATCGCCCCTGTGCTGGAAAGCCACGGACTGCCGCAGAATCTGAACGATGGCGGTGCTCCCGTCAAAAAGGCGCGCCATTATCTTTCCGGCATACTTTAATTCATCAATAAGAACGAAGGAGTGAAAACAGCATGAACGACAACAGCACGATGATCAACAAGGCCGCCCTTACCACCGACGGGGTGACGTCCGGTCTGCTGAACCCCGAACAGGCAAGGCAGTTTATCAAGCAGACCTTTGAGGCAACCCCGCTCGGTGCGTTGATCCGCAAGGAAATACGCACAGCCAAGACGGGAGAGATCGACAAGATCGGCATTGCCTCCCGTATTCTCCGCAAAAAGACCGAGAATGTGGATGACAACTACCGTGTCTCTCCGAACTTCAGCAAGATCGAATACGCCACCACAGCCGTGCGTCTGCCTTGGGAAATCACCGAGGAAACCCTGCGCGAGAACATTGAAGGGCAGAGTTTGGAAGGCACCATCACGGATCTTATGACCAGACAAATGGGCGTGGACAGCGAGGACATTTACCTCAACGGCGATTCCGCTACCCTTGAAACCGCCGACGACTATGATTTTCTGAAGATCAATGACGGCTGGGTCAAGCAGATACTGGCAGGGGCGCATGTGGAGGACAGGACCGCTCAATCCTCCGGCGCGATGAGTATCGATGTGTATTACGACGCCCTCAAGCAGATGCCGAACAAATATAACAACGGGAAGCTCCGCTGGCTGATGAGCCCCCGCAGAAAACAGGAATGGGAGCGGTATCTGATCGACAAGCTGATCACCGTGGGTGGCGGCATAACCGATTCGCTGATCAATAACCCCGCGGCCATCCCGTCCGTTTCGGTCCCGTCTCTGACCGACGATAAAATCCTTCTCATCGACCCGAGAAATCTTGTTGTGGTCAACAGCTACAGTGTGATCATCCGCAAGACAACCGAGGGCAAAGAGGCCATCATGCAGGATAAGCGCTTCTATGTGGTCCACTTTGACTTTGACCCCGTGATTGAGGAGCTCGACGCGGCGGTCATTGTCAAGGGCCTTGCGGCGCTCTAAAAGAAAGGGAAAAGAAATGTACACTCTTAAACTGATTCAGGGACTTTCCTATCGGGGAGGCATTGAGGGCAAAGTCCGGGCCACGAAAGGAAAACCCTGCACTGTGACAAGCGCGGAAGAGGCTGAGGCGTTAATCGCCACCGGCCATTTTGAGCTTGTGTCTGTCTCTGCTGATGAATCCGGAAGTGGCGGAGAAAAGACAATCGACAAAATGTCGAAGGATGAGCTTGCTGCATTGGCCGCAGAAAAGTGCATAGATATTTCCAGTTGCAAGAACAATGACGAGCGAAAGCAGGCCATCAAGGCCGCCTTGACTGCGGGTCCGAGTAACACGGCCGGAACAGGCGACGGTGATGGGGAAAAGACCGGAGACAGCGACATAGAGGAAAGCAGCACTCCCGCGGCGGCTGAAGAGCAGCTGACCGCCGATTTTACTAAGGAGGTAAGTTGAAGATGAAACTTGATATTCCCTATAACGACGGGGCAGTAGGGCTTGAACAGGCCCTCTATATCGGCAATGTAAAGTTCGATACCACCGGCATTCCCGTAGGCGTAAGCCTTGCGGCTCTGGGACCCAATATCGTGATCACAAGGGCAGTCTGCAAGGTGAAAACGGCCTTTAACGCGGCCACCACCAATGTACTCACCCTTGGAACGAACACAGACGCCAACAATCTGCTGGCGGAAGGCGACATTACCGAGGGAACGGCCGCCGCTTACCAGAAACAGACATGGGTGGAAACCGCGTCCTCGGGAACGACAACGGTTAAGGCGAAGTTTACCCAGACAGGAACCGCCGCCACCGCGGGCGAAGCGGAATTCTATCTCTTCTATATGAGGCTTCCGGCATAAGGAGGGGCGATCATGGCGGCAAGACCCTGGGTGACACCGGCGGATGTAAAAGCCTATTCGGATTTTACCGCGGTGCAGAATCGAAACGAGGAAAAGCTCCTGACCGACATATCACGCGCCGAGCTTTACATCATCAACCGGACAAACAATACCTTCGCTGACGATACCAAATATGCAGAAATACCCGTGAACATCAAGCTTGCGGTACTGCTCGTGGCCGAGTTTTATGCCAATACCGCCGCGGCCGACCCGCAGAAGAAAAGGCAGAGTGAAACCTTCAAGGATTACAGCTACACCGTGTTATCAAGCGGTGCGGATCTGAGCGCCGACGATCTTGACATCGAGCCGCTGATATCCGCCTATATTAGTCCGCAGGCGCGTGGCACGGTGGATCTGAAATTGAGAAAGCTGTAGGTGATGACATGGCGATAGAAGATTTCTTTCGGCACAGCTGCAATATCTTTCGCCGCGTGCTCTCCGAGAGCGACCCCGGGTACGGATTGCCCGTTTCCGGGAAAACGGCTTCCTATCCCGCGGAGCCTTCTCTTTCTGGTGTTCAGTGCTTCTTCTCCACCAGCGGCAACGGTAGTGAGGTTCCAATGGAAGCCGAGGGACGGAACACCTTTTCCGGCGCAAACGAGCTGGCGCTGCCGTCGGGAACGGACATATCACAGGGGGATAAGGTGGTGGATGTTCGTTTTGATCTCAGCTATACGGCAGGCTTTCCGGAGGATATCCGGGGACAGTACATTTCGGTGCCGCTCTACCGGAGGACGGCCGAGGAGGCGCTGTAATGGCGAAAAAGATGTTCGAGTTTGACGTGAGCGACTATAATCGGTATTTCGCCCTGCTTTCCCGGGCGGCGAAGGGAGAGGTTAAGAAGGCCATCGCGCAGTGGTTCGAAGCGAGCGGCTTTGAATTTCTCCGTGTGATGCAGGATGAGATCATCCGGCGGAAAGTGGTGGACACCCGTCTGCTGCTGCACAGCTTTGAAAAGGGAGAAGATGAAAACGTTTGGGAGGTTTCGGACGGCGGCCTGCGCCTCGAGGTGGGCACGAACCTTGCCTACGCGGAGTATGTGAATGACGGACACTGGACCTGTAAAAAAGGCGAGATCGGGCGGTGGGTGCCCGGCGTATGGAAAGGCGGCACCTTTACCTATGTGAAGGGCGCCAAGACGGGGATGGCCTTAAAGCAAAAGTGGATTGAGGGTTCCCACTATTGGGAGGCTGCGATCCGAATCTTTGAACTTACTTTCCGCACCTCGGTTGAGCGAAAGATGCGTACATGGGGCGAGGCCTATTTTAGAAAATGAGGTGGTGTTTTTGCTTGCGGAGGAAATCGCGGCCATAGCGAGAAAAATGTACGACAGTTCCGCGGTATCAATCCTGTTTGATGAAGCGGAGGAGGGGTTTAAACGCCCCTCCTTATATTTTCCCCCTGTGGAGCAGACACCGCGGGGCAGCTCGCTGAGTACATTCGGCTTCGACAACGTTTTGTATATAAAACTGTTCGGGGAGACCACAAGGTCGGCTATGGAGGCGGCGCAGAAGATCGCGTATCAGATTGCCGCGGAAAAGAATTTGATCCCGCTGGTTAATGAGTCAGGCGCTGCCACAGGCAGAGTTTTGAGGCTGAAAGAGATAAGCTGCAAGAAGGTGGACACCGCGGCGGCGCAGCTGACTGTCCGCTGGCTGAGCGTCTATGCCTATACGGAGGAAACCGGTCAGCAGGCAGCCAATTTTATTGCCAATATGAGTTTAAAGTAAGGAGGTCTTATCGATGAGTAAAACAATCAGCGACACGGAAGCGGCTGCGGCCGGAGACGCAACGGCGCAGGAGCCAACATCTGACAGCAACGCGTATTTTACACTGGCGGCTCTTCGGAAAGGATGCCGGACGCTTTTCGGCGTCAGCGTGTCCACCTTTGACGGCGGCACTTGCGGACTGGATGCGAACGGGCGCTATACCGCCGATGAGGTCGGCCAGAAGATCAAAGACTGGAAAGAAAGGAGTGCGAGATAATGGCCGGAGGCACTTTTAACAAACAAACGGGTAAGGTTCGGCCCGGCACCTATGTAAATTTTGAAGCGGAAAGCGACAACAGTATCAGCGCATCGGAACGCGGAATCGTGTTGATGCCACTGGCTCTGAATTGGGGGCCTGTGGGTGAGTTCGTGAGTATCGCGAGCGGGGCGCCCGACGGACAGTATGAAAAGCTCGGCTACTCGGTATATGAGGATGATTCCATTGGCAACATGCTGCTGATCCGGGAGGCCCTGAAGCTTGCTGCAAAGGTGATTGTATACCGGCTGTCCACAGGCGTGAAAGCAGCCGCGACGGTTGGGGGGCTCACTGCAACGGCGGCCTATGCGGGAACGAGGGGGAACAGCCTGCGTCTGGTCATCGGGGCTAACGCCGTATCGGGTTTTGACGTGACGGTTTATCTGGATACAACGGCGGTTTTTGAGCAGGAGGGCGCGGCGAAAATCGGCGACCTCAAGGAAAGCGACTGGGTGGTTTGGAGCGGCACCGCGGCCACGGCGTTGACGGCTACGGCCGGAACGGCGCTGACGGGCGGTACTGATACCGCGCAGACCAATGCGGACGTGACGGGCTTCCTGGATGATTCGGAGATGGTGACATATAACTGTCTCTGCTTCCCATATACCGATGCCACTTTGCAGGCGGCGCTGAAGACCAAGACCCAATATTTTCGTGATTCCATCGGCAAGAAGGTCTCGGCTGTAGCCCCGTCCTTTACGGCGGGCTATGAGGGCATCCTGTCGGTCGTTAACGGCGTGATCCTCTCGGACGGTACAGCTCTTACGGCCTCTCAGGCCTGCGCGTGGGTGGCGGCCGCGGATGCTGCCGCGGACTATGTGACCTCCAACACCTATCTCGCGTATGAGGGCGCAACCGACGTCAACGGAAAGCTGACCCATGAGGAATCGGTCGCGGCCATCAACGCGGGTTCTTTTTTCTTCTCGTTGGTGAACGGCTCGGTGGTCGTGGAATACGACATCAACACGCTGACCGATTTTTCCTCCCCGAAGTCCAAGGACTACCGCAAGAACAGGGTGCGCAGGGTTCTAGACACGTTAAGTGACAGCGTTCAGCTCAATTTCCCGCCCAACAAGTTCCCGAACAGCAGCTATGGCTGGGATCTCATGGAAAGCCTGGGCAAGCAGATCCTGCTAAGCTTTGAGACGGACGGCGCGATCACCGATGTGGATGTGGACAGCGATTTCCTTGTGGATCGCAGCACTTCGGCTGGTGACGAAACGTATTTCAATGTGGCGGTCTCTCCGGTGGACAGCGCGGAGAAGCTCTACTTTACCGTGAAAACGAGATAGGAGGTGTAGAATATGTCGCAGAAAGTAAGACGCAGCCTGAGAGAGGGCCGGGTCTACCTCGACGGGGAAATGGTCATGGATCTGGTGACCTGTGAAATCCTGTTCACCCCGGATATCGGGGAAAGCCGGGCGCTTGGGGAAAAGGGAAAGAGTCGCCGCTGGCTCGGGTTTGACATCACGGGCAGCATCAGCCAGTACCGTTCGACCCCGTGGCTGAAAACGGCGGTGAAAAAGTATGTGGACAGCGGAGCGACCCCTTCTTTTACCGTTGTAGGCATGCAGGATGATTCGGTGGCCGACTATGATATCGAATACGGCAAGGATGTGATTACCGTCGAGGATATGGTGATCACCGGGGACATCCCGCTCTTAAACCTCGACACCGAAGGAGAGTTTGTGCAGGATGAGATCGAGTTCGGCGCCCGCAATGTGGTGCTGTCATAACAGCATGAAAGGATGAAAAGACAATGAGCGTTTCGATGAAGTTTTTTATGCGCGAGGACTTAAAGAGCGATGAGAAGATAGAAGTCCCCGGCGTTGCCACCTTCTGTGACGGTGGCGGCAAGCCGATTCCCATTTTGATCAAAGCTCTGGGTATGGAGGAGATCAACAGGATCCGAAAGGCCTATACCAAAACCAGAATTGTCATGGACGACAAGGGAAAACGGGTGTATGACAAGGCTGGTAAACCCATGATGGCCACAGAGTTTGATAATATTGCGGCCACCAACCGGATGATGGTGGAATCGCTGATCGTCCCCGACCTCAAGGACCCCGCCCTAATGGAGTTTTACGGCTGCCATGACGTGATGGATGTGCCGATGAAGGTTTTTAAGAAGGCGAAGGATTATAACTATGTATCCGATCAGGTAGGTCAGGTAAATGGTATCGGCGACGATGATGAGATGAGTGACGACGAACTGGTGGAAGAAGCAAAAAACTGATTAAGAGCGAAACTTTGGCGGGTTGGGCTCACACGCTGTGGCAGCGGAAGGGACTTGACCCGTTTCAATTTGTCGCTCTGGATCGGAGAAAACAGGCGTGGCTGATCGCTTCTGAGCTGGTGGAGCAGAAGGAGCCGCAGGCCGCGCCCGACAGGATAGAGCAATCTCTCAGAAAAAGCCGCAGCCATAAAAGTAAAAAATGACCGGCTTTAGATAAGTCAAGGGGAAAGAAAATCTCCCCTGACCCGAAAGCCAGGGGAGATAGAGAGAAATTGCTACTTCATGTTTTGAGCTAGGACTATAAACCGATGCTGTATAGCAGAAATAAACCCCTTTTGCATAAGCTCATCCTGAAGAGAGCAAAGCTCTGCAATGTTATTATTTACCGAAAAATCTGGGAAAGACCATTCAATCACTTTGGCCCAAAATACAACCGCCCCGACATCAAAGAAGCGCAATTCCGGGTAAGTTTCATCTGAATACTTTACTGTGAATCCGCTTGCTTCAAACTTTGGCAGTTCGGTTGATAGTGAAAAGTGGGAATATATTGGCAAACTGTTTGGGTTGAGCCGCTTTGCAAATTGTACACAGTTGTCGCCGCCCACCTGTTGCGTTATGAACATGCCGCCAGGCTTTAAGACACGAGATACTTCCTGTAGATCGTAGGAAGCATGTTGGTTTAGAACGATATCAAACTTACTGTCTTCCATAGGCAACCGATTATCTGAAACCGGGTACACCTGAATACCAAGAGGCGTGAGTCTTTCCTTGCAGAACAACACATTTGGTGCCCATGCTTCTGTGACGGAAGTATTCTCATAAGGATGCTCCAAAGACAACAAAAACTCGCCGCCCCCCGTCCCGATGTCCAGAAGTTGATCGGAAGGCTGTAAATGTTTTTCAATGATAGCCTTGTAATTCCAAGGCAGTGGTTCATGATACCAACGCGAGTTCAGATGTGAAAATTCCCATCCGCTGAAAGCCATTTGTTCTTCTTTGTACCAAACCGCACGTAATTCTTCATGTTTCATGGTTGCTGCTCCTTTTCATAGTGCTTTTGTCTGATGAAAAGGCACAGCATCAATGACAGCGATCTGAAAACTGATGCTCGACACAATTTGCTGTCATGAATACTGTGCCGAGCAGTTATCTCGAACCGAATATTTGCATTTTAATCCACGCAAATCATTCACCCGCTTTTCCAGTGATGCAATCAGTATATCAAAAATGCCGCCGTTATTCAAAGGTCATCAAGAATCGAGTGACCTAACCAATATTATGCGAGAAGGTGACATGCGTGGCAGTTGATTTTACCGCGATTTTCAAAGCACAGGACAAGGTGAGTGCGACACTCAGCAAAATAAATAAAACCGGCAACGGCTTAAACAGCACCTTCAATAAACTGGCCGCCACGGCAGCTGGTGTATTTACCGTTGCATCAGTGGCACAATGGGGCAAAGAGAGCGCGCAGGTATTTACATCATTTGAAAAAGGAATGAATGAAGTATTCACCCTGCTGCCGGACATTTCGGATGATGCGATGGCTCAGATGACCGCGCAAATTAAGGATTTTGATACGCAGATGGGACTGGTCACAACACAATCGGTGCCCGCGTTGTATCAGGCGCTTTCGGCCGGAGTGTCGCAGGATAATGTGTTTTCATTCCTTGAACAAGCCAACAAACTTGCCGTAGGCGGTGTTGCGGAGCTTGAAGACAGCGTTGGCATTCTTACAACCATTACGAACAACTATAAATCAATGAACCTTGAAACGAGTACGGCAAGTGATCTGCTCTTTAAGACCGTTGCAAAAGGAGTAACAACGATACCGGAGCTCGCAAGCGCCATGGGCAATGTTGTTCCGTCCGCAGCTTCAGTGGGGATAGCATTTGAAGATGTGTCCGCCGCTATGGCAACGATGACGGCAAGCTTAGGACAGGGATCAACCTCTGTTGCCACTACAAAGCTCCGCAGTATGTTCGATGAACTCAGCCAAACCGGTTCTCAGGTTGACAAAACATTTCGCGGAGTAGCGGGCAAGGGTTTTCGAGACTTTATTAAATCCGGTGGCACCTTACAGGGTGCTTTGCAAATGCTAAATAATAAAGCCGAGTCGAGCAACAAGACAATGAAGGAGTTGTTTTCCAGCACGGAAGCGGGAGATGCTGCATTAATACTTGGCAGCACCGCGGCTTATACCTTTGCAGATAACATTGCTCAAATGGGGAGCGCAGCAGGCGCAACAGATGCCGCTTTTGCAAAGATGAAAGAGGGTTTTCAGTTTAAACTAAACTTAATGAACTCACGTCTGGATAATTTCAAAATTAACGTCGGGGAGAAGCTGGTTGATGCGTTTAATTACCTATGGGATAAGGCGTCGCCCTCGCTTGACAGACTAGGCAAAAAACTCTCTATCCTGGGGTTGGCCTTTGATAATATGTTTATCAAGGTGCATGAGGGAACACCCGTCTGGGATGCCTTTAAGGATGCATTTAAAGACATCGTCCCTGCGGATGCGATGGTTATGCTGGAGGATCTAGTGGGCGTTCTGGGGTTTGTATTCGATAAAACGAAAGACATTGCTTCCTATGTTGTGGCCAACTGGCCATCCATCAAGCCGATCGTAATCGGCATTGCGGGGGCGTTTGCCCTGTGGAAGATCAGCACGACGATTTACGATGTGGTGACTCTGGGGCAGGCGATGGTCGCGCTTACTGTGGCGATATGGAAGACTTCCGCGGCAATATGGGCCAATGTAGGTGCAAAGGCGGCGGATAAAGGGGAAACACTGGCGATTATGGCTTTGTACGCGGGCGATTTTGTCGGGTCGCTATGGACCAGTATCACGGCGATTGGGGTCCAAACCGCAGCGCTGGTCGTAAACAAAGCGCAGATGGCGGCGCAGACGGCCGGTACGCTTTTGTTTAAAGGAGCGCAGCTTATGTCAACAGGCGTCACCACAGCCCTTACAGCCGCGCAGTGGGCACTCAACGCGGCTTTTGTTGCGTCCCCCATCGGATGGGTGGTGCTTGGCATAGGGGCATTGGTTGGCGCCGGTGTGCTGCTATGGAAAAACTGGGATACCGTCAAGACGAAGGCGATAGAACTATGGCAGGGAATACAGACTGCCTTCGCACCCATAGGGCAGTTCTTTTCAGGGATATGGGATGGCGTGCAATCGGGTTTTAAAGGACTTATCAACTTTATCGTTAAGGGATTTAACTTTATGGCTAACGGGATCAATAAGCTTTCTGTTGATATCCCCGATTGGGTACCCCTTGTGGGTGGAAAAAAGCTCAGCTTTTCGATCCCCACAATCCCGATGCTGGCCAAGGGCTCGATGGATGCGCCGGGTACCTTTATCGCGGGCGAGCGAGGGCCGGAGCTGATCACCGGAGCGGGAGGCTCGCGGGTATTCCCATCGGATGACACAGAACGGATTCTGTCAGCGCTGGAGCGCCGGAATCAGCCGCTTGCGATAACGACCTCCGCCTTTCACAGGGACGATGACGCGGGGGAGAGCCGCGGCGAGAAGACCTTCAACATCAACCTTGCGGGCAGCGGGACAATCAAGGCCGAAGGTCTCAGTGAGGAGAAGGTTCTGGATATCCTGATCGTCCACCTGAAGCCGATTCTGATGAAGATCATCCAGACAGAGATCTATGAGGAAGGCGATCTGTCGTATGAGTACTAAGTACAAAATGTACATGACCTATGATAACGGCGGACAAAAGCTCACCTTCCCCGTCCTCCCCGAGAAATTCACAATTCAGTCGGGTTCCAGTAACGAGAGTGTGGAGGTGGACGGCCTGGGGGAGATTACGATCTTTCAGGACCGTCCCGCCCTGACGATCAGTTTTGACGGTTATTTCCCCGCCGGGCAAGGCGCACCGAAAAAGTACATTAGCAAGCTCAAAAAATGGAAGCAGGCGAAAAAGCCGGTTCACTTTATCCTGACCGGCGGCGCGGCGGTGAATCTGTACTGTTCGATTGAAGAACTGACCTACTACGAACAGGGCGGGGACGTCGGCACGCTGTACTACTCGCTCTCCCTCAAGGAGTACCGGGAGGTAACCATCAGGCAGGTGACGGTTAGCGACAATGTCGGCACGGTTTCCGGCGCATCCGGCAGGGTGGACAATCGGGTGCAGGCGTCTACCTATACGGTTGTGTCGGGGGATTACCTGTATAGGATCGCCCAGCAGCAGCTGGGGGACTCGAGCCGTTGGAAAGAGATCGCCACTTTAAACAGCATCGCTTCTCCCTATACCATTTATGTCAATCAGATCTTGAAACTTCCGGGGTGAGCTACAATGATTTCTTTATATATCCTGCAATCCGGCAAGACCTATGACATCTCCGGCCTTGTGAGCGCCGTCTCCACGACCGGAAGGAAGGGGGCGGCCGGACGGACGTTGACAGCCACCCTGCTGGACGCGCCAGAGTTTGACCGCTCGGGCATCGATGTATATCAGGGCTGCCGGTGCATCGTCCAGTGGAACGGCACGGAGATTCTGCGCGGGCTGGTTACGGAGCAGAGTCGGAATAAATCCAAAAAGCTGGAGGTGATGGCGCGGGACAATCTGATCTATTTTGCCAACAACGACGATACCTTCAGCTATAAGGACAAAACCGCCTCGCAGATCTTCACCGACATCTGCACCCGTTTTCAGATCAGTGTCGGAACGGCCTCTGATACCGGGTATGTGATCCCTTCGGTATCCATCGAAAGCGGCAAGCTGTGGGATGCGGTGCTGGAGGCTCTGAGCAAGACTTATCAAGCCACAGGTATTCGGTATTACGTGAAGAGCGAAAAGGGTGTGGCAAACCTTTATAAGCGGGTGGACGCCACCCTGCAATGGGTGATTGAAAACGGCGCGAACCTGATTGATTACGATTACAGCCGCAGCATTTCCGAACTCGTCACGCGGGTGAAGATGATGAGTGACACCGGCTCGGTTGTGGCCGAGGCAACGGATACCGAATTGGAAAGCCGCCTTGGGATCTTCCAGAAGATCATCAAGGAGGAAGACGGACTGAACGCCGCCCAGCTCAATGCGCTGACCGACAACACGCTGGTACTGAAAAGCGCCGTAAAGGAAAGCCTGTCGGTGACCGGACTCGGAATCCTGTCGGCTGTTGCGGGCGGGGCGGTGCGCGTCATCATCCCCGATCTCGACATCAATCAGAGCTATTACATCGACGAGGATACCCATACCTTCAAAGGAGAATTCCATCAGATGCAGCTGACGCTCAGCAAGTCCAATGAGTTTGAGGATGATGAATAAATGGCGGAAAAAAATCGAAGCATCGAAGAGGCGACAAGCCTCAAACAGCTTTTTCAGGGGATAACGCCGGAGAAAATCGCCCTGTGCGAAGGCGTGGTTGTGGGGGCGTCTCCGCTTAAGGTGCAGGTGGCGAACAACCTGAAGATGGTCGCATACGGGGAAACCCTCGCAGTGGCAAAGCATCTGACGGATTACACCACGGCCTGCACGATCTCAGGCGGCATCCTCTCAGCAACGACTAGCAGCGACAATGCGCATACCCACACCAATCCCGAAGGGGGCGACACGGGGGCCGCCGATGCCCATAGCCATACGCTTTCCTCATTTTCCGTCACAGGGGCGTCGATCACCATCCATAACGCGCTCAAAGTGGGGGACAGGGTATATATGCTCCGGCTGAACGGGGGAAAAAGGTACTATGTTTTAGACAGGGTAGGTGATTAGAATGTCGCTTGATATACCGATACCCATCGATGATATCGACACTTCCGCGGAGTCCATCCCCTCCAAGACCGCATATATCAACTTCGACGCGGGGCGCATCATCGGTTATGTGGATGGGCTTTCCGCTATGAGGCAGTTCGTCAAAAAGACGCTGATGACGCCGCGTTTTCGGTGTCTTATTTATTCCTCCGGCTGCGGCGCGGAGGTAGACACGCTGATCAGCGAAAACAGGGACGAAGACTTCTTCGAGAGCGAAGCGCAGCGGATGGTGGAAGAAGCACTGCTCTGCGACGCGCGCGTCTCGGAGGTATACGATTTTGAGTTCGCGTCCGACGGCGACAGCCGGACAATCAGTTTTACGGTGGATACCATTTACGGAACGATCAGCGAGGAGGTGGTGATCAGTGTCTGACCTTACCGACAGAAGCTATGCGAATATCCTTTCCGAAATGCTTACCATGGCGCCCCGACGGCGTGGACACGAGAGAGGGCAGCGTGTTTTATGACTTCGCTGCTCCGGCGGCGTTCATGATCACGCGCTATTACAGTGAAATTGAAACCACCGTTGAACTGATCTCGATTGATACCGCCGCCGGGGATTACCTCGACCAGAAGTGCGCGGAACACAACATCACGCGAATCGCCGCCGTTGCCAATGTGCGCGCTGTCACTCTGGTGGGGGCCACGATCACGGCGGGGGTGCGGTTTTTCGCGGACGACCAGTATTTTGTCAGCGTCTATGACGATGATGGAAACATTGTGCTGCAGGCCGAAACGGCGGGTGAGGCGGTGAACAGCATCGCCTCCGGTGCAGCGCTGGTGCCCGTTAATACGATCGCAGGACTGACCTCCGCGACCCTTGGGAATACCATTACCGCCGGAAGCGCCAAGGAATCGGATACACACCTGAGAAACAGGCTGAAGGAGAAGATTTCGGAGTCCGCCGAAAACGGCAACAAGCAGAATTATAAGACGTGGTGCGAGGAAATCTCGGGCGTGGGGGTTGCCCGCATTGCGCCGCTGTGGAACGGTGTGAACACCGTCAAGGCCGTACTGATCGGCACAGACGGGCTGCCCGCGGGCGCAAGCGTGGTAGAGGCGGTACAGGAGTACATAGACCCCGGCAGCAGCGGCCTCGGCGAGGGGCAGGCGCCGATCGGCGCTTACTTCACCGCGACGGCGGCTGACTCTTACGCGATTGACGTGGCATTCAGTGTGCAACTCTCCTCCGGGGCGGTGCTTGCCGATGTGCAGACAGCCGCCGAGACGGCGCTTGCGGCGTACTTTAAATCCGTAGCGCTCACGAGCAGCGGACAGTCCTCCATAACGATCCGAACGACCGCCATTGCCAACGTGATCTATGATCTTGACGGGGTAACGGATTATTCGGGCCTAACCATTAACGCGGGAACGGAGAATCTGACCGTACCCTATACGGCGGTGCCGGTACTGGGGGTGCTGACTGTTGGGGAGCTATAGCGAACTGAAGGGGTGTCTCCCGGGACTTTATGACGACATCACAGAGATGCAGGCGTATCTCGAGGGACTCGGTAGCCAGCTCGACGCGGTGGTCATTAAAAGCACGCGGATGAGAAACAACAATTTTCTGTTTCTCGCCGATGTGGCCACCATCGCCCGACTGGAAACATTTCTGGGCATTACGGCCGATGCGACAAGAACCCTTGACGACAGAAGGAAGCTGATTGCGTCCTACTACACGGGCAGCGGGAAATTCGGAGCGACGGAAATCAAGAATATCGTGAGTGTGTTTACGGACTCTCCCTGCGCGGTCTCCTTTACCGGCAGCACCATTACCGTGACGGTGACGCGAGATATCGCGGATACGTTTATTCTGAATGACTGCACCGCGGTTCTCAGCAAAAAGATTCCGGCGCATCTGGCGCTGGTGGTGACGGTTGTCAGCCCGTTTAGCCTTAACGCCTATTTTGGTGGCGCCGTGACCCAATACAAAGAGGAGGTAATTAGCTGATGGCAAGATGGACCTCGGTCATTACAACGGCCGGGCAGGGGCTGATCGCCGCGGCGGCCGGTAAGACCTTTCATTTCACAAAAGCGCAGTGCGGATCCGGAACTGTGGATTCATCGGCACTGGAAGCGCAGACGGCGGTGACAGGATTTCAGAAGACCCTTTCGATTACGGCGATTTCCGGACTCAACAACGTCATGAAGCTGCGCCTGCAGCTGAATAACACCTCGGTCACCACGGGATTTTCCCTTTATCAGATTGGAATCTTTGCACAGCTTGACACCAATGTGGAGGTGCTGTTTCAGCTCATTCAGGCGGACACACCCGATTCAATCCCTTCGGCGGCCGACAGTCCGAACTATGTGAATGACTATATTGTCAACACGACGGTCGCGAACGCGTCGAGTATTACGGCCACGATCGACAGCGCGGCTTATGCAACAGTGGGGATGGTGACTGACGCCTCAACGACCGTAAAGGGCATGGTGCAGCTTTCTTCCGTGACCGACAGCACCAGCGAGGCACTGGCGGCGACTCCCGCAGCGGTGAAGCTGGCTTATGATGCTGCCGCGGCCGTCCAGACAATTGCGGCGAATTCAGCAAGTACGGCGTCTACAGCGCAATCAACAGCCGACTCTGCGGCTAGTTCATTGGCTTCGCATACTGCCGACACCGTTATCCATGTCACCGCAGACAACAAGACCGCCTGGAACAGCAAGGCTGCGGGTGACCATACGCATTCGGGAGTATATGAGCCTGTGGACGCCGACATCATGCGCAAAGATGTCGCCCAGACGATGACGGCGGCGCTGGTGGCGGGAGGTACGCAAACGGAGGACGCTGAACAGGTTCGCAACATTGTGATTCTTGCAGCAGGCACGACGGATTTCAGCGGAGTGGATAACAATACCTTGATTTTCGTCAAGGAGGCATAGATATGTCCGTCAATTGGAAGGGTACTGCGGCGGCTGGAATCGAAAGCGTGCATTTGAAAAATGCGTCTGCCACTGAAAGCATGGCGGAGGCACATTATAAGGACAGCTCTGGAGTTGTGAGTCTGCTGTGGCAAAGTCTTGTCTATGAAGCCCCCTATACTTTGACCGCATTAAGTGTCGCAAGAGCATATACAGTTGCCTCTCCATTCGCCGGCGGCGTAGGGGTGTGCGGCGGTTATAACTACGGGACGTATTATGCAAATGCGGAATTTTATGATGTTGATGAAGTTAAATCTACGTTAACTTCACTCAGCGCCGCCAGATATGGCATGACCTCTCAAACTTTAGCGAGCGGTATGGCTGTATTCGGCGGTCGAATCAGCGGCGGGGATTCCTCCGCTATCGTTGATTATTATGATTCCAGTAAGACAAAATCGACTTTAACGTCACTGAGCGTAGCACGAAGATTTTTAGCATCGGCGGTAATGGCCGGTGGCGTTGGCGTTTTTGGAGGATATTCTGGCACGGCATCAGCCGTGGTAGACTTTTATGATTCTTCAAAAGTGAGATCAGTTTTGACGTCACTAAGTGGTGGACGTTACAATATGCCTGCTTCACCTTTGGCAGATGGTGCCGCTGTATTTGGTGGTTCTGACGCAGTAGCTGATGTGAACTTTTATGATTCTTCTCTAGTACGGACTACTTTAACCTCATTAAGTGTAGAAAGAAGAAATTCGGCTGCTTGTCCGTTGGCAGGGGGGGCGGGCGTATTCGGCGGGTATATCACTTCTTATTCAGCTGTTGTCGATTTCTATGATGCCAGTAAGACTCGGTCCACTTTAACTTCACTGAGTGTTGCGCGTAGATATTTGACTGCTTCCCCTCTGCTCAATAATGGCGCGGCGGTATTCGGGGGCGAATCCGGGTCTAACGTGTATTCAGCTGTTGTTGATTATTATGACGACAGTCTGGTTCGGACAACATTAGTCGCTTTAAGCACTGCCCGAGGGCTGTTATCTTCAGTCGTATATAACAAGGGAGTTCTCGTTTGCGGCGGTCAAATAAGCACAACTGCCTCGTCGTCAGAGGCCAAATTTTATCCTCGCGGGTCTGCGTTGGTTTAATAAATGAAAAGGGGTGTTCTTTATGGCAGTAAATCTTACAATTTGGGATCACGCGACAAGTCTGAAACTTCCGGACGGAAAAACGTACTCAAAAGAGGAAATCGAAGCAAAGTACCCGATCCAAGCGGATGGTGTAACCGTACTGGAATGGGTATCCACAAATATTGTCGGTGGTATCGATAATCTCGAGACACTAAAGAACGTTTTCAGCATTGATTCTGCGCTTTCTGATGAGGCGGCTCTTGCCGCGATCATTGAAGTGAAAACCAATCCGCTGGAAGCTGACCCGACCGCCGAGGAACGCATCGCGGCGGCGCTGGAATATCAGAATTTAACGAGTCTGTAAGGAGGAATTGACATGACTTATGAAGTGATCAAGAAAAATTTCGACCGAAAGCTTTGGAACAAACAAATGGTGGCTGTGGCCGTTACAAAAGGCGTGATTACCGCCGACCAGTACAAAGAGATCACTGGCGAGGATTATACGGCATAATGCGTGCCGGAGCATATCTGACAGGTGGGCTTCTCCATGAAGGAGGGCCTTTTTATTTTGCTGAAAAGCGATGAAAGGGAGGCGGACGGTATGGCGGCGGTATACACTGCTCTGATCGACAGGGGGAAAGATAGCTTTTGGGAAACCGGGGCGGGATGACAACGAAGGTTGAAGGTGATGCGTTGGTCGAATTTATTGCAGAGTACTGGCTGGAGGCTGTTTTTACCGTAGTGGTAAGCGCCCTCGGCTGGGCACTGAAAAAGCTGTGGAGGCAGGCTGAGAAAAACAAGGCGGATAACCTTTCCATTAAAAACGGGATGATGGCGCTCTTGCGGGCGGAGATTATCTCGACCTATAACCACTACGAAGAGCGCGGCGTACTCCCCATTTACGCCCGCGAAAACTTTTATGGCCTCTATAAAGAATACAAGACTCTGGGCGGAAATGGGGCGATTGAGGACATTATGGCAATCGCGTCGGAATGGCCGACCACAGGAAAGAGGATGAATGGGCATGAAACCCCAAAGGAGGTGTAGAGATTGGAAACAATCCTGGTGAACTATTTCAGCGAGCTGCTGCTTACCAACGGGGTAGTGATCGCGGTCGGGGTATTTGTCCTCGGCAAGATCATCAAGGAGGCCCTTGATTTCATCCCGAACAAGTACATACCCCTCATTGGCGGGCTGGCAGGCGTACTGCTGGCCGTTTTTATTCCCGGCATATTCGAGGACAAAGATACCGTGACGAAGGCTGTGATGGGCTTGTCTTTGGGGTGGGCGGCAACAGGCGGCTATGAGACCGTCCGCAATTTAAAAGTGACAACAGAGACGAAGGAGTGAATGATTTTATGAGTGCAACAATGACAACGGCAGTAATTACGATATTAACAGGTGTCGGAGGGATTCTGGTCGGCTGGCTGATGAAGTCGCTGAAGAGTTTTCTGGCGGCAAAAGCTACGTCGCTTTCCGACCTGTCGAGCAGGATTACGGGCCTGATCGCGGAGGCGGAGGAACAGTACAGCAACTTCAAAGGCACTGATAAAAAGAACTGGGTCCGGGATCAGCTATATCTTTTATTCCCTGATTTAAAAAATGTCCCATCCTCTATGGTAGAAGCGGCCATTCAGGCGGGATTTGACCTCGTGGCCTCCTTCGCCAAAACGAAGTACGGGACACAGATCGCGGAAACTGTGAGTTCTGCGGCAGCGAGTGCGGAAGCTGTACTGGATACGGCGGTTGAGAAATTGGCTGAAGTGACAGATGCGGGAACTGATTCTGCGACACCGGTGCCCACAACGGAGACTGTGACCGCCGAGACAGTGGCGGGCTAGGGGGTGGGCACGATGGAATGTGATAACCCATACAATGAGAATGCCGAAACAACGGCAACCAAAATCATGGGTTTTAAATGTGAAGGCACAGAAAAGAGGAGAGACTGATGAGTACTAAAGTTATAGATATATCCAAATGGCAAAGTTTGGTTGATTTTTCAACGGTAAAGTCCATGGGCATTGCCGGCGCCATATGCCGGGCCGCCTATGGAACAACCATGGATACAAAATTCCTTTCGCACACGACTGGCGCAAACGCAGTCGGGCTAATTACGGGAGCGTACGCGTTTGCGACGTACCATTATACAGGCAACTGTACGGAAGACAACTCGGTAGAAAAGGCTGTGGCGCAGGCCAATGCTTTAATATCGATCTTGCAGAAAACAGTCATCACGGGTCCTGTGGCGCTTGATCTGGAGCTCGAAAGCGGGAAGTCCACCTCGCTTGGCAAAGCAGCAATGACTGCTGCTGCCAACGCCTATATGGACGTCCTCGCGGCAGCCGGATATACCCCGTATCTGTACTGCTCCATCAGCTGGCTGCTGGGCAGGATGATCCCAGACAGCGTCAATTATCCGCTGTGGATCGCCTATTACAACGGTGCCGGGCTTACGTCAGATGAATTCCCGACGACGACTTACGGCAAGGGTATGACTGCCATCAAAGACAGGATTGCCCTGTGGCAGTACAGCAGCGAGGCGGACGCGGCCTATTATGGTGTATCCGGTACGGCACTCGACATCAACTACGCCTATCGGGATATTTCGGCTAGCGGGGCCGCTGTGGCGGTGTCTGCCGCGACGGTGGCCACTGAGGCAACGGCTGATACGGTATCCGAAAGCGTTGCGGCAGCCCCAATTACTGTGGGCGATGTCGTGCTGGTCACCGGTCAGGGGAAAAGCTCCGCTTCCGGCACGGGAAGAAGCACAAAGAATTTCACCGGCAAAAGCATGAAGGTGCTGAAAATAAAGGAGGGCTCAGCCTATCCTTATGCTTGCAGCACCTACCTGAACGCGACACTGTCAATCTTCACCACAGGATGGTTTAAGGCTGAACAGTTAAGCAAGTAGGTAAGTAGACAACATTATCATTCAAACGTCAGACCCCATTCGGAGGCAAATGCTTCCGAATGGGGTCTTTTTTTGTTGGAAATGATTGCCTAATGTGGAAAAATGTATTATTCTGAGAATATATTCAAGTTATAGCAATAATCGGAAATCGAATAAGTGAGGAGATTTTTGATATGGCAGAAAATCCACGAGTTTTCATTTCATATAGTCACCAAGATGCTGATTATGAGAATAATGTTCTAAACTTTTCTAATAAGCTCCGTTCCGAGGGTGTTGATGCCAATGTGGATTTATATGAAGACTCGCCATCCGAAGGCTGGCCTCGTTGGATGGAAAACCAAATTAGAGAAGCGGATTTTGTTTTAGTCATAAGTAGCAAGTCATATTATGATAAGTGCTACTCGGAGAATAAGGGAAAAGGTGTTTCGTGGGAAGTTAATATTGTTTATCAACAAATATATGATTCTAAATCGGAAAATACGAAATTTATTCCAGTCTATTTTGACGAAAATGATGTTCAGTACATCCTTACACCTATAAAGTCGTTCACTTACTACAACATCGGAACTAAAGACGGATACGAAAAACTATACTGGCGGTTGCGCGGTGTTACTCAAACACAAAGGCCACCGCTTGGAAAACTGAAACCTCTGCCGAAAAAAGAAAGAAAAACAATGTTCTTTTCATCTCCAATTGATTTAGACAAATGGAACGCTTCCGGATGGAAAGGTATGCTCTATCTATTTGCTTCAGGACATTGTCCTGTATTGGGGCTGCTTTATAGAAATTATGCACCGGCTAAAAGTATCTTCTCAGAATGGCAAAAGTATACTGACAATTCTTACGCCGACAAATTCTTGAAAGTCGATTATATTGCTCCGCCATTTCCTAAGGGATGCTGGGTTTATTCTGACTCTGATCGGAATTTTGGCAAAGGATATTTCGTGCACATAGGTCCAAACATTGATGAATCAATTAACAGAGCAATTGAGTTCGGTATTCAGCCAGAAGAAATGTTATTAGCTTCAGTAAGCAGGTATCAATGGATGGATGAACTAAATGGATCACGAAACCGAGATATATTCAAACATTATGTTGATGATGGATCAGACTATTTACTAATGCCGATTGGTATTCGCGATGAAGCCAAGCCTGTAGAAGAAAAGAACCTGATTATCGATTTTGAATATGCAGTCAAGATGAGAAGTGCAACATTCCAAGCAGGCGTTGACATAAAGGATAGCAACCCTTGTAAGGCTGTTCTTAAAAAACCTGATAATCAATAATTCACCTTTATTCATGCAAAACAAATAAAGGAGGTTCACGATGATTATTCAGCTACCCCCAGACAAGCCGCGCGAAACAGATGGAGCCTCAATTGACGTTGTTTCTACGTCAGCATGTACAGCAGCCGCTTCTCCGATTATCCTAAACTCAACAGATATGATACGGACAAAGTTTGAGCCTAATCTTGTGAAGAACGAAAAGGAACCTCAAAAATCCGTATCAGGAAAATTGATTTATGAGAAAAAGCGAAAAAACGACGATGTTTTCCCAAGCGAAAAGGTTACTCGCCAATCCGTAAAGGTTGGCGAAATCATGGAAATCTCATTAGATACCTCCGAAACATATAATCTTCTCGAAGGCTTACAGAAACTGTACCAGCTGTATGAAGCTATGGGAGAAATCCCTTACGGCGGAGCGACCTTTACCCGAATCGACAGCAGTTTCAAACAATTTTTATCCATCATTCAGAATGATCCGTCTGCCGCTCGTATGATTGGAAACAGAGAGAATTATGAACTTGTAAAGTTGCTTCTGCAAATGATTACACAAACCAATTCGCTTGATTCGCTCAAAGACAGCTTAAAGGAGTTGCAGGAGCCAAATATTACAAGGCTAACTGCATCTCTGAGTATTGAAAGATTACAGAGAACGCTTGATTTAATGGAATCCAACTTATGCAACGACAACGAGGAGTTTTGGCAACAAACTTTTTCTGAGAACCAATGGATTATATCTCAGCTGTTCGCCTATCCATGTACGATATTCAAAGCTAAGGCATATATGGGCGGTAAGGGTATAGATAACAGAGGCGGTAACCTGTGCGATTTCATCTATCGAAACAGCCTGACGCAGAATGTCGTCCTTGTTGAAATCAAAACCCCATGTACCGATATTGTTGGTTCCTCATACAGAGGAACCTATAGTTTCAGTTCGGAAATGAGTGGGGCAATTAACCAAGTGCTGAATTACAGGGATAAATTAACTAAGGAATTCTATGCTGCTTGCCACGATAGTGCGAGTAGATTTGAAGTTTTTTCACCAAATTGCTTCGTTCTGATTGGTAAACTAAACGGTTTAAACCTCAATCAAATTGCAGCGATAGAAAATTATAGATCCACCATTGGCAACGTCATTATCATAACTTATGACGAGATGATCCGGAGAATCAAGGATCTGTTGGATGTTTTCAAAACTAATGAGGCGCTTGACGAGGTACTTGACGAGACGGCTTACGAAATCGACGATACCGATCTTCCTTTCTAAGTAGATAGCCCACTTTTAACTATGTTTTGAAACAACTTATACTCCCCATTATGTTTAGAATGTACCTATCATTCGAATAATCGGAATTGCGTTTAAGTGCGAGTTATAGTGCGAAGTTGGGTGCAAAGACAGGTTGCTTGCAGCTACCTCTTATATGGATGTTATGAAAATATATGCAACACATTTTCTTTGAGGTTAATCAAAGTGGGAGGCTGACAAAAAGATGATTTTTTCAATAAATGTAGTAGATGTATTAAGTAGTTTATTCATCGCAATAATTACGGCTATTATTACGGCAAGATTAGCATTAGGACACTTTTATAGAAAAGAAATATGGCTAAGGAAGGAATCTAAATACTCAGAAATTGTTAATGAGTTATGTAAAATGCAACAGTTTATGGAAAAGGAATACGATTATTATGTGTGCGGTAGAGAGACTGATGATAACTATAAAGCGTTAAGAGCGGAATATAAAAAAGCAAAGCTAGAGTTAGAAAAAATTAGATATTCAACCGGGTTTATTATTAAGTCGGCTGTAAATGACGTAATAGATCAAATGATGAAGGACTTCGAAAATAAAACAGACAATGAGCGCCAAGGCGATTATTTTAGTTATAATGATAGAATTTATGGCGTCATAAAGGATGCAATATCTAAAATAATTGATATAGCAAACGAAGACTTAAAAAATAAATAAGCTGCTCAGTATAGTCCCAAATCGAACTTCGTTTAATGTTTATGATTAGCATTTTAGAGGAAAGAATAAACTTCGCACAATCCATATACCCTTTTTTAAAAGACAAGCGTGTGATAGGTGAGTAATCTATATAAACGTCAGACCCCCTTTGGAGGCAAATGCTTCCGAAGGGGACCTTTTTTGTTGGGAAAGATTGCTAATTAAGGGAAATTGTATTATTCTGAGAATAAGATAAAAGGCGAATAGTAAGAAACGCATTAAAAGCAAGTTATAGCAATAATGGGAGATTGTGCAAGGTTTGGATTTATAATGCTTGAGAAGTAAAGACGATAAAGCCAAGTATTCTTAATGGAGGTAAAACGTGAGAATGTATAGTGATTATATTAAAGAAATAGCGAGAGCCTCGAAATATGGTAAGTTGGTTTTTTTTATCGGAGCAGGACTTTCAACCCTTTCAGAATATCCACAGTGGTGGGAACTAGTAGATAAGTATTACTATGAACTATATGGAAAAAGAAAAGTTGGGAACTACACATCAGACGAATATCTTAAGATACCTCAAATTTTTTATGATGTAAAAGGTGAAACTGCATATGATAATATTTTAAAGGATGTTTTTAGCATAGAAAAAAATCCTAATCTTATACATTATAAACTTATAGCAATGAATCCTGTACATATCATTACTACTAACTATGATAATTTAATTGAAAAGACTTGTTGGCAACGCGGTAAATATTATAGCCATATAAGCGCAGAAGAAGATGTAGCGATTGCATCCTCTTCAAGATATCTCCTCAAAGCACATGGTGATTTTGCGCGTGGATTTAAAGGGGAAAATATTGTTTTAAAAGAAAGTGATTACATTAATTATGACTTGAATTCCCCACTCATAAGCAATTTAATGAAGACGCTAATGGCAACACACACAATTGTTTTCATTGGATATGGATTAGGTGATTACAATATAAACATTTTATTGAATTGGGTTAAAAATTTACAAAAAGATGGATACAATAAGCCTTTTTTTATCAGAACTGACCATGAACCAATAGAGATGAATACAGCTACATATTATGAGAAGAAAGGACTTCGAATAATTGATTCGGCAAGTCTTTTAGATACTAATAAAAGCGACTATATGGCAAGATATAATTCGATTATGGATCTACTGATTGAGTCAAAAGATAACGGCAATTTAAGCTCAGACGATGATGTGATCGACAATATATATCAGAAACTAAGTCCTCTTTTTGTACTTAAAAGTGTAAGGAAACTTGATTTGAAGTACGTTTTTGACTATGACTATCATTTTGAGGTAAATGGAACTGTAGTAAGAAATAAGAACAGAGGGTATGGCTATGTAGAGCATTTCTTTGAAATGAAGGAAAAAGACACTAAAGATTTGAATAGCGAAACAAAAAAGAAGTTTGAGGAGATTTCTAACTTTTTTGATTCGAACAAAGTTCTATGCATGCATGATAAATTAGATAAGAAGAGAATCGTTCCAACGTATATTATCAAAAGTCCCGCTTTTCACAATGACTATGAAGAGATGGAAAGGGTTATTCAAATAGTTACAGATAAAATGGACCAGGAGTATGAAAAAGCTTTTTATCTAGCCTGTCTTGGTAGATGGGAGGAGTCATTTAACCTTTATACAGAATTAATATCTAAAGCTGCTGATGAATCAAATTGGTGGATACATTATCTTTCGCAAATTAATAGATACCGTTTATATCAATCAATAATCCAGTCAACTAACTATTATGGTGGGGTAGGTATTCTGGTATATGGGAGATATTTTAAGCCTTTTTCCGACGGTTTTGTTGATAGAATTGAGAGTGAGCTCAAGAATTTTGATATAAATGACGTTTTTCAAAGTATGCCATATGAATTTCAAGAGAAATTTAAGATACTCGAATTTCTAAGTAACAATCAATTTTTATATGAAGATACAGTTAAACTTTTTGAATTAACAAATAAGGTCCGTGCTGAAATAAATAAGGGGACATATTCTGTTGGCAGCTTAACTTCTGATATTAGTATACAATTTAGGCTTAATGATAATATTCGATTTCTATATGATAACAGTTTATGGTCAGTTAATTTTACGGAGATTAAACAGTATGTCCGTAATTCTGTGACTATGCAATTTGAAAAAGCAGAGTATGATCAGACACGTGACATTGATGAGTTGGGTTCTTTCATGGGTGCTGGTCGTTCGAGTTTTTACTTAGACTATTATAATTTTGTAAATATAACCAAATCATTTGGTATTGAGGATGTGAAGTATATCGAGAGAAGCTGCAGCATTGAAAAACTTGCTTTTTTAGATGTCAACGAAATAGAAAAATATTTAAATCGCATGGCAGATAATTTGATAAAACATTTTTCAAGTGGAGGAATGAATATTATATTTTATAATATTTTCATTTCCGAAGTGAAAACAGCTTTTTATTTTGCAAAATATATCAAGCTTTCAGACGAGAGCCTCGCTAAATTATTCAGAACCATACTGTTTTACTTCCCCGAACTGGATTCTGATATAGGCAAACGATATTTGTGGCTCGATAGAATTACTAGTAATAATGGATTACCAACAACAGTAACCCCCATAATAGAAGAATTTTTATTAAAACAAGCTGATAAGTATAAGGATATTGACTTCTCTGAACAATCAACTAATGGTTTGTATTCAAAAAATTTTGCTAATTTGATTCAATATTGTTATAAAGATTTCACCTCGAAAATATTATCTGAATATGCTATTAATCTTACTAGTGAAACAAAAAATCAAGTTGCTTTTATGTACAAGCTTTCACCAATACTTTCTAAAGAAGCTAAAAAACATCTTCTAGGCATGAAAAAAATTACTGGGGTAGATGATCTTATAGATGGCTTAAGAGCTGGAGATGTGGAGAATATTTCAGAATATGAAGATGTTGTATTTAAATTTCTGGAAGAAAGGTTATCCACTATTAAAGAAGATAGAGAAAAGGGTATAGTAGGCTATGTAGATAATTATGTTATTGAATTTGGTGTACAATACTTCTTAGGTGAAATTAAGAATAGCAAGATGAAATGTTTTATTGGAGTAGACGATGAGTACGACTTATTTGTCGATCCTGAAGGCTATGATTACAAAAAGCTCAAACCTGTATGGCTTAAAAAGTATAATGATGAATTATTAGATAGAATGGCAAAGAATGAACATATGTCTCGACATATTGTGACAGTTTTAAAAGAGCGAATAGAAAAATCAAATGATAAAAAATATATTGATATTCTAATAAAACACTTTATTTAGTGATAAAGCGTCGTTATGTTCCCGCTAAACTTTAAATATAAAAGTGCATGCACATGTTTCCGAAACCTTTACAGTGAATTTTGAAATGGACATTAATCCTGTGATGCCGTATTGAGTGTCAAGGGTGTAGAAGTGAGTGTGTAGATAATCCTTGAATTATAGGCTTTTTGAGTTTTCCAGAGCTACTTTCAGTTGCCCATTATGTTTATGATTAGCATTTTGGAGGAAAGGATAAAATTCGCTTAATCCATACACCCTGTTGTTCAAAGGTAAGCGTGTTAAAGGTCAGTGATCTATATAAACATCATCCCCTTTTGGATGGTACTTGCTTCCGAAGGATGTTTTTGTTGTTGGAAATTATTGTTGAAACGTAATGCAGTTATGATGGGTAAGGAGTGTTAGCAATGCCTGAAAAGTTCACACGGAGACTTTTTTCTGAAATCAATTTGAATGACCCTTTCTTTGATTCGTTGAAAAGGGATTATTCAGAATTCACTGATTGGTATCGGACAAAAGCCGCTGAGGGGCGGACGGCATTGGTTTTCAACGATGAGCAGGGAGTGGGGGCTTTTGTATCGCTTAAATCGGAGAATGAGCCGTTGCGTCTGATTGAGGGGATACTTCCTTCATTGCCGCGCTTAAAAATTTCTACCTTGTATTTAGCAGAACGTTATCGCGGGCAACGCCTTGGCGAAGGTGCGATGGGTCTTATTCTCTGGGAGTGGCAGAGATTAAAGATTGAAGAAGTCTATGTAACGGTATTTCCTGAACATGATGATTTAATTCAGCATCTTGAACGTTTTGGGTTCAAACTGACGGGTAATAATATGAGGGGCGAACACGTGTACCTGCGTAGCCGTAATCACATAGATCATTCCGACCCTTATAAATCGTTCCCTTTTATTTCTCCTACATTTAGAAAAGGTGGGTATCTGATCGTTGATGATACATACCATGATACTTTGTTTCCTTATTCAGAACTGAAAAATACACTCCAGGAGCAGTTGGAAAAGGATGTAGCGAATGGTGTCTCAAAAGCTTATGTTGGAAATCAGTGGCAAGTGCATTATAAGATTGGAGATCCCGTGTTTATTTACCGCAAATATACAGGAGTAACTGGTAAACGTTTTAAATCCTGTTTGACCTCTTATTGTGTAGTCACAGATGTATTGCCTGTGAAACGCAACTGGCGATCGACTATAACTTTTGAGCAATTATGCAAGACCATTGGCAACAAGTCTGTTTTCGACCAAAATGATTTGTTGCGGAAATATAAGCATGACAAGGATTTGACTGTAATCCAGCTGCTGTACTATGGGTACTTTGGCTCTGGTAACAACGTCAATATGGATTGGCTGGATAATAACAAATTATGGAGTCCGCCAGGGATGAATCTGTATCCAGCAAATATCCAACTTACTCCGCAACAATGCGTGACAATACTGAATGCCGGTGAAGTAGATGTCGACAATGTGCTTTTAGGCTGAGGAGACAGTAATATCTCAACGATTTTGATATCAGTAATCTATGGTGCTGGGAAAAATATGCTTAGTGATGCTCTTTTAGCAAAAACGGGAATGCCGTTCTTTTCTGAAGGCAAAAATCAAATCTCCAATGTTCATTCATATATTGGAGTTCTTTTATTGGCTTTTTTGCCAGCCAAGTGTGTTATAATATAACAATAAAGCTAATTAGCAAAATTGTTACAATCCCTTCGTAGATATAGGAGGTCGCCGCAATGTGCAAATTATTGATGTCAATAAATCCAGAGCATGTCGATAATATTTTGGCTGGAACAAAGAAATTTGAATTTCGTAAAACAAAATGTAAAGAAGAAATTGATGGAATTGTAATTTATTCGACCGCTCCCGTGATGCGAATTGTTGGCGAAGTGGAAGTCACAGGAATCATCGAAGGAACTCCCCAAAGTGTCTGGAACCACACAGCTTATGCAGCCGGAATCGACAAAGTTTTTTTTGACAAATATTATAGCGGCAAAGGAAACGCTGTCGCTTATGCCCTTGGACAAATTAAAGAATATTGCAAACCATTGAAACTGACTGATTTCGGAATCAAAACTGCTCCACAATCTTATGTATATGTCCGAGGTTAAATTTGCTTTTTAAAAAAGATAGCAAGTGATAAGTAAGCAATCCATTTCGACGTCAGACCCCCTTCGGAGGCAAATGCTTCCGAAGGGGGTCTTTTTTTGTTGAGACTAATTGCCGTATAAGGCAATTGGTATTATTCAGTAATACTTTCGAAGTATGCTTGCTTCCTCATTCAATCTTCCCAAAGACTTTTTAACATACCTGATATTTTTTCTTTGCGCCTTTGCGTCTCGTTATCATCAAATTCAATTGATAACACTGTACCTTCAATAGCACCTTCAGGAACAAGCTGTCTAGGCATAAATGTTTCTGTATATTTCCCCGCCGGAGGCGGGGGAATATACAAGGTTAAAATGTTACAGAGTACTAGCCTATGATAGTTTTTGAGGGACAAAATAATAAAACCCGCCTTGGCAATGATAAGCTTCCCTTTGAGTAGACACCTGAAAAAACAAAATTCAGGACTACACAAAGGGAAGTTTTCTATGGGAATAAGAGAATAAATATTAAATAGAAGAATAAAGATTGAATATGATGTGAGTAAATCATGATATATGAAATCAGTATCAATGAATATACGACACTATGTATAGAGATTGTGGTACATGACAGAAAAGGGAATGTGAGCTTCGTGAATAGAGTGATGCCGCATCCGGTTTCTGTTTGGATCAATAACTTTTGGGAGGACAGCATATGAAAAAACAGGCACGGATTCTTGCACTACTTTTAACGGTTGCAATGGTGTTTTCTTTCACGGCATGCAGCCACGCGGCCTCCAGTCAGCCGACGGCGGCATTTGCGTCAGAGGATGATCTTAAAATCCAGACTCTGGTTTTAGTCGGTACACCTTATGAGATTGGACGACAGTATGGCGAACAGGCTAAGGCTTTGGTTACCGAGATAATAACGAAGTATGAAACAGACGGCATGACAAAATTGACTGATAAGCAAAAAAGCGATGCAAAGGAAGCTTTTAAAAATACCTGTGAGAAATATGCGCCTTACCTGCCCGACCAGGTAAAAGGGCTTGCGGACGGAGCTGGACTCAATTACCAAACAGTCTTAATGTACAATTCACGCTCATATGTAAACACGGCATCAACTGAAGGATGCACCACGCTATTGGCTGTGGGAACCGCAACAAACGATGGCAAAGTGTATTTGCAAAAAAACAGGGATGCTGGACGCGGCGACCAAATCATGGTACAGGTGCAGCCCGATACAGGCTACCGCTACCAGGGAATTATGCTGCCCGGCTCATTTTCCATGGCAATGGGAATCAATGAAAAAGGAGTAGCTATCGGGAACAATGCAGTTAGCACAGAGGATGTATCTATACAAGGTTTCGATAATATGCTCATGCATACTGTAGTGCTTCAGCAGGCAGGAAGTGCCCACGAGGCTGCTGAATTAATCGAGAAGCTGCCTCGCATGGGGGGAGCAACATATCCGATAGCAGACAAAACAGAGGCAGTCTTTTTAGAGGCATCAGCATCTGCAACGGCAGAGATATGGGTTACGAATGATGCTGTTGCTCATACTAATCATTTTATACACCCGGATATGCTGCAATACAATAAAGGTACTGCAAGCAAGTCGAGCATAGACCGTTTGGCGCGGGCAACGGAGCTTTTGCAGCATGACATGGGCCTGTTCAATATCCATAGATTTCTGGCGATTTCCGAAGATCGTACAGGATCCGAGCCGAACAGTTGGATAGACAGAGCTCCAGGTGCGACGGTAGGTACGGTTTCGTGCGGTACATTTAATTGTACAGATGGAATCATGTGGGTACAGGACGGACAGCCAAGAGAAACCCAGGAGGTCATTTTCAACATTGCAAATCTTAAATTCTATAAGCTTCAAAAGAATAATTTTGTACCGCTGCAGTCAAGCATGGAAGCAAAGGGCGCTGTAGTAAAGTATAATGACAGTAATCCCCAAAACCCTGTAGCGGAAATTACAAAGGGCACCAACACATTGAAGCTTCCGGTTAACAAAAATACAGCTATTTTGAACGGAAAAACTACAACCTTTAAAGGGCTTACAGTATTCAGCGAAGGCAAGCTCTTTGTTCCGCAGGAGATAGTAGACATGATAAAGTAATTTGGTTCTACTGAAAAACACGGATTTTCACTTGAAACTTCAATCTGGACAAAAGCCTGTGCAGGGCATTCATAACGAAAATAACTAGCGCATCCTCCGGTTCCTGAGGTTTCACGCAGAATGCTCAGGATACGATCCAGTCCGAAACGTCGTTTTTAAAGATATCAGTGCTCTATTGAATGATTAAATTTTTCAGGCCATATGTCCGCCGATTTTCCTTCGGCGGGTACGAAACTGACACTCCAGGAGTGTGCAAGGGTAGTGCCTGGAGGTTTTCAGAAAGAGCTTTAGCGATGAAGGAATAAAAAATCTCCTTTTGATATAATGAAGCTGCGGTGTGCCAACTGCGGCAAACAAATCAAAAGGAGGACATTCATTAAAACGAATGACGTAAACAGTTTAAATCATACGACATAGAATTGTAAATACCATATAGTGTTTGCCCCCAAGTACCGAAGGAAAGTAGCATATGGTGATATGCGAGCGGGAATAAGAAAAATATTGAGAGAATTATGCAAGTGTAAAGGCGTAGAAATTATTGAGGCGGAAATATGTCCTGACCATATACACATGCTGATAAAGATACCACCGAAGATGAGTGTATCAGGTTTCATAGGGTTTCTCAACTGCGGTATGCCTTAACTTATGGGTAGACAGGGCAACAGGATCAAGCTCAGAGGCAATAATATACTTTTTGACAATGTTTTGTACAGCTCTAGTTGTAAGCCTACGGTTATTTCTTGAAATAAATAGAGCTTCTGTACTTATCTTAAGAGTGCTTCTAATCTGTAACCAAGTATTAATTGATTTTTTTGCAGCAGGAGTAAGATTGCCAACTTCGCATTATGAGAAGCGGAGGCCTTTACCTGTTAGTTTAGAGGGGGTTTAAATGAAAAAACATAGTTTCCATTATCCATATGCAATGTAGATCAAAGGTAAGCGTTCAAGCCCTCGCTATGGAGTTTATATACTCTGTCACGGAGCCTTATTTTTTTGATGAGCAGAAATTCGTGGCTTATACAACATTTTCCTCTTTGCTTTTCCTGCCATCGTGAAATACTAACAATGAATTGAGGTGTTTCACATGGCTGTTGCGCACAAAGGCGCCATATCCTTTGGGCTGGTTCACATTCCTGTATCGCTATATACAGCAACCCAAGACAACGATATCAGCTTTAACCAGCTTCATAAGGATGACAATCAGCGAATTCGCTACAAAAAGGTTTGCGGCCACTGCGGCAAGGAGATCACAACGAACGAAATCGTAAAGGGCTTTGAATACGATAAAGATCAGTATGTCGTGATGACAGATGATGATTTCGAAAAGATTAAAACCGAGAAGGATAAATCGATCCAGATTCTGCACTTTGCGAATTTAAACCAAATCAGTCCGATCTATTACGACCGAACCTATCAGGCGTCGCCTGAAATCGGTGGCGAAAAGGCATTTGAGCTGCTGCGCTCCGCCATGATGACCGAGCAGAAGGTGGCCATTGGTAAAACCGTCATGGGCAACAAGGAAACGCTGCTGGCCATCATCCCGCGGGAAGACGGTGTCCTGATCCAAACGATGTTCTTCGCCGACGACATCAAGGAGCTACCCAAAGCCTACAACAAACCCGAGGTGTCCGAGGCGGAGCTCACCATGGCCAAAACGCTGATCGGCTCTATGGACACGCCCTTTGACCCCGAGCAGTATAAAGACGAATACCAAGAACGGCTTAAAGCGGTGATTGAGCAGAAGATCGCGGGCAAGGAGATCATCGCGGCAAAGGCTGAACCGCAGGGCAACGTCATTGATCTGATGGATGCTCTGAAGGCCAGCATCGAGCAGAATAAGTCCAAGCCAGAAAAGAAGAAGACGAAAAAACCGCAGGGCGCTTGATATGGATTTGTTTGAAAGTAAAAATATCAAGCCCATGCTGATCGGCGCGGAGGGGGAGCCCTTCGATTCGCCGGACTATATCTATGAGCTTAAGCTAGATGGCGTTCGATGCGTCGCCTATCTGGATTCCGACAGGACGGAGCTTCGCAACAAGCGCAACATGCTGCTAAACGCAAAATTCCCCGAACTGAAAGAGATGCATCATCAGGTCAAGAAGCGGTGCATCCTAGACGGGGAATTATTTGTGATGTCCGAGGGAAAACCGAGCTTTTTCGAGGTCCAGCGCCGGACGCTCTCGTCGAAACCATTTAAGATCGAGCGCGAGGCTGCCCGGCTGCCCGCCAGTTTTGTGGCCTTTGACATTCTTTATCAGGATGGTCGACAGCTCACTGACCTGCCACTGATGGAGCGTAAGGAGATTCTTTCGAAGGCGATTAAAGAGTCCGACCAATTCGCCGTGTCCCGGTATATCGAGACGCAGGGGACAGAGCTGTACAAGCTCGCGGCCGCACAGGAACTGGAGGGTGTTGTTGCCAAGCGAAAGGACAGCAAATACTATATGGATAAGCGCACGAAAGACTGGATTAAGATTAAAAACCTTCATGATGATGACTATGTCATCTGCGGCTATATTCTCAAGGGAAATAATGTGACCAGTCTTGTGCTGGGGCAATATGATGGCGGCCGGCTGATCTACCAAGGGCACGTGACGCTGGGCATATCAAGCGAGGATTTCAAGCAGATTCTCGCCGCCAAACGGATCGCTGCGCCCGAGTTCGCCCCGCCGAAGGACAACGAAGACGCCGTATGGCTGGAGCCTGTGCTTGTGGGTGTGGTCAAATACATGGAGAAAACCGAATCTGGATTTTTACGGCAGCCGATATTTAAGGGACTGCGGGAGGATAAGGCGGCAAAGGAGTGCATAATAACAAAGAGGGACGGCTAAGGCCGTCTTTTTTTATTATTGCTTTCTTTCTCTATGGACTTTTTATGATTTCAGGTTATAATAAAAACAAATGTTCTTGTATTAAGAAGCCTTCGCTTTGTTTTGTGTGTTTTATCATGTCCTCAAACTGCTTTTAATACCCCCTGGACATTTTAAAATTCACATGGTATAATAGGCCTGGACTTTAGTTTTGTTCTATGTTACTATTGTGGTAGGAGGTGTTGAAATGCCAACTTTTATTGATTTGTTTGCAGGAGCCGGTGGTTTCAGCGAAGGCTTTTTGCAAGCTGAATATAATGATAATTTCTTTGATTTTCTCTTAGCTGGTGATATAAACCCAACCTGTGAAGTAACACATAGAATTCGATATAATGAACAGTTGGGACTTCAAACCGAGTTCCTTACTAAAGACATCACTGATTCAGATTACATTGAAACACTCTGTGCTGCAATTGAGAACCATTTTGGTAAAATCAATATAGATGTTCTTGTTGGTGGCCCACCCTGTCAGTCGTTTAGCCTAGCGGGGGAACGTCGAAAAAACGATAAAAAGGATGACCTCTTTGCTTATTATCTTCGCGTAATTGCTACGCTTCAGCCCAAATATTTTGTGATGGAAAATGTAGCGGGTATCCTAACGAAAGATCACGGAAAAACCAAAGAACGAATATTGAACGAAATTCATAACATCGTCGATTACTTCCATTTGAGTCAACTGCATCAACGCCTAATTAATGTCTTACCGACTCTCCATCTATCGGATGAGAATTGTACAGAAGCACAATACTGCCTCGAAAAAATTAAAATCATCATTACTCAGCACGATACTGCTGACAATCGGCGTGTAGATTATCTATCAGTGATTAAAAAAATTCAAATGGAAAAATACTCTGAAACTGAGAAGGCATTTCTCCTCCAGTCTATTCTTGTTGAGAAGAACCATATTTATAATAAGGCCCTTCAAATTTATGTAGACAGGCTAGCTGATCGGTTTATAAATGCTTATCGGAATAATTTGGATATTAGCGAAGATGAACGCAATGTTGTACGTCAGGCGCTGAATTTGCTTAAAAACCAACAGGAATTGGAAGTTATCTCCCGAAAGGTTAAAGCTCGTATTAACGAGTGTCATCTTAATCGTAGCGTTTTAAAGGAACGATTTGATAGAATTACAGATTATTTGGAACTTGACGAAATTGTTGAGGTCTTCAATGAAGCTATTCGTAATCTAGAAAGTCGTGCAGATGGCGTTACCTTAAAAACTGTTCTACATGACATCGCTAAAGCCGTTGGAGTATTATGTGAGAGTACTATGGATACCATTCGACGTATCATGGGCATCATTGAGCCATGCGTGTCAACACAAGAATTTAGTAAAATAGATATGATGGTTAAACAGGTACAACTCTACAATGTAAATGCCCCAATTATATTAAACGCTTCTAATTATGGTGTTCCACAAAACAGACAGCGAGTGGTTTTTATTGGTTGCCGTAATGATCAAGATCTCATTACCAGCATACCCGCCACAGTTGAAGAAGCTGACAAAGTAGGCGCGGGTGAAGCAATCGACGATTTAAATTTTATAGGTATTGGTGCCAGAGAAACTGAATATGATAATACCTTTTATAAGAAATTCAGATTATCTTCCTATGGCAAGATTAAAAGAACAATACAGGGAAAGAAACAATCAAGCGATACTGGACGCTATGCGGAAATGAAGACATATTCAGAATGGAGCCGGCAAGGCAGGCTTAACCCCGCTCGTTTTCCTAAGTTGGCAACAACATTACCTACATACACATCAGCGAATTCTGCCGAAGAAATGCAAACATTGGCATCGGAAACCATGCATCTCGCAAATCATGAAACATCTAACCATAATGATGTTGTACAAAGAAGATATGCTCTTATACGCAAGTATGGCAGTTACTCAGTGGCAAAGGAAATGGAACCCAAGAACACACTGCTGACCGGAACTAACAAGCGTAATTACTCGTGTTTGGATCCAAATAAGCCAAGTACGACCATCGTGACTATCGGAGATGACTTTGCACATTATGGCGCCAACCGTTCGTTAACTGTTCGTGAGATGGCACGGTTGCAATCGTTTGATGATAGTTTTGTTTTCCAAGGTAAGCGTACAACGGGGGGAGATCGAAGAAAACTTGAGACGCCCCAGTACACGCAGGTCGGGAATGCAGTACCGCCTCTTATGGCACATGCTATCGCGCTAGAAATACTTAAAAAAATCAAATGAAACAAAGAGACCATGCCGTTATGGCATGGTCTCTTTTAGTATTATCTAAGTATATGTTCAACTGGGTCAGGAAAAAGCATACTAACATTTTTAGGCTTGATTTTGAATATGTAGCCATGGTCTCTTACTTTTTTGTTTTCCTTAAAGTGCATGGTGTAGTCCATTGTGACAATTCTGGAGTCAAATAAATAACCGAGTAATGAGGCCGTGGGCTTCTTGGTGTGAATAACCGAGTCATACCGGAAGCTTTCAACACCATTTTCTATTTGGCTTGATGCCTTTACCCAAAATGTTTCTCGGTGTTTTTCTAAAAGACGTTCGCGCAGCACTTGTAGACTCCACTGTACCACATATATATCATTTTCACCTTGGCGACTATAATTGATAAGCAAATCATGATCGATGTCAACTTGAAAATAGAGTGTCTGCGGGTTAGGGCGCTGTGCTTCTACCGTACAATAAAGATCGAAGCGAGGTGTACCTTTATTATCTGTCCAGTAGCCGTAAGTAGATAATAATTTTTCCGCAGTCATACCACGGCTGTTTGCCCAATCGGGAACTTGCGTGTAGAGATTGACTCGATTTGGTTGGCCAATCTTTTTTCTGGAGCATTTCAACTCGATGCCATTGTAGTCTGGAGTCTTAAGAGAATTTGGTGGTATCCCAAGAAAATGCTCTGCAGTCATTCCAACACCAGTATCACCATTGACAATGCTCGGAATAAATCCTAATCGGTGCAGTTCGTTCAATTTTTCCAATAAATTATTGGAAATCGCTTCGTCTGCTGCTACAAGCCGATTTAAAACACTAGCAGCTGCCCCGCCATGCAGAATAGAATCAATAATGTTTATATTAGAGAGATTAAAAACGTATAAGCATTCTTTATCTGTAACGATACCGAGTAAGTTTTTGGGCTGACAATATTGTTTTAGGCCGGAAAACCATATACGAGGATCACCTTGTTTGGTTTTAGGTCTGTAAAGCGATGCACTGCTTTCAATGATTCTATCCGGATATACAAAACGCGCAGGAAATGAAACCTTGTTATCTGGTCCCTGCGCTTGCGAAATATAATCATGTATTCCATTTGTTGAAAGAAAGCTCCGAATTGGACCTATTGCATCCATAATGGACTTTTCATATCCAGTTGGGGTTGGCACTAAAAATGCCACATCCAAGCCCTTGTCCGAAAATAGGCCCAATACGGACTCTATGGGGGTATCTGACATTGCCAGCATATTACCACCCCTTCTATTATTTGCCAATAATTATATCACACAAAGTACAAGCTGAATATAATAAATCGCTTTATGGGAACGGGCTGCTTACAGGATCCATAAGACAGCCAGTCTTTAAGGGTCAGAAAGAAGCGGGGGAATCATATTATCAACCGCAACATTGTTACAGTTGCTGGTACTACTGAGATCCTAATTCTATGCTCTATCATTATTAATTTTAAACACATCATTACTATCTGGATAATTGATATACCTTAATAGTGCAAGCCCTAATATTCGAGCTGCAAAATATGCTACGACAGCATCAAAAGCATTAAAAAGTCTTTCTTTTGTATCGTCCTGATTAATTTCATGTTTTGACCTGTTGTAAATAGCGATAAAGCTATAGAATCCTTCTATGATTGAACTATCTATAATATAAAAATTTTCTATTTTGTGAACAGCTTTTCCGAGAGTTGTTCCATTAAATCTAAATGCTCCTATAGTAGTTTTTGTTTTTAAAACTAAACGGCAAACTGCCTCAAGGTGCATGCCGCTCATATGAACTACATTTCTTGCATGAATGTTCACATCACAAATATCTATGTCAGCTCTTGCGTATTGAAGCGGTCGAAAAAGCTCTCTTTTTTGACCACCGGGAAAAGGATTTAATTTTGGATCAGGCGGTATGCAATATGCACCGACCCCGCCTAAGGATTGATCTGAAATCCATAGCTTGTCTGTTATGTAATTGCTGCTTTTTTCTTCTATTTCATTTTCAATAAATTCAGCAATAGCAGCCTGAACTTCTATAGGTAGCATATTATCAAAAAAGTTCTGTAGTTCTAAATGAGATAATTTCATAATGCCGCCTCCAGCAATTACTATTAACTTCCACTTGTATTCTATTTCATTATCAGCTCGTATCGTCTTATAACATTAGACTTATATACAAGATAATACAAATTTTCTTTTTAGGCAAACATTGAAATCAAAGCCTCCGTCAAGGAATATTCGTAACGGAGGTCTATTTTTGTACCAATGATTGCCATTAGTGGCGATTTGTATTATTCTGTATGTCGAATGGAATAAAGAAAAGCATCTGAACAAGTGGTTTTATTGACTCTTTCAATGTTTATATTTTTCTGTGGATTTATAAACTTGCCTGGACAATTTTTTGGGTGTAATATATGATTTGTAATCTTTGTTAGTAAAAAAATACAGCCGTTTCATTGAAATGGGACTATAATGAGATATTATAATAAGTAGATTATAAAGCACAAATTTATTTGGAGGTAAAATGAATGAACATCAAGGAATTGTCGCACAAATACCAGCAATACACGATTGACATGAGAAGAGAATTCCACATGCATCCCGAACTGAGCATGCATGAAGAAAGAACTTCGGAAAGAATTAAAGAAGAACTGCAGAAAATGGGTATTCCCTTTGTATCCATGGCAGGCACCGGCGTATTGGCTACCATAAAAGGCAAAAAAGCCGGAAAGACAATCGCTCTGCGCGCGGATATCGACGCGCTGGAAATTACGGAAAAAAACGATGTACCCTATAAATCCCAGAATGAAGGCGTTATGCATGCGTGCGGTCATGATACCCATGCGGCGATGCTTTTAGGTGCCGCAAAAGTATTAAACGAAGTCAAAGATGAGCTGAACGGAACCGTGAAGTTGATGTTCCAACCGGGTGAAGAAGTTGCGCAGGGCGCAAAGAGAATGATTGAAGACGGTGCTTTGGAAGGCGTCGATGAAGTTTTCGGCATGCATGTGATGGGGAACTTCCCAACTGGAAAAATTGCCATCGGCGCAGGCGCCCGAATGGCATCCGCAGATATGTTCAAGATTACCATAAAGGGCAAGGGCGGACACGGTTCCACACCGCATGTGGGAGTGGACGCGATATTGGCGGCTTCGGCGGTTGTCATGAATCTGCAGTCCATCGCCAGCAGAGAGATATCCCCGATGGATACCGTCGTTGTCACCGTTGGTAAATTGGTTTCAGGGACAAGGTTCAATATTATCGCGGACGAAGCAGTGATGGAAGGAACCACGAGATGCTTCAACTATGAAGTCAGAAAGAACCTGCCCGTGATGATGGAGAGAATTATCAAATCAACTGCCGCCGCATACAGAGCCGAGGGGGAACTGGATTATCAATTATTGACGGCTCCTACCATCAATAATGAAGAATCCACAGAAAGAGTCCGAAAGTCCATCGAAAAAGTCATGTCCAAAGATGCCGTTATGGAAATGCCTATGATGCCCGGAGCAGAGGATTTCTCTGAATATCTGGCAATAGTACCAGGCACTTTCGTCTTAGTCGGCACCGCCAATCAGGAAAAGGATACCTGCTATTCAAACCATCATGCAAAATTTAATATTGATGAAGACATGCTGGAGAACGGCGTGGCTCTTCATGCTCAATATGCCATCGATTTTTTGAATGGCGAAAAGTAAAATTTCATATATATTAGAACCATCATTAAAAGACAGACAGGGATATTTTTCCCTGTCTGTTATCTGTTGTAAACACACCGATTCTTGAAAAGAATCGGATATAAATGAATGACACAAACAATAAATTAGGATTAGTGAAAGGAGAGTAGAATGATAAGAATAAACACAAACTTAAGCAGCGAAGAATGCAGAATAATATTAAAGCAGAACATCGTCGTTCATAATATTAACCCAACACTTATAATGGCGACCTACTTTCTGAAAAATGAAATGATTGGGGATGTTTTTGATAATGAATTTTGGCTTCAGAAGATAATACCTCGATATTACCACGGTGTCCCCAGACTTTTTAAAGGTAAAATTATAGATGATAATGGGAAAACATTAATCATGGGTAAATTTAAATACCCAATCATTTATGTAATATTCTTTTTATATATATTTGTTGCTGTAGTAAATAGTTTAACTGCTCGCATTATTGTTTTCTTTGTTTTATTGGTTATTTCTAAGTTGAATATCTTACTTTATAAAAAAGAGGAAGCGGAAGTAATTTCATTCTTAGATCGAACTTTTAATAGCAATTAAGTAATCAAAATCAAAAAATTCTGTGGTATTATTTTGGCATTATAATATTTGAGGAATGAAAATAATTTACATATAGCGGCTCAATTTACTGTTATCCAAGGATATAAAATTGCGGAATAATGCACCAGATCAGCTTTCCTTAATCGAGTGGGAATAAACAAAATTTTTTATTGAGTATTTTAAATGCCAGCTGACCGCTATGGTTGGCTGGTGTTTTTGTATTTTTCGTATTTGATGGTATGATGGGAGAAATTTTGAACTCAGTGACTGCTTTGAGAGATAAGGTCATTTCTTAACATAAAAGCCTTTGGCAAATGCCAAAGGCTAATAGGTGACGTTTTTATTTTGGATTATTCATCCTATCGTGATATGGACAAAGTCAAACCGTTGCATCGACCTCCGGGCAGCACTCTCACAAGTAGCCTGTTCCATCATTGACCGAGATAGATATCCCCCTATCCAGTTAACAGTATTGAAAAAATAGGTCATTCCTACAACATTTATATGTAAAGCAGAAACATGTCAACCTCTTTCGACAACGTCTTAAAAGCTGTCTATCAGTGTTTTTACAATAAGGTTAACTCTAAATTTTGTTTGTAACCAATTTATTGTCTTTTTAACCAGAATCAAGCATACTTTTCCTCAAGATATTCAATTAAGTCGGCTACAGCCCCATCCATACAGCTACCCAACACTAAATCGCAAAGCATCCGCAAATCTTCGGGCGTCGTGTCCACGCAGGCGGAAAAACCTGCCTCTTGAAGAATTTCGCGATCGTTATAGCTGTCACCGATAAAAACCGTATTCTCTATGGGGATTTTTTGCTGTTGGCACAGTTCCAGAAACGCGGAGCCTTTGCTGACACCCGCTGGCACCATCTCAACGCACCGGGAAGAAGATTGAACAAAGCCCACGCCCTCATAAGCGCAGTCTTTCAGTTGACGAATCATTTTTTCTACTTCAAAATCGTTATCGTTAAAGGAAAACAAAAATTTCAGATAAGGCCCATTAATGTCCTTAAAACGACAAACTGGAAAGCGCCTTGGATCATCATCAAAACCGGGATGCCGTCCGTTTCTCGTATCAATAAAATAATAGCCGCTCATATTTACTGCCAAAACTCCTATTTCAGGGTAGAGCCTCAGGATTTCCCACATATAATCTGCCGCCTGTTCGGGCAGGCTTTGGTTCTTGATACAGCAATCCCGATCAAAATCATAAATAGCTCCGCCGTTATTGATAATTGACAGGGAATTAATGGGTATCTCTTTTACAAAGTGTTTGATATCGGTAATCCAACGGCCCGTGGAAAGGGCAAAGTTACCGCCCTTATCCACAAAACGCTGGATAGCGTCAATATTCCGCCGAGGAATTCCTTGGCCTGCGATGCCAAGTGTACCATCGATGTCACTGAAAAGATAGATCTGCGATAGTGTCTTCATCAGTTTTGCCTCTACTAATTTGTTTTTAAAATGTCGAATGGCTTACCTTCTATCGCCGGCATATCCACATGCGCCAGCTCTGCCAATGTGGGGCAAATGTCCATCATATCACCATGCTCCAGTCTGACTCCGGGCAGAATATCCGGGCCAAAGGCAATAAAAGGAGGTTTATCGCCCTTGCTGGGATGGTGTCCGTGCATGGCATTGTACGCCTTGTATTCCGCGGAACCAAACGGGATAATCAGGGAAGCGGTGAGGTCATTGAGGAAAAGCGTACCCTTTGTCCCCTCAACAACAAAGGAAAAACCTCCTTTGAGATGTTCTTCTTTGTCCACCTCATCGGCGGTATAAACGTGCTCAATATACTGTGGGTAACGTTCTTTGATATCCAGAAGAGCGGCAAGTACTTTTTCCTTTTGTACCCCATCCTCGGGGTCGATCATCATAATCTGAGAAGAGAAGCCTGCGGAAAAACTGTAAGCATCATAGCTTATCGCTTTCCCATCAGTGTCAGTGCGGATAAAACCCATGTCTTTCAACGCCATATTCAGATTGAACACATTGTCAATGTCAATCTGTCCATGATCGCCCAAAATGATAAAATTAGTATCCTCAAAGGTACCTGCATCCTTGGCAGCCTGTATAAAACGACCGGCGATGACGTCAAGCTGCTTAAGGCATTCGTCTACCTCTCGATTCTGATCGCCGTATACATGACGAATATGGTCCAGATGGACAATATGGCACAGTAGCAGATCGGGTTTTTGGTTACGCAGAATGTCCAGAGCGATTTCAACGCCGTAAAGAATCATATCATCATTGGAAGACCAGTCGTAATGGGAGATATAACAATCATAGTATTCTTCCATTACATTTGGGGAAGCTGCTTTTTCATAAACGGTTTTTGGATTCTGATTTCTCCCCCTAGCCGGCCAGATTTCGGGGACATTGTAGCCGCGGTTTTCCCCTGCGGTGACAGGCCAAAGAACCGTCGCCACACTGCCACCCCTTTCCCATACGGCATCCTCCAACGTCTTGACTTTGATATTTTCCTTTTCCCAGTACCAGTCAGAACCCATGATACTCCAATCAGGATCGTCGGGGTCAATGGATGCTTTCTGATTGTGGGTAATGCCATGTTTGTCGGGATGCACGCCAGTGACAATCGTCGTATGAATAGGATAAGTAAGAGTGGGATAGATCTCCCTGACATTTCGCACCACAGCGGCTTTTTTCAAAATTTCTGAAAAGTAAGGCAGTCTTGCCAGTAGATTTAAATCGTTTGTTTGTAAAGCGTCATATGATAATACAACCAATTTATTGGCCATTTTAAACTCCGTTCCGCCGTTTTGTAACGGCATTTAATTATAGTTTACCATCTGCGAGCCGCCACAAGAAAGCAACAAAGGAAATATGAAACAAAAGAGGGGGGAAGAAAACGGGAATCAGCCGCTTTCCCCCCCCAGAAGGACAATCAACCCTTAAGAAGCTTGTTGATTTTTGTTTCAGCCTCGGCCACCGTGGTATCGATGTTGGCGTCATTAACCCAGATTGCATCCATAACGGCTACAATTTCTTTACTGGCCTGGGTATAGCCGGGGTTCATGGGGCGGCCGACGCCACACTTCTCAAGCTGGTCAAGCGCCACCTTGAACTGGGGGGTGGTCTTATAAAGATCCTGTATTAGCGGCGAGGCGGTCGCGCTCTTGCGGCTGGTCACATAACCGGTGTATTTGCTGGCATAAGCCGACTGTTCGGTCGCGGTCATCCATTTGATAAATTCCCATGCCGCTTCTTTTTCCTTATTGGAAATCTTGGTGGTCATAATCAGGTTACAGCCGCCGGTAGGAACGCCATAAGTGGTGTTCATAGGAATATAGCAGGTATTCACTTCAAAGTTGTTTTCTTTAGCCACGCTGAGAGCTTTGCTTAGATTTGCGGTGGAAGTAAACCACATGGCACAGTTCTGGTTCATATAATCCGCGTCTACCTTGCTGGAATCAGCTCCTGCCAGACAGCGAATATACCCTTGATTTTCAAGGCTTTTGAAATATTCAAGCGCATATTTGGCTTCGGTGGTATTGATGTTGGTTTTTGTCTCATCCTTGCTCAGGATTGAGATGCCATTTTCAAGAAGGAAAGCTTCAAAGGTCCAAATGTAGGAATACATGGACATGCCATAGACGCCTGTTTTTTCCTTAATGGTTTTGCAGTATTCAGCAAGTTCTTTCCAGTTCTTGGGCCCGCTTACATCAAGACCTGCTTTTTTAAGGAGTGTGGTGTTCATATAGAGAATCGGCGTGCTGCGCAGGTATGGCAGGCCATACCAAGTGTCATCTACTTTACAGTTTTCCAAAAGCCCCTCATAAAAGTCATTCATGTTGATACCGTCGCGCTTGATGTAAGGGCTGAGAGGCTCAAGCACGCCGTTTTCGGCAAAGGTTTTAATCGAGGCAATTTCCATAACCGTAACAGCAGGGGTTGTGCCGGAAACATAGGAAGCCTGAAGCTTTTGGTGCAGGTCGTCATAAGTGCCCTGATACTCTGCGGTGACTTCTATTCCTTTTTCTTTGCCGACCGTCTCGTTAAATTGCTTGACTAGATTAATATTGTTTTCCTGAATCTTATCCGTCCATGAATACCAATAGGTGATCTTTGTCGGCACGGTGCTTGCGGTCTGGGATGGAGCACTGGTTGCGTTTGCGGCCGTAGTCGTACCGCCACAGGCTGTCATTGATAGAAGTACCGTCCCGGCAATTAGCATGGAAATAATTTTCTTCATATAATCCTCCAAATTTTAAAAATTGACGTTGATCAAGGATTTTATCTCCTCACTGCCGTTTAGAGAAATCAGCAGTGTTATTTTTCACCCATATAGGTAAATGCCTTGATGATTTGCTTTTGTGCAAAGAAGAATGCGACAAGCACTGGTACAACCAGCAGAACATTGCCCGCCATAAGAATATGATAGCTAATTCCGCCTTCTGACATGCGAAGCGCGGCAATTCCTACCGGCAGTGTTCGTACATTGTTGTTTGTTGTCAGCACAAGTGGCCAGAAATAGTCGTTCCATGTGTTTATGAATGTAATCAGCGCTAATGTCACCACCGTAGGGCGAGCTATGGGCAGCATGATCCTGTACATAATGCTCCATTCGCTGGCGTTATCCAGACGGGCGGCTTCCAACAGCTCTTCGGGCACCTGCTTAAAGGACTGGCGCAGCATGAATATTGCAAAGGCACTGCTGGCTGAGGGCAGGATCAGGCTGGCATAACTGTTGATCATCCCCGCCTTGCTGAACATCAGAAAAACCGGGAGGAAAATGAGCTGTGCCGGGATCATCATGGTGGCGAGAGTCAGGCCAAACAGAAGCGTATCGCCCTTAAAACGGAACCGAGCAAAGGCATAGGCTGCTGGGATGACCGTACAGCACTGGCACAGCAGAATGCCGACCGCCACAATCACGCTGTTCTTCAGCATGGAAAAAAACGGAATTGCGCGAAAGACCTCCATAAAATTCTTCCACTGGGGATTGCTCACCCAGAAAACCGGAGGCATTTTCAGTGTTTGTCCCAGATTTTTAACAGAGGTGAGCGCCATCCAGTAAAACGGAAGAAAAAAGACCAGCACAATGAGTAAGTTAATGATGCATCTTGCCGATTTTTTTAGAATCGATTGTCTCATGTAGCATTCTCCTTTACCTATAATGGACACGGTTGCTCAGCGTGCGAAAGTACAGAAGGGTGCAAATACCGATGATCACCATCAGAACCACGCCAATTGCCGAAGCATAACCGATTTTGTAGAAGTTGAACGCATATTCATAAATGTTGTACACCAGCGTGTTGGTGGAATTCATGGGGCCGCCATGCGTCATAATATTGACTGTTTCAAATACCTTGAAGGCGGAAATCATGTTCATCAGCGTCAGAAAAAAGAGTGAGGGAGAAATCAAAGGCAGAGTAATCTTGAAAAAAATGGTGCTGTCTTTAGCCTTGTCCAAGCTGGCCGCTTCATAAAGATAGTCCGGAATCGTCTGCATGGCGGAAATTAAGATGATGGTATTATAGCCCACGCCCTTCCAAACCGACACCAAAATCAAAGAATACAAGGCGAATTTTGGATCTTCCAGCCAGCCCACTTTAGGAAACCCCGCCAAGTTCAGCAGGTAGTTGAGCAGTCCGTAATCAGAATCCATAAGCCACATCCATACAAAGGCGACGGAAACCAGTGAAATAATATAGGGGGTAAAAACGACGCTTTGCAGTATGCTGTTGACCCTGCTGTTGCGCTTAAGATAGACTGCCAGCGGAAGCGCAAGACACACCGACAACGCCACCATAAAAAACATATACCGGAAAGAATTACCAAATACCTGCCAAAAATCCGCGTCTCCAAACAGGTCGATAAAATTGTCCAGTCCCACGAATTTCATTGGACCAATTAGATTCCACTTGAAGAAGCTTAGATAAACCATGTATCCAATGGGATAGAGGACGAAAACCGAAAAGATTATCATGGCCGGCGCAACCATGGCATAGGGAAGCACTGTCGCCGCTATTTGTTTCATTCCCGCTTCGATAACATTTTTTTTGACTGAAAAGGCGGATATGGTCACTTTATTTCTGTCTATCGCTCTTTCCATATTAAACATTCTTATATACCGCCTTTCTGAGAGGCATCAATTCTTTGTTCACAACCGTCGAAGAAGAAAAGACTGCTTTTTTTAACGGTAACCGTACTGAAGCCATATTCTATCAGCTGTGTATCAAAGCTCTTGATATGTACCACTCCAAAGGATGTCTGAACCTTATAGAGTATTTGATCTCCCAGCATTTCTCTTGCGAGGACAGTGCCATCCAGGGATACTTCGTCATAGGCGGGTTCTTTTCCCCCGGTGCTGAGAAGTGCTTTTTCGGGACGAAAACCAACATACCGCGCACCTTCGGGAAACGGATACTCCAGTGATGTACACGCTTCGACCTCGAGGATATTCATTGGAGGAGAGCCAATAAACCGGGCAGTAAATACATTGTCCGGCTTTTCATAAATGGAAGATGGGCTTCCCGTCTGCATAATTTTTCCCTTATCCAACAGTACAATTTCTGTCCCCATGGACATGGCCTCAACCTGATCATGGGTCACATAAACGAAGGTGGTTTTCAGCTTTCGATAAAGCTCTATCAGGTCTGTGCGGATTTGATTGCGAAGCTTGGCATCTAAATTTGAGAGTGGTTCGTCCATCAGAAACACCGAAGGGTTTTTGACGATAGCTCTCGCCAGAGCTACCCTTTGCCGCTGACCGCCAGAAAGATGCTGTGGCTTGCGCTCAAGATATTCCTCCAGCCCTACCATTTTAGCAATCTCATCGATACGGGCCTCCCGTTCGGTTTTAGGCATATTGATATTTTTGAGACCGAATTCGATGTTTTCCTTTACGTTCATGGTGGGATACAGGGCATAGTTCTGAAATACCATGGCAATGCGGCGCTCACCGGGCTCTACGTCTTTCACGCTTTTGCCATCAATACACGTATCACCGGCTGTTTCCTTTTCCAATCCAGCAATCATCCGTAAAATTGTTGATTTTCCACACCCTGAAGGCCCCAGAAGAACGGTAAAGCTGCCGTCATTGATGTTGAGATCCAGATTTTCTATGACCGGGGGGTTTTTACCGTATGCTTTGGTGATATTCCGCAGCTCGATTTTATGCATTCTTTACCTCCTAGTTCGGCTATTACACGCTTATTATAGCGAAATCATTGTAAATTCCCAACCAAATTGAGGTAATGTTTATGTACATATTGTTACAAAAACATGTAAATTTTTAAGCCATCCTTGGGTAGCTCACTTTATTTTACAATTTATCATATAAAAATAGAAACTATCATAGTGAACTGACTCCGTTTTGAGTACACTTTTTTGGATAGCCAGAAATATCAAAGGAAAATAAGCGAATATGAATAATATTAGCAACGTAGAGACAACAATAATCACCTATAACACATGGCATAGAATCGAGTGGAAATAAGATGAAAAACCCCAGAAAACCGCATAACAATGAGGTGTTCTGGGGACTTTTTTATTTCTGTGATACCACTATGATACCATTTCTGCCTTGCGTTGCGCATCAACTATAAGCTTCTGAACGGGTACCGCTTTAAGTACGTCGAGGTCTATTTCAAAGAGCCTGATATTACTAACCCGGATGACCTCACCATGATACTGAACATCACCGAGAGAGCCGGAGGACTGACGCCCAATGCGGCGAAGGAACTCACCTGTAAGTCTCTCGGCATAGCTTCTGAGAATTATGAGGAGGAGTGGGGAGACATCCCACTGGTGGTTAGCAAGGCGCAAGCGCCTGCGGCTGCCTCTCCTTCAGTTCCTGAACAGCTTGATAGCGCCATCAAAAAAGCGGTAGCCCAAAAGGATGAGGATGTCGTATGCGTGATGAAGGAGGTCAAAAAGCTGCTGCTGAAGATGGGCGGGGAGAAGGTGGCCACGTGAACGAATATGAGGATGTGGTCAAGGCCATTGACAAGCTACTGAAAGCCTCTGACGATGAGCTGGCCGAAAGCCTGAAAAAGCGGGATGCGCCGATACAGGGGAAACGGTCGAACAAATTAACGATTTGGAAGAAGCTCTGACGGTTATCCTAACTGAACAGGCAAACTACTTTACAGAGGGCTTTGAAGAGGATGATCTGGAAAAGGTACTGGATGAGATCATGCCCAAACTTATTTCCGGGGATATATCCGATGAAAAGATTGAAAAAATCTTTCAGAAGCATTTTGAGGAAATCATGTCTAGGCTGACCGACAGCTACATAAAGCAGCTTGATCAGGAACTTTCTTTTGAGGCGTTCAGCGACCGCACTACCACATGGATAGACGGTTGGAGCGAACAGCTCGGGAAGTTGATGAAACTGGATTCCCACACGGAGATTCAGAACGTTCTCGATACCGCGCTTGAAAATGGGGACAGCATCCAGACAGTGATCGATAATTTAAGGGACAGTTACTCCTTCAGCAGGGTGAGGGCGCGGAGAACCGCCATCACCGAAATGCTGACGGCTCATTCCTATTCGGCCCAGGAGGCGATCCGGCAAAGTCCGGCGGTAGAGAAAAAGGAATGGAAGCACACCGGCTCCCACAAGAACAGTCCGCGGCCCCACCATCAGGCGATGGACGGTCAGATAGTGGGTAAAAACGAGAAGTTTGTGATTCATGCGCCTACTGGTACCTACGAATCGATTTCCCGCGTGATACCAGTCTTCCGGCATCGGAACGCGTCAACTGTCACTGCATCCACCGGGGCATCGTGAATGAGGATATCCTGGGACTTTCTCTCGAGGAACGCCGGAGCTTGCAGCGGCAGGCCATTGACGATGATAACGGCGCATGGGAAAAGGAACTGGACGCTAAGAATAAGGCAAAGGCCGGCATCAAATAGGACACCAAGCTGTTTGACAAGCTTGACGGATATTGGAATGCAAGCTATTTTCAAAACTAGGACGTTTAAGCTCTGGTTGATGTCTCGCAGGGCATCCTTGAAAGCTATTCCACATTCTAAGCCGATGCGTAAGCTGAAATCTTCTTCAATGGGCGGTCACTTCCCCCAGATTGACAAATACAGAGTATAGATGTATTATTATTTTTGGAAAAATTTACATATCTAACTATATTGCGGAGAATGTTGCTGTTGTGTGAGGATTTAACGAAAGCGTAGGATATTCCTTTTTAAAAAATTACAGCATTAACTACCCGCACGACAGAATCAATTGTTCTTAAATTATCTAAATTGGAGAAATTATAATGAAACGTTTTTCGCTTGCTTTCATATCTTTAGTCATTTGTTTTATGCTTGCTTCATGCGCAAGTAAGGGTGAAAATTCGCAATTGGCCAGCAGTGCTGTAACGGCCACTCAAAGTACTGCGGGTATACACGGGACCAGCTCTGAAGCGGCTTCTCAAACTGACATGTCAAACCAAAAACACGGCTCCTATGGCCTTGCCATGACACAGGACGGGTTGCAGGTCAATGCGGACGATTTCAGGGTTGAATCTGCAGGATACCTATCCCGCTCATGAAAAAAAGGCGAGTCAAAGTATATATTTATATAGCTGGGGCATCACCTTTGGCGATTACCTCGTTGTCATGGGCATCGACCCCGGACGCACAAATGGTATGAATTCCATTGAAACTTTTAAAATTCCTGCAAGCTTATGGAAAATATCGGGAAATACTTCGACGATGATTGATCCTGCTGTGGGTGTCAGCGTGAGCTTGAACGCGCAGCCGAATTCAGATCAAATATCATTTTTTATTAGCCCGCCGCAGGATATGGATTTGAATAGTATGAAAAATTTCAGTTTAGAAATTGTCGAGGATGGCGCAGTCACGTATAAACAGCAGTACTCCTCCGATCAAGTGATCCCCTCAAATGCAGGCAGCAGTCAAACTTCTGAAGTGTCGCAGAGCAATGCTGTTACTACAAAAGAGCCTCCTGCTGACCTTAACTGGACCGGAACATATATTGACACAGATAATCCTGCCATGACTATATCGATCACGGGAAGCACGCAAAATGGTTATCACATTGTAGCAAATGATGGATTTTTGGCAACTCGCGATGTTACAAAAGAAAGTATCTCCGCAAATGTGATGGCGGTTTTTACCGAAATGGATAATAAATTGACCCATGCGCTGATATTGGAGGGCGACAAACTCACTTATCGAATCTCTTCAGCCGATCCAGCCTATCAGCAGAAATTTGGTTATCAAAACGTATATAGACTAAATAATTAGAGCGGTGCAAAAAAAGAAATAAATATTAATTAAAAACCCCCAAACAAAAATGAATTAAAGGACTTGAACCCTCGTGGTTTAAGTCTTTTTGGTTGTACAGCGTTTATGATATACAATATTTAAATTATTTATATTAGCTGAGTATAAAACTAAAGACAGAAGATGGTGATCAAATGACAAGAGGAATTATTATATTCGGCTCACCCGGCTCCGGAACGACTACGCTCGGCAGGGATGTTGCGAAGCGACTCGGATTTCAGCATTTCGATCTGGACGACTATTTATGGCGTTGGGATACCGAGATCCCCTTCACGGTTACAAGGCCACGGGAGGAGCTGATCGAATTATTGATGGGCGATATATCTAAGTTTCCGCACTTCGTCATGTCCGGCTCGATGGACAGCTACAATATGCCTTTCGTGCCGCTGTTTGACTTGGCCGTGTTTAACTCGGCACCCGTTGAGACGCGGGTGGAACGCGTTAACGCCCGAGAGCTAGCTCGGTTTGGTGAGAGGATACTCCCGGGTGGAGACATGTTCGAGAATCATAAGAACTTCCTCTCCTGTGTCTGCCGCTACGACACGGATGGATCGCCATGCCGGAGGGTTCATGAACAATGGGCGGCAACACTCCCCTGTCCCGTTCTGCATATTGATGGAACTGTCGCTATCGCGGAAAATGTCGCACGAATCGTGGAGCAGTATAAGAGTTTGGTTCACTGCAGGAATAGCGGGCATACCAGCCGCTTGAAAGCGAAGCTTTTAACAGAATAAATACAGTATGATTTTAGGGATACTGTATGATTTGTGTCTTGCGTCATGTGTTTGACTTGAAGCATGAATAATTTTAATATGCTATTGTAGTACTCATTATTTATAATTATGCGAGGTGTAAAATGGCGAAAAGCGAAAACGCAATAGTAACGGCCCTTTGTATGATTTATGACGATAATAAACTCTTGTTGCAAAATAGAGTAAAAGAAGATTGGCGTGGCATCACTTTCCCTGGGGGACACATTGAAAAGGAAGAATCGTTTGTTCAAGGAATAAAAAGGGAAATGTTAGAGGAAACGGGATTAGTAATACATGTTCCTAAAATTTGTGGAATTAAGCAATTTCAAACAGAAGATGATGAACGTTACATCGTATTGCTTTTTAAAACCAACAAATTTGAGGGGACGGTTGTTTCTTCTGACGAAGGCGAAATGCTTTGGATTGAACGTGAAGAACTTTTAAACTATCCCATTGTAGATAATTTTATGGATTTATTAAAAGTTTTTGACGATGAAGATACAAATGAGATGATGTACGAACGCCATAAAAATGATAATGATTGGGAATGGATTATGAAATTGTACTAACCTCATCAAATGAGCACAATGGGAGCTTTAGCCCTCTCCCCACAGACGCGTATATTGACCTAACTTGCCGAAGCGTTTTATGGAGAGGTATTATAAACATAATTTAACATAACTGTTAAGCCAAGGAAACCTTCCAAAAGATCGCGGAAGAACGGCAGATCCAGGATCTGGTGGATGAGATGAGGATACTTGGATAAGGACTAGGTAGGGAGGCACAGAAATGAAAGACTATGGCAATATTGTTTTTCTAAATGGTCTAACTAGCACAGGGAAAACCTCAATTATAAATGAAATTATTTTACGGAAAACGAAGCTAGTCTTTGTGGTGGGATTCGATTTGTTTGAGAAAACTATACCTACATGGGCTGCTGCTAATAATGTATATTATTCAAATGCTATTATTGCCATGTACCATGCTGCACGCAGCTTTTCGGAACAAGGAAGAGATGTCATTATTGATGGATTGGTTATGAATATTGATGGATTAAATCAGCATTATCAAAAGCTGTTGGAAATTTTTGAAGGATATCCTTTGAAAATTGTTAATATACATTGTCCATTGGAAGTGTGCAGGCAGCGTAATATTTTGCGCGAAGATAGAAGAGAGAACCAATCCTTAGAACAAAGTAAGATTGCAGAAAACAGTATTGAATTTGTATTAAGTATTGATACAAATATACATACTGTCCAAGAATGTGCAGACTTTATATTGGATAAAATCCCCTTCCGAGGATAATGAGCATTATACAAAAGCTAAATGCGTGTATCCTTTATTACCTAACTTCCCATCAAGGTTGTCAAAGTCATTTATATTAAGCGATTATATAAGGTGGTAATTTTATGAATGAAATTATGTTAATAAAACCATCAATGGAATATGCTGACGATATTATGAATTTTCGTCAAGAGCTTTTAGCGGCAGATGATGAGTTTGCTGGATGTGGACCTTTGAAAAATTGCTCATCAGCAGATGAATGGATAAAAATCATTGATATGCGTGAGAATAAAGAAACATGTCCAGAAGGCGGTGTGACTTCCAACACTTATATTGCTGTACGCCCGGTCGACAACAAAATTGTTGGTGTTATTGACCTTAGACATCACATCGACCACCCTATTTTAAGTGTCTGGGGTGGGCATATGGGATATTCGGTTAGACCTTCGGAAAGAAGAAAAGGGTATGCAAAAGAAATGCTTTGGCTGACGGAACACTGGTTTGAGATAGATTCTTTATTGTGTTCCTAATAATTGATGTCAGTTGAATGTGAGGAAACAACATGATTGACACGCAAAGATTGATAATAAGACAATTTGTTTCTGAAGATTGGAAAGATTTATATGAGTATTTATCTGACCCACAAGTGGTTTTTTATGAACCATATGATGTATATTCAGAAGATAAGTCTAAAAGTGAAGCAATAAAGCGTTCAAATGATGATGCATTTTGGGCAGTTTGTTTGAAAGAAAACCAAAAATTAATCGGGAACATCTATCTGTCGAAGCAAGATTTTAATACATGGGAATTGGGTTGCGTTTTTAATTCAAACTATCAAGGAAATGGGTATGCTACTGAAAGCGCTAAGGCCGTTGTGAACTATGCTATTAAAAAATTAAATGCACATCGTATCATAGCTATGTGTAATCCTGAAAATGAGAAATCATGGAAACTTCTTGAACGTTTGGGTATGAGGAAAGAAGGACATCTAAAACAAAATATTTATTTTAAGACTGATAACTTTAATAATCCAATTTGGCAAGATACATATGAATATGGGATTCTGTCATCTGAATGGAGATCCCTCACAAAAGAAATATCATACGATATTTAGCCCTGACTTGGCAGAAGTTATAATCACTTAATTGTGCCAAAATTGTAGCGAGGGTTCGAGTCCCTCTTTCTCCTCAATTTTGTCCAGTCCAAACCCGTTCGGTTATCGATATTCCAGTTGGCAATAGGTTCGGATTTGTGTGTCTTAATCTATGAAGGAAGTGGTTGTGATGAAAAGTTTCATTGCTGTTTCATACAAATATAGAAAGAGGTTAAAAGAAGAAAAGGAGAGAATATATGTATATTACGGATTTTACTGAAAATCATATTGAGCTGGCAATTCAAGTCGCCAAACAAAACTATGATGCTCAACGAGAGATTGAATCCGCTTTACCGCCTGTTGATATATGGCCAGATATGCATCTCTTTGCCGAAAACAGACTGGGAGTTGCAGCATTTGAAGGCGAAGAGATGCTAGGCTTTTTATGTTGTTTTCCACCTTTTAAAAATGCATTTCGTTCCACCAATGCGGTTGGTGTTTTTTCCCCTATGCATGGTAATGGAGCTGTTATCCAAAACAGAGGAGAAGTCTACGCCCGCATGTATCAAGCGGCTGCTGAAAAATGGGCAAAGGCCGGAGCATCAAGCCATGCAATCTGTTTGTATGCCCATGATATAGTCGCACAAGAGAAATTTTTTTATTATGGTTTTGGTATGAGATGCTTGGATGCGATAAGGTCAATGGAAGGAATAACAGTGCATGATTGCCCTCAATATACCTACCACGAATTGCCAGCTGATGAATATATGCTCGTTTATCCGTTGTATGCTATGTTAGGTGAACATATGGCAAGTAGTCCATCCTTTATAGTCCGCCCCTATTCGCAGGAAGCCTTCTGTAAATCAATTGCGAAAGGAAATGGAAGGTATTTTATTGCAAAAAAGGGCATGGAAATTGTGGCATTCTTGAAAATTAATAATAGTGGTGAAACCTTCATTACGCAAACCAATGATATGCTAAATGTAGATGGCGCCTTCTGCATGCCTAAACACAGAGGAACTGGAGTTTACCCAAATTTACTTAATTATGCGATTTGTAATTTAAAAGCTGAGGGGTTTAAGCTTCTTGGAGTTGATTTTGAAAGCATAAATCCTACAGCATATCGATTTTGGCTTAAGTACTTTTCCGCTTATACGCATAGTGTTGTACGGCGTATTGATGAGCATAGTATCCGGCAATAGCTTTGCGAAAGGGGTATGTATTTTATCAAACATAATAAGCTTAATCTTCCTGTTTAGCCCCGACTTGGCAGAAGCGTATATTCACCACTTGCCATAGATTTGTTAAAAGAAGTCGATTGCTAGCAATCGACTTCTTTGCTGTAAGATGGTAAAATATGACTCAAGCCTTCGTAGTTTAGACATTTGACTATTTTACCGATCATGATACTCTAAGTGCAGATTATTTATATTAAGTGGAGGGTGTCGGCATGGACAAGAATTTTGTTTATAAAACAAACGGCTTCTATTGGGATACAAAAGGAAATGATTATTTAGGAGCAATCGTGCTTCCTATGTACGGAGCATTTGTCTCAGAAGAAAGTTGCCAACTTTTTGGTGATGTCTCAGGAAAAAAGATGTTAGAGATAGGCTGTGGAAACGGTCAATCCTTGCAATATCAGGGGGATCGCAAAGCATCTGAACTATGGGGTATGGATATATCAGAAAAACAAATTGAAAAGGCAAAGCAACATTTGGCGGCGTGCGGTCTTTCAGCAAAATTGATCTGTTCTGCCATGGAAGAAGAATGTGACATACCCGTGGATTATTTTGACTTTGTTTATTCGATTTACGCCATAGGCTGGACAACCGACCTTGATGGCACTTTTTGCCGGATCGCTTCTTACCTTAAAAAAGACGGCGTATTTATTTTCAGTTGGTCTCACCCTATACACAAATGTGTTGTTGCAGAGAATAATATGCTTGCTTTTAAAAAATGTTATTTCGATGAATCTTGGTATTCGGTATCTCTTGATGAAGGTGTGCTAACATTATCGGACCGTAAACTATCAACTTATGTGAATGCGTTGGCAAAAGCGGGATTTGTAATTGAGCAAATGATTGAGCAATCTGATGATGAAATTATGCAATCGCGGGACGATAACAGCGATTTTGTAAATAAAGCAAAGATGTTTCCTGTAACTTTTGTAGTCAAAGCAAGAAAACTATAAGAGTACAATATAAGTATAATCCGATAGTGCGATCAATGAAGATTTGGAGGAAATGCGATGAATAACATATCTGATATAGAAATTTTGCTTGTTCCCATCAGTGAGGGCGATCGAGCTAATTTTATAAATGATTTGCATGCGGCATTTGCTGTTGCTGTAGTAAAGGAGTTTGGCGAATCGGCAGGTGAAGTAATTCCCAAAGAAGATATTGAAAAATCCATGGATGCACTGGGTGCTGAAACCTACCACATTGTACTGGATGGTCAGATTGTTGGAGGTACGGTAATTGTAATTCATCCCGCAACTCGCCACAATTCGCTTGATTTACTATTTGTGAATCCGAACGGTCATGGCCGTGGTGTTGGGCTTGCGGCGTGGAAATCCATTGAACAGCTTCACCCTGAAACCGAGATTTGGGAAACGCATACCCCTTATTTTGAAAAGCGGAATATTCATTTTTACGTTAACAAGTGTGGATTTAATATCGTTGAGTTTTACAATCCACATCACCCCGATCCTCACGCACTGGGTGAGGATATTGCAGGATCAGAATATTTCTTCAGATTTGAAAAGGATATGTGTAGTAGATAAATTTTAGTTTATGAGCACAATGGGAGCTTTAGCCCTGTCCCCACAGACGCGTATATTCATTAACTCGCCAAATCAAAAGCTATCTTTGATATATTGCGTGCAGCATTGCTTCATGTATTTGATTTACAGCATGAATTATTTTGACAGAGAGGTAAGCAATATGGATTTTAGAAAAACATTTGATAGGATCCCGGAACAATTTGACAAATGGAGACCGCGTTATTGTGAGGAGCTATTTGCTGATGTGATTGAATACGCTAAACTCAACTCCGACAAAGCGGCGCTCGAAATCGGTCCGGGGACAGGACAGGCTACCGAACCTTTCTTAAAAACGGGATGCGATTATCTGGCAATTGAACTGGGAGAACATCTCGCAGAATTTACAAAGAATAAGTTTAACTCGTATGATAATTTTCATATAGTAAATGATGACTTCGAAACCCATGACTTTGGAACGCTAAAATTTGATTTAGTATACTCAGCTGCTACAATACAGTGGATTCCAGAAAAAATCGGATTTCCTAAAGTATATGACCTTCTAAAAAGCGGTGGAACATTAGCCATGTTTATGACGCTTTCGGATGAAAAAAGAGCAAACGAAGAGTTGTATAACCAAATTCAAGAGATATACCAAAAACACTTCCATGTCGAAACCAAATATACATGCAGATTGAATTACGATAATGTTGTGAATTACGGATTTGTTGACTTTAATTATCGTGATTGGAAAAGAGTAAGAGTCCTTAATGCAGACGAATATGTTGAGTATTTAAGTAGCACGCAGGTAGAACATATTACGTTGCAAGAACCGTATAAATCAAAATTCTATGGAGAAATCAGGGAAGCTGTTATAAATGCAGGGAATAAAATAACGATTAATGATACGATTGCTTTGTATTTGACCCAAAAAACCTGATTCTTAATTTGGGCATAACGCGTATTTAGCTCTGACTTGGCAGAAGCGTATAATCGCTTAATTGTGCCAAAATTGCCTCGAGGGTTAGAGTCCCTCCTTCTCCACCACAAATTTTGTCGAAAGCTGCTGTTATATCTGTTATTATTTAACGGCAGTATTTCGTTATAATGGAAGACATAGGACAATTGACAGGGAGTTTATAAGATGGATATAAAATCTAAAATTGTGAAATCTGAATATCGTTTTCCAAGCCTTTTTTCAAATCTTTCCGAGGTTGAGTACGGTCTATTATTCTATAATGAATTCATACCTGATTCTCACGATGGAAACCATGCCATTATAATAGATACAAGTGATTTTGATACCGCGGTAAAGCAGGTAAAAGAGTTTTACTTATCAAAAAAACTTGTGCCGAGGATATACTCTGCATTAATAAATGGACAGTTAAATGAAATAACGCCTTTTTTAAAAAAATATGGATTTATAATACAGTCGTATGATAAAAGCAAGTATATGATACATCAAAAAGTAAAGAAGCTTGACATCCCAATAACTCTTGATATAAAGCGTGTACGAAAGATCGATGATGACATATTAAATAATGTTTTTGAAAAAGAGGATATTGATCGTTGCAGGATTATCTTTGAAGAGAGTCTAAAGTCTGAAAACTACCATTTGATTGTTGCCTACCATAACGGTATTCCTGTTACCACTGCATCGATCGAATTTCAACAGAATGGAGTTGGCAGAGTTGATTCTGTTGAAACGGGCATTCCTTATAGGGGAAATGGATATGCGCATCAAATAACAAAATTCTTTGTTGACTATCATTATCAACATAGTGATGATTTATTATATCTCTATTCAAATAATCCTACAGCAATAAAGATTTACGCTGAAGCGGGCTTCACAGAATATGAATATTCATTTGAGTCATGGTCCGCTTGGATAGATTCATTATAAAACATGGCATCTATATTCACCTAACTTTCTTCGGTTGCCGCTGAAATGTCACCTATCGTCCTCTATTATTCATTGTCGCCTTCTGACTTATGTGATATGATTTTAGTACAAGCGGCGGGGCCGCGTACGAATAGGCATATGAATAAAGGAGGCATGATATCGTGTACGATCTCATCATCAAGAATGCTACCGTCATCACGGTGGACCCTGCACATTCCCTTTATCAGCCAGGCTTTGTAGCCGTAAACGGCGACCGTATTGCCGCCCTTGGCCCCATGGAGGGCCTGCCCGAGTACGTTTGCGCCAAACGCGTCATCGACGCTGAGAGGCTTTGCGTCATGCCCGGCCTCGTCGACGCCCACGGCCACGCCGGCCACTGCCTGACCAAGACCTTGGGCGAGAGCAACGATACACAGTTTCCCGATGCATGGTGGGGTAAGATGGCCGAGGACATCTATTTCCACTACACCGACGATTTCTTCTGGTACGCTGAGGGCGCTCTTGCCGCCGCCGACCGCCTTAAATTCGGCATAACCACCGGTGTGTCGATGCTGGGCAGTACTCCCAGACCCGACCGGGTGGAGAATCTGGTCGCTCACTTCGAGGGTGCTGCTAAGACGGGCCTCCGTCAGGTGTCGGGCGTCGGCTCTTGCGACGGGCCCTGGCCTAAGTCGGCTTGGACTTGGGAGGGCGACAGCCATACCGAACATACCCTGACCCCCGAGCAGATGGTGGAGACCACCGAGAGAGCCGTCCGTGAGCTGAACGGTAAGCACAAGCGCCAGATTTGCATCGTCGCCCCAGGCTCCATCGGCTGGAACGCCAAGGCCGAGACAAAGGAGTTCGCCATCTGGAAGAATAAGGAGATGTACCGCATCGCCACAACCTACGGCAGTCTCCTCCATACCCATCTTTACGGCGGCGGGGTGCAGTTCGTCTACGACACGACGCCCGAGTTGCTGAATCCGCACACCTCTCTGACCCACTCGACGGGTCTTTCGGAAGAGGAGATAAAGATTTTCGCCGATACAGGCGCCGTGTTGTTCCACGGCCCCACCACCCGAGCTAATATCAAAAAGCGCTGCCCCGTTTACGAGGTCATGCGGGCCGGAGGCTCGGTGGCCATTGTCACCGATGGCACCTCGCCCGACCGTAGCTATGATATCTGGCGGGACATGAAGGTGTTCCAGGTTATCCACCGTGCCCACGACAACGACCCCCTGCTTGCCCCCGCCGGCAAGGTGCTAGAGATGTGTACCATCGTCCCCGCCCGGGCGCTGGGTATGGATAAGGACATCGGCTCGCTGGAGGTCGGCAAGAAGGCCGATATCATCATCATCAACACCAAACAGCCCCATCTGGCACCCTTCGGCATCATGCCGGTGCAGCGCGTGGTATACCATGCTCAGGGCAACGACGTCGACACCGTTATCGTTGACGGAGAGATAATGATGGAGGGCCGCAAAATGCTGGCTTGTGATGAGGGACGCATACTTGACGAGACCGGTAAAGCCTTCGACAAGCTGAGGGAGCGTCTCGGCAGCAAGTTCGACGCATTCACCGCATACGGTGATATCTACGGTCTCCGTGGGGAGACCATGCCAAACATATATTGCTAAAGCGAACTGTAAACATCAGCGGTCCGGTCCTGCCTCCGAAACCAAACACACATAATCCGAACCTTGCCCCAATCGGGGATGGGTTCGGGTTATTGTTTTCATGGGGTTTGTGATTATCATGATCACAGTTTAATGTGTTTCGCTAAAAGTCATTGCAGATCTTGATCTCAACCTTTTGTTTATATTGCGTATTGTCTATCCATAGAATCGGGTAATTATTTCTTGAAATTGTTACCGGACGTTTGCGAAAGCCGAATGCGGACGGTACTAAGTAACCAATACAAACATATTATGCTGTGATAAAAATAATTTGCTTCTCTAGGATTTCTAATGATAGGTTTTTAGTGCACTCAGGCAGAGGGCTGCCTTAATCAATAAATCACATAAAATATAATCATGTTGATGCCACAAAAGGAGCATATTTAATATGGCCGATCAGAGAACCGTAACTTCTCCCGTTCATTTACAAGCTGCCGACCCGCCGACTCCACAGCAACTGGCAGACGCAATTGTTACACCGGCGACAAAGTCCGGCCTGGTTGATGTCACATATACCGGCGATGTAAGCCAGGGAGCTGTTTTCACAATACCGCTTCAAGGTTTTCCCACGCAAGGCAATTCTTTTATCGTTCTCAGTAATGGAGATGTCAGCACAACCTCCGGCACAGCAATCACATTTGAATCACAGATTGCAGGAGGAGAGTATATCCCCGGAACGGACCCTAGGGGCAGCCCGGATGGGCTTGATTCTTATGATGCTGTGACATTGTCTTTGGATTTTTTGCTTCCTTCGAATCCCGGAAAATTAAGCTTTGACTGGAAGTTTGGCACAGAAGAGATTCCAAGTTTTAATTTTAGGTACAAAGACTACTTCAGAGCGGACGTGATTACGACTTCGGGATTTACGAATATTGCACGGCTTCCAGACAATACCCCGGTGACTTCGCTCAACATGCAGCCGTATGCGAATCTACCCAGCGGCATCAGCGAAGCCCCTGTGCGGCCTTATCCCACGCCGGATGACGTTACATTTAATTCCGTCACTACAAACATAGCAAAAGCAATCTTTGACCTTACGCCTTACGCGGGGCAGACCATTACACTGGCATTCAGGGTGGCAGATGTTCGTGACGGCACAGTAAACAGCGGCGCTTTCATTGACAATGTCAGAATAGAGGGATTTGAAATATGCCGCGGTATTAAATTTCTCGAGGAATCAGACTGATAATACTTGATGCAGTTCGTCTGCGGATAAACCTGTTCCGCCCAGATAAAAAGACAACGGCGTATATAAACATTTAAATGTTAACTCCTCTCGGTAAAGTCATGAAAACAGCATTTCTACCGTCACATTCCTAGAATGCTCCGGTCAATACCCGCATAAGGGCGGCGGTCCTGATTTCATAGAGTTCCTCCAAAGGAAAGCCCCGGTGGGCACAACAGAGAAAACCGGCAGTGAGAGCCTTTTCCGTTATACTGACAAAAACACTATTTCATGATAAAATAATAAACACGCCGTTTGAAAAAAAACTACATAAAACTGAATGAGGATCGTTTATGATGAATGAAAAAGAAATTGCAGAAATTCGCCGCCGCTTTCGTCTGGATAAAAGCAATATTGAGCGAATCCGCGGCTGCTATGTTAACGATAAGAGAGAAATCGTTTCAGAGTTTAATCAGTCTCTCAGTCTGATGTCGCAAAAAATGTCCCATACTGTGGCATCTCAGAAATAGAGTTTAATGATAATTATAAATGGTGCGGATTTGTGATAGATTAATCATCTGAAATACACTGTATCTACATTCACCTAACCCGAAGTGGTTCATGGAAAGGCATTATAAACAAAAGCTTTGCATATATTTACTTTGCACTTTACACCTGCATACGCAGGCTGTGAGGTGCTTTTTTTATGCCGTGAAAGACCGGCTATATTAAAGTCAAGGGTGTAAAATAGAAAAATCAATTTAAGAAACGGCAGAGTTCTTCACCGAAAGCATACGCATCAGCAAGGATCTGAGGGCGTTGCAATAAATCGCTTTCTGAGCTAATTCCTTCAACAGTAAAGTGAGAAATCAGAGGAATGTCAAGGTGACCCAGAAAATGCTCAATGGTGTGTACAAGATTCAGATTTTCTTTTTTATTCTGTCCGGCCCGAACAGCTACAGCAACACCTTTTTGTCCTGACTGAGTAGGAAAGCGAGCATCATTTGTATTGCAGTAGGGGGTACACCTATCAATAAAAACTTTCATCTGACCGGTTACATCTCCCCAATAGGAAGGCGATGCAACAATTACCAGTTGGGAAGAAAAAATAGCATCTACGACTTTAGAAACGTCATCGTTAATAACACATTTGCCAGTATTATAGCAAGACTTGCATCCACAGCAATAACTGATATTTAATTGATTTAGGCAATACTGTGTGACCTCTATATTGTGTTTTTCAAGCCCTCGGATTATTTCAGAAACAATAGCAGAAGTATTCCCGTTAGGTCTCGGACTACCTAAAATACAAACAGCCTTCATTGCCTGCCCTCCTAATATATTGTAATTAATTGCTAATTGTAGCACTTACCTGTTGTCTGCGCAATCATAAATCGTTACCGTAATTTTGGCTTGCCTGGTGGGGCTGGTTCGTATGGCCTGTTATCCCTAAGGATGACAAAGATGATATTGCAATGGCTATGGATAGGGAAAATTTGAATATTTTAGAAAGCACCCACGGCAAATACAGCGGAGAGGACGTGGATCCGAGCATTGAGAAGGGAGTGAAGACAGGGATTATGGCTGCTACTGACAATACGGCGGAGAAAAAAGGCATCTTTAAAAAGCTGGCGGAGACCTTTGGCTTTGATGTGGACGAGAAAGACGAAAATCAGCCTGTTATAATGGCCGGTAAGAAGATGTCAAACGAATTTGTGCTTTATGTATTACATAAAATGATTATAAATTTGAAGAAACAAAAGAATAAATATTAAATGGAAGAATATAGATTGAATATGTTGTGAGTAAGTTATGATAAACATTTGAAATCAGTATCAATGAATATACGACACTTTGCATAGAGATTGTGGTACATGACAGAAAAAAGAATGCGAGCTTCGTGGATAAAGTGATGCCGCATCCGGTTTCTGTTTGGATCAATAACATCTGGGAGGACAGCATATGAAAAAAAAGGCACGGATTCTTGCACTGATTTTGACGGTAGCAATGGTGTTTTCCTTCACGGCATGCAGCGACACGGTGCCCAGTCAGCCGATGGCGGCATTTGTGTCAGAGGATGATCTTAAAATCCAGACTCTAGTTTTAGTGGGTACGCCTTATGAGATTGGACGACAGTATGGCGAGCAAGCCAAGGCTTTGGTCACCGAAATAATTACGGAATATGAAACCACCAGCATGCCAAAATTGACTCAGAAGCAAAAAGACGATGCAATGAGTGCTTTTAAGGACACCTGTGCGAAGTATGTGCCTGACCTGCCTGAACAGGTGAGGGGTCTGGCGGATGGAGCAGGCCTTAAATATGAAACAGTCTTAATGTACAATTCACGCTCATATGTAAAATACAGCATCGAATGAGGGATGCACGACCTTATTGGCTACGGGAACAGCAACAAATGATGGCAAGGTGTATCTTCAGAAGAACAGGGATGCTGGACGCGGCAACCAGATAATGGTACAGGTGCAGTCCACTACAGGCTACAGGTACCAAGGAATCATGCTGCCTGGCTCATTTTCCATGGCAATGGGAATCAATGAAAAAGGAGTAGCTATCGGGAACAATGCAATTAGCACTTGGGATGTATCTATTCAAGGCTTCGATAATATGCTCATGCATACTGTAGTGCTTCAGCAGGCAGGAAGTGCCCGCGAGGCTGCTGAATTAATCGAGAAGCTGCCTCGCATGGGGGGAGCAACATATCCGATAGCAGACAAAACAGAGGCAGTCTTTTTAGAGGCATCAGCATCTGCAACGGCAGAGATATGGGTTGCGAATGATGCTGTTGCTCATACTAACCATTTTATCCACCCGGATATGCTGCAATACAATAAAGGTACTGCAAGCAAGTCGAGCATAGGACCGTTTGGCGCGGGCAACGGAGCTTTTGCAGCATGACATGGGCCTGTTCAATATCCATAGATTCCTGGCGATTTCTGAAGACCGTACAGGATCCGACCCGAACAGTTGGATAGACAGAGCTCCAGGTGCGACGGTAGGTACGGTTTCGTGCGGTACATTTAATTGTACAGATGGAATCATGTGGGTACAGGACGGACAGCCAAGAGAAACCCAGGAGGTCATTTTCAACATTGCGAATCTTAAATTCTATAAGCTTCAAAAGAATAATTTTGTACCACTGCAGTCAAGCATGGAAGCAAAGGGCGCTGTAGTAAAGTATAATGACAGTAATCCCCAAGACCCTGTAGCGGAAATTACAAAGGGCACCAATACATTGAAGCTTTCGGTTAACAAAAATACAGCTGTTTTGAACGGCAAAGCTACAACTTTTAAAGGACTTACAGTATTCAGCGAAGGCAAGCTCTTTGTTCCGCAGGAGGTAGTAGACATGATAAAGTAATTGGTTTCTACTTAAAAGCACAGATTTTCATTTAAAACACCAGTCTGAACAAAAGCCTGTGCAGGGCGTTCATAAAGAAAATGGCCAGCGCACCCTTCGGTTCCTGCGGTTTCACGCAGAATGCTCAGGGTACAATCCAGTCCGAAAGGTCGTTCTTAAAGATATTAATGCTCTATAGAATGATTGAGTTTTTCAGGCCATATGTCCGCCGATTCTCCTTCGGCGAGTACGAAACTGACACTCCAGGAGAGCGTAAGGGTAGCGCCTGTGAGGTTTGTAGAAAGAGCTTCAGCGATAAAAGGATAAGAAATCTCCTTTTGTTATGCAATAAAGCTACGGTGTAGCAACTGCAGCTTTATTAATAAACACTCACCTGTAAAATGAAGCGCTAACCCCTAAGTAGACAGAACAGCTACTGTTTACTTAGGGGTTATACTGTGAAAACAACCACCGACTATGTCGGTGGAGCAAAAAAAGCTTTAGCGATGAAGCGGACCAAAAAACTCCTTTTGATGTAGAATAAACTTGCGGTCTGGCAACTGCAAGAGTACATCAAAAGGAGGACATTCGAAATGAATGACAATAAAAGTCTAGCACATACAACGTGGAATTGTAAATATCACGTCGTGTTCGCGCCAAAATACCGCAGGGAAATATTTTATGGTGAAAAGCGAGAAGAAATCGGCAAAATTCTAAGAGAATTGTGTTCCTGGAAAGGTATTAACATTATTGAAGCAGAAGTTTGTACGGATCACATTCACATGCTGGTGGAAATCCCGCCGAAGATGAGCGTTTCAAGCTTTATGGGATTTCTCAAAGGCAAAAGCAGTCTGATCATACATGAACGACATGCGAATTTAAAGTATAAACATGGCAACCGATCTTTTTGGTGTCGTGGATACTATGTGGACACAGTGGGGAAAAACACCAAAAAGATCGCTGAATATATCCAAAACCAATTAAAAGAAGATAAGCTGCAGGATCAGTTGACATTCAGGGAATACGAAGACCCTTTCAAGGGTAGCAAGTAATAAGCTTTTGCAAATGTCAGACCGTAATATGCCATTGCAATGGCAGCCAGTAACAGCGGGTTATACCCGCATAAGAAAAGCCGCCGGCTAAGCCGGCGGATGTTTACTTTGGTTATAATCAATTAATAGGCATCCACTTTCTTCTGCTGATGAAATAAGAAAATACTCTGTCGCAACAAATTGCTTAAAAAATGATAAGTATATTTAACCATTTTTTTAATACTTTCGGGTGAGGGGAAGCAATTAACGATCGTACAGCATGAATTATTTTGATATACTATATTGTATAGTTGATTAACTTGAAAACAAGCTTGTGATTTCTTTCCCCGCCGAAGGCGGGGAAAGAAAATGACGTTTTATATATAGCCAGTTTTTATGTTAATTGGCTATAGTACTCATCATTTATATAATCCAACAGATCAATAAATCAGAATTCGAGATGAAATACTATGGACAAATATACAAGAGAAGAATTAGAAGAAGCTCTAAAAATTGTTTCTTCAGCTATCAGTAGATGTGAAAAAACACAGCCCAAATTTGTGGAGGGTACCTCTCAGCACACACTCCTTAAGAATAGGATAAAAGCAATGTACATTTCAAAATCATTGATAACTGATGAAAATATTATGGACAAATATACAAAAGAAGAATTGGTAGAGGCACTACGACCTGTATCTTCAATAATTAGCAAATGCGAAAAAGCACAGCTGAAATTTGCGGAGGGTACCTCTCATCACACCCGATTCAAGAACATGATAAAAGCAATGTATATTTCAAAATCATTGATAACAGATGAAATTAGTAAAAGAGGCTGAATTCCAATGTATCGGTAAGATTATGAGCGAAATGCAAATTTAGCCCTGACTTGGTAAAAGCGTATACTCACCTAATTGCCAAGGTGTTTTATGGAAAGGTATTATAAACATAATTTCCGCTGCTACGACACGGATGGATCGCCATGCCAGAGGGTACATGAACAATGGGTGGCGACACTCGCCTGTCCAGTACTGCATATTGAAATTTTTGCTTTCCGAAACACCGTGCGAGGTGAATTCCAAAGAATAAAGAGGCTGAAAAAAAAGAAAGCCGCCTACCATGGCGACTGACGCGTTATTCCAACGTTATGGATAAGGATTAGTCAGTATCTTTACTGCTAATCTGATCGGTAAGATCATCTATGCTGTCTTGCCATTTCTGGATGACATCTGGATCTCCCTTAGCAATTGCTTTTCTAAGCCCGATAGTGTATGATACAAGCTTGATTTTCATGAGTGTCGGGGTTGAGTTATTCATCTCAGAAGCACCTCCAAAATAGTTAATATATTTAGTATACCATATTTGTCTAAAAAATACAAATGGGAAAGGTTAAACTGGAATTAAGGTATAAAAAAAGAGAGAGCTGTTCAAGAAGAGCATTATGAGTGAGCCGGAGAAAAAGCCCATGGTTACGTTTTGCTGCTTTGTGTCTCCGTATCCATTAAAAGCAGTAGGAAAGACCAATAGGTTGAAAAAAAGTGCATAACAAAAACCCCTTAATCAATTGATTAAGGGGTGAAGCATACAAAACGATTAGTTTTACAGTTGTGAGGCTAAATCCTTGATAAAGTCCATCGTAAATACAGGTTTAAGTAATAAAGATTCTTTTAAAAGTATATCGTAAGCGGCGTTGTTTCGCAGTATGACGCATAACACGGTATCAATAATGGCACCTTGATTTCTTAACTCGCGAACGCTTTCAATAATCTGTCCACCGGTAGTTACGACATCCTCTATCACACATACTCGTTTATCTTGAACGGAGCTTCCTTCAGCCAGCTTGCATGTCCCATATTCTTTTGCTTTCTTACGGACAAAAGCAGCGGGGATATCGCTTTCGAGAGATAATGCAGTAACAACAGGAATACCGCCCATTTCTAGTCCTGCAATTATTTCGGTATTGTCTGGTATCAGCAATTTCATTTCTTTTGCTATTGCACGCAATAAATCGGGATTGGCTTCAAACAAATACTTATCAAAATACTCATTTGATACTTGTCCAGACCGTAACAAGAACTCGCCTGTAATATGCGATGCTGCATATATTCCAAGAGCGATTTCTTCTCTATTCATAGCGTTACCTCCCATCAATTTAAACAGTATAAGAATAGCATAAATTAGATGCTAATGAAAGATTACACATGAGGAGCTGATCAGGAATGAGCGAGACGGTGAAAAAAGGCGGCGCCGCAGGTATCGGTGAAGAGTAATAAGGCACCATTACCAAATCTTTTTCATCTTCATAGCGCCACTTTCCCAAAAGTCTGGATATTCTTTTATAATCTCAAACCCAACACTTTTATAAAAAGCAACAGTAGAGAAGTAAACAGGTTTTGATTGCGGCAAAACAGTGAACAACTCAATACAACGAAATTCCAATTCAGAAACATAATCGAAGAAATTTTGCATAAGAGCTTTGGCGTATCCGTTACCACAATACTCTCTTTTTGTTGCCATTAATGTAATATGAGGACAGCCATCTAAACAGGTAAAAACGATAAATGAAATAATTTCTGCATCGTTTTTTAAATAAATAGTTCTGTGAAATCGCAAGTCGTTCTGTGTATCGTTGGGTACGTTGTCTGTAAAATAGTCCCGAGTATAGTCTGCCGCAATAGAAACGATTTGATATATGGTATCTTGTAAAGGTTCTTTTTCAATGAAGCACTGCATAGCATTTTCCTCCAATATGAACTTTGTGGTGTTAATTACACCATGCTTCTATTAGATTAATTATGGTGGCATTGGCTCATACTGCCTATTTTCCTGGAGGGAATGACTGGTTGCCTATAATCCAATCGCACATCATATTATCTCAATATTTTGTTAGCCATTCATGTCCATCAGGGTAACAAACCAATAGGGCGTTTTTTAGCCAATATTTTTGCTCAATAGTAAGCAAAGGTAAAGACATATTGAAATCGTGCCTATAACAATTAACCATGCTGATGTCTTCTGGTCTGCTGCTATCTAAATATCGAGTAAAAACAGACTTGTATAATAGCACCATTTCGGGTGCTAGAAAGGGTATCCCATTAAAGTCATGAAGAATCGCATTACCTAGCTTTATATTATGATTGCGCTTATACAAAAACGAGTTGCCATCCCTATCATTGAACAGAAATTCGATGAAATCAAGCGAGACCTGTTGTTTTCTGCTTGTGGTTATTTGGTAGAAGTCTCCATGATCTTTTTCAATATAATAAGCAGAAGAGGAGTTCAAGATACACCATAAATTGTCCTTTTTTCGATAATCGTTCTGAAGATTTGTAACTTCACGCAATAAGCCATTTTCTGGTTCGAAGATGCGCCAATTACCCTGAAGCAGATAGGTTAGAAGTTGTTCTCGTTCGTCCCAAAATACAGCGACATCAATATCTTTATGATCTCTTGTCTGCTTGCCCACAAACATATCAATAGCATCGCCACCACAGATAGCCCAATCGATATCGGCCTTTGCCAAATAGTCATTTAACTCTCTTATCACAGCAACTTCATCCTTCCCTCTACAGGTAATGGCGAGTTGCTTTCATTGCAATCCGCCTTCCGTAACACGTCTTATTATCTCACATGGCTTGTGGATCAACAAGGTTTATGCGATGTCCTTGTAAATCATATAAACCTGATTATAGTTAACTTTATGAAAAGGATGGGATGAGATGGTACTTACTTATGGATTTGAAAAAGTAGTTAATTGAAGAATATACAGAGCAGACAGTATCCTCGGCAAATGTAGAGCAAAGCGCTCAGGCAAGGGCAACCTGCAATTCTTTCATGAAACACAAGAATCAAAATTTGCATAACTTGCCATCAGCTTAAAGCTGGATGGGTTTCGTTTTTTTTGTGCCCGCGCTGAGGTTTGCATCTAAATTAAGCAAATGAGCCAGAAAAGATATACCTTTCGCTAAGGGGAAGGCATGTCTTTCTTTATAGGATGCAGCATGGTATTATGTATTATAGCCAATTAACTTAAAAACTGGCTATATATAAAACGTCATTTTCTTCCCCCGCCTTCGGCGGGGGAAGAAATTACAAGCTTGTTTTCAAGTTAATCAATTATATAAGTGATTATGTCATGCGTAAGCAGAATGTTTGATTTTGCCGTATCTCTTAACTGGAGGTTAATCATGCAGGTTAAACTTGTTTGTTTCGATTTGGATGATACTTTGATTCGAGAAATTCATTCGATTATGCTTCCGTGTATATTAAATGGCAAAGAACATGAGCATTCAGTAATTCAGTTAAAAGAGGATAAAGGCGAACTCGATTATATAACGGCGGACCTTCTTAGGGAAAAATTGCTTTTGTGACTTAATGAAAATAAAATCCGTCAAAATTTTTTAAGCATTGCTCGTCCGTTAAATAACATACCGCAAACCGTCATGGAGTTACATAAGCACGGTATCAAGTGCATTGTTATAACTGTTGGCCCAAAACAAGTTGCAGAAATTGTATCGGACTTGTGGGGATTTGATGCGTTTTATGGAAGTGATTACGAAGTAGCAAACGGAATATTTACAGGGAAAATTTTTGAATACATAAAAGCCGAAAACAAAGTGGACTGCCTAAAGAATTTTTGTAATAAGGCTGGACTTGATACTTTTGAATGTGCGGCGGTTGGCGACGGATATACTGATATTCCTGTTTTTGAATCCTGTGGGAAATCCATAGCAATAAACGCACCAGAAAAGGTGAAAAAGATAGCCACCCATGCTGTTGACACCGATGATCTTTTGGATGTATTGAAATTCATATTGTAAGTGTAACCTGCTTCCAAGATTAAAATTTTTTTCCACGATTACTCCAATCAGAAAAGTAGTAAAAGGATTTGAACTCTCGTGGTTTAAGCGTTTTTGCTTTTTTATTATGGCTCATAATGATATATATCTAAATACATTTTTTTTGCTCAAGAGGGTATCGTATGGAAGATCAAACATGAAATGCTTTGGCTGACGAAACATTGGTTTGAGATAGATTCTTTATTGTGTTTCTAATAAGCAGAATGAGTAGTAAAACATTGGCATCTGTATTTACATAACTTTTCAGTTCCGTCAACGTTTATGAGATGACGTTGATAAGTAACGCCCGAGGTCTGCGAATTATTGCAGCCTCGGTTTTTTCTTGTGCATAAGCTAATATGATTTTCGGAAAGAATTTAAAATATAGCCAATTGCTTAAAAACTGGCTATATATAACATCATTTTCTTCCCCCGTTGAAGACGGGGGAAGAAATCACAAGCTTGTTTTCAACTTAATCAGCTATATACCGTCACGGTTTCGAGAAAAACATCAATCCTTTTGATGTACGCATCAATGATGTGTTTGATATTTTTCAGTTCACCTAATAGAGATTTCTTCGGAATTTCTGCAAACAGTGTTTTCACTTCATCCTCGGTAATATGAGCTGTTTCTTGGCTTTTTCATGATGCCTTCAGTTCCCAGGAGAAAAGATGGGCTGTATCTTATGAAGCTGTCAAGGTGCCTGGCAACTCTTACATATCACCCATCCAGAAATAAGAGCATATAAATATACAGTACTGTAATGTACAGTAATTTTCTTACAAATAAATTTATGAGAGAGAGCTACTCTAATGAATAATAATATAACTTATTCAAATTCTCTTCCTGATGATATTGATTTTAGCACATTAGCTGTTTCTGAAGAGCCTGGGGAAGACAATCCTATTGTTACCTCGGTAGGAGCTGTATTCGACGTTATTTCAAATCCTGAATTCACTTATTTGGCTACAACTTCAAAAATCAGCCTACAAGAAATTCCGAACTTTAGTTCTGTTAATTCAATCACTGACGGATTCCAGACTGTATCATTCAGTTCACCTATGGAAAAACTTCCACCAAATGGAATCAACAACTGGGGCGTTCCTCCATTTACAGAAGATTTTAATAAGCCAGATACCTTGATTTCCCGTTTTTCTGCATTTTCGATGACGTGGACTTTGTCTCGACCATCCAAAATTTTTGGGATTGAGCTCATGCCAAATGCTTTTGGAACGTTCACCTACAAAGTGGACTTCTTTTCCGGCATTGATCTTGTCGGAAGTATTACCCGAACAATCACTGTGCCGGGTCCTCCTCTTGGCCCCTCGTCACAAGGCGCCCGCTTATTTGCCGCAATTACAGGTGATACCGGGTTTGACCGTATCGTCATCACAAGCTTGAGCGGCAACACTCTCGGTTTTTTGGTCGCACAGATCCGCTATCAGGGGTGCGTGGAATTATGCAATGTCATTATAAAGGATACCGCAGAAAAAGGCACGACCATTCCAGTGACTTGCTGTATCAGTGTTCCTGGGTTTGAAGTTGTTTCTGTATCCAATGATATTAAAGCCAATATTCTTTCAACATGCTGCGATGTGCAAGAAGATTTTGTCTGCCCGAATATCGGTCCTATTGCAGGCGTGAAAACAGCCGACGTCAAAATCTTCGCTGAGCTGCTGGTTCCTGTAACTGTCCAATCTGGATCCGGTGGCTGCCCGCCTATCACGATGCAGTATACCTGCACCGAGCCTGTCGTATTTTCGATTAATGATGTGTTTATTGCAAGCGAAATCAAGAACTGCAAGGTGATAAGCGTATCGGATGTAATAGGGACGGACTTCCAAGTTGTTCCTGTTAAGCCCAATTCGCCGTATTGTTGTGTTACGGGCTTCGCCTCCATTTCCGCAAAAGTTTCAGCATGCGTTATGACCAACAGTATTAAAGTAAGTAAATGCTGATAATAGTCCTGAAAGTACTTTGTACTGACCAGATTATCTATTAAAATAGCCACTTATCTTTACGCTTACAGATATTTGATCTTGTTGGGCTATAATAAAATATTAGGCATCCTAAAAGGCTATCACAAGGAAGTTCGAATTCACTATAAAAAACAATAAAAAACAATAGATATCGGTTTTGGTAAGAAAACACAATCAGAAAAGCAGTAAAAGGACTTGAACCCTCGTGGTTTAAGTCTTTTTGCTTGTACGGCGCTTATGATATAATAACTAAATACACATTATTTATAATAAGCGAAGGAGAACTTAAATTGTGATTACCATTTATGATTGGTTTGGCTATGAATTGCCGATAAAGGAACGTTATCGGCTGATAAAAAAAGCAGGGTTTGACGGTGCTTTATTATGGTGGAGTGAATATTTGGATCGTAATGATTACCGCAGCGGACCGCAAATTGTGCGTGAAGCGGGTCTTTCTATAGAAAACATCCACACGCCATTCCAAGTCCAAGACAACATCTGGCTTGATAATCTGGACGGTGAAGCCTCAATCGATTGCTATTTGCAATGTGTTGCAGATTGCGCCGTATTTGAGATTCCGACCATGGTGGTGCATCTGCCGAACGATGACAAACCATATAACGCATTGGGACTGGATAGAATCAAGAGAATAGCTGAAAAAGCTGAACAGCTTGGCGTCAATGTTGCGCTGGAGAATTTACGGAATTTAACTAATTTGTCATATGTGCTGGAGCAAGTGGATTCCCTGCGCATAGGATTCTGTTATGACTGCTGCCATCACTACCACTATTATCCGAGCATTGATTTATTATCTATGTACGGTTCTCGTTTAATGGCATTACATTTACATGATTATAACGAAAACGGCATACACCGATTACCCTTTGACGGCACAATTCATTGGTCTGCAGCCATGAAAAAAATTTCGGAAACAGGTTATTCGGGTGCGACTGCAATAGAGGTCATGAATTGGGATTATAAGGATTTATCGGTAGAGGAATTTTTACATGAAGCGTTTGAGCGAGCAAAAAGGCTGGAAGCATTGAGGTTCAATAAACAAGAAAAAATTAATGATTCTTTATAACTTCGCAAAACACTGGAGCATCAACCCTACAGAATGAATAGTAAGATATGGGCATCTATATTCACCGAACTTGCCATTTTAAAGCAAAGGGACTTGAACTCCCGTGGTTCAAGTCCCTTTGCTTTTACAATGTTTATGATATACTGAATACAGATTCTTTATATTTTCGGAACATAACATATTATGTTGATGGGTTTACAGGAAACTATCGGCAAATAATTTCAATGTCCAGAATAGAATTAAATTTCAATTAATTTAGAGGGAATATTATGCAATTGTTTAATGCCAGTTCATTGTTTAATGAGTATGAAAGAAAAGAAATATTAAGTATTGTAAATAATCCGGTAAAATTAAGAAATAGATTAATTGAAGCAAAGAAAATGCTTTTAAAAGTATATAATTTTAAAGCTTATCATGTACCTGAAGATTTTACTGCTACTTCTTATATAATAGCAACTAATCATTTAACTGATTCTGATGCTCCGTTAATAATGAGTTATTATTATGAGCTTATGCATCAAGTGATAAATACTTATCCGGAGCTATTTGTTTTCGCGAAAGAAAATTGCTTTAATGGTGTTTCCATACCTAAAGAATTAATGCCATTGTTAGAGTTTGAAAAAGTTTTTGCAGTTGACCGTAAAAGTATTGGTGGATCAATGGCGGCGATGAAAGCTGCAAGAAAGTGGTTTGCTGAAGGTGAAAAACCAAAGCATTTTCTGATATTCTCTCAAGGAACAATTTATGACATAAATAAAGATAGAGCAGAAGATATCGAGCCAGGAGCTTTCTGGTTAGCCAGATTACTGGGTATTCCTGTTTTACCGGCTTTTATAGAGCAAGCTGTTGAAGGGGCCGAGAATCGTTTAGTATTTGGAAAACCAATTCTAATACCAAAAGACTGCCGAAATTTTGATGATCATAAACAATTATGGTTAGAAAGAGTAATTGAAGCACAGAATGAATTAGGGACACTTACAGGAATTTCGGCAAGAGAAGCCGTGCTTGATGAAGAACATCAAACGAAAAAAAGATTTAAACCAACTAATACGGATTCATATACTCTAACGTAAACCGTTATACATGCCGATATATTAAAATGATTAGCTGTTGGAGAAAATGTTGAGTTCAACACTTTATAGTTAATTGTATTAATTATATAAGGATGAATGACGATGAGATATCTAATAAAAAGCAAAGCTATAAAAATAGCAGGCTTAATATTGCTCATATCAGCTTGCCTCTCAATTCCGGCCTATTTTATCTATCAGAGTGCCAAAAGTTTGATCGTTGACGAGCTCAACAAAAACGCTATCAACATAGCTGGAACAGCCGCCAGCTTTATCGAAGAAAATATAGGCGCCTACAAAGGATTACCTTCTGACAGTCACGAAAATTCAGAAAGCTTTGACCAGGAATACTATAAAATGAAATCAATGAAAGATGCAAATTGCATAGATGTTATGGAATATTTGATATGTGAGAAAATTGTGATTGGAATTAGCGCTGGTTCAATAATTATGCAGAACAATATCAATCTAATTGCACAATATAGCCCGGAAATGAATGATGAAGTTAATTTATTAGATTTATCTGGCTTTGGATTTACAAACATTGAAATATTGCCACATTATAATAAATATTCAAAAAGATTTGAAAGATTTGAAGAAAGAGCAAAGGAATACGAAAAGACTAAAAATCGAAATGTCATTAGAATCAACGATGGTCAAGGTATCATAGCTAATATGAACGATTACACATTAATCTAGTCGAGCATATGAACATAATACAAATTTCGTAATAGTATCTTTTTTGACTAGCTTCCCACTTTAAAATGACGCAAAGTGATTTGAACCATCGTGGAGGAATTATGAAAACGAAATATGTTGTCATTCCAAACGGTGATTGCTTAAAAATGATTGTTGAAAAATTAGTAGGAAAGCCAAAGAATACGTTGAACAGACGTCTATTCTACGATGTAAAACATTGACATCAATATTCACCTGATTACGGAATTTGATTAATAGCCGCTGTATATCTCGTCGGCTCTTTTCCAATTGATAACGTTGAACCAATTGTCTACATATTCATTTCTTAAGTTCAAATATTGCAGAAAATACGCATGTTCCCAAACGTCAATTACAATAATCGGCCTGTGCCCCCGGGATATGGGCGAATTCTGATTTGCCGTTTGTTCAAGTAGGAGGTTGTCGTTATAGTCTTTTGTAAGCCACATCCAGCCCGATCCAAAAACAGACAACGATTTTTCTTTCAATACTTTTCTGAATTCCTCAAAAGATCCAAACTTACGATCTATGGCTTTTCCCAAATTGCCGATCGGTGTATTTTCTGTTGTCCCTGGTCTAAGTGAATTGAAAAAAAAGTTATGATTATATACACCTCCTCCGAAATTTATGACCGAAGTTTTTACACTCGCAGGTATAATGCGTGTGTTTTCAAGCATCTGCTCCAAACTTAATCTTTGTAACTTTGGATAAGCTGCTAATGTTGTATTCAGTTTGTCAACATAAGCTTTCAGAAGCCTATCATGATGAACTTGCATAGTCTGGGTATTTATGTAAGGCTCTAGTGCGCTGTAATCATATGGCAACGGCTCCAGGTTGAATTTATAGTAGTTTTCAGTCATAATCTCCTCCATACTATCAATACTGAGTTTTGTCGCTTCATACAGGCTTATTTTCCCTTTTCACTAAGCATTATCATTGTATGTATATTGATTTCAGGAGATACCGAATAATGGAGAACAAGATTCTGTAAATAGGAATAGAGGTTATACCAACCGCTTAAAAACATGGCTCTTAATAGAATAAATACGGTATGATTTTAGGACTACAGTAATTTTCGTAGTAACAATAATTTGTATATGGAGGGGGAAAAAATTGGAGAATAGACTTGAGGTTTTGCGAAATAAGGTTGATGAATTGATAAATGCTGTGCAAGAAGATAAGAGACGCTATTTTTTTGTTCATTTGTACGGGGTATCACATTTCTGTGCGTTATTAGCAGTAAGGCGTGGACTTGACCCTGAACTTGCATCTACCTGTGGCATGTTACATGATGTTTATGCTGTGGTATCGGGCAGCTATGATGATCATGCGGTAAAAGGAGCCAAGCAAGCACAAAGAATTCTTGAGCCCATGAATTTATTTGAAGAAAAAGAGATTGAAATCATAACTGTTGCTATATCAAGGCATAGCGACAAAGATTTGGTTCACCAGCCATATGATGAAATATTAAAAGACGCTGACGTCTTGCACCATTGTTTGTATAATTCATCTTTTTCAATAAAAGAGTATGAGAAGGGTAGGTATAATAATTTGTTAATTGAATTTGGAGCTTATCCTACAGTATAGCTATAATTATTGATTTAGCCCTAACCCTACAGAAGCGTATATTCACCTAACTGGCTAAATAATTTTCACTTTATACCCAAGAAGGGAGGCTTAATCGCAATGAACTGGTTTTATTCTAAAGATATGACTTCGCCCATTATATCCGCAAACGTCCATATAAATAGTGGGCATGGGAATAGCGGGGTACAGAGACTACCTCACACTTGTGTGATTTTTGAAATTGGGATGGCAATGAGACATATTGAAGCAACTTTCAATACAAAGACAATAATAGAAAAACTTCCTTGTTTTCTTGATAATCCAAAATGTATCGCGATTGAAGGAATTAATAATGTTTGCTTTACACGGGGCGGATATGGGGCACCTGCTGCAGTTGATACGCTTGAGACATTACATGCGTTAGGAGTCCAACAATTTATTGTTGCTGGGATGTGCGGTGTATTTTCTGAAAACGCAAATGTTGGAGATCTTATTATACCTCACAAAATTTATAGCGAAGAAGGAACATCGCAACATTACTTTGAAAATCAAACATATGCAATTCCCAACGAGAAACTTTATAAAAATGCAATTGATTTTTTTCACGATGATTTCATTATTCACAATGCTGCAACGGTTACTTCGGATGCTGTCTACCGCCAAACGTTTTATAAAGAAGCTTTATGGCGTAAAAAAGGTTGCGTTGGGGTAGATATGGAATCCTCAGCATTGTTGTCTGTGAGCCAATATTACGGCTTGCCAGCAGTTTCTTTGTTATTGGCATCAGACAAACATCCGCTGTCTGAAAAAAATCCAGTGTGGGAATGGGGAAACAAAGACTTTGATTGTATCAAAGTAAAATTTGTAAATATGTGTATTGATTTTGCTAGCAACTACACTAAAAATGACATTTATATAGACCTAATATGCACACACTAAAACGATCACAGTATAAGGATTTTATTGAATAAGGGGAATAAATTGATATCAAAGTCTTGGATTTGACATAATACAGACTACTCACGATTATCGGCTATTAAAGGTTTAGATTGTTTTGCGTTAGCTTCTATTTTCTTTTTAATATTTGAAATACAAAAGACCCGAAAGGCGCTTAATACGCTAATCGGGTCTTGTTATTATGAAGTTATCTTGGCAAGTTCATTCTTATGGTTTTGGTTTATGAACTGAGGTTCCTGATGTGGGAATGGTAGGCTCCGGGGAGGAAGGCATAGGTTGATACCCACGTTGCTTATCGTCATTAACTTTTCGTCTAAAATAATCTCTATGGTGAATTTCCTCAGGTCCTGTTGGCTTTTGTTTCGGAACCACAACAATCAACTCCTATTTTATGAATTCAATATATTTAATTTTGCCTTTGCTAATTAAAATACCGTCGGAATTCTGAACTTCAATCCATGCAGGATTTTTAGAATCAGGATCATAAGTATATAGTTTTTCAATGTAAATGTCCTGCTCTTCATAATCAGAAGCGAATGACTGATCTCCAAATTTTCCGTATATGATTTCCCCATCAGTCAGCGTAATAATAACAAAACATTTCTCTTTTTGAAAGAACTTAAAATCCCAGGCGGAGGGAATTGAATCTGTGATCTTCCATCCCAGAAATTCAAGTGCTTTTTGAACTGGTTCCCACTTTGCTGATTTTATAATGATTAATCCTAAAATCACAGGGGATAGAAACAATATCACAAGACCCCAGATGAGAATGCTTTGCAGAGGTATGGCTTTTATATTCTCATAAATATAAGGAATTTTCCAAATCCAAATCGCATAATTCAGACAACTCAAAATTATAAAGCGGTAAACAGCAAAAGTGGCTTCTCTCTTTTTGGCCGGAATATTTAGTCTAAGGATTGAGTCAATCAAAAAACCAGGAACAAGACCAAGTATCGTATAAATTAATATATCGAGGGATGCAATCATGAAATCACCGCCTTATTCGCAATTATAACATAATTTAACAATACTGTTAAGCTTTACATAGGTATTACACTGCACTTTTCACCCGCATACGCAGGTGGCTTTCTGAGCAATGTACCAAGTTTTTAAATTCTATAGATACCATTGCTTTTTTGATTCTTTATATTATAAAGGAGATGCCAACTCCAAAGCCAAACAGCCCCTTCATTAACAATTTATGAGTATTACGCTCAATTGTAATTGATTCATGTGTACTCGTTGCAATGGAAAGGACACCCTGGAGCATCACCCTCATTAAATTCAGCAAGTGGTTCCTGAACGTCAAGTGCCCCAGACTTTCCGCCATCAGGAGAAGTATCAAGGAAGTTGTCTGCTTCAGATATTTCTAAAGTTGCAAAAGTGCAAATCTCAACGCCCAAAGCAGTTAGGCTCAAAACATTTAATTTTGCAGCAAGAAACTGTGCATAAAGATTTTGATATTGAACTGCAAATGGGGGTAAGGCTGGTGCAGAGCGCGCGGAAACTGTGGTGGAAACGGCGGCTGAGAAATTGGTAACGGTGGTAAATGAGGTAACCGATGCTGCGACACCTGCGGCTACAGGGGTGACGGCGGCCACCGAAACAGTGACGGCAGGGTAGGAGGTGGAGCACGATGGAATGTGATAACCCATACAATGAGAATGCCGAAACAACGGCAACCAAAATCATGGGCTTTCAACACAAAGGCAGAGAAAAGAGGAGAGACTGATGAGTACTAAAGTCATAGATATATCCAAATGGCAAAGCTCGGTTGGTTTTTTGACGGCCAAGTCCAAGGGTATCGCCGGTGCCATATGCCGGGCCGCCTATGGAACGACTATGGATACAAAATTCCTTTCGCACACGACTGGCGCAAACGCAGCTGGATTAATCACGGGAGCCTATGCGTTCGCGACGTATCATTATGCAGGTAACTGTACGGAAGACTCTGCGGTCGAAAAGGCCGTGGCGCAGGCCAACGCGTTAATATCGATCTTGCAAAAAACAGTCATCACGGGTCCTGTGGCGCTTGATCTGGAGCTCGAAAGCGGGAAGTCCACTTCGCTTGGCAAAGCAGCGATGACCGCTACCGCAAACGCCTATATGGATGTCCTCGCGGCGGCAGGATATACCCCGTATCTGTACTGCTCGATCAGCTGGCCGCTCGGGAGGATGATCCCGGACAGCGTCAATTATCCACTGTGGATCGCCTATTATAACGGTGCTGGACTTACGTCGGATGAATTTCCAACGACGACTTACGGCCAGAGCATGACTGCCATCAAGGACAGGATTGCCCTGTGGCAGTATAGCAGCGAAGCGGACGCAGCTTATTATGGCGTGTCCGGGCACGGCGCTCGACATCAACTACGCCTATCGGGATATTTCGGCAAGCGGGGCCGCTGTGGCGGTGTCCACTGAGGCGGTGGCTGCAACGTCTGAAGCGGCTAATACGGCATCTGAAAGCGTTGCGGCAGTCCCAATTACCGTGGGCGACATCGTGCTGGTCACCGGTCAGGGAAAGAGTTCCGCTTCCGGCACGGGAAGAAGCACAAAGAATTTTATCAGCAAATGCATGAAGGTGCTGAAAATCAAGGAGGGTACGGCCTATCCTTACGCTTGCAGCACCTTCTTGAGTGCTACACTGACCATCTTCACCACCGGGTGGTACAAGGCTGAGCAGATCAGCAAGTAACAGATAAGTAGATAATATTATCTTTCAAACGTCAGACCCCATTCGGAGGCAAATGCTTCCGAATGGGGCCTTTTTTGTTGGAATTAATTGCTAATTATGGGGAAAATTTATTATTATGAGAATATATTGCAAGTTATAGCAATAATGGGTATATGGTGAGCAATTCAAATCTGGAAGTATGTAAAGTATTAAGAACTTAGGATCAAATATAATGCAAAGTTGCCCGGAATTTTTTCAAGAACCGGATATTTATATTTTCTGCATTCAACTTAAAGTTGAATGCAGTGAACTCATTCAATAATTCGGTTATTGATTGTTATTATTCGTCAAGATACAATAAGTATATTGGAGGTGGAATATGCTCGATAATAAAAAAGTATCATCATTTATTTCATCTAAACGTAGAGCGAAAGGTTTAACTCAGCAACAAATAGCAGAGAAACTAAATGTTTCATTTCAGGCTGTTTCAAAGTGGAGAATGGAACAACATTTCCAAATACAGAATTGTTGACTGACCTGTCAGATTTGCTTGGAATAACAGTAGATGAAATGTTAAGAGGTAAGGAATCTGATAATTCAGGTCTCACTTATAGCAAGGCTGGCGTAGATATTCATTATACAGATACGCTAAAACGCGAAATGAGCAATAGTATTTCGACAGATCATCCTCGTGTCCTCAACGGATTAGGTCCATTTGCTTCGCTGTATGACATAAAATTTGATGAAATTGAGCATCCTGTTTTAGTGTTAAAAAGCGAAGAAACCCGGTTCAAAGCAGAAACTTGCTATGGAATATGGATTTACCGAATCAATATGCCATGACATGATAAATCATTTAGTCAATGATATCATTGTAATGGGGTGGCCGCTCCGTTAGCTGGTGCTTGATACAATTGTATGTGGAAATGCAGAAAAAGAAACGATAAAAAGCATTGTAAGTGGAATTTCAAGCGCTTGCAAACTTAACGATTGCTCTCTGGTGGGAGGTGAAACTTCTATACAACCAGGTATCGTTGAAAATGGTACTCTATATTTTAGCCTCAAGCATTGCAGGTATTGTTGATAAAGATAAGATTATAGATGGTTCCAAGATAAAAGATGGGTAATATAATTCTTGCGGGTGGCATCTAATGGTCTGCGATATGAATGGTTATTCGTTGGTTAGACTGCTTATGGATGAAATGCCTCAAATCGAAATATGAAAAAAATAAACAATGAAACATTTATAGATGCTATTATGAGAGCCTCACTCTGCATATTACACGGCAATTAAGGGGTTTAATATCCGATGGAAAAATCAAAGGAATGGCACATATCACTGGCGGTGGGATTGAGGGGAGATCTGAAAAGGATTATTCGCAGATAGTCGTAACTGCGGAAATTGATTTATCTAAGATAAGGGGTGTTGCCGTTATTTAAGCATATTAAAAAATAATGGTAATATTTCCGAAGCCGAGATGTTAAGCACTTTTAATTGCGGAGTTGGATTAATTCTTGTTATTGAACCTTCATTTGCTGATATTGCCATTAAGCAGATCGAACAGTATTACAACTGTTACCCGATTGGAAAGATCACTTCAGGTCACGATAAAGTTGTTTTCACTAAGAACTTGGCTTGGTAATTTTATTCCTAAGCTCTCTTAAGAGTGTTAATAATTTTGAACATCAAAAGGCATTAACTATTTTAATAAAGGGAGGGTAAGCAGATGAAAAAAATTAGCAGTGGAAAAGCAAGAGATATCTATGAAATTGATAAAAACAATCTAATGATCGTTGTATCCGACAGGATATCAGCATTTGATATAATTATGCCCAATCCCGTGCCAGATAAAGGTAAAATATTAAACCAAATTGTCAAAGTTTTGGTTTGACTACACAAAGGACATTGTAAAAAAATCATGTTGTATCAATAAATTACGATGAGTTTCCTTGCGAATTCAGGAAAGAAGAATATAAAGGCAGAAGCATGTTAGTTAAAAAGATAAATATGCTCCCCGTTGAATGTATAGTAAGAGGATACATAACGGGTTCTAGTTCTAGTTGGTCGGAATATGTAAAAACAGGCTGTATTTGTGGAATTCAATTACCAAGAGGGTTAAGAGAATCACAAAAATTTGAACCCCGTTATTCACTTCTTCAATCAAAGCGGATATCGGTCAACATGATGAAAATGTGTCATTTGAGAAAACATGTGATATCCTTGGCAGAGATTTAGCCGAAAAGGTGAAACATAAATCCATCGAAGTGTATAATAAATGTGCTGATTATGCTCTTTCAAAGGGAATTATAATCGCTGACACTAAATTTGAGTTTGGTTTAGATGAAAACGGAGAATTAATTTTAGGCGACGAAATCTTCACCCCGGACTCTAGCCGTTTTTGGCCCCTTGATAAATATGAAGCTGGCAGAGGACAAGATAGTTATGATAAACAATATCTCCGTGACTGGTTGAAGGAGAATGGCTATACCAACTCTGCTCCTCCTAACCTGCCGGAGAATATAATAAAGATCACCAAAGAAAAATATTTGGATGCATATCGAATTTTAACTGGTGAACAGTTAGATTGTTAATTGGTTTTAGAATAGAATTTATGAATGGATACTTATCCTTTAGCTATAATGTTTGATTTAGTTGATACCCTTATTAAGCGATTAGCCGTAAATGCATAAAAAGCAATAAATCCTGATTGTTGGGATTATATTACTATATAGCCAATTAACTTAAAAACTGGGCTATATAAAAAACGTCATTTTCTTCCCCCGCCGAAGGCGGGGAAAGAAATCATAAGCTTGTTTTCAAGTTAATTGGCTATAATTTTTCCCTTCAAGGCTTAATAAAGTTCTCTGTAGATCTTTAGGACCCGATCCTCATCCAGAGGAACAAAACTGTTGCCCATCAGACGGCCCTGAGCGGTCATAACGCTGTGAGTAAAATCATTCAGGTCTTCGACGGTGACGCCATACTCACGAAGGGACTTCTTGGGTAGAATCTGATTGAGCAAACGCTCTAATGCATCATAGACGTCGCTGACGGAGCAATGGAGCAGGTTGGACAAAAACGACATTCATCACGGCAATTTCGCCGTTGGTTTTAATCTCCATGTAATTCTTCAGAACCCCGGTAAACATAGCGTAGTTACTCTCGCCGTGGGCCACATGGTACTTACCTCCCAAGGGATAAGACATAGCGTGGACGGCAGCACATCCGGCCGTGCCAAAGGCAATACCGGCGTAGTTGCTGGCGACCAAAAAATCCTCCAGCAGGGAAATGCGTGCGTCTTTACCCTCCGCCGCAATCGTTTGGTAGCCACGGATAATCATCTCGATAGCCTTATAGCCAAAGAGCTTGGTCAAGGACGTTGCCTTTGGCGAAAGAGAAGATTCTACGGCGTGAACCAAGGCATCTATAGAGCTGGTGGCAAAGACAGCAAAGGGCAGCCCCTTTAGCAGTTCAGGAATAAGGACGGCACTGTCGGCGTACATGTTGTCTGAGACCAAACCTAGCTTGGTACCAATGCGGGTGCGGTTCAGAATGGCGATATTGGTGACCTCGCTGCCTGTGCCGCAAGTGGTGGGGACAATGACCAGCTCCCGCTTCTTCTCCAGGTTGGGAGCCATATCATAGAGATAATCCACTTTTCCTGGTCGGCCACGGCCAGTATCTTGGCAATATCGATGACAGTGCCGCCGCCGATGGCGATGATTCGCTTGCAGCCAGTTTTAGAAGCATCGGCCAGAATGGCATCCACCATTACGTCGGTGGGCTCACCTGTGCCGTATTTTTCCTGATAGATGAGATGGGCGTCCAGAGTCAGCCCGCCAAAGTAGGGACTGTAGATATATTCATTGGTGAGAATCAGGTCGTTTTTCCCAATCTTAAACTCCTCTGCAAATGCCTTGCAGCTTTGATATTGATAGAGCTGTGGTTTCAACAGCAGCAATTTACTCATAACTTCATCTCCACGAAAATTTTATTGATGGTTCATGGGTTCACCTCACCCAAGCTGAAAGGGCATATCGAGAAATGGCCCGCTTACCTTCGTGTGATATAGTTGATTAACTTGAAAGCAAGCTTGTGATTTCTTCCCCCGCCGAAGGCGAGGGAAGAAAATTATAGCCAGTTTTTAAGTTAGTTGGCTATAATGGCACTGGGGGCCGTCGCCTTAGCGCTGGCGATTTGCGGGAGAACCATGGCGTAAAGCAGACCATGTCCACTCCTAAATACCTGAAGTGCGGCAGACGATAAGTCTGCCGCACTTCAAATATCAATTACTGATTAGTGCGGTAATTCACCAGCCACTCAACGCAGTAGTCCCACTTGGTGTTCTTGATTTACTGCCCCGTGATGTACTCATAAAAAATGGTGATGATACCATACTCGGCGCACTCTTCATCGATCATGTTTATAATATAGTTGATTAAGCTTGTGATTTCTTCCTCCGCCGAAGGCGGGGGAAGAAAATGACGTTTTAACTATAGCCAGTTTTTAAGTTAACTGGCTATAGTTTATTTACCTGTACCGGATAAACGTACCGCAGCTCTGTGAGATATTGTTCTATGTTCCACAGAACGTTGAGCAACACTTAACTCGGGAGGTTCACGAATAGCTTGTGAATTACTTCTTGTAGAACTCAGGAGCATCGATGATCTTAGCAGCCAAAGAGCACCAGTCGCCCGGATGGATGACGGGAACGCTCCAATAGCCGATTACAACGCCGGGCCAGGGAGCGTTGAGAGTCTCAACGCGGTTGCCAAACAGGTTGTCGATCACGCACAGGGTCTCGCCTTCCTCGAAGAGCTCGTTCTCGCGCTTGCAGAGCTTCATGATGCCGCCGTTGCGGGAGTGCAGATAGTTCAGCTCGATGTGCATCTTGTCCTCGACGGGCTTTTGGCCGGTGGGAGGAATCATCTCGAAATAAGCCATAACATTCTTAATGCCGTTGTAGCAGATATCGATATCGCGGTCGCGGTTGGTGAAGCGGCTGCACTGAGAACCGACCTCGGGGATAATGGTGGGGATGTTGAAGGCCTTCTTGTATTCCAGAGAGGTGATGCCGGTGAAGGGCAGGTTCTGCTGAGACCACAGATACTTCACGTTGAAGGCCTGAGCCATCTCATAAGAAGCCTTAGCGGTAGTATCTTCGGGACCGTCGAAGGGGAACATAAGCGCATAAAGGCTCCAGATGGAGGACGTCACCGCCGCCGTGGAAGTTGATGACTGCGTCAACATGGCTCACAACGCGCTCCATGTAATGTGCGGCCAGATAGTAAGTGATGTACTGGTCCTTACAGCCGGGGAACACGCGGTTGAGGTTGAAGCCATCGATGATGGTGCGCGGCTGATGATGGTGAAAGCCTCCATGTTCAGCGCGGGAACGCCAACAAAGGTGCCGGCAAATTCCTTGCCTTCGAGCTCGGCAGCCAGCTTGATAATGGCCTCAGAACCCTCGGTCTCGTCGCCGTGCATTGCGCCGTCAACGAGCAAAAGTCTTGCCGGGCTTGCCGCCCTCAACGATGATCACAGGAATCTGATAAAAGGACAGGTCGGCCTTCTGACCATAGTTGATGAAACCATCCGTACGGTTGCCACGCTGATTCACGATTACATCCAACTGAATCTTTGACATAATATACACCTCATTTTCAAAGTCTAGATTGTTGGCTTGCAACAACCTGTTTTTCTTCTGCTATGATTACCAGAAAACGCCTCTTTTATAATTAATTATATGTTCCAATTTAAAGTGTGTCAAAGACCTCTTTCGCAATGCTGGACATACCATTTTTGTTATAGTATTATGTAAATGTTAAAAAAGAGGAAACTAGCGGGTTAAACTGCCGAAATACATGATCAAATATTTTAGAAAAGAGCACATCAGGCTTCCATCAGTGATATTGTACTCTGTGCAGAAGCTTTCCGCTCAGCTGTACTCTTGCATAGGAGGAAAAAAGGAGGGAATATACTTTGAATGAAAAAGACTATCAATACACACTTACCGTTGCAAAATGCAAAAGTTTCAGCCGGGCTGCAGAACTCCTCTACATCTCTCAGTCGGCGCTAAGCCGCTATATCAGCACCTTGGAAAAAGAACTTGGGGTTGTGCTGTTTGATCGCTCTACTTCTCCCATCCAGCTGACTAGCGCTGGAATACGGTTTTGCTCCTATGCCAATGCCATTCTGGAATTGGAGACTACATTTCGCCATGACTTGAAGGAAAGCGCCCTGCTGTCCGGCAAAACCATAAAGGTCGGCGTCCCTCTTCTCAGTGGTGAGTATATCCTCTCACGTATTCTCCCCCGTATAATAAAAAAACATCCCAATATGCATATCGATCCGATTCAGGATATCTCAAACAACCTGTGCCAGCGGCTAGCTGCGCATCAAATTGACGCAGCATTCGTCTGTACGCCTGTCGATGATCCATCAATCTGCTCGGAACTTCTTCTTTTTGAGGATCTGTATTTGGTTGGGCATCGCGAGCATCCGGCTCTGGCCGAATACAATACAGCGCACGCTGACCTTAATCATCCCCTGATTCTCGATTTGTCGGCGCTGAAGGGCGTTTCGCTGATCCACTGTAA
>CAXXEO010000020.1:0-112421 GCA_963664585.2 Oscillospiraceae bacterium | reverse complement strand
TTCCACTTTGTTTTTGAAATTGCTATAAAATACACTTTGATGAAAGGAGAAGCGTTATGTATTTAAAAAGGATCACTCGCTTTTTGATGAGCAGACTTTTTATCATCTCCTTTTCAATATTACTCCAGTTCATTTTTTTGGTCGCTGTTATACTTTTCGTCAGTCGTCAAGCTTTTTTCATCTACCTGGGACTTCAGGTCATCAGTCTCTTTGTCGTTGTCGCTATTATTTCTGGGCGGGACAACCCCTCTTACAAAATTCCATGGGTCGTGATTATTCTTACAGTACCCGTTGTTGGAGGGCTTTTCTATCTGCTTTGGGGTCACAAGCGTCTTCCGAAAAACCTTAAAAATCGTCTGGACGATTATTATTATTCCACTCTGATCGATATTACCCTTGATTCCGGCGTTGAAAGTGAGCTTTATCATGCGGACAAGCAACTTCTGACACAATCGGATTATATTAAGCGCACTTCTGGTTTTCCTATCTGGAAAAATACGAAAGTTGAGTTCTTTTCAGAAGGAGATGCCAAATTTCATCAAATGGTGGAGGAGCTTAAAAAAGCCGAGAGGTTTATCCTGCTCGAGTATTTCATCATTCGCCAAGGCGTGATGTGGAATTCAGTTTTGGAAATTCTAAAAGAAAAAGCTGCGCATGGGGTTGAGGTCATGCTGATGTACGACGACCTTGGGTGTATTCGCACCCTTCCGCCGAAATATGATGAGGTTTTACGCTCTTACGGCATAAAGGTGACCGTATTTAATCCTTTTAAAGCGCATTTGAACATGTCGATGAATTACCGCGATCACCGAAAAATTTGCGTAATCGATGGCAATACCGCCTTCTGCGGTGGGAACAACCTTGCGGATGAATACATTAATCTCAGTATTATGCACGGTCATTGGAAGGATACCGCCGTCATGCTGCAGGGTGATGGTGTTTGGAATTTCACCTTGATGTTTTTAACTCTTTGGAATTTCTCCAATATGGACGAAAATATTGAGTTTTCAAACTATTTCCCTACTAAAAATTATCCGTCCGACGGGTTTGTACAACCATTTGGTGATTCTCCCCTGGATCACTATAACGTTGCGGAAAATGCATACATCCAAATGATCAGCCGTGCCACAGACTATGTCTATATGACAACACCTTATCTGATACTTGACAATGAGATGCTGACCGCCCTGACCACAGCAGCACAAAGTGGCGTAGATGTGCGTATTATTACCCCATACATCCCTGATAAATGGTATGTTCACATCATCTCACAAAGCTTTTATCGTCAACTGATCGAATCCGGCGTTAAAATATACGAGTACAAACCCGGGTTCATTCACTCAAAGCAGTTTGTCAGTGACGATAAAATCGCCATCGTGGGCACTACCAACATGGATTTCAGAAGCTTTTATCTCCATTTTGAGTGCGGTGTCTCCTTCTATTTATCTTCTATGGCTGATAAGGTCAAGGACGATATCCTAACGACAATTCAGGTTTGCCAACCGGTAAAATACGAAGACACATTATATATACCCTTGTATAAGCGTATTTTTATCGCTATTCTTAAGGTGTTTGCCCCCCTGATGTAATACTTTCGCCTCTATTTTAACAGAGCGCTAACGTGTGAATTAGAAGACAGAAAGCTGCATTTTCATTGAAAATTTGTACCGCTTTATCAAAACGTCACGCTCTTCAGCGTGACGTTTTTTAGTGGCTTTCCATATTCACGCAAACGTAAATAAATCAATTAGAATCATTTATGTCACGATTGTTTTCGGACAATTATTGACACAAAATCAATATAGGCTTATGATAGAACATGTTAATGAATACTGATCCCAAATTAAAATGTTTCCAGTTTTGATTTACTCACCTCCTTGGGGAGAATTAAGATAGAAATATGTTTAATAAGGATTCAGTATAATACTGCGATTGGAAAGTGATGAAATTGAATGAGATTATGATCCATTTGCTGATAACCATTGTTGTCAGCGCTATATCAGGGTACATAGGTTTAAAGTTGAAGCTTCCGGTCGGCGCTCTTCTGGGCGCCATGTTTGGGGTGGCGTTTTTTAATCTTTTTACAGGGATCGTCTATATGCCCTCCGTGGCTAAGATATACGTACAAATGATAGCGGGCACCTTTCTTGGATTGGGCGTCAAAAAAGAGAATCTCCGTGACATCAAATCTCTGATAAGGCCAACTCTGATCATTGTCACCGCACTCTTTATCATGAATATCACCATGGGATTTATACTACCGGCCATATCCGGCATGACTCTTCGCACAGCTCTTCTTTCCTCTGCGCCGGGCGGTGTAATGGATACAACCATGATTAGTGAAGGCTTGGGCGCAGACCAGTCCATCGTAGCCATCATGCAGCTGACACGCCTGTTGACCGTGGTAGGCTTCTTTCCGCTGTATTTTCGTTATATGCAGTCGAGGTTTGACAAGGTACGGACTGACTCAATAAATGCCGAGACAAATATGCCTAAAGTCAAAGCATCAGCCAAGGGCAGAGAGCTTGATATCATCATTACTCTGCTTATCGCTTTTGTTGGCGGTACGATTGGAAACTGGGTCAAGTTTCCGGCTGGTGCGCTCGCATTTGCCATGTTTGCTGTAGCGGCCTACAATATCAAAACCGGAAAGGCCTTTCTCCCCATGTATTTCAAACGGATCGCCCAAGTGTTCGCGGGGGCCGTCCTCGGCGTTGGAATAGACATGATGGTGGTGCTGAAGTTGAAAACCCTTGTCCTACCCGCCGTTATCATGATGGCTGCCTACCTGCTCACCTGCACGATTGTCACCTTCTTGATAACAAGTAAGAAGAACTGTCCTATTGATTTTACCACTACTATGTTCGCCTCCTCGCCTGGCGGGATCAGCGACCTGGCTCTGATCGCCATGGATATGGGAGGCGATTCACCCCAGATTGCGATTCTGCAATTGGGCAGAATGATAGCTGTTGTTTCTGTCTTTCCCATCCTATATAATATGTTGGCCAACTTTCTCGGTGTCTGAAGCTAAATCTCACCTCTATTTTTCCCTCTCTCTTACGATGCTGAAAGTTTTTCAATTGATAGAAATACCCGCTTGCCATTTAGCAAGCGGGTATTTCTGGCTTGGGGTAACTATTCATATGTCACTGAATTTTGTCTCGTCATTTGCACATATAGTTGATTAACTTGAAAACAAGCTTACGATTTCTTCCCCCGCCGAAGGTGGAGGAAGAAAGTGGCGTTTTATATATAGCCAGTTTTTAAGTTAATTGGCTATATCAATAAAGAAAATATTTTTCTTGGACAGCTTGACTTTTCAAGGTCTCAGGTAGTTTGGCAAGAGGGATATAGAAGTACGCATAGCCTTCTTTATCCTCTGCCATTTTAAAGACGACGGTACACATTTTCTCATCATACAGCCTGCTGCTCACGGAATTTTTAAGAAGATAGACAATCAATTCAGGGTCATCCGTGGAGAGATAGGTTTCGTCAACGCTTTTTTTAGGATAGGAGGCAGAAACTCTTTCAAAATTGTCGGGATCGCTCTGCCATACAACACTGCTAGAATAGGATACATCCTGTAAATCGTTAAAAATCATAGCTGAGGTGATACCGGTTGTATCCGCCATGATGAGCTCATACAAACCCTTTTCCTTTAGAAAACTGATTGTGTTGGAAAATCCCTTGTCTATGAGTACATAGGTTTGAGCGTTTTTCTGATTGTTTAGCTTTTCGATTGACGACGGATAGTTTTTCTCCTGGCTAGCTTGCTCAATTTGCTCAGCAGTGATCGATTTATTGGAGTCCTCATAGAGAATTTGGATATATCCGAGGGCAGGGCCGTCCGGATGCGCGATCGATTCGAAAGTAGCCGCCTTCAGATCCGCCTTAAGTGCCTCCACCAGCCTGACATTGTCTTCTGAACTTAAGACCTTATAGGTAGTGTTTTCATTCAGGATATCGATAATATTGATTCCCTGCATTTTTGATATGTCCAGACTGAAAACAGGGTGTACCTGCTCGATGAAGTTGTCGTTGGTCTCCAGACTCGCAAGGGCAGTGGTTGCCCCGTCGGGGATCCTGCTATGATAGGCTCTCTCCATGGTCGAGCCATTTTCCATTGCATAGGATAGAGTAATATTTGAATAGCGGTAGTAACTGGCATTATCATCGGCATTTTGCTTATTTCTGGTCTCTATGATAGAACGCTGCGCTTCAATAATCGAAGCGATGGCCGCAGAGTCCTTTATGATCACAGTATCCACGGAGCCGCCGGCACCTTTATAGCGCCCGTTGTAGTTGATAGTAACCGAGTCCACCGTATTCAGATCGGGGAGCTTGGTTTCATAGCCGAAGCCATCACCGCTAAGCCCTGTGGAAATCGCCACCATAAACAGTGCCGCCGCGATACAGAGGGGTAAGCGCTTGATGATGGTTTTCAGTCCGCGGCTGAGGATAACCTCAATGACCAGATAGGCGACAAGGACGCCAACCAGACTGCCGATGGTGAAGAGAACAAAGGGATTTTCCTCTTCTCCGTCCAGCACACCAAAGAAAATCATTCCCATCGCGACAGAAACAATATAGTAACCAGCGACACGAATAAAGACTGACAATGCACCATAGTTGCCAACTTGTTCTGCGCTTTCACTTTTACGCTTTTGATAAATAACAACAGACCACACGCATATGGCAAGCGCGGCCAAGGTCCACAATACGCAAACCAAGTTGTTTTCGGCCAGTTCTTTCGCATAGTTTTCAATATTGTTGCGGTACAGCGCCTGCCTTACCGCAATCACAGATATTGGGGAAAGTTTGAGAGCGAACATGATTGCTTTTTCGCTGGCGTTATAGCCAAAGAGGAAGATGGAAGCCAATGCCGTATTTATTAAGGCAATGACCGCCAGGATCCCGTTAAGAGCTATGGCAAATACCGTGCCATCAAAGACAGTACCGACGTTGACTGCTGCGAAAACAGACAGTGAAAAAATGGCAAAGCTACAGGCAGCCCAACAAAGCGCCTCATAAACGAGAGGCATAACCGCAAGCGAACCTATATTAACCGCCGCCATCACCGCCACAAGGGCGAAACTGAAAAACAGTGGTATAAACAGAATCGTTGCAGCGGCAGCGATCGTCGCTGTCAAAAGCTCGCTTCTGGTCACCGGAAGCGAGTGATACACATCTACCGAGCGTTTTTGCTGCATGAATCCGGTCATAGCTGAGCCGAGCACCAGTGGCATAATAAACATCAGTAAGAAGAAGAAGAAAACGGACACTCCGTTATACGCCAACGAGGGTCCGATCAGCCCATCTTTTGGCATAATATGATTGCTGGAAAGCATATTGAGCAGATACTGCAGCGGAAGTGCGATTAAACTTAAAAAGGCATACAGCATCCCCAAACCCAGATAGCGCCGGACAACGCTTTTGTAAACCTTAAAGGTTCGGGTCAAATCAAAAGACGATTTTATTGTAGTCATAACCCGCCGCCTCCATTTCATAAATAAATACCTCTTCCAAGGTCAGTGGCAGAACCTCGGCGATCACCGGATCCAGACTTTGAATTGCCTCTAAGGATTCCTTTTCACCCGCCTGGATAATGATTGTACCCATGCTTCCGCGAAGCTCCCAACTAAGCACCCTGACACCTGCAAGTTCAGAGGCATCGACCGGATTTTTAAACGCCACCTGTACTTTAGTGAAAGCATGCCGCATCTCATCCATCGTGCATTCCATGATCAGCTTTCCCGCATGGATCAGGGCTATACGGTCACAAAAGTCCTCAAGCTCTCGCAGATTGTGTGAGGATATAATCACTGTCATCTGTCGTGAGGACATCTCGTCCGCGATCAAACGCCGTACTGCAAAGCGAATTACTGGGTCAAGTCCATCGAAGGCTTCATCAAGAAGCAGATATTCCGGTGAACTCGCAAGAGCTAGTATCAGAGCCGCCTGTCGCCGCATTCCCTTCGAAAAGGTGCTCAGCTTTTTCTTTTTGTCAATTGGGAAAAGTGTGCAAAGCTTCGCATAGCGTTCATCTGACCAACGTGTATAAACGGTCTTGTAAAACCATGCCATCTCATCAAGACTGGTCTGAGGTAAAAAGAAAAGATCATCAGATACAAAAAATATCCGATCCTTTATCATTGGCATTTCAAAGATCGCCGTGTCCTCAATGGTGATGTTGCCTCCATCTGGCACATAGACCCCCGACGCGAGACGCAAGAATGTAGATTTTCCAGACCCGTTGGTACCCACCAAACCGTAGATACAACCGCTTTCGATATTCAGCGTAATTCCGTCAAGAGCGGTAAAGTCTGAAAAACGCTTGGTCAAATTTTCTGCCCGTATCATATGTCGCCCTCCCTGTAAACCGTCTCTACTACCCTATTGATTTCAGGGCGGGTCACCCCAAATTTCTTACCATCTAATAGTGCCTTTTCTACCGCCAATAACTTCCTGTCTTTTAAAAGATTGCGCATGTTAGGCTCGGCTGAGATAAAGCTCCCACGGCCGGTGATGGAGCAGGCAATATTTTCAGACTCAAGCTCCTGATAAGCCTTTTGAACCGTGTTTGGATTGATGCCAAGCTCCCTGGCTAAACTTCTGACTGAAGGAAGGCTGTCACCCGGGTGAAGTATTTCCAAGGAAATCAGCTCAATCACCCGTTGTTTGATTTGCTCATAAATAGGGGTCTGACTCCTTATGTCTATCCAAAACACATAGATGTCCTCCTTTGTTAAGCGTATTATGTGTATTAGTTTATGTAATACAGTTATACTATATTACATTTATTTTACAATTGCAACAGTTTATTTTAATTGACACTGTCAATTTTTCCACATACAATTAATATAATGCAAATTTCGATAAATTTTGTATTGAAGAACCTGAAGAATGTTTTTTCACTTTAAAACAGGTTGAATTCTAAAATGGACAAAATATCACGATATGAGTGCGGCATAATATAAATTAACCGCTATCTTTTCATTCTCTCTCCCGGCCTCAGGCGTGGAGATAGAAAACCTGATAATCACTCAATTCACTTCCATACTGGTTTAGCTCATAAACGAAGTAACAATACATGATATCAGCGCGGTATCATATAAATGAACCGCTTATATAGGAGGACGAAAGATGGAAAGACGTACAAAGATTGTATGCACACTCGGGCCTGCGGTGGCAAGCGAAGAAAAGCTTGAAAAGCTCATACTTGCCGGAATGAACGTGGCCAGGTTTAATTTTTCTCATGGTGATCATGAAACACACCGAAATATGTTCACAATGGTGGATTCTGTCAGACGAAGGCTCTCAATGCCGATAGCCACACTTTTAGATACAAGGGGACCAGAAATACGCCTCGGTCTGATTGAGGGCGGGAAAACCATTTTAGAGGACGGGGAAACTCTCATTCTCACCCCAGATGAGATAACAGGCGATAAAACACGGATTTCCATCACGCACAAAGATATGTATAAGGATGTTTTGGTCGGTACACGGGTTCTCATTGATGATGGTCTGATTGAGCTTATTGTCACTGCCATCGAGGACGAGGATATTGTCTGCGAGGTGATCCATGGCGGACCCGTTTCAAACCGTAAGGGAATCAACGTTCCCGGAGTTGAACTCTCTCTTCCTTATCTTGGCGAACGTGATAAAAATGATATCATCTTTGGTACGCAAATCGGCTTTGATTATATCGCCGCGTCTTTTGTCAGCTCCCCTTCTGATATTCTGGCCATACGCAGCGTTTTGAATGAGCAGCACTGCCACTCGATCCGAATTATTGCCAAGATTGAAAGCGCAAAGGGAGTTCAGAACATAGATGAAATTCTGCGTGTCTCTGACGGCATTATGGTCGCCAGAGGGGATCTGGGCGTCGAAATTCCACTTGAAGAGGTACCTATTATTCAGAAAGAGCTGATTAAAAAAGCTTTTCACGCCGGTAAAAATGTTATAACAGCCACCCAGATGCTGGAGTCAATGACACATAACCCCCGTCCCACCCGTGCTGAGGCAGCCGATGTTGCAAACGCTATCTACGATGGCACCAGTGCGGTCATGTTGTCAGGTGAGACAGCCGCCGGGCGTTATCCCATTGAGACGGTAAAAACCATGGCTACTATCGCCAAGCGCACCGAACAGGATATCAACTATAGACGGCGGATGCTGACAGCATCTCGCGACTCTGAACAAGCGGATGTCACCTCAGCCATTGCGCATGCTACCTGCACCACCGCACACGACCTCAACGCCACTGCTATCATAACGACTACCCAATCCGGGCACACCGCGCGGATGATCTCAAGCTTCCGACCCGGCGTTCCGATTATAGGCTGTACGCGAAGTGTCACCACCTATCGGCATTTATGCCTTTCCTGGGGCATTACCCCTGTTTTGATGGAACAGCATGCTACCAACAGCGAAGAACTTTTTGACGAAGCCATCAATAAAACCAGAGAGATGAAACTTGTGTCCGATGGCGATCTTGTGGTCATCACCGCCGGTGTCCATATTGGAATCCCCGGTACAACAAACATTTTAAAGGTTCATGTTGTCGGCGATGTTCTCGCCACAGGACAGGGTATTGGCAATGGCTATGCTTTAGGACGGCTTTGTGTGGCTTCAGATGAGGATGATGCAGTATCTTCCTTCACGCCAGGCGACATACTGGTAATCCCACGCACCTCCAATGCGATCATGGATCTTTTAAAACAGTGTGGCGGTCTGATCACAGAAGAGGGTGGAGCCAACTCACATGGCGCAGTCGTCGGTCTTACTCTGGGCATTCCCACCTTGGTCGGCGTAAAAAATTCAGTCAAGCTTCTAAAGTCCGGTATATCTGTCCAGCTTGACGCCGCGCGTGGCGTAGTGGCCGCTGCTGGGCATATTGAAAACAAGAACTGATTTTATTTTAGCATAATGACTCTCCGGCTTGCCCATAACTAAAAATTTTTAATGCATATAACCCCCCACCAAAGGCAGGGAGTTATATGCATTAATAGGATATTTTTTTCTGACAAGAAAAACCGCCTTGGCACAAAGCCAAGGCGGTTAATTTAGGTTCTAGTCTTTATTTAGACTTCTTAATGGAGAGAGCTGCTGTGGACATTAGTGCCATAACCGCTATGGCCATAACCATGCTGGTGTCAGCACCGGTGCTGGGGTTGGTCTTGGTACCTAAAGTGCCAGTGGATACTATGACAGTATCCGTGATTTCCTTGTCGGTAATGATGAAGCGCCCCAGTGCAGATACGTTGAAGTTCAGTGTGTAGTCATCTTCATTGAATGTAGAGGTAATCTTGGTGAGCTTGTAGCCATCGTATTTGTAGACGTAGTAATGACCATTGAAGCCGTCAATCATATTAGCGACATCCACGGACATGGTACCGCTTACAGGAAACTCGCTGCCGGCGGGGAAGGTCAGGAAGGTAAACTGGTTATCCTGATACTTGTTAAGGATGTCATTGATCGCATTCTGATTGTTGAGAAGATTGATATTATCCATATCAGTCACGTTGACGGTGTACATCCATGTGCCGTTTGTGAAGGTAACCTTCTTGTAGTTATTGAGCTTGGCAATCTTGTCAAGCTGCTCTTTCGTAAATACAGGGGCATTGGGATCGACCTGTATATAGTCGTCAGCAGCAAGAGTGTTGATGTACGCGTCATCTGCGGCAGCATAGCCGGTTTTGAAGTCTACATTAATAGTAGAAAGAGTCTTGCCGTCTGTCTTCTTGATATACTTGATCGTGAACTGCTCCTCTGTCTGATCAACAGGCCAGCCCATTTTAACCTCAGCGGCCACATAGTAGACGCTGCTGATTTCGATGATCTTAAAGTTAGTTATTGTATTGCCAGTGCCAATGTTGTTGACTCTCAGGCTATAACTGTCTAAGTCAGTATCAACTAATGGTCTTGTACTTCCATCATCCATTGTGATGTTAAGGGGAAAACGATACTCTTCTCCGGGTGTCAGCACAGCGTCAGCCAGAGCAATACCGTCAGTGTTCACTCCTAATGTAATTGCCTGAGGTGCTGCTGCCATGGCAGTGACTGCTACAGTGAGCATCATTACGCCGGCCAGCAGAAAGGTAAGCATTTTTTTCATTTGTAATCCTCCTGAATTTTCGGTTTAAGTTCTTTGCCTGACCTCAGTATAGCGTAGGATATACATCATAGCAATCGGATTTTGTTTCCATTTTGTAATCACTTTTACTATATTTTGATATTTTTGACTGTATAAAAGCCGATATTTGCCCATTTGTCAATATTTTCAAGGTTATTGGAAGAATAAATAGAACCATTTCACAACTATCCCTCTAATTCCCAAGCAAGTATATAGACTGATACTCATACTAATCAATATTAAGCGACATTAAACCCCATATATGTCCCCCCATGCCTCGTTTACTCTTGCCTCTGCGCCTTGCCTTTGGCTATGGTTGACAGATTTAAAAATTTGGTTTGATTTGTAATTGTGACGATAACTTATATGTTACAAAAAACCCGCTACTCCAATTAAGAGTAGCGGGTTTCATCATTTATCAAAAAAATTATTGGGCAGCACCTGTGGCAGGGTTTGGCTTTACGGTTGTGTTTGTTACAGTAGACGTAGAACTGGATTGTGAAGTGGAAACCGAGGCAACGGTACTGCTGGTGGCAACGGTACTGCTGCTGGATGAGGCCGATGTTGATGAAGCTACCTGACTGGAGGCTTTAAGGGGAATGTCGGAGGCGACATAATGCTCCAACGCGTTTGTTGAAAGGCCAAGGTAATCGCCGTTTCTGGCTGCGCTGACACTTGTCAGATCATTGTAAGAATCAACGGTATAGAGATATTTCGCACCGGGTGCGTAAATCTTCAGCGCACCTGCGTAATCAAATACCGGCTTTGTAGTGAAGTTCATAAAAGTAATATTAGCAGTGGGATTGGCATTTTGAACCTCGGTATTGACAGTCGATGAATAATGTAGATTATAAGTCTTTTTTTTGCCTAATCTCACGTTAAATGTAGCTAGATCGCCAAATGAGATGTTGCAGGTCTCCAAATCCTCATCAAATTCAACCAGGGGGGTTTTAAGATCAACTTCTAGTGTATCTGTACTCACATAAGTTTCGTCGCCGTAACCCACGTCAAGCTGCAGCGTCTGGGTGTAAACGTTATCTTCGTCTTTATTGTCAATCGCTTTCACTTCAATTTCAACAATTACAGGCGTCCTGTAGGCAAAGCCTGGTTTGGCCATAAAGTTCAGATAAGCGTAACCGTCGCTTTTCTCAACAATTTTGCATGTTTGTACATATCCCTTGCCCTGTAAAAGATTAATTTTAAAATGGAAGAAATCCAAAATGTCGGATTGCATCTGGTATCCGCCATCATAAATTTTAAAATAGAAGTTTGTCCCCGGCGTATAATATCCATTTTCATCACTGCCGTCTGGCTCAATGTTCATAAAATCGGAAGCATTAGAGACAACAGCGAATAGAAAAAGCATTGTAACAGCCAATGCCGTTGCAATTATTCTTTTCATTTGGCACTCCCCTTTAGCACTATTTATACTGTACAGTTAGTATTATAAACCAATTTATCTAAAATTAAAAGCGAATTTTTTAATTCTCCGACAAATTTTGCAGGCAAACATTTACATTTGGTTCAGTGTACGGCTCTTACCTCTTACATATACATAGAGTTCGGGATCGAAGGCAAACAGCCGATACATGACTTGCTTAAGAGAGAGCGGCGCAAAGAAAAGAAGCTATCTGACGGAATAGTGCCCCGGCCGAAGGGTCGACTAGGAACGTCTACATCGAGAAAAGAAACAGACGAAGCGAAAATAAAGCGTTTAGAGATGGAGAATGAATTGCTGCGGGATTTTCTTCGCGCCGCTGGAAGGAGGCGAAAGCATACGTAAAATCGAGCCTGACACCGCTCGAAAAACGGCGTCAGGCTGCGTAATATTAAGATTTTCTACGATAGGGCTTTTTATTCCCTGTCCGTTGAAGCTGTGGCAGTGCATTACAAGGCGGGTTTTATAATTCAATCCCTTTTACAACCACGGATTAAAGATTTTACACCATGGCTCTTTCAATAATTTCCTTAATCTTTGACTTGGCAGTCTCATCAATTTCAGTAAGAGGTGAGCGGACACAGCCTCCCTCATAACCCATGAGACCCGCAGCATACTTAAGCCCAGCGATGCCATAGGTGGCGGTGATGGCCGTATTAATCGGGAATATACGTTGGTATGTGATCCTGGCCTTCTGCCAGTCGCCTGCATCGAATGCCTCTTGAACTTCGGCGCATTCGTTGGGGTTTGTGTTGGCTAGCGCCAGAACCGCAGCCTCAACTCCCAGAGCAAGGGCAGGATACCAGGCGGAAGCAGTCCCCACCATTAGATTAAAGTCCTCCGGCACAATTCGCTTCCATGTGGCCATCTGAGGGATATCTCCTGTAGAATCCTTCATCCCCACAATATTGGGGTGTCTAGATAATACCGATACTGCCTCGGCCATAATATTCACATGTGTGAACTTGGGAACGTTATAGATCATGATCGGCATTTCCGATGCGTCGGCTACATTGGTGAAATAGCGGATTAGGGCCTTTGCGCTCATCTGACCGCCATAGTAGAAGGGGGTCAGCACCAGAGCGGCGTCATAACCCATTCGGGCGGCCCGGTTCGTAAGACGAATTGTATCCCTTTCGCAGTCAGAGCCTGTCCCCGCCAGAAGAACTCTTCCCGGCTTCGCAACCTCTTTAGCAAGGCGCAGAAGTTCCAGCTTTTCTTCTTCTGTGAGATATACGGTTTCGCTGTTAGAGCCAAGTACCAGATAGCCGCACAGCTTATCCTCATTCCATTTTTTAAGGTTTCTCGTGAACATGTCGTAATCCACATCACCATTTTCTTTAAATGGCGTTATCATGGGAGGAAGAACACCTTTGATGCATATAGTTTTCACCAAATCACATCCTCTTCTTATCATTATGCGGTATACACTTTAGATTGGTAGAATCCAACAATGGAAAGAATTATTAGCCCTCGACTATGTGATTGCGCAGAATACCGATCCCCTCAATTTCAATTTCGACCTGATCACCCACCTGCATAGGGCCTATGCCGGATGGTGTGCCGGTAGCCACCACATCGCCGGGCAAAAGGGTCATGCCTGCAGTGATAAACTCAAGCATGCGGGGGATATTCCAGAGAAATTTTGAGGTTCTGGAATGCTGCTTTACCTCACCATTCAAACGCGTGGTCAACTCAAGATCAGAGGCATCCAGCCCGGTGACAATCCATGGGCCTATTGGCGCGAAAAGATCCATGCACTTTCCTCTTGTCCACTGTCCATCGCTCTGCTGTATGTCACGGGCCGTCACATCGTTGAGGATCGTATAGCCAAGTATATAGTCCCATGCGTCGTCAGCTTTTATCCCTTTGGCGTTCTTGCCGATGACGATGGCAAGTTCACCCTCATAGTCCAAACGTTTGGTGATCTTTGGATAGGGGATGCCGCTGTCCGGGTTGTTTACGCAAGTGGTGGGCTTAATAAAAAGCATTGGTATTTCTTTGTAATCTCCGCCCATCTCCATTACATGTTCATAATAATTTTTGCCAACTGCAACAATTTTTGAAGGTTCGCAGGGAGCGAGCAGCATCACATCGGAAAGAGCAAGGCTTTCACCCGTTCGAACGCCGCCATTGTATGGGGCATTTGACAGCGGATAAATGATATCATTCTCAAGCTCTCCCCAGCTTATCGTACTTACTGTCCTATATCTCACAATTTTCATAAACATACCCCCTGTTAATTTCAGCAATTTTCTTTGATAAATGGGTCTTTCTTCAATCTACCCTACCTACGGCGGGACTGACAGATTTCAAATTTCCTCTTTATTTGTACAATTGCTAATTACAATTGTACTCCCGGCCTTGTACCCTGTCAATTAGACCCGCAATTTTATCTATGGTATTGCATGCCCGAAAAAGGTGTGCTATAATAAACAAGCAATCCACGGAGGCATAGCTCAGCTGGTCAGAGCGCCTGCTTCACACGCAGGAGGTCACAGGTTCGAGCCCTGTTGTCTCCACCATACAACTCCCCGCATAATGGCTTATAACGCCATTCGCGGGGTTTTTTACTATTTTCCCGCAATGGTGTTGCTTCTTATTTTTAATTATTTATGTTATAATAAACTTAAATTATTCTTAAAATTTTAATAGATCAGATTTCGACTGTGACACCTGTGACGGGGCGGCAGAGTACATGAAAGCTTGATAAGGAGGAAGCATAATGGCAAAATTTCTTTTTTTAGGACATGGAAGCCTGCGTTTTGAAACCAACTCTGGAAAGATCATTTTTGTTGATCCCTATGTCGGTGAGGGCTATGACAAGCCAGCAGATGTTCTTCTGGTCACTCATGATCACCGTGACCACAATGTAATCGAAAAGGTCACCAGAAAGCCAGACTGTCTCTTCGTTAACCAAGATATAGCTCTGACTGACGGTACCTATCAGTCTTTTACCCATAATGATATTCAAATTACGGCCGTTCCCGCGTACAATAAGAACCACAGCCCCGACAAATGCGTCGGTTACTTACTTCAGTTTGACGGACTGACCCTGTATTGTACCGGCGACACCTCAGAAACAAAGGAAATGGCCACACTCGCAAGCCACGGGATCGACTATGTTTTTCTTCCTGTTGACGGAATCTATAACATGGACGCGGCCGAGGCTGCCCGGTGCGTCGAAATTATTGGTGCCAGACATGCCATTCCCATTCATACAGACCCAAAGGGTTTCTGTGAGGAAAAGGCTTCGCTCTTTAACGCTCCCGGGCGGATCATTGTGCGCCATGGCGAGGAGATCGCTCTCTAAGAAAGACATCATATGAAAGTAAAACCATTATAAGAGAGCCTTAAAAAAGGTGCCTGTAAGGCGCCTTTTCTTTATAACAAACAATTTCTATACGCATACGAATCCCCGAAAATCCTACCTTGGTTTCCTATGTCAATGGCGCGAGAAACAGGCGAAATATGATGTTATAGCCAATTAGCTTAAAAACTGGCTATATATAAAACGTCATTTTCTTTCCCCGCCCAAGGCGGTGGAAGAAATCACAAGCTTGTTTTCAAGTTAACTATATTATAACGGGATTTATTCTCGTTTCCACTCTATGGGCAAAAAAGAGAAGCGGATGAACGCTTTTTAATTTTGGCCGTCACTTAAGAGGTCAGCTTGTCACAAATTCCACACCGTGCTCTTTTTTGACCACAAGGCTTTCCAAGCGGAGAACGGGCAGCTTTTGTCCTTCCTCCTTGATAATTTCCACAACGCCCAATGCCTCGACCCATTCATTGTCAGCGGGGATTTCCCCATCCCAGATAAATTCCATTCCGGTAAGGCCATCGTTTCCACAGCATCCGGGCGACTTGCGCATGATATAATAGAAAGTATCGTTTTTGAATGTTGATCTATAGATAAGCCCTTCCAGCTTGACCTTTTTTCCTTCGTAATCCTTGGGGTTAAGGCAGATGTCGGATATCTGGGCAATAAACATTTTATCCTTAATAAGAATTACCCCGTCCTCGCCGGCTGCCTTTTTTTCAGAGGACTCTGCTTTTTCAGAAGAAGCCTGCTGTGAGACGCATGGAAAGGGCTGTGAAGAGCCCACAGAAGAACTGACAACCTGAGCGATTTTGGATGCTGCGGGCTGGCCCTGCGCGCAGGCGGAAAGTACCGTTACAAGAACAAGAACGATCAGAATAAATAATCTGTTTTTCATGATAACTTCCTAACCTTTTTTGAGTATCGCACCAGCGGCAGAGAAAGTTGAAAATGCCAAGACATTAATGGCCACTATGCTGGCTCCAGCCGGCAGCGAAAACGCAAAAGAAACCACAATCCCTAAGAAGAAGCAAACAACCGATATGATTGCAGAGCTAATCACCACGCTTTTAAAACTCATACAGACCCGCATAGAGGTCAGCGCCGGAAAGATTACAAGACTTGAAATCAAAAGAGTTCCCATGATCCGCATGCCTACGACAATGGTAATCGCTGTCAGAAAGGCGATGAGCATCTTGAATATCCCGGCCTTTGTACCGGTAGCCAAGGCAAAGCTCTCGTCAAAAGTAACGGCAAAAATCTGATTGTAAAAAAGTAAATACAATAGAATCACGGCGATGGAAAGTATGACACTTAGGTACACGTCACTTTTACTCATGGCAAGTATACTTCCGAACATGTAGTTACAGACATCCAGATTCATACCGCGTGTCAGAGAGGTAACAATCACGCCAAACGCCAACGCAGTACTGGATATCAGAGCGATTGCAGAATCGCCCTTGATGCGGCTGTTTTCACTGATCCTAAGCAGTAAAAAAGCAGCAATGACTACGACCGGGATTGATACCTGCAAGGGAGCCATATTAAAAGCCATCGCGATAGACAGGGCGCCGAATCCGACATGGGAAAGTCCGTCGCCGATCATGGAATAACGTTTGAGAACCAAACTGACACCCAACAAAGCGGCGCATAATGCCACCAAAATTCCGACAGTCAACGCCCTTATGATAAACGAATAGGAGAAAAGCTCTTTAACAATGGCCAAGATGCTCACCTCCCATAAAATGGCGACTGACCTCGCTTTGAAGATAATCTTCAGCAGTGCCGAAGAAGAGTACGCCCGAATCAAGATGCAGAATCTTATCTGCCTCGGTTACCGCAGCATGGATATCATGAGAAGTCATGACAATCGTAAGCCCCGCTTCGCGGTTGAGCTTTTTGACAAGTGCATAAAAATCAACCGTCATGGCTGGGTCAAGCCCGGTGGTCGGTTCGTCCAGTATAAGAAGCTTTTTCGTTGCGCAGAGAGCACGTGCCAGAAGTACACGCTGCTGTTGCCCTCCCGAAAGGTTACGATAGCACTTTTCTCGGATTTCCCCGATGCCCAATCTGTCCATATTCACGAGGGCCAGTTCCTTCTCTTTTTTGGAATAGAAGGGCATCAGTCCCCTTTTAGCCAGGCAGCCCGAGATGACAACTTCAAAGACAGAAGCGGGGAAATCCCGCTGAACCGGCGTCTGTTGGGGAAGGTAACCAATCTCGCCTGGATGGACATTATCCCCAAGATGTATTGTTCCTGATTTAAGGGGCATCAGCCCCAGTATGCCCTTGAGAAGGGTGCTTTTACCCGAACCGTTTTCGCCGACGATACAGATGTATTCTCCGGCGGACGCCTCAAAGCTCACGTCGTTGAGGGCAAGGCTGTGTCCATAGCTCATACTGACATTTTGGCAGGAAATTAAAGCCATACTATTTCAATCCCTCTCTGAGGTTTTCCGCATTTTGCTTCATAAGACTGAGGTAAGTCGCCCCTCCTTCAAAATCGGACTTTGAAAGATTATGGCAGGAATGCATGAGCAGTATTTTGGCACCTGTCTGCTCACTGATGGATTTAGCCACCTTCGGATCGACTAACTCTTCGTAGAAGATGACAGGCATCTTCTTTTCTTTGATCTCATTAATCAGCTCAGCAACCTTCCTGGCGCTTGGCTCGGCCTCTGTTGAGCAGGAATCATAGGCAGCCTCATAAGAAAGCCCATATCTCTCTGTAAAATAGTAAAAGGCAAAACGTCCGCCAAAAATCATATCCTTACGTGCACCACCTGCCACGATTTCTTTAAATGTGGTGTCCAATTTATCCAGTTCACCCTTATAGGCGGCCGCATTGGCTTTGTAGTATTCGGCATTGACCGCATCAATCTGACAAAGCGCCTCGGAGATATTGTCCACCATCACTTGGGCAAGAGTGGGGTCAGTCCAAAAATGCGGATCGTATTCATGATCATGCTCTTCTGCGGCTTCGCTTTCGTCATGATCTCCGTGCTCGCGTTCTATATCCTCAGTCTTGACGAGAGAAACATTTTTGGAGCAGTCAAGCACCGTGACCTTATCGCTTGCAATGCCCTCGATAATGCTTGCAGCCCATGGCTCCATATAGGCACCTGTGTAGATAAACAGACGCGCATTATTGATTTTAATGATATCAGCAGGTGTTGGCTCAAAGGAATGGCTTTCCGTCCCGGGAGGCAACAGCATGGTTACACTCGCCTTATCGCCTGCAATCCGTCTCACAAAGTCATACTGTGGAAAAAGGGTTGTCACAATTGTAATTTTGGTATCCTTTTTCGCCGTATTATCAATTTTCTCTGTTTTTGCGGCAGAAGCCGCACATCCCGTGAAAGCCGTCAAGAAAAGCAAGACGGCCACTGAAAAAAATATCCCTTTTTTCAACATAGTTGCCTCCATCTGATTGTTTATACGATAGCAATTTTCAAATAATGAGACTTTTTTCTGCCACGCCTATGGCGATAAATTACTCTTTATTTCTAAATTGCTATTTGTCAGCCCTATGGCCTTACACCAAAATCTCAAGGATGATTCGCACAATTTTTGCATTTGCCATATAGAACGGTCTTCCCATTGTCGATCTGAAAATCGAAGAGACTCAGAAGGGTTTCTTCAATCTGATCCAGTAAATTGCAGTTAATATGGAGTAGTTCGCCGCAAACGGTACATTTCAAATGATAGTGATTTTTGCATGCCTCATGATTGTCCATGTACTGATAGCAGGCGGGGGTTCCCTCTGCAACCAGATACTTCCTGATCACACCCTCATCCACCAGTACATTGAGAAAGCGGTAGACGGTGGATTTGCCGACAGGCGTCCCTTTCTGGCGTAACCGTATGATAAGATCCTCTGCGGTGACATGCTCATTTTTACTTTCCATCATACAGCCCAGCACCATATCGCGCTGCTTGGTTTTATAAGAGACAGTCGATTTCACTTTATGTAACCTCCTGCGTGATTCTGATTTCTCAGCCTCTATGTGAAAATTTGAGAAAATAATAGTCAATCTAATTTGAAACTGAATTTTAATTTCATTTTTTCAACATAATCTTAGTTTTGTCATGTTCTTACTCTATATACAATATTAAGGCTAAATAAAACTTTTTAGCTAGATGCATATGATATTGCGTAAGGCAGGAGGACAAACAACAGCACTTGGAGTTACACGGCAGACAATCAATGCTATTAAAAACGGAAAATACAGCCCTACTCTGGAGCTTGCAATCAAATTAGCGAAACATTTGAATACAACTGTGGATGATTTGTTTTCACTCGATAATTAAAAGAAACAGCAGCTTTTCGACAAAGCTGCTGTTTCTTTTCTGTATACATCCATAAGTGTTTTCTGATAAAATAATAACTTCTGAGCGCAATGAAAACGATAAAGCGACGTGACGATCAAAAAGGTTTTACGGTTTAGGTGATTCTTCTCCCCCGGCAAGCTTAAATGTGATCTGGCCGGCAGAAACGTCGGTGGAAATGAGAGTTACGTCAATCTCATCCCCCACACGAAAGTTTCGACCGGTGTGTTGGCCCGTATACTGCATATGACCATCATAGAGGAACTCATCCCCGATAAGGCTGTCCGCGCGGACAAGTCCCTCCACCGTATTGGGAAGCTCCACATAAAGCCCATGGGCTGCTACAGCACTAATCGTGCCGTGAAATTTCTGCCCGACAAAGGGCTTCATATACTCTGCCTTATAGCTGTTTTCGCAATCGCGTTCCGCATTCATCGCCTTCTGCTCCATCTCACTCGAACGTGCAGAAGCGGAAAATACAAACTCTCTGAAACGTCGCTCCAGTTTATCATCCGCTGTCCCCCCCAGTACCGCCGTCATGATCCGGTGTATAGATAGATCGGGGTAGCGTCTAATAGGAGAGGTGAAGTGGGCATAGTTCCCGAGAACAAGCCCGTAATGCCCCAGGTTCTTCTCGTTATATTTTGCCTTTGCCATCGAACGCAACATCGTGTTGTTGACAATGTTCTGATCCTTTGTGCCCTTGACGTGGCTTAAGATATTCCCGAGCGTACCCGTAACAACACCCGGCTTCACAAGACTTGCGTTAATTCCCAGCAGATCCAGCAGTTGTGCCAACGCAGCCAGTTTTTCGGGAGAGGGTTTCTCATGGACACGGTAGATAAAGGGAAGAGCCCGATCCATCGCAAAGGTCGCGGCGGCTTCGTTGGCAATCAGCATAAATTCCTCGATGATCCTTTCGCTGATCCCACGTTCCCTGGGAATGACGTTGACGGCTTTACCATCCACACCAATGATGATTTTGGACTCGGATGATTCTAAATCCAGAGCACCGCGCCCGAAGCGTTTACGAGAAAGCAGAGCGGCTAGCTCGTCCATTAGGAAGATCTGTTCCATCAGACCATCGTACTTTTTCAGAATTGCCTCATCTGCTTTTTTTTCGAGGATGCTATTCACCTCGCTGTAGACCCCTTTAACCCTTGAGCGGATGACCGTCTTCTTAAAATTAAAGTTCTTAATCGCACCATCCTTGTCCAGATCAACGAAGGCTGAAAAGGATAGCCTGTCCTCTTGCGGATTAAGAGAACAAATGCCGTTGGAAAGCTCCTCGGGCAGCATCGGGACGACAGAGTCCGCAAAATATACTGAAGTTCCCCGGCGAAAAGCTTCTTTGTCAAGCTCTGTGCCAGCCTGTACATAGTGACTCACATCGGCAATATGAACGCCCAGCTTCCAACCATTGTCGCTTCGTGTAAGTGATATGGCATCGTCCATATCCTTGGAGTCAGCGCCATCAATGGTAAAGATAATCTCGTCTCGCAGATCGGTCCGCCCGGCAATTTCCTTAGGGTGTATTCCCTTTTCGCCGATCGCACGGGCTTCGGCCATCGCGGGCTCGGGGAACTCGCGGGAGATGCCGGCCGCCTCAAGTATTGCCTCACAGCAGCTTTGCGCATTTTCAGATGAGCCATGGATATTAACGATCTGGGCACGATGGTTAAAATGGCGGTCGCCACGATAGCTAAGTCGTGCAACAACTTTTTCGCCATCTGCCGCATCAGCCCCCTGTAGACGGGATATAGCAATGGGGAACCGCACGCCACGATCTGGTGTTACCTCATAGCGCCCATCTTTGCGGCTGACGACACCGCTGAAGAGGTATTCGGCACGGTTAAGGATACTGATGACCTCTCCGTCCATCAGCTCACCGGTGGAATTGTGAAGCTTTAAAAGAACAATATCGTCCGGCATAGCTCCCAGTAAAAATTTCCCGGGAATAAAAGCGTCCTTTTCCGCATTTTCAGGACGTGCAAAGCCATATGTCTCGTTGACGCGCACGATCTTTCCCGCCACAAGACCGGCAGTTGCGGAAAGCATCAGCTTGTGCCGCTGTTCGAATATTTCGCCAGTCCCCTTCATCTCTTCCAGAGCCGCAAGGAATCCTGCACCACCGCCTTTTTTTACTTGGGCTTTACCGGACAGCTCTTTTAGTCCAATCGGCTTTTTACCCTGTTTTTTGAGTATCAGACGTATGCTTTCCTTGATGTCCATCTACTTTTCCCTTTCTCTTTCCTTTGATACTATGTCCTTTTTAAATTGCCTTTTATTATCGCACCTCTTTTCTCTGCCGTAGTTGGAGAAAGGAAAAACAAATAAAAGCATTTACTGTTTGGAGATAGTATAGTTGATTAACTTGAAAACAAGCTTGTGATTTCTTCCACCGCCTTCGGCGGGGGAAGAAAATGATGTTTTATCTATAGCCAGTTTTTAAGTTAATTGGCTATAGCTGCAGCATCCATTTTTGCATAAAACAAAAGGCCCCGCCAAAGCAGGGCCGTTCATAATCATTCTTACAGATAAACGCCAGCCGCAAATACCGCAAGGGTTATTACAAACAACGCAACACCTGCTATTTTTGTGGCTCTAATCAAGGTAGCTTCAGCCGTTCTGCTTCGACCATTTTTGTCGAAGAATGAATCGGAACTTGTACCACCAAGCGCCGTGAGTCCGCCCTTTGACTCTTGCAGAGCCACCGATACTATTATAACCAGACTGGCCATAATTAGCAGCACACCGCCAATAATTTCAACTATTCCCATTACGTCCTCCATTCGTCGGCTTTGGAGCCGCAAAAACATATCATATGCTAAATTTTGTATTGTATTATAATGCCACTGTCTGGCTATAAAATAATACCATAACGTTTTCATGTTTGCAATCATTATTTTTATCTAAAAATTATGATTACTCTTACCACCCGAATAATCCCCCTGGGTGCGGTTACAATATTAATGGTTTTGTTCCAAGCTTGTGTTCGCTTAATTGGTACAAAACCGGGGGCCGGGTTTTAATCACCCGGCTCCTTTATTATTGTCTCTGCTGACTCCACGCGAGAGTGGTTAAAACACCTTCGCACCTGCCTATGCGTATTGGATTAAAGCTTGGTTTGCTCAAGGACATCCTCTTCACGTGGCAAGGCTCCCGCTGCCGGAAGTGTTCTTGTTCGATAGCGGTGATCTCCACCGATGTCGCCTGGCTTGAAGGGGCGCATTGAGATAAGTCTCGCGCCACGTTTCTGTGTCATAACAGCGACGCCTGCGGTGTCTCTGGTTGATTTTGCAGATACAACAGCACTGTCAATAATAAGCACCCTGCCGGAAGAAGCGCGCAGAATCATTTCTCTTTCTTCGGGCAGATAGCAAATTTGGGCAAGGGGTTCCTTGACAGAATAAGCACCAATCAGCTTTTTACGCTTGGTTTTCGTCTCATAGGCAGACATTTGAACCTTGGCGATCCTGCCGCTTTCAAAGGCGAACAGCATGGCCCCCTTGAAATCGCAGGTAACAACCATATAGATCGTATTCTCGCCATCATCCATCCCCAGCTTGGCGGCGATATATTCACCCAACACGCTTGCCTTTGTATCTTCAAAGTCATTGGCGCGGGATTTATACACCTGGCCCTTGTCGGTAAAGAAGAGAAGATGAGCAGAATTTGTGGACTCAACCATCTGTGTGACGGCGTCACCCTCCTTAAGCTTGTGCTCACCTCCCATGCGCAAAGAGAGGGGGGTGATTTTTTTGAAATAGCCCTCACGGGTAAAGAAAAGGTTGACGGGATACGAGGGGACTTCCTCCTCCTTTTCTTCCTCCTCATCTGGAGAGGTAAACAAAAGGACGCTTCGCCGAGGCTTGGCATATTTTTTAGCCACCTCTTCAAGCTCCTCGACAACGATCTCCAGCACTCTTTTGGGGTCCTTTAAAATGGCTTCCATCTCGGTGATCTCTTTTTTAAGAGAGGACACCTCATCGGTGCGCTTAAGAATATACTCGCGGTTCAGATGCCGCAGGCGTATCTCGGCCACATATTCAGCTTGAATCTGGTCTATGCCGAAGCCGATCATCAAGTTAGGGATAACCTCATGCTCTTCTTCAGTATTGCGGATGATACGGATGGCCTTGTCAATATCCATCAAAATCGCAGAAAGGCCCTTCAAAAGGTGGAGCTTTTCCCGCTTTTTTGACAGTTCATAATAGGTTCGGCGCTTGACGCACTCCTGCCGGAAGGCTGTCCACTCTTCTAAAATTTCGCGTACACCCATCACTTTGGGGCTTCCCGCCACAAGGATGTTAAAATTACAGGCAAAGCTGTCCTCTAATGGGGTCAGCTTGAAAAGTCGTTGCATCAACTTTTCTGGTTCCGTACCGCGTTTTAGATCAATGGTAATCTTGAGGCCATTTAAGTCCGTCTCATCACGTATATCCGATATTTCCCGAATCGTCCCGGCCTTGACAAGCTCCACCACCTTGTCTATGATTGCCTCAACGGTGGTCGAAGGGGGGATTTCCGAAACTTCAATGCATCCGACCGTCTTGTCGATACTAAAACGGCTGCGTACCCTTACGCTCCCCCGTCCGGTCTCTAAGATACGGGACAGCTCAGAGGAATTACAAATAATAAAGCCTCCGCCGGGGAAATCGGGAGCTTGAAGGGTATCTGATATTACATGCAAAGGATTCTTGATGAGCGCTATCGCTGTCTCGCAGACCTCACGCAGGTTAAAGGGACAAATGGAGCTCGCCATGCCCACCGCAATACCGACGTTAGAATTCACCAGCACGGAGGGAAAGGATACGGGCAAGAGGGTAGGCTCTTTCGTGCTTCCGTCATAGTTGTCAACAAAATCCACTGTCTCTTTGTCAATATCGGTGAAGAGCTCGGCGCAGATGGGATCCAGCTTGACCTCGGTGTAACGCGAGGCAGCAAAGGCCATATCACGGGAGTAGCTTTTGCCGAAGTTTCCCTTGGAATCCACAAAGGGATGTAAAAGAGCTTCATAACCCCTCGAAAGGCGCACCATCGTCTCATAGATGGCCATATCGCCATGGGGATTGAGTCGCATCGTCTGTCCCACAACGTTGGCAGATTTTGTTTTTGCTCCCGTCAGAAGGCCCATTTTGTACATGGTATAAAGAATTTTTCGGTGTGAAGGCTTAAAGCCGTCAATCTCCGGAATTGCACGGGAGACAATGACGCTCATAGCGTAGGGCATATAGTTTTTTTCAATTGTTTCTACAATGGGTTGTTCTATCACTATACCGGCATTTTCGATATAGGCCGTTGTCTCTTTTTTCACGGGAGGCTTGGCCTTTTCTTTTTTGGGCGGCATCAGTTCATCTCCTTTACTAGCGTTTGCCTTCAAACAAAGCAACATCAGATTGTCTGGTATCTTTAACCCTGTTTGTCAAAAGCAGAGAAGCACTTCCGTATTATGATCATTTGTGCGCTAACCTAACTCCGCCTGCGGTAGGGAAAAGATGCGTAAAAGCTATGATATATCTGCGTTCTCAAGGTACAGATAACCATTCTGGGCGATAAATTCCTTTCGGCCTGCCAGATTATCCCCCAGAAGAAGGTCAAACATCTCTTCAGTAGCCTTGGCGGTGGAAGGGGTGACTTTTATCAGTCTGCGCGTCACGGGGTTCATGGTGGTCAGCCACATCATTTCCGGTTCGTTTTCACCAAGTCCTTTTGAGCGTTGAAGAGTGTATTTCTGGTCACCCAGTTCCTTTGTTATCTTCGCCTTTTCGCTATCAGAATAAGCAAAATACACCCTATCTTTAGCAGTGATCTCATAAAGTGGGGATTCAGCGATATAGACATAACCACTCTCGATTAGTGTGGGCGTCAGACAGTATAGCATTGTCAGAATCTGGGCGCGTATGTGAAAGCCATCCACGTCGGCATCGGTACAAATGACAATTTTATTCCAGCGAAGCCCCTCAATATCAAAGCTGGAAAGCTCTTTACTCGCCTTGGATCGCACTTCGACACCGCAGCCGAGGACCTTGATGATATCGGTGATAATATCGTTTTTAAAAATCTTATCGTACTCCGCCTTAAGGCAGTTCAGTATCTTTCCGCGCACCGGAATAATGGCCTGAAATTCGGCGTCGCGCCCCATTTTACAAGAGCCCAAAGCAGAATCACCCTCAACGATATAGATCTCACGGCGGGAGGTATCGCGAGTGCGGCAATCAACAAACTTCTGCACCCTATTGGATATATCCATAGAGCCCGCGAGCTTTTTCTTCATGTTTAGGCGGGTTTTTTCGGCGTTCTCACGGCTTCTCTTATTAATCAATATCTGCTCGGCCACGCGGGCGGCATCATCCGGGTTCTCAATGAAATAAATTTCGAGCTGATGCTTTAAAAATTCTGTCATTGCGTCATAGATAAATTTGTTGTTGATCGCCTTTTTTGTCTGATTCTCATAGGAGGTCTGTGTGGAAAAGGATGAGGAGATTAAAAGCAGACACTCCTCCACATCCTGATAAGATATTTTACTTTCTCCTTTGAGATATCCACCTTTTTGTTTGATCAGGGTGTCTATCTGAGAAACAAAGGCCTGTCTCACTGCCTTTTCCGGCGAGCCACCATGCTCCAGAAAGCTCGAATTGTGATAGTACTCAGCAAGCTTACGGCGATTAGAGAAGCAGACAGCCACAGACAATTTTACACGGTATTCAGGCTTGTCCTCGCGGTCTCGGCCACGGCGTTCAGCCTGCCAAAACTGAATAGGGGTAAGGGAGTCCTCGCCCGCCATCTCTTTCGCATAGTCGACTATGCCGTTATGATAGCAGAACTCCTCTGTCTCAAAGTCTTTTCCTTGTTGGTTTTTAAAAATGAATACGATACCTGCGTTGACTACTGCCTGGCGCTTGATCATTTGGCGGTAAAAATCCGAGTCCACCGCGATTTCAGTGAACACCGAAAGATCAGGGCGCCACCGAATGCGGGTCCCAGTCTGACGTCGGCGACATTCTTCTTCGTGGAGGCCCCCTACATTCTCACCATGTCGAAAGCTTAAGGTGTAGCGCATATTATCGCGGTAAACTTCCACGTCCATATATTCTGAGGCATACTGGGTCGCACATAAGCCCAAACCGTTTAGCCCCAGCGAAAACTCATAGCTTTCGCCCTCATCGGCGTTGTTATACTTGCCACCGGCATAGAGTTCGCAGAAGGCCAACTCCCAGTTGAAGCGGCCCTCGCGGGCATTGTATGCCACTGGACAGCCGCGGCCCTGATCCTCCACCTCAACCGAGCCGTCCTCAAAGCGGGTGATGGCAATCCTTTCACCAAAACCCTCTCTTGCCTCATCAATTGCATTTGAAAATATCTCAAAAATGGCATGCTGGCACCCTTCGATCCCATCTGAGCCGAAGATTACCGCCGGGCGCTTTCGAACCCTGTCCGCCCCCTTAAGGGAGGATATACTTTCGTTATCATACTGTTTGGCTATTTTTTTTGCCATCAGGAAACCTCCGGCCTATTGCTACAGCAATTCAACAAATAAAAAGGAAACTTAAAACTCTGTTGCTCCACCTATGGTGGGGTAACAGATAGAAAGAAGTACCGTTACTTAAAGAATTAGTGTAAATTTGTTTTTTCATACTATGTATTAGAATAAGCATTACCAAATATTGTACATCAAGTATAGTGTAACCTCTATATACTGTACTTGTCAAGATAAAGCACCGAGTGATGGTTTACTGGAAAGCAGTGGACGAAAAAAACAAGCTTGTGATTTCTTCCCTAGCCGAAGGCCGGGGAAGAAAATGACGTTTTAACTATAGCCAGTTTTTAAGTTAATTGGCTACATGATCAATGCTACCACCTATTTGTAGATCATCGTATCGCATTTCTCACGCCTATAAGCTTACATACTTATTAATTTAACAAATATAGAGAAACCTTTTAAACTGTCTGCTTGCCATAAACGGGGCAGACAATATAGAAAAAAGAGTACGCAAAAAGAGGACGGGATCGATTCCCGCCCCCTTTTTATTTTTCTATATATTCTTTTTCTCATCGGTGCCGAACATATCGCCCACTGTTTTGTCATTGATAACTTCACCCGCATCAGGGGCAGGCTGTCCGCTGATCGAGGTGGTCTCGCCATAGGACGGAAGTGGCTTGAACTCACCCGTTGAAGGATCTCCCAACTCACCCTTCATCAGCTTGTCAAATTCTTCGGCCTCGATCTTCTCATACTCAAGAAGGTATTTTGCCAGCGCATGCAGCTTATCCATATGCGCACAGAGGGTATCCTTGGCGAGTTCATACGCGCTTTCAATAGTTTCGCGTATCTCAGAATCAATCTCAGCGGCCACATTCTCCGAATAGTTCCTGGACTGATTTATATCGCGCCCCAAGAAAATTTCACTCTGGTCGCTGCCATAGACAATGGGGCCAAGCTTCTCGCTGAAGCCATAACGGGTGACCATCGCACGAGCAATGGCCGTCGCCCGCTGAATATCGCTCGATGCACCAGTCGATATTTCGTCAAGTACTAATTTTTCAGACACGCGTCCGCCCAAAAGGGTTACGATATTTTCAAACATATCTCTTTTGGTGCGATAATTAGTATCCTCAGTCGGCAGAGACAGCGTATAACCGCCTGCGCCGCCCCGGGGAATAATCGAAACCTGACGCACCTTGTCCTGGGTGGACATAAAATAGGTGCACACAGCATGACCAGCCTCGTGGAAAGCCGTAAGTCGCTTGTCCTTCTCTGTAATTACATGCGATTTCTTCTCAGGCCCCACCATTACCTTAATAGTCGCTTCCTGAACCTCTTCCATGGTAATGGCCTTTCGATTTCTGCGGGCAGCCAGAAGGGCGGCCTCATTCATAATGTTCTCAAGATCAGCACCGGTAAAACCAGCGGTTGTCCGGGAAATTACCTTCAAATCTACATCAGGAGCCATGGGCTTATTTCTGGTATGAACCTTCAGTATCTCTTCTCTGCCCTTTACGTCAGGGTAACCGACTACGACCTGACGGTCAAAACGGCCGGGACGTAATAATGCAGGATCCAGAATATCACGGCGGTTGGTTGCAGCAATGATAATTACGCCTGTATTTGAGCCGAAGCCATCCATTTCCACAAGAAGCTGGTTCAGGGTCTGCTCACGTTCATCGTGGCCTCCGCCCAAGCCTGCGCCTCTGTGGCGTCCTACGGCATCAATTTCATCGATAAAGATAATGCTGGGCGAGGCTTTTTTCGCCTGATCAAAGAGATCGCGGACGCGGGAGGCGCCCACACCGACAAACATTTCCACAAAGTCAGAACCAGAAAGCGAGAAGAAGGGAGCCCCTGCTTCTCCGGCTACTGCGCGGGCCAGCAGAGTTTTACCCGTTCCAGGAGGGCCTACCAACAGCACGCCCTTCGGAATTCTCGCGCCTAGAGAGCTATATTTTGTGGGGTTCTTGAGAAACTCAACCAACTCGACAAGTTCGGCCTTTTCTTCATCGGCACCGGCCACATCTTCAAAGGTAACCTTACGTCCCTCGTCAGAAGTCCGCGGCTTCGCACGCCCAAAGCCGGTGATGTTCCCGCCGGACTTGGACTGTTTGATGGTGAAGTACCACAATGCACCCATGGCGCCGATCAACAGCAGGGTAGGCAGCATGTTGACCCACCATGGCATCTCACTGGCAGGCTCCCATTCATAGGTGATCCGATTATCGGGATGCGACTGATTATACTCATCAACGACGCCCTGTACCTCATCTATAAACAAGCCCACATGAGGCACGGTGTAAGTGATCGCCGCAGTATTACCCTCGCGAAGATTCACCGTCATTTCACCTGAACCCAGATTGATGGTGTAGCTTGCAACCTTATTGTCTTTAAAAAGTTCGATGATATCTGAATATTTATACTGACTTTTTTTATCATCCATAGAAAAAGTCATCACAGCGATCATCATAAGTATTGCGAGCACGATGGCGTACATGCCAATTCCGCGCGAATTTTTTTTATCGAACAAGTTTTCACCTCCGAAACATAAAAATAATTAATTGGAATAAACTTCGGGCTTTAATACCCCGACAAAGGGAAGATTTCTGTATTTTTCATTATAATCAAGACCATAACCGACTACAAATTGGTCGGGCACGGTAAAACACACATAGTCAGCTCTTAAATCCACTTGGCGCCTGTCAGGTTTATCCAACAGGGTCGCTATTTTGATGCTGTTCGCTCCTTTTTGACTTAACAGTTCAACAAGATAGTGAAGTGTTTTTCCAGAATCCAAGATATCTTCTACCAGAAGAAGATCGTATCCCTCAAGGGAAACATCCAAATCCTTTATTATCTTAACCACACCGGAGGTTTTCACTCCTCCGCCATAGCTCGAAACCGACATAAAATCAATTGAAACCGGTATTGTGACAGCACGCATTAAATCAGCCATAAATACGATCGAGCCCTTTAAAACGCTGACCATCATCAATTTTTTTCCACTGTAGTCTTCGCTAATCTGCCTCCCCAATGCGGTGATCCCTCTGGAAATCTCTTCCGTGGTCACCAAAACCTTTAAAATATCCTGCATCATAAAGTGAGTCCTCCATATTCGACCAATAGTAAACGTTTTGATAGCTCCGTTGCTTTTTTAGCCGCATCAGAGCCGGCCCCTTCGGCCCAGATAACCCCATCCCGATCCGCAAGGACCAGCAGGTCATCCCTTTGAACAGCCGGTACGCCCATTTCGGCGTAAAGCTTACCCAGCGGCTTGGAGATTCCTCGGTCTGGGATGCGAAGCCTGTCACCTGCCATACGTGCCCGTATAAAAACAATATCATTTATTTTATCATAGTCCAGCGCATTTTTTAATAAGCTCTTCCTAATTTGTTGAAAATTTTCCGTTTGTTCACAATCGGTTATCGTTAGGCAAATGGTCCCATGGAAAAATTCTACGGTTACGCCTTTGTCGGCAATTTCTGCTTTTTTGACCTGTACTGGAGAAAACGATCTCTTTTCAGCATCCCTTTGAAGAAAAAGAAGCCCGTGTGCCGCACGAAGATAGATCCCGGAGGTAATCTGTACCGCACCACTTTTCCGGCGCACCAGCTGTACACACAGGTCAATCCGCCGAAAGTCATAAGGAAGTCCTTTTTGTCTCAGTAGATGGGTGATCGTGCGGGACAGAAGAGCGCCCCCTGCTTCATCGAGCTTTTCCAGGAGATAACCATCTTTTGACGCCGCATCGTTTAGCAGCTCTTCGGCCAAAGCCGACAGCTCTGCTTCGTCTTCCGAAAGGAGATCTGACATACGGGCAAAGGATTGATCGAAGGAAGCATTTGCACGATAGAGACCGGGGATCAAATGATGGCGTATATAATTTCTGGTATAGTCATCGGAAAGATTCGTGCTGTCGGTGATATACAGAAGGTCATTTTCAGTGCAATAATTCTCGACTTGAGCACGTGTACAACGTATCAGCGGCCGGATGATCATACCACGAACGGGAGGGATTCCCGTCAGCCCCTTCAGACCGGTTCCACGGGTCATGTTGATCAGTACCGTTTCCATGCTGTCGCTGAGAGTATGGGCAGTTGCAATTTTGCCACCATCCGCGGCGTCTGCAAGAGACTGATACCTTAGATTACGAGCTGCCTCTTCCACCGAAAGCCCTGTCTTTCGTGCCTCGCCAGCGGCATCTACTGAAGCCACCACAAGGAGTATGCCCAATTTCTGACAGAGAGTACGGACAAAGATCTCATCTCTGTCGCTTTCCCCAGCCCGCAGATTGTGATTCACATGACAGGCGGAAAGGATAATCCCATATTGGTCTTTCACCGAGTGGAGAAAAAAGAGCAAGGCGACCGAGTCGGCACCGCCGGAAATTCCGACTGTTACCCTGTCACCTGATCTGAGCATCTTATAGCGCTTTATGGTTTCTTCCGCCCTATCTTTCATCCCTGTGAAGCTCCAAATTGCGAAATTTAGTAAACTGCCCGTCCCAACCCAGCTTAACGATATCCGTCTCACCATGACGGTTTTTGGATACGATACATTCGGCTACATTCTGTTCTTCACTGTCCCTGTTGTAGTAGGCGTCACGATATAGGAACATCACCACGTCGGCATCCTGCTCGATGGAACCGGATTCGCGCAGGTCTGACAGCAGTGGACGGTGATCCGAGCGTCCTTCTGGTCCACGAGATAGCTGTGCGAGAACCATAACGGGAACATTCAGTTCTTTTGCCATAATCTTGAGGGAGCGAGTGATCTCTGATACCTCCTGTACGCGGTTTTCGCTGCGCTTACCAGTAGTCATCAACTGCAAATAATCGATTACAACAAGACCCACGTCCTTCAGACGACGAAGCTTAGCTTTCATCTCACCAATCGTGATGCCGGGTGAGTCATCCACATAGATCGGCGCCTTGGAGAGCGGTTGTGAAGAAAGCGCAATGCGCGTCCAATCCTCAGCGGATAGAAGCCCGGTACGCATCTTATCGCCCGGAACCAGCGCTTCGGCTGAGATCACCCTGGCCACAAGCTGCTCTTTACTCATTTCAAGAGAAAAAAAAGCGACTTTTTTATTGGACTTCACAGCGACAGAGGTGATCACGTTTAACGCAAAGGCAGTTTTGCCCATACCGGGACGAGCTGCTACAAAAATAAGGTCAGATTTATTAAGACCGGCGATCACCGCGTCAAGGGCGGAAAAGCCAGTGGGAACGCCTAAATAATCACTTCTGTCCTCCCCCCCCAGGCGCTGAAGCCTGTCATAAGTAGAAAGGATAATCTCGTCAATGCGGGTAAGACCAGCGGTATCGCGGCCCTGGCGGATGTCGAATATTCCCTGCTCAGCCATGTCCATCAGGGCTGCCGCATTCGAGGCTCCCTCACGAGAGGTAGTAATCACCGATTCAAAGGTGGTAATCAGACTGCGAAGATAGTACTTTTCCTGAACGATCTTGGCATAGGCCTCAACATTGGATGTTGTAGGTACAAGCTGCACAAGCTGGGTGAGATATATCTTAGCATCCTCAGCGGTGCGAAAAACATCTTCACCCTTGACAATATCAAGAACCGTAATAAAGTCGACTGTTGTAGATGAAACGAACATCTTCACCATTACAGCAAAAATATCCTTATGCATCTGTCTGAAAAAGCTTTCCGGCTTTAAATACTGCATGGCTATGGTAAGACAGTCCGGGTCGATGAGGATGGCGCCCAGCACCGACTGTTCCGCCTCAAGGTTATACGGAAGCTCCTGTGGATAGCCCACAGACATCCCTGTTAAATCCAAAGGCCCTTCCTCCCCACTGCTTTCTACTCGATTACCTTGACGGTTATTTTCGCCGTCATGCCCCCATACATTTTTACGGCGACAGGGTAACTGCCCAGCGCCTTGATATCCTCTTCAAGGTTGATTCTGCGGCGGTCAACTTCAAGTCCGAACTGCTCTTTGACGGCTTCGCCGATCTCTTTCGAGGTTACAGAGCCGAAAAGGCGTCCGCCTACTCCTGCTTTAGCCTTAATAGAAACGGTGGCGCCCTCAAGCTTCTGTTGAAGTTCCAATGCCGCTTGTTTTTCCATGGCAAGCTTGTGCTCGACTGATTCTTGACGGGTTTTCTGTTCGTTTAATGCCTGCGCGGTAGCTTCGCTGGCCAGACCCCTGGGCAATAGGAAGTTTCTTGCATATCCATCTGATACATCCAAAAGCTGTCCCTTCTTGCCGCTTCCTTTGACATCCTGTTTGAGTATTACCTTCATACTATGTACCCCTTTCGCTGCTACAGCGTTTGATTGTACCTATGACCATTTTGGTCGCTTCAGAGGACTCTTTTCTATCTTGAGGCAAGTCTTCTGTCCATGATTTCATCGATTGCTTCCAAGAGCATCTGGCGCGCATTTTCCAGAGAAACCCCTGTAATTTGCGCAGCCGCCATAGTAAGATGCCCACCTCCGCCCAATTTTTCCATAATCAACTGGACATTGAGAGCGCCCATGGAACGAGCGGAGATGTTTATCGCGCCCTCATATTCATAAAGGACAAAGGATGCTTCCACATCGCTGATTGTAAGCAATTCATCAGCCGCCTGAGGTGCCACCAGTTTGATATCCTCGCCGGGGGAAGAGGAGGAGGATATGGCGCATCCCCTGTAAACCTCGGCAGCCGAAACAAGACGTGAACGGCGTTGATAGGATTCCATAGAGGAGGCGAAAAGCTTTCTTACTTCGATCGTGTCTGCCCCCTGCCTGCGCAGATAAGCGGCAGCTTCGAATGTTTTTACGCCTGTCTTGATGACAAAATTTTTGGTGTCAAGCATAATACCGGCCAGAAGAGCTTCTGCTTCTACACGTCCAATATTATTGCGTTCACCGAAATACTGCACCAGTTCGGTCACCATCTCCGATGCGGAGGAAGCATAAGGCTCGTGGTAAAATATCACTGCATTGTCTATATAACCAACCATCCGGCGGTGGTGGTCGATGACCACTACATTCTGGCAGGCCTCATAAATTTCCTGCGAATCCAAAACATCTTTGATATGGGTGTCTACAATGATAAGAAGTGTACCCTTGGTAATTTGGTCCAAAAGCTGTGCCGGTTCCACAAAGACGTCCTCATACCCGTTTTGGATGAGACGATCCCAAAGGGGACCAATTAGGCTCTTGGCGCTGTTCAGGGCGATCACCGCCGGCTTGCCCATCTGACGAATCACCTTGGATAGGGCAACTGCCGAACCCACTGAATCGAGGTCGGCGAACTTATGGCCCATCAGTATGATGTTTTCACTACCCTCAATCAGTTCAGAGAGGGCGGTCGCTACAATTCTGCTTTTTACCTTTGTTCGCTTCTCAATTCCCTTAGAGACGCCGCCATAGAATTCGTAGCCGTTCTTCGTTTTGACCGATGCCTGATCCCCGCCCCGTCCCAGAGACATGTCCAAGGCCTGACGGGCCATTTGCTCGCCTTCGCTATAGGACTGCGCCTGCCGGCTGACGCCTATGGACAATGTGGTAGGCGCGCGGTCGCTAGCGGACATAGCTCGCACAATATCAAGAAGATCAAAGCGCCGTTCTACCATCCGATCCATGAACCGGTCCTCAACAACGGCAATAAAACGATCCCGTTCCACCTTACAGATTACGCCCTCGCACTCTCCGATATACTTCTGTATCGTATATTCAACCTGTGAAAGAAGCAGAGAACGCTCAGACTCTTTGGCGCTCTGCTGAAGCTCCTCGAAACTGTCTATGGCGATGATCATCACAGACGGACGGCTTAGAAAATACTCTCTATAATATTGTTTTAGTTCAGTGTTTTCGGTCAGATAAATCGTGTACATCAGACTGGATTCACTTTTGTCCTCAACACCATATACCGTATACTCCTTCTTCCCCACGGATATGTCAAACCCGCCTTCGGAAAGTTTGGAGGACAGTTGAATTCCCGGCACAAGCGCGCTTATGCTGCTGCCATAATAGTCAGCTTCATTAAACACCTGTTTGCGGCAACAGTCGTTATACCAGATAATCTCCCCGATGGCATCGACAACGAGTATGGGCATCGGAAGATAGATCAGCGAATCACGCTGCATACTATCGATGGTCTCACCCATTCGTGTGACAAAGGATTCAATCTCTTTTTGCACGAAAACAAGGCGAAAAAGAGCAAACCCTATAGCCGCAATGCTGATTGCGAGTATAAAGTAAAACAAATTTACATCAAGAAAAAATGACAGGATATTTACCGCCATAATCGCGGCGAGTAGAGCGTAGATAATCGGGGTAAAAAGCTCTGCCTTGTATCTCATCTTGATCCTCCGTTGCTTGCCTGCCAAGGCTTCGGATTTATGGGTTCATTACCCATCGTCAGCGGTATTTCCAAAAGGTATGAGCCGACGAGGTATAAAACTGGTATAATAAGCGCCCATCACTACCTTGCGCTTATTATACCACATATTAGCAATATCTCCACACAAACATGCATAGGATATGGGCTATATTTCCTGTATGACGGGTAATATCATCGGCCTGCGCTTGGTTTTGTTATATAGAAACTGACCAAGCTGATCTTTTACAAGGAGCTTGAGGTTTGTCCAGTCCCTTGTGCCGCCCTCGCTAGCAGGGGCGAGCGCCTGACGGCAGACCGAACGTGCCTCAGCCATCAGCTCTTCTGATTCACGAACATAGACAAATCCGCGCGAAACGATATCGGGACCCGCCACAATCTGTCCGCTTGCAGAGTCAATTACGGCTGCCACAATCATCAGACCGTCCTCGGCCAGGAGCTTGCGGTCGCGCAGCACGACACTTCCTACATCACCCACGCCAAGCCCATCCACCATAATGCTTCCCGAAGGCACAGTCGTCACAGCCTTGATTTCGCTGCCATCCAGTTCAATCACCCGTCCGATTTCACTGATCAAGACATTTTCAGGCTTAATACCCATTTCTATGGCCAGGTCGGCATTCTTTTTCATATGTTTATACTCACCGTGGACGGGAATGAAAAACCGAGGGCGGGTCAGCCCAATGATCATTTTGATGTCATCCTGGCTGGCATGGCCCGAAACATGGATGCCCATGCTGCTCTCATAAGCAACATCCGCGCCCAGCTTCATCAACTCATTGATCACACGGCCAACCAGCTTTTCATTGCCCGGAATGGGAGAAGCGGATATGATGATATAGTCGTTGGGGGTCACTGTCACCTTGCGGTGATCACCGTTGGCCATCCGGGTTAGGGCGCTCATCGGCTCGCCTTGGCTGCCGGTTGTGATAATGACAATCTGATTATCCGGATAACGCTTAACAGAGTCAAGCTCCACAAGGGTGCCCTTAGGGATTTTCAGATAACCAAGCTCTGTGGCTTTGGCCACAACGTTCTCCATGCTGCGTCCGCATACCACAACCTTACGTTTGTGGCTGTGGGCGCAGTCGATAATTTGCTGTACGCGGTGTACGTTGGAAGAGAAAGAGGCAACGATCACACGACGGTTGTTTGCCTTCTTCATCAGCAAATCCAAAGCATCGCCCACTTTGCGCTCGCTTTGCGTTGTACCGGGACGTTCAGCATTGGTGGAATCCGACATCAGAGCAAGTACTCCACGTTTGCCAAGTTCTCCAAAGCGCGCCAGGTCTATTACATCACCCCCGATGGGGGTATAGTCTATTTTAAAGTCGCCGGTATGGACAACGATTCCTACAGGGGTAAATATGGCAAATCCGCAGGCGTCAGGTATTGAGTGGTTGACACCGATAAATTCCACACTCATACAGCCCATCTTTACGCTTCCGCCCTGCTTGACAACATTGAGCCTGGCACGTCCCACCAGACCATGCTCCTTGAGTTTTGATTCAACCAGGCCAATGGTCAGCTTGGTTCCATAAACCGGCACATCAATCTCCTTAAGAAGATAGACAAGGGATCCAATATGATCTTCATGACCATGGGTGAGTACAACGCCGCGCACCCGGTCCTTATTTTTTATCACATATGTGAAGTCCGGAATCACAAGGTCAATACCCAGCATGTCGTCATCAGGGAATCCAAGGCCACAGTCTATCAGGAACATATCATTCTGATACTCAATGACCGTCAAGTTTTTGCCGATCTCACCAAGCCCACCCAGCGAGATAATGCGCAGCGGTGGTTTTTTTGGCTGTTCGGTCAGTTTTTGACCTTGGTTCTGTTGCTTTTGTTGGTTCTGCTGGTTCGGTTGACCAGGCTGGTTTTGCCGGTTTTGCTGCGCCAGTCGGTTTTGCTGTGCTTGTCGGTTTTGCTGTGCCTGCCGGTTCTGCTGTGCCTGCTGATTTTGCTGTGCCTGTTGATTTTGCTGTGCCTGTTGATTTTGCTGTGCCTGTTGATTTTGCTGTGCCTGTTGATTTTGCTGTCCAGGCTGATTTTGAGGGTTTGTCTGGGTTTGATTTTGCTGGACTTGCGTATTTCTTCTTGTATTGTTTGGTCTGTTCTGCTTCTGAGGCTGGTGGTTGGCAGTCGCCGCTGTCAAAGCCGGATCTGTTGAAGCGGTCTCTGTTAAAACGGCCGCATTATTCACCATGGGCGTAGTCAAAGGAGCTCTCCTTCTGCGGGGAGCACCACCTGTTTTATTCTCTTCTGACACTAATAATTACCTCCAAAAAAATGTTTTTGAGTATGTACAAAATCATATTAAACCCGCCTCCATTCCGGTGCGAGGCGGGATCATTGACATAAGAAGCATTTATATATAACATTCGCAAATACTTTTTAAAAAAAGCTAAAATTCTTCACAGTATTATCTTACAAATATTATACCTTATATTTTACTCTGTCAAGCTTTGACTTTTTGGTGTAAAAAAATGAGGGGAAAGGCTCTTCTGCAGATACAGCATTTTCCTGAATAGAGACAACTTTATTTCTACCCCGTCTACGGCAGGTAAAAGATAAGTATTTTTCGACTTGATTTGTTGACGCCTATTGATTGTTTATATCCAGAAAAGCCGACAGTGTAAGGGCTTTCATCCTAAGTTTTGATAAATCGGTTTTATCTCTTTTTCACCCGCCTCCGGCGGGTGAAAAAGAGACTGATGATTGAGACATCCGCCGAATCTTGCAATCGGCCAGTTAGCGCAAAAGGTGCTCGACCTCTTCGCAAAGCTCCTCGGCAACCTCAGCACTAACGGCTTCAGCGATCAAACGGATCGCATTTCCTCTCTTAGTGGGTTTAACCAACACGACGCCCCGATTGTCGGTAACCAGCGCACCCTCTCTTATATCGGCACAGGCCAGCCGTTTGATTAGCGAAGCAGGATTGCCCTTTACCTGTATAGTACGAACGGTCTGGGCGTATCCGGGAATCGCGTCGGCCAACTCCCATAAATCCTCTTCCGTATCGCGAATCATGCGCAGTATGCGGATAGCTGCAATCAACCCGTCATAGGACCACCCCTGCTTAGCTGCCAGCTCGCGCCCCTCTTTGTCACTTTGGTCGGCTGGACAGAGATAATACCGGTAAACACGCCGTTTAAACTGCTCTGCCATTTCTTCTGCTGCATAGGAACTTCCAAAACAAAGGGCGGCATCCATCCCCTGTTCGAATTCGGCAGCACAGCACAAGAGCCGTACATGAGCCGATGATATGCTGTGATAGCTCTGAGAAATTGAAAGCTCCCCGCCGTCAGGTGTAATTTGCAGTGTAAGTTCTCCTATGGCACAACCTGCCCGCTTGAGAACCCTTTCCAAAATGTTTTCAATCTCTTTATTGTCGCTTTTGACCTGCGCTTTGAGCTTTGACAAATTCCCTGCTAGGGACACCAGATAATTTTCATAAAGCGCGGATATCCCCTCAAGATTATAGGAATGGCCAAACTCCGTCTGCGACCTGCGACGGTAGTCACCACGAAAGATGGCCCCCTCAATGGCACGCTCGGTATATCGGGGAAGGGGAAGTCCGCCGCCGCAAGCAAACTTAATAGCGCCAAGGCTTGCATCGACAAAGATGCCTAACTCGAGCTTACAGTGCGAGATTCCAAACCCAAACAATGCTTCGAAGGAATGTCCAAAATCGATCACGTCTCCCCCTGCCGCGCGTATTCCTGAGGAAACTGCCGATGCGAAAGCACCGGAAGCCTGATCTCCCGCATAGGCCAAGGCGATTGCTGTCAGGCCACGCTGACTGGCTGCCGCTGCCCCGATGCGTGTACAAAGTTCGGTGGTCAGCTCGATTCCTACCTCGCCCGTCAAACCGTTATCATCAAAGCTGGGCTGCGCAAACGACCCACTGACCACATGATCTCTTACGATAGAGGATGGCTCAACCATTTTGTCGGGCCATATCCTGATTCCGCCGGCGATTCTGGCATGCTCACCTATCACCGATCCAGCACCGACAGCAGAACCCTCCAGCAATACAGCACCCCTTTTAATCGAAGCACCCGCACAAGCAACTGCCCCAGACATGGAGGCACCTGCTCCCAAATAGCTGCCAGATAACATGGTGCTGCGCGAAACTTGACTGTCGGGAAGAAGTACACACCCGTGCTCAATGATGCTGCCTTCAATAACGGCGTTGTCACCGATCGACACCCCTTCGCCCAGATAAACAGGCGAAATCAGGGTATACTGACCTCTGGGACGCCCGTCGGCAAAGATATTTCCTTCTTTGTCCGCCGTACCGTGGATGTGGCACCGCACTTGCCCTTTGAGCATATCCTGCTGGCAGCGAAGATAACTTGCGAGATCGCCTATGTCACACCAATAGCCACTGTCCTCAAAAGCATAAAGCTTCATTCCCTTGTTAAGCATAAGGGGGAATAGATTTTGCGCAAAATCATAGGTTTGCCCTGAGGGAATCAGGTCTATCGATCGCTTGGAAAGGATATAAACTCCGGTGTTTGCCAGATCACTGACTGCTTGAGAAAACGCCGGCTTTTCAAGAAAACCTGTCACCCGCAAATCTTTGTCCACCACAACAAGTCCATACTCTCTGGGATCCAAAACACGTTTTACAATAATTGTCGCATCGCTACCGCTCTTTTGATGAAAGCGGATGGCTTCGGCAAGATCAAAATCGCACATCGCATCGCCACTGATCACTAAAAGGTCCTCATCTTCCGGATGACAGGCGTTTTTGACTCCCCCCGCGGTGCCTAAAGGCACCTCTTCCTCCACATAGGAAAGCTCAATGTCCCCATATCGGTCTCCTAAGTGCCTGATGATCTGCTGTGGCAAATAACGCACCGTGATAGCAGCCTCAGAAAAACCATGCGTGGACAAAAGATCCAGTATATACTCGATTACAGGGCGTCCGCACAGCCTGGCCATCGGTTTGGGCGTGTCACAGGTGATTGGCCTCAGCCGGCTGCCTTCCCCCCCTGCCATAATTACTGCTTTCAAAGATTGGCCCCCTCTAACATGTTTTATACTATCTCATCATTAAAGGAAAATCATTCGAATCTATGGCTCTTGTCAGAGGCAAAATAATAGATACGTAAAATAGTCCATTTAAAGTGGATTTTGTATTACAATTAGTATGGCTTGTTTTTTTATGAATAAGCCGCCAGTATAAAAAAGTTGATTTCTATTGTGAAAAACCGATACACATTATATAATAGATTGATTAACTCTATTTTCATATAAAAATACCCTTAATCTGTTATCTTCACCTGCCAAAGGCAGGTGAAGAATATAATATCCAAAATGACTTTGTAAAATATTTCTCATCGGAGGCGATTATGTCCCAGACTTTTAAAAATGTAGAGCTTTATACGGATGGTTCCTGTTCGAAAAATCCCGGTCCCGGCGGATGGGCTGCAATTCTCCGCTATAAAGACAAGGAGAAAGAGCTTTCTGGCGGTGAGGAGAGCACCACAAACAACCGTATGGAGCTTACCGCCGCTATTAAGGGGCTGGAACATCTGAAAGAACGCTGTTGCGTTCGCCTATACAGCGATTCTCGGTATTTGGTGGACGGAATAGAAAAGGGATGGGCAAAAGCCTGGCGAAGTAGGGGTTGGAAGCGTGCCGACAATCAACCGGCTGTTAACATCGATCTTTGGGAACGTCTTCTCACTCTCACCGAATACCATGAAGTAGTTCTTATATGGGTCAAAGGGCATGATGGCCATCCAGAAAACCAAAGGTGTGACGATTTGGCCGTTGCAGAAACCCGAAAATTTTAAGATATTTTTATCACCCTATTGATTTATATACGAATTAAGTATACTATGTATTTAAAGTGAGAATATAGTATTATACAGAGATATGTCGGCAGAACAGCCGATGCTAAGGAGGATTCAAATGAGCAAAACCATATATGTAGACAACGCCGCCACCACCCCGGTATCCGAGCGGGTACTGGAAAGCATGTTGCCCTTCTTCAAAGAAGAATATGGCAACCCATCCAGTATCTATTCGAAAGGACGGCAGGCAAAAGATGCTCTTGATGAGGCAAGACAAAAGGTGGCCACTGCGTTAGGATGCCAGCCCGAAGAGATTTTTTTCACTTCCTGTGGCACTGAAGCGGATAATTGGGCTGTCCGTGGCGCTGCCATGCATGCAGCGAAAAAGGGAAAGAAGCATATCATCACCACATCTTTTGAGCATCACGCTATATTGCACACAGTGGCCGCGCTGGAAAAGCAGGGTTTCACCGCGACCTATATATCCCCTAACAGCGAAGGGCTGATCACCGTGCAGGATGTAGCATCTGCCATTCGCGAGGATACCGGCATTGTATCAATTATGTATGCTAATAATGAGATTGGCACCATATTACCGATCGCCGAGATTGGTAAACTCTGCCGCGAAAAGGGTATTCCCTTTCATACTGACGCTGTGCAGGCGATTGGAAATCTGCCGGTCAATGTAGTGAAAGATAACATTGATATGCTTTCGCTCTCCGCCCATAAAATCAACGCAGCTAAGGGCGTCGGCGCATTATATATTAAAAAGGGCACCGTCATTGATATCTTTATGGAGGGCGGCGCGCAGGAACGCACAAGAAGAGCAGGCACCGAGAATGTGGCCGGTATCGTCGGCCTAGGCACAGCCATTGAATACGCTGTCGGACATCTCGAGGAAAGAACGGCGCATAAGCTTGCCCTCAGAGATCGGTATATTGACACTGTGCTTTCCACAATTTCGCACAGCCGCCTCAACGGAAGCCGCGACAAAAGACTTCCTGGCAACACCAACATCTCTTTTGAAGGTGTGGAGGGTGAAAGTCTTCTGCTGATGCTTGACATGAATGGTATATGCGCCTCGTCTGGTTCGGCATGCACCTCTGGCTCACTGGATCCCAGCCATGTGCTGATGTCCATCGGTCTGCCCCATGAAATTGCACACGGCTCGCTGAGGGTCACATTTGGAGACCAAAATACCGATGAAGATGTGGACGCCATACTGGACGTCCTTCCAAAAATTATAGAAAGACTTCGGTCCATGTCACCCTTGTGGGAAAAAATTGTGGCCGAAAACCGCTAGTAGAGCTGGGGAAAGGATGTTAAAGATATGATGTATACTGAAAAGGTTATGGACCATTTTGCCAACCCGAGAAATGTGGGTGAGCTGCCGGACGCCGACGGAATCGGCGAGGTAGGCAACCCCGTGTGCGGCGACATCATGAAGATGTATATCAAGGTGGAGGGCGACACCATCACCGATGTTAAATTTAAGACGTTTGGCTGCGGTGCGGCCATCGCCACAAGCTCAATTGCCACAGAGATGATCAAGGGCGCTACGATTGATGAAGCCCTCGCCCTCACCAACAAGGCGGTTGTGGAAACGCTGGGCGGACTGCCCCCTGCCAAATTACATTGCTCAGTTTTAGCTGAGCAAGCGGTCAAATCCGCTATTTCCGACTACTATCGAAGGCGCGGAATAGACCCGACACCCATTGTGGGCATCATCCCAGAACACGAGCATACCTGCGAGGTATAATTCTACTACGTTCATCTATGCTTCTTCCCCACCTGCGGCGGGGAAGAAGCATTTCATTAAGCGTGAACATATGGAAAATACCATTACATTGTGCATTGATATTTTTTGTATATCGACTTAATTATTGGTAAACGATATACTAAATTACAAAATCAGTCTACCGCATCCATAGAAGGCAGACAGATTTTAGGTTCTCTCTTTATATGAACAAAAGCTGTGAAAAGAAGAGTAGGCTGTGAATGATTTTACAGAGAACCCTGTTGCTGAGAAAGGGTAAGTTCAGACACTACCGAACATGATCTTGGAGCTGCGTACCGAGAGCATTTTGCTTTAGGATACGACGGATGCACCCGTTATAGTGATAAAGTATCGGCAAATCATGTTTTACCTGTACTTGATGAGGTCTGCACTGAGAGGTTCAGACAAATTGGAGTGGTATCACGAAATTAGCTTTCGTCTCCGAAAATGTATTTTTTCGGAGATGGAAGCTTTTTATTTTTTATGGACGGAGGCTTATTATGAACGTATTCATCGGAGGGGCGTGGCCTTATGCAAATGGATCATTGCATATTGGGCATATTGCTGCACTTTTGCCGGGCGATGTATTGGCACGGTATCACAGGGCAAAAGGAAATACGGTGATTTATGTTTCAGGCAGTGACTGCCATGGGACACCTGTTTCGATCAGGGCAAAACAAGAAAATAAAACAGCTCACGAAATCAGCGATTTTTATCACCAAGAGTTTATTGATGTTTTCAGACAATTGGGATTTAGTTATGATTTATATGGGAAAACCTCGTCAGAAGAGCACAAAAGCTTTGTCCGCGCATTTCACAAAAAGATGTATAGCGGTGAGCATATCTATGAAAAGACAGCGCCGCAAGCCTATTGTGAACATTGCGGTACATTTCTCACAGACCGATTTGTAATTGGCAAATGCCCCAAGTGCGGTGAAAATGCGAGAGGAGACCAATGCGATGCCTGCGGAGCGGTTTTGGAACCCGAAATACTAATTGACTCCAAGTGCTCGATCTGCGGTGAAACGCCTATATTTCGCAACAGCAAACATCTTTATATTGCAATTTCAAGGCTTGAGAAGGAATTGTCACAATACATCAACAGTCATCCATCATGGAGAAATAATGCCATTGCCTTTTCTAACAGGTATATCAATGAGGGATTGCGCGACAGAGCAATAACACGTGATTTGGATTGGGGTATAGATGTTCCAAAAAAAGGATATGAAGATAAAAAAATATATATCTGGGCCGAAAATGTACTTGGTTACCTATCTATGAGCTATGGGGTTTGTAATCAAACCGGATGTGATTTTGAAGAATTATGGGGAATTCATTCGAAGCATTATTATGTACATGGAAAAGATAACATTCCGTTTCATACGATTATCTTACCATCTCTATTACTCGCTAATGGTGGTAATTGGAAACTTCCTGATGAAATCATTTCGAGCGAATATCTGACGCTTGAGGGAAGAAAAATATCCACAAGTCAAAACTGGGCAATCTGGGCAAAGGATATTGTCAGCAGCTATCAGCCTGATTCGTTGCGATACTTCTTCATCGCTAACGGACCAGAAAAAAGAGATACCGATTTTTCATGGAGGGAATATGTTAACAGTCATAACAGCGAATTGTTAGGTGCATATGGCAACTTCATTAACCGAAGTCTTGTTTTCATTGGTAAATACTTCGATAGTATTGTACCGGAGGGAAGGCTAGAAGACGAAATAGAAACCAAAATAAACATTCTTTACAAAACTGTTGGAGAAAAGATTGAAAACGGTATTTTCAAGGAGGCACTTAATGACGTATTTGATTTTATCAGGTATTCCAACAAGTATTTTGACGTACGGGAACCGTGGAAAACGCGCGACAGCAATATTGTCAATTGTAAAAACACTCTGCATAATTGTGTACAGGTCATAGCCAATTTATCTGTGCTATTAAATCCCTTTCTGCCCTTCTCTTCCTCAAAAATTTTCGAATGGTTGAGTCTTAACAGCGAGTGGAAAGCTCAATTTGTTTGTGCGCAGTATAAACTGCCACCCATTGATATTCTGTTTGAGCGGCTTGATAAAAAGATCATTGACGAAGAATTGAGTAAATTGGGTTGACAATTATAGCCAATTAACTTAAAAACTGGCTATATATAAAACGTCATTTTCTTCCCCCGCCTTCGGCGGGGGAAGAAATCACAAGCTTGTTTTCAAGTTAATCAACTATAAAATGCCTGTACACTTTCATTTATTGCATCCTGAATTGAATCCGCTTGTTTAAGCAGCGCATTGCTTAGAAACGCTTCAAAGGCGCTGAGAATTTAATCTCAGCGCCTTTTTGTCCGCAAAATTTTCTATTTCTTATATACAGCGGGTTCTCTTTTCACCATGTGCGGTGAAAAAAGAAATACAATTCAAAGGAAGGAAAAGAATACTTTGTCTGTTTGCTTTACTTTGCGATCAAGCGTGCAACCAACACACAAGTAAATATCAAAGTAAATCCTCCACACAAAACAAGATAAGACAGCCGTTGTTTTTTACCTTTGATATGAACTGACATAATACCGAACAGAATACAGGCAACCACAAGGGCGGCTATATCTACCCCAATTCTGGCCATAAAGTATGAAAGGGGTGTTAATGCCGAAAGTCCCCTTGCGATCACATTTCCCATCAGGTGAATAAAGGGCACAATGGCAAGCGGTAAAACCCCTAAAGAAAAGTAATATCTGCCTGAGCGCATCGTAGAAAAAGCCATTATACCTATAATCAAAATAATAGCGCTGCACTCCATCGACATCCTTTATCACCTCGGTTACTCTATTTTAAAGCATCTGAAAACATTTTTTCCATTTTTTCATTATTATCAGCGATACAAAAGAAAAGATACCTGTCCTTTGAGATGATAATTGCATTTTTAATCCTGTACATCTCGGAAGGTACATAATTTTCAAAGTTTTTTTGAAGGGATGTAATACGTTTTTCCACTGCGGTTTTGGCGCCGGATACCGAAGCCTTATCCTTCAGCTTGATCACCGTCAGCTCGCTGGCAGTGGCACCCGAGGAAGATACATAAACCGTTATTGCCTCGACATCAACAATTGTCCCATATAGATCCTTCACGACCGTGTCAGTGGCTTTCAACAGCTCATCTTCTATTTTTATATCCTTCACCATATCTGCAGCCAGACTGGCAACGTCAATATTCTTGGCTGCGCATCCGCATAGGCAGACGGAAACTGCCATAAAAAGGGCTGTAAGTCTTATAGATCTACTCATTCTTATTTGATTTCACCCTCTACAGTATGAGTTTTTAGGTAATCAAACCATTTTGTATAGCAAGCTGCATTAATATGTATACCATCAGGCGTATCCCCTGCCGGCATTTGCCCCTCTGCGTCTTTAAAGACCGAGGCCAAATCCAGATAGTACACATTCTTTTCCGCCGCTAACAGGAGCAACGAATAGTTGATGGCATCGATCTTGCTATTGGTCAAATTGCCGCCATAGCGCGTTTTGTATTCCGCCTCGTTAATCGGAAGAATGGATTGTATATAGATAATGCTGTTTGCGTGGTGTTCCTTTACTGAATCGATTAGCTCACCATAACGGTTTATAATCTGGCGATGCGTAAGATAAGCTGCACCATTTGCACCGAGCATTATATATATCTTCTTGTAGCTGCCCTTGTCTAACGCATCCATCACTGTAATCAGTTCGCCGTTTATATCAATAGATTTCTTTGTAAATATCGAATCCAGATTGACCCCAGTCGAGGCCAATACCGTTGTATTGCTCATAATATCATAAAGTTTGATTCCGGTGGTGAGCGAGTCACCCACAAAGACCGCATCGTCAAAATAGGTGCTTTCAACACGAGGTGTTTCTCCCAGTGCACTTGAGAAATTGAAAGGACCCTCGTGAACCTCATAAGAGAGAGATTCTCCTGTACCGGATGTAGATTGCCCTGTTTCGGACGAGGGCTGCCCTGCCCCAGACAAGGACTCTGATACATTGGAGGGCGATTTTTTATCCTCTAAGTCGGATGCTCCCGCTGTTGGTTGGGACGTCATGGCCACAGTATCGGAAGAAGATGTCTCTGAAAGATCGGTATACATTTTCGCCGATGCCTGCATATCAGGCTGTTCCTTCATCTGCCACGCAGCGGCCGCCATCAGAGAAAGAGCGGCAGCTAATATCAGCATTATTATAAATGCGATTGTGCTACTAGAGCCATTACGGCGAACAAATATTAACTTCTGTTTTCCCATTTGTTTTCCACCCTTATCCGTTTAACAAAGCTATTATACTACATTTCATCTTGACTGCATAGTACGGTTGCAGTCTTTTCTTCCTTTCCGACAGTATTACTCTACTTAAAAACAGGTAATTTTAATTATTTTTGAGGCAAAAATAGATTTATACGTTAAGTTATAAACAATTTCAACCGTTTTTTCAACCGGTTGCATAAAACAGCGATTATGCTGCATAAACTTTTAGATTTGCTTTTATTGTCTTTATATTTTGAAAAACAAGTTTACAATTCTGAGATGCAACTCATAAATTATACAAGATGTGATTAAATTTGTCGAAAGTTGTCAAATAAAAGAATATAACCATTGGACTGATTTCTAATAATTATTTAAATTAATGTTTTTTTTCGTGCCATATTGACAGAGGACAATGATAATGATAAAATAGCAAATGCCGCATAACTGGTAAGCGTAGTGTGGTGTCTCCCTCATTTGGATTATGCGAGTGTGCTGGAACTGGCAGACAGGCACGTTTGAGGGGCGTGTACCTTATGGTGTACGGGTTCAAGTCCCGTCACTCGCACCAAAAAAGAAACCTCCTAGATCGGCTGTCTAAGCCATTCTGGGAGGTTTTTGCATTATCAATTTGCAACAAATGTCATAGAAAATATAAAAAAGGCTTAAAAATCCTGTTTATAGCCTTATAATGATATTGGATTGTCGGGGTGTGTAGGCGGGTATGCGACGATTCGCTTGAAGCAATAAACTATAAAAAAAGAAGGCTTAAGATTATTCTTACACCTTCTGCTTTAAATTTTACTGTTGAAGTATTCTTTCGTAACTTGCAGTTGCTTTTTAAAATCATATTCTATAAGTTTGTATGTATCTCGCCGCTTCTCTTTGATACTTTTATCTGTCTGGTGATCCCATCAGGACTTTTTTTTCTGTAAAAATAATGGTCAGTAACTTTATAACATTTCCAACCATCATTTTCACAAAACCTTTTTAATTCTTTCCATTTTGGGCGTGTAAATTAGTGTTCATTTATGATATCTTGTGAAATAGACAGAGAAATGTATAATTTAAATATGGCTATTTATACTTGTTAGCAAGGAGATTAATGTATGCAAAGAATAGATAAAATTCGGATAAATATGTATGACCTTCTTATCTGCCTGACAAACGCCGGGGATCTTATCAGTCATGAGGTTGCAAACCACCACCAACAGGTGGCTTATCTGGCATTCAGAATCGGTGAGCAACTGGACTTGCCTGCAGAGCAGAAAAAGAGCCTGATGCTTGCCGGATTATTACACGATGTCGGAGCCTTTTCATTGGATGAAAGGCTTGCTTTAATCGAAAATGAGCCGCAGACATCGAACGACCATGCCTTCAGGGGTGCACGGCTTATTGAAGGGTTCTCCCCGCTCTCCGATGCTGCCGAAATTATTCGATATCACCATGTTCCTTGGAAAAATGGAGAAGGTAGAATGTTCAACGGCAGTAATGTAACGAATCTAAGTCATATACTCCATTTGGCGGACCGTGTTGCAGTTTCAATAGATAAAAGCCAAAATGTCATCGATCAGATCGGAGCTATACGAAAAAAAATACTGGAACAAAAAAACTCGGTTTTTATACCGGAACTGGTTGATGCCTTTATGGACATCAGTGTTAATGAATATATCTGGCTCGATATCGAATACAAGTCATTGCTTTATATACTGCCTGATATAGTGTTATTTGACACGGTTGAACTTGATATTGATGAAATAAACCAACTGACAAAAATATTTGCCAATATTATTGATTTTAGAAACCCATTTACTGCAAATCATTCGGCCGGCGTTGCAAAGACAGCAGCAAAATTAGCGGAACTTGCAGGCTTTTCTGAAAATGAATGTAAAATGATGCTTGTTGCGGGCAACTTGCATGACTTGGGAAAATTGGCGGTAAGCAAAAATATTCTGAATAAGCAAAGTAATCTCAATGCAGAGGAGCAAAATGTAATCAGATCCCATACTTTTTATACATATCGCCTGTTGCAGACAATCAAGGAGTTTGAGGTAATCAATAAGTGGGCTTCTTTTCACCATGAAAAGTTGAATGGAAATGGCTATCCTTTTCACTTGCATAGTGACAACATTCCGTTGGGATCGCGGATCATGGCCGTGTCGGATATTTTCACGGCCCTTACTGAAGATCGGCCTTACCGAAAAGGCATGTCACTTGAAGAAACAGTCGTCATACTTGATTCCATGGCAAAAGACAACTCGATATGCCCTTATGTGGTATCAATACTAATGGATAATCTGAGAGAAATTGACGAAATTCGAAAGGATGCACAGCAAAAATCAAAGATTATATATAATTATATTATGGAACCTGTACAATGAATTTGGGGCTGTATTTCCTATATAAAGAAATGGATTTCATAAAATCTGGATATAACCTGGTAAATTAACAATCAAAGATTTATACGTGTTATAAATTCAAACGGTAATAGAGGCGAAAAAACGATACGATTTACATAAGATTTTGTATTACATAATATTTTCTGTACTGCCATTGATCTTGTCTCATCATGTTGATACAATGAAAATACTTGTAGTGGAAATACGAATTGAGGGAACTATACAGATGGAAAAATCGAGTCTTTTGTTAATGCTGTTTGTATTTCTTCCCGCAATCGGTGCGGGATTGATACAGACAACCACTGGGTTTGGCGGCGGAATATTTGTCATGTTATTTTTTCCGCTGTTTATACCACTTTTACAGTCTTCGGCATTATCTACGATTATCACGTTGTTATTAAGCTTGACTTTAACGTGGAAGTATCGCAGACATGTTGACTTGAAGATCGTAGCACTGCCTTTAGTATTCTATGTTGTTGTGAGTGGTATCACAATAAACTTTTCGACCAAGGTGAATGTGAGTGGGCTCAAGGCTTATTTTGGGCTGTTCCTGATTGCGGTTGCCATATATTTCATCTTTTTCGCAAATCGAATTAAGCTGAAGCCGACGTTTGGAACTGCCGCGGTTTGTTCAAGCATATCAGGAATGGCAAGCGGATTATTTGGAATTGGCGGGCCGCCAATGGTGCTTTATTTTCTTGCGGCTGCAGACGATGACAAGATGAAATACCTCGCCACAATACAGATATTTTTTTTCGTTACTGGTCTATATAACACCGTTTTGCGTGCGATAAATGGTATTTTAACAATAGACATTTTACCGCTCATCATACCGGGTATGATTGGTATTTGGATAGGACAAACCATTGGAACAAAGATCATAGACAAAATTAATATTGATCAACTGAAAAAAATTATATATATTTTTTTGGCTGCATCCGGATTTCTTACATTTGTAACTAACATTTAATACGAATTCAAAGGATAGTTATTCCATCATTTCCATTTACATGGTAAAATATCTGTACGTCTAAATAAAATTCTGAGAAGGTAATGAAATATGGAATTATGGGATATTTATGATAAAGAACGTATTAGAACAGGGCGAACAATGGAGCGTGGAAGCCAGTTCTTAATCAATGATTTTCATCTTGTGGTGCATATTTGCATTTTCAATTCTAAGGATGAGATGCTTGTCCAACAGAGACAGCCGTTCAAAGAAGGTTGGCCAAATATGTGGGATATAACTGTTGGTGGAAGTGCACTTGCTGGAGAGAAAAGCCAAACAGCAGCAGAGCGCGAACTATTTGAGGAAATCGGTTTCAAAGTCGACTTGACCAATGAGCGTCCTTTTATAACGGTTAATTTTAGATTTGGGTTTGATGACTACTATTTATTAGAAAACAATCTCGACATTCGTGAATTAACTCTTCAGTATGAAGAAGTTCAGCGTGTTAAATGGGCAAATAAAAGTGAAGTGTTAAATATGCTTGACGAGGGTATATTTATTCCATATCACCGTCATTTCATTGAAACGCTGTTTGAAATGAGGAGATGTCCTGGCGCCATTGCGCGAAATGAGTGAAATCAGAATGGAGTAACTACCACTTTTTTGGTAGTATAGCCAATTAACTTAAAAACTGGCTAGTTATAAAACGTCATTTTCTTCCCCCGCCTTCGGCGGGGGAAGAAATCACAAGCTTGTTTTCAAGTTAATCAACTATACCATTAAATATAATACCTCCTACAACGCCTTAAATGGTCGATATAGGAGGTTTTCACTTTGCAAAATAGTCGTAAGAGATGATCCGTTCTCTGCCCCGTAAAAGTCTTAAGCAAATTTCGCCATTACTTTTTGCGGTAAGTCAGTATTCCAAATTCAATTTCTGTTTCCAGTGCAGAAAGGTCTTGTAATTTTCTTTGATCTTCTGCACTTGTTTTATAATAATAGGGCGTCATTGTAAAAACGCGAGAAATATCTTCATGACAGGAAAGATGAATGCTCTCCCGAACTTCCTGATTTTCCAAAAGTTCAAATCCATCAAGAATATAGCTTTCAACCTCATTTTCATAGGGGTTTTCATAAACTGCTTTTTTTAAGCTCCATAAATGCTTTTGAAGTGGGATCACCCGGATCATAACACCATCTTTTTTGAGAACACGAGTAAACTCACCGCCGCAAAAAGGGGCAAAAAAAGAGATGAGTATATCACAAGACTCTTCTTTGACAGGAAGACTAAACACACTGGCAACCGCAAGTTCTATTTCCCGATTACGTTTAGCTCCCGCAGCAAGAGCATCCTTGGAGATATCAATTGCCAGCACTTCAGGTTTTATCTGGTTCTTGATCAAATATTTGTAAATATTCGCAGTGTACCAGCATTCACCACAGCCGGCATCAAGAATTCTGCAACCGTTTTTTGCATATTTAATGATTGTTTTCAAAACATTATTTAAAAGCGAATCGTAATATCCTTTGTTTAAAAAATCTTGTCTTGATCGAACCATCAGTTTGTCGTCTCCGTGGCGCTTGGACTTTATTTGCTGAGACAAAAGCAAATTTACATAGCCGCTTTTCGCAATATCAAAATTATGATTGTTCTCGCAACACACACTTTTAAAATTGGTGATTAGTTCCCTGCCGCAAACTGGACAAATAAATTTACTCATTTTGCACTCCCATTTTTATAGTTGATTAACTTGAAAATAAGCTTGTGATTTCTTCCCCCGCCGAAGGCGAGGAAAGAAAATAACGTTTTATATATAGCCACTTTTTAAGTTAATTGGCTATATCATTCATATCATTATGAAACTGATACTGACTGCATTCAAATTGCTATTAAGCTCTGTTAAATGCTTTTCTGTATATAAATATATGGATATGCTTACTATGTTAATCAAACCAAGAATATTGTTGCTATCATATGGTTGCGGCTGGAATTTTGATTCCATATTATACCATATTTGGAATGCAAAAATGGATCAGGCGCTGGCTTGTTCTATACTAATTGGATATATTTTCCATAAATACTGCCAACTATAGTGTTTGCGGGTGACCGACCCAAAGGAAATGCCGCCCGAAGGACGGCATTTCCTTTTCTCTATTATACAGCGTGATCACTCACTTTTTCGAATCTCTCCGCCTGCAAACAGAATCGCCGCAGAAGCAAGTACCGCAGTGGGATCAACAACCTTTTTCTTTATATCAAACATCACGAAGGCGATAGGCAGTTCAGTGCAGCCAAGAACCAATGCTTCTGCACCAGCGGCCTCAAGTTTATCAAGTGCATGTAGAAAGCCTGTGATATCCAACTGAGCATTTGAGGCTTTTACCCCTTTATAAATGATATCCATAATATGGCGCTGATCTTCATCGGATGGTTTGAGCACCTTGATTTCATATTTTTGCAGAATATGATCATACACGCCCGATTGGATGGTTCCGTCAGTGGCCAGAAGCCCCACGGTGCCAATTCCCTGTCGGACAATCTCCTTCGCAGTTTCCTCCAGCATATTAAGGATGGGCAGCGACGTAGCAGCGGTCAACCTGTCATAAAAATAATGGGCAGTATTGCAAGGCATGATCAAAACATCCGCTCCCGCTGATTCAAGCCGTTGCGCAGATCGCAGTATTTCATCCACTGGATCAATTCCCCCATGAAGAATTGCTTTGGTTCTGTCGGGTATATCTGTATTGCTGTCTATACAGACGCGAAGATGCTCCTGGTCAGAATCCGCCTTTGTCATTGAGACAATTTTCTTGAAAAGATCGACTGTCGCCAAGGGGCCCATACCCCCAATGATGCCAATAACCTTTTTCATATTCATTCCCTTACTTTATTTTTATTTACAGATAAGTCACATACATTTTTACAATCGGTTTTTCCTTCAATTTTTACTTTAATATTTCTATCATACCATATGCACGTATTTATAGGAAAGACAGTATTTAAATCATTGAAGCAGAATACGTCAAGATAATTTGATTCATTGATACTTTTTTATAGCCAGTTAACTTAAAAACTGGCTATATAAAACGTCATTTTCTTCCCCCGCCTTCGGCGGGGGAAGAAATCACAAGCTCGTTTTCAAGTTAATCAACTATATATCAAATTTATTTGTAATAAGAAACTAGTTTTTGAGTAACTTATTAGCATTATGCTGTTTTTTCCATGCCCTATTGCCATCTGTAAATAAATCAAATATTATATTTGTATACAATATTTGATTATTGTATACCGTTTTAAATAAGAGAAAGGATGATCTAAAATGGTTTACTCTCTTGAAAAGGTCGTCATCAATGGTGACAGGCCTGTACGTGAGGCTGTCCTTGAGTCACTAAGAGCTGCCATTTTAAGCAATCTGCTAAAGCCGGGCGACAAGCTGATCGAAACTGCTATCGCGGAAAGTCTTGCCGTAAGCCGAACTCCAGTTCGTGAGGCTTTCCGTCAGCTTGAGCATGAGGGTCTGTTAGTGAACACGCCAAGACGCGGTACTTATGTGCGGGACATATCGGTTGAAGATGCGATGAACATGTATGATATTCGCGAGGTACTAGAAGGCCTTTCCGTTCGACTGGCCTGCAATAATATTTCCAGGAAAACCATTAACCATATGTACACCATGCTTGATGATATGTCCGTCTGCATTGAAAGTGGCGATAAAAGCCGCTTGTTTATGCTAAATGAGGAATGGAAAGATATCATTGTCCAAAATGGTGGCAACCGTTTTCTTAGTAAAAGTATGAAGGATGTCTACGATCACTTGCAGCGTCTGCGCCAGCGCTCCATGTGGATGGTTGAAGCACAGAGAGAAACGGTTGCTGAGCACCGTACCATTCTTGACTGTATTGATAAAGGCGATGTTGCCGGATCAGAATCTGCCGCCAGAGTTCATGTTAAGAATGCACGTGCACGTTTTTTATCTTCTCTGTCAGCCCCACTCTTCCTACCTGCGGCGAAAAAAAGAAACGAACGATAAAGAACTATTTAAACTAAATTTAGTATGGCATCTATCTGATTGTCTATTTTGATAAGTTTGTTAAATTGACTTTTAAGTTGGGTAAGATAGCTTGTGTCATGCTGAAGCTGGGTATTATAAATTGTTTCTGAAGTGTAAATCGACGAGATTGCGATTTTTAACCGGGATTGACATTTTCCCTGCGCCGTAGCAAAATATAGATATAAATAAAGATTGGGGATATCAAAATGCCATCTGTTACTCTGGGAAGAACCGGTATTACTGTTGGGAAAAATGCTTTTGGAGCTCTTCCTATGCAGCGGATAAGCTTTGAAGCGGCTGATACACTGTTAAAAAGAGCTTATGAAGGAAATATTTTATTCTATGATACTGCACGGGGATACAGCGATAGCGAAGAGAAGATCGGGCGTACTCTTTCCTCTGTGAGAAAAAACCTTTTCATCGCCACAAAAACCCCATCCACCACTGTCGAAGGTTTTTGGAATGATCTTGCCACCAGTCTGAAAATGATGAAAACTGATTACATAGACATATTTCAATTTCACAATCCATCCTTTGTACCAAAACCGGGAGATGGAACTGGACTGTACGAGGCTATGCTTGAGGCCCAAAGCCAGGGTAAAATTCGGTTTATCGGTATTTCTAACCACCGCCTTCAGGTAGCAGAAGAGGCAGTGTTAAGTGGGCTCTATGATACCCTTCAGTTCCCTTTCAGCTACCTTGCCGACGACCGGGAAATTCACCTTGCACAGCTTTGCAAGGAGCACAATATAGGTTTCATAGCAATGAAAGCACTATCCGGGGGGCTGATTCGCGATTCCCGCGCTGCAAGTGCGTTCATGTCTCAATTTGACAATGTCCTTCCCATCTGGGGTATACAACAGCTTCACGAACTAGAGGAGTTCTTAAGCTATGCGGAAAATCCTCCCGTAATGACAGCCGAGCTTCAGTCCATCATCGACAAGGATCGCGATGAGCTTACCGGCTCATTCTGCCGTGGATGCGGCTACTGCCGTCCCTGCCCTGCGGGAATCGACATTCCCACTTGCGCGAGAATGTCCCTTCTGCTTCGCCGCGCTCCCGCTGCGCAGTATTTTGAAGAAGGCTGGCAGGCCGAAATGGCCAAGATCGACAACTGCATCAGCTGCGGTCACTGTACCTCCCACTGTCCCTATGGCCTGAATACCCCTAAGCTGTTAAGAGATAACTATGCTGATTACAAAACCTTTCTCCGATAGGAAACCCGGTCGCTGTCAAAGCCACGCTTTTCCTCCTTTGGGATCTGATGAAGTAATCCGTGCAGATTGAAGAAATATGTTTCCCAAACCTAATATTGAAAGCGGCTCAATCAGGACATTAGTTCTGATTGAGCCGCTTTTTCATGCTGAATTTTTCTTAACTGGCACTCGATTTTGTCCTTAGCATTCCCCCATATTCGAAGGATGGACACAGAATTATCATTTAATTTTACATTCGTATGATTTGACAACGACATGCTTTTATGGAGGAGGTAACAGGGTTGCAGCATCGAAAGACTCAATCCGGCAGATATGGGAAGGCTTTTACTTTTACATATGGATAGTTTCCTAAATTAGTCCAAACCCGATTTCTGCAAAAAAAGCAAGGTCTTCACGCTGTGTAAAATAAACAAAATTCCAGGGAGATATTTGCGGAGTACATGAATTGACAAATAGAAAGAACTATATTATTCTGTATTGGTGAACTTAGTTCCATAATTCGGAACAATTTGATGCTAGCCGATATACTGTAATAAATAACGCCTTTTCAAAAGAGCAACCAAGTCCATTCATACTAATCCCAAATTAGATGATAATCGCGCCCCTGTTTCCCCCGCTGCAGGCAAGAGCTATTTATACAGGATTTCGTATCATTGGCGCGAGAACTCTACAGTAGGCACCGAACATACTAACAAACAAAGGAGAGGAACAGAAATGTCAGAAATGATACAGCCCAGAGTCCCGTTTGAAATCGGGGATAGTTGCACTTTTACCAAGACAATCAGTGAGTCAGATGTGTATTTGTTTGCGGGAATCACGGGGGATTTCAGCCAAATGCACATGAATGAAGCCTTTATGAACACCACAAAGTATAAAACCCGTATTGCTCATGGCATGCTGACCTTTGCGTTCGGTTCAACTGCTTCAACACTAATCCAGACTCAGGCAAGGTCCCCCCTCCCCTCCGTTTCGTATGGATATGATCATGTGCGGTTTGTCAAACCCGTATATTTTGGGGATACCGTAACATCGATTTACACCATCACCAGCATCGACCATGTATCTCTGAAATCAATAGCTAAACTCGAAATTGTCAATCAACAGGGTGAAGTTGTGGTTGTGGCAAATCACATCCTCAAGTTTTTTCCGATCGAAAAAGAATGAAAATAAAGGAATGATGCTATGAAAATATGTATGCTCGGTTCCGGTTCGCTGGGCAGTGCTATCGGGGGCACACTCGCCGAAGCAGACCATGACATCATCCTGGTGGATAGTTGGGTGGAGCATGTGGATGCAATCAACCAAAACGGACTTCTGTTGATCGACGGAACGGACAAAACACCTCAAAGATATGTCCGGGTTAAGTCACAGACAAGCTGCAGCGGGTTAGGCCCTGTGGATCTTGTCATTGTCCTCGTTAAATCATTTGCCACGCGGACGGCCGTCGAAGAAGCCCAAAAAAGCTCCGTCATCGGAGAAAATACATTAGTCATCTCCCTGCAGAATGGCCTCGGCAACGAAGATACCATCATCGATATCATTGGTGAAAGCAGAGTGATCGGCGGAAAAACCTATGTAGGCGGCCAGTTGCTGGAAGCCGGAAAAACAATCGCGACTACAAAAGGCAAGCTGACCTATATCGGTGAGATGAGCGGCAGACGGACCGACAGGATTGAAAATATGGCACGGGAGTTGACAAAATCAGGCATCACGACAGAGGTTAGCGTCAACATTAAAGGAATGATCTGGGATAAACTTCTGATCAATGTTGCTGCAGGGGCACTCTGTGGAGTGACCAAGCTGCCTTATGGCGGGCTATACGACATCTACGATCACGAGGTTTTGCCTGAGCTCAAGCAAATTGGTCTTGCCGCCATCTGCGAAGGCATCGCCGTTGCCCGCGCGAATGGGATTGCTCTTTCCACTGAGGATGCCGAGAAAATTTGGTATAAGACTTCAGCTGGGCTGCCTGAAGGGTTTAAAACCTCTATCCAGCAGAGTCTGGAAAAAGGCGTACCAACCGAAATTGACTATATAAACGGCTCAATTGTCCGCTGGGGAAAGCGATGTGGTGTTCCCACGCCTATCAATGAAACACTGGTGGCGTGTGTAAAAGGACTGGAATATTGGCGGCAGCATTACGCCGGCGAACGGAGGTAATTGGTTGGCATACACAAAGAAATCTTATCTGGAGCATGTGGCGCTGAAGGTCAAAGACATCCGGTGGCACATACAGTTTTTTACTGAGGCGCTTGGCTTTGATATCCGTGAAGTCAGCGGGAATCCTGAAAATCCTGAGCAAATTTGGATTGGCGGCATCCAACTGACCAGCGCACCCGATTTCAAAAATTATGATCACGAAGAAGAGCGAATATGGCACATCGGAATCTTTACCAAAGATCTTGAGGCTGCTCTTAATGAAGTTTATCTCTATGGAGAGGTAAGTGAAATGCCACAGGGGAGAAATTGGTTTATGATTCCTGACGGCATTATGATAGAATTATCGCAGGCATCTTCGGGTGAGATTCAAAAGTATTTGGAAATCAAACCAAGGGGTTAATAAATAATTTAAGGAGATGCTGTCATGAAAAAAATTCTTTTGCTTCATTGTGTCAATCACAACATGTTTGGGAAAAGAGATCCCAAGCAGTATGGCACTATCACGCTGGATGAAATCAACAAAAATGTGGAAACGCTTGCAAAGGAACTTGGCGTCGAGGTGGAGAACTTTCAGACCAATTTCGAGGGTGAGATTGTTGAGCGAATCCACAAGGCATACCTTGATCAAGTGGATGCCGTTTTGATCAATGCGGGTGCATGGACACATTATAGCTGGGCACTGCATGATGCGCTGGCTATTCTCGAGTGCCCCATTATCGAACTACACATGTCCAACGTCCACAAAAGAGAAGAGTGGAGGCATCATTCAGTGGTGTCGCCTCTTGCAGCGGGAATCATTATCGGCCTGGGAGCCGACGTGTATACGCTGGGGCTGAGAGGCGCAGTTAATCTCATTAACGGCAAGTAATCAGTTGGCACGATACATCTTGGTTCAAAAACAAAACACGAAAGCGTTGCTTTCGTGTTTTGTTTTTGAACCTATCCCAAATTAAACGCCAATAATCCTGATTCTGTTTTTTCCCGCCTCCCGCAGGGAAACGGAGTAAAAATAAAATGTTATATAAAATAAATGGAATTTAATACTAACCGGATTACGCGGTGCTGTCATATAAATTATCGGTGTAGAACAAAAGCTTTTATGTTATAATAAAAATTAATAGCAGTTGTTGGAGTGTACTATGTGCAATATGATTGAAAAAGAAGAATCCAAAAACGTAAAGAGTATTGAAAAAGCCTTTAATATCCTCATGTGCTTTGGCTGGAATCAAAGGAATCTGACGCTGACCGAGATTGCCAAAAAAATGGGCATGGCAAAATCCACAACATCGAGACTGCTGACTACCATTGTAGACATGGGCTTTCTGACCAGGGACAGCATTACCAACAAATATATGCTTGGCAGTAAGATCTATTATCTGGGACAGGTGGCCGGAGATACCCTCGATCTTAGGCGCATCAGCATTCCGATACTGCGGGAACTGACAGACGCCACACAGGAAACCTCTCATATTTATGTGTTCAAGGGGCTTGAGAGGATATGTTTGGAGCAAGTGGAAAGTCCCCAGGTCATCAAACAGTCGGTGAGGATTGGAAGCGTCGAACCGCTCTGGCATGGAGCCAGCGGGAAAGCTATCCTGGCCTTTCTTTGTGAGGATGTGTGGAACGAAGCACTATCCAGCAAGGGAGAAACTGATCAGGAGAGCTCTCGTAGGCTAAAGAATGAACTACAAATAATCCGTGAGCGTGGATATGCTGTACGAGACGGAAGCATGGGAGACGATGTAGGCTGCGTGGCTGCTCCGTTTTTTGATGTGCGCGGCAGGGCGATGGGCAGTATTGCGGTGTCATGGCCCGCGTTTCGCTTTCCAAAAGACAGCGCAGAGTATATACGCAAGGTTGCAGATGCCGCACAGAATATTTCGACTCAGCTGGGATGCCTAAGAAAATAAACCCAAAACTGTACCCGCACCGCCTGAAAGCAATTTCTAAATAAATGGGTCTTCTATCTGTCTTCTCCGCCTATGGCGTGGCAGGCAGAATTCAAATTTTCCTCTTGATTTGTTAAATCGATATAAGCATATCTTTGTAACAGCATGAAGTGTAAAAATGATGTACCCAATATAACTGTCACGAACCTATTCCTATTATTTAACAAGAGCAAGCTGCCAGCCACCCTGTGGTGTGTTGGCTTATCATTAAAAATAAGGAGGCGCTTCAGTGGAAAACGAAAAAGGACTTATCACCGGATTCCATCACATAGGGCTTATTTGTTCAGATGTGGAAAAAAGTATGAAGTTTTATATTGAGGGACTAGGGGGCCATCTTTACTACACCTTTGATGTGCCGAATAAAGGAAAGGTATATATGGTTGATATCGGCGGCGGCGCCAGAGTTGAACTGCTGCCCTGGGGACAAAGCGGCGACGAGGCCAATGCACGCTGGGCCCACATCGCCATCGCTACCGACGATCTGCCTGCTGCCTATGAGGCCGCGTTGGCAGCAGGTGCTACTCCTCGGACCCCTCCCCGTGAAGGGGTCCTGACAACCGAACCGCCAGCCATCAAGATAAACGCCTTCGTGGGCGGGCCTGACGGCGAAAGCATCGAATTCTTTCAGGTAAAATAAAGATCAAAACTCCCTGCCTTTTTTTGGCGTGGGAGTTTTTCTATTTGAAGAGCTTTATAGTTGATTGCTACATTGTAAAATGAAATGCGACAGAAAAAAGATAGCCCAAGGCAGCCAAAACGTGTAGAATAGAGTTTGCAACAACAACATTCACACAAGGAGGCAGCCATGAGCCACCACCATTTTACAACATTCGAACGAGGAAAGATAGAAGAACTCCGTCAAATCGGATATACGACCCGGAAAATCGCATCACGTCTGGGATGTCACCACAGCAGTATCGCTAGAGAATTGAAACGTTTTTACGGTGCCCGAGCGTATAACGCAGAAGAAGCACAACTGGATTACCAGAAGAAACGGCACAACAGCAAACCTCAAGGGAAATGGAACGAGGAGTTGTGCGCAGTTGTGGCAGAAAAGCTGAAAGAGACCTGGTCGCCAGAACAAATATCACATACCGTTACTTCAAGCCAACTGAGCTTTAAAACCATATACAACTGGCTTTATGCCGGACGACTGAACGGACTTACCGCAGATGTGCTGCGCCGTAATGGAAAAAAGAGAAGCTGTAAAAATCTTGCGCATTATGCTCGTGGTACTTCTATCCACAAGAGACCCAAAGAGGTATATACCAGAGAAACATTTGGGCATTGGGAACTTGATACGGTGGTTTTCTCTAGGGGTTCCAGCGGTTGCTTGGCCACCTTTGTGGAACGAAAAACAAGGTTCTATACAGCCGTTCCCATTCCTGATCGAACGGCAGCTTCCATGGAAGCTGCAATCAAGCACCTGCACACTTTATTGCCACAAGGCACATTCAAAACAGCAACAACAGATCGTGGCGGTGAATTTGCCTGTTATGATGTAATCCAGAAAGATCTATGCTTAACTCTTTATTTCGCTGATCCATATTGTCCGCATCAGAGAGGAAGCAATGAGTACGGTAACAGTTTACTCAGAGAGTTCTTTCCGAAAGGTACTGTTCTGTCAACTGTTTCTCATCAAAACCTGTCTTCTTCTCTTCTGCTTATAAACAATAGACCCCGAAAATGTCTTAATTGGAATACACCTTCCCAGCTCTTTCTACTCGAACTGTCGCATTTGGCTTGACAATGTAGCGATTAACTTGAAAACAAGCTTGTGATTTCTTCCCCCGCCGAAGGCGGGAAAATATACAAGAACATTCAACTCATTGTCTTATAAGATTGAGATTTACAAGGAACTAGGATAGGAGATCAAATCATGAAAGTCTTATAAAATAAAACTTGATATCCTATATCCTTCTGCTAAGCCTGTATTGACAATCCGGCTTTTTCTTCCTTATAATATTGTTTAAACCATGAGTAAAACCCCTGCGGGATCGCGTGGTTGTACACAGACAACGAAAAATCATGTCCACTTTTCACACATATAAGGCAGATAGGTGTTCATACTTTGGCTGCATTTGTTTAAAATCTTGATACAAATTCAAAAGATTATGATATAATTAGTAAAACGGTTGGCCGAATATGTGAACTATATAACTTATAGTTATATGGGAATTTTCCGATCAGTGCGGCATACCGGGCAAACATAAGTGATGCATCGGTACTTATTATTCGCTAATTCATTTTCGCCTCAAGAAGAATCTTTCTCATTCACTGGTTTAGGTCAAAGTCATAGTTTGGCGTAGTATCCCTGCTTCGACATGATCACAATCCCCAAGTGGTGGTTGTCTCACCATCTTAACCCTTACTGTTTTGACATCATCCTCAGCTGTCCTTTTATTACTTAAACATATGGAGGTTTTTATGGATTTAAAAGAGCTAAGAAACCAGATAGACCACATTGATGAAGAGCTTCTGACCCTGTTTATGGATCGAATGAACCTGGTGACGAAGGTAGCTGAATATAAAAAGGCCAACGCACTGCCTATCAATGCACCCGAGCGCGAACATGAAATACTCGACAGACTGGACAGTCGTATGGGTGATAATATGGCTGGGATCAAGCTTCTATATGGTATTATCATGGATCTCAACAAGCTGAATGAATATCGCGTGGTACCCAAGGACCTTCAAGTTCCATCAGGAGCCGGCGGTGCTTCTGTAAGAGCCATCCTCTCTGATACACCTGACGCACTTTGCCGGTATGTCTCCCCGCTGGCCGGTGCCGCGGTCAACATCGCCAATATTCGTTCACAGGCTTTGCCTGGCGGAAAACTTTTAGTGGATATCGAACTGATCGGCAACACGTCTCAGCCCAACTTTGCAGCGGCACTTTCTGTACTGGCTGATACGGCCGAGAAATTTATGTTGCTATAAAATTTGTAAAAATTGAATAAATGGGGATTTTCCGCCAAAAAATCTTACAATGGTGTGGAAATTCCCTTTTTCTTTTGTTATAATTACTCTGGTACTATTTCCTTTTAAAAAGCAACTAGTTTCATATCTGTTTTCCCCTGCTTTCGGCAGAGAAAATAGATATGGCTTATTGCCGTTTAATTTGGAATTAGTATGATATACGTCCAATACTGTTTACAGTTCAGATTTCAAAGGATTTCTGTCTTTTCACCTTGAATAAAAGCATAGCGGCGGGATGACAGGCATGACTCAAATCTGTACGGATCGTACTATAATTGTGTTTCCATGCTTTTTGGGATAAATTAAACTGGAGGTAGAGAAAATTGGCACACAAATACGTTTATCTGTTTTCCGAAGGAAGCGGCAAGTTGAGAGAGCTTCTTGGAGGAAAAGGCGCTAACCTGGCAGAAATGACCGGTCTTGGCATGCCCGTTCCTCAGGGTTTCACCGTAACAACTGAAGCCTGCACACGTTACTATGAGGACAACAAGACCATTGCCCCCGAAATTGTTGAAGAGATTCAAAAACAATTGGTTGAGTTGGAGAAAATCTCCGGCAAGAAATTTGGAGATGTGAAAAATCCCCTGCTTGTGTCTGTCCGCTCGGGAGCAAGAGCCTCAATGCCAGGTATGATGGATACAATCCTCAATTTGGGCCTCAATGATGAAGTTGTTAAGGGCTTTGCAGCGCTGACCGGCAACGAGCGCTTCGCATATGACAGCTACCGCAGATTCGTTCAGATGTTCTCGGACGTTGTAATGGATGTCCCCAAGCACAACTTCGAAGTCCTGATCGACGAGATGAAAGAAAAAAAAGGCGTCAAACTGGACACCGAGCTGAATGCTGCCGATCTGAAAGAATTGGTTGTTCTCTTTAAGGCTTACTACAAGAAGCAGAAGGGAACTGATTTCCCCTCTGACCCTGCTATGCAGCTGCTCGAAGCCATCAAGGCTGTTTTCCGCTCGTGGGACAATCCCAGAGCGATCTATTATAGACGCATGAATGATATTCCCTACAACTGGGGAACTGCAGTCAGCGTACAGACCATGGTATTCGGCAACATGGGCGATGACTCTGGTACAGGCGTTGCTTTCACAAGAAACCCCTCCACCGGCGAAAACAAGCTGTATGGCGAGTTTTTGATGAATGCACAGGGCGAGGACGTCGTGGCCGGCATCCGTACCCCTAAGACAATTGATGAGCTCAATCTGATTGCACCAGAAGCATATAAGCAGTTCTGCGAGATCTCTTCCCGCCTTGAAAAGCACTACAAAGACATGCAGGACATGGAGTTCACCATCGAAAAGGGTAAGCTCTATATGCTCCAGACCAGAAACGGCAAGAGAACTGCTGCTGCCGCTCTTAAGATCGCCTGCGATCTCGTTGAAGAAGGTATGATCGAAAAGAAGACCGCTGTGCTGATGGTCGACCCCAAGCAGCTGGATGCTCTTCTCCATCCCCAGTTTGATGCTGTTGCCATGAAGGCTGCTAAGCCGATCGGCACCGCTCTTCCTGCCTCTCCCGGCGCCGCCTGCGGCCGCGTGGTATTCACCGCTGATGCCGCTGTCGAGTGGGCTTCCAAGAAGAACAAGGTCGTTCTTGTCCGCCTTGAGACCTCTCCTGAAGATATCGAAGGTATGCATGTTTCTCAGGGTATTCTTACCGCTCGTGGTGGAATGACCTCTCACGCTGCCGTTGTAGCCCGTGGAATGGGAACTTGCTGTGTATCCGGCTGTGGCGAAATGAAATTTGCCGCCGACATGAAGTCTTTCACATTGGGTGGTAAGACCATCAAAGAGGGTGACTTCATCTCCCTTGACGGAAGCACCGGCAACATCTATGGCGAGGCTCTTCCCACCGTCGAAGCGAGCATCTCCGGCTACTTCGGCACCCTGATGGGCTGGGCTGACGAATTCAAATCACTGGGCGTTCGCACCAATGCCGACACCCCCGCTGACGCAGCCCAAGCTGTCAAGTTTGGCGCAGAGGGTATCGGTCTCTGCCGTACTGAGCACATGTTCTTCGAAGCCACCCGTATCAAGGCCGTCCGCGAGATGATCGTTTCCAAGACCTTAGAGCAGCGCGAAGCCGCCCTGGCCAAGCTTCTGCCCATGCAGAGAAGCGACTTTGAAGCGATCTATGAAGTGATGGGCACCCGCCCGGTAACCATTCGTTACCTTGACCCGCCCCTTCACGAGTTCCTTCCCACCGAAGAGGCTGACATTCTCGAGCTCGCCCAAGAGATGAATATCTCCGTGGCCGATCTCAAGGCCACGATCTCTTCCCTCCATGAGGTCAACCCCATGATGGGACATCGCGGATGCCGCCTGGCCGTCTCATATCCCGAGATCGCCAAGATGCAGACTAGGGCCATCATCGAGGCCGCCATTAATGTCAATAAAAAGCATCCTGAATTTAATATCGTTCCTGAAATCATGATCCCGCTGGTGGGCGAGGTCAAGGAATTCGAGTTTGTTAAGGCTATCGTCGTCGCAATCGCCGATGAGCTAATTAAAGCCGCCGGTATCAACATGAAGTATATGGTTGGCACCATGATCGAGATTCCCCGTGCCGCCCTCACTGCCGACGCTATCGGCGCCAAGGCTGACTTCTTCAGCTTCGGCACAAACGACCTGACACAGATGACCTTCGGCTTCTCCCGTGACGATGCCGGAAAGTTCCTTGACTATTATTACAACACCAAGATCTACGAGCAGGATCCCTTCGCCCGTCTTGACCAGACAGGTGTTGGCAAGCTTGTTGACATGGCCTGCAAACTGGGCCGTAGCACCAACCCCAAAATTAAGCTTGGTATCTGCGGTGAGCACGGCGGCGATCCCTCTTCCGTCGAGTTCTGCCATAAAACCGGCCTCAATTATGTTTCCTGCTCACCCTTCCGTGTCCCCATCGCCAGACTGGCTGCTGCGCAGGCCGCTCTCAAGTTTCCCAGATAGTTTTTAACTCTGTCAAAAGGCACATCGATAAAAGCCCCAGGGATCGCAATCCTTGGGGCTTTTTAGATATATTTGTTTTATTCATCTGATCATGCTTTGAGCTTGCCACTTAAGTAATACGCATCTGCATTCTCTGTCATTAGGCCACATATTTCATCATATTCTCTCATTTTCCGGCTTAGACCGGCACAAAATATAGTTGATTAACTTGAAAACAAGCTTGTGATTTCTTCCCCCGCCAAAGGCGGGGGAAGAAAATGACGTTTTATATATAGCCAGTTTTTAAGTTAATTGGCTATAATAGAAGTATGGCAAATATCGAACTTACGGACTGATCTTATTCAGACTTTTACGCCCAATAGCCGCTCGGCATTTTTGTGAAACAACATGTCCAATCGTTCGCTCTCAATGCCCAGTGACTGATAGTAATTGATGACCCGCCCTTGATCGTCCCATGGGGAATCGGTGGCAAACAGTATCTTTTCGGCGGGAAAGCCATTGATAATACGTAATATCTGCGAATCTACATGACTGGGATATATTTCTACGATACTGGCATCAATATACAGGTCGCCTCGTCCCATTAAAAGGCGCTCGACATCATCCAAATAGTGCAGTCCGCCCAGATGAGCAACCACCAGTTTGACCCCGCTAACCTTGTCCAAAGCTTTGCACACCATTTTGGGTGTACAGTGGTGATCGTCAGGGAAACTTGCGTCCCTTCCCCCATGGACAAGCACGCATAGATCCAACTCACGCGCCAGCGACAGACATTCAATGACCCAGGGAGAGTCAAAATAATAGTCTTGAAAATCAGGGTGAAGCTTGATACCTTTAATTCCTGCCTCCCTGATCCGATATAACTCGCTGCGCCATTCGGTACAGTCAGGATGGACAGAACCAAATGGAATAATTCCTGAAACAGAAAGTTGTGCGATGGCGTTGTCGTTGATTTTCTGGGTCTGTCGGCCTGTAGTCGCGATATGAGCGATGACGGACATAGATATGCCATTTTGCTGCATTGATTTTTGCAAATCAGACAGCGTACCTGAAGAAATCGGCGTAAGCCCGCTGCTCTCTTTGAGCTTGTCCATCACCATAACAGCAATATTGTCGGGAAAAACATGGGTGTGAAAATCAATAATCTTCATTTAATACTCCTTAAACTAAAGAAATCAATAAATTAAGAGGAAGCTTGAACTTTTTTGCCCCGCCTGCGGTGGTGTAAAATGAAGAAATGAGCGTTCTGGTATTATAAACCCCTCCGCGGCATGGAATGCGACGGAGGGGTCTAACTCAGGTTGTGTATAGTGGCTATGCGCCATAGAAGGCATCATGGATTGCCACCATGGCCCTCTCGGCATCAACAGCGTCGATCAGGACCGAAATCTTGATCTCACTGGTAGAAATCATCTGTATGTTTATACCAGCTCCAGACAGAGCCTCAAACATTTTAGAGGCGATACCTGGATTTGTAGCCATGCCTGCGCCTACAATTGATACCTTGGATATGTTGTTGTCGCAGATGAGACTTTGGATGCCAATGCTGTCCTTACATGCAGTAAGAGCTTCAATAGCCGCATCCTTATGCTCTTTTGTGACGGTAAAGCTGATATCCTTTGTCTCCCCGCGCCCGATAGATTGTAAGATAATATCCACATTGATTTTCTTAGATGCCAGCAGTGAGAACACTTTAAATGCAACACCCGGCTTATCTGGTAGCGCAAGAAGGGATATTCTGGAAACATTGTTGTCCTTAGCCACACCTCTGATAATCATCTTTTCCACATTTGTTACCTCCTTTATCGCTGTCCCCGGTTTTTTCTCCAAACTCGACAGGACTTCTACATCCACATTATACCTTTTTGCCATCTCGACTGACCGGTTGTGCAGAACCTGCGCACCCGCTGAGGCCAGTTCAAGCATTTCATCATAGCTCACCTCGTCAAGCTTGATGGCGGTCTTGACAATACGGGGGTCTGCTGTATATACCCCGTCTACATCGGTGTATATCTGACATTTATCGGCATGAAGAATCGCTGCAAGTGCAACGGCACTCGTGTCCGAACCACCTCGTCCCAGCGTGGTGATATCATCATAGCGGTTGATCCCTTGAAAACCGGCAACAATTACAATCGTGCGCTTGGAAAGCTCGTTTTCCAGACGTTCTTTGTTAATCTTGTGTATACGCGCAGCAGAATAGTTTGAGTCGGTCAAAAAGCCTGCCTGCCAGCCAGTAAAGGATTTAACCGGATATCCCATTGCCTCGATAGCCATTGCCACAAGTGCAATCGATATTTGTTCACCGGTGGACAAAAGCACATCCATCTCGCGTTTGGAAGCGTAGGGATTGATTTCTTTTGCCTTATCTATAAGCTCGTCTGTAGTGTGGCCCTGTGCTGACACCACCACTACCACATTGTTATCTTGATCATAGGTTTCTGTGACTATCCTGGCCACATTACGGATTCTATCGGCATCCTGCACCGAGGTGCCCCCGAACTTCTGAACAATAAGATTCATATTTCTGTTTACCTCCTACCTCAATGGGTTCTATACTATCCTAGCGCCGAAATTATCCGCACGCAGAGGCAAAAGCCCCCAGCCGGACTTCCCATCCCGGTCCAGGAAACGACGCATATCAGCCTCAAAGCTAAGATCTGCGCCTTTGATAATAGCCATTATTGTAGAGCCTGCACCGCTGATATAAGAGCAGTAGGCCCCAAGTCTTTCACATTCATCCATGATCCGGTCCGCACCCGGCATCAGTGGCATTCGCATTGGTTGATGCATTCGGTCACCGGATGCTACAGCCAAATTTTCATACTGTCCTGTTATGATTGACACCGCCATAAGTGCCGCGCGGGAAAGATTATAAACTCCATCGCTGTGTTTGATCTCTTTGGGGAGCACCTCTCTGGCCGCAGAGGTTTTCAGGGGGAAATCCGGGACAATGGCCATAAACGCTAGATCATCACGAATTTCCTGCTTGATGCAGTGGACGCAGCCGTCCTCTAATACAGAAGTGACAAACCCTCCCAGAAAGGCTGGGGTGGTATTGTCTGGATGTCCTTCGATTGAGGCAGCAAGATTAATCAGCTCACTTTTCGTCAGCGGATCACCCATCAAACGGTTCGCTGCCAACAGCCCACCCACGATACAGGCCGAACTGCTTCCCAAGCCACGTGCAAAGGGAATATTGCTGATTTGTTCGATAATTAGACCGCGAAAAGGACGCCCACAAATGGCAAAAAGATCCTTTGCGCTTTTGAAGACCATATTACCTTCACCGGTTGGAACGCTTACATTATCCAGCGAGCGCACAACCAATCCCTCATACTCATCTATATGCAAGTAATTATATAATGTCACTGCAAGGCCAAGCGAGTCAAAGCCGGCACCTATATTGGCGCTTGTAGCGGGTATTGCCACTTTTACCATTTTATGCATCCGTTCTGCCGCTGCGTGTCGGCATTAAGCTAAAACTTGAAATTATCTTACCACACACAGTCAATAATGATAAGACGTAATAATGCCCAAAAAAATGCAACACCGGCGCGACGAATCCGTCATAAATGGCATGCCCCTCAACGCTTGAAATGCGTACGATGTGCAACCGCGCGCCGACTTATTGAATCCTCACTCTACTTAATATTCAATAACCCTGATTTTTGACAGTATGTTGATTCCCAAATCGACTGCCTTTTCGAATAGGGCAGCAAATTTTCTTTCAGTCGCTGCTTCTGTGATCACAGCAGTTTCTTCCCCACTTTGAAGAACACGGACATTTCCAAACAGACTGCGCAATTCGTTTTCACACCGTCCTGCCGCGGCAATATAGTAGATCGTTTGCACATCCATGCAATCGAATAGGTTTTTCCCGTCTGAATCGCGCCAATGAAGTGAGTGAATGGTACCATCTGATTTTACGCAGTCCACAATGTCCGCAATCACCGCAGAGGCCGTGGGGAACTTGCCCGCCCCCCTACCGTAGAAGACAACGTCCCCTGTGTCTTTACCCCTGACAAGTATGCCGTTGTAGACGTCTTCCACCCCCGAAAGCTGGCTGCTTTTGGGAATCAGAGCAGGACTAACCATCACAAATATCTTGTCACCCATCTTTTTTGTACGCCCAATCAGCTTGATCACATAGCCAGAATCGTCAGCAATCATCACATCCTGCTTGCGAATTTTGCTGATCCCCTCGGTATGGACATCTTTTGGGTAGACATGGTTTCCATAGGCAATTGAGGCAAGGATGCAGATCTTTCTGCAGGCATCATGGCCCTCAATATCAGAGGTGGGGTCCTGTTCGGCATATCCCAGGCTTTTTGCCTGACCAAGCGCCTCTTCAAACGAGATTCCATCCTTATTCATACGGGTCATGATATAGTTGGTGGTCCCATTAAGTATACCGGCTATTTCATCTATTTCACCTGCTCCCAGGCACTGGTGCAGAGGATGAATAATCGGAATTCCCCCGCCCACGCTTGCTTCAAACAGGTAGTTGACATTTTTTTGGGCCGCAATGGCTAAAAGCTCCGCGCCACGTGTGGCCACAAGCTCTTTGTTCGGCGTAATGACACTCTTGCCCGCTTCAAGACAGCTTTTGGTAAAGCTGTAGGCGGGATTCATCCCGCCTATAGACTCGATCACAATAGATATTTCCGGATCGGTGAGGATCTGGCTAAAATCCTTTATGGCCAAATGCCCATACATATCACCCGATAAGTCTCTGAGATCCAAAATGGTTTTGATTTCCACGGGTTGGCCGCAACGCCTGACAATGCTCTCCTTGTTCTTGTGAAAAAGCTCAACAACGCCCGACCCGACAATCCCATATCCAATCACTGCAATTTTAATCAATTCCTATTCCCCCTATCTTGCGCTTATCCGCCGCGCCTCTATGACGCCTTCAATTGCCCTGAGGCTCGACAAAATATCCATATCGCTCGCCGAAGACGTCGTCAGAGACACCGATATAGATACTGGCGCCACCCCATCGATAGGGATGTTCTGGTTGATTGTCAGTATATTAGCGCTATTCCGATAAAGTTCCCCGATCACCGTGGAAAGCACCCCAGGTCTATCTTTTAAAACCATATAATAGCTTACGACTGTTCCAACGGAGCCTGTTTCATAGGGAAATACAGAGTCCTTATACTTATACATTGCACTCCGGGAGATACCGGCCTGTTTAGCTGCATCCGATATGCTTGTGACTTCACCGCGCTCAATCAGGTCTTTTGCATAGACCACACGTGGAAATATCTCAGGAAGCGCTTCTGTTTCTATCACGAGATGTTTTGGTGCTTGCCACATATGTCCACCCCACAAAAACTATTGATTTTGATATGCAAACACTATACCACCCTGCACCCATATGGTCAAATCCTTATTTTCCATAAAATTCGACTGATTTCAGCCAAATTTGGCCATTGCTTGAGATTACAAGGCAAACACAAGGAAATATCGTCACTTTTCTATTCCAGTAATGAGATGTGATCTATTCTCTGGCGTTAAATTGTGGTATACTTATAAAAACAATGCAGACATTCACGATTTTTTCATACAATGATGTCATACTATATACATAAACAGGAGGCGAAATGAATGACGACCGATAAAAAAATTTCTTTTATTGTCGATATACTTTATTGTATAGCGATCGCAGCAGTGGCTATCTTTCTTTTTAAATATGCAATCCCTTGGTTTGCTCCCTTTATACTTGGCTTTTTTATCGCTTATATTCTCAGAAAATGGTCGGCCTTCTTCATTAAATATATGCGCGTCACCAGAAGCGCGGCTGTCGTTTTTTCAGCGGTGGTCTTCTATAGCCTGACAGCTTTGGTCATATGGATATCAACCTCTTTCTTTTTTGGACAGATTTCAAATCTGATTGCCAAGCTGCCGGAAGCATACTTCCAGAGCTTTGTTCCCTTCAGCAGAGAAGTATATGGCTGGGCGCTGGACATGCTTACCCGCCTGGCACCCACGCTGGCGCTGTCTGCCAACCAACTTTTTGACAAAATCTACACCGCGTTGGGTGAGCTTGTCACCGGTTGGTCCGGCTCTGCCATTAACTGGCTTACTTCTGGTTTTAAAAAATTCCCTATTTATATGATTTCCTTTCTGTTCACCATTATCTTCTCCTTCTTAATCAGTATGGATTACACGGATATTACCAAATTCATTATGAAACAAATTCCCCGCCGCTTTCGCGACGGGGTGTTCGAGTTAAAGGTTTTCGTAATTAACACTTTAGCGCGCCTGTTTAGGGCCTATTTGATCATCATGGTGATTACCTTTTTGGAACTTTCAGCAGGCTTATGGCTGATGAGGATAGAGAACTTTTATTTGATTGCCGCTATCGTGGCTGTGCTCGATATTCTTCCGCTTATCGGAAGTGGAGGCGTGTTGGTTCCTTGGGCGGTCTACCACTTAATTGCAGGTCATTATCCGCTTGGAACCGGCATTTTGATTATGTATGCCATTATCACGATTGTACGCAATATTATTGAGCCAAAAATTGTAGGGGATCAGATTGGGCTGCACCCTGTCGTCACCCTAGCCGCCATATTTTTCGGTATCAGAGTAATTGGGGTGATGGGTATAATAATCGCTCCGGTTGCAGTGCTCATCATCAAGCATCTCAATGACACTGGGCGGATTCACCTTTATAACTCATAAAAATCTATTACGCCTACTCCCCGACCTATCGCCGATTCAATTTCCGGATACCTCGCCCGAGTCAATCGCCATATACCGGTATGGCTCACTTCCCCGTCTAGCCCTGCGAAAATCGCGCTAATGTAAAGCACAAATTTACGCTTAATAAATTTAGCCTCTGTTTTTCCGCAAGCGGTGGAGAAACAGAGGCTTGTTTATCATATAAAACTAGACTGGTATTAAATTTCAAAACTACTAGTACAACGCAACATCTTAAACTTGTATAGCCAATTAACTTAAAAAGTGGCTATATATAAAACGTCATTTTCTTCCCCCGCCTTCGGCGGGGAAGAAATCACAAGCTTGTTTTCAAGTTAATCAACTAAATATTTAACCCATTGCCATGAAAAATTTAAATTTTACAAGGCACTAGCGACCGATAGATATCATTTGATTTTCACACGGCGTTTGTCGAACTGATTGACCATCTGTACTGCCATCGGTGCCAGAAAAAAGAGGGCTGTGGTATTTGTGATGGTCATCAGCCCACTGAGTATATCAGCCAATTCCCAAATGGCAGATAGCGCCATTACCGAGCCTGCAATTGAGGCAGCCGCATACACAGCGCGAAAAAGGACGATCGGCCATTTTCTGTCGGGCAGCAGATATTCGATGGACCTTTCTCCATATAAGCTCCAACCAAACATGGACGTCAGTGCAAAAAAAAGAATAAAAACTGACACGATTATTACGGATAATTCCCCAAATGCTCTTTCAAAGGCCCGGGAGGTCAGCGCACCTGCCCCAATCCCAGAATTCCAGAGTCTGCCCTCGTCTGCAGTAAGAATCACGAGTGTTGTCAATGTGCAACAGACAATGGTATCCACAAAAACCTCAACAGCTCCCCAAAGTCCCTGTTCCACCGGGCCTTTGGCCGCTGCAGAGGCATGTGCGATCGGCGCGCTGCCTAAACCTGCCTCATTTGTAAAAATCCCCCTGGCTATGCCATAGCGCATGGCTTGCATGACTGAATATCCTCCTACGCCCCCTCCTATTGCAGAAAGGCCGAAAGCACCCTTAAATATCTGCGAAAAAGCGTACGGCAAAACATGTATGTTCATGACGATGGCGGCAATGCAAGCCACTATATAGATCACAGACATAAAGGGCACAAGCATCTCACAAGCCTTCGCAATACGCTTCACCCCACCCATGGCCACAAGCCCCACCACCATTGAAGCAACAATGCCAGTGGCGAGCGGAGAGAACCCAAACGCCTCCTTCATCGCCCCCGCGATGGCATTGGCCTGCACCATATTTCCCATTCCCAGAGATCCCAAAAGGCAGAAAATGCAAAAGAGTACTGCCATCCCCCGGCTGCCAAGCGCGCTGTCCATATAGTACATTGGACCACCGGTATAGCCATCTCTCACCCTCTTCCGGAAGCGTACTGCTAGCGCCACCTCAGCCAGCTTGGTCATCATACCCAAAACTGCGGCAATCCACATCCAGAAGATTGCGCCGGGCCCACCCATCGCGATAGCCGTGGCGATGCCGACGATATTTCCCGTACCCATCGTTCCACCCAGAGCGGTTGACATGGCGGCGAAGGGTGTAATGGCACCGTGGCCTGTCGTTTTTCCAGCATGCAGACTACCAAAGGTATCCAAGATGATTCTTTTAAAACAGCGTATTTGAAAAACGCCTGTGAATATTGTCAGATAACATCCAACACCTATAACCAATGCGATTGTCACCGGGCTCCAAACAATACCGGCAATAGTGACAAGGATAGGATTACCTCCTCTCGGAAGCGGAAAAGTCACCGGAAACAATCTGCCGGTGCCGCGTACTATGAAAACTATATGTGCATCCATAAATTTTTATAGCGATTAAATAAAGAAAGAAAAAATTCTTTATAGCCAATTAACATAAAACTGGATATATATAAAAAGTTATTTTCTTCCCCCGCCTTCGGCGGGGGAAGAAATCACAAGCTTGTTTTCAAGTTAATCAACTATATCTGCCTGCAATTGGTGGGGTAGCGTTCAAGAAGTTGTTTATTTGAAAATTACCATAGACAACAAAAGGCCCCGCTTACGCGAGGCCTTTTGCCGATTGATTAAATTATATAGGAGGGATAAGTAGTTTGTAAAATATTATCTTGTAGGCACAATTTCGAGCCAATAACCATCCGGGTCTGATATAAAATAGATCCCCATGGCTTTATTCTCATAACAGATGCAACCCATACTATCATGTAACTTGTGAGCTGCTTCCATATCGTCAGTGCGAAAAGCAAGATGAATCTCATTATCGCCAAGATCGTACGGTGTGGCACGCCCCTTGAGCCAAGTCAGTTCCAATTGGTGCTCGCTGATTCCATCACCCAGGTAGACCAAAATGAAGCTTCCATCAGCAGATTCTTTGCGTCTCTTCTCGGTTAAGCCAAGGGCCTGTTTGTAAAAGCAAAGACTCGCATCCAGATCAAATACATTGATATTGTTATGAATAAATCTGAAGTTCATCTGCTATACCCCCGCTTCACTTTAGTTTTATTATAGACTGTCTGCGAAGAGACTTCATCCTTTTCAGATGAAGGCTCGATTACAATACGATGTCAGCTGATATAGTCCTCGATGAGTTTTGTCAACTGCTCGTAATTTTCCACCGCAATTCCCTGTTTGAGAAGCTCTCTGTCCGCCTCAGGGAGATAATGGATGTAGACATCAAATACCATATCTGGTTCTTTGTTCTCCCCCGTAAAGACCGCAAGACGCCCTTGGTACTCGCGAAGCATATACTTCACAGTCCGACTCGGTGCAACAGACTGATTAGATATTCCTTCTCCAACAATAATTTCCTGCTTTTCCTGGCGGCCTGCCCCTGAATAAATAGCCAGACCTACCGTGCACGCGGAAATCACGATCATAGCAATGATACACCATATAAATGTACTTCTCATGTCATATACCCCAATTGTTGCAAAATGATTCGAACAACCATAGTTTTACCGGTTTTTAACAGCATATTCCAAATTTCTTAAAACGTCCCCATCTTTTCAAATTTGTTCACACAAAAATAAACCATTATGATATAATATGACCTGGTATATTCTTAAAGGAGGCCATACTTAGATGTTAAAAAAGAAGTGGGCCGGTTCTTCAGGGGATGCACAGAAGAACAGCGCTGCGACTAAAAAGAAGAAAATGTCCTCCCTTCTTTCCAGGTTTGGAAGAGGGCTGGCTATATGTGTACTTATCTGCATTATCACTGGTTGCATCGTCGCCTCGGTCATGACTGTTTTTATTCTTAAATATATCCAGAATGAAGACGAGCTGATCTTAGAAAACGTCAAGCTCGGCTTCACCACCATACTCTACGCTAAGAATCAAAAAACGGACGAGTATTACGAACTGCAGCGCATCCAATCCACTGAAAATCGCGTCTGGGTAGACTATAGCAACATGCCCAAGTACCTATATCAGGCCGCTATCGCTATTGAAGACAAACGTTTTCCGAATCATATAGGGGTTGACTTCAGGCGCACAGCCGGTGCGTTTGTCAATCTTTTCATTCCCATTTACGAAAGCAAACAGGGTGGATCAACCATCACCCAACAGCTGATCAAAAATATTACCAAGGATGACGACGTACGTATCGACCGTAAGGTACGTGAGATTTTTCGTGCCATCAACCTTGAAAAACGGTACTCGAAAGAGCAGATTCTAGAGAGCTATCTGAACACAATCGCACTTGGAAATGGTACTTTGGGAGTTCAGTCCGCCTCCAACCTATATTTCGGCCGTGACGTAAAGGATCTCAACGCAGCCGAATGTGCCGCATTGGTTGCGATCACCAAGAATCCCACCCGCTTTAATCCCTTTACCCATCCGGAGGACAATCGAGAGCGCCAACTTCAGGTGCTGTACGAAATGAATGCCCAAGGCTATTTGAACCAGAAGGAATATGAAGAAGCAAAAGCTTTTGATTTGGTCTTTGAAACTGAGGCTTACAAGCAATCTCAAAAGGTACAAAGCTGGTTTGTCGACAATCTGATTGAAGAGGTCATTGCCGATCTGGTTTCAGTCAAAGGCTATACCAGAACCTATGCCCAAGAGCAGCTGCTGAGCGGGGGATACCGCATATATACGACTATTGATCAAGAGCTTCAGACCTATCTGGAAACGGCATATACAACTTCAACCAATTTTCCCAAGCTGAAGAACGCGCAGTATCCTGAATCAGCGTTTGTAATTCTCGGACTGAATGGCGAAGTTAAGGCCCTTGTTGGCTCTAATCAGGAAAAGACCGCTGCGCGCGTCTTTAATCGTGCCACACAGGCAAAGCGCCATCCGGGCTCGACGATTAAACCAATCGCCACCTATTCTCAGGCAATCGAACGCGGACTCATCAACTGGTCTACCATTGTGGAGGATTCGCCGATTTTGCTTAATCCGGCTGATCCCACTTCACTTTATCCCAATAACTATTACGAAGGATATAAAGGTCCCATGACCATCTCGGAGGCTCTTCAGCGCTCTTGTAATACAATTGCCGTCAAAACTCTTCAAAAGGTTACTCCGCAGGTTAGCTTTGACTTTCTGAAGAATAAGCTAGGCATTCACAGTCTGGTGGAAAGTAAGGTGATTGGTGGCAAGACATACACTGATATAGATATCTCGCCGATGGGCCTTGGCCAGATGACCGATGGTATCACCCCCCTCGAAATGGCCGGAGCCTATCAGATATTTGGCAATGGCGGTCTTTTCACTCCAACACATTCTTATACTAAAGTACTGGATTCTAATGGCGACGTTATTTTGGAAAAGAATGTTGCCCCAACGCGGGTTATTTCAGCCGAAACGGCGACCATTATGAACAAGCTGCTTCAGATGGTTGTTACAGGTCCCTTTGGTACTGGACGCAACGCCGCCCTTACCACCATGCCTGTTGCAGGCAAGACCGGCACCTCACAAGATGACGAAAATCAATGGTTTATCGGCGTAACGCCCTATTATGTTGGTGTTTGTTGGCTTGGTTTTGATGAACCTGAAACAATCAAATACACTACCTATGCGCCACCTGTTATCTGGAAAAATATAATGGCCCCGATCTACGCAAAGCTTGCGGCACGCTCTTTCCCTGACAGCCCGAATATCGTTTCTATTCCCTATTGCACAAAAACCGGATTACTGGCCACCGATAAATGTCCAGAAACCGCTACCGGATGGTATAATTTAGCCAATCTCCCCGCACTGTGTAATGGGCATGAAACGGAGAATACGAATCAAGAATCCGGTTCATCATCCTCTTCTTCATCCGGTTCATCATCCTCTTCTTCATCCGGTTCTTCATCCTCTTCTTCATCTCGTTCTTCATCATCTTATTATTCTTATTCTTCATCATCATCTTCATCATCTTCCAGCAAAGTCTCTCATTAAATTAAAAAATATAGCCAATTAACTTAAAAACTGGCTATAGTTAAAACATCATTTTCTTTCCTCGCCGAAGGCGGCGGAAGAAATCACAAGCTTGTTTTCAAGTTAATCAACTATAGTATAAAAAACCGTCCGGCCAATATAAATGGTCGGGCGGTTTTCTGGTTTCTACAGAATTACAGTATCGTTATGAAAGGTATAGCCAATTAACTTATATAAAACGTCATTTTCTTCCCCCGCCGAAGGCGGGGGAAGAAATCACAAGCTTGTTTTCAAGTTAATCAACTATATCATTGCACGGCTTCGAAAGACGGCAGATTATATAGAGAAAAATTTGAACTCAATCTGCCGCGTCGCCGTCAGGAAAAAGAATAGGGTCAACATAATTTCCTGATCATGCAAGCGGGGTAAAATCTATACATCTGTTTTACTGACCGTTTTTGTCTGGGAGAGACGTTTGGCCAGAATAACCACAACCACAGCAGTGAGTATCATCTCTGGAATCAGATAGCTGGCATTGTAAGTAATAGAGTATATCAGCGGATACTGACCTTCTGGTGCATAAGACGCAAAGACAACAACGCCAGAAATCACAGAGCAGACAAAACGCCCGAATACCGCCAAGGCTGTTCCCAATAATACCTGTCCGCTTTTCTTAATACTAAAGAAACCCGCCACGCCCAGCATGCCAAAAGCCACCACATAATCAAAAAGAATCGAAACAGGGTGAAAAGACCACTTAGGCCCCAGGATAAACTGAAGTGTGCCATAAACAAGGCCAGCCGCTATGCCATTTTTAGCGCCGTACATCAGCGCAAAGACTATAATCGGCGCCATGGAAGCTGCTGTAATAGTACCTCCGTTTGGCATCTCAAATACGATTATATAACTCAGTATTTGAGCTAACGCAATCATGACGCCTGCGCTTGTGAGTACTTTTAATTCTTTTTTCAATGACTTCACCTTTTCTCCGCACTGTGTAAATATGTTTTATACTTATTCCCGCTTTTATCTCACTTAATTTTTTGTTCTCCCTGCTAAAGTATCATCTCTTCTGCCCCTCATCACGTGCGGAAGATGAGGATAAAGAGACCGAAAACGATTGGTAAAGCCTCTAGAGATAAAACAAAAAGCCCCTTTTCATAACGAAAAGGGCTAATAAACACTATACTCCCTTCGCCGGGCATTATCCGTATCAGGTTTATCGGGTCGAAGGTGCACCTTCCTCTCAGCCATTACAGCTCCCCGGTACCATTATTCAGTTTTCTTCTTTATTTTAGCCCAAATCAAAGGCTTTTGTCAAGTGTTAATATATTTTTTAACCTAAATGTTGTTTAAATGGCATTATATGATTATCTCTATCCCTTTGCCTGCGCTGGCGGAAAAGAGATAGATTCATTTCATCCCGGCATAGAACGTAAAGAAAGATAGGTTTCATAATCAATATTGCTGAAAAGACCTTTCGATTTTAGAATTTTTTCGGTCTCAGATACGAAACCATGGTAGTCGATATCGACTTGATGCCCCCCAAGGAACTCAATATAGTCATCCACCTCAGCTTCATCCTTTAAAATCGCCTGATCGTTTTTAACAACTGCATAGGCAAAAGCTTCTTTAAGCACTGCCATCTGATCATCGTTGACATCGGCATAAGGCCCAACCATCAGCCAGTTTAATTTTGTGCTATGAAAGGATTTCGTCAGAATTATTTCCTGCTTATTAATGGGCATAGTCAAAGCCAGGATGTCAGAGAATCCACATTCAATCGCCGTGATCTTTCCCTGGGCAAAAGCGCTCGAAATATTTTCGAAGGTGTCGGCATGTACTTTGGCGCCCATTTTAGATAAAATAGGCATTACATTCCCGGACTGGTTTGAGTAAATATGAATCTTGTCAAAATCAGTAACAACACTCAAATAATTGCCTATGCTTACAAAAGCTCTGGAGCCCCCATAAAAAGCACCCAATGGAATGGCTTCTTCAAAAGGACGCTGTCTCTCTGCAACCAGCCGGGCGAATAGCTCACTGTTTGCGGTCATGGTCATCTGTCGGTAGTCACGAAAGAAAAAGGGAAGAGTGAAAATATTATAATTCTCATCAGCTCTTGCTGCCTCTTGATTACTGATAAGTGCCAACCCCACATCCTTTTTATCCCAAAGTAGATCCAATGGGGTTTCGTTGTTTACCAATTCCACCTTCATACTGCCGCTGGATATACTTGCAACCTGTTCGACAAAAGTAGCCATCGCCTGAATGGTACGGGGATCCGTTTTCTCGCTCAAGGCAAGCTGTATAACCTTTTGAGGTTTTTGCGGCATGGACGAAGATCCCGCGCTACTGCCACAGCCGCCCAGAAAAAGGCAAAGGGACAGAAAAAAAGCAATATAGATCTTCATTAATTGTAATCCTTTCCCGCGCCATAGCACTCATCAGATAAAAGAGTCGCACCTTTCAGACGCGTTTTAAGTTTGCGATTTCGCCATTAGAACAGGTTTGGACAAGTACCTTTTAATTTGAGGGGATGTTTCTAAGCCATCCTATTTATCCGTGTATCTAGTAAAATTCCCCCATACCAGACAGGTAATATAGTTGATTAACTTGAAAACAAGCTTGTGATTTCTTCCCCCGCCTTCGGCGGCGGAAGAAAATGGCGTTTTAACTATAGCCAGTTTTTAAGTTAATTGGCTATAATATCTGCAAAGCTTGTCCTTAACATACAATAATCAATTATTTTGAATACCATTCTCATCAGGACCATGTCAATTCTTTACTCTCAAAAAAGCACAGACCCGCTCGCTTCCACACGCGCATGGATAAGTGGAGGAACTTTGACTGGTGTTGTGCCGATATAAACAGCACCAAGAAAGGCTTCTTTCGCCTGTAAAATAAGGCTTTCATCGCTGCAAAAGAGCCGGGCGAGCACTTGACCAGCCTCAACCTTGTCGCCAAGGGAACAGCGCATCAGTATACCCGCCGCATGGTCAATAGGGCTTTCCTTTGTCAGTCTTCCCGCACCGAGCAGTACCGAAACATTTCCCACCCCTCTGGTATCTATGGTGCTTATGTAACCCGACACGGGAGAGGTGAGGTCATATTGGGACCGCAGCGCGCTTAAAGCGTGTCGTATCATCAATTACCGTCGGATCCCCGCCCTGCGCCAAAACCATCTGTCGAAGCTTTTTTTTGGCGCATCCGGAATAAAGTGCCTCTCTGGCGAGGGTACGACAGCCTATAAGGTCTCCCTTTCCCCCCAGCATCAGCATAGACGCAGCCAGTTCCAGACACACACCTGTGAGGTCGTCAGGTCCCACTCCATCAAGAGTCTCTAAAGCCTCAATGACTTCTAAGGAGTTGCCAACTGCAAAACCCAGTGGCCGGTCCATATCGGTCACAAGGGCCATTGTACGCCTTCCCACCTGAGTACCGATGTCCACCATCGTTTTCGCCAGTTCCATCGCTTCGTAAGTGGTCTTCATAAAGGCACCACTTCCCGTTTTTACGTCAAGTACGATACCATCTGCACCAGCGGCAATTTTTTTAGACATAATGCTTGCGGCAATCAGAGAAATATTGTCCACAGTGGCAGTAACATCTCTGAGGGCATACAGTTTTTTATCAGCCGGAACGAGGTTTCCGCTCTGGCCAATGATGCTGATTCCGATTTCTCTCACCTGTTTGAGAAAAGCCTCAGTAGAAAGTTCGGTTTTAAAGCCGGGTATTGACTCAAGCTTATCCACTGTGCCCCCGGTATGTCCAAGTCCCCGGCCCGACATTTTGGCGACAGGAACTCCACAGGCTGATACAATCGGGCAGACAACCAGGCTGGTTTTGTCCCCTACACCGCCGGTGGAGTGTTTATCCACCTTCAAGCCTGGAATTGTGGAAAGATCCACCATATCGCCCGAGTGAGCCATTTTGTCGGTAAGCTGCGCGGTCTCTTCCGGCGTGAGTCCCTTAAAATAGATAGCCATCAATAGGGCGGCGAGCTGATAATCCGGTATGGAGCCATTCGCGCACCCTTTGACAAAAAAGGTGATCTCGGCTTCGGAAAGAGCCTCACCCTCCCGCTTTTTCAAAATAATATCATACATCCGCATGGCGTTTCCTCCTGATGGCCTCCGCTAGTATAAAAATTACACGGCATTCATCCGGGTGAATTTTTTGTTTATTTTCACCCAAAATCGTGCGAATCGGTACTTTTCAGATATCGGCTTATGGAGAACATAATAAGATAATTATAGCTTAACTTGACAATGATTGCTACATTTATATAAGAGAATGGGATGCCACAGTAATCATGGTTTCATACTTATAGAACTTAATAATCATCTATGCCCTTCATATGATATATAGCCAATTAACTTAAAAACTGGCTATAGTTAAAACGTCATTTTCTTCCCCCGCCTTCGGCGGGAGAAGAAATCACAAGCTTGTTTTCAAATGAATCAACTATAATAATTCTATCACGTATCTGATTTTTCGGGGGTTATTTGATATGAAAACTAATAATAATCCTGCTTCCTTTGAAGAATATAAAAAAACTGAGAATAATCCTCAGTAATTATAAGCATTTATATATCATATCTAAAATTCTGCATTCACATCTGCTTTGCCTGTCCGCTAAAGACTCGACCTGTTAAAGGCAAGAGGCAAAAGCTCTTTGAGCGTATAAACTTGATAGTCCTCGGGAGACCGAGCCAGGATAATTTTCATTTCCCCATCATTAAACTCCGCCATCATCTGGCGGCAAACCCCGCACGGAGCCACATACTCCCTCATCGTTTCGTTCAGATCGGAGCTTCCCGCCATGATTGCGATGGCGTTAAATTCACGCTCTCCCTCGGAGACAGCTTTGTATATAGCGGTGCGTTCAGCACAGCAAGTGGGGGTATACGAAACGGATTCAACATTACAACCTGTATAGACTGTCCCACTTTTTCCTGCGAGGGCAGCACCGACAAGAAAGCCGGAATAAGGAGCGTAAGCATATTTTCTTGCATTGGCCGCGGCTTCGATTAGATCACGATAGTCGGTCATACTATACTCCATGTACCACGACAAAACACCAATTGAGTCTCTCAAAATAGCAAAGGAACAAATAAGAAGGAAAGTTTGAACTCTGTGCGATCCACCAAAGGCAGGCAGACGCCAGAAGGATGTCCCCCTAGTTTGAAGAATTGCTACTGGCAACAGGTGCTTATCAGCATTCGACGCGGTTGCCGCTTTTTACGGCGAGCGGCTTGCCGAATTTACTACTTCCTTTTCCTTGACTTTGTCGGGAAAAGGAAAGAGAAAAGAACCCTACATCATCGCATCATCAGGGGAAGCAAAGAGCTGCCCGCTGACTCCCCCTTTACGCCAAAAAGCTCAAGTACGGTGGAGGCGATATCCGCAAAGGTTTTTCTCGTTCCCATATCCGTCCCAGGCTTGATTTCGCTTCCGTAAACGATCAGGGGGGGGGTACATACTCCCTTGAGTGATCGGTGCTGGGCGTAGAAGGGTCACAGCCGTGGTCTGCCGTGATCATCAGGAGATCCCTTTTCTCCAGCTGACCAAGAAACTCAGCCAGACGAAGGTCAAAGCGTCCAAGGGCTGCTGCATAACCGAAGGGGTCATTACGATGGCCGTACGCCATGTCAAAATCCACCAGATTGATAAAGCACAAGCCGGTAAAATCTGTTTTAGCGATTTTTAAAAGCTGATCCATCCCATCCTCGTTGGAAACGGTTCGGTAACTCTGGGTAAGACCCCGTCCAGCGAAAATGTCCCCGATCTTTCCGATGCCAATCACTTCAAAACTAGCCCCTGACAGGGTATCAAGCATCGTATTTTTAGTGGGCGGAAGCGAGTAGTCATGGCGGCCGGATGTGCGCTTAAAGTCGGGGTACTCCCCCGCAAAGGGTCTTGCGATCACCCTTCCCACGCTATAGACACCCGATAAAAGTGCCCTGGCCTGCTCACAATAGCGGTAAAGTTCTTGCAGCGGTACGACAGCCTCATGGGCTGCCACCTGAAAGACGCTGTCCGCCGAAGTATAGACAATCAGATCACCGCTCTCCATATGACGGCGGCCATAGTCGCGGATGACGTCAGTACCCGAATAAGGCTTGTTGCATAGCATACCGTGACCGGTCAACTTCTTAAATGCCTCAATGATCTCGTCAGGAAAGCCGTCTGGATAAGTAGGCAGGGGGATTTTGGAGATAATCCCTCCGATTTCCCAATGGCCGGTGGTGGTATCCTTTCCGACCGAGCTTTCAGCAAGACGGGCAAAGGCGCCCATCGGGTGCAGCGTTTTTTCACCGCAACCGATCCCCTCAATGTTGAATAGACCCAAACGCTTTAAAACAGGCAGTTCTGCCCCCGCAGCAAGGGCGGCGGCAAGGGTGTTGCTTCCCACGTCGCCATAATCCACCGCGTCAGGCATGGCGCCAATTCCCACACTGTCCATCACAATCAAAAAGACTCTTTCTGTCTTCATATACTGGCCTCCCAAAAGCTGCTGCAAGCCTAATTTTCGTTTCCTCTATTTTCCAGATATAGTAAATTAACTTAAAAACTGGCCTATAGTTAAAACGTGATTTTCTTACCCCGCCGAAGGCGGGGTAAGAAATCACAAGCTTGTTTTCAAGCTAATCAACTATAATAGGTGTGGAAAAGAGAAGCAAATGAACATCCATTAACTGCCTAACAGTACAAAAGCTTTATAAGCATAAAAACGGTAATAACAGTGAGGGCCAGCTTTCACCGACCCCTTCATGATGTAAACTTATTCACGCGCTTTTACTTATGATTTGTTTTCTTTTCCCCACCCCAAGTGGTGAAAAGAGTTTACATTTGCCTTTTTGTCCGAGGCTTACACCAAACTGGCTAATCCGGGTTCATCTGGTTTAAGCGATTTCCAAGGCAATCTCCATCATCTGCCTGAAACTATTCTGCCTGTCTTCGGCAGATAGAGAGCCGCCCTTGAGCGGTGTGTCAGATATGGTCAGCAGACAAAGGGCCTCTCTGCCGGCGCGCGCCGCATTCATATAAAGACCGGCCGCCTCCATCTCCACCGCCAGTACATTCATCTTCTGCCATTCGGCAAGGGAGGCAGAATCATCATAAAAGGTATCACTGGATAAAATGTTACCGACCTTCAGCTTGATGCCCATTCTTTCGGCGGCTTTGACTGCCGCCTCAAGGAGACGGAAACTGGCGATCGGTGCGAAGGTCCCGGGAAGGCGAAATTGATCGGAAAACCGAGAGTTAGTGCATGCGCCCATACCTGCCACAATATCCCTGATCTCAATGTCATCTGCTATACCCCCAGCAGAGCCAATCCGTATAATGCTCTCAACATCATAAAAGTTGAAGAGCTCATAGGAATAGATGCCAATAGAGGGGACGCCCATCCCGCTTCCCTGCACCGAAATCCTTTGTCCCTTATATAGGCCGGTGAAGCCCAGCATGTTGCGGATATTGTTATAACAGTGAACCTCGGTAAGATAGTTATCAGCGATAAACTTCGCCCTGAGTGGATCCCCGGGCATCAGTACGATTTTCGCGATTTCTCCGGGCTTGGCTCCAATGTGCGGGGTAGGTACTGGCATAGAAACCTCCTGCAAGCCACGACGTTATGTCGCAGCTTCCGCCCAGTTGCCCGACGGACAGGCAAATATATTTATACTAAATCCTTTTGAAATGGCACTAAATGTTCGTCTCTGATTCCCCCGTCGGAGGCATCGAGACAGGAAACTTTGATTACAACTGTAACAACCATAGGATTTCTCATAACAGCCCAGCCAGATGTTTTTACTTTCCGACAGACTGATAGAGTCCATAACGGCCACCGGGATTATAAAGAATATATCCATTATTAGCTATACTACTGATCCAAGAGACCCGCTCGGCTGTCTGTGATGCTGTAAGGTTTGCTCCACCCGACACATACGCCTCAAAAAGGTAGATGACGCCTTTGCCCGATAATTTTTGCGAGGCGGCTTTTACAATTTCAGTTACTGAACCCTCCGCTGGAAGCCCGACGACAGCAGACTCAGGTACGATCCCAAAGCGATTTCCTCCATAGAAAGATTGTTCGTTTGCCTCTGTTATTTCACCAGGCAGAAAAACGAGTAGCCGACCCCCAGCCGCCTTGATATCGGTGCCCAATTTTGCAAGAAAGTCGGAAAGTACCTTCTGATGACTGATTCCAGACGATTCGGATCCAAAAGCTGCCTTTTCTAGACCTACGCCTGACGGGAATTGAACAGAATCGGCAACGACCGCTTTGAAGCCAAGACCTGTTACCTCTAATGCAATTCCTCTGATATATTCCTGTGCCTTTGACGAATAGGGGTTGAGCCATGGCTTTCCACCCTTCTCGGACGAATTGTCAAGCCAAGTCCATTCGCTGTTCATATACATGACGGCGGTTTCACGCTTGCTTCTGGGCATAACCTGATCTTTAAACACATGGATTCGTGCAATTGGCATGAACCCTGCGTTTGATATTCTCAGAGAGAGCGCAGCGGCATCAAAAGCAGAGGCGGACACCGCCCTGACCTCAGTTGCCGCAGGGAGCTGTGAACGGTAAAGAAGATTGCCGCTTGCATCCTTCAAATCCACCATCACCGCATTGATCCCTGTCCCCTTCAGACCGGTCAGAAAACTATCCAGGCTGGAAATATTGTTAATCATGCTAGGAGGCATATAGACAGCCTTGATCTCGGCTAGTGATGCAGGCGACACGGAACCGGCGGACTGACTCGACTGCCCCCCAGAGGCAGATTGCGAGTCACTGGGCTGTGATGGATCTGACTGAGTGGAAGAAGGTTCGCCAAGCCTCATCACAAAATTATAAACAGGAGTATACAGTCCCCATCCTATACAGAAAAGCACTAAAAACGCCAACACGCTTATTGACACCCGAAAGGGCGACAAACGATAGTTGCGGTCAGTACGGTATATTCTTGTATGTCTTTTAATTCTCTTGCCCGCCAAATCCGGTTCCTCCTCATATATTGATGCAATCTGACTTTTGAAAAAAGCATCCATTAAGGTTCACTTTTCCCGCCGCAGGCTCTTAAAAGTGAAAATGTTTCATAAGAATCAGGTTGAATTTCCATCTTATGTGGGAAGTTGATGTCCTATTAAACCATAAATTGCGAGACTTAATATGCCAATATAAATCAGAAGCACGGGTTGGCCCTTAAAAGACCTCGGTACATTGGAAATACCCATACGTTCACGTCCGGAGAATACCAGAAGAAGTGCGATATCAAAACCAATGGCACTCCCAAAGGCATAACCTATTGTCTTCAAAAGTGTATATCGCTGACTGGCTGCCAGCAGGATACTACCCAACACCGCCCCATTGAAGGCAGCTGTCGGCAAAAGTTTTTCAATCTTTTCAAACTGATTGGGCAAATAGAGGCGATAAATCGTCCTAATGGCCAGATATGCAATCGTGATGCAAAAGAGAAAGGTGATGTTTTTAATATATGTCTTATAGGGACTTGTGCTGATCAACAGATTACAAAACCAGCTTAATACCGCAGAAAGAACGGTAACCTGCGTAACCAGCACGCCAAAATCCAGTATTCCCTTTGCATCCCCAGTCATACCCATCAGATTACTTGTGCCCAGCCCGCGGGCAAAAACCACATTTTCTACCACGATGGCAGAAAGAAAAATAATTCCAATGTTCCTGATCAATTCCATCGTCTTTTTCCTTTCACCTGTGCTTTAGAATCTTTCCTGCACGGCAACCGCAGAAGGGCGTCGGTACAGAATAGCTTTAATATTGTGGTCGATAAACCTGAAAGCAGCGCAGGAAAAGCCCAGAACGATAAACCCGCAGAACGGAAGCAGGATACCGGGGAACTGTAAATCCATCTCAAGGGGATGATCAAACAGCGTGCCAAATCCGGCAATTTCACGCAGGGCGGAGATTATACAGATCACCAGGGAGAAGCCTGTACAGTAAGCCAAAGCCCTCAAAGCTGAGGGAAAGGCGCCTTTCATTCTTGGAGCATCCACTGCCAGATAGGTCATAACGGTGTTTACTGCCATAATTGGCAGATAAATTCCCAAAGAATCAATGAGCAGCGGATATTTTGAAAGCCATAGTTCGGTCATCTGTATAAGTGCCATCGAAATAAATGTATAAAGAGCTATCTTCTGCCATCCCTGTAAATGTTTGTCCACAATGGCATCCAGGACGACAATCGGTACGGTAGTAATAAACATCAGAAGCGAAAGTACAAGCCCTTTCTGCAAGGTGGTGGAGGCTGCTATGATCAAGGTGATGCCAAGTCCATGGACAAGAACCGGATTATCGAGGAGGATCCCCGACGTCCGCAGCATCTTCTGACGGTATTTTCTCATCTCCCTGGTATGCATGGTCCACCCTCCTTAAATTCTTATAGATTCTTTCTGTACCAATATCTATGCCCCACACAAACGAGTTCATCACAAGAATGGCAAAAAGCACCGACTCTTCAAAGTTTCCTACACGCCGAAACAGCATGCTCACAATGCCGGTAATCAGTCCATATACTAATTTAGACGATTTTCTTTTGGGCGAGGTAACCGGATCATTTAAAAGAAATACGCCTCCAAAAAAGAGGCAGCCACTCATTAATTCATAGGCAATCGACTCAAAGTTGCCCATTCCTGCCCTCGGCAGAAAAAAAGCCACACTGGCGGCGCCTAAAAGATAGGCCGCCGTCATTTTGGTGCTGGCCGCCCGTCTAACTGTTAGGAATAATAGACAGGTTATCAATACTAAAATATTAGTAGCCCCCATCGGGCCGCGAAAATTCCCCAAAAGCATGTCCATAAAATCGGTGGTGGGAATACCGCCAAGTTTTATGGTGTGAGCGGTGGATCCCGCCAGTTTGACAGTCATCGCACCAAATACCGGAATTCTCTCTAACGGAAGAGGATAGCTGAACACTTCCTTCGGCCAGCAAATAATCGCAAAAGCCACGCCGGAAGCTGCCGGATTGAATACGTTCTGACCAACGCCGCCAAAGGGCTGTTTCGCCACCAGACTTGCGAAAATGGCCGCCGTGATGACTATCTTATAATTGATAGATACAGGTAGCAGCATCGGGATGATCAGGCCGGTGACTATGGGCGAATAATCCCGAATATTGAGCCCGCGGTTGGAAATGGCATCACCCATCGTGTCTGCCGCCAAGCAGGTGATCACCGAAACGGCGCCTAGAACAAGCGCTCTTAAACCATAAAAATAAAAAGCCATCGCATATAGAGGCATGAGCGCGATGATAACATCACCCATCATCGTTTGATTTGATTCTCTGCTTCGTATATGCGGGGGTCTGTGAATGGACAGCTTCAAAATACTACCTCTTTTCGGCCAGCGTTTTTTTTGCCGCAATAATCATATGTGATATGTCCAGTTTTGCCGGACATACATAGCTGCAGGTCTCACAGCCAATACACCGGTCAATGTCAAAAAGGCTTACATATTTCATGCGTCCTGCTTTAATCATTTTATAAATATAATAGGGTGCCAGTCCCTCCGGACAGACCTCAGTACACCTGCCACAGCCAATACAGCTAAAATTCATGTCCTGAAAATCCTCATGAAAAGCCAGTATACCTTTTGTCGTGGGAGCTACCACGGTCCTCTCAGGATCAGTGATGCAATAGCCAGTCATTGAACCACCAAGAATGATACGTTTTGGGTTGTCTATCAGACCACAGTGTTCAATCAGCTCATCCACATGCGTACCGATAGGCACCTCATAATTGCCCGGGTTTGCAATGCAATTTCCCGCAACAGTCACAAAGCAGGTGGTCTGCACGATGTTTTCATAAGCCGCACGCTGGAGATGTATCAGCGCGCACGCTCCAATAACAAGGGCATTTTTGCGTCTTAATCTTCGCATAGTACGGTATTCCGCCGGATAGGTTCCATTGACTCTTCTGATTTTTACGCCACCCAAATTGTCTGGTATTTTCATTTCAATGTCAAAAAGATTTTTATAGAGCTCAATACTCGCTTTCGACGCGCCTGTGGCACGACGTGCCAAACCGACGCCTTCTACCAGTTCATCCGCCAACCAGAGCGCAGGGCCCATCTGGCTTGAAATATAAGGCTCATCGTCAAAAGCATCAACTGCAATCTCGGATACGGCTTCCTTTTCCGCAGCTGCTAACTTTTTATAAAGTCTTTTTCCATCTGATTCATCCACAATTTGCGCTGCCCATGCAAGGCGTATGATTTCATGAGGCGCCAAAAGAGAAGGTGTCCCAATCTGAGGGGAATCCAGCGTCTGTGCCTTTGTACCCGGTTTCTCATATATTTTTATTCCACGGGAAAGCGCGGGTTCTTTATTTTGTTCCAGCACAATTCCGTTTGTTTTTACATCCACATGATCTACCTCCCACTTATTTTTTTAAAGGCGGTTGATATTTATGATTTTTAAAATGATCACCAAGGACAAACTAAAAGTCGTCCTCTCGCCCATTGATATGGATCGTCTTGCGATATCTTACAGCGCGCTTGACTACCATGATGACTTAACCAGGCAAGTGCTTTTGCAGCTTCTGTCCACTGCGAAAGAAAAGACTGGCTTTGACCCATGTGATACTCGTCTGTTTATCGAAGTCTATCCTTATGACGAGGGCGGATGTGTAATTTACTTTACCACTTTGGACACAGAAACCGACAGTCCCCTCGCCCCGGCTTATGGTCCTGTTGTATTTATGTTTGATGATGTAGATATCCTGATTCAGGCCTCCATCAAGCTGTTCTGCCAGTATTGCCACAGGATCTATAAAAGCTCACTTTATCTTATCGGGGGGGAATATCGTCTCATCATCTATCCCCTCGATCAGGATGACAACCGTACCATCGCCTTTCTGTGCGAATACGGACAGAAGGTAGGTGAGGGCCCGGTCGCCGCAGCCTTTGTGGAAGAACATGGGCAAGTCATTCTGAAAGAGAGAGCGATCGATACCTTGTCCTATTATCTTGCGGGAGAGTAAAGGCTTTCTACAAAATGTAGCGTCTTTGCATCACCCGTTTATTTTCGTACGGAATGATAGGCTTCCTTGATCGCCGTGATTGCTTCTTGATAGTCCCCGACACCGAAGATGGCGGAGCCTGCGACCAGAACATTCGCCCCGGCATCGGCCACAAGTGCAGCGGTCTTGGCCGTGATGCCTCCATCCACCTGTATGTCGACACAGAGAGAATGGGATTTTACATAATTACGTATAGCACTGATCTTGGGAAGCATATCCGGCATAAAGCTTTGCCCACCGAATCCGGGCTCAACGGTCATGACTAGAACCATGTCCAGCTTCGACAGATAGGGGAATATTTTCTCCACCGGCGTTTTGGGTTTGATTGACATTCCAACCTTTTTGCCCTGTTCCCTGATCAATGATATCACAGCGTCCGGATCAGATGCGGCCTCAAGGTGAAAAGTTATGATATCGCTGCCTGCATCTGCGAATTCCTTTATATAGCGGATCGGATCGCTGATCATCAGATGGACATCCAAAGGGATGGGCGATATGGACGAAAGTGAACGGATCACGGGAATTCCTATTGTAATGTTGGGTACAAAGCTTCCATCCATGACATCTACATGCACAAGATCTGCCCCTGCGTTTGCCACCGCCCTGATCTCATCTCTCAAGCGGGAAAAATCACACGACAGAATTGATGGTGCAATTTTGAGCATAGTTACCTCCGGCCACTCGCGGCCATTAATCATTCTTTTCTATCAGTCTGTCCCATTGACGGCGGGGCAGATAAATAATAAATTATCTCTTTATTTGCCCTATTGCTGTGGTCTAATTATATATTTTACCTCATAGCCAGCAAATGGTCAACAACTATGGGATTTTATGCGATCTCCCAGAGGAAAGTTTACAAATTACGCCTCTTTCAACCTCGTTTGTAACCCTACCAGCGTCAAACAGGATTACTTTTTATGCCTGTTCCTATCCGCTTGCCCCGTCCATTGTGGGCAGACAGAATACAAATAATTTTCAGTATATCGTTGATTAACTTGAAAACAAGCTTGTGATTTCTTCGCCCGCCGAAGGCGGGGGAAGAAAATGACGTTTTAACTATAGCCAGTTTTTAAGTTAATTGGCTATATATGCAAATTTCCCGCAGGGTAGTTTATTGATATTCCAACACCATTATGGTATAATTTTGGCAGAAAATAAATGGGGGGCAAAATATGAACCGAAAATCTTTTGATAAGCTTGGCATTGAGGCATCTGTGCTGGGTTTTGGGGCCATGAGATTTCCTACTAAGGATGGCGCTATTGATCGTGCCGCTGCCCTTGAGATGATCGACTATGCCTATCAGAACGGAGTAACCTATTTTGATACGGCGTGGCCTTATCATGGTGGCACTTCTGAAAATGTCCTTGGTGAGGCTCTGAAAAGATATCCACGCGAAAGCTTTTTCCTTGCGGACAAGATGCCCGTCTGGGAAGTGAACAGCGAGGCGGATATGGAAAGGGTCTTCCAAGAGCAGCTTAATAAGTGTCAGGTAGAGTACTTCGATTTTTATCTTCTCCACGCACTTGGTGAGAAACGCATCCAGCATTGCATAGAAATTGGAGCTTTTGATTTTGTCAAGAGAAAAAAAGCCGAAGGCAAGATCAGGTTTATCGGTTTTTCATTTCATGATAAGAATGAGAAATTTGAGAAGATCGCCGATTATTTTCCCTGGGACTTTGCGCAGATCCAGTATAATTACATTGATGTCCACACCATGGACGCCGACTTTCTTTATGAGGCTCTGGCCAGCCGTGGCATTCCAGCTGTCGTCATGGAACCCGTGCGCGGTGGAACACTTGCCCAGTTACCTGACGAGGTTGCTGCGATTCTAAAAGAATTTGCCCCCAACAGAAGCATGGCCTCATGGGCCGTGAGATGGGTGGCAAGCAAACCGAACGTTAAGGTGCTTCTCTCCGGCATGAGCAGTATGGAACAGGTTCATGACAATGTGGCCTCCCTGTCCGACAAAGCATACAAGCTCTCCAAAGAGGAAACCGCCCTCCTTGACAAAGCTACCCAAACCCTATTATCCTTCAAGACCATCCCCTGTACCGGCTGCCGCTACTGCATGGACTGTCCCTTTGGCGTGAATATCCCTGAGGTATTCAGCATTTATAATTATTTTAGCATGTTTAAAAACGAAGCGCGCACCCGTCGGGATTACTTTGACAATATGGATGCCAAGAAACGCGCGGACAACTGCCAGAAGTGTGGTGTCTGCTTGTCCAAATGCCCCCAGCAGATTGATATTCCCGGTGAGTTGGAGCGTGTCCACCAGGCGCTCAAGGCTATAGAAAAGAAATAGTTGCCATCGCCCTACTGCAGAAGAGTGCTTTCTCGGTATTATAGGGAAGAAAGCCCGCCCGTTATGGACAGGCTTTCTTTTTTTGCATGACACACATATATATAATGCGGCGGATTGGTGCCTCGGGGCTCTTTGAAGGCGGTACGCCACCCCTGAAAGCTGCCGCCGCTTATAGGCGTGTAAGCATACCTCTAAGCCTCTATATCCTATGTCGGCGGGCCGCCCCCTGCCCCTCTGGCTGCCCTGTCATGAAATTCAGCTGTCCCTTATCCGAAGCCTCTTCCCCACTTTTACGCAAATTACAGGGCAAAATACAAGCAGAGCGACAAGATAAAAAAATTACCGATCCCCCAAAGGACCGGTAAAAGTGTATTTATTATTTTGTCTCTTTTCCCCGTCGCGGACAGCAAAAAGAGACATTGATTCATTTAAATATCAGGTCACAGGAGCTTTGGATGATTGAGAATTGGTGGTTTCCGCACCATCCTCAAGCAGGGTAATGGTCACCTTAAAGGTGCGTCCGGCATCGCCTTGTTTTGACGCCTGACGGAAAATAGTGAGTTCAACCTTGTCACCCGGTTTCTTGGCAGATATGATCTCACTCACATCGTCAAAACTGGTCACGTCTTTTCCATCAATTTTAGTGACGATATCACCGATTTTAACATCCTTGCCCGCCAATTCAGAGTTTTGATCAATGGAGCGGATATAAATGCCCGTGGGCAGGTTGTTAATGCTTGCCACTACCTCATTGATCTCCTGACCGGATATCCCTATCTTTGCGCGGCCAGTCACACGACCATACTGGATCAAATCGTCTACGATGGGCTTAGCGTCATTGATAGGAATGGCAAATCCGATTCCCTCATATCCAGTCGCTACAATTTTGGACGAGTTGATGCCCACTACCTGTCCGTATTCGTTGATCAGTGCCCCGCCGGAATTTCCCGGATTGATGGCTGCATCTGTTTGAATAAAGCGTGCGGAGTAACCCCCATCCGATTTGACCGGGCGATTGATCGCGGAAACAATACCCTGTGTGACGCTTCCTGCCAGTTGGACACCGCCGGGATTGCCAATAGCCATGACTTTTTCGCCGTCGCTGAGCTTGTCAGAGTTACCAAACTGTGCAGCGACGAGATTTTTGGCATCGATTTTAATCACAGCAAGATCGGTGCGTGTATCAATACCCACCAGCTGAGCGGTATATGTTTCGGAATTATAGAGAATGACCTGAATGCCAATAGCGCCCTCGACAACATGGGCATTGGTGATAATATAGCCTGCGGAGTTCATAATGATGCCCGAACCCTCGCCACTTGGGGAAAAACTGTTGACAGTATCATATACAGCAACACCAACCACAGAAGGTTTGGCCACCTTTGCCATATCCACTGAGGACAGGCGTCCGTCGCTGAGTACGGTACTCGAACTGGAGTCGGCGGGCTTTTCATTGATAATCAGTTCGGGGAGTGTTCTTTCTTTACTGTTGTCAGAACTGCTTGAAGAAATAAACGGGAGGATGTTATCATTCTGAAGCCAGCTGTACACTCCATAGCTGGCGCTTACCATTACCGCAAAGCCAAGTACACAAGCCATAATAATGGCAAACACCTTGACCCCGTTGTGCCTGCCCTTTTTTACTCGTTTCTGATCAGCCTTTTCGTAATCCTCAAAATGCCAGTTGTATTCTTGCTTCTGATTTGGATTATTGGCATATGGCTGATTATAATTTCCGTATTGTGGGCCCTGCTGCTGATTTTGGCTGTAATTGTAAGGCTGGTACCCCGACGAATTAGGGCGTGGGCCATAGAACCATCCGGTATTAGGGTCGTATTTTCCACCAGGTGCGTTGGGATATGGCGGGACGTAATAGTTCTGGCCCTGGTTATCGCGGGGTGGCTGGGTTGACTGGCTGTTATCCACCGCTGGCCCGTATGCATATGCCCCTGACTGGGAGGGACCCTGCCCGTTCACCTGCTCGGCGGTATTGGCCGCTGCCTGATCAGCTTCTATGCTTTGCTGCTCTGCTGGCTTATCAGCATTGAGAGAAGGTTCGCTTTTACCCGTGTCGGACACGGTTGCTTCTTCTGAGAGGAAAGGGGCCTTAAACTCCTGTTCTCCATTTGAAGATTCGGTGCGAGGCTCGCTCTCTTCACGCGTCATGTTTGTTTTTTCTTCCATATATTTTCCCCCTTATAAGTGATAAGTTATATTATTCCGGTATGTTCTCCGGTTGTTTTTTTGTGGACTGTTTTTCCGGCTTTTTAAATGCATGCTGCTGGATTTTGGGCGGCGGTTGGGGAAGAGAGAAAATAAATTCGCAATACTCACCAACCACGCTTTTTACCATTATCTCCCCGGACTGGAGGTGCACCAGAGATTTCACAATATGGAGTCCCAGACCTACTCCATTTTTATCCATGCTTCTCGACTTATCCGTCTTATAAAAACGATCAAAGAGTCGTGGTATCTCCTCTTTGGGTATTCCCGCGCCTGAATTTTTTATACCTGTAAATACCTTTCCACCCTCGTTGGTGTAACCTATTTCGATATAGCCGCCATCTGGAGTAAATTTAACGGCATTATCAATTAAATTATAGCAAATCTGATGGACAAGTCCCGGATCCGCCCACGCCATCACTTTACCCTGATCCAACCCACGCACTTCGATATTTTTTTTATCAATTTGTCGGTCAAAGTTAAAAAGCGATCGGCAAACAATGTCATTAATGTCTATGCTTTGAGGCTTTACCGCCATCTGAGAAGCCTCAATCTTGGCTATATCCAACATAGAGACCACTAAACGCGATAGCCTTTTCACTTCACTGGATACAATCTTTAGATAGTAATCGTGTTTTTCGGGTGGAATGGTCCCATCCAGAATCCCGTCTATAAAGCCGCCAATGGTCGTCATAGGGGTCTTCAGCTCGTGGGAGACATTTGCGACAAAAGAACGTCTGGTGCCTTCAAGGGTGGCAAGTGAGGAAGCCATATTATTAAACGCCATCGCCAGCTTTTCCATTTCATCCACACCGTCCACCGGTACACGGATAGAGAAATCGCCTTTTGCAAAGCTGGCCGTAGCTTGGGCCATCGATCGAAGAGGGCGCACAAGCCGATCTGTCGCAAAGTATATGATAATGCAAGCCAGCATCATAACCGCGGCCGCGCCCAAAAGAAACATTTTCAAAACTTCTATTAAAAATGCGGTTAGATCGTCTGCAGGGGCGGATACAAATACACTTCCTATGACTGCACCACCCACCGTTACTGGAACGGCCACAGTGTAGTGTGGGCCTTTATATATGCCGCCCAGGCGCCCAATCTCTCGGTATCCGCTTGTAAGCGCCGTGGTCAGGATGCCCTCGTTGATCTGGTAAGTGGAATGAACGCAGCTTTCCCCCTCTGTGCACAACACGGTTTTGCCGTTCGGGTCAACCAGAAATATATCAGCATCGATTGCGTTGGCCAGAATCCTATATCCCGTCATGATAACTTGTGAATCAATATAACGCTCACCATTCATAAGATAATTGGCCGCGGTCAATACAACTGCTTGATTTGCATTACGTGCCAGCATATCGGTACGGTCCTGCTTAAAAAATTGCGAGGAAAAGGTAAGCAGCACCACGCCAAGCAGTATGATGCTCACCAATATGATCGATGCGCACATATAAAAATAACGTGCGAACAGGCTTTTTTGCATAGTTCCCTCCGGGATAAGCTATTCCTTAACCTCGAACTTGTAGCCAACACCCCATACAGTCTTCAGGCTCCATCTTTCAGAAACGCCCTCAAGCTTTTCACGAAGCCTTTTGATGTGCACGTCAATCGTCCGGGAATCGCCATAATATTCAAAGCCCCATACCTCGTCAAGAAGCTGATCACGTGTGTACACACGGTTGGGATTGCTAGCAAGGTGATACAGAAGCTCCAGCTCTTTGGGAGGGGTATCTACCGCCTTGCCATCCACTTTTAGTTCGTAACGGGTCATATTGACAATAAGTTTGTCATAGGTTACCTCTTTGACCCCGTTATCCCCGCCGCCACCTGCACCGGTCCGGCGAAGAACAGCTTTGATTCTGGCAACAATCTCTTTGGCATCAAAGGGCTTCACTACATAGTCGTCCGCACCGAGCTCAAGTCCCAGCACTTTGTCGAAGGTTTCACCTTTGGCGGTAATCATGATGATTGGGCAGTTGGATTTCTTACGAATCTCACGGCAAACCTGCCACCCATCAAGACCGGGCATCATAATATCCAGGAGTACTATATCCGGATTCTCAGCCGTAAAACGGGTTAGTGCCTCGGTACCACTGCCCGCGATTGAAACAGTATACTGTTCTTTTTCAAGATACAGTCTCAAAAGCTCACATATGTTGGTATCATCGTCTGCCACGAGTATCTTTTCCATCGACATATTTATACCTCCCGCGCTTGGTGTTAATATTATTATACATGTTTTTCCCAAATAAAAGTGAAGTTTTTTTGAAACTTTGTTGTATAACTTGTGGCGTTCGTATTGTGAGAGCCTCATAATCATGCTATCATATTCTCTGTTATCACGCTGTATTGATACAGCGCTTATCAGCATGGGTGGAATATGTGCCACCCAAAGATGGAGGATTTATGAAATTAGGTATTGTAGGACTTCCAAATGTGGGCAAGTCCACCCTTTTTAATGCGATCACAAATGCTGGCGCACCGTCGGCAAATTATCCTTTTTGCACGATCGAACCAAACGTCGGCGTCGTAACCGTACCCGATGTCCGTCTGACCAAGCTCGCTGAGATGTACGACCCGGATAAAATTACTCCTGCTATCATTGAGTTTGTGGATATCGCCGGCCTGGTCCGCGGTGCCTCAAAGGGAGAGGGCTTGGGCAACCGTTTTCTGGCCCATATCCGTGAGGTTGATGCGGTGGTCCATGTGGTGCGCTGTTTTGAGGATGGTGAAATTATTCATGTGGATGGCAATGTCGACCCGGAAAGAGATATTGAGACGATTAATTTTGAGCTCATCCTTTCTGACCTTGAGATTGTCGATCGCAGAATTGACCGATGTATAAAGGCAGCCAAGGGCGACAAAAAGTTTGCAGCCGAGGCAGAACTTCTTTCACACTTGAAAGAACATCTTGAAGAGGGTCTTACCGCCAGAAGCTGGCCAAAAACTGAAGAAGAAACCGAATTGTTGGCCCAGATGCCGCTGCTTTCGGGTAAGCCCGTCATTTATGCCGCCAATATGAGCGAAGCGGACTTTGCCGGCGATATCGAAAAAAATACGCATTACCAAAAGGTGTGCCAAATCGCCAAGGACGAAGGGGCTCTTGCCCTTCCCATCTGTGCGAGAATCGAAGAGGAAATTGCCGGCATGTCCCCGGAGGAAAAACTTTTCTTTCTCTCGGGACTCGGCCTATCCGAATCAGGGCTGGACAGACTGATCGCTGCCGGATATGATCTTTTAGGCCTTATTTCCTTTCTTACTGCCGGCAAGCAAGAGGTGCGTGCTTGGACGATCACAAAAGGAACAAAGGCTCCTCAGGCCGCCGGGAAGATCCACACCGATTTTGAACGGGGCTTTATTCGTGCCGAGATCATTGCCTATGAGGACCTGATGGCTTGCGGCGGGATGACTGCCGCGAAGGAGAAAGGACTTGTCCGTTCAGAAGGCAAAGAGTATGTTTTTAAGGATGGCGATGTGGTTCTCTTCCGCTTTAATGTTTAGCATATCATAGACAGCGCACAGATATAGCCAATTAACTTAAAAACTGGCTATATATAAAACGTCATTTTCTTCCCCCGCCGAAGGCGGGGGAAGAAATCACAAGCTTGTTTTCAAGTTAATCAACTATAATAGGGTGAGCGCTACCTGAAAGTTTAGGCAAATTTATATCAGTCCAAACTGCTTCTCATTTGAAATTTTATATCTGGGCCCTTGATAATAGACAATAATTGATGTCCCATTCACCCGCCGCAGGAGGGTGAATGGGACATCATCATATAATGCCATTTCCTTGTTCGGGATTAACTGGATGTCCCATTCACCCGCCGCAGGAGGGTGAATGGGACATCATCATATAATGCCATTTCCTTGTTCGGGATTAACTGGATGTCCCCTTGTACTGTTTCTAAATTGAAATGTTTTCTGTTTCAACATCCTTAGAATGAAAAGAGGACAACCGATTACAAACGGTTGCCCTTTAAGTTCACGAAAATATCGATTTTTTAGACTCAGGATTGTTTTTATTGTTGATTAACTTGAAAACAAGCTTGTGATTTCTTGCCTCGTCGAAGGCGGGGCAAGAAAATGAGGTTTTCTATATAGCCAGTTTTTAAGTTAATCGGCTATATTATCTGGCTCGTTAAGGTAGGGCTGATCATCGCGGTATCGGCCAATCATGATAATCTTGACTTAAAATCGGCATAGCCGAACTCTTTCACGATTCTGATTCCGTCCATCTCGTTGAAAAGCGCAATGGACGGCAGGTTGATACCGTTAAATGTATTGTTCTTCACCATGGTGTAGTGAGCCATATCTCCAAAAACCAGCTTGTCACCGATTTGCAGAGGCTGATTAAAGGAGTAGTCCCCGATGATATCGCCTGCAAGGCAGGTGTGGCATCCGAGCCGGTAGGTGTATGGGTACTCGCCGGCCTTGCCACCGCTGAGGACTGGGGGCCGATAGGGCATTTCAAGTACATCGGGCATATGGCATGCCGCTGATGCATCCAAGATGGCGATATTCATGCCATTTTCGACGATGTCCAGCACTTTTGTCACTAAATAGCCGGTGTTTAAAGCGATTGCCTCCCCAGGCTCCAGATAGACGTCTACACCGTACTTTTCCTTGATGAACAGGATGCACCCGACCAGCGTTTCCAGATCATAATCCGGCCTTGTAATATGATGTCCGCCCCCAAAATTGATCCACTTCATCCTGCTAGCGAAAGGACCAAATTTTTCATCGAACACCTGAATTGTGCGCGCAAGAGTATCAGAATTCTGCTCGCACATGGTGTGAAAATGCAGTCCGTCAATCCCCTCAAGCTCATCCGGTTTAAAATTCACCATGGTCACGCCCAGCCTGGAATTCTGAAAACAGGGGTTATATAAGTCAGTTTCAATTTCGGAATATTCAGGGTTAACACGAATCCCGCACTCGATTTTTCGGGGAGAATTTTGAATTTTAGCCTTATATCGGCTCCACTGCTGAAACGAATTAAATACAACATGGTCACAAATGGATAGAATTTCGTCAAATTCCTCGTCTTTGTAGGCCGGGGAAAAAATATGGACCTCTTTCCCCATTTCTTCATAGCCTAGTCTTGCTTCAAACAAAGAGCTTGCCGTTGTGCCATTTAGATACTCACCGACCAGCGGATAAGTGCTGAACATGGAAAATCCCTTCTGAGCCAGCAGAATTTTACAGCCAGTCCGATCGATCACAGATCTGAGAATTTCAAGGTTTTTGATCAGCAGTCTTTCGTCCACCACATAACAAGGCGTGGGCAACAGGTTGAAATCAAGCTCCATCTTTTCTCCTTAATCGACAAGCACGGGAGAAAAACTCTCCTGCCAAGGAAGCCCATTTTGATTCAGTGCATCCATAAACGGATCTGGATCAAACTCTTCAATATTCCATACCCCGGGTTTTTTCCATTTACCTGTCATGACCATCATGGCACCGATCATTGCCGGTACACCGGTTGTATAAGATATCGCCTGTGAGCCCACCTCTTTATAGCACTCCTGATGATCACAGACATTGTAAACATAGTATGTTTTTTGCTTGCCATCTTTGACCCCCTGAAATATGCAGCCAATATTAGTCTTGCCTTTTGTCCTGGGTCCCAACGAAGAGGGATCAGGCAGCACGGCCTTTAAGAACTGAAGCGGTACAATTTCTTTACCCTCGAAGATGATTGGTTTGATTGAGGTCATGCCCACATTCTCCAGAACCTTTAAGTGGTTCAGATAGTTTTGTGAAAAGGTCATCCAGAAGCGGATTTTTTGAATACCCTTAATATGGATGGCCAGTGATTCCATCTCTTCATGGTGAAGAAGATACATGTCCTTTTCACCGATTTCCGGGAAATTGTACACCCGCTTAATGGATATGGGCTCGGTTTCAATGAATTTTCCATTTTCGAAATAGCTACCCGGTGCTGTTATCTCCCGGATATTAATCTCGGGATTGAAGTTGGTGGCAAAGGGATACCCGTGATCGCCCGCGTTGGCATCCAATATGTCAATTGCGTTAATTTCATCAAAATAGTGTTTCTGCGCATACGCGGAGAAAACACCGGTGACACCCGGATCAAAGCCGCTGCCGAGAAGGGCAGTAATGCCAGCTTTTTTGAAGCGCTCTTTATAAGCCCACTGCCACTTATATTCAAACTTAGCTGTGTCGATCGGCTCATAGTTGGCAGTATCCACATAATCCACACCGGTTGCGAGACAGGCTTCCATTATAGTCAGATCCTGATACGGCAGGGCGACATTTATCACAATGTCCGGTTTAAAGCGATCAATCAAGGCAATCAACTCATCCGTATTATCAGCATCAACCTTTGTCGTTGAAACCTTGGTTTTATATTTTTTGACCTGCTCTTTAATGGCATCGCATTTGGAAAGCGTCCTACTGGCAATGCAGATCTCTTCAAAAACCTCAGAATTCTGGCAGCATTTATGAATGACCACACCAGCAACGCCACCGGCTCCAATAATTAAAGCTTTTCCCATGACATAAACCTCCTATAGTAATTTTCTAAACAAACGGGACTTTCTTCACTCTGTTTATGCCGCTTATGGCAGGACAGGCAGAGTTCAAATTTTCCTCTTTATTTGCCCAATTACTTTTAATTATTGATAAATCTGCAACAATAACTCACGAAGCAGTTTACAGGCAAGAGAGGTAGAAGCGCCACTTGGGTCATACACCGGCGATAGTTCATTCATATCAAAACCGACGATATTTAGCTTTGATGCCTCACTGATCGCCAACAAAAGCTCTTTAAAACTGACACCGCCTGCTTCCGGTGTACCGGTGCCACAAAAACAAGATGGATCCAGCACATCAAGATCGATAGAAAGATAAACCGGTTTATCCGCTATTGCTTTTACGATTTGACCGATTCCGGTGAAATCGAACTTATTGGTAAAGACATGGTCTTTTCCCCAGGAAAATTCATCTCTGTCCCCGCTTCTGATGCCAAACTGAAAGATGTTCCCGTCACCGACAAGTTCCCAGCATCTTCTCATCACAGTGGCATGGGACAGCTTTTCTCCCATGTAATCATCGCGCAAGTCGGCGTGGGCGTCAAAATGGAGAATGCAAAGATCAGGATATCTTTTTGACAGCGCGCGCACCGTCCCCAGTGTGACCAGATGTTCACCGCCGATCATGCATGGGATCTTTCGGTCATCCGCAATTTGGCCCGTGAGCTCCTCGATCATGTCAAGGGCCTTCGAAGGATTGCCGAAAGGCAGCTCCAGATCTCCACCGTCAAAAACGAAAATTTCGGTAAGATCCCTGTCCAGATAAGGGCTGTATGTTTCGATGGCAAAGCTTTCGTTTCGCATTGCGGAGCTTGCAAACCTTGTACCGGGCCGATAAGAGGTCGTGCCGTCAAAAGGAGCGCCGAAAATGACAATTTTGCTTTCTTCATACTCGCAATCGCAGCCGATAAAAGCGTGATAATTTTTACTCATTTCCATTGTCCAAAAGCTCCTTTACATAGTTAGGAAGAGCAAATGAGCCTTTGTGCAACTCAGTATTATAATATTTTGTTTGAATGCCTATCGCATTCCATTTTGCTGCATCCAGATCGAGCACGGGATCGTATTTTTTAGACGCGAAGCCGAAAAGCCAATGACCCGACGGATAGGTTGGAATATGCGCCTGATAAACCCGTGAAATAGGAAATGTCTGCTTTAAGCGCTTATGCGCCCTTTGCATCGCGTCCGCATCTGCCTCATAGTAGGGGCTTTCATGCTGGTTGACTAAAATGCCGCATTCGGTCAATGCATTAAAACAGTTTCCATAAAATTCTTTTGTGAAAAGCCCTTCGCCCGGTCCAAAGGGGTCAGTCGAATCCACAATGATCAGATCATAGGCGTTTTGCTTTGTGCGGACGAATTTAAGCCCGTCCTCAAAATACAGGTTGACCCGGGGATCATTTAGTTTACAGGCCGTTTGCGGAAGGTATTGGCGGCAGACATCGACGACAAGCTCATCTATCTCGACCATGTCGATCCGCTGCACGGACTCGTAACGGGTAAGCTCTCTGACAGTGCCGCCATCCCCCGCACCGATGACAAGAACATTGCGAATATCCGGGTTTGCAGCCATCGGAACATGGACAATCATTTCATGATATATAAATTCATCTTTTTCGCTCACCATCAGATAACCATCCAGAGTTAATATCCTTCCGAACTCTTTGGACTCAAATACGTCAATGCTTTGAAATTCGCTTCGCAAGCCGATAATCTGCTTGTCCACTTTGATCGAAAATCGAACATTGGGGGTATGCTGTTCCGTGTACCAAAGTTCCATTTAAGCGCCCTCCACAACATTAATATTTTCAATTTTCATGTCCTGTGTACCGGTCAGAAGACAGCCTTTTTGTTTTGCATAAGAAATGTAAAGCAAAATTTCGTCAGTAATCATTTCGCCTGGAGCCAAAATTGGAATGCCGGGGGGATATGCCATGACAAATTCGCCGCACACTTTGCCGCTGCTTTCTCCAATGGGAATCGATTTTTTCTTACTGTAAAAAGCCTGCTGCGGCGCTAAAATAACCAAAGGATTAATATATTCATGGTCGAACATCCCTGTTTTATCCTTAGAATACAGCCTTTTAATCTCAGAAAGTGCCCCGATCAGTCTTTCAATTTCCAAAGCCCGATCACCGGCCGAAATAATGGCAAGCAGATTGCCAATATCGCCAAATTCCGTTTGTATGCCATATTCATCTCGAAGAATATCAAACACTTCAATACCGGCCAGGCCGATATTTCTGGTATGTATGGACAGTTTGGTGGTGTCGAACGCGTAAAAAGTATCATTATCGGTATAATTAGTGGAAAACGCAATATATCCGCCTATTTTATTGATCTCATTGCGCGCATAGTCCGCAAATTCAACTGTTTTCCGATAGATTTCTTTGCCATGAAGGCTCAAATGTTTTCTGGCAATATCTAAAGAGGACATGAGTAAATAAGAGCCGCTTGTTGTCTGTGTCAGATTAATGACCTGCCGTACATAGGGGGCATTGATGTCGGGTCCGCAAAGCAAAAATGAACTTTGTGTCAAAGAACCCCCAGTTTTGTGCATGCTGACTGCCGCCATGTCTGCACCGGCTTTCATGGCAGAAATGGGCAGATTTTCTCCAAAATAGAAGTGTGTTCCATGCGCTTCATCAACAAGTGCAACCATATGGTACTGATGGGCTAGTTCCACAATGGCTTTCAAATTGGAACATACCCCATAATAGGTCGGATTGTTAATAAGTATCGCCTTGGCGTCCGGGTTGTTTTTTATGGCTACTTCCACATCGGATAAAGACATGCCAAGAGATATCCCCAGTTCTTTATTCACCCCGGGATTGATATAAACAGGAATAGCCCCGCAGACCACAAGCGCATTGATAGCGCTTCGATGGACATTGCGAGGCATAATAATTTTGTCCCCTGATTTGCATGTGGACATAATCATTGTCTGTACTGCTGACGTCGTACCATTCACCATTAAAAAAGCTGCGCTGGCGCCAAAGGCATCGGCGGCTAGCTGTTCCGCATCTTTGATAACAGATACCGGATGACAAAGGTTGTCCAGCGGTTTCATCGAATTGACGTCAACCTTTAGGCAGTTTTCTCCCAGAAAGTCAGTCAGTTCTTTATTGCCGCGGCCACCTTTATGTCCCGGAACGTCAAATGGTACTATCCGATTGGATTTATGTTTTAGAAGCGCCTCATAAATTGGGGCGTTCTGCTGTGAAAGTTTTTTCATTTTGCACCCCCAAAGCTAATAAATATTCATTCCGCTGAATATTTCGATCATCTCTCTGCGTAAGCTGTCAGTGATCTCCAACCTTTGTTTAGGCAGAAACTCATAGACATCCTTGTTAAAAAGATAATTTTGCAGCTCGATTTCTTTAATCAGCATTTTGGTGTGAAAAATGTTGGACTGATAAACATTTACATCAATCGCATCATACTTTGTTAATGTTTTATCATCAATGTAATCCTGAATAGATGTAATGTCGTGGTCGATATAGTATTTTTTGCCCTCAATATCCCTCGTAAAACCCCGCACCCGATAATCAATTGTCATGATGTCGGAATCAAAGCTTCCGATTAAATAATTGAGTGCATTCAGCGGTGAAACAGTACCACAGGTAGATACATCAATATCTACGCGAAAAGTGGAAATAGAGTTATCCGGGTGGTACTCGGGAAAGGTATGCACTGTAACATGACTTTTGTCCAAATGGGCACCAATGGTGTCATGCAGGGTAGCCGTATACAACCCCCTGTTGCATGACTCGTCTATCTGATCTTCAGGGACCTTTTCTTCTGCAATCAGAACGTTGACAGATGCGCCTTGGGGGTCATAGTCCTGTTTGGAAATATTCAGCACATGAGCACCGATTATTTCTGTTACATTACACAAGATTGTAGTCAGTCTTTCGGAGTTATATTGCTCATCGATATAGGCAATATAATCCTTTTGCTCTCTCTCACTTTTTGCGTAGCAAACATCATAGATGTTGAAGCTAAGTGATTTTGTGAGGTTGTTAAAGCCATACAAAGTCAGCTTTTTTTGCAACCCTATCATCACAACCTTTCTAATACTCAAAGTAACGATTTATTATAATATATACTACAGGAAAAAGCAATCATTCAAACAGCCTTTCGCTATTATTTCAAAGTTGGTAGAGTGCTAATTGAATTATCTTTTCCTGCCACTGGAAGGTGGAGAAGCGAACTCCGAAAATAATAAAATGTATACTATCATCAATTCTATGGAAAATAATACAAATGTCTGCAAAAACAGCACTTATTTTTTGTCTCTGTATTCCCCGGGAAAGTCGAGGAATACAGAGACAAAATTTATTATTCATTTGGGATTCGTTTAAAACGCAGCCTATGTCCCCGTGTATCTTTTCCAGAAACTTATAGTTGATTAATTTGAAAACAAGCTTGTGATTTTATCCCCCGCCGAAGGAGGGGGGATAAAAATGACATTTTATATATGCCAGTTTTTAAGTTAATTGGCTATATACCCGGCTGCTTTCACCGCGCGTCAAAGATAAAGCGCTTATGAGCCATTCTTCCTGAAAAATAGAAAAGAATGATCGCACCCGCTACCACCGCCACACCAATCCATATTTGAGAGGCCCAAGTTTTCAGTCAGGGTAAACAACCGCATAGATGGTTGTAAAAATAAAATAGCTAAACAAAAGCCCTGACAGATGCAAAAAAGACACCCGAAGCCGCCGTGTAACGGGCCATGGCGTCCAATATCACAATGGCGAGGGATGGCAGCAGCCAATAGGCTGCCATAAGCCACAAAAATGCACCTGCCCGCCTTTTTCCCGAAACCATAAGCCGCCCACAGCCATGTACAGATTAAAAAAAATCGTTCCCTAAAAGCTCAGAAAACCTCAGCTCGGGCGTAATAATAGCTTCCCTGCGATCCCAGATAAATAGCCAGTGAGGTAGCCGCCAGCACAACCGCAATCTGTCGATCGTATGCCATTTTTCATCCGTTTTCACCGTTCTTCTCTACCCCTCAGGATTTGCTCACACGGTTCCTGAGGAGATATAAATAAACTGCCGCTTTAAACTCTTTGGTCAAAGCCGAAGCAAGAGCCCAAAGCCTGGTTCCGGGAGTTTTCGTCGGTCTTATTTATTATGTCCAGAAGATTACCCAACTATATGCCTGCGGTCTAGAGAGGCAATTTGAGACAAAAGTGCGGGCGTTGTTTCGAGCGTAATATCTTCTGAAAGATACTCCATAGCCATCCGCTCAAGCTGAATTCCATTTAAAAGAGGTCAAGAGAATATTCATTAAATTGCTCAAAGTCATAGGTGACGTCTGGAGGGAGTAAAAAAATCTCGCCGGCAATCTCCCCTGCTTCGGCAATCAACTGATCTTCACTGCGTTTTAGTCGGTCACGCCGTGTGACTCGCAGCACTCTTGCGATTACCTCATTCGGTATGGGACTTAAAAACATTTCAGCGATATCGCGGCCTAAATGCCGTTCAAGTTGTAAAACGCTGTCATAAAGCCTTTGGTAATTCTCTCTTCCCTCCCCCTTTTTGAAGGCATAAAAATTACCGTCAAGCCTCCCGAATGTGCGCAGACAGTCAGTATAGGCCGAGGGTCAGATTTCTGTGTACAGACTGGGTATCAAATTGAAACATGGATCCCAACGGCCAATAGCTCTTCACATACTGCACAGGCAGACCATGCGTTTTTGGCTTGTTGATAATGCCAAGCGAACCCAGATCAACTGCAATGATCTCTTCTGCCCCGCATTTAAATGCCAGATCAATGGGCAGATTGTCGCGGTATCCACCGTCGATGTATCGCAGTTCGTCAATCTGTCGGGGTTTGAAGATGGGAAAGCAGGCGGAAGAAGCCAGAAGATATTCCGCCATCCGGCCCTCGGGGATTTGACTTTTTAATACCTCAACATGGCGCAAAGAAGGATATTCAACCGTCACAAGTCCAAAATCGACGGGTGAAGTTCGAACCTTTTTTTCATCCAAATATTGATCCACCATCTCATCAAGGGGAGTGGTATCCATGCCCCCGCCCTGAATGAGTTCACGCAGATAACCGCTCACCAGAGAGAAACGGGATTCCAAGCTGGTCAGCTCAGCAATATATCTCCCGGCGAAAACTCTGTCATAGCTGATGTTTTCCCAGAGATCTACGGCGGCCTCATAATCATTTTGCACGATAAATGCTCCATTAAGCGCCCCGATTGAGGTCCCCGTGACAATATGATATTCGATTCCCATTTCAATCAAACCGCGCCATACGCCAATTTGATAAGAACCCCTTTGTTCCCCCCGCCTCCTAAGACTATTGCGCGTTTTGTCATTTTTGTCCTCCCTCTGCTGCCATTGACCTTGCCACTATTGCATTTATTATTATAATAGCGATATAATTCAATTATACGCGGAAAAGCCATGCAGCCTATCTGAACCCAAAATAACACCAATACCAAATGAATTGATAATACTTCCTCTGCTTTCCAGCCGGAGGCGGGGAAACAGAGGAAAAACAGATGGCTATCCATTTACTATTATAACAGAAAACTGGAGGACATTAACCATGTACAACCGTTTTTTTTATGCCCACCAAATTAATCATTGGGGAAAATAGCGTGATCGAAAATCAGAAGCTTTTGTCCGGCTTGGGAAAGAGCTGTTTAATTGTCACGGGTAAAAACAGCGCCCGCGCTTGCGGAGCCCTTGATGATGTGATAACCGCCCTGGACGGACAGAAAATCAGCTATACGATATTTGATGAAGTAACCCAAAATCCCCACCTTTCCACCTGTGTTAAGGCGTCACAGGTCGCTAAAAGCTTCGGGGCCCAGTTTATCCTGGGCATTGGCGGCGGCTCGCCGCAAGACGCGGCCAAGGCCATCGCTGTCCTCGCCGCCAATGAAATTGCTCCGTCCGACCTGTACAAAGGTGGTTTTAAAAGCCCATCCCTGCCAGTGGCCCTTGTGGGCACAACCTCAGGTACAGGCAGCGAAGTGACACAGTTTGCCGTCATAACCGACGACGAAGGCAAAAAGCACTCGATTCTCACCCCTGACGGCTTTGCAGCCATCGCCTTTGGAGACCCCCGTTACACTGCCTCTGTTTCGGCCAAATTTACCGTATCCACTGCTTTGGATGCTATTGCTCATCTCATTGAAGGGTATTTCAATAAAAAAGCCGATTCCACCTCTGACCTGTTCGCGTTGGAGGGGATCAGACTTCTGTGTGACAATATTGACAGTATCTATGGAAAGGCACCGGCGGATATCACCCTCGACCAGCGTACGCAACTCTATCTTGCCTCCATATATGGCGGCATCGTCATCGCCCAAACCGGCACCTGCTACTGCCACAGCCTGGGCTATTTCCTTACAGAAGAGCACGACATCCCCCACGGGATCGCTTGCGCCGTCTATCTCCCATACTACATCGCCCGGGGCGTACACTATATGCCCGAACGCGCCACGAAACTCGCCACCGAGATTGGCATGAGCATGGAGGACCTGAGTGCCCTGATCAGCTCGACGACCGATTTCGAAGACATGTCTGTCAGTGAACAGAAGATAGAGAGCATTGCCAATTGGTACATCGGAAGTGGAAACTATAAAAACAGCCCCGGAGATTTCGATGCCAAGGAAGCTGCGGTAATACTCCGAGAATTATTTAGTACGAAATAAAGTGTATATTTAAAAAACAGTTTGACTTTCAACCAAAATACGATCATTTATATTATAATCAGAATAATATTGATTTCATTTAGAGAAAAGGATTGGCAAATAATGAAAAAAGTCAACTGGAAAGCTATGTGCAAAGCGTTATTCAGAAAAATCTGGTTACCTACCATGTGGTGGTGCGCCAGCACGGCGAAGTGGTGGGCAAGTTTGACTGGCGCGATAACCGTCCGGACAGCATCATGTCCTGTACAAAAGCATTGACAGTATGGCAATCGGCATAGCACTAGATGAGGGCATCATTAGCTTAAACGATAAGCCCTCGGAAATATTCCCGGAAAAGCTACCGGCTAATCCCTCCCCGTATCTGCTTGATATTACTGTACGCGATATGATCATGATGGCCACCGGTCACGATTATTTTATACTTCAAGGTTATTCCGTAGCGGGGGATGCTCCCGGACGCGGCGATTGACAAATTCAGACTGGATCAAATATGCTTTTTCGTTTGATGTTCCCTTTAAACCGGGTACATATTGGAAGTATAATAATTTTGGCCCCTATCTGACCTCCTGTATCATCCAAAAGCGAACCGGTCAACGCTTGGTTGATTATCTTAAACCCCGTTTTTTCTATCCTCTCGGCATCACGAATCCACAGTGGGAAGAGGATCCGGAGGGGCGCACCCTGGGCACCGGCAACCTTATGATGTCCTGTGACGAAATGTCTCGCTGCCGGCCAGGTTTTTTTGGATGGTACTTTCGAGGGCAAACGGTTGGTTGGGCAGTCTTGGGTTAAAGAAGCTACCTCAAAGCAGATTGACAATACCATCAAAGGCAAAGTGCAGACACCAGACGAAAACGCCGGTTACGGATACTTTTTCTGGCGTAACGCCCGGGACAACTCTTATCAGCCAGAGGCTGGGGCGGCCAGTTTATCATCATGCTGCCGAACAGGATGCCGTCGTTTCCATCGTTTCTCACGATTTTGAATCTCAAAAGTTTCTGGACAGCGTTTGGGAACACATTGTACCTCAGTTGAAGGAAAATGCCTGATTTCACCTGATTTATCTATTACTAAAGTGATATAAGTTTTGTGATCTTCCCCGCCTTTGGCGGGGAAGATCACAAAACCATTTATTCTTGATATTGCTATAAAAAAACGAACCGAAATGCGTAATGATACGAATTCGGTTCGTTTTAATTTTAATTAATTTATCTATAGCCAATTAACTTAAAAACTGGCTATAGATAAAACATCATTTTCTTCCCCCGCCTTCGGCGGGGGAAGAAATCACAAGCTTGTTTTCAAGTTAATCAACTATAATTATACGCCTTGATAATCCGCAATGTTGGCTGAAGGATCAATGACTGCCTCAATCAGATTTTTCTTGCTGGTCATGATCGTGGTGACGCCTGGCCCATGTCCCATCAGCAGACAATTAGAATGTACAACCACGCCTATTGTCACCCGCGCCTGTCAGATAACCGCGGCCGTAGGTATTGTCGCAGTTCTCCAGAAGCACGATATCGCCATAGCGAAGCTTATCAAGACCTAAGCGTACGATCTCATCCCAGTCGGCGGTCATGATATCATAGTCGCCGCTATAGGCGGAAGAGGCTCCAATACCTGAAACCCATCAGATAGGCGGGAACCTTGGCGACCCACCGGCATGACAGTTTTGCCGTCTTTTTCGTTGATACGCAGCTTTTCAAAAAGATCGGGATCAATACTCATCACCCTGACATCATCAAAGCCCTTGATGGCCAGTCCTTGCCCCCAGGCGCGGATCAGTACTTTGTCATCGGGGGCCATCTTATAAAGGTCTTCTTTAGAAAAATATACAAGCACATGCTCGATTCCCCCATGGACTCCAGTAACAAAGCCCTTGGCTCCCTTGGCGTCCCCGGTCATTACAACAGCCTCGTTGCCGATGCAGGACATCGTGTTAAGTCTGCCGCTCTCACTCTCATTGTCATTCTTCAGCGAGACACCCGGTTCGATATGGTCTCCTTCCATGGCATAGACGCTGTCTCCGATCTTAACATTGTAGGTGATACCCCCAACGCCTGGCAGAACAAACGCCTTGCCTTCATAGGATGTACGAAAGGCTCCTGCGCTCGGCGTAGTGGGATGGTGAATCTTTCCCATCACCGAGCACATCACTACACGATCACGATTTGTCTGCACATTTATTTGTGAAGTCATAAGAGTTCGATCATCTCTTCCACGTCGGGCAGGTCACCCAAATTTTTCGCATATCTGGCATAGGCAACACTGTGGTCGGGTTTCACCAGGAAGAGCGCGGGCAGCTGAAGCTCCTCGCCCTCATATTCGCCGTGGGAAAAGCCCATTGCCTTGGCCTTGGCAACCTTCACCATTACAGCGGGAGAAGCCATTTTCATCTGATTCTCCGCCGGCTTGATATCATATGCCTTGTACAGGGTCTGGTCCGGATCACAGATAATTTCGAACGGGGGGACTTTGCCCTCCAGCTTCTCCGCCAGCTTTCCGGGATCACTTTGAAGCACGACGAGAAGATTGGCTCCCGCCATGACAAATTTCTCATATCCCTCGGTGAGAAGATGGATGTCGTACTGACACAGCGTACAACCATAATAGCGCAGGAAAAAGCAGAAAGGTAGGTTTTTCCCCGATGGTCTCATAAAGCGAAGCATTGCTTTTAAAGGGAGTCGTAAAACCGAAGTTTTCAATGGTCTGGCCTTCCAGAAGACGGGCTGGTTCTCTTGGATCTGGCTCATTTTTCTCCTCCTATAGTCACTATTCATATTTAGCAATACTCCAAATAAACTAGAGCTCATTTCATCTGTTTGACCCTTCCATGGCGGTGTAGACAGAATATTATTTTCCCTCATATTTGATTTTTTATTGCTAAAGCTTCCCAAATTCATAA
>CAXXEO010000019.1:0-134743 GCA_963664585.2 Oscillospiraceae bacterium | reverse complement strand
AAAAGAAGTTTGGTATAGCAGTGATAGCGACTGTAATTTTCAGCGGAGGAGAGTTGCCAGTCTTACTTTTATCTTCAATGCTTGGCGGGCTGGCCGAATCGCTGCCCACGGAGGGTAGGATATTAAAATCTGTGCTGCTAATCAATTTACTTAAAAACAGAAAGGAAAAAATCGATCCTAAAATGATACCCGTAAGATTTATGGCAATATTGAGAGGCAACGGGACTACATTCTTGCTTATAAGTATAAAGAGCGCGCTGCCGATATCATCTAAATAGCCTGATAAAACCGAAGTCAGTGCTAAAAGGACAGTAAAAAAGCTGGTCTTGCTTTTTATTGACAGTTTTATTGCTTCATACATGTTTAAAAACCTCCTAAATGCGATCATTTTGATTAGATAAATGCTAAAAATCACAATGCTTGAGAAACAAACGTAAGGATTTTATATATACAGTAAATATTTATATTTATTATATTCTTAAATCTATCATAATTCAACAATATAGCTATAAAATTTATTATACTATCAACTCAATTGTGATTATTTGTCTAATTTTAGGCAGTTTACGTCAATTTGTTTTCAAATTATTTAATTCTACAATAATTTATTTCATTTCTAAATGAATTTTATAATATTTGCAAAATATAAGAACGGGAAAGTTTATTCTTATCGTTTAATTGGGGCAAATTGATGCAATTAGAGCATGCTTAACTTGAAAAAGAACGCAGTATTTGACATAATCTCTGAGCTCATTTTTTATCCGGGATTTTGGGGGCAAACATAATTCTGCTTCTGTTTTACGCGCCGGAGCCGGGTGAAACAGAGGCAGAATTATTGTTATATTCAGGCAGAGTACAATTTTTCTCTTTATTTGTTGAATTGATCTTTCAGCACTAATTTTTTAAAGTGCTTGCAGGATTTCATCTAATAAATTGCTTAGTCTCTTTCACTTTATTTTATTTCATTTTCGTAATTGACCACTAAATTAGGATCGTGCCGCTTTCCCATGACATGTCTCGCTTTTCGATTTGCAACAGTGTCAAAAATAATGGAAAAATCATAATCGAGCGGATATAAGTCACTGGCCGGAACCTGCAGTTTAATCCGTTTGTGAGAAAGCAACTGTTTTTCACCTTTTACCTGCACACCAATTTCTCCGCGCGCATTTGCGGTTTGATAGACAATTCCAATTTCCTTTTGCGGATACACCAGTACACTATCCCCCCTGCTAAAACTGCTACTCCGGTTTTGTGTAGGAATTGGAACAGGCTTCTCTGTTTGTATTTTTGGAACTAGACCGGATACAATAGCTGTCTGCGAAGGAATGGTACTCCATTCATCCGGCACTTCAAGCTCTATCGGTTTAACGGCCTGATGATAGGCTGCATTTTGTGCGATTTTCAGCATATGCGAAGGAAATCCCAGCCTCTTTGCAATATAGAGAGCACAACTTTCACCAGCCTCACCGATTTCCAGTCTGTAAAGAGGCTGCAAATTTTCCCTGTCAAATGCCATTCTCGCATTGGTAAGGTTTGCTGTGTTTGCAGCATATTCCTTGATTTCTGGATAATGCGTTGTTGCGACAAACAGACACTCTTTTCGTTTCAATTCCTCCAGCACAGCAATAGCAATGCCCATCCCTTCTGCGGGATCGGTACCAGAGCCAAGCTCATCCAATAGCACCAAGCTTTCTTGGTTCGCGCAATGAAGGATTTCGATGATATTGATAATATGCGAAGAAAATGTAGACAGGTTCTCCGTTATGCTCTGGCCATCTCCAATATCGCACAGAATCAGGTTGTGCATGCAAAATTCGCTTCCCTCTGACACCGGCACATGAAGCCCACTTTGCGCCATCAAAGAAAGCAGCCCAACTGTTTTGAGAGCGACTGTTTTTGCCTCCCGTGTTTGGCCCAGTAATGATGACGCCTTGTATGTTATCACCAATTTCGAAATTGAGCGGGACACAAATATCCTTATTTAAAAGAGGATGCCTCCCAAGTTTTATCACGATTCTGCGTTTTGTTGTCACAGGGACTGGAATCGCATCCATCTGAACAGATAGCTTCGCTTTTGCAAATACAAAGTCAAGGCTTTCCAAGGCCTCAATGTTGATTCGAATGCTCGGCGCGTGTTCGTCTACCAAAGCGGTCAGCGTATAAAGGATCCTCCTGATCTCGTTTTCCTCCTCAATTTGCATCGTGGTAACTTCCTCTTGCAATTTGCTGACAGAAGAAGGCTCTATAAAATACGTCCCCCCAGAGCCCGAAATATTGATTACCGTGCCACTGATCTGGTTTTTAAATTCCTTTTTGACAGGTAATACAAAATGCCCATTTTTGATGGATACATAGCTGTCTGCAAACCATTCTTTTTTATTACGAAGCAAACTGTCGAGCTTTGCCTTTACCTGTACATTTACATTTTCTATTTTTCTTCGAATATCACGCAAAGACGCAGATGCACAGTCATCAACGATCCCATTGCGTACCGAGCGTTCAATTTCATGATAAAGCTCACTTAAATCATTAAGTGATCCCCCATATAAAGCAATATCAGTTCCTAGGCATTCTGCTTTTTGGAGATAGAGTTTCATTCGCTTGCAGGAAGTCAAGAATTGCGTGATATTCAAAAGCTGTTCCGGAATTAACATGGAGCCTTTTGAGCACAATTCAAGTATATTGCCAATCTCTTTCATAGATGAAAGCGGTGGTGTTCCGAAACTGTCAAGTATTTTTTTTGCGTCGGTTGTTTCCTGCATCTTTCTTTTGCACTCGGCTTCACTTATATATGGCTGTAATTTGGACAGCTTTTGCCTTATATTTTCGGACATGGCAAAATTACATAGCATATCGAGTATTTGATTAAATTCTAAAGTTTCTGCGGATTTGTCCAATGTGTTTTCCTCCTAAAATAGTAATACCACTTTGTATGAGAACATGTATTTACATTTTATAGTTGATTAACTTGAAAACAAGCTTGTGATTTCTTCCCCCGCCACGGCGAAAACAAAAGTAAATTAAAAATAAAACGCCCACGAGAGACACACTGCCGTTTCATTCATTTCAGAAACAGTTTTTCTGAAATGGGCAGAATGCTCCCGCGGGCGACCCGTTCATAAAACAGGTGAACCATCCTATACAAATAAAAAGCGTAACAGGACAAATCCTGCCACGCTTTAAAGTCAGTTGTACTGTAAGTGCAGTACTATCGTACAATTGGAAAACTCCAATCATACACTTGACTATTCTGTATAACCGAGTGGTTATGCATGAAAGCATGTCTGTAGCGTGCCAAAGGCACGTAGGCAGGTGTAAGCGACATTGCAAACTCGACAATGTTGCTATTTACAACTATTCAGTTGCGGGCCACCATTGCAGACACGACCGACATCAAAACCATTCTTTCCTATTTAAAATCGATTATATTATTGCACAGATCAACTATCATGTCAACAAAATGATGAACTAGTACCTTGTAAAATTTGGTTGAATGTTCTGTATATTCCCCCGCCTTCGGCGAGGGAATATACAGGTTTAAGATGTTACATTGTACTAGACTTACAACAATTGGGCAAAAAAATCACAACCTTGTCAACTTCAGCAGGTAGATCAATAGAATCACTGTGACGTCGAAGAAATCGCATCTTAAGTAGGTTCTGCTTTTTGATAACAAACCAAAATACGACTGCCTTGACAAATGACACTATTTATACTATTCTAATATCATATTAAACATGTTCAGTTAAAGGAGAACCCCATGAAGTTGACAAAAGCCCGGCAAATTTATGAAGATTTGCGTGAAGATATCGTTTCCGGCCACACGCAGCCTGGCTATATGATGGGCGAACAAAATTTAGCCGACCAATACAGTTGCAGTAAAATGCCGGTGCGAGAAGCTTTGCATCAACTTTGCCAGGAGGGTTATCTTATCAGCTATCCCCGCCGGGGTTATGTGGTTAGCAACATAACTGAGGTGGATTTTTATGAGGTACAGCAGGTACGACTGCCCTTGGAGCTTCTGTCAATGGAACTGGTTGTTAAAAGTGCATCTGATGATGAAATAAAAGCCCTTTACAATATTATAAGCGAAAATCAGTTGAGTGACAGTGGAAAGCCTCAAGGAGCCAAATTGTATACTATCAATAGCCAATTTCATTTAGAGCTTGCGCGTTTGTCGCAAAACAAACGTCTTTTTGACTCTTTAACCCATCTTATTGGTGAAGCCTCTCGTGCTGGCTACCGATTTTATTCTCCTTCAGCACTGCAGGAGCGTCACTTTCATGAGCGTATCATTGATGCTTTATTGGAGCGGGATGCAAAAAAAGCCCAAGAAATTTTAAAAAAGGATCTTGAACTACCCTATTAATATATATGACCTTTTAAGCCGCCATCCCCCGGGATGGCAGCTTTCGTTTACTGATAAAAATATAGGTGCTATTAATGTAAAGGGTACCGGCTCCGCTTTCCTCCAAATGTTCCTTATTTGAAAGTTCTGTATAATAGTGCCATGAATAGTTGATTAACTTGAAAACAAGCTTGTGATTTCTTCCCCCGCCGAAGGCGGGGGAAGAAAATGACGTTTTATATATAGCCAGTTTTTAAGTAAATTAGCTATAATATCTAAATCTTATATGGCAGTGGGTTTAATGCTCTTGTATATTCCCCTGCCTTCGCCGGGGGAATATACAAGGTTAAAATTCTACAAAGTACTGGCTATGTTTCCTATTTCGTATAGAAAGCACCTCAAATGTTAGTTAAAGTCTAACATTTGAGGTGCATCTCATTTAGACCACATCTTCTGTTTCATGCGCTTATGATTGACATATTCAATCTCAAAGTTTTGAAACAGCATTACAAAAAAAGTGTACTTATTTTTTAAAAATATGCCTAATCACCATTTGCATGTCAGTATTTGTTTTTATATCCGACGGGTATCTGTGCTTGGTGGAACTTTACGATCTGCGTCTGAAAATCAGGATTGGAAAGCACATCGATCGCAGTCATAGCCAGTCCCTTTGCCCCTTTGATACACACCTCATCTGCTCTGGGCGATATAGACGCCACCGTGAACTCTGCAGCGTGTGAATTGATGCCTGCGGGAGCGATCCACAGATAATCATGAATCGCTGGAAGCTTGATAGACACGTTACCAACATCTGACGATCCATACATGGCATTAGGATCTGGATATTCCATCTCTTCCCCCAAAGCGGCCATGTTTTCCCTAAACGCTTCACACATAGGGCCACTGGGATAGCGTTCGGCATACATGCGGTGTACATTGATTTCGTGACTTGCACCGATCAAGAGCGCAGCGCTCTGTGCCGCCCGCTTCACCTTCTCCACCAGCACTTCCAGATCGAGCATCGTCCGAGCCCTGAGAGAAAATGAGCAGGCCGCCTCTGCAGTAATGACGTTGGCAGCTGCACCACCGTTCGTGATGACGCCGTTAACATTGTCCTGCATTTCAAAAGTTGGCCGCATCATATCGATGTTCTGGAAAGTGCTGATTACCGCACTCAGGGCGTTGATGCCCCTGTTGGGTGCGGATGAGTGAGCTGATTTGCCATGGAAGGCGATCTCGACCGTCGTCGCCGCACGGCCACCCCGCTTGATGATTGATTTACCCGATGACGGATGCATCATCAAGGCAAAATCTACATCGTCAAATACTCCTGCCTCTAAAAGAACGACCTTGCCAGCGTCCCCCTCTTCACCCGGTGTGCCAATGATAGACACCTTGCCAGCAAACGCATCCATCACAGATGCCATACCCAAAAAGGCACCGGTGGCGCAGGTTGCAATAACATTGTGGCCACAAGCATGGCCAAGGTCAGGCAGCGAATCATATTCAGCCAAAAAAGCCACATGAGGTCCCGGACCCTTTCCCTCTTTTGTTGCTATAAAGGCTGTATCCAGTCCTCCGATGCCCATGGTGACCTGATAGCCCTGACCGCGAAGCATCTCGGCAATCAGTGCTGAGGATTTATATTCAGTGAAGGAGATTTCAGGATTTGCATGAATGTTGTGAGATAACTCCAGAAGCTTTGTGTGAAGGTCGTCAATCGTCTTCATGGCCTTCTCTTTGTATTGGACCAACTGCACTCATTCCTTTCCAAACTCATAAAGTATCCGCTCATGTGCATGCTGCACCGAGAGACTCGCCCGCAAGCACTGCTAACAATTAAATTAATAATAGCACATTCATTCGGTGCAGACAACCTATTCAGGTACTCATGCGACTTACGGAAAATCGATCCATTCACTACTATGGAACCAAAAACCAGCACTATTATAGTTGCGATTAACTTGAAAACGAGTTTGTGATTTCTTCCCCCGCCTTCGGCGGGGGAAGAAAATGACGTTTTATATAGCCAGTTTTTAAGTTAATTGGCTATATCTGCCTTTGCGGTCAATAATGATCCTCCGTGGCTGATTTTATGAGAAATGGTCAGCGTGATGTCTGCAATTTTTGCGCGGCAGCAATGCTGCGGCTATTCTGTAGAACGAGGATGCAACCATAATGCCTGCGGCCAAAGCGGCTGAAAGTGCTGCCGTATGTGCGCCGACTTCCATGAATTTTTCTGGCAACCCGTTGACTGCATAGCTCATCGTATAATAGAGCGCACTGCCCGGAACGAGGGGGATAATGGCGGCAATTAAAAAGGTGGTCGTCGGCGTCTTCAGTAAACGGGCACAAATTTCCGCATAAATAGTAACAATCATCGCGGTGATAAAATACTGTGCCACTTCATTGTATAGCCAAAGGCCCAAAAGCAGATAGATTGACCATGACAGCAAACCGCCCGCGGCTGCATACCAGAGTTTGCTGCCACGAATGTTATAGAGCATTGAAAAGCCCAGCGAACCTAAAAAAGCTGTAGCAATCTGAACAAAATAAATCATTATAGCATCCCTCCGAACAAAAAAGATGCAAGCCCAAATCCAACCACAATGGAAAGTGCAGTGACTATCGCTTCAGAAAGCCGAAGCAAGCCCGCAATAGTATCACCGCTGATGATGTCCCGGATTGAATTGGTTAACGCTACACCCGGAATCAACAGCATCACATTTCCAATCATGATTTTTTCAAGATGCACGCCAAGTCCACAGCGAACCGAAATTACGGCCAGAATGCCGACTGCAAAAGAACAAAGCATATTCACTAAGAAAACGTTTTTGTCCGCCTTTTGTACAGAAATAATCAATAGCTTCAAAAGCATTCCAATCAAGGCAGAAATGGCGGCATCCTTCAGACCACCGCCGAAAAAGACCGTAAATGATCCGGCAATCAAGGCATACACCATATATTGAACTAAAGTTGAATAGGTTTTCCCTAATTCAATTGAGGCCAATTCAGCCTTTATATAGGAGGGTTCGGGTGTGTGTTGGCAAATATAACGTGACAGATCGTTGAGGTGATCAAGCTTGTTCAGATCGGTGGCATATTTAAGAATTCTTCTGGTTTGGGTAAGCGTGTCACCCTCTTCTGTCTGCACAGTAACCACGATACTTGAGGTAATCGTAAAGACATCCACGCGTTTTACAAGGTATGCTTTGCAGATGCGGCTGACAGAATCCTCAACACGGCTGATTTCAGCCCCGCTGATCAGCATTAGTTCTCCGATATCCATTGCATAACACAATAATTCTTTTGCTATCATATTAAATTCCTCTTATTATAAACGATCTTTGGATACGATTTTCACGGTTTGTTATGAGCTCTCAACTAGAGTGAGTACACTATCCACATAGACAACCGGCGACGAATTAGAATTCTAAATAGATACGACAGAGCAGGCTGTTTCCTGCTTGAGTCACAGGGGCTATGTCGTATTCATTATACAATGCTTCCACGAAATTCGTCTCAACTAATTGAAAATTTACGCGTTCTTTTATGTACAGCTTGCGTTTTATCGTTTGTAATTAAAACTGTATCTTGATTTTCTTTGTGATCTATTAAAATTATCGTCAATAAAATCTACTTGTATTTTTGCTACCTGACAACTTCAGCTAATCGTAATGCGTCTAACCTTCATCACTGTGTCTTCGACTTAAAAGAATATGAAAAGGGCAAAGATCACTAATTGAATAGCGTCTTTGCCCACATACTATCGTTTGGCATTTTCTTTTTTAATACAGCATCTATACTTCTTGATGCAATTCACCTTTTGACCGTCACTCAACCTACCGTTTTATTCAGATAAGTATTTTTGCACATATCTTACAAAGAATTCAACGCCAAATGGAAGGGCATCTTCATCCTGCATGGTATATTCGCTATGTGCGGGTGTATATTTTCCATCTTTTGCAGTTCCAAAGGTAAAGAATGCTCCTGGCGCCTTTGTTTGAAGATACGCAAAATCTTCTCCGCCCATCATCGCACCCTTCATTACAAGAGCATCTTCTCCCAGCATTTCGTGAATCACCCCGATACCGCGATTCACACTGGCTTCCTCATTAACGACAGCCTTTCCCATTGGTGTATATTCTATTTCCACTGTAGCGCCATACGCTTTTGCCGTGTTTTCAGCTACCCGCTGCAGCATTTCCGCAATGACCGTGTCATATTTATCTTCAAAGCATCGGGCATTATATGTAATCGTAGCATCACCTGGTATAATATTGTCTTTATATCCTCCTTCAATAATAGTAGGAACAAAGACAACGCTTTCCTGACGATCGAACTCATAAGCCACAGCTAAATTAATGGCATTGACAATCTGACACGCAATCGCCACAGCGTTTATTGCCTTATGGGGAATTGAGCTATGCCCCCCTTGCCCATGTACCTTAATCACGCCCTTTCCGCCTTTTGCAGAACGAGGGCCGTATCCTGTAAAAAACTTGCCTGTATCATCTGATGAACTGACGTGAATACCAATAATATTATCGCAATCGTCAATCAAATCAGTCTTGATGATATTTAATGCACCCGCTAATAATTCTTCGCCTTCCTGAAAAATAAGTTTAACTGTGCCTTTCAGTTCCGCCTTCATTTCATTTAGGATCTTACCTGCCGTAAGCACCATTGCACCATGACAGTCATGTCCGCAAGCATGGCTCACACCGGGTACTTTAGATGCAAAAGGAAGGTCAGTTTTTTCCTGTACCGGAAGGGCATCAATATCTCCGCGGATACCCACCGTTTTGCCGGGCACTCCCCCCGTAATGGTTGCAATAATACTGCGGCCTTCTATCACTTGGTAAGGAATACCAAGCTCATCCAGTTTTCTCTGTATAAATTTCGATGTCTCATATTCCTGCAGACTCAGCTCGGGATTCTCATGAATATGTCTTCTTACCTTAAGCAAATAGTCTTTGTTTTCTAATACTTTAGCATTAATTCCAGTCATAGTCGATCGCTTCCTTTATTCATATTTTCTGATCACAAAATATAGAACTCCATTTGAATACGCAATTATTTTCTCTTGGTACAAATTTACAATTTAATTTTATAATTATAATAATTAATTGTCAACAAAAATGCCTATAAACTTCCTCGCAAAATAGATAGTCTGCTATTTTCATCGCATAGTTTGCTTTTCTTGATCTCACGCGTTCGTATCATTGTTTAGACAATAATAATCCCTGCTACTTAAAACGATTATTTTTATCCGATATATCCGATAGAAGTATCAGCAACCATTGTGTTGTTGAGGTCCCACGTCAGTTCAAAATTCAGAGTGGTCGCTATATCGTCCAACATAAACTAGCTGTGTCCCCCTATGTTATACGCCATAATGTTTAACTGGATCCCTAACTAGTATATTGTCTTATCTTAAACTTGTATATTCCCCCGCCTTCGGCGGGAGAATATACAAGAGCATTTAACCCATTGTCATATAGGATTTTGTTGCAACAAAGTACTAGTCACATTGTTTGTAATTAGGCTGATCATATATTTCGGCAATATGGCCCGTTATAACCTTATCTAATGGCAAAACAAAAGCTACAAAAAATAGCCGCATAATACCCTCTGATTGGTAATATACGGCTATTCTATCGGACAAATATTTTCTGGAATCTTTCCCTGTCTCAGCCTAAAAACGAATTAACGTCATCAACTTTAGCATTTATCTTATAGCAAATTCAAATAAGAACAGGGAAATAGGATGTTATCTCCCCTGCCTCCGGGGGGGAGATAACAAATCTTATTCCACTTTATTTTTTAAATTGCTATAGTAGCCAAGCGAATAGGTTTCAAAAGCATTTCATTTTGATGAAGACGATTCTGGTTTTTCCATTTCCACAGTAGCGTCCTTGTCTGGAATTGACATGTACGCACGTATCCATTCGCCATCAGCATTATAGGCCCGATAATTAATTGCATTCGCGCTTGTGGTTTCATCCTTTTCCACTGTGTAGCCGTTTTGCTTTAATTGCGCCAGAAATGCCTCAAAATCCGCCTTTTCCACATATTCAATACTTACTGTAACATACTTGTTATTATTATTTACAACATCAACAATTTTCCCTTTTAGCTCTGGAACGCCCTTCATAAAACTGTTAGGCCATTGCAGAACATCGGTCATGTCTTTTGGCTGATTAGCCATAGCATTGGCGGACACATTCGAAGTCTGGCTATTAGGAGTGTAAACAATCATTCCTTCTTTTGCCGTTACATTATAGGTAAACAAAAGCTCTTCGCCATTGCTCCCGGTACCGCTGAACATGATTCCATCCTTATCCACTAAATTCATTCCGCCCGAATATCCAAGTGCCTTGAGAGAATTGACATAGGTTTGGGCGTCCTCAGACTTCATTTCAGTATATGTCACTGAGCATTGGCCTGTTTTATCGTCCTTCATCACCCCGGTAATCTTCCCCTTGGGTTCATTTAGCCCTTTCATTTGATCCTTGGGCCATTTTAAATCTGCTCCAAACTGCAAACTTGCATCGCCGCTCGTTATTTTACCAGATTCGCCATTAGATCCTATCTTTATATCAACCTTTTCGGACGAACTGGATTTAACAGAAGAATTGGCATTTGCTGATGAAGCTAATGAAGATTTACCACCGCCCGAACAGGCTGATAGCACCACTGCAGCGGATAATAGGATTGTAGTGATTATAGATCTCATTTTCATTGAGTTTTCCTCCTAAAATATAACGATTATTGTCAAATAATCTCGTGTTTGCATGCTCTTGTTTCCTTGACGCATGGTTTATTAGGGACTTTGATCGTTTTCTCTATGTATGTTGCGGTAATTGATAATTAACTCAGATTTTGAACTCACCCCTAGTTTTTTATAAATTGATGTTATATGCGTATTGGCTGTAGAATATTTGACTGAAAGCTGTTTTGTACATTCTTTCAAGGTAAAACCCTCTAAAAGCAAAAGATAGAGTTCATGCTCGCGTGAAGTTAAAGAATTAACCTGTTTTTGTTTATAATTCCGAGTCAGAATTAACGTCTTTCGCTCATCAAACGTCCAGTCGGGATCACTAAGGGGATTCGGGCCAGCTACGCATCCGTCGCTTTGTTGTTTACATCCCGGGGTTAGTATTTTTTTGAGTTTTTCAAATAAGGTCATTGTTTCACCTCCTGTACTGTGTAGATTAAGCTTATGTTGACAGAACCTGAATTAAACGATGATACCGTCTCTGTTTTCCCCGCCTGCAATGGGGGACAGAGACAAGAATATATTGCTATTAAACAGGATTTAGTATAAGTCGTCTATTCATTAACTTACATGAGGGCATAAAAACAGCGCCTCATTAGTTCTAATGAGACGCTGTTTGCTTTCATTCAAATCACAAGTCAATCAAGTTTCCTTTACCTGTTTCCCCTATCTCAGGCGTGGAGAACAAAAGTTAAAAAAGATCTAGTACCTTGTAATATCTAAATCTTATATGACAATGGGTTAAATGTTCTTGTATATTCTCCCACCGACGGCGGGGAAATATACAAGCTTAAGATGTTGCATTGTACTAGTTTTAAACTTGATTAATCTTATAATCCTTAAAATGCAGCAATAATTCGGTACGGCTATTGATGCCCAGTTTGCGGTAAAGAGAGGTGTAATGTGTATTAGCCGTAGAGTAGGCTATGGAAAGCATAGCCGATATCTGACGAAGCGTATAACCTTGTAAAAGCAGCTTACATACTTCTATTTCCCGTGAACTCAAATGATATTTCTTAAATAGGTAAAGATGATCATTATCAATTTCGGTTTTTTCACTGTCCTTTGCCCATTCATCGTCATAATATGTTTGTGCCAGCACGGGTGAAAGGATCAAAAACAGCAACATTACAGCCACAGAAATTATGGAGGCAATAATAGATATTTGAAAAGTGTTAATGGTGTTAATCAAATTTCCCACTGCGACACCGGATACGCCGCCACAAATACCAATGAAACAGATAGACAGCTTCAGATAATGTACACTGTTATATTTTTTGCCGATTACACCAAGTATATAGTACATGTTAATCATGCCTATTGTGCTTCCAATGCCCAGCAAAATGGCAAATGCCACGGCCAGACCCTCAGTATATGCAGCAAAAGCATTGCACAAAAGCCCCATTGCTAAACTGCCGAAGGTAATATTCCAGGCCAGATGAATACTCTTTCTGGAAAGCCCATAAATGGCAATAAAGATCAGACAACCCGCTAGACCTCCAAGATCGTACCACATTAAAACCGGGAGGGACGAGCTTGCTGCGGCAATATTGAGAACTCCTTTGCCCGCGCCTTTACAGAGTATAGCAAATACACAATTAAAAAATAAAGTTAAGTAGATTCTGGTTGGAATTTTATGCGGGATACTGTCATTCAAATTGTCAGAGACACAATCTGTCTTAAAAAACAAGATCGAACTAAGAGCAATAAGCAGTATGGCAAAGGACAAAAGTAGTTCACTTCCGCTATGGTTTAAAACTCCTGCCGCACCCTCACCGCAAAGAGAAATCATATTGATTAATACATTACTGCCGACAACCGCATATAATTTCTCGGTATTATTAAGAGCAAAAACAAACGGCATTAAAATGCTGGCATTTACACAGCCAAGAGAAACTCCGATTAAAACAGCACCAGCCAATTTAATCGGGGCGCTTGATGCCGTCAAAAACGTACACATCCCAATAATAATCAGCACCGCCCCGATGCGGGCAGTTTTATTGAACCATTCTTTTTGTATAATTAAAATAAAAAGTGCAGAGGAGAATAAATTTACAAAATGCAGTAAGCTTCTTAGTCCTGTACCAAAAACATTTTCAGTTAACGGTGATGCCGTCCACCATGTCGCGAAGGCAACCACCCAAGCGTAGTAAACGATCCATATCAAAAAGTAAGGTGTGTTTTGTTTTCTTAGTCCTTTGATATTGATGACATTATCATTCACTAATGGTTTTGTGGGAACGGAATTCTTTAATAATTTTAAATTGATCATTACGTCACTCCAACCATTTTAACTTGCGTTATGATGAAAAAGGATATCCTTCACTTCTTGCGGTCTGATGTGACACCTAGTATTTCACTTTGAGATTCATATGATAATGAAAAGCATTAATTAGAACCTCAATCCATTTGCATACTTTGCAGTTGCGTTTTCCATCAAGAGTACATGTTCTCGAACCGAAACTCTTTACACATACGCTTTTATTATAGTACTCGTATAAACAAATATCAAACGACTTCAAGAAATATGACAATCACTTAAAAAACATAAAAATATCGTTACCGCCAAAGGCTTTTCCAAAGGATAATGACTATTTGAGAGCCTTCTGCCGAAGGGACTAAGCAGACAGGGTATAAATTCGTTCAAATGCCAATGCGAGATCTATGTATGAGTTTGCAAACATGGTAAAACAAATATCTCTCATACAGCACAGAGCATAGATCAATAAATTATGAAAACAGTCAAGGCAATACCTTGACTGTTTCGATTTGCAGTACTATTTACTGAGCATGTAGAGCAGTCTCAATGCATGTACGTTTTCATCCGTTCGTGCTCTATAATAAGCATTCTTTAATATATTGTTTTTATCTGTCAGAATATATTGTTCACCATATTTTCTAAAATCACCGCTTTCGTCTAGAACCCTTTCTCGAAGAATTTCTTCAAACGGATGGTTAATCACCGGCGGCGTCACAATCGGGTTGTAGCTTCCCCCGGTCATCATACTGTAAATACGTTTGAACTCATCAGCATGGGACTGTTCATCTTCCGCGAACTCTAGCAGCAGATTCTTGTCGGTTTCATCGTTTGCACTTTTAGACAGCTCTCTATAAAGTGCAGCATCACCCAATTCAGCATTAATGTACATTTGAAGCTTTTGTGCCGTTGTCATTTCCAAAATTATTCCCTCTTTCTGTTGCCATGGTTACTATCAGTATATGAATATCGATATGTCCACGTCATTTTGTGTCCTTTCTCCTTTCGCATAACCGCTTGTCACAAGTGAGTTAGAAAATATTTATTTTTTTACACTAAATCATCTTTCCATGTGCAAAAATAATGTTATAATTATTGATAAAAATGCATATTCAAAGGAGTTGGCAGCAGCATGCGTGAAATTAGATCGGTTTTTTCAACCGATGACGCAGAACGGCAAACAATCGAAGAGGTCGGAAAAGTCCTTGCCCGCCTTTTTAGAAAGCAATATGAAATGATCGGCGAACGACTTAAGGGCATGGGAATTACTGATTTACAATCGGTTATTTTGATCAATATATACCACTTCCCGGGAATCAATCAAAATCAACTGGCAGAATTCATCGCAATGGACAAAGCAACCATTTCGCGCATGTTGCACAATCTCGAGCCGAAAGGCTTTATCATTAGGGAAGCTAATGAAAGCGACCGCCGTTTTAATAAACTATATCTTACTCCCAGTGGCGAACAGATTGTTCAGCAAAACCTAAACAACAACGTAAATCTTTGGTTGGAAGTCCTAAACGGAATTCCGCTTGAAAGATTCACCCAATTTTTGGACAGTCTCAATCTAATACTGGAACGGTTTGAGTCTTTTAATGATTCGAAATCATAGGGACTATATGTGTGTATGATACACCATTAGCCGCTTTTTAAATAATCATTCATTTATAAACATACCATGTGCAGCGCCGTTTTGTTGAAAGGTGTATATAACATCATTCAACAAAACGGCGCTGCACATTATCATACCATCGTATTTTTACTTTCACCTTTATAATTATTACATGATAACTATAGTCGATTAACTTGAAAACAATCTTATATTTTCTTTCCCCGCCGAAGGCGGGGAAAGAAAATGATGCTTTATATATAGCCAGTTTTTAAGTTAATTGCTACATTGTCAAGCCAAATGCGACAGTTCGAGTAGAAAGAGCTGGGAAGGTGTATTCCAATTAAGACATTTTCGGGGTCTATTGTTTATAAGCAGAAGAGAAGAAGACAGGTTTTGATGAGAAACAGTGGACAGAACAGTACCTTTCGGAAAGAACTCTCTGAGCAAACCGTTACCGTACTCATTGCTTCCTCTCTGATGCGGACAATATGGATCAGCGAAATAAAGAGTTAAGCCTAGATCTTTCTGGATTACATCATAACAGGCAAATTCACCGCCACGATCTGTTGTTGCTGTTTTGAATGTGCCTTGTGGCAATAAAGTGTGCAGGTGCTTGATTGCAGCTTCCATGGAAGCTGCCGTTCGATCAGGAATGGGAAGGGCTGTATAGAACCTTGTTTTTCGTTCCACAAAGGTGGCCAAGCAACCGCTGGAACCCCTAGAGAAAACCACCGTATCAAGTTCCCAATGCCCAAATGTTTCTCTGGTATATACCTCTTTGGGTCTCTTGTGGATAGAAGTACCACGAGCATAATGCGCAAGATTTTTACAGCTTCTCTTTTTTCCATTACGGCGCAGCACATCTGCGGTGAGTCCGTTCAGTCGTCCGGCATAAAGCCAGTTGTATATTGTTTTAAAGCTCAGTTGGCTTGAAGTAACGGTATGTGATATTTGTTCTGGCGACCAGGTCTCTTTCAGCTTTTCTGCCACAGCTGCGCACAACTCCTCGTTCCATTTCCCTTGAGGTTTGCTGTTGTGCCGTTTCTTCTGGTAATCCAGTTGTGCTTCTTCTGCGTTATACGCTCGGGCACCGTAAAAACGTTTCAATTCTCTAGCAATACTGCTGTGGTGACATCCCAGACGTGATGCGATTTTCCGGGTCGTATATCCGATTTGACGGAGTTCCTCTATCTTTCCTCGTTCGAATGTTGTAAAATGGTGGTGGCTCATGGCTGCCTCCTTGTGTGAATGTTGTTGTTGCAAACTCTATTCTACACGTTTTGGCTGCCTTGGGCTATCTTTTTTCTGTCGCATTTCATTTTACAATGTAGCAATTGACTATATTAGGGTAAAAGTGGATCGCGTAATGCCAAAAAATCAAGAGGACGCCGTTCTGATGAGAACAGTTAATTTCAAAAATATTGAAGTGTTCAGTGAAAGTCACCATCTTAATAACAAATTTATACCTTGCTGCTTTTCTTAACACCATCTTTATATTTGTTATGTTACATTTTATATGTACGACAAATCCGGAGCACTAATTGATGATTATATACATACAGCAAATCATCTTCGCTAACATTAGTACTCAGAAAAATAAAAAATATTAAAATCCCCCATATCATATCAGATATTTGGGGTGTAGCAAGAAAAATCAATCATGAGTTTTGAGAGGTAACTATGTACATAATTATTATTGGCTGTGGAAGGCTAGGCAGTACTTTGGCGCAGGAGCTATCTGATGCCGGCCATGATGTGACTATCATTGACCGTGACAGCGGGAGATTGAGCATCTTAGGCAGCGGTTTTAATGGTATAAAAGTCAAAGGAATTGAATTTGACAACGACATTCTGATTGAAGCTGGGATTGAACATGCAGATTTCATCATGTCCGTAACGTCTGATGACAATATCAACATTACGGTTTCTTTGATCGCGCAAAAAATATTCAAAGTGCCGCGAATTATCGCAAGAATTTGTAAACCAAACAAAAAATTTATTTATGAAAAGCTCGGAATCGAAACGATTAATCCTACGCGCCTTGGCGTTGATATTTTGGTAAGCAGGATCGAGGATACAATATGAAATCAATAATTATTGGCGGCGGAAAAGTAGGCTATTTTTTGTTAAAAACCCTTCACGATAGAGGCTATGAAGTTGTACTCGTTGAGGAAGATCAAAGCGCCTGTAATAAAATCGCTGAAGACATCGACGCCGATATTATATGTGGTGACGGAACAGACCCCGAAGTTCTTAAGGATGCCGGCATCGAGGATGCCGAGGTCATCGCTGCGGTTACGGGGACAGACGAAAAAAACCTGGTCATCTGCGAAATAGCCAAAGCTAATTTTGACATAAATAAAACAATTGCAAGAGTCAACAACCCCAAAAACATAAGCATGTTTAAGGCCTTGGGCGTCGATAAAACCGTTTGCAGCACTGAGGTCATCGCGAATCTGATTGAATATGAGTTTGATAAAGATGATTACAGGATTGTTCAGGTGCTGGACCGCGGGTCTATGATCTTAGTTGAAATCACGATCAACGAATCAAATCATTGGCGCGATTGTTATATAAAGGATCTGGTTCTGCCTGCGGAGTGCGTGATTGCATCCATCTTGCGGGATGAGAAGGTCATTTACCCAAGAGGAAATACGCAAATATTAAAAGATGATAACATGCTCATCATTACAAACAAAACTGTTTTAGCAGAGCTAAAAAAGCATTTGAGAAAGGGAGACCACCATCGTGCACATCTATAAAAATGAAATTTGGGGACTCATTCTTGAAATACTTTACATGGTCGGCTATGTGGGCATCTTATTTGCTGTGACGATCGTGATCATGCGGTGAGAATATATGAAGAATAAATCTCGTTGGACAGATGTTTTGGTAGTTTTCTATTATACAGGGTATATCGTTATAGGTATCGCATTTTTAATGCTCATTCCCATGCTTACGTCTCTTTCTCTTGGAGAATGGAACCCGTTTTTTGATTTTGTCATCAGCTTGTCTGTTTCAATGACATTGGGCCTTGTCATGATTATAGCGGGCAGAAATACCCGTGAAAACAAAGTTTATGTCCAATGGAAACATGGTTTTGTCGTAGCTTCATTATCATGGGTCGTACTTATGATGTTGTGCGCAATTCCTTACATGCTGAGCGGGCATATCAATTCTTTTCTGGACGCCTGTTTCGATGTCATGAGCGGTTTCACAACAACCGGTCTTGTTTTAACCCAAGATTTAGACCACATATCCCAGGGGCTCAACATGTGGCGCCATATGCTCACCTTTATCGGCGGGCAGGGGATGGTTGTACTTGCGCTGACATTCTTAATTAAAAACACCGCGGGTGCCTATAAATTCTATGTAGGCGAAGGAAAGGATATAGAGCTTGTTCCTAATGTAAAAGGCACGGCCAGAATCATCTGGAAAATCAGCATGATTTATTTGGCAGTTGGGACAACGGCGTTTTGGGTTGCCGGAATGGCCATCGGATTAAATCCTTTGTCAGCGTTATTTCATGGACTCTATATTTTTGAATCCAGCTGGAGCACCGGCGGTTTTGCCCCTATGTCGCAAAACATTATGTTTTACCATAGCTTTGTATATGAAATCATAACAATCGTATTTTTTGTCCTTGGGTCATTTAACTTCGGCCTGCACTATGCTATTTGGCAGGGAAAGAAAAAAGAGATGATCAAAAATATTGAAACTCAAAGCCTTTTTATCACCTCGTTTTTGGCCTCTACACTTGCTGCCATCGGATTATCAAGGCTTGGCGTTTATACAGATGCTGTTGCTGTCTTCAGGCGAGTCGTTTATAATGTAATATCTGCACATACGACAACAGGCTTAGGGAATATATATGCCAGGCAGTTCGCTTTGGAATGGGGTGACTTTGGCATATTCATCATGGTGATCGTTATGTTAATCGGTGGTTCCGCCTGCTCAACCGCCGGAGGATTCAAAGGGCTGCGAGTCGGCATCGTATTTAAAGGTCTTATGGCCGATATCAAGAAACTGCTTTCTTCTGAAAGAAATCAGAAAGTATATAAATATCATCATATCAAAGATTTCATTTTGGATGACAGCGTCATTAAGTCATCCTCTTTAATCATCATCTGTTATATAGTAATGTTTACAATTGGAACGGCAATTGGTACTTATTATGGCTATCCGCTTTCACACGCCGCGTTTGAAGCTGCGTCAGTAAGTGGCAATGTGGGTCTGTCCATTGGCATTACCTCTCCCTCAGCACCGGCACTGTTAAAAATATATTATATTATCGCGATGTATCTGGGAAGACTTGAGTTTCTTTCCGTTTTTGCATTAATCGGATATATCATCGGAGGAATAAAGAAGCTATGTTTAAACGCTGTAAAGCATTCATCATAATGCTTTTTGTTGCCATTTGTTTCACCTTACCTGTTAACGCAGCAGATACGACCAAAATCAATGACCTGGTCGAGAATGCTATGGTTTTGGATGGTAAAACAGTAATCGTAACCGGTGAAGCCATTGGCGAGGTCCTCGAAAGAGGGAAATATGCCTGGGTCAATATTCATGATGGCAGCAATGCAATCGGAATATGGATGAAGATTGAGGATGCCAAAAAAATTACATACTTTGGTGACTATAGAAATATCGGGGATACCGTTATTATCACGGGTACCTTCTCTAGAGCCTGCACCGAGCATGGAGGAGACGTGGATATCCATTGCAGTAATTTGGAAATCATGAACAAGGGTCATGTTAGTAAAGAAGAACTTTCAGCCAGTAAAGTGGTTTTCGCTGCAGCATCCCTGTTTGTCACATCTCTATTGGCCGTTTTATACTTTAAATTGATGAAAAAGCCTGCGCAAGAATAAGAATTCTGATTTTTGATTAAAAGTGACCTTTCTTCTAGCCAAAAGGATGTTTATGGCTATATATAAAACGTCATTTTCTTCCCCCGCCTTCGGCGGGGGAAGAAATCACAAGCTTGTTTTCAAGTTAATCAACTATATCTGATTTACTGTCATTATCTTTATCTTTCGGCGCATTATATTTATCATGTAATACAAGCCTCTTCTCCCTGTTTGCCAGTGTATATCTTTGGATATGCACTGGTTTTTTTGTATGGTAAATACTAAAGGGCTATGCTCATGGTATCCACTATTAACAAAAAAGGCGTGAATGATTATCTCCACGCCTGTCTATTTTAAGCCGACATACACTGCAAAACAAGTATTTGTAAGTAGTGATAAGACTCGCCAATACCCTTTCAAATTACACAAGCTAAAAGTTCTCGTATATTCTCTCCCTTATAAAGGGCTCCTGTGCCGAACGACTGTATAAAAAACAACCACAAAGAGTATTATTATACTTAACGACACAGCGATAATTACTCCAGGGTATTGGCTATCAAAACCGTTGGGAGATAGATGTTTTAGCAATATGCCCGCATACGCCCAAATAAGCACAAGTCCATAAGCAGCATCCTGATTATATAAGACAGAAGCAACTCCTATCACAAGCCCGACGAGGGTGATGATGACCATCCACACCGGTTCGGATATGCCCCAGCCATTCCAATTCATACTGACTAACGCAACGGTTACGTTTGCGATAGTTGCCACAGTAATCCATCCAAAATACACACTGAAAGGCAGCTTGGCAAATAATTTCGACTTGCGTGACAGCTTGAGCTTTCCGAGCTTTAAAACAATAGCCACCAAGCAAATAAAAATAACCAGCATCCATATCAAAGTGAGGACGATCTTACGATAATGCCATGAGAATATCCAAGCCGCATTGGCAACCGATGAAATCGCAAAATAAAGCCCGATCTCGTTTACCACCCTGTCTGCACCTATTTTATCACCAAATATGCCAAACTGATAAAGGACAAAACCAGATAAAAGCAGATAAAAGCAGATATATAAGACCCCATATGGAAAAGGTTATCGCTGTCGGTGTAAAAAGGTTTGGATAAAAATTGGCTACGGCCCCTGTACTTAGGCCATTTAATGGAAGACTATTGGCTAAGGCATTTACAGCTAGCATCATTAAAAAAGTAGCGGTGTTTAGAATTTTAAGCCTCGCCAATCTCTTTTGATCAGTCATTACAAACACTCTCCCCGATTTTATTATGTAATAAACAGAACACAATAACAACACTTCATCAGAACTCGTATTGTTTGCCGCTCTGTCCGCAACCGTTTTGCCAGTGCATCATACTTCTCTTCATAATGAAAAAGAATTCTTTTATAACTCGGTTCACATTTAAAATATATATCAAATAAACTCATAATATAACTAATGGCGCCAATATGGTTTTTTGTATTGTTTTTTCTCTGTGACGCGAGGAAAGGATATGATTAATGTGATTATTGTTTAGAATAGTACAAAAATATAGCCAAAAGGGAGTAAGCCTTCAAAGCTTACTCCCTCAAAGAAACAAAACGCAAACCGTAAATATTGACATCTTCTCAACCTGGTTTTAAGAATATAGCCAATAAACTTAAAAACTGGCTATATATAAAACGTCATTTTCTTCCCCCAGCCTTCGGTGGGGGAAGAAATCACAAGCTTGTTTTCAATTTAATCAACTATACTTTTTAAGTGCTCTTCATAAGGGCAAAGGAAAATTTTCCATTCACACAAAGCTTTCCTTTTACATATCCGTTTCCCTCTGCGAAATAAAACGATCCCTTCATTTTATCAATCCAGCACACTAATTCCAAGGTATCACCCGGAACAACCATGCTCTTAAATCTTACCCCATCGATACCTGTGAAAAGCGGAGTATTACCTTTCAACTGATCTGACATAAGCACGCAGCATGTCTGGGCCAACATTTCACACTGAATGACCCCGGGCACCACAGGATTTCCCGGAAAGTGTCCCTGTAAAAACCACTCGTCGCCCTTAACTGTATATTTACCATAGGCTTTTCCGTCTTCCCCTACAAAAGCCTCATCGATTAAGAGCATCGGCTCTCTATGGGGAAGGAACGCTTTAATTTCCTCTTTGTTCATAAATTCACCTCAACCCTTATTTGCCAATGTAAGGTAATAAAAGTACCATCGCACAAGACAGCTTTTCAGTACTTATACCCTTTTAAATGCAATGCAGGCATTATGACCGCCAAAACCAAGTGAAATGGACAGGGCCGCGAGGGGATCGGCTTTTACAGATATATTGGGCACATAATTAAGATCACATTCGGGATCCGGGGTTTTATACCCGATGGTAGGCGGCACCTGTCCCGTATACAGCGCCATCACGCAGGCAATAGCCTCCACCGCGCCAGCCGCGCCAAGCATGTGGCCGGTCATTGACTTTGTTGAACTGACCAGCACATCCTTCGCGCCTTCTCCGAGCGCCTTTTTAATGACAAGGGTCTCTGTTTTATCATTCAGTGGGGTGCTTGTTCCGTGGGCATTGATATATAAGCCCTTGCCGCCGATAATATCTGCCTCCGCCATGGCAAGTGTTACAGCGCGAGAAGCTGAAACACCTTCTGGATGGGGTGCCGTAATGTGATAGGCATCGCATGTGTTGCCATAGCCCGAAATTTCGGCATATATTTTTGCGCCTCTTTTTACCGCGTGCTCATATTCCTCCAGCATCAGTATCCCGGCACCCTCACCCATGACAAAACCGTCGCGTTCTTTGTCAAAGGGGATGCTGCTTCTCATTGGATCGTTTTTCTGAGAAAGAGCCATGCAGTTTGTAAATCCGGCAATGGCAATCGGTGTAATAGAGGCCTCAGAGCCGCCTGCTAGAATAGCGTCCGCAAAGCCAAACTTTATCGCCCGAAATGCTTCGCCAATGGCATGGGACCCGGTCGCGCATGCGGTAACAATAGCCTGACATGGTCCCTGGGCATTAAACTTGATGGCGATGCTGCCTGCCGCAATGTTGCTGATCATCATGGTGGTGAGAAAGGGGGATGTCCTCGCAGGTCCGTTATCCAAAAGCTTTTTTGTTTCGTTGCAAAGGCTTTGGATGCCACCGATACCCGATCCCACATACACCCCAAACCTTTCGGGGTCGATTTCAGTCAGATTGCTGTCGTTCATGGCCTGCGAGGCCGCCGCAATAGCGAACTGGGTGAAAGGATCCGATTTTCTGGCTTCGCTTTTATCCATATATAAAGAAATATCAAAATCTTTTACTTCTGCCGCAATTTTGACCTTATAGTCGGTTGTGTCAAACTTGGTAATAGCTCCGATGCCGCATTTTCCGGATGTCATACTGTCCCAAAAGCTATCAAGACAATTTCCCACGGGAGAAACGACCCCCAGACCCGTGATCGCTACTCTTCTCATAAATTTCTCCATTTCCGGTTCATACTGATTTCTGCTTAAAAATAGTGTCTTCACTTCCCCCGCCTTCGGCGAGCAAAATCTAAAATGCTCTATCCAAAATAAACCGTATCATATCGCTTTGGCAGCCGCTAAAACCGTATATTCCTCGTGCAGTTCATCCATCAGCTTTTTGACCGTTGTAATTTCCTTTACCCTGTATCCGTTAGCTCCAATAAAGGCAAACCCATTCTTGAGCCTTCCTTTGCACGCATTGATCAGTGCAAGGCCGATGCAATAGGGACTGCTTTCAGGCTTGCAGGTTGTTATGCAGTGAAACGCGCATTGATATGGTGTTCTCTCTCCATTTTCCACTTGGGTGATAAAAGTGTTACCAATGGCTCTCCCCGGCATGCCGACAGGACTTTTGATAATTTTTATGTCCTCTTTTCGGCAATTTATATAGGCTTCTTTAAACGCAGGATCCGCATCGCATTCCTCTGTCGCAACAAAGCGAGTGGACATCTGCACAGCACTGACTCCCATCTCTAAAAAGCGGTAAATGTCCTCACCAGTGTAAATGCCCCCTGCCGCAATGACTGGTATTTTTTTATTTGTTTCAGCCTCAAGGTTTTTTACTTCCGTCAAAACATCACTGACTAGTTTTTCAAGCGCAAAATTAGGGTCATCAAGCTGTTCGGGCTTAAACCCAAGATGTCCGCCAGCCATTGGTCCTTCTACCACGAAAGCGTCAGGCACATACTGGTATTTTTCACGCCACCATTTTGAAATAATGTTAACCGCCTTTGCAGAGGAGACGATGGGCACTAGCTTCGTTTTGCATCCTTCTTTGCGAAAGCCGGGTAAATTGAGCGGAAGCCCAGCCCCAGCAAAAATAACATCAATACCCATGTCCATCGAGGTCCTGACCATCTCGCCGAAAGTGGAAAGGGCGACCATAATATTCACCCCTAGAACACCCTTCGTCAAAGACCGGGCCTTTATGATCTCTGCCTTCAGCATATCAATATTAGACTCCAGGCTATTTTTAATACCCTCAGGTGAGAACATGCCAATACCCGCTGCCGATAAGACCCCGACTCCGCCCTCATTGGCTACAGCCGATGCCAGAGAGCTTAATGAAATCCCGATTCCCATCCCTCCCTGGATGATAGGCGCCTCGACAGAGAGATCTCCGATGTGAAAGCCTGTGCCCCAATCTGCCATGATTAGCTCCGTTCTGCCGCTTTGCGCCGGCATAAATGATAGAAAATACAAACTCTTATTACGCAAAGAAAGAAATGATAAGAGCTTTTAGGTCATCCATCGGTAGTTCTGTAAGAAGCGTCCGATGGGGATATAGTCACTTTTCTTTTTGCCTCGCGTTCGGTGGTGCAGAGTAAGTTGAAGTTTTCCTCTTTATTTGCCCAATTGTTATCATTTAAATACAAAGGCCGCCATCAATTTTTATAACTTCGCCGGTAATATACGCAGACAGGTCGGACGCCAAGAACACAGCAAGGTGGGCTACATCCTCGGGCTTGCCCATTTTTTTCATCGGGATCGTGTTAATAATCTGTTCCTTGACCGGCTGGGACAGGGCGTCTGTCATATCCGTATCAATAAACCCCGGTGCAATGGCATTGCAGGTAACATTGCGCGCAGCAAGCTCTTTGGCCATGGATTTTGTTAGCCCGATCATGCCCGCTTTTGCCGACGAGTAGTTTGCCTGACCCGCATTACCTGAAATTCCTGATACAGATGTAATGTTGATGATTCGTCCTGCGCGTTTTTTTGCCATATGGCTGTAGAGATGCTTCGACATCAAAAAGGCTCCCTTTAAATTGATGTCAACGACTCTGTCGAAGTCTTCCTCAGTCATCTGCACCACCAACTTATCGATGGTGATTCCTGCATTATTGACCAAAATATCAACACCGCCAAAGGTGGCGATGATTTGTTTAATCGTTTCCTTAGACTGCTCTGCATTCGAAACATCACACTGATAACATTCAGCGTGGGCGCCCATATCCCGGGCCATGCAGCAAACCTCCTCGGCCGCTTGTTGCCTTCCTGCGTAAATCACTGCTATATTGGCACCTTCCTTGGCCATTCCGAGAGCGATAGCCCTGCCAATGCCTCTGGAAGCTCCTGTAACAACCGCGACTTTACCGTTTAGCATAACTGACAGCCTCCTGACAAAGCGTCAATTGTGGCCTTTAAGCTGTCCTTGTTTTCAACGTTATAAGCTGTGGACTCAGGAGAAATTTTTTTAATCAAAGTAGTGAGCGTCTTCCCTGGGCCTACTTCCACGAAGGTATCAAACCCGTCACGCACCATGTTTTCAATCGTTTTTTGCCACTGTACCGGGCTGACAACCTGTTTGGTCAAAAGCTCCGTCGGGTTATCCCCGTATGGTTCCGCTGTCACATTGGCATACAGAGGTATCGCAGGCTTTTTTATGCGAAAATCTGTAAGCGCATTCTGAAGGCCCGCGACAGCTTCTTCCATATGAGGTGAATGGAAAGCGCCGCTCACCGGAAGTTTTAATGCCTTACCTCCGTTTTTCCCCGCAAGTAAAATCAGATTGATAATATCATTCTCGGCCCCAGCAGCGACAAGCTGCCCCTCGCAGTTATAGTTGACAGGATAGACACCCGCCTGACGGCAAAGCTTCTCAACCAGTCCATTTTCAAGCCTTAAAACTGCCGCCATAGATCCCTTGTTCTTGACGCCGCATTCTTCCATCAACTCGGCCCTTTTACAAACAACTGAAAAGGCTTCCTTTTCAGTCAGCATACCGCAAAAGCTGAGCGCCGCCAGTTCCCCAAGAGAAAACCCGGCCGCCCCATCCGGCTTGATGCCCGCCTCACGAAGCGCGGCGGCACAGGCCAGATCCACGGTGAAAACACAGGGCTGGGTATTAATTGTGACTGAAAGCTCCTCTTTAGAGCTCTCAAAGCATTGCGTGGATGTACCCGGCCTCATGCTATCAGCCATCGTGAAGACAGCACCCGCAGCCTCGGATACCTCACAAATCTCTTGCCCCATGCCGCTGTACTGTGCACCCTGCCCCGAAAAAACAAACGCTATCTTACCCATTGTTTTACACCACCTAAAATCTGTTGCGCCTGAGAGAACATCTCACTGATGATCTCTGCAGCAGGTTGCTCTTCTTTCACCAGTGCCGCGGCCTGGCCTGCCATAAAACAGCCTTTTTTTTCATCCCCATCGCGGGCAGCAATGCGCAACGCTCCAGATCCGACTTTTTCCAATTCCTCATTGCTGATCGTACTGTCGTATTCCATGGCAAAAAAGGATCTGGAAAAACTGTTTTTCAAGCAGCGGACGGGGTGTCCCAGCCGCTTTCCCGTCGTAATTGTATCAATATCTTTTGCTTTAATAATTTTATCTTTGTAGTTTTGATGAACGGTACACTCGTTCGCCACCAAAAACCTGGTTCCCACCTGTACACCGACCGCCCCCAGCATCAATGCAGCGGCTATCGCTCTTCCATCGGCAATACCCCCTGCTGCTACAACCGGTATCCCAATGGCATCGCATACCTGGGGAACGAGCACCATGGTGGTCAAATCACCTACATGTCCACCCGACTCACCACCCTCGGCAATTACAGCAGTGGCCCCTGCCCTCTCCATTAGCTTGGCAATACCTGTTGAAGGTACGACGGGCAAAACCTTGATGGACGCCGCTAGCCATTCCTTCATGTATTTTAGTGGATTCCCAGCCCCTGTTGTAACCACGCTGATCTTCTCTTCGACTACAACTCGGGCTACCTCATCCGCAAAAGGACTCATGAGCATAATATTGACGCCAAAGGGTTTATCGGTCATCCGCTTTGCCTTTCTGATTTCCTGCCTTAGCCACTCGGCATCGGCATTCATAGCAGAAATCAAACCCAGCCCCCCGCCGTTGGAAACTGCCGAGGCAAGGCAGGCATCGGCAACCCAGGCCATTCCCCCCTGAATTATAGGGTACTCAATCCCCAAAAGCTCACAGAGCTGTGTCTTAATCATGGGATTACTTGCTTTCTTCGATGAGCTTGACTACATCTCCCACCGTTTTCAGTCCTTCATTCATTTCAAGATTGACGCTGAATTCTTCTTCAAACGCCATAATAAGTTCAACAGTATCAAGAGAGTCAAAGCCCAGTTCGGCAAAGGTTGTCTCAGGTTTTATTGCGGATGGCTCAAGATCTTTATGCTCCGCCAAAATTGCTGTTACTTTTTCAAATATCATTTTCGTAGCCTCCAAATAATTTTATTTTAATTCCACTGGGAATTATTGACCCCATTTTATAATGCACACTCCAGAGGTAAGCCCTGCGCCGAACGCACTTAGAAGAAGAATATCACCTGTTTTTAACCTGTTATTTGTATTGAGTTCATCAATCAGCATAGGTATACTGGCTGATGAAGTGTTACCCATCGTGGCAAAGTTTACGGGAAATTTGCTTTCCGGCTGCCCAAGGCGACTTCTTGCTGCTTCGATGATTCTTCCGTTCGCTTGGTGCAACAGAAAATAATCTACATCATCCAAACAAATTCCGGCTTCCTGAACAGCGCGTTGTGAGTCAATACTTACCGTTGAAACCGCAAATTTATATACTTCCTGACCATTCATGCTGAAGTAGCTTCTTCTGCTATTATCTTCAGTGCCTGAAAACGGGCCTTGTGGTATATCAGCGCGTATATTCAGGCAGTCGCTGCGGGCTTTTGATTTTAGGCTGATGGATAAAATGCCTTCCCCTTCTGAGAGAACAACCGCGCCGGCCCCATCTCCGAAAAGAACACAAGTTGACCTGTCATTCCAGTCAATAAATTTTGACAACTGGTCGGCACATACAATCAGTACTTTTTTTACTTTTTTGGTATCAAAATATGACTTAGCCACGTCCAACGCGTACAGAAACCCTGAGCAGGCCGCATTAATATCAAATGCGGTACACTGGGAGCCAATGCTTTCCTGCACAAGACAGGCAAGCGACGGCATGATGTATTCACCCTGTAAGGTAGCACATATGATCATATCCAGTTCATCCGCGTTAACCCTAGCGTTTTCGAGTGCCTTCATAGCGGCTTTAACTGCGATGTCAAGAAGGGTTTCTTTTTGCAAAATATGTCGCTGTCTAATGCCCGTCCTCGATGTGATCCATTCATCGCTTGTATCGACAAACTTGGATAAATCATCATTGGTTACAACCAAATCGGGCAAACCACTTCCCGTTCCGATGATTTTAAAACTCATTTTGCCTCCAGATCGGTACTTTTTCGTCTAAAAAAGCTGTTTAACCGATTCATCCCTTTTAGTAAAATTGTTTTTTCGTCCTCTGACATTTCTTTGCTAATATTACGGACCATCTGCTCGTGAAAATATTGATGGGCGCAATCAGTTTTGTACCCGAGTTTTGTCAACGTTACAAAAACCATTCTTCCGTCATTTCCGTATTTTTTCTTTTCAACATACTCTTTTTGTACCAGTTTATTGATAGCAACAGTAACCGACGGCAGCTTAATTCCCAATTCCTGTGCAAGATCACTGATGGTCATGCTTTTGTCATGCTGCTTTCCTACAGCCTCTAGGAGATGCATTTCACTCATAGACAGATCACTTCTGCCGGTAATTCTGACCGCCTGCTCTTCAACTGTCAGGATTGTGCGGAAGGTATCTACTAAAATTTCATTGAGTTGCATCTCAAACATATCCATCTATATTATCACCTCAAATTACTTGGTTTTACAAACTAATTATATTATTGTATCAGTTTTTGTCAAGTACTTTGATCAAAAAATAATTTGATTATCGAAGCATTTTATTTTTGTTTAACTGTTTCGTTAATATATCCATCTCCATCAGCTCCGCTTCCGACGGGGGAAACAAAGACTAATCAACGATTTTAAATAGTATACCTATGCAAAAAAAGCGCCTTTCCCATTCCTGACAGATGAGAAAGAGCGCCTTGTGCTAAACGTATGGCTGGACCTGACGTCAATTTGATTCTAACTAACCGATTGTGACTGCACATCGTCTGCCAGTGGAAGATTTTCCACAGCGGAAATGATTCTAAACTTATGGAATACAAAGGCGCTTAAGCTAACCCTGATCAATTGGTCCGCCAAAATGGTGATCCATATCCAAGTGATGCTCCAATGCAGCACCCAGCCGAATATAATGCACAGGGGTACCCGCACAAGCCAGATACCAATAGCAGAAATATACATTGGAACATTGCGATAACCGGCAGCACGGCATGTTCCGTTATACACCTTTGACATATCTTGGGGCGTCTGGGCGAAACACATAACAAAAACATAGCCGGCAGCAATAGCCTGCAGCTCAGGTTTATCGGTAAGAATCCGCATAAAGGTACCATTGAATATAAACAAAGCCATACCAGATCCCACACCAATATAAAGGGAGAATTTGAAAAGCTGCCTGTAATACAGTTGGAAAAGCTGACTATCCCGCTTGCCGATCGCCCTGGCGGCCAACGTGGTGGAGGCAACCAAAAGTCCCATTGCCGGCATTTCAGTAATGGCCTCGGCCTGAAGCCCCAACTGATAGGCGGCAAAATAGGAGCTCCCATATGAAAGGATAATCTTGCTGATCAAAATTGCAGAAAGGCACCAGAACATATTCTCCATAGCAGCAGGAATTCCTGTGGCATAAATATTTTTGATACAATCGACATCCACCGTAAAAAATTTATGACTCTTACGAAAACCTGCATACAAGCCGTTCGGTTTGTAAAGAAGTGCTAAGCCGATCAGCGCACCGGTCATCTGCGCAAGAGCGGACGCAATTGCGGCGCCCCGAAGGCCCATAGGACCTATGCCAAGTCCGCCGAATATCAGGAGGCTTCCTGCGGTGACATTGACTAAATTGAGAATTCCAGCAATATACATGGGGGCTTTTGTATTACCCTGACCGTTAAAAGCTGCTGTTACTATCAAGTTAATGGATGTAAACGGCAACCCAAAGGCAACAATCCGTATGTATTCGCTCCCTTTGGTGATAAGAATAGGATCTTGGCTAAAGAATCCTAAAATTACATGAGGCCACAAGAGAAAAATGGCGGAGAAAAGCATGGCAGTAGGAGCGAGCGTGAGAAATACTTGCTCGATAGTTCGTTTACAACGGTCCAGACGTCCTTCGCCATATCGCGTTGCTACAACCACAGTGGCGCCAATGCCTATGCCCTTAAATATCGCCCAGCAAAGGATGATCACACGCTGGCAGATGCCCTGCGCAGCGATGTCTTCGGTTAACAGACGCCCAATTAATGCAGCCGTGACAACACCGGCAAACATCTGCAGCATGTTCTCAAGAATAACCGGAATCATCAATGTAAAGATGTCTTTCGAAATTTGTCTTTTTTCGACCAAGAACAACACCTCTTTTTCATGTATCCAACATATGCCATCGTATCATATGTACTCACTGGTAGCAAGAAAGAGCACTATAGTTGATTAACTTGAAAACAAGCTTGTGATTTCTTCCCCCGCCTTCGGCGGGGGAAGAAAATGACGTTTTATATATAGCCAGTTTTTAAGTTAATTGGCTATATAGTTTTTTCACGATCGTCAAAAAGCGTATGAAACTAAATCCTGTTAAAATGGCATTATTGTATGTATGTCTCTTTTCCCCATATGCGAGGGAAAGAGACATAGGTAATTGCTTATTAGACGGTTAATAGAATAGAACTATATCGTTTCATACGCTGTGCCTGATTTCAACATGCTTAAAGCAATATTTTGAAAAAAGGTCACTTTTCCTAACTATAGCATTACCGTCACTGTGGCTATATTTTGGCAAAATAAAGCATCGTGTTCAACAAAAATCATGGTCGGATTATAGTTAAGGATCAGCTCTTCAATCTGTATGCGAGAGAGCACATCCACAAAATTTAGCGGTTCGTCCCAGATATATAGGTGCCCGGGCTGAGACAGGCTTTTTGCCAGGAGCACCTTTTTCTGTTGTCCGGCGCTGAAATCACGCATATCTTTTTCAAACTGTTCTCTTGAAAAGTCCAGCTTGCGCAGTATCGATTTAAACAGGCTTTCGTCGAGCCCTTGGCATTGGACAAAATCCTTGATGCTTCCCTTGAGGAAGGAGGTATCCTGAGGTATGTAGGAAATTTGAAGTCCGATACCAACACTAAAACTCCCGCTATATGAGATATTCTCGCCCGTCAGCAGCTTTAAAAGGCTGGATTTTCCCGAACCATTTTTACCGCTGATCGTCACCCTGTCCCTCGCATTTACCACAAAATTTATGTTTTCTGCCACCCTGCGCCCGTCATAGATCAGAGCGAGATCCCTCACCTCGACAAGCCTGTCTCTGTGATATTCCAGTGGTTTGAGGCTAAGGGCATCCGCCTGTTCAATATTTTTTAAAAGCTTCGTTTTACTTTCCACAGCGTTCTGTCGGCGCTGCTCGATGGATTTGGAACGCTTCATCATCTTCGCAGCCTTGTGCCCGATAGCACCCCGATCAAAAGCGTGCATCCCAATTTTGGAAGCCTCGGTTTCGTCGGACCAGTCGGACGCCCGCTTTGCTGCGGCGGTCAATCGCCTGATATCCTTTTTTAGCCTTTCATTCTGCAAAAGCTCATAGGTGTCCTGTCTGTCCTTGTTTAACTGCCAGGAGGTGAAATTCCCCTTTTGCACTTCAATATTCGCCTTGTTGATCACAAGTATATGATCAATGATTCCATCGAGGAACTCTCTATCGTGAGAGACAAGAATAAATCCTTTTTTTGACTGGAGATAACTGGCTACCGCTCTGCGACCTTCAAGGTCAAGGTGATTTGTAGGTTCGTCTATCAGAAGAAAATTGTTTTTCTTCAAAAACAGACCGGTTAAAAGCACCTTCGTCCTCTCACCACTGCTCAAGGTGGTAAATGGTCTGTCCAACACTCCCGGCGAAAGATCCAAAGTGGCTATTTCTCTTTCGATCAAACCATCTATCATATATCCATCCGCGGCTGCAAATGCTTCCTGCAGCTCACTATATCTGGCCAGTGAGATCTCCGTGTCGGCCCCCAAACACTCTTCCATCTCTTTCTCCCATTGTCCAAATGGGGCAATACACTCCCTGACGATCTCTCGTGTAGAACGTCCAACTTCTTCCACCTGAAAAGGAAAGTAGTCAAAACAAACAGAAGCGGTAATTGTTCCGCTATATTCAAATTTGTTAAGGCACAGATTTAAAAACGTTGTTTTCCCGCGGCCATTTCTTCCGACAAAGCCCAGCTTCCAATCGGTATCAATTTGAAAAGAGACATTTTTAAATATATTTTCTACGCTGCCTTCATAACCAAAGGTGAGATTTAAAATTTGAATCAATGACATATATTATCCTCCATATCATAAAACAAGCTGCAAGAGGGCATTCCTCTCGCAGCTCAAAATGATACGCAGAACATACACAAAGCTATATGATTCATATAGTCGATGCCAATCCGCTATATCTAGAGTGATAGAGCTCATAACCTTCTTGCAAGCGTAACACAAAGACGGGGCACAAATATGCCCACATCCGTGATACAATTCTTTTTTCTAGCAAGAAAAATATTTCACTCTTTTAACTCCTTCGCAATATTCTTAAAATTATTCTGCTCTTACATCCGGATGACTATCGGCTTCCACCTCTATGATTTCGGAGGATTCAGCAAGAGCTACATCCATTAGCTTTATCAATTCCAAAAGGCTTCTGAAACGCTGTGTTTTCTTTTTATCCGTCCAACTGATAGTTCCTTGCCATGTGGCATTCTGCTGAAACTGGACTTTAATTATAAAGGTTGCCTTTTCACCCGTTTTCTCTAGAATCAAGTTTTCATTCACCATTCTCTGAACCCCCTTGCTACCCATCACCATAGGTGCTGGCTTTTTCTCATGGCGGAAAGTGCGATATTCATATGGCCGCTGCAGATCATTTCTGGTATTAAAAATGGCCTCCATGCTTTCAATCATAGCTTTGGCACCCCAAAATGCAAGGTGCCCGGAAATGTACCTGCTGTAAAGCCTTCCTGACAATTCATAGTCTTGAAAAGTATCGACGCATATAATTGCGTCGCCGGCCTCTGGGGGCGTAAGGGTTATTAACTCTTCCGACAAATTGCCATCTCCTTTACAACCGGCTGTCGCGCGTTAGCGTTCTGCCTCCTTTCCTTTTCCCCTTATACTTCTACAGATAATTATACAAAGGTAAAAATTGAAAGGATTTGTCTGGCTCGCAATCATATATCATGGACATTTTTACACCAAGAAAATTATTTCTGTGCACAAAAAACGACGTGAAGTTTTGTGTTTTATTCAGCTACATATTCCACTAGTTATATTATCACAGAATTCGGTCACAAGAAAGTAATATTTCGTAAAAAGCATTGTGTTAAAAAGATGAAATATTTTATGTTATCATATAGTAAGTCTTGGATTTAAATTTCACTAAATAAATAAAAAAATGGTAAAAAAATTTAAAAATTCAATGAAAATAGGGGTAGTTCATAACAAATTATGGTATAATGAGTCACAATAAAGTCATTTGATATAAAATCGATGAAATCGAAAGCACTTTTATAAGTGGCCTGTTAAGTGAATGCAAATCTACTGTGCCACTTTTAACCCCTTGTGGGGCAATGAATGATCGGCAGGGCTTCTCATCAATTTATAATTAAGAAATGTTCTTCTTTTCTATTTTTAATACAATGATGTCAGAAAAAAATAACCGCCCTGCGCGTACCAACACAGACGGTTATTCTCAAACATATTTATGTTTTATTTGACAGGATCAATGGGTAGAAAATTTGTGTGAATATCAAGCACTTTCGTGCTTGGCTCGCTGCGAAAGCGCTGGGATAATCTATTCATGACAAGCTGTCCGTTTTCATGGGTGCGTGTCGGGAACATCATCACGTACTGGGTGGGACTGAAGCGGGCAATCACGTCCCCCTTACGAAGGCTTTTGGTAGCGATCTGTAAAAGCTTTTCCATTCCCCTGGTCAGAATCTGACGTTCCGGCACTTTGTCGTTAGCCCCCGTGAGTGTCAAAAGGCCTACAAAAATGGACTCGTTGACCCTTGCGGCACTTCTCGCCTCAACGCGGTACATATCTTTGAACACCTCGTATTCGCAATAGAAGGCTCCGCTAACATCATCGGCCTCACTGAGCTCTTTTTTAATAGTGTTCAGATCAATCTCCACATTGTTAACTGTCTTAACAATTTCACGGTACAAATTCTTCATTGATTGAGAAGGATTAACTCCGAGTTCATTATAGAAAAGGTCCATAACATAGTTATAATGTGCAAGAGCCTTGCTGTGCTTTCCCTGTTCGGCAAGAGAATAGATGAGATACTTGTGGACCTGCTCTTCAAATTGGTCAATAATGATTGCCTTTTCGCATATGGCTTGTACCTCGGCGTATCGTTTGGTCTCAACCAGCAGCTCAAGAGCACTGTGTACACATTTAAAATAAGTGGTGCGATAATAGTCAATCAACGGGACCACCCACTCTTCATAACACGATCCCGGAAGAAACTCACTTTTATAAAGACTGATAGCTTTCAGGTATTTGTCAATTCTCTCCTCAGACGATAGATTCGTATCTGCAGCCTGTTTGCTGAATTTTTCAAATTCTTCAACATCTACCTCGCACGGAATATCATTATTCCAGCAATAGCTTCCCCGTTTGGATATGATCATATCCTTTGCAAATGGAATATCCGCCTGAATAAAGAGTGTGCGAATACGATAGACCAGATTTTTCAAAGCATTGGAAGGATCCTCATTATCGCTTTCTGGCCACAATGATTGTATCAGTTCGCCATGGGATATTGTCTTATGACGGAAAGCAATCAAATATTCGAGAAGATTCCAGACTTGACGTGTTCTGGTCGCATTATCCCCGAACACCTTGTCACCAATGGTGATTCTAAATCCGCCCAGCATTGTAACTTTTATCGAAAGCGCATCAACTGGCATCCAAATCCCCCCAACTAAATTGCCAATAACCAATTTCAAGGTAATTGTATCATTTTCCCAGACAAATGTATATCACAAAATTAATAAATGTGAGATTTAAAAGCAAAAAATCATTTTGAAGCTACTGTTATTCTTGGTTTGTCCGATATATTAATGATGTGATCTAAAATGCCTGCATGTGATGCTGCCAAGCTATTTATACACCGATTTTGTCCACATGAAAGGTGTCGCGCTAAGCTTCATGGATCGTCAAGTATCCCTTTCTTACGAACCGCCATAGCAATATATGCTCAAAGCAAAGGAGGAAATAAGATATGAATCGAACTATAATAAACCGGGTGATCGCAGTTTCCACTGCTGCATGCGCAGTACTTCTGTCAACCTTCCTGCTTACCCCTTACTTGTCAAAAGAAAAAACTGCACTTCAACTCACTTCAGAACAGGATGCGGCTGCTCAAAGCGCCAATTCCACGGTTGAAATAACGGGAGATATTCCTACAGTGCCTCTGGTAAAGCAACCGGGTGTTTCCTATCCGCTGATTCCTACCCGTTCCGGTACATCCACATATGGCAACAGTAAAGTATTCATCGATGCCTCGAATACCGGCGAAGGATATGTGATGATTAAGTACACCGGAACCTCAGGCAAAGTCAAGCTTCAAATATCCAAAAGCGGAGATATCGCGTATACATATAATCTTCGTTCGGGCGTTGACTATGAAGTATTTCCTTTTACCTGTGGAAGCGGCTTGTATACCATCAATATTTTTGAAAATGTCTATGACAGTCAGTATGTACTAGCTTATGGAACAACGGTTCAGGTCTCCCTTATCAATTCCTATCAGTCATTCCTTTATCCCAATCAATATGTCAATTTTAGCCCAAGCTCCAATGTAGTAAGCCTGAGTTGTCAGCTTGCCAAGGATGCCACGAGTGATATTCAGATCCTTTCAAACATTTATAATTATGTTATCAGCCATTTTACCTATGACGATTATAAAGCGGCTACCGTTGTTTCAGGCTATATTCCGGTTGTCGATGAAATTCTCGCCAGCAACAAAGGAATATGCTTTGATTATGCCGCCGTGATGGTCTCTATGCTGCGCGCGCAAGCCATCCCAGCTCGGCTGGAGATTGGCTATGTCACTGGTGGCACCTATCACGCTTGGATCAGTACCTATATTACAGATATCGGCTGGGTCAACAACATCATCCAGTTTGACGGGCAGAATTGGAAGCTGATGGATCCCACATTTGCCTCGGGTGCTAAAGGAAACAACAATATCATGACCTTCATTAATAACACAACAAATTATAGCGCTAAGTATGTTTATTAATTCTCTTTGAGGAGAAGGAGCAGTGTATGTCTATTCAGGAAAGGATTGATTTTGGTATCACAGCAAACCCTCTTTCACCCAGGGAGATATCCGCCTTTGCAGCCCAGATCACCCTCATCTTAAAATCGGGTATCACCATACGCGAGGGCGTGGCGATCATGAGCGAGGATGCTCATGACACCAGAATGAAGGAGATTTTATCCATCATAGCTGAAGAGTTAGAGTTTGGAAAACCCCTGTATTCTGCCATCACCACTACGAAAGTTTTCCCCAAATATCTGATCGACATGATGGAGATTGGTGAACTTTCCGGTCGACTCGAAGATGTCCTGAGTTCCCTGGCCAATTACTATGAGCGCGAGGAGTGCATCGTTAGAAGCATCAAAAATGCAGTCACATATCCAATCATCATGATCATCATGATTCTGATCGTCATTATTATCCTCATTGTCAAAGTACTTCCTGTGTTTAATCAGGTTTTTGAACAGCTGGGTGGGGAAATGAGTGGCTTCGCAAAAAGCATGATGCATTTTGGGACAGCCCTTGCCAGTAATTCGGTATTTATTGCTGGTGGATGCTTGCTCCTGTTATTGGCTCTGAAGGTCGCCAAAAATAGTAAAAACTGGAAACAAAATTACTCGCATTTTATATCCACCTTTTTCTTAACTAAAAAGCTCAACGCCAAAGTGGCTTCTGCCCGCTTTGCCTCAGCCATGTCTCTGATGCTTTCCAGCGGCCTTGACACTGATCAGTCTATCGACATGGTCTATAAGCTTGTGGATAACCATTTTATCAGAGGTAAAATTGATACTTGCCGTATGCTGATCAAGCAAGGCAGCTCATTTTCTGATGCCCTCGCGAAGACTGATATTTTCACTGGCGTCTATTCCCGCATGGTGACCGTAGGTTTTAAAACTGGTACAGTTGATCTAGTAATGCATAAACTCGCTGAGCAATACGAGGAAGAGGTAGATATCCAACTTGGTTCACTGATTTCGATGATCGAACCCACCCTTGTCACCGCCCTTTCCATAATCGTGGGGATGATTCTTCTTTCTGTGATGCTTCCCCTCATTGGAGTTATGTCCTCAATCAGTTAGTCTGGCTGTAATGTTGATGCTGATTTGCATAAAAACCAGCTTTGGTACTGCATTCCTTTCCCCACCTGCGATGGGATAGAGGAAAGTGAAAATGCTTCTTCTAATGCAAAATGGTATGGGTATGGGGGAATATCAATGAGCATTTTTAAGAGAAAACGTCATTTGTTTTCGATCAAAGAGATGATAAGCCCCTTTTTAATTTTTCTATGTTTTGTAGGGCTTTTTCTCTTTGGTGTCAGCTGCATAGAGGCTACCTCAGAGGATGAGCAGCTGCAGTTACTATCTAAGGCCATTACAAGGGCATCTGTAAACTGTTATGCAGTTGAGGGAAGATATCCCCCCAGCATCAAATATCTTGAGGAGCACTATGGACTTATCATTAACCACAAAAAGTTTTTTGTGGATTATATGTGTTTCGCCTCCAACATCATGCCGGAAATTACGGTGGTGGACAAGTCTACGGGGCTCTACTTGATAGAAAAATAGATAGCAGGTGTAAAAATGAATTTTGCCTCGAAGGTTAAGGGGCATGTTGTGGACGTCATGTTCGCCATAGCTCTTTTCTGTGTCTTTGTAATTTCTATGCTGAGCATCATCATAATGGGCGCAAATATTTATAAAGGCATCACACGTCGCATGGATATGAATTCTACAAAGAGGATATCCACTTCATATGTTGGTACAAAGCTGAGACAGATGGATATACTAAATGCAATTTATACTGAAGAGCTTAGCGGCAAACAGGCGCTGGTGCTGGAACAAACTTTAAACGGCTCGGCCTATCAGACGTGGATATTTCACCACGATGGCAAGCTGAAGGAGATATTTGTGGGCAAAGGTGATCCAGTAAATCCTGCCATCGGACAGACTATCTTGGAGATTACAGGCTTTGATATAAAAATGGCAGATAACAACCTTTTTGTTTTCTCCTATCTTGATGGATATGGGCGAAGCACACAGCTGTTTTTCAGCCCGCATTGCTAACTTTTACGGAGGTAACGGTTGTGCGCACCAATAATATACGATCTAAATCAAATATGTTTTTACTTGAGATGGTATTGGTCATTCTCTTTTTTTCCTTGAGCAGTGCCATCTGCGCCAGGCTTTTTGTTTATGCCCACATGCAAAGTGTACAGAGTGAAGAGCTTAGTATGGCTCTCATTCAGGTCCAAAACGCAGCGGAGTGCATAAAAGCAACTGACGGCTCAACAGACGCTTTAGAACGTCTCTTGGGTACAAGACCGGACGCCGATGGCCAACCGGCAATATATTACAACAGCGAGTGGAATATCACAAACCCGGACAGTTACATCTATAAGTTGAGTATCCATTTAGACAGGGAACAAAAAAGCTTTCTCATCTGCGCTATTGCGGTGACAAAGGCAGATGGCGCAAATAGAGAAAATATATATGATTTGAAAGTCAAAAAATACCTGCCTGATTTTAGCTGAGTTTGTATCATTACTCATCATATTGAAATTTGTTTTCTTTTCAAACAGATTCAACAGAAAGGTAGAACATATGAAGAATAGACGGATCGTTACCGGTATAGGCGTTGGAGCGGTGTCGATGTTGATGATTTTTGTATTGGTCTGTCTCATCGTTTTTGCCGCCCTTTCGATCTTATCAGCTAATGCCGACTATAGTCTTACGAAGCGCACAGCTAAGTCACTTTCCGATTATTATAACGCTGATATCTCCGCACAGGAAAAGTTGGCCGAGATTGATTCGAAACTTAACATTATGATGGATAGCGCAGACAGTGAGACGAATTATCTTACCCAGTGCCAGTCACTACCCACTATGATAAATTGGATAAAAGTTGAGAAAAAAACAGATTTAAACAGCTCGGTGCAGTTAGTGCTCCGTTATTCCGTTACAGTAAACGATCGGCAGGCGCTTTCAATCGCACTAATCCCAAGCTTTGTTAACGCCGATCAAAAAAAACGCTATCAGATAATTGAGTGGCAGCTGGTAAATACAGAGGAATGGTTACCCATAAAAGAAAAATTAAATGTTTGGAGCGGTAAATAACGCTCCAGTATAGAGGAGTATAGGCTGTGGATGTGCTAGATCTTTTTAAAAAGGCAGTCGACAACAAGGCTTCGGATATATTCGTTGTCGCTGGCCTTCCCCTTTGTTATAAGATTGACGGTCATATGGTAAATGTGAATGACACGCCACTTTCTCCTTCACAGACTGAAGAAATCCTCATGGGGATTTATAATATTTCAGGTGAGCGTAAATTAAATATTTTACAAACCTCAGGGGATGATGATTTTTCATTTTCTATTACGGGGATCTCACGCTTCAGAGTCAGCGCATATAAGCAAAGGGGCTCTTTGGCCGCCGTCATCCGTGTGGTCAATTTTGATCTCCCCAACCCAGAGTCTCTGTGCATACCACCTGCCGTTGTAAATATTGCCACCAAGACAAAGGGACTTGTCTTGGTAACAGGACCGGCTGGAAGCGGAAAAACGACTACACTTGCCTGCATGATCGATGCTATCAACAAGAGTCGCAGCGGACACATCATTACCCTTGAGGATCCTATTGAGTACCTACATAAGCACAATAAAAGTATCGTCAGCCAGCGAGAGATTCCCTCGGACTCACAAAGCTATGTACAGGCTCTTCGCGCTGCGCTGCGCCAATCACCCAATGTTATCCTTCTCGGCGAACTGAGAGATTATGAAACGATCAATATCGCTATGACAGCGGCAGAAACCGGCCATTTGATTTTCTCCACTCTGCATACCATTGGTGCGGCAAACACCATTGACCGCATTATCGACGTATTCCCCCCCAATCAGCAACAGCAGATCAGAATTCAGCTTTCCATGGTCCTTCAGGCAGTTATCTCGCAGCAGTTGATACCTACCCTGGACTCACGGATAGTTCCGGCCTTCGAAATCATGCAAACCAATCCAGCCATCCGAAACATGATACGCGAGTCAAAGATTCACCAAATTGACTCAGTCATCTTCTCATCCCCGAACGAAGGAATGATTTCAATGAGTGCCAGCCTACTGATCTTGTATAAGAAGGGGCTGATTTCTAAAAATGATGCTATCATCAACAGCCCCGACCCGGATTTGATGGCAAAAAAACTAGCTGACGGTATCTGATGTCTGCTGGCAAATATAACGCAAGACTTCTATTCCCATTAAACCCCACAGACCAAAACTAAAAACAAAAACTGCCTTCCGACAGGATATGGCAGCTTTTTTATTATCCGGCAACTAATGCTTAGTAAAATCTAGATCTTTCATTGCAACAGGTTAAATGTTCTTGTATATTACCCCGCCGATGGCGGGGGAAGAAATCACAAGCCTGTTTTCAAATTAATCAACTATACAAGCTAAGATGTTGCATTGTACGATTGAATGGGTGTGTATATGATACAAGATTATATTTAAAATCACTATTGCCTTTGTTTACACCACGGGAGTAAGCAAAGGCAGGATTATGATCTCCTTAGCAACTTATCTCGCGAGAAAATGCTTTTCCATATTAATTCATTAAGACTTTTTCACCCAATACCACACAGTTTCCTCCGTTTGCCTTTGCTTGATATAGCGCTTTGTCTGCCTCAATATAAAGCGGAGCGAAGTTGTCTCCCGGCTCGGTCATCAGCGTCGCTACACCCAAGCTGACCGTTACATACTCAGATACGGTGTCACTGCCAGATTTAATCCTCATGTTCTCAATGGCAGCCCTCACCTTCTCGGCAAGAATGAGAGCATCTTTTTCATTTTGGTCAAGAGTAATAATCATAAATTCCTCGCCGCCATAACGGACAATGATATCTGTTGCCCGCTTCACGTTTTGTTTCATGCAGTCTGCTATTTTTTTCAGGCACCTATCCCCCATTTCGTGACCAAAACGATCATTGTACATTTTAAAAAGGTCCACATCGGCCATGATAACCGATATATATTCTCTGTTTCTGACACACTGGGGCCATATAATCTCTATTCGCTTATTTAACCCGCGGCGGTTAAGCAGTTCTGTAAGGGCATCTGTCTCAGAAAGTGTTTCCAGCTTTTCATTTAAACGCTCCATTTGTTTTTTAACTATAAACGAATGGCAAAATATATTGCGTAAAAACTGTGAAACAAGCACAGTGCAACAGCAAAATAAGATCATCTGTTGAATATGATAGCCTGGCAAACCATATTTGACAATTACCACGACGAGCGCCGACGTATGAGTGATGACGAGAAATGACATTTCGGATATGTTTAGGATAGGCAGGGTCGCCGCGAGAAATATTAGCATAATATAGTTGTTGAGCGAGGCTCTTATAAAAAGATCCTGCACTGAAAAGCCAAGGGTAGCAATGGAATACAGTATCCAAAAGCTTTTATATATGGCGCGCATACTTTTACTACTCGGCTTATCTACGAAAAGCAACCTCTTTACCACAAATATATAGGTTATTGCCATCATCAACAATAAGCTATAGTTATAGAAATATTCTGGTTGAGGACGGGTGAATAAAAGGTTATTAATTTCAACAGCGGATATACCAAGAAGCAGTGGTACAAGCCGTTTCACATTATGATACGCAATCTCATCCTCCAGCAACTCCCTATCCTTCTGTTCCCAGGTCTTAGTATCGCAAGAACTTGCTCTAAAGCATTCAGCGCTTATGGATCCCATCAGCTTTAATGTATCAAAGATCATCACAGAGCCCTCACTATTGTCAATATTAGTGTTTTTTTATAGATAGAAAAAGACATATTCACTTTGCCCGCCACAGAGTCAGGTAAAGAAGTTCGGCATAATATTGTATTTAGCAAAATAAATTATTTATCCATTTAGAGGCAAAAATACTATTCTTAAATTCAAAGCAGTATACTTATATAAGATACGCTAGTATATATAGTAAATTTTGTCACATCAAGGTCTCAAGAAATATATCCTTTCTTTTGCAATGTGTTTGGGCGAGGGATTCTTGGATAACCTAATACAATTGGAGGGAAACGGAGGCATGCCAATGTATATTAAAGAATATAACCGCGCCAAAGCGGTAGAATACGCCCATCAATGGGCATACGGACGAAATCACAGATATTTGGATTTCACCACTATGGGTGGCGACTGTACCAACTTTACTTCACAGTGCATCTATGCCGGGGCAGGGGTGATGAATTATAAACCGGATACCGGATGGTATTATATAAGTGCAAGCCGCCGCGCACCTTCTTGGACAGGTGTGGAATTCTTATACAAATTTCTAATTGGCAACAGAGATGCAGGTCCTTTTGCCACCGTTACCGAATGCTCAAAGCTTCTGCCGGGTGATCTTGTCCAGCTCTCCTTTGATGGAAAAGTATTTGGGCACAGTCTAGTGGTGGTAGCGGCGGAAAATCCTAATGATTCTGATGGCATCTTGGTGGCAACACATACCTATGACTGGGATAACCGAGCATTGGATAGCTATACATATGAAAAGAAACGCTGCCTTCATATTGAGGGTGTGCGGGTTTTCTAAAAATGTGATGGAGCAAATAAAAAGAGAGTTTTGAACTTTCTTCACACGAGCATAGGACGGGCATGCATATATAGTCAATTGCGCTACATTGTAAAATGAAATGCGACAGAAAAAAGATAGCCCAAGGCGGCCAAAACGTGTAGAATAGAGTTTGCAACAACAACATTCACACAAGGAGGCAGCCATGAGCCACCACCATTTTACAACATTCGAACGAGGAAAGATAGAGGAACTCCGTCAAATCGGATATACGACCCGGAAAATCGCATCACGTCTGGGATGTCACCACAGCAGTATCGCTAGAGAATTGAAACGTTTTTACGGTGCCCGAGCGTATAACGCAGAAGAAGCACAACTGGATTACCAGAAGAAACGGCACAACAGCAAACCTCAAGGGAAATGGAACGAGGAGTTGTGCGCAGCTGTGGCAGAAAAGCTGAAAGAGACCTGGTCGCCAGAACAAATATCACATACCGTTACTTCAAGCCAACTGAGCTTTAAAACAATATACAACTGGCTTTATGCCGGACGACTGAACGGACTCACCGCAGATGTGCTGCGCCGTAATGGAAAAAAGAGAAGCTGTAAAAATCTTGCGCATTATGCTCGTGGTACTTCTATCCGCAAGAGACCGAAAGAGGTATATACCAGAGAAACATTTGGGCATTGGGAACTTGATACGGTGGTTTCCTCTAGGGGTTCCGGTGGTTGCTTGGCCACCTTTGTGGAACGAAAAACAAGGTTCTATACAGCCGTTCCCATTCCTGATCGAACGGCAGCTTCCATGGAAGCTGCAATCAAGCACCTGCACACTTTATTGCCACAAGGCACATTCAAAACAGCAACAACAGATCGTGGCGGTGAATTTGCCTGTTATGATGTAATCCAGAAAGATCTAGGCTTAACTCTTTATTTCGCTGATCCATATTGTCCGCATCAGAGAGGAAGCAATGAGTACGGTAACGGTTTGCTCAGAGAGTTCTTTCCGAAAGGTACTGTTCTGTCCACTGTTTCTCATCAAAACCTGTCTTCTTCTCTTCTGCTTATAAACAACAGACCCCGAAAATGTCTTTATTGGAATACACCTTCCCAGCTCTTTCTGCTCGAACTGTCGCATTTGGCTTGACAATGTAGCAATTAACTTAAAAACTGGCTATATATAAAACATTATTTTCTCCCCCCGCCTTCGGAGGGGGGAGAAATCACAAGCTTGTTTTCAAGTTAATCAACTATAAATCAGTTCTGCTTATATGAAATAGCAATAAGCGCTTGACAAATAAAAAAAGTTAGACTATACTAATTATTAGATCAGGCTAACTAATTTGTGAGGAAGTTCTCATTCTATTTTTTTGGCGCAAATGTTAGTTTTATATAACAATATATGGGAGGCCTTTTTATGAACGATACGAAAACACTGGATAATTGGGAAAGCACAGTGTCTACAGGAGAAAACAACATTGTGATCCATGCCGGCGAACACAGACATGACTGCCATAATCATCGTCACTGTCACGGCGACAAACATCTTCATGAGACAATCAGTTTAGATATGCTGATGCCTGGCCAATCCGGCGTAGTCAGCACTGTAGGCGGCTTTGGCGCTCTTCGCCGCCGCTTTCTGGATATGGGAATCACACCTGGGACCAGAATTATGTTTCGAAAAACAGCACCGTTCGGCGATCCTATTGAAATTACACTTCGCGGATATGACCTAAGCCTGCGCAAATCTGACGCCCATGAAATCATCTTAATACTAAGCCCCATTTAAACGACCATGATCCCGATACGGCGGGTGAAGCAGACGTAAAACCACAAAGCTATTTAATAAGTACTGACCAAAATATGATAACAGTGACATTCATTTGATCAACAGTTTGGAGCGTGAAAATATGAGCATGGTTTTTGCTCTTGTAGGCAATCAGAACAGCGGTAAAACGACCCTTTTCAACCAGCTTACCGGCAGTAACCAGCATGTCGGCAACTGGCCTGGTGTAACGGTAGACAAAAAAGAGGGCGTGATAAGGGGTAACAAGGAAGTGTCTGTTGTCGACCTTCCCGGAATTTATTCTCTCTCTCCCTTTACAACCGAAGAGGTTATTTCCAGAAATTTCATTACAAGCGGTGGTGTCGACGGAATCATCAACATTGTTGATGCCACCAATATTGAGCGCAACCTCTATTTGAGTCTTCAATTATCCGAGTTGAACCGTCCGATGGTTATCGCACTCAATATGATGGACGAGGTCAGGGCCGCTGGCGACACTATTGACGTGGAAGGTCTGGAAAGAGATCTCGGCATTCCCATTGTACCGATTTCTGCTAGGAATAATGAGGGCATTGATAAACTGATCCGCCGGGCGATCGGCATTGTCAAAAGCGGTGTCGTCCCCCCGGTACACGACTTCTGCTCGGGTGACCTGCATGAAGCACTCCATTCAATCGGATCACTGATGGAAAACACGCTTACCGCTAATAATATCCCTCAAAGATATGCCGCCAGCAAGCTGATTGAGAGAGATGAACTTGTAGAGAAGGCTTTGGCGCTTACTCCGGATGATAACCATATTATCAGTGAGATTGTGGACAGGATGGAAAAGCGGACAGGCATGTCAGGTGACGCTGCCCTCGCCGACTCGCGATACAACTTTTTGGTGGGCATTGTAGCGCGAAACGTAAATCGCAAGCGTGCCTTTGGCGACCCCAGTCTTTCCAACAAAATTGACAAGATCGTTACAAACAAGTTTTTGGCGTTGCCCATCTTTCTTCTGGCCATGATGCTTGTATTCAACATTACTTTTGGCCCGATCGGTACCTTTATGAGTGACGGTTTTTCTCTGATTGTAGATGCTATCATTGGAGCTATTGCAAGCCAACTGGAGTCTTTAGGAGTTTCACATCTGGTTTATGGTTTGGTGGTTGATGGAGCACTAACCGGTATCGGAAGCGTTTTAGGCTTTATGCCGACTATACTCATTCTTTTTCTTTGTCTATCTGTTTTGGAAGACAGCGGATATATGGCAAGAGCCGCCTTTGTTATGGATATATTGCTGCGAAAGATTGGCCTTTCCGGCCGCTCCTTTATTCCCTTGATCATGGGTTTCGGGTGCAGCGTACCTGCCGTCATGGCAACCCGCACGCTTGAAAGCGAGAGGGACCGCCGGCTTACTATCATTCTCACCCCATTCATGTCCTGCGGCGCCAAGGTGCCCATTTATGCTCTCTTTGTTGCCGTATTTTTCGAAGGCCACAAGGCGCTTGCCATGATGGGGATCTATCTGCTGGGCGTTTTGGTGGCAATCATCTCCGGACTCATACTGAACCACTCAGTACTTCATGGCGAACCTATCCCCTTTGTGATGGAGCTGCCCGCCTATCGCGTGCCAACCATCAAAAGCGTTATCCTTCTCATATGGGATAAAGCAAAAGACTTTCTTCAAAGAGCTTTTACCATTATCTTTGCTGCTACTGTCATGATTTGGTTTCTTAAATCCTTCGACCTTTCACTTCATATCGTAGACGACTCAAGTACATCCATTCTGGCCTTTATCGGCACAGGCCTGGCCTGGTTCCTCAAGCCACTCGGTTTTGGCACATGGCAGGCCGCGACCGCGGTGCTCACAGGCTTTATGGCAAAGGAGGCCGTAGTCGGCACCATGGGCGTTCTCTATGGTGTAGGTGAAATCGGTGCCGAAAACGGAGCGCTATCCCCCATTATTGCCGCCAACTTCTCAGCTGTTTCCGCATTCAGTTTCATGGCCTTTAATCTTTTGTGCATGCCTTGTGTCGCTGCGTTGGCCGCAATAAGGCGCGAAATGGGTTCAGCAAAATGGGCTCTTTTTGCAGTCTGTTATCAGACGGGTGTGGCATGGATCGTTTCTTTTATCATATATCAGGTCGGCAGCCTTGTTTTCTAGAGAATTATCAAAAAGGAAATTACATGTAAGAAGACGTCTGTCTAGCAAGTCTGACACTGACTTGCTGTGCTTAACAGGAACAATACAACTCGTTAGTTTGCTATGGTGAAGTTACATATATCTAAACCAAACCTTGTAAGGAGATTCATTATGCTACTGGATATCATCATAACACTGATCATTGTGATCCCCGCAGGATACTTTTTGGTAAAATCTTTATACGGTGGTGGATGCAGCGGCTGTCACAGCGGATGCAAAAGTTGCACCACTTGTCATGTACCAAAAAAAACTGAATGATTATATAAGCTTTTCAGCTTATATGTCTTGGTCAGCTGCTTATTGTTTATATAGCCAATTAACTTAAAAACTGGCCATATATAAAACGTCATTTTCTTTCCCCACCTTCGGCGGGGGAAGAAATCACAAGCTTGTTTTCAAGTTAATCAACTATAACATACAAAAGAGAAGCTGCTAAATACTCTTTTTACTTCATAAATACGATAATCCCCTTGCTTCGCGCTGTACTGAACCATAAAAAACGGACATTGAAAGAAATCCCCCAATCGTAGGATAATAAACTACGATTGGGGGATTAATCATGACACGAGAATATACGAAAATTCAAGGAATAAAAGAAGAAATATTAAAAATGTGCGAGGAAGGAAAAACACAAAGAGAAATCGCAGAGCATTTTGGTTTTAAAGACAAATACACAGTTAAAACATTTTTAAAAAGAGAACGGCGGAAAGAACGAGCACAATCATATGGAATACTTCCTCGCCGGCGAGGAAGGCCACCAAAAGGGTATATACCACCTGAGGCAGAGAAAGAGTATGAAATCAAACGACTGAAAATGGAGAATGAATTGTTGCGGGATTTTCTTCGCGCCGCTGGAAGGAAGTGAAAGCAACTGTTAAATATGAAGCAATCTACAGTAGGCGAAAGAAATATCCCGTGATGGTCATGTGCAGCTTTTTCGAAGTATCCCGCAGCGGATATTATGACTATGTGAAGCGCAGAGGCAAACCACACAAAGACGCACAACTGGCCAATATGGTAGATGAGTGCCAAAAACGTTGTGGCAAGACTTATGGCTACCGCCGTGTCCACATATGGCTCATGCGGGAGAAATTTTTGTATTTCAATCCTAAGACGGTACTGCGGGTGATGAACAAATATGGGCTGCTTTCGGAGATCCGTTGTCGTAGAAAGTACAAATACATGGGGCAGCAGGTACATAAATATGAGAACCTGCTTAACCGCAACTTCGTCGCCGACAGACCAAATGTCAAGTGGGTAACGGACATTTCGTATATTCATACCGGCCAGGGCATACTCTACCTCTCTGTGATCCGTGATCTCTTTGATAACAGCATCATCGCATACAAAACCGGCACAGAACAGGCTGTAAGCCTTGTCCTCAACACCATTAAAGCAGCCGTGGAAAAAGAGATGGTCGCTGCCGAGTTGCAACTCCACAGCGACCAAGGGTTTCAATACACCTCACAAGCATACTTTACCCTGACTCAACAGTATGGCATAACACCCTCCATGTCAAGACGCGGAAACTGCTATGACAATGCTATGGCTGAAAATTTCTTCTCCATTCTCAAAACAGAGTGCATTTACAGACATAAACTCAAAACTATTGACGAAGCCAGACAGCTGATTGATGAATACATAGATTTCTATAACAATGAGCGTATCCAGACAAAAACGAGCCTGACACCGCTTGAAAAACGGAATCAGGCTGCGTAATTTCATGATATCCTGCGAGAGGGCTTTCTATTTGTGTCCGTTAACGCTGGGGCGGTACACGCGGCAGGGGGATTTGTTTAATCATCTTTTGACTTGAAATCCAATTTATATATTTTTATTGGGCGCCCTCGACTGTCCTGACGTTTGATCTTTGATATCGCTACACCGCTTTCCTCTAGCTTGTTCAGGATGCGATTAGCGCTTCTTACCGATATGCCCAGATAATAAGCAATATCATTACAGTCCAGTTCGGTTCGGCTGAGTTTTTTCATAACGGCTGCGATTTTTTGGATATACAGTGGGGAAAGTCCAGTATCCGTACTCAGTCTGTCCACCTGTGGATTTGTTCCATTTAGATAGGATATACAACGCTTATCAGAAAGTGGACCTATCATCCGGCTATCTTCTGTACATATGTAGCTCGCCCCACTGGGCTCTCTCTTTGCCTCGCGGCAAGCTGTTTTGGCATTCTCATAAGCCGCGTGAAAATCTCGTCCGATACCCCATCCGACAGAGGCATACAGACCCTTAGCATTTAATCCGTCTTTAAATTCTGAGCTTGTATATCCATGAGTTATCGTCTGTAATAAGTGATTGGTTGTCACGATCTGATAACCTGTTTCATCGCTTTTTACCATTGGAGTCTGGCTGACATTCCGGCATATGGCGTCAATTACATTATACATATCTTTAGCAGATATCGAAGGGCTGTCTTTTGCAGGGAAAACCAGCCCTACTACTGCCAGATTTTCTGATATATCCCTCTGGTGAATATCATTGATCACACGGTTAAATGTATCTACGATTTCTTGTGGGGATGGGGAAAGTATCTCTACCTCAGGTATGTGATCGAAAAGCACCTCCCCGACGGATCTTCGTGTAAGTACAATGTCAATCTTGTCTTGTTGATAAAGCGATAAGTGGTAATCCGCTGTCACCTGATTGAAATCCTGTTCTAACTGATCAATGTCTGACAAGGTGAATATATAGGGCATATTTTCTTTCCCAACCAATTCTTCAAAGCTGTCACAAGTGGGCCCGGGATACAAAATATCTGTAGATATACGATTTAGCTTTGTCTGCTTTGAAGAGACAATTTTTAAAAATGCTGTATATAAATTGGTCTCATAAAAATTAAGTATAGCATGTGGTATACTGATCTCTCCCATGCTCTGGGTAATCAGCTGACAAGTAATTCCGCCGGTAAAAACGATACCGGAAAGTCGCTTAAAGTTCTCTTTATAGATATCTACGACCGATGAGAGCTTATAAAAAGGAAGATACACAATATTGCACCTATCAGCGAGTTCCGGCTCAATTGCAGTTATGAATTCCATGCCTCGGCCGGATATAATGACGCCTATTCTAGGTTTCATCAAGCATTCTCCCTTCTATGTTTGGTGTCCTTTCTATTATAACTTGTTTTTTGCAAAATTAAAGTGGTCGGTCCAACATATTTTCACCATATTTTTCCACATTTTGACGAATTAATTAAGAATTCTTAAATAATATCTTAAATTGTCCATATATGGGGACAAATGCCGCTCTAAAGATTGATGTCATAGTGATAAAAGACTTTGCCTTATTTATAAATTTTCAATATTATCTCACTGCAATGTCGAATGTCGAGTATGAATCCATCGCTTAGGCGTGTTTGACTCTCCCGCGTTCTTGTAATTATTGCTTAAATGTTATATAATTAAGAATAAACAGCTTGGATTATATTTAGGCCATTTTTAGACTTAAATATAGTATATACCGATATTGGTATGTTGTCCAAGCTTTAAACAGTACCTTGATGGAGAACATTACAATGGACATAAAAATAGGCTTTATCGTGGCAAAAAATCTTTTGCCTTATATGGAAAACCTTAAATTTTTAGTGACCGAACACGTCCAGATTATATATCTGCCCTATTTTGACACGAATCAAATCGCACCGATCTACCGTAAGCATTTCCGCAACTTGGATGGGGTCATCTTTAGCGGACCTTTTTCCTATGGTGTGGCCACAAGTGCCCTTGGGTCGTTAACCATTCCAAACACCTATCTGCAAAAGGATGAGGGGAATCTTTACAAGATATTATTGCGCCTGGCCTGTCAGGGGAAAATAGATTTTACACGTATTGCCATTGATTTCATCTCTGAGCAAAACAATTATATGGGACTTGATAAAATATTGCATCCATCTAATTTTCCACGAACTCTCGACCTCCCATTTCCTACCGATGCACAATCTTATAACGAGCATTGTGATGCCATTATCAAGCTAAAAAAAGATGGCCTAATCGATACGGCCATTATACGTTATTCAAATATGCTGGATAAGCTGCGCCATAACGGCATTGAGGCACATTATTTTTATCCATCCAAAGAGGCTTTTGTTGAGGCAGTCAACAGAATATCCGGCCAGATCAGAGAAAGCTATATTATTAACAATCTTCCGGTGGTAGGTATTGTGTTTTTAGACCGCGCCGCATTAAGCGGCAACCAACCTACCCCAAAGCTGCGTGACAACCTGATGGCAGCCATAACCGAGTTTAATAGACAGAATAATATGTCCCTGTTGATCAGTTTGTCCGAATTGGGTTGTGATATTATTTCCTCTAACCAAGGGCTTGTAAAGATCACAAACAATTATACTACATGTAGACTGTTAGGCTATTTAAACCTCTCGTTCGATTACAAAGTAAATATTGGCTGGGGGATTGGCCACAGTCTCAAAGAGGCGCAGGACAATGCCAACGATGCGATTGGCCGCGCCATCGCTGAAGGAGCTGGATACAGCTTTATAAAGCAGGACGTCCGTGCGTACCCTGTCAGTCTCATACCAGGTACTGCCTGTGTCAATACTTCCACCCCAATTGAACATGTCATTATTGAATCCATTCCAGGAGTATCCAAAGAAAATGTGCGTAAAATTAATTTGCTGATGCAATTTCGCGAAAGCAAAGAGATCTCATGTGAAGACCTTGCTTCCTACCTTGAAGTCACTGTAAGAAGTGCGTCAAGAATACTTACCGTTCTTGAGTCGTGTGGATTGGCTGAAGTTTCTTATAAAAAGCAAGAAAAACTTCGTGGGCGTCCTGCTAAAATTTATCATATCACCGCCCCAGTTGATGGAGGAATGCAACAAAAAGATTATTTGGTTAAATAGACATGAAAAGGAATAACTATCCCCACATAGATCGTGGGGATAGTTATTTTCATTTATACACGATCTAATATTAAGCTATAGTTGATTAACTTGAAAACAAGCTTGTGATTTCTTCCTCCGCCAAAGGCGGGGGAAGAAAATGACGTTTTAACTATAGCCAGTTTTCAAGCTAATTGGCTATATGTCCTCTGTCAGCTGTAAGATTGAGACGGCAAACAGCTTTGCTCTTTCGAACATGCTTTCGACAATAGCAAATTCATCCTCGGAATGGTTAAGGCCGCCCTTGACTCCGGTGGCGCAAAGTGTTGGGATTCCGGCGATAACTGCCCAAGCAGCATCCGATCCCCCGCCAGTGGTGGTTGCTTCTGCAGGTGCAAGACCCATTAGACGTGAACTCTCAGCTACATGGCCGAAAAGTTTCATCACGCCTTGGGTTGTTTCCATCGGTGGTATGCTGCGGCGGCTGACAAGTTTGGTTTTTACCCCATCAATGAAGGTTTTTGTACAGATATCTTCAATCCGCTTGGTAAGCATCTCACCCTGGGCTACATTAATCACGCGTGCGCTGATCTCCACCTTACAGTAGTCGGGAACGGCATTGGAAACCGTACCTCCCTGAATAACGCCGACATTGATGGTATAACCTTCCTGCAGATTGGTTAATGCGTTGATCTCGGTCATCTTATAGGCCGCTTCCATAATGGCATTGCGTCCCCGTTCAAAAAAGTTGCCAGAATGTGCGGCTACTCCAAATGTCTCCATGGTATAAAGGAGGGAGCCCTTGCGCCCAACGATAAACTGGTTTGGCTCAAAGCTTGTTTCAAAGTCGAAAGCAGCCGCACAATTGGTACACTCGGCAAGAAAGATCTGACCACCATCCGAGTTTTTATGTCCCACCTCTTCATCACCGGAGAAAACACATTTGATTGGACGATCATCATAGCCCACGGCGGCAAGTGCCTTGATCAGGTAGAGGGCTATCACACATCCAGCCTTCATATCAAGAGCACCTGGTCCCTTTGCTATCCCATCCTTGATGGTAAAGGGACGTCTTGCAGCTTCGCCCTCAGCAAAAACTGTGTCCATATGCCCTAGTAGTACGATTGGTTTTTTAGGGCGGTCTTCCCCCCAAACAGCCACCAACGTATTACCTGCCCTCTCCCACTCAATAACACGGGTTTTCATCCCGATGCTTTCGCATTCTTCTCTAAGCATACCACAAACTCTGTCTACGCCTGCCTTGTAAGCCGAACCGCTGTCGGTATTGACAAGCTTGCCCCACAGGGAGATCATCTCCTCACGGTGGGTGTCTATGAAGTCATATAGAGCCTGTATTTCAATCATTGTTACGCACCTCCCATTGTTTAATTTAATTTACCATAAGCAATATTTATAATAAATATTGCTTATGGTAATTCTATCATGCTCGACACAGTGATAACTAAAATTCTTCGCTTGTCAAATTTATTAGTGCTGTGCCTAATGCTCAAGACCGTAATAGCCTTCGCGCACGCTACAAAATGCTCTCGCTTCATACGAAACACGGCAAGCCATCATATAAGACGGCTTGCCGGAAACAAATTATGGGGTTAAAAGTCTATCATTTGTCGGCTTTTACACGAAAATCTTACTGGTCTGCTTACCAAATCTCAGGCTTGGCAGAGGCAGGCAGAGGATTCGGATAAGTCTCTCCACCCAATGTCTCTTCCCAGTCCTTGCGAGCTGCTGTAACCAGTTCGGGATCAATCAAAAAGTCATAGGCGGTGCAAGCCATTACCTTGGCAGCGAAAATCGTCGCCTTGTGGGCAATGCTTGATTTGCCCTGGGCTGTCACCTGCCAAGCGTGTCCGGGGGTACCCGGAGCCCAGGTTGCCGCAGTAAACTGGGCGGTAGGACACACCCAACTGACGTCGCCGACATCCGTAGACCCACTTCCCAGCTTGACTGTAGGGGCGAGGAAGTTAAACATCGGCATAGCAGCGTATTCGGCGACCTTCTTTTTACCAACGACTAGCTCCAAAGACGACATAAGGTTTTTCTTGTCCAACTCTGTGGTCACTTCTTTAAAGCGTGCGGCATAGGCAAGCTCTTCCTCAGTGTAGTCAAGGGGGAAGGAAGGCAGCCATATGTACACCCAGACGCTCAGCGATAACATTGTTAGCGACATAGTCCGGAGTAGGCTGCAACTTGCTTAATATCGACCTCGGTTTTCGGTCATCAGAGCGGCGCCCTTCGCGATTCTTCTCAAGGCGGTTATAGAGATCCTTGACCTGCGTGACCTTGGGAGCGCGCATTGCATAAAGGACCTGTGCCTCAGACTGCACAAACGTTGGGAGCGGTACCACCGGTGTTGGGTGACTGCGTAATGAACACGTGCTTCAGAGATCATATGCTCACGCATATAGTTGGCGCCAACATTCATCAATTCAACAGCATCCAGCGCGGAACGTCCCAAATGGGGAGCGCCCGCCGCATGGGAAGATGTGCCATGGAAGGTGTTAGAATACGTCGGAAATTGGCCAGTGAACCGGTATAGGACACCATGTTCATACTATTTGGATGCCATGTGATGGCCACGTCAACATCATTGAAGAAACCGTCACGAACAAGATATGCCTTTCCACCGGCATTTTCCTCAGCAGGACAGCTCGTAATAACGGATGGTACCAGGAAGTTTATGTTCTACCATATAGTCCTTCAAAGCGGCAGCAGCAGCAGCGGAAGCAGTGCCCAAAAGGTTGTGTCCGCAGCCGTGGCCTTCACCACCTGAGAGAACAGGGTGAATGTACGGACTTGTCGGCTTCTTGCGACAGGCCAGAAAGAGAATCATACTCGCCCAGGAAAGCAATGATTGGTTTCCCTGAGCCATATTCAGCAATCAGAGCAGTTTCTTCACCGGCCAAGTTCATCCTGACTTCAAAGCCCAGCTCCTTCATGATCTTCGCCTGCAGAGCAGAGGACTTGTACTCAGCGAATCTGGGCTCAGCAAAGCCCCCATATTTGGTCGCTCATGTCAATAAACAATTTTTTTCTGTCTTCAACAAGCTGGGCAATTTTTTCTTGAAAAGCCATTGGGCAAACCTCCTAAATTAATTTATAAAATTTCTAAAGGAACACAAATTTAATCCTGCTTATCTAAGCCTGAACTCTCTGTTTACCAAATCTCTGGCTTGGAGGAGGCAGGCAGAGGGTTGGGATAACTTTCCCCGCCCAACGCTTCCATCCAGTCTGACTTGGCTTTTGGCGATAAGTGCAGGAGTAAGCAAAAACTCTGCTCCGGTAAGTGCCATCACCTTGGCCGCCCCTAGCATGCCCTTATGGGCAATTGCAGATTTCCCTTGGGGCGACCGCCTGCCAAGCATGCATTGGCGATGCGGCAGCATAAGTAACCATGTTGAACTGACCCGATGGACATACCCAACTGACATCACTCAGATCGGTAGAGCCTCCAGCCTTTTGACGGGGAATAAAAACCTGGCTGATGGGTTTCTCGGCCTCATCACGCAGGGTATCACCTTTTAGGCCCTAAATCCTTGGCCAGCATGGTCTCTATAGTTGTCCATATCCATCTTGGGTACCGTTGCCACAAACTTCTGGGCATACTCCAGATCCTCAGGTGTATAGTCGATGGGCAGAACTTTACGTATGTATTTTTCATAGAGGGATGAAACTGTCTCATTCACGATAAAATCGGAATAAGCTGCAACCTGTCGTACACTGACCTCTGTTTCGGTCATCAGGGCGGCCCCGCGGGCAATTTTTTCGATCCTGACCATAAGATCCTTTACCTGGGTTACCTTAGGGGCACGAATGGCATATAGAACTTCAGCATCCGACTGAACTACGTTAGGTGCTGTGCCACCCGCATTGGTGACCGCATAATGCACACGAGCCTGGGAAATCATATGCTCACGCATATAGTTGACACCTACATTCATAAGTTCAACCGCATCCAGAGCGGAACGTCCCAGATGAGGAGACCCGGCCGCATGAGCAGATGTGCCTGTAAATTTAAAAAATACTCGAAAATTCGCCAGAAAGCCGCCGTCGGTTACGGAATTAACAAAATGGGGATGCCAGCTTATGGCTATATCTACATCATCAAAAAATCCATCTCGTACCAAAAAGGCTTTTCCGCCTGCGTTTTCCTCAGCGGGGCAGCCATAATAGCGTACCCGACCTATATTTACTTTTTCAGACTTCATAAAGTCTTTCAAAGCAACCGCAGCAGCCAGTGCGGCCGTGCCCAAAAGCTGATGCCCGCAACCATGGCCGGGTCCGCCCGGGATAATGGGATCATGAAAAGTGACATCGGCCTTCTGGGAAAGGCCAGAAAGAGCGTCATATTCGCCTATCATTGCGATCACTGGGCCGCCGACGCCATATTCGGCGATAAAGGCGGTTTCTTCCCCAGCCAGCCCGCTTTTAATCTGAAAGCCCTCAGTGGACAAAACTTCTTTTTGAAGGGCAGCAGCCTGATACTCGGTGAAACGGGTTTCGGCGTATTCCCATATCTTGTCGTTGATATCAAAAAAGCAATCGGACTTGGCTTCTATGAAAGATATAATTTTTTTCTCGAAATCCATGTTACCATCCCCAATTTAAAGAATATTTTGACAGTTTTGATTTATCCAAGAAGACCAAGCGATATGTACTAAAGGATTTTAGTATTAGAATACATAAACACTGCGCAGTGAAAACTCATCTCCATTTATGTGTGAACATGTCCAAGTTGATCCTATCAAATAACCGTAAACATGAGTGGAACAAACTCTTCGAGAAAAATACTTGCAAAAAAATCAAAAACAATATTGTGCATTTTGTACATAATTACAGTCGTTTTATACATTTCTATAATATAATTAAACAACAAAGTAGTCTAAATGTCAAGTCCATATGCAAGATTCCTTGCAGTTTGCTTGCCGCATGCCAAAAAAAAAACATCAAATCTAATTGAGCATATAAAATCTATCGTTTTGAATTATAAAACAAATTTATAGTTGATTGCTACATTGTAAAATGAAATGCGACAGAAAAAAGATAGCCCAAGGCGGCCAAAACGTGTAGAATAGAGTTTGCAACAACAACATTCACACAAGGAGGCAGCCATGAGCCACCACCATTTTACAACATTCGAACGAGGAAAGATAGAGGAACTCCGTCAAATCGGATATACGACCCGGAAAATCGCATCACGTCTGGGATGTCACCACAGCAGTATCGCTAGAGAATTGAAACGTTTTTACGGTGCCCGAGCGTATAACGCAGAAGAAGCACAACTGGATTACCAGAAGAAACGGCACAACAGCAAACCTCAAGGGAAATGGAACGAGGAGTTGTGCGCAGCTGTGGCAGAAAAGCTGAAAGAGACCTGGTCGCCAGAACAAATATCACATACCGTTACTTCAAGCCAACTGAGCTTTAAAACAATATACAACTGGCTTTATGCCGGACGACTGAACGGACTCACCGCAGATGTGCTGCGCCGTAATGGAAAAAAGAGAAGCTGTAAAAATCTTGCGCATTATGCTCGTGGTACTTCTATCCGCAAGAGACCGAAAGAGGTATATACCAGAGAAACATTTGGGCATTGGGAACTTGATACGGTGGTTTCCTCTAGGGGTTCCGGTGGTTGCTTGGCCACCTTTGTGGAACGAAAAACAAGGTTCTATACAGCCGTTCCCATTCCTGATCGAACGGCAGCTTCCATGGAAGCTGCAATCAAGCACCTGCACACTTTATTGCCACAAGGCACATTCAAAACAGCAACAACAGATCGTGGCGGTGAATTTGCCTGTTATGATGTAATCCAGATAGATCTAGGCTTAACTCTTTATTTCGCTGATCCATATTGTCCGCATCAGAGAGGAAGCAATGAGTACGGTAACGGTTTGCTCAGAGAGTTCTTTCCGAAAGGTACTGTTCTGTCCACTGTTTCTCATCAAAACCTGTCTTCTTCTCTTCTGCTTATAAACAACAGACCCCGAAAATGTCTTAATTGGAATACACCTTCCCAGCTCTTTCTACTCGAACTGTCGCATTTGGCTTGACAATGTAGCGATTAACTTGAAAACAAGCTTGTGATTTCTTCCCCCGCCGAAGGCGGGGGAAGAAAATGACGTTTTATATATAGCCAGTTTTTAAGTTAATTGGCTATATTGGGCTTGTTTTTCAAATTGCATTAAATTAAGGCGAAATCCATTTCACAAGAATTCTAAATTTCAAATAACAGAGCCCCGGCACTATTGCGCCGGGGCTCTGTGTTGTAGCAACCCTTTTAGATCTTGAGCAGACCTGCGGGGAGGTAAATCGGGCAGCCAGGGCCGACTGGCAGGTTAAGCAACATCCAAACGATCATGATAATCGCCCAGCCAACCTGAGAAACGATGAAGAATATAAACTGGGTGGACAGGAAGTTACCAAATGTAATGCTGGAATCGTACTTTTCCTTACACTGGTCAAGCAGCATCCACAAGAACGCGGAGGTTGGGGACATAATGTTGGCAGCAGAGTCACCAATTCTGTAGGCAAGCTGAGTAAATGCAGGATGGTAACCCAGCATTGCAAACATAGGGACAAAGATAGGTGCGCAAAGCGCCCATTTTGCAGAAGCAGAACCGATAAGGAAGTCCAGAAGGGCGATAAACCAGATGAAGAGAAGGATCAGCGGGATACCTGTCAGGCCCATAGCCTTCAGGCCCTGTGCGCCGCTGATAGAGAGCAGTGTGCCCATCTTGGACCAATCAAACAACGACATGAACTGAGCCGCTGTGAAAACCATGACGATATAGGAGCCCAGGCTGGCCATTCTTCTGGTGAGGGCCTTGCTGACGTCCGCTTCTGTCTTGATCGAGCCAGAAACGATGCCATAAGTCAGGCCGCTGACAAAGAACAGTGTCCAAAGGATCGGAATAATACCGGAAAGGAAAGGAGAACCAATGAGGCCTGTCTTCGGATGAAGCAGAAGACCAGGTACAGTCATTCCCCAACCCAACAAAGCTATGTAGATCAGAGCAGCGATACCAGTAACACGCAGGCCCTTTTGCTCAGCAGGAGTAAAAGCAAAGTGGTCCACTTTGACGCCATCGAGAGCCTTGCCGGTATACTTGCCAAAACGTTTTTCAACAATCTTGTCAGATACGAAACCGAGAGCAACCGCCAAGAATGTGGCCGAAGCAAGCTTAAAGTACCAGTTGCAAAGGGCATCCAGCTGCATATTGGGGAGGATGACCTTCAGCGCGGTGTTGGTGATACCAACTGCCAACGCATCAGTACCGGTGATGATGGGGTTAGCCAGATAACCCAGGGTTGTGCCGGCATATGCGGTCAGAACACCAACAACGGGGTGTCTGCCCACGCCTAAATAAACAGCGCCGGCAAGCGGAGGAATAATCAGCGTAGCGGAGTCAGAAGCGATCTGAGCCATAACGCCGATCAGAATAATCATGTAAGGAACTACTGGAGCGGGCAGACCGGCCATCATTTTACGGATTAATGCATTGAGCAGACCGACTTCTTCACAGAGGCCGACGCCCAATGTCATAACCAGCACCAGACCCAGAGGAGCAAAACCGGTGAAGTTAGTAACCAGGCTCGCAAGAATCCACTTAAGACCTGCGTCGGTAAGTATACTTTGGGCAACAACTTTTTTACCATCAGCGGGATTTATCGCCGATGTGCCCATGGATCCGAAAATAATTGAGCAAACGGCCGTCAGTGCAAATAAGAATGCAAAGATGGTAAATGGGGTCGGTAGCAAGTTTCCGAGCTTCTCTAGTCCCGCGAGGAACGCTTCGAAGCCACTTTTCTTCGTGTTGGCTGCAGTACTCATTAAGGTAACCCTCCCATTTTAATATATAGTACGCGCTTTACTGCCATATCAGAGAGAAGACCACAAGCGCGTTTCTACTAAAATAATTTTATAACCGATTTAATCTTCGAATTTTAATAAATAGTAGAGTAGAAAATTTACATCTTGCTTCCGATTGCCCTAGGCATTACGCCTTCGGGAATCGGGCAGACATAGTTGCTGGCACCCAGTCTGCGTTTTAGTTCTGCCTTAGCGACATCAATGATCGATGGATCATCAATCATGTCGATCACGGTTCCAGCCATAACCTTACCTGCGAGAAGCACGCCTTTATGTGCAATACTTGTGTTATTGCAAGCAACGAACTGCCAGGAATGGCCCGGGGTACCGGCGGCGGTTGTCACGGTCGAAATTTGTGCTGTGGGGCAGATCCAGCTCACATCACCCACATCGGTCGAACCGGCCATGGATGTATCATAGCTCGCAAATGGAACCAGAAAATCATAGAGCGAAAGCTTCTGATCCATCTTCTCTTTCATGAGATCATAAATGGCCCTATCTATTTTGCTGGCCCCTCCGCTGGGTTCGGTAGAGGGATTCTCATAAGTTTTGATAATCTCGGCAGCAAAAGCCTTTTCCTCATCGGTATATGTAGGAACGCCAACCTGCTCGTAGTTTTTATAAAGAAGTTTTTCGAGAGTGGTATTGACCACCATGTTGGAACAAGCCTTTATAAAATCCTTTTCCATGCGGGTGCCAGTCATCAGGGCGGCACCTTCGGCGATAGCATTTACACGCTGGTATAACTCTTCCACCTGTGGGGTCTTGGGAGAACGGATCAGATAAAGAACCTCAGCGGTAGGCTGCACCACATTGGGAGAGTAACCGCCGGAATTGGTGATCGCATAGTGGATTCTGGCAGCGTCGATTATGTGTTCACGCAGGAACTGCACGCCCACGTTCATCAGTTCGACAGCATCCAAAGCGGAACGCCCCAGATGGGGATCGCCGGCCGCATGGGAAGCCACACCGAAAAATTTATAAGCAACTTGATAATTAGCCAGAGAACTTCCGCTCATAATCGCGTTAGTATCGCCGGGATGCCAAGTAATTGCTGCATCCAGTTCATGAAAGACACCCTCGCGTGCCATAAAAGCCTTGCCTGAACCGCCCTCTTCACCTGGGCAGCCAAAATATATCACTGTGCCGGACTTGCCCGTTTTCTTAAGATACTCTTTTACCGCTATGGCGGCAGCCAGAGAACCAGTGCCAAGACAGTTGTGTCCGCAACCGTGTCCGGGGGCGCCCCCCTTAATCGGGTTCTTTATTGCTGAGCCACCATCTTGTGACAAACCGGAAAGAGCATCATATTCACCCAATATACCGATTACAGGACTTCCGTTACCGAAACGTCCAGTGAAGGCTGTGGGAACTTTACCCACCCCTTTTTCCACTGTAAAGCCTTCTGATTCAAGTGCTTCACAAAGGATGGTCATTGACTTAAACTCGGTAAATGCGGTCTCGGCATATTCCCAGATGCGATCATTCGCATTGATGATAAGATCCTTTTTTGCATCGATAGCGCCAAGTGCTTCCAGTTTATTCATCTTCGGTTCTCCTTTTTTCTTTTAGGCAATACGTCGGATATTCAATAAACGTTTTGACGATTATGCACAATATATGCCATAAATAATGGCTTTCACTACTACAATTAAACAACAGTTTAGTTAAAAAGTCAAGGTATATTTACATATCGTTAATATTTACACAGAAGTTGATTTAAATTCAATGCATTTTTAATTGCATTTTTGTGACTATTAGCTAGAATAATTCGACAAAAAATGACGGCATGTCCGTCATAACGTATTGGGAATATGTTTGTGTGACCGTTATCCTCTTTACATAAAAGCAAAAGCAACAACTTACCGCAAAGTTTTTGTTAGCCCCCATCCGACAGGACAAACAGAAAAAGAATTATATAGCCAATTCACTTAAAAACTGGCTATAGTTAAAACGTCATTTTCTTCCCCCGCCTTCGGCGGGAGAAGAAATCACTAGCTTGTTTTCAAATGAATCAACTATGCACAACCGCAACATCTCTTAAGCAAAGAGCCTGCTCTTGAACCACTTTTGTTGGGACAAGGGCAGGCTGCTTTATCAAAATCTTAATTACATAGACGTACCGATAGCAGTGGGCACAACGTTTGCCGGAATGGGGCAACGGTAGCTTTGTCCAGCCAGCTTTTTATCAAATTCGGCTTTGGCAGCAGCAATAATCGATGGGTCGTCAAGCATATCGATGACTGTAGCGGCCATGACGCGCCCCGCATTGAGAATGCCCTTATGAGCAATCGATGTGCATCCGCTTGAGACGTTCTGCCAGGAATGTCCTGGAGAATTGGACGGCCATGTCACCGCACCGATCTGGCCTGTGGGAACAATCCAGCTGACATCACCCACGTCGGTAGATCCTGCTCGGGAGGCATCAGAAGAATAGTGAGGAATAAGGAAGTCGTTGAGTGGCCTGCCATCCTTGATCTTCTCACGGACAAACTCAGCGATCTTAGAATCATAATTAGGGGCAAAGCCGGGCAGAGTCGTGCGGGGGTTCTCATAGGTTTTCACTATTTCGGCGGCATAGGCGATCTCCTCATCAGTATAGGTGGGAACGCCAATTTCCTCGTAATTCTTATAGAGCGCCTTTTCCAAAATAGAATTGGGCACTACATCAGCGGTTCCGTCTATGACTCGCTTTTTCATTGTCGTTCCGGTCATCAGCGCGGCGCCCTTGGCGATATCATCCACCCTTTCACACAGGTCAATGGCCTGGCCAACCTTGGGAGAACGCACCATGTATAGCACCTGGGCGGTGGGCTGCACCACATTGGGGGAATATCCACCCGCATCAGTGATGGCATAGTGGATTCTGGCGGCATCTATGGTATGTTCACGCAAGAACTGTACGCCCACATTCATCAGCTCTACCGCGTCCAGAGCGGAACGTCCCAGATGGGGGTCGCCAGCCGCATGGGAAGAAACGCCAGAGAATTTGTATTCGATCTGTATACTGGAGTTGTTTGAACCGGTAGTGACCTCGTTTACACTGTTGGGATGCCAGGTGATGGCTGCATCAAGCTCGGCATAAATACCGTCGCGGGCCATGAACGCCTTTCCTGCACCGCCTTCTTCGCCGGGGCAGCCATAAAAGATCACAGTACCACTTTTACCAGGGTTGCTTTCAAGATAAGCTTTGACAGCCAGAGCTGCTGCCAGTGAGCCTGCGCCCAGACTGTTGTGCCCGCACCCATGCCCAGGGGCACCGGAGATGATAGGTGTCTTATCGGTGCAGCCACCTTTCTGGCTCAATCCTGAAAGAGCGTCATATTCGGCCAGTATACCGATGACGGGCTTGCCGCTGCCGAAGCGTCCGGTAAAGGCTGTCGGCATGCCCGCGATGCCCGACTCCACCATAAAGCCCTGTTCCTGCAGTACTTTGCAATAGAGGGCGGCGGACTTATACTCAAGAAGTGACAGCTCGGCATATTCCCATATCTGGTCGTTTACACTGACAATGACGTCTTTTTTAGCATCTATAACGCCAACCGCTTCATTCTTGTTCATGTTCTGCCTCCAATTTAATTTTTATACAATTATACTAGATATTTAAACAAAATTCCACACTTTTCCTTTGATCTTTAATAATAATTCGCCTTTGCGCTACAAGGCAACCAGCTTTCGAATAAATGATTTTACGAATTTACTACGATTATAAGTTTACAAACACGATAGATATGGGTTTTACTGTGATTCGCAGGGAAAGGATTGTTCATATGGATAGACTTTTATGAATGAGAACAGCTATTTATTGAGCTGAAAGTATTTATACATATATTCATAATTTTATACATTCTTGGTGCTTCTAATACTACTTGAAAACAAGCTTGTGATTTCTTCCCCCGCCGAAGGCGGGGGAAGAAAATGGCGTTTTATATATAGCCAGTTTTTAAGTTAATTGGCTATACAACATCCGCGCCGCTTTAAAAGCGGCGCGGATAAAGTAAGTAAACTGTCGCTTTTATGGTAAGTATCTCGTGGCAGACCTAGCCTTTGAGACCAATGGCGCGCGGCATAATTCCTGCGGGGATCGGGCACTTATAGGGCTGGCCCCCACGGCGTTTTAGGTGTTCAGCTCTGGCGGCCTCCAGCGTTTCAAAGTCGCTCATAAGGTCGATCGCTGCGCCGGCCATTACCTTACCCGCATAGAGAACGCCCTTGTGCGCAATAGATGTTTTATTGCATGCGGTAAACTGCCAGGAATGTCCGGGCGTTCCAGCCGCAGTGGTCACCACGCGAATCTGCGCGGTGGGGCATACCCAGCTTACATCGCCGACATCAGTAGATCCCGGGCTGGGCTTGTCAGTACTGAGAAAGGGCATCAAGAAATCGTTGATCGGTTTGTCCTTATTTTCGCTGAGCATCGCATAGGATTCCTCGGGAGCTGTCGAGCCAAACTTATTATAGTATTTGCTAGCCTCGTCCGTTTTACTTTCATAGGTGTTGATTATTGCCTGTGCAAACTTCTTTTCCTCGTCGGTATAGGTAGGGAGAGGAATCTCCTGCATGTTTCGATAAAGCACCTTTTCCAGAGCGGTATTGATGATGACGTTTGAGCATGCCTTAACAAAATCAATTTCAAGTCTGGTGCCTGTCATTAGGGCTGCGCCCTTGGCTATGTCGTTTACGCGCTGAAACAGCTCTTCAACCTGCGCGGTTCTGGGAGAGCGGATTAAGTATAATACTTCGGCGGTAGGTTGCACCACATTGGGCGAATAACCGCCAGCGTTGGTAATGGCATAATGGATTCTGGCCTGATCGATCATATGCTCACGCAAAAACTGTACGCCTACATTCATCAGTTCAACGGCATCCAGCGCGGAACGCCCCAGATGGGGATCCCCTGCCGCATGTGAGGCAACGCCAAAAAATTTATAGGCTACCTGATAGTTGGCGTTGTTCGAACCGGCAGCAATCTGGTTCAGGGTATCCGAATGCCAGGTAATAGCCGCATCCAGCTCATCAAATACGCCTTCTCTGGCCATAAACGCCTTGCCGGAACCGCCTTCTTCACCAGGGCAGCCATAGTAGATGACTGTACCTGTTGCGCCGGTTTTCTCCAGATACTCTTTGACGCCAATGGCAGCAGCGAGAGAGCCGGCGCCAAGGCAATTGTGGCCACAACCGTGTCCGGGGGCACCGGCCTTGATCGGGGTTTTCACCGGGTTGCCCGCTTCCTGGGAAAGACCGGAAAGTGCATCATATTCAGCTAAAAGGCCAATAACAGGTTTGCCGCTGCCGAAACGGCCAGTGAAAGCTGTGGGAACCTTTCCCACCCCGCGCTCGACGGTAAAGCCCTCCGCCTCAAGGGTTTGGCAGATGACCTCCATGGATTTAAACTCTGCAAAAGCTGTTTCTGCGAACTCCCAAACACGGTCATTCACATTCAGAATAACATCTTTCTTTTTGTCTATAACGTTCAGTATATCCTTCTTACTCATATAAGCTCCTCTTTGCCGTTTCATTACGGCATAATTTTCTGATTTCTTTTCCCATCTGCGGCGGGAGAGGATAAAGGGTAAATGCTAAGACATGCCATCTCACTGAGAAAGGGACGAAATGAACATGGTTGTTTCTAATCGTCAGGCGTATATCCATAAGGCGTAAAGTATGCAAATCTCCCGGGGTTATGAATACCGATAACAGTAGTGGGCGGCGCATTGCGCCGCCCACCGCGGACAAGATTACATCTTACTGCCGATGGCCCTGGGCATGACGCCCGCTGGAATTGGACACTTATAAGTCTCGCCACCCAGTCGTTTCTTGAACTCAGCTTTGGCGGCTACAAGCGTATCGGGGTCACCCATCAGATCAATAATCGCGCCCGCCATAACCTGACCGGCATAGATCACTCCTTTATGAGCGATAGAGGTGTTGTTACAGGCCACATACTGCCAGGAATGACCAGGAGTACCGGCCGCTGTGGTTACGACGTTAATCTGCGCAGTGGGGCATACCCAGCTGACGTCAGCAACATCAGTGGAACCAGGCGAGGGCTTGTCGGAGGTCTTGAAGGGCATCACGAAATCATTGATGGACTTGCCCTGACGCAAGAGGGCCAATTCTTCCTCGGTGGCCTCAGAGCCCCAACTGTTGAGGAATTTTTCTGCCTCGCTTGTCTTGCTCTCATATGAATCCATAACCTTCGATGCGAAAGCTTTCTCTTCCTCGGTATAGGTAGGAACAGGTGTCTCCTGTAAATTTTTGTAAAGAACCTTTTCAAGGGTAGTATTGACGATAACATTAGAGCAAGCCTTGACGAAATCGATTTCCATACGTGTGCCGGTCATCAGTGCGGCGCCCTTGGCAATGTCGTTCACACGCAGATACAGTTCTTCAACCTGTGCGGTTCTGGGGGAGCGGATTAAGTATAATACCTCAGCGGTAGGCTGCACCACGTTGGGAGAATAGCCGCCGGTGTTGGTGATAGCATAGTGAATTCTGGCTGCATCGATCATGTGCTCGCGCAGGAACTGCACGCCCACGTTCATCAGTTCAACGGCATCCAGAGCGGAACGACCCAGATGAGGGTCACCGGCCGCATGAGAGGCCACACCAAAGAATTTATAAGCGACCTGGTAGTTGGCATTGGAAGAACCGGTTGCAATGGCATTGCGAGTACTTGGATGCCAGGTGATTGCGGCGTCGCACTCATCGAATATACCTTCACGCGCCATAAATGCCTTACCGGAGCCGCCCTCTTCACCTGGGCAACCGAAATATATGATGGTGCCCGATGCACCGGTAGAAGCCAGATAGTCCTTGACGCCGATAGCAGCTGCCAGTGAAGCAGAGCCCAGGCAGTTATGCCCACAACCGTGACCGGGAGCCCCTGCCTTGATTGGGGTCTTGATGGGATTGCCTCCCTCCTGGGACAGACCGGACAGAGCATCAAACTCGCCGAGAACACCGATGACAGGTTTTCCACTGCCAAAACGGCCGGTAAAAGCAGTAGGAACCTTGCCTACTCCCTTTTCTACTTTGAAGCCCTCGGCCTCAAGAGTCTGGCAAAGGATTTCCATGGATTTAAACTCAGTAAATGCAGTTTCTGCAAATTCCCAAATGCGGTCATTGACGTTGATAATGCTATCTTTCTTTTTTGCGATGGAAGCGAGTGCGTCTTTTTTACTCATTTTATGACCTCCTACTTTGTTTAAGGCGATGAGATAGTCCCAAGCCATGATTGAAGTGGCCGCCAATGGAAGACATCCGACCTCCCGCTTGTCCTTAATGTATATGAAACCGGGAGCATAATTTATGAATTATTCACATATTTGTTCCGTTGCCCCATAACATTACCAATATAATCTAACATTATATGCGATGAAAGGTCAATATCTAAACTGCACAAAGATACTCTATGATTTGTGTAGCCTGGGCGCATAATATTTCACCCATGGACAGACTCTCCCCAGTCTAATGGAAAATTCTTAAGGAAGATGCACTTGTTTTATAGCCAATTAACTTAATATATATAAAACGTCATTTCCCCCCCCCGCCGAGGGCGGGGGGGGAAATCACAAGCTTGTTTTCAAGTTAATCAACTATACCTGCAATCATTCATTGCCAGGTTTACAAGGACATCCAATTTCTCAAAAAAGCCGCTCCGAAGAGCGGCTTAAGCGGCAAAAAGGTGTTTAGAAATAATAAAATACTCAACTTTTCACTTTTGCATTATCCAAAGCAGGACACCTGTAAAGGACACATCAAATGAAAAGTATATCTTTCATTCACACCCTGAACGGAAAAAAAGAGTCCGGCTTACGACTTACTGCCGATAGCCTGGGGCATCACACCAGCCGGAATCGGGCAGACGTACTTGCCGCCTTCGGGCGCCAAACGCTTTTTCAGCTCAGTCTTAGCAGCCTCGATCAAAGAGTGGTCTTCGAAAAGATCGATAGCGGTAGCGGCCATGACCTTGCCGGCGTAGAGAACTCCCTTATGTGCAATAGAGGTTTTATTGCAGGCGGTAAACTGCCAAGAGTGACCCGGAGTTCCTGCCGCAGTGGTCACGACACCGATCTGAACGGTAGGGCATACCCAGCTGACGTCTGAAACGTCGGTAGAACCGGCCATCGCACCCTCTGAGCTCTTATAGGGCAGAACGAAATCGTTGAGAGGTCTGCCATCCAGCTTGTCAGCCATGGTTTCGAGGATATCAGGGCCATAACGATGGACAAGCATTTCCTTCTGATCAGATTTATTCTCATAGGTAGACACGATCTGCGCGGCAAATTTCTTTTCTTCCTCAGTATAGGTAGGACAAGGAATTTCTTCAAGATTTTTCTGAATCTGCTTTTCAAGTGCATTGTTGGGAACCAGATTGGAGCAGGCCTTGATGAAAATCTTCTCCACGCTAGTGCCGGTCATCAGAGCGGCACCGTCGGCGATGTCATTTACACGCTGATATAGCTCGTCCACCTGGGCCACCTTGGGGGAACGGATGAGATAAAGAACCTCGGCGACAGGCTGCACCACGTTGGGGGAATAGCCGCCGGCGTTGGTAATGGCGTAATGGATTCTGGCTGCGTCGATCATGTGCTCACGTAAGAATTGCACGCCCACATTCATCAACTCGACGGCGTCCAAAGCCGAGCGTCCCAGATGGGGATCACCGGCTGCATGGGAGGCTACGCCCTTAAATTTATAGGCAACCTGGTAGTTGGCATTTGAGCTTCCGCTGACAACGGCGTTGGCACTGCCGGGATGCCAAGTGATGGCGCAGTCGCACTCGTCAAACACGCCATCTCTGGCCATGAATGCCTTACCGGAACCACCCTCTTCGCCGGGGCAGCCAAATAGTACAACCGTACCGCTGGTTTCATTGTGCTGTAAATATTCCTTTACGGCAATAGCGGCAGCCAAAGCGCCAGAGCCAAGGCAGTTGTGTCCACAGCCGTGTCCGGCAGCGCCAGCAACCACAGGCTCTTTCACAGCGCTGCCACCCATCTGGGACAGTCCGGAAAGGGCGTCAAACTCGGCTAAAATGCCAATAATAGGTTTGCCATTGCCAAAACGGCCGGTAAAGGCTGTGGGAATGCCCGCAACACCTTCTTCAACCGCAAAGCCTTCAGATCTTAGGGCATCGCAGAGAACCTTGACAGAGCCAAACTCTTTAAATGCGGTCTCAGCGAACTCCCAAATACGGTCATTGGCATTGATGATCAGATCTCTTTTCTGGTCGATCGCTTTTAATGCTTCCAGTTTGTTCATATAAAGCCTCCTAAATTTTATAAGGAAAGAATCTTTTCTTTAAAACCGGGTAAAATTATCTTCCCCCAGCACATGTTATAGCAAGCTGATAAAAATTGCAAGGTACTATTTTTGACCCATTTATGTCTAAACTTTTTTCTTAGAGAGACCCTATATCATTTGCCTGCATCTCCAGTCAGGTCAGAAATACCTCTCTTTTTTCTCAAATAGTCGCAAAACAGAAATTCACGAACTCTTATTGCATTCAACTTTAAAATAACAATCCACATCTTTCCCCCATACACAGACAAAAAATTGGACAAATGATGAAAACGATTGAAGAAATCCCGTTTCTTCAGAAGATTACTATGATTGCATGCCTGTTGTATTTTGAATTAAGCGAATAAAAAAACGTATTCCCTGTCCTAGGCTGGCAATTTCGATTCGCTCGTCGCTGCCGTGTATCCCGCCCATGTCGCCGAACATGGAGGTAAAGGGAGCGATACGGTAGACGTGATCACAAATTGGATAGGTAAATCGAGAATCCGTTCCCCCCATCACCATATAAGGGGTTATGGCAACGTTATCAAAAATTTCATCAATTGTGTGAACGAGCATCCGATATTCAGCGCAATCGGTCGGTGATACGGGGGATGGGTCCCTTCCACCGGCATATTCCACCTCTATTCCTTTGCCAACCCATTTCTTTATATGGTCCGCCGCGTCTTTTCTGGTTTCGCCCGGCAAAATGCGCATATTCACCGTCACTGAGGCCTCCTGGGGAAGGACATTTGCCGCACTGCTCCCCTGTGCCATGGTCAGAGCAATTGTCGTACGCAAAAGAGCCGCGGTTTGTGAGGACCGCAGGAGAAACAGCTTGATGACCGGATCAAAGAGCCACCTGTTGGTCATCACGAGGCGCATAGCGCTGTTTGCGTAGGGGGCGAGGTGTATAAACATGTCGGCAATGACCGGATGAATTGAAGCCCGACAGGGATGCACCTCCACACTCTTCGCAGCAGCACAGACCAACCCCAATGCACTATGCTTTGACGGGGTGGATGAATGACCACCCGCATGCCTTGCAGTCAGCTTAATGTTGACCCCACCTTTTTCAGTAACCCCTATGACGGAAATTCGCTGATCAATACCAAAACCTTTTCCACTGATAATTGCGCCGCCTTCATCTATAACCATCTCCATCCGGATATTACGCGATTCTAGAAGCTTTGCAATTGACTCGGCTCCATTATCACCTGATGAGGCGCCGACCTCTTCGTTATGACCAAAAATAAGGTATACATCTCTTTGGGGTGTATACCCGTTTTGAATCAGGTATTCAACCGATTCCATGATGGCAAGCAGATGGCCCTTCATATCCAGGGTGCCACGGCCATAAACATAACCGTCAGCAATCGTCCCCGCAAAAGGCTCCCGTGTCCAGTGCTCACGCTCCACCGGCACAACGTCCTGATGAGCCATCAGTCCGATCGGAAGAAGACCGGGATCGCTGCCCTTCCATCGGAAAAGAAGGCTATAATCTCCCACCTTTTCAAGAGTAAGGTTGTTATGTACCAGTGGATACTGTTCCTTCAGATAACAGTGGAAGTTTAAAAATTCATGGAAGTCCATCTTTGTCGTGTCTGTATAGGATACCGTTTGAAAGGTGATTGCGCCGCTTAGTCTCCGGGCCGCCCCAAGGACATCGACATCCTGTGCGCCCTGCCAGCATTCGGGCTTAGGTGGGCGTTTTACTCTGGCTGCATTGAAGAAACAAATAATTGCCGAAACCGCGATAAGTGCGAGTAAAACATAGAATACCATGATTGACACTCCTTCACTGTCTCAAACTATTTTCCTTTAAAAATCATTTATTAAATTCTATTTCCCCTCCTACAGATGGGAGGAAATACGGTCATTAAAGGCGATTTCAAAAAGACTTGAATTCATCAGACTATTATATAAGCTGTCGGGTACAGTTATTTTCTTCAGTGTATCTCATTGCGCCTGTGTTTTTCAAGTACAATCTCTTCATAATGTTTCTGAATAATAAGGACATTCATCTCTTGCATTGCCTGTGATTGGAAGAAAATGAAGCCAAAAAGGTGCATTTGAACAGGATTTCACTTCATCCGAGCTTCGCGTTGAATTTTGGAAATAAAACTGGTATAATAAGTGGTAAATCACTTTTTATACCCATGCGGCTCTTCCTCTTCTGGGGAGCCAGCGCCAATGCACGATTATACCATAAACACAGGGTGATGGTATAATATACCTCAAAACATCAAACCTATATTTGTATTTGCAAGGAGGAGTTAACATGGAAGGTAAAACTTTCTACATCACCACGCCCATATACTATCCGTCGGACAAGCTTCACATCGGGCACAGCTATTGCACGGTGGCGGCCGATGTTATGGCGAGGTTCAAGCGAATGCAGGGGTTTGATGTGATGTTCCTCACCGGAACTGATGAGCACGGCCAGAAAATAGAGGAAAAGGCAAAGGCCGCCGGCACAACGCCGAAGGCCTATGTAGACAATATCGTATCGGGGATTAAGGATCTCTGGAAACTGATGAACATCTCCAATGATCGCTTTATCCGCACCACAGATGACTATCATGAACTTTCGGTACAGCGAATTTTCAAAGAACTGTACGACCGCGGGGACATCTACAAGGGCACCTATAAGGGGAAGTACTGTACCCCCTGTGAGGCCTTCTGGACTGAGACACAACTTGTGGATGGCAAATGCCCAGACTGTGGACGCGAAGTCATTGACGCAGAGGAAGAGGCATATTTTTTTCGCCTTTCCAAATATGCCGACCGTCTGATGGACTATTATTACCATGAGAATCCCCGTTTCATCGAGCCAACCTCACGCCTGAATGAGATGGTAAATAATTTCATCAAGCCGGGGCTGGAGGATCTGTGCGTTTCAAGAACGACCTTCAAATGGGGCGTGCCGGTAGATTTCGACCCCGGCCATGTGGTTTATGTATGGGTTGATGCCCTCTCGAACTACATCACTGCACTGGGATATAAAAACGATAAGTACCACGATTATGATAAATATTGGCCCGCGGACGTCCATTTTGTGGGTAAAGAGATTACCCGCTTTCACACCATCATCTGGCCCGCCCTGCTGATGGCGCTGGATCTTCCGCTTCCAAAGCGTGTTTATGGTCATGGCTGGCTTCTTTTGGAAGGGGGCAAGATGTCCAAATCCAAGGGCAATGTGGTTGACCCGGTTATCCTCTGTGAGCGCTATGGCGTGGACGCACTGCGCTATTTCCTGCTGAGGGAGTTTCCCTTCGGCTCTGACGGCGTATTCTCAAACGAGATTCTGATTAACCGTATTAACGCTGATCTCGCTAATGATTTGGGAAACCTTGTCTCGCGTACTCTTTCCATGTCGGAAAAATATTTTCCGACCGGTCTTCCTGAAAAGAGAGAATCCGACGAACTTGATAGGCAAATCATCGCGATGACGGACGCGCTCCGCAGCCTTTATGAAGGGCAGATGGAGAATTACGCCTTTCAAAACGCCCTGACGGAAATTTTCAAAGTTATCTCCCGCTCCAATAAATATATTGATGAAACAGCGCCTTGGGTACTGGGCAAGGATCCGGAAAAAGCCCCCCGCCTCGCAGCCGTGCTGTATAACCTATTGGAAGTAATCCGGATATCAGCCATCTTGATGACGCCCTTCACACCTGACACAAGCATTGAAATCTTTGGTCAGCTTGGCATTCAAGAAAACCATCGCCTCATCAACTATGAAGGTGCCGTCTATGGGGCTGATAACCACTATAATGTGAAGAAGGGCAAAACTCTCTTTCCCAGAATCGATCTCAAAAAAGAACTGGATGAGCTGGAGGGTGAAAAAGCCCTCACTCCAGAAAAGTTGGCTGGGCAAACACCTGAAAAGGCACCCACACAAAAGAAGCCGGAGGTTTCTGAACCGGAAGGAGTTACCTGTTTAATTGATATATCGGATTTCGCAAAAATTAACCTGATGGTCGCTAAGGTCCTCACCTGCGAACCGGTGCCCAAGTCCGATAAACTTCTGCTTTTAAAGCTCGACGACGGCATGGGCGGAAGACAAGTGGTGTCCGGCATCGCCGCGTGGTATAAGCCGGAGGAGCTAGCCGGCAGAAAGATTGTCATTGTGGCCAATCTCAAGCCTGCCAAGCTGCGCGGTGTGGAGAGTCAGGGAATGATACTCGCAGCTGATGCGGGAGAAAACGATGTTAAGGTCGTCTTTATGGATGACAGTGTCCCCTGCGGCTCCAAGGTGCGCTGATGTACCGGGGAATATTCGACTCACACGCTCACTACGATGATGAGCGCTATGATGAGGATCGCGAGAAAGTTCTTTCTGACCTTCCCTCTCAGGGAGTCAGTGAAATATGTAATGTGGCCTGCAGTGTAGAGAGCTCTCTGCAAAGTATTGCGCTGGCCAACCGTTTCCCATTCGTCTACTGTTCAGTGGGAATTCACCCACACTGTGCTGAAACTCTTGACGACGCAGCAATCTTTAAATTGGCCGAACTGTCCAAAGGGAAAAAAGTGAAAGCCATTGGTGAAATTGGTTTGGACTATCACTATGATTTTTCTCCCCGTCCGGTGCAAAAAGAGGCCTTTCGCCGCCAGCTTGAGTTATCTCTGGAGCTGAAGCTTCCAGTGATTATCCACAACCGTGAGGCACATGAAGATACTCTGGCTCTCTTAAAAAAATATCGTCCAAATGGGATCGTTCATTGTTTTTCAGGCTCGGCTGAACTCGCCACCGAGCTTGTCAACCTCGGTCTTTTTATCGGCTTTACCGGGGTGATTACTTTTAAAGGTGCCCGCAAAACCATTGGCGCAGCACAGGCCGTCCCTCTTGACCGTCTTCTTTTAGAGACAGACTGTCCCTATATGGCGCCTGAACCCTATCGGGGAAAGCGCTGCGATTCCTCGATGATCCCGATGACTGCCGAGGCCATCGCTTCTCTCAAAGGGGTTACACCGCAGGAACTAATTGACCAAGCAAGGCTTAATGCATTGCAAGCATATTGTATTCGCTAGACAGATACTCCCGGCAGTTTTTTCTAAATTTCAAGCCACTGACCTGTTTTTTGGGGGGTCAGTGGCTTTTTTCGTGAAAAGCTGTGCTATTTCCACAATTTATCTATTACAACTTTCCCGTCTTTTTACAGTCAAAAATATATCAATGTTGTTTTTTCACTTGTAATTTCAACAAAATAATGATAAAATTCTAGATGTTCCAAAGATTTTTGAAGGAATTCTTGCATTCGCGTTTTGGAGATCGTACATACAAAATATAAGGAGGCTATCACATGAACGCTTACATTAGTGAAGTGATCGAAAAAGTCAAGCAGAGAAATGCTGGCGAGCCTGAATTTGTCCAGACAGTTGAAGAAGTCTTCAAGTCTATCGAAGTTCTGATCGACAAACATCCTGAGTATCAGAAAGCATCCCTGCTTGAGCGTATGGTCGAGCCTGAGAGACAGATTGCTTTCAGAGTCACCTGGGTTGACGATGCTGGCATAGTACAGGTCAATAGAGGATTCAGAGTACAGTTTAACTCCGCGATCGGTCCCTATAAGGGCGGCCTGAGATTCCATTCCTCCGTTAACTGGAGCATCATGAAATTCCTCGGCTTTGAGCAGACTTTCAAAGATTCCCTCACCGGTCTGCCGATCGGTGGCGCCAAGGGCGGTTCCGACTTCGATCCCAGAGGCAAATCTGACGCTGAAGTCATGAGATTCTGCCAGGCCTTTATGACCGAGCTCTATCGTCACATTGGCCCCGACATTGACGTTCCCGCTGGTGACCTCGGCGTAGGCGGCCGCGAAATCGGTTATCTGTATGGCCAATACAAGAGAATCAAGGGTTGCTGGGAAAACGGCGTTCTCACCGGTAAGGGCTTTTCTTTCGGTGGCTCTCTGATCCGTCCTGAGGCTACCGGCTTCGGCGCTACATATTACACCGACGAAGTGATGAAGCACCAGAAGGACACCATCAAGGGCAAGACCTTCGGACTTTCCGGCTTCGGTAACGTCGCTTGGGGCGCTGCGCTCAAGATCACCGAGCTGGGCGGCAAGGTTGTCACCATCTCCGGCCCCGACGGCTATATTTATGATACGGATGGCATTTCTGGCGAAAAGATCGATTTTATGCTCGATATGAGAGCTTCCGGCAGAGACAAGGCTAAGGATTATGCAGACAAGTTCCCGTCTGCTAAGTTCGTCGCCGGTAAAAAGCCCTGGGAAGTCAAGGTTGATGTTGCAATGCCTTGCGCCACCCAAAACGAGATCGGCATGAAAGAAGCCGAGATGATCGTTAATAACGGCACCAAGTATTATATCGAAGTTGCTAATATGCCCACCACCAACGAAGCTCTCGATTACTTGGTTTCCAAGGGCCTTATCGTTGCTCCGAGCAAGGCTGTTAACGCCGGCGGCGTGGCTGTTTCCGCTCTTGAGATGAGCCAAAACTCCATGAGACTGGCCTGGACCGCTGAGGAAGTGGATGCCAAGTTGAAGACCATCATGAAGAACATCCATGACAACTCCGTCGCTGCTGCGGCCGAGTGCGGCTTAGGCTATAACCTGATTGCCGGTGCTAACCTCGCCGGAGTCAAGAAGGTTGCTGATGCTATGATGGCACAAGGCCTCATCTAACTAATATTACATTCAACAAGCAAACAAACTGGCACCGTTTTTTGTACGGTGTCAGTTTGTTTTAGTCTGATATAGCCAATTAACTTAAAAACTGGCTATAGTTAAAACGTCATTTTCTTCCCCCGCCTTCGGCGGGGGAAGAAATCACAAGCTTGTTTTCAAGTTAAATCAACTGTACTTTCTTTTTTATGCTTTCTCAATCGGTACAAAAATGCCCCCATCTGCTGATGTGCAAATGAGGGCATTTATTTCGTTTAATTGGAATTAGATGCTGCAGCCTAAAAAAACAGACTTTAGCTCTTAGGTACAGTATCCTCCAAATCCCTGATCGCAATAATGTTATATCCGTTCTTCACCTTTTTCATTTCATAGACCATATATTTATCTGGACTTGGCGAGTATTTTTTAGAGTTCACGTCCATCGCCCAAATATTGCCCGGCGGCACATAGCCTATTTTGACAGTCAGAGCGTCCCCCTTCTTGATAATCTTCTCGACCTTTGGGGAATAGGAAACCTTGGCAACAAGAGGAACATGATAGGCTTTTGTCGCCTCATCATAAAGATAGCTTGCGTCATAATCTTCAAAGGTTTTATGAGTAAGTTTCATACTTTCCCCAAACAGACGGACCGCTGCTGCATCCAAATCCGTGGAGGGAACCAACAAAAGGCCAATATCATCATAGGCATATCCCTCACGGCTTTCGCTGAGGAGGGCAGCCCACATGGAGGCTTGCAGCAAAAAGTCCTTATCAGCATCCGCGACATTATTGAAAGGAACAGGATCGAAGATGACTACAGGGGTTATGAACGCTTCCAGCTCCTCTTTCTTCTTTGTGTTATCCATGATAGAGCCGATAAAGTCGGTCGTCCAGAATATAGCCGACAACAGTCCAATCAGCGCTAAAACAGCTACAATTGCCCCTGCAATGGGAATATATCTGTTTGCATGTTGCTTGCCCATAAAGCTTATATTCTTTTCTGTCATTCTTTAAAACCGCCATTTCTCCGCACGTATGTGATCTTTTACAGTACTCCGCCATCCCGTACGGGGGAGGGTGAAAGGTTTTTTAGCTCTGCCTAACGCACCTGTCCCTCGCCCATGACTACATATTTCCAGGTAGTCAGTTCTTGAAGCCCCATAGGACCGCGGGCATGAAGCTTCTGAGTAGAAATCCCTATCTCCGCGCCAAAGCCGAACTCGCTTCCATCGGTAAAGCGGGTTGACGCATTGACATAAACGGCAGCCGCATCAACCTCTTTGATAAAGCGTTGGCTGTTTTCATAGCTTTCAGTCACAATGGCTTCGGAATGGAATGTAGAATATTTGGCAATGTGTGTGATCGCCTCATCGATGCTGCCCACTATGCGCACCGCAAGAATATAGTCGTTAAATTCGGTATAATAATCCTCTTCTGTCGCTGGAATCGCTTCCCGAAGGATCCGCAAGGTCTCAGGACATCCCCTAAGTTCTACATGATGGGCATCAAGAGCTTTTTTTGCCAAGGGTAAAAAGCTTTGGGCTATATCACGGTGGACGAGAACTGTTTCTACTGCATTGCAGACCGAAGGACGAGTAGTCTTCGCATTATCAAGGATATTCACCGCCATCGCAAGATTGGCCGAGGCATCCACATAAATGTGACAGTTGCCGACACCGGTCTCGATCACAGGCACAGTGGCATTTTTCATAACGGATTGAATCAGCCCCGCCCCACCGCGCGGAATAAGCAGATCCACATAGCCACGCAGTTGCATGAGCCCTGTAGCGGTTTCTCTGGAGGTATCCTCGACAAGTATAATGGCATCCGGAGGCAATCCGGCTGACTGTAAAGCTGCTCTCATCGTATTTGCAAGAGCGATGTTAGAGTGTATGGCTTCGCTTCCTCCACGAAGGATACAGGCATTTCCCGATTTCAGGCACAGTGCGGCGGCATCCACCGTCACATTAGGCCTAGCTTCAAAAATCATCGCAATCACACCCATAGGCACCCGCGTCTTGTAAATGCGAAGCCCGTTGGGATGCGTCATTTCACTTTCGATAATACCGGCCGGGTCTTGCATCATCGTCAGTTTTATAACCCCGTCCGAAATGTCCGTGATGCGCTTTTCCGTCAGTGTAAGCCTGTCAAGCATGGCTTGATTAATTCCCTTTTCACGGGCGCCAGCAATATCTTTCTCGTTTTCTGAGAGAATATGGTCTGTATTTTCAATCAAAGCCTTTGCAATCGCTCGAAGTGCCCCATCTTTCACATCGGTAGAAGCATTGGAGACTTCTTTCGAGGCGGATTTTGCGCGCCGTCCGATTTCTTTTATATCAGTCATGATTTCACCCCCACAAAAAGTGTACCTATCTCCTTGCCGTCAAAAAAATCGTATAAAACCTCAGGTTGTTTGCCGTTGAGGATATACATGTCGATTCCAGCCTGCTGGGTGATGCGGGCTGCATAAAGTTTAGTGATCATACCACCGGTACCACGATTGCTTCCGCTTCCCCCTGCAAGAGAAAACACCTCATCATCCACCTTCTCGACACGAGTTATCAGGGTGGCGGTGGGATCTTCCTTCGGATTTTTGGTATATAGACCGTCAATATCACTGAGAATCACCAGCGCATCGGCGCCTACAATTTCTGCCACAATCGCCGAGAGGGTATCGTTATCGCCAAAGTTGCCACCAAACTCGATCTCCTCAGTGGCGACGGTATCATTTTCGTTGACGACGGGAATGACCCCCCAGTCCAGAAGTTTTGAAAAAGTATTGATGACATTACGCTTTCGGTCCGGCTCTTCCACCACATCCCTGGTGAGCAGCACCTGCGCCACATTGTGATAATATTCTCCGAAGAGCTTATCATAAATATACATGAGCTCACACTGGCCTACCGCCGCCGCCGCCTGCTTGGATGGGATATCGCTAGGTCGGGTATCAAGGCCGAGCTTCCCAGCCCCGACGCTGATGGCACCAGAGGAAACAAGGACTATCTCTTTCCCTGCATTTTTAAGGTCAGCTATGACCTTAATCAATTTTTCCATGCGACGAAGATTTACCAACCCTGATTCATGGGTCAGCGTGGAGGTGCCCACCTTGAACACCACTCGTTTGACACCACTAAAATCTCTCATATAATCACTTCCACAATCATTTTTCATCAAATTATCGAAATTCAAATTAACGGGGCTTCTTGATAACCGTCTACCCGCCGACAACGGAGCATATAGAGTTTTTTTTATTTTTCTTATCGCTAATGAGTACGCTTATTCTTGTAGAGTATATGAAACCTCAAGACGGGTGATGCGCTGATCCTCCATCTGAGCCACCTTGACCTTGATATCATCATATTCAAAACTGTCTCCGACTGCTGGGATTCGTTTCAATTGTTCAAGAGCCCATCCGCCCATCGTACTGTAGTCGCTTTCAAAATTCCTGCTGTCATAGCCTATTTCATCAAAAGCATCATATATTGCCATGTCACCGCTGATCAAGTAGCTGTTCCGCCCCGTCTTTTCGATCAAAGGGATGGCTTCTTCGTCCTCATCCCATATCTCACCAACGAGTTGTTCGAGAAGATCCTCAAGTGTGACTATACCAAGCGTTCCACCATAATCATCCGTTACAACAGCAATGTGGATGCGCCCTGCCTTCAGATCGGTCAGGAGAGAGGATATCCGCTTTGTTTTGTGTATAAACAGTGGAGGTACCAGCAACGAGGCAAGGTTAACCTCTCCGCCGCGGATGACTGCTTCCATCAGATCACGGGTGTGCAAAATTCCTACTATGTTGTCGATTGTTCCTCTATAAACGGGGATACGGGAAAAGCGTTCTTTGAGAACAATCTCTTTCACGCTTTCGATTGAATCCTCAATATTGATAGCTATAAGATCGACCCTGGGAGTCAGCACCTCCTGGGCAGTGATATCATCAAATTCAAGGGCTGACTGGACAAGCTCGCTTTTTTGCTCATCGATGATACCCTCTTCCTCGATGGTTTCAATGATGGTCATTAGCTCCTCTTCCGTGACCAGAGGATGGCTTTCACCGCTGTAAAGACGGGCAATTCCCTCCTGTAAAGCCATCAACAACCATACCAAAGGATAAAGAAACAATACAAGCAGCCTCATAAGCTGAGAGGTAGAAATGGCCACCTGCTCGCTGTGCTGTTTTGCATAGCTTTTGGGAAGCACCTCTCCGAAAATAAGGATAATGACCGTCATGGCCACGGTGGATATCGCCGCACCCGTTGCGCCAAATATGCCCGAGGCAATCAGAGTGGCAGCGGATGCCGCCGCTATATTCACTACATTGTTCCCAATCAGTATGGCAGGCATGGTACGTTCAAAGTGGTCTGCCAGCTCAAGCGCTCTTTTTGCGCCCATATTTCCGGAATCTGCCCTGTGTTTAAGGCGCAGTTTGTTGACAGAGGAAAGTGCGGTCTCACAGGCTGAGAAAAGCGCAGAAAGCACCAGTAGCCCCGTAAGTACCGCATAGGTACTCCATCCGATTTCGTCCAATTTATTTTCACTCCAGATGATTTATTGCTTAAATAGTTTGCTTTTCACTGTCCAGCGCTGTTTGCGTGGGGATAATGTTGGGGTTATGTAAAATATATTCAATCTATGATTCGTATTATTGTATCAGATTTTACGGTATTTAACAACTACAAAATGTTACATTGTGGTGAATTCGCATCCGTTTCCATAAAAGTCATAAAAAGAATCAAAAGTCATACGAATCTGGTACTCTGTAAAATCTTAGCCTTGTATATCCCCCGCCGCCGGCGGGGGATATACAAGATATTCTGAATCCTTCAAATACACGTTTTAGATTTTACAAACCACTAGTTTATCGTGGCCAAGTTATGTTGCAATGGTATAGTTGATTAATTTGAAAACATGCTTGTGATTTCTTCCCCCGCCGAAGGCGGGGGAAGAAAATGATGTTTTATATATAGCCAGTTTTTAAGCTAATTGGCTATAAATGGAAAATTGAAGATGGAGAAAGAGACAAAACAATATCATGTAGATCTTAATAGATAGCAAAAAAAGACCGCCATAACAGCGGTCTATCCTTTTCACTTAGCATCATGCCGAGTACAACGACATCGGTTGAGCATTCTATACGTTTTTCGCCTCAAGTGCCAAAAGAACGTCACGGCGCGACAGATTAATTCTGCCCTGTTGGTCGATCTCGGTGACCTTGACCAACACTTCATCGCCAACGGTAACCACATCTTCTACCTTCTCAACGCGCTTAATATCCAATTTGGAAATATGCACAAGTCCCTCTTTGCCGGGGGCGATTTCCACAAAGGCGCCAAAGGCCATCAGCCTTGTAACCTTGCCCTTGTAGACCGCGCCAACTTCAGGGTCCTTGGCGATAGTTTCAATCATCTGCACGGCACGGCGGGCATCGTCGATATTGATAGCGGAAACAAACACGCGCCCGTCATCCTCAATGTCGATGTGAACGCTGCACTCAGCAGTGATGCGCTGGATTACCTTACCGCCCGAACCGATGACTTCACGAATCTTGTCAGGTTCGATCGTCAGGGTAAGCATCTTGGGGGCGTATTTGGAAAGCTCAGGCCTATAGGTTGAGATTGCCTTCAGCATAATCTCGTTAAGAATATAAAGCCTGGCTTTTCTGGTTTTTTCAAAAGCTTGTGCAATGATATCGTAGGTAAGTCCCTTGATTTTGATATCCACCTGGATGGCGGTGATTCCCTTTGCCGTTCCGCCGACCTTGAAGTCCATATCGCCAAAAAAGTCCTCGACGCCTTGAATATCAACCATCGTCATCCAGCGGTCTCCCTCGGTGATCAAGCCGCAGGAGATGCCAGCAACGGGAGCCTTGATGGGGACACCGGCATCCATCAGAGCCAGGGTAGAACCACATATAGCACCCTGAGATGTGGATCCATTGGAAGAGGTGATTTCAGAAACGAGGCGGAGAGAATAGGGAAATTCCTCCACAGAGGGAATAACCGGCAGCAGAGCTCTTTCCGCAAGTGCACCATGGCCAATTTCACGACGACCTGGGCCACGGGATGGCTTGGTCTCGCCCACAGAGTAGGAGGGGAAATTATAGTGATGCATATAACGCTTGGTCTCTTCTTTGTCGATACCGTCAAGTATCTGTGCCTCAGACACCGAGCCAAGGGTCGCAATCGTCAGCACCTGTGTCTGGCCGCGGGTGAAAAGGCCCGAGCCGTGCACTCTTGGGATGAGGCCAACCTCTGAGGCCAACGGACGAATCTCGTCGAGTGTTCTGCCGTCTACGCGCTTTCCGTCATCGAGAAGCCAGCGGCGCACCACATACTTCTGCAGTTTGTAGATACACTCATCCAGCATGGAGAGTCTGTCAGCATACTGCTCGTCAAAGGCCGCATGAATTTCTGCCTTAACAGGGGCCAGACGCTCTTCACGGACATTTTTATCGTCGGTGTCGAGGGCAAAGCGAACCTTTTCAATGGCCAGGTTCTTCACAGCCGTGAACATCTCAGGGTCAACAACCATGGACTGGAAGGGGAATTTAGGCTTTCCAATCTCGGCCTGAATGTCGGAGATGAACTTGACAAGGGCCTTGATGTCCTTGTGGCCCTCTTTGATAGCGGCCAGCATAACATCTTCTGGCACCTCATTGGCGCCGCATTCGATCATGCAGATGGTTTCACTGTCGCCCGCGATGGTCAAAGTTAGGTCGCTCTTGTCCCTGTCAGCCTCGCCCGGGTTGACGATGATCTGTCCATTCACAAGACCCACGTTGACACTTGCGATAGGTCCATTCCATGGAATATCGGAAATGCACAGGGCGATGGAGGTACCGAGCATTCCGGCGATTTCGGGCGAACAGTCCGGATCGACGGAAAGGACAGTCATAACAACACTGACATCATTTCTCATATCGCTGGGGAACAGGGGCCTGATTGGGCGGTCGACCGAACGGGAGGCAATGATGGCCTTCTCAGAGGGTCTGCTTTCGCGGCGAATAAAGGAACCGGGGATTTTTCCCACAGCATAAAGTTTTTCTTCATAATCAACGGATAAAGGAAAGAAATCAACGCCTTCTCTGGGCTTGGGAGCCATGGTTATATTGACCATCACGGTGGTTTCGCCATAGCGCACCATACAGGAGCCGTTTGCCAGTGCGCCGATCTTGCCGACCTCAACTGCCAGCTTTCTTCCGTTAAGCTCGGTTTCAAACACCTTATAATTTTCGAACATTCTGTTGCCTCCTTCTTACTGGGGCTTCCAATCTGCTTTAGCAATAAATCCGACCATCTAAAGCAATTTAATAATAAAGATGGAGTTTCGAACTCTGTCTTCGTGCTGCAGGCAAAGAAAGCAGAGAGAAAAAGCCCCAATTATTAAAAAATCGTAATAAATGTTTAAATTAGATGACCCGATTCACTGCTAAGCATTGGACGCCACATCTTTCACATCTGTCTGGGTGAAAGCCTGTCCACGGCCTTTCGGCTAAGGGCGGGCATACGCCCACACACTTCCATTACATTTTCGAAGGCAGGTGAGAAACACCTGCCTTCGTCTCTTTACTGATTACTTGCGCAGGCCCAGCTTGGCGATAAGCGCACGGTAGCGCTCAACATCCTTCTTCTGGAGGTAGGAAAGCAGACTCTTTCTGCGTCCGACCATCTTAAAAAGTCCACGACGGGAATGATGATCCTTCTTGTGAATCTTAAAATGTTCATTCAGATCGTTGATCTTTTTGGTGAGAATCGCAACTTGCACCTCGGGGGAGCCAGTATCCTTCTCATGAAGCTGGTTCTCCGTAATAACCACATTTTTGTCTTCTTTTAACAGCATTTGTATCACCTCATTTTTTATTTGCCTCTATCTCAGCACCGGGTCAGGTGAAGCTCCCGCAAAGCGGGCAGACGCCCAGAGCCGTGAAAAGGGCACGCAGTAGTAATTATAGCAGATATAAATGTGCTTGTAAAGCTATTCTGTCCCATATTGACAAGGATAAATCGGGTTGTATTGCAATTTATTGCGGTAATATCTGTTATCTGCAAAAAAATTCTCGCCAATCGTCATGCCGGGCAGTATAAAAACGACTGATTGCTGTTTGGCTCGTTATAAACAGTCCGATCATCAAAATTTGAATCCATATTTTAATGACCTTTTATGCTCATTGTTTTCCCGTTAATTTTACGTGCCCGCACAAATTCGGTTTACCGTGCACAGAACATCTTTGCCTGGCGGGCGTCCTCTGCAATGGCTGCTTTGAGCTCATCAATATCAATAAATTTCTGTTCGGGTCGTATAAAATCCAAAAACTCCACCAGCACCGGGCATCCGTAAAGATCACCGTCGAAGCCGATGATATAAGTTTCTGCCAATGGGTCTTTTTCTCCTCCGACTGTTGGCTTGATTCCCACATTCGTCGCCCCAGCAAAGGTCTGTCCCCCTACCGTCACCCGACTTGCATAAACCCCGAAGCGCGGGATCTGAAATCCCTGGGGAAAACGCTGATTAATCGTGGGAAAGTCCAGTCGGCGCCCCAATTTCCGCCCATGTGTAACAGGAAAGTCGATTGAAAAGGGGCGTCCCATCAGGCGGTTGGCCAAAGGAATATTCCCTTCAGAAACGGCCTGACGTATGCGGGTGGAGCTCACAGCAAGGCCGCTTTCGTCAAGCACGGCCGGTACGATTTTTACCAGAATCCCAAAGGGCTTGAGAAAGCGCGTCAGATCCTCGGCGCCTGCCGACCCTCCGCGTCCGAAGCGAAAATCATAGCCGCAGGCGACAACTCTTGCACCAAAGCTTTTCACAACTATATCGGTGGCGAAGTCCTCTGGCAACATATTTTTGAACAGAGAAAAATCAGGCGCAGTCATATAGTCAACCCCAAGTTCAGCCAGTATATGGCATTTTTGTTCCTCCGTCTGCAAAAGTCCCGTATTCATTTTTCCTTCCGGAACTGCAATATTGGTAGTAAAGGTAAAAACGCAGGTGAGAAGTCCGTTTTTTTGCTCGGCAAGGGCGGAATCGATGACCGCCCGGTGCCCCAGGTGGATGCCATCAAAAAAGCCAAGGGCAACTGCACTTTCTCGCTGCATGATATGATTAAAGGTTCTGCTGATGATCAGGCTACTCTCCCCCTTGCTTCCAACAAATACTATAGCATTTAAACGGTTTTTTCTTTCTGTCTGCTCTGCCAACGGCCGGTCATCTTCCTCCGACTTCAAGGAGGCAAAAGGCAGATTCATGCCTTTTTATGTCTATTTATGAATGTATCTCATCTCCCTGCCGACGGCGGCAGATGAGATATACAAAGGAATATTCTTTCCTATTAGAAACAGAATCAGTCTCTGTTAAATATTTTCGTAGCGATTAACAGGCCACTCTCGCCCTCAGTCCGGGCTAACCCCAAAAAACAACCCTGATCGTACACGGCCAGCTGATCTAGTACCCTTGTCACACCCAACTGCTCATAGGGCAGGCGTATGCCATCACGGAAGCTTTTGGAATTTGTCTCATCCAGTTCCAGTCTGGGTAGACTTGAGAAGGCGCTCTCGAGTGGAAGTATATGATCTTCCAGCCTGCCTTCACCGGCAAGTCTGGCTGCTTCCTCTATGTTGATGCTGTCTTCTATCCGATAGCCTGAGGATATGGTTCTCCTAAGTGCGGTCAGAGTTGCTCCACAGCCCAGCCTTATCCCCATATCGTGGCTTAATGTTCTTATGTAGGTTCCCTTCGAACAGCTGACGTCCATGGAAAACTCATTGTCCACAGCGTCATAATCATAGATCGCGATCGCGTAGATCTCAATAGTCTTAGCTTCTCGATGAACCTCTATCCCCTGGCGGGCAAGGTCATACAGCTTCTGCCCACCCACCTTGACAGCAGAGTACATGGGCGGTGTTTGGTTTTGCTTACCCACAAAGTCGGCGGCGACAACCTGGATGTCGGAAAGGGTCAATGACACGGGATGACTTTCAACAATTTTTCCTGTAATATCCTGTGTATCTGTAACCAGCCCCAGTCGCACACGAGCTCTATATTGTTTGTCTTCTATCGGTAATATATCGCTGAGCTTGGTAGCCTTACCTAAAAGCAAAGGCAGCACACCGGTTGCCATAGGGTCAAGTGTTCCGGCGTGACCTATTTTTTTCTGTCTGACGATACCCCGCATCTTGGCGACGATATCGAAGGAAGTCCAATCTCTTGCCTTATCGATCAGCAGTATCCCATCCATGAAACTCTCCATTTCCGTGCCCGAACTATAGAATTGCTGCTTAGAAACATGCAGTAGCTTACAGCCGATAATGATTTTAACACAACGTGATCTGCCAATCGGAACTCATGGCATCGCAGTAAAATCAGTAGATATTTTAAGCCCTCTGCAAAAATATGACTGTCGAATTAGAGAAGTTTCTTCAAGCGAAGTTCCTCTTCAATAGCCTCGATCACAACTCTTTCCGCCTCTTCCATGGGTATATATAAAGTACAGCCAGCCGCGCGGACATGCCCGCCGCCGCCAAGCTTTCGGCAGACAGCTGAGACATCGGCACCATTAGAAGAACGCAGAGACAGCCTTGTCACATTATCCGCACGTTCACGGACAACAACGCCCACCTCTACACCTTCCACCTTGCGGGGAATGTCGGAGATGCCGTCGAGCTCCTCATCGGTGGCGCCGGTACTCGCCAAAAGAGCTCTTGTAATTTTAATCATTGCGCATTTTCCATCTAAAAAATAGCTCATATCAGCCGTTGCCATGCTTTGGGCCCACAGCATCGCCCGGCTCTTCTGTCCAAAAAGCCGCGTGTTAACTAGCGCATTATCCGCCCCAAGCTCTAAAAGTTTACCCGCAATTGTAAAGCTTTTAGCCGTAGTGTTTTGATGGATAAAGGAACCGGTATCCGAGCTGATTCCCGTATACAGGGCGGTGGCAATCGCTGGGCTGATCGAAAGTTTCATTTCGTTAATGATCTCAAACACAAGCTCGGCTGTGGCAGAGCATTCGGCATCCACCAGAGTCTCCTCTGCATAATCGGTGTTGGAAGGATGGTGATCAATACACAAATTGATGCCCCTAACCTGATCCCAAAGGCGGCCTAAAAGTTTGTCGTCGGCCACATCCACCGACACGATATATTCCGGTATGAAGTCATTCTCATCCTCCGGATACATATAGTCATATCGCGCCGGAAGGGGATCGGGACATTCCACCCGCGCCATTTTGCCCATAGAGCTAAGTGCCTTGCACAGCCCGAAAGCACTGCCCAGTGTATCTCCATCCGGGTCCTTATGAGTTAGTATTAGTATTTTATCGGCACCGGCAAGGCGCTGGGCACAAAGTGCTCTGTTTATCCACACAGTCCTGTATCCTCTTTTCTTAGCTGAGCTTGTCCAGTATGCGGCTGATGTCGGCCGAATGCTCAATAGAATCATCAGCAATGAATTTAATCTCAGGGGTACGCTTAAGCTGTATTCTTGCACCGATCTCACGTCGGACAAAACCCGCGGCGCTGTTGAGACCAATCACGGCGCTCTTGGCAGCTTCCAGACCGTCCACCGAGCTCACATAAACCTTACAGTAGGACATATCCCCTGAAAGATCCAGCTTGACGATACTGAGAACCCCCGTGATCCTTGGATCCTTTAACGAGCGCATGATATCCCATATCTCGCGCTTCATATCCTCGGTCAGCCTTGACAATCTATAGCTCGGCATTTTAATACCTCCCGGTTTCTGCAATTACTTCTTCGCTTTTTCTCCGCCTTGCAGGCGGAGAAAAAGACGATTCTGTATTAGTCTCTGTATTCCTGGACCTCATATGCCTCGAAAATATCCCCTTCTTTAATATCGGAGAATTTCAAAAGGCTCATGCCGCACTCATAGCCGCTTGCGACCTCTTTGACGTCGTCCTTAAAGCGCTTCAGGCTATCCAACTTATCATCGGCTACAATAATACCGTCGCGTACGATGCGGATATTAGCATTTCTGGTAATCTTGCCTTCCAGCACATAGCAGCCGGCCACTGTACCAACGTTGGTGATCTTGTAAACAGCCCTGATCTGTGCCCTTCCCAGCTCCACATCTCTGAATTTGGGAGCAAGCATGCCCTTCATGGCGGCCTCGATCTCATTGATGGCATCATAAATAATACGATAAAGGCGAATTTCTACATTGTCGCGCTCGGCATTGTCCCTTGCAGTTGGCTCCGGACGAACGTTGAATCCGACGATGATAGCATTGGAAGCGTTGGCAAGCATAACGTCTGACTCACTCACCGCGCCGACCGCGCCATGGATGACCTTGACCCGCACTTCGTCGCAGGAAAGCTTCTCAAGGGACTGCTTGACTGCCTCAAGAGAACCACCCACATCGGCTTTGACGATAATGGGAAGCTCCTTGATCTCGCCCAGAGAGATCTGCGAGAAGAGGTTATCCAGTGTGACCTTCTGATAAGCGCTGAAGGTTTCTTCCTTGGATTCATGACGGCGCTGATCCACAAGCTCTTTGGCAAGGCGCTCATCCTCGACCACATTGAAGGAATCGCCAGCAGCAGGAACCTCTGAAAGTCCGGTAACCTCAACAGGCATGGAGGGACCGGCCTCTTCAACCCGTTTTCCCTTGTCATCTTGCATCACGCGAACGCGACCGAGAGCTGTACCAGCTATAATCATATTACCAGTCCGAAGCGTACCGTTCTGTACAAGGATTGTCGCCACGGGACCACGGCCTTTGTCCAGTCTCGCCTCAATGACGGTTCCCTTTGCCAGTCTTTCGGGATTGGCACGGAGTTCTTTCATGTCAGCTACAAGAAGGATCGTTTCAAGCAGGGCATCTAAATTCTCGCCCGTCTTTGCGGACACGGGTACGCAGATAACATCTCCGCCCCACTCTTCGGGGACAAGCTCGTATTCGGTCAGTCCCTGTTTGACCTTCTCGGGGTTCGCGCCCGGTTTGTCAATTTTATTGATTGCCACAATGATGGCGACGCCGGCCGCTTTCGCGTGGTTGATCGCCTCGACTGTCTGCGGCATAATGCCATCGTCGGCAGCGACAACAAGAACGGCGATATCGGTAACCTGGGCACCTCTGGCACGCATGGAGGTAAATGCAGCGTGTCCGGGAGTATCCAGAAAAGTGATCAAACGGTTCTTGACCTCAACTTGGTAAGCACCAATATGCTGGGTGATACCACCGGCTTCGCCCTCAGTTACTCTTGTTTTGCGGATAGCGTCCAAAAGTGAGGTCTTGCCGTGGTCGACATGGCCCATGACGACAACGATGGGGCTGCGTTCCTGCATATCACCCGTGTTGTCATCCGAAGCATCAAAAAGACGATCCTCAATGGTAACGACGACCTCACGCTCAACCTTGGCGCCAATATCCATGGCCACAAGAGCGGCTGTATCATAGTCAATCACATTGGAAACAGAGGCCATAATACCAATTCCCATCAGACGTTTCACAATCTCAGAGGACTGTACTTTTAGCTTGAAAGCCAGATCGCCGACCGAAATTTCTTCTGGAAGGCTGATCTCAAGCTTCTGACGGCGCTGACGTTCGAGATCCAGACGGCGAAGCTTTTCGGCCTCTTGCTCTCTCCGTGAGAGGATTGGCTTACCCTTGCGCTGTTGCGAGCGCTGAGTCAGCTTCTGTTTTTTTACTCCTGTATCCTTACCGGCCAGATTGGTGGGCGCTATAGTTTCATAACGCTCATTGTATTTTTCAAGATCCATGCTGGGCGCACGCATATCCACAGTGAGGGCGGTGCCGCGTCCACCGGTGGTTGCATTCTGCACCACGGTAGGATGTGGCTGAGCATTGTTCTGGGGCTGGCTTGGCTGGTGACCCGGACGGTTCTGTGACGGTAGAGGCTGTCTCGGGGGTTGGGCCTGCTGAGGCTGTCTGGGGGCTTGCCCTTGCTGGAACTGCCGTGGAGGCTGACCTTGCTGGAACTGCCTTGGGGGCTGTCCCTGCTGAGGCTGACCCATGCTGGAACTGCCTTGGGGGCTGTCCCTGCTGAGGCTGACCCTGCTGGAACTGTCTTGGGGGCTGTCCCTGCTGAGGGCTGACCCTGTTGGAACTGCCTTGGGGGCTGTCCCTGCTGAGGCTGTCCTTGCTGAGGCTGCCTTGGAGGCTGTCCCTGCTGGAACTGCCTTGGAGGCTGTCCCTGCTGAGGCTGTCCTTGCTGAGGCTGTCCTTGCTGAGGCTGCCCTTGGAGGCTGTCCTTGCGGCTGAGGCTGCCTCGAGGGCTGGAACTGCTGGGGCTGGGTGATGGTTTGTGGCTGAACCTGTGAAACGGGCTTTTGCGATTGTGCCTCTTCAGGCTTTGCTTGAGGCTCTTTTTCCAAAACCGGCACAGACGGAGCTTCTTCTTTGACAGGGACTTCGGCACTTGCAGTATCAGCACGCATAGCAAAGTACGCCTCAAAGTCTTGAAGAGCAGTCATTTTGGTATGGTAGTCGAACACCAAATTGAGTTCCTCCTCGGTGAGGGCAAGTCATATGTTTTTTGGGTGTAGCAGGGAAATACTTTCCCAAAAGGTTAATAATATCCTTACTGGCCATGCCCAAATCCTTGGACACCTCGTGAACTCGGTATTTATCCATCATAGTTATCTATTCCTCCTTGTCGTGGTCGTCAATCATAGCCGCAATCTTTTGACTGAGGCCCCGGTCGGTGATCATCAGAATCCCCACCCGTTTGCCCAGCCCCACCCATAGTTCGTCCATGGTACGGCTAAGCCGTTTCACCGGCAGCTTATTCTCTAGGGCCTTTCTCTCGATATCCGCCGCTGTTTTTGGGGAAAGGTCGCTGGCGAGAACGATCAGCGAGCCCTTGTGCATCTCTCTGCACACCGGATCAAAACCCATTTCGAGCTTTCCGGCTTTTCTGCAGATACCCAGCATCGAAACAAGTTTTATCATTCACCTTCGGCCATTTCCTCCTCCATTTTGGTCCATATCTCGTCGGGAATCTGACAGGAGAAGGCACGTTCGATCCTTCCTGGCTTTTCTCGCCTTTTTGAGGCAGTCCAGGCTTCGGCACAGATAGGCGCCGCGCCCTGGTTTCTTTCCTGTAAGGTCAAGAGATATTTCCCCCTCAGGGGATCTGACCACGCGCACAAGCTCGCGCTTGGGCTTATGTTCACCGCATCCTGTACACATGCGTACAGGAAGACGTTTCGTCGGCAATCGATTTTCCCTCCTTGTCTCGTTTCCCGAGCGGCTTATTCCGGCTTCTCGGTCCATCAGCGCCGCTTTCGGGGCGGATATCTATCTTCCAGCCTGTCAGCCTTGCGGCTAAGCGGGCATTATGTCCTTTGTTTCCAATGGCCAGTGAAAGTTGGTGATCGGGAACAATCACCTTACAGGCCTTGTTTAGATTGGGGTCGATTTCCACGGAAATGACGTCAGCCGGAGAAAGGGCCGCGGCCACAAACTGAGCCGGATCCTCTGAATAGCGGATAACATCTATCTTTTCCCCACCCAGCTCATCAACAATAGAGGTGACCCTGGCCCCCTGGGGTCCGATACAGGCGCCTACGGCGTCCACATTTTCATCCTTTGACCAGACAGCAACCTTACTTCTGACACCAGCCTCGCGGGAAATCGCCTTGATCTCCACTGTACCATCATAGACTTCGGGAATCTGCATCTCAAAAAGCCGCTTGACAAGACCCCGGATGTGTTCTGGAGATCATGAGCCACGGTCCCTTTTCGCCGTTGCCCACATCGGATACATAGACCTTGATGCGTTCGCCTTCCTTGTATACTTCGCCGGGGACCTGTTCTGCCTTAGGTAAAAGAGCCTCTGATCGGCCGATTTCCACCGTTACTCCACCCTTTTTCTGGTCCAGTTTGAGAACGGTGGCTGTGATGATATCATATTGACGGCTCTGATATTCCAGTAAAAGCTGTCCACGCTCGGCCTCACGTATTCCCTGGCGTATCACATGCTTCGCGGCTTGCGCGGCAATTCGTCCGAACTCTTTGGTTTCAAGAGGAATTTCCACAATAGAACCCACCACGGCGCCGCTTTGGTATTTGGCGGCCTGGGTCAGGCTTAGCTGGGTCATGGGGTTTTCCACTTCCTCCACAACCTCTTTGCGTACTGCAACGAAAAAAACGCCCGCTTTGCGGGTCGATTTCCACCACATTATCTTCGCTTCCGCCCATGTCGCGCTTAACGGCGATGGCAATGGCGTTTTTTATTTTCTCGACCAGATACTGCATCGGGATTCCCTTCTCCTTTTCAAGAAGGGCAAGTGCTTCGAAAAACTCACCGTTGTTCATCGTTAATCTCCCTTATAGTCATAGTTGTCAACCAGCCGTATATAGGCTGTATCCGAGCGCTTGATGCGCAGCAGCTCTGCCGTGCCTGTGGAAATTTCCACATAGTCCCCATCCAGCCGGAGAAGGGTCGCCTGAAATTCTTTTATCCCACCCACCGGGCGAATATACCGAATGCAAATCAGGCTGCCGGTAAATCGCGCAAAATGTGCAGGGCTTTATCAAATTTCTTTCAATTCCCGGCGACGAAACCTCAAGGATATAGCTCTGCTCAATGGGATCAGCATCGTCAAGAACCTTATCGATTTTGCGGGAGAAATTTTCGCAGTCTTCTATATTCACCCCGCCATCCTTGTCGATAAAAAACCGAAGATACCAGCCACTTCCCTCTTTTTCGAAGCGCACATCCCAAAGCATAAGTCCCAGTTCTTCCGCCACCGGCTCCGCGATCTTTGTACAGGCCTGCGCTGTGTTCATCTTGCCCGATACTGCCACAGATAAACCTCCGTTTCTAATACTCAAATTTTTAAAAATCTATTGTTTTTTGTATTTGTTTTCACCACCAGAAAAAAACCAATACATACTATTACTTCATGCAGGCAGTCCGCCTGTGGTTTGCTATATCCATCGTTTTTACATCCCCGCCTGATGGTGTGGGAAAGAGTTGTACTTTTTTTCTTATGCCAAATCCTATTTAAATAGCATTTTACTCTTACCTTTGTTATGGATCACCAGAGGCAGAGGTAAAAGCGGGGGCAGGATTTTAGAATCCTATAAACAGCAGACAATTCACCCATACATAAACAAAAGAGCGGGTTGCTTCCCACTCTTTCATCCACTCTTATTTGACTTCAGTTTATCATACTTTCGTCTGGTACGCAAGAGGTAATTTGAACATATTCTCATATCGGAAAGCGGTGGAAGCTTATTCCTCCATCTGCTTGCCTAAAAAACCGGCAGCGGTTGCGATTAACTTCACTTCTGTATCGCTGGCCATGGCGGTACCCTCGCCGGTAAGGAACATGATTGATCCGCAGACGTCTCCCGCTGCTATAATTGGCGCAGCAACAAGCGCGTGGCGGTCCACTCCCTCCACCGGTTGGAGGCGCCTTGTCTCAGCAGATGTCATGGCATAGCTCTTGCGGCTTTCCATTGTCTCCTCAAGCGCGGGGGGAAACACGCCGCTCGAGGAGTTCCTTCTTAGGTACGCCAGACACAGAAATCACATGATCGCGATCACAGACCACCACCGGAAATCCCGTTGTCTTATACATAACATCGGCATACTGTGTGGCGAAGCTTCCTAGCTCGCCGATCGGCGAGTACTTTTTGAAAATAACCTCGCCGTCGTTATCCGTATATATCTCCAGGGGATCGCCTTCACGAATCCGCATGGTTCTTCTGATCTCTTTGGGAATGACTACTCGTCCTAGGTCATCAATGCGTCTTACAATGCCAGTAGCTTTCATCTATTAATACCTCCGTAAACAAAAAATGTTACGGGATTATTATGGGTAGACAGAAAGAAATTATGTAAAGGATTACTTAAATTTTTATTATTAAAGAAGATTGATCCTCCAACTTTACCTTTGACCGACTATCATTCGGTAATGGTTACCAAGATACGCGTTATAATTCTATCGTATTTATGTTTAAAGTCACCTTATGCAAAAGAATTATTTTTCAATACCAAACCGAGCTCTGATTCCCCTGTCGAAGGGATGTTTAATCTTTTTGATTTCGGAGATATAATCAGCAAGGCTACACAGCTTTTCATCCGGATTTCTGCCCGTCAGCAAAATCTCAATGTTTGGTGGACGATTCTCGATGAAGTTCAAAAGCAAATCCTGAGCGAGCAGCTTTTTTTGATAGGCGCCGACAGCCTCATCCAAAATCAAAATATCACAGCTGCCGGACTCGCAAAGTCTAATTGCATTCATCAGGTTCGCGTCGTGCTCCAGTTTGCAGGCTGCTCTCTCCTCGTCTGTCATATGGAAGGAGAATGCTCTTGTGCTTTTCCCCGCGAAAATGGTTATTTGAGGGAACTGTTCGAGGGCCATCAACTCACCGCTTTGACCGTCTTTGAGAAACTGTACAATGACAACTCTGAGTCCATGACCAATTGCTCGCAGTGCCAGTCCCATAGCCGCCGTGGTCTTTCCCTTGCCTTCACCGCAATAAATATGAACAAGACCCAGTTCCTCTTTCATCCACTCTATATCCCCTCGTTTAATATTTGATAAATCAGCTTCATATCCAAAGATTTGCGAAGCTCATCGGCCAGCAGATCGTACTGCTGCTGCTTATAGCTAACGATATCAAATGCGGCAACGCATTCGAAATCAAGGCCTTTTTTCTTTAATAGCGCCTCTACAATCCCCCTGGTTACCTCTTCCTTATCAAAAAGGCCGTGTACATAGCAGCCATAAACATTTACGTTGCTAAGGCCATCTGTCTTCACGGTTCCCTCTCTGTCAGTAAGGATGGTCATCGGCTCGGATACGTTGTTTAAGCCGGTTGCACCCATATGAATCTCATAGCCCTCAAACTCAATACCGGTAAGGTTCTGGAAGATGCCCCTGATACTTTGAAAGCGACCCGTAACTCTTGTCCGGTTTTTCTGGGCTTCAAACACCGTATCCGCATCAAGAAGGCCCAGCCCGGCCATCTCGCCACCGTGCTCAACGCCATAAGGATCTCGGATTGTCATACCCAGCATCTGATAGCCTCCGCAAATACCAAAAATCGGCTTATCCAGAGAGGCATATTTAAGGAGGGCCGCTTCCATCCCGGACTGACGGAGCCAGAGGAGGTCAGACATGGTGTTTTTTGTACCTGGCAGGATAATCAGATCGGGGTCCCCAAGCTCCCCAACCGAGCCCACATAACGCAAAGATACCCCATTCATATATTCAAAGGGGTTAAAGTCGGTAAAATTGGAGATACGGGGCAGACGGATAACAACAATGTCTATCATGCCCTTTTCCTTCAAGGGGAGAAAGCGGTCGGTTAAGCTGTCCTCGTCGTCCACATCCAGCTTCATATAGGGCACAACACCGACTACGGGTACCTTAATGATTTTTTCGAGCATACGAAGTCCAGGCTCCAGAATGTCCTTGTCTCCACGGAATTTATTGATAATCGTTCCCTTAACAAGTTTCTTTTCGTCATCCTCCAAAAGCAGCATCGTACCTGCGAGGGCGGCGAAAACCCCGCCGCGGTCAATGTCACCAACAATAATAACGGGGGCACCCGCCATTTGGGCCATCCCCATATTAACGATATCCTGACTTTTCAGGTTGATTTCCGCCGGGCTGCCCGCCCCTTCTATCACGATGATGTCATATTCGGCGGACAGGCTTTGAAAGGCCTCCATCACCGTAGGAATCAAACTTGCTTTACAGTGATAATATTCCTTGGCAGACAGATTGCCCCAAACTTCTCCGTTTACAATCACCTGTGAGCCCTGGTCGCTTGTGGGCTTGAGAAGGATAGGGTTCATGCGCACATCAGGGGCGATCCCCGATGCTTCGGCCTGCATCACCTGCGCACGGCCCATTTCAAAAACCGTCCTCGGTGATAAATGAGTTAAGCGCCATATTCTGTGACTTGAAGGGAGCCACCCTATAGCCGTCCTGCCTGAAAATACGGCAAAGGCCGGCTGTAATCAGACTTTTGCCTGCATTGGAGGTTGTCCCTTGAACCATGATCACTTTAGCCATTTTGCGCTCTCCTCATTGTGATTCCATATATAGTAGCTCACCGGCGCATTCAGATGGGCGCCGCTCTCGCAGTCAGTGGCGTGATCCGAGGTCACGATCAGCGCCGTATCTGCAGAAAGGCCATCGAGTAGTGGGCCGATCACCTCATCGTCAATCCTTTTTAAAAAGGCTGCTTTTTCTGTAAAATTCCCACGGTGCGCACTTTCATCCGCACCGTTAATATGCAGCATGACAAAATCATATCTTTTTACCAATTCCATTGCCATTGTCGCTTTTTCGCAAAGGTCGGTGTCCACATCACCCGTGGCACGGTCAAGCAAGGGACAGATGAGGCCCATGGCCACCCCGATGCCGCGGACGATTTCTGTCTTTGCGACCATAGCCCCTTCTATGCCATGAAGCGTAAAGAAGCTCGGAAGTTCCTCTCTGACCGCTTCGCCCCACGGGAGAATCACATAGCTTCCCAGAATTTTTTGGGATGCAAAAACTAGTTTTTGTAGTGCTGCGCCTACTGGTGAATCTGCCGCTGGCATGATATCCTTCAGCAGTCTGCCGATATTTTGATGGGGCGGGTAAGTTTTAAAGGTGTCGAAATATTGTTTTCCTTCTTGAATGATCAGCAAATTCTTATATGTATTTAAATGGAGAAGCTCCAGTCCTGTCTCTTTACTTATAATTCTGACTGCCTGCCTCATCTGCGCATCGGTCAGTCCGGCCCCGCAGGAGGAAATAAGCCTGTTTTCTTCATCTATAGCGGCAAGGTTACAGCGGAGCACCAAATCCTCGCCTCCAGGCTTGGCACCGATGGACAGTGCCTCCAGATAAGCCCGTCCTCTGGGAATATGGTGGGGGGGAACTCCCAACATGGTGAGAATGCAGACCATACTGTCCGTCTCCCTGCCAGTCGGGGTGTTATTTACCAGTCCATACAATCCGCGACGGGCAATGGACTCGATATTTTGACAGCCGGTGCGCGCCAAAAAGCTTCCGCCCAAAAGTCCATTGTCGGCATGATCCTCCATACCGTCAATGACAACCATCAATACTGGCAATATTTCACCCCCTTATACTATTTATTTTTCTTTTCCCCGCCCATTGCAGGAAAAAAGCCCAACTATTGTTGTCTTCACTTCAAAATCTTTTTCAGACAGTGGACCAGATAGCTGTTTTCGGCGGCGCTTTTGACGGCCACGCGGAAATACCGGTCATCAAGCGCCTGATAGTTGGAACAGGAGCGTATAAGAACGCCAAGCCTCTCCAGTTTGCAACTCAGTTTCCTGTCCTGGGTTCGAAAGAGGATAAAATTTACCTGGGATGGAAAGACAGCAAGCCCCAACCTAGTCAATTCTTCGATAAGGGTTGTACGATTCTCGCCAATCAGCACCCTGGTCTTCATCGCATGCTCTGTCTGGGTCAAGGCCGCTATTCCGCATTGCTGGGCGATGGTGGAGACACTCCACGGCTGCCCCGCAGCATAGAGTGCGTCGATGATTTTGCTGCTCTGGCAAATGGCGTAGCCCAGCCTTACCCCAGCCATTGCATACATCTTTGTAAAAGCCTTCAAAATAATCATTTTATCAAACTGACCGAACTCTGTAACCACGCTGTATTCTTGCGGGCACATTAAAAAGTCATTAAAGCACTCGTCGACCACCAAAACGGTTCCGCTCTCTTGGCAGCGTGTTGCTATCTTAAGGACAAGTTCACGCGGGGTGGGCAATCCTGTCGGGTTGTTGGGATTGCAGAGATAGACAATATCAACGCCCCGTTTTATTTTTGGCAAAATGCTTTCATCAAGCCGAAATCCATTTTTTTCAAAGAGAAGATGGTGCTCCACTGTACATTCCACCGTATGCAGGGATAGCTCATATTCGGCGAAGGTGGGCGCAATCATAAGTGCTTTTTTCGGTTTAAGAGCCGTGGCTATACGAAAGATAAGATCCGCCGCCCCATTTCCGCAAATGATCTGCTCTTCCAGAACACCTTCATGAGTCGCGATATCCCTTCGCAGTGCTCGGCAGAGGGGGTCAGGGTAACTGGTGCTCTGTTCAATACTGTCGATAATGGCCTGTTTAACAGCCTGTGGCATTCCCAGCGGATTAATGTTGGCGGAAAAATCTATGATTTTCACATCTCGTGGAAGCTTCCGGTCAGTATAAATGTCACCGCCGTGAATCAGCTCTTTCAAAACAGAATCACCCCCAGAAGCCTGATACCCAAGAAAAGGAACAATGCGGCAAAGGCTGTAGCATACATCAAACGGTTAGTCGTCCTTATATCAATTATCGCAATGGGGCGAAGGCCGTCACCGATCGTAGGCTTTTTGACGAGTTTCCCAAAATAATAGGCGTCTCCGGCAAGCTCAACACCCAGAGCCCCAGCGCACACCGACTCGGTATGCGCACTGTTGGGACTGGCATGGTTCTTCCGATCCCGACGGTAGATTCGCCATGCATTTTCGCCATGAAGTCCAAGCAAAAAACTGGCGATCATCATAAGACCCGCAGAAATCCGCGCAGGAAGATAATTTGAAAGATCATCCAACTTTGCCGCAAAGCGACCGAAATAAAGATATTTTTCGTTTTTATATCCGATCATTGAGTCCAAGGTGTTGACAGCCTTGTAAAAAAAGCCTAGGGGAGCGCCTCCGACGGCCACAAACAGAAGAGGGGCAATGACGCCGTCCGATGTGTTTTCGGCAACCGTTTCAACGGCTGCCCGCACGATGTGGGATTCATCAAGACGCTGGGTGTCGCGGCCCACAATCATGGAAAGAAAATGACGTGCTTTATCAATATTGCCTTCGGCGAGGGCGTCATAGACTCTGGTGCTTTCAGTTTTGAGAGATTTGGCAGCCATAATCTGATAGCAGAAGATGGATTCCAGCGCCAGTCTCAAGTAGGGATGCACACGAGCAGCCCACTGGAGAAGAAAAAAGGGCAGCAAAAAAGAGGATGTGATGATGAACAGGGTCAAAAACGCCCCTCCTATCAGCTCGGCTGTCGGGGTTTTGGGAAGGACGCCCCGGATGAACTTTTCCCCTTTGGTAATCAGCCAGCCCATCAGACGGACGGGATGGGGAAAAGAGCGAGGGTCACCCAGAAGCATATCGAGCAGAAAGCCTATCAAAACCACAACTATAATTCTCATTGTATGATGTCTCCTTCATGAATTGCCCGCTTTTTCCAGATTCTTAAAAATCAATATCGAATTAAAACACGCCTTTCACTATCTAAGATACTCAATCATTTTCTCAGGACTTTGCTCTTATATATTCACTTCTGTTTTCTCCGCCTTTGGCGGGGAAAGCAGAAGCAGGATTATCTTTTAATTAGGATTCATATGATTTTCGCAATATTCTCGGCCAGCCCGGATTGTGTATCAAACCTAAAACGAAAGCCTTCCCCATTTTTCACCTGCCATCGGTAGAAGTCCTCCTGTGGGCAAGAAAAGCCCTCCAAGATGGACATGATCGTGCCACCGTGACAGACGATGGCAATGGCACTGGGCGAAGTGATCTGCTTACAAAGCTGCAAAAAGGTCTGTTGACACCTTTTTCTGAAGTCCATCGGGTCTTCGCCGCCGGGAAAGGCGGCTGTTCCACCGGAGTCGAGCCACGCCTGATACTCAGAAGTGTTCTTTAGTTCTTCAAAGGTTTTTCCCTCAAATGCACCAAAGTCGCACTCTCGTAAGTCCGGTATGAGGGTCGGCTCCTTCCCCGGAAAGAGTAGCCGCGCGGTCTGTACACACCGCAACATATTGCTGGCATACACTCTTTCCGCAAAGGGCATTCTGGCACTTTCCCGGGCGGTAAGAATCTGCTTGACGCCCGCGTCTGACAGGGGTTCATCTGTACGCCCAATATACTTGCCTAAGTGATTTCCTTCTGTGCTTCCGTGTCGAATCAGTGTAACATCAATAAACACTATTTTATCCTCACCGGTATGCCACAGTATACCCTTTCCACAACTTGGGCCTGTGCGGCGATTTTCTGGCACACCATTCCTACATTTTCGCGGTACTCGTTCTGAAGGAGATCGATTGGCACCACACCGCTTCCCACCTCGTCACAGACGATAACTAAATCATCCCGCAGTCTTGACAGGATATACTCAACTGGCTCTGTTTTATCAGCCATTAGCCTTTTCACTAGTTCGTGAAGCTTGTAAATCACAGGTTTTGCAAAGATATCTTCCACATTACAGACTCTACTATCAGCGATATCTTCTTGAGCATATCCCATTTGTATTAAATAGTCATATTTACCATTACAGCTTCCACCAATAATCAATCGCATGATCTGAAACCTCCCCGCTTACCTGTGTTTTCTATAAGTACTGGGAACTATTTTGAAATACAAAAAAACCACGGGCTTATATTACGCTTTACACCCATCTTCCGGCGACAGCCGCCATCATCAGTACAATCAACTCAAAAATTTGGAGGAAAAAGCCGGCCAAATCTCCGGTCAGCCCGCCAAATTGTCGGTAACACATTCGCTTGTAAGCGAAGAACCACAAAAAACCTGCACTCAGCAAAATCACCCCTGCAACAGGCTGGAGAAAAAGCATCAGGCCAGAAGCTGCCGCCATGTACAGATGCATAACCCATTTGACCGTTTTTTTATCAGCCGCGCTGGCAAAGGTGTGGACAAGCCCTGAACTTTTCGCGCAGTCAAAGGTGACGACGGACAGGCCGCTTAGTGTCCTTGACAGAAGATAGCCGATCGAGACAAGCGGCATCAGGCTGGCGCTTTGATAGTAAAGGCTGCTCACGGCCAGCTGGGCAATCATGTACCCGCCACACAAGATCACGCCAAAGGCACCGACATGAGGGTCTTTGAGAATCTCCAGCTTTTTCTCTCTGTCACGCCGCGAATAAAGGGCATCGCTGGTATCGATAAATCCATCCATATGGATGGCACCTGAAATAGCCAGTGGAATGAGAACCATCCCTCCCGCATAAAAAAGAGCCCCCAAATCAAACCGTAGGCAGAGCTGTGTCCAGCCATATACTGCGCCGCCGATCACCGCACCAATCATGGGGAAAAAGCAGAAGGCGTATTTCATACTGTCGGGTGTCCACTCTGCTTTAGGCATAGGGAGAATGGAATACATCGAGAAGGCAGTTATAAAACCGTTAATGAACCTTTTCAAATAAATCCTCTCCCTTATAAAAGATGGGGATACCACACACAATCTCGACAGCCATTTCAGACAAAGCAGCAATGTGGCGGTTCATTCTGCCCAGATTTTGAATATATTCCAGCGTTTCCGGTGAATAGCTGTTCCCATCCGAAAAAATCTCATTGGACACCACAATCATATGTTCCGCCCTTTTCTGGAGGGAAAAAATTCCATCAATAATCCTTTCAAAAAAGTCTCCATTCGAACTGTCCACACCGTACATCTCGTTAGCAAGGAGGTTCGAAAGGCATTCCAAAAGGATAACATCATAACGGCTCTTAAGGTCTGCCCCCGACAGGTTTGTGTAAGCCTCAACGGTTTCAAATCCCTTTTCTGCCCGCATCAGTCGGTGTTTTTCAATGCGCTGCATACACCCCTGGTCAACCGGGCGCATGGTCGCGACATAAAGGCGGTTTTCTCCCAGTGAAATGGCCATATCTTCAGCAAAGGCAGACTTTCCGCTGGCGGCGCCACCAGTAATCAGCACAAGCATACCGGCCTCTTTTCGAATGCCTGCTCTTCAAAATCAACATACTGCTCTACGTTAATGTCCGCGAAGGTGGCCATTCTTGTATAGACCTCCACCGCCATGTCCAATATCCCAAGGACCGCCACAGCACCCGTCCCCTCGCCCAAACACATGTCGCAGATGATCAATGGCTCAAGCCCAAGGGCATCAAGCATCATACGTCCGGCAGGCTCGGCCGATACGTGAGAAGGAAGCATATAGGCCATACAGGCAGGGGCGATACGGCTTGCCACAAGTGCGCTTACCGCAGAGATAAAACCATCGATGACAACGGGAAGCCCCGCCACCGCGCCGCCAATAAAAAGTCCGGCAATCCCCGCGATGTCAAGCCCACCGACCTTTGCCAGAACATCGATGGCGTCGTCCGGGTCGGGTGCATTTAAGGCTATAGCCTTTCTGATAGCCGCGAGTTTTCTTTTCAAACCCTCGTTGTCCAGTCCGGCTCCTCTCCCTGTAACCTCCTCCACCTCTTGATGCAAAAGCACAGAGGCAATGGCCGAGCTGGTTGTGGTGTTGCCAATGCCCATTTCTCCGGTGGCGATCAGGTGATAGCCTGATTCCTTCAGACGTATGGCCAGATTAATGCCGGCTTCTATGGCAGCTATGGCCTCTTTTCTGCTCATGGCGGAGCCGAATGTCATGTCATGAGTGCCATACATAATTTTTAGGTTAATAAGGCCTTCAGCCTTGATATCACGGGCTACACCGATATCCACCGGGATCACGTCAGCCCCGGCGCATGCTGCCATGACACAGACGCTGGTATCCCCTTTGGTAAAATTCTCGGTAACGATCGCCGTAACACTTGAGTCGGTCTGGGTTACTCCCTGCGCAACTACGCCATTATCTGCGCACATGATGACCACGCACCGATTTTTTAAATCTACTTGGGGAGAGCGGATCATTCCCGCGATTTTAATCACAGTTGTCTCCAGCTTACCAAGGCTTTTCAGAGGTTTAGCGATACTGTCCCACCGTTTTTGCGAAAGCTCCATCGACTTTTTACAAGGAAGCTGTATCGCTGATATAGCTTCTACAAGTGTCATAGCGAACGACTCTCCTTTGCATTGAAATGATAATTGGAACAACTGTCCACAAATGATTCGGCAAAAGCTGGATTCCCCCACAAATGCAGGTGGGGATAGCCTGCGAACAGGTTTTTATCGGCGTATATACAGTCCCAGTGCCGCGCACCATTTTGGGCCTTAAAGTCCGCGCCATTATATTCGCTATCCGAATAGTGAAACTCGTGGGCATTGATTTCATCCCCCGCCCGACACAAAAGATTATCTCTTTGAGCCGTGAGCGTCAGATAGCCAAAACGGGAAAGCTTCTTTGTCATACGCGCCCTTCCGGGGAGAACACCCGCCATTTTATGCTCAATGCCCGCCCGGTCTGTAATACTTTCTTGTAAATACATGAACCCACCGCACTCAGCCAGAGTGGGAATTCCGTGATCGACTGCGCTTTTCACGCTTCTCAGCATAGTTTCATTATTGCTGAGTTCTTTTGCATATTCCTCAGGATAACCGCCGCCCAGAATCAGACCGCCGACATCCTCAGGCAGTATCGCATCGCTGAGCGGAGAAAAGGGAACGAGTATCGCGCCTAGTTCCCTCAAAAGCTCCAGACTATCGTGATAGTAGAAACAGAACGCCTTGTCCATAGCGACGGCAACACGTACTGGCTTTGGGGGTGGCCCACTTTTCAACTTCATTTCTTCGTAGGAGAACGGTGCGTATTCCTCTGCCAGTCCAATCAAACCATCAATATCAATAGAGGCGGCTGCGGCGCTCGCCAACAGGTCAAGCTTCGTTTGTAAATTGGTGATCTCCCCGGCGGTGACAAGACCCAGATGTCGGCTTTCAATCAATGCTTCTTTTACAGGGGGCAGATACCCAAAAACCCGGATACCCGCTATCTCTTCGATCAGCCCTTTGAGCAGCAAGTAGGTCCCTGACGTGATATTGTTTAGGATTACACCCTTAATATTGTTCTTTTTAAAGTCCAGAAAGCCCTTGATGATTGCAGCGGCAGAAAGGCTCATCCCCTTGGCATCCATCACCAAGATTTCAGGGGTTTGGGTCACCATAGCAAGATGGTTGGATGAGCATTCATCCGTCCTTCCCGAAAGTCCGTCATACATGCCCATGACTCCTTCGATCACTGAAAGATCATAGCCGGCGGCATTTCGGACGAAGAGGGTTTTTACCGTCTTTTCACCGCACAAAAAAAGGTCCAGATTGCCGCTTTTGGTCCCAATTACCTCAGAGTGGAACATGGGGTCAATATAATCGGGACCGCATTTAAAGCTGGCTGGTTTGAGACCTCTGTTGACAAGCGCCTGAAGAATGGCGCAGGTGATGGTGGTTTTGCCTGAACCGCTGCCTGTTCCCACTATCATGAAGCGCGGTAGATTATCCATTTTCATTGCTTTTTACCCCAGAAATAACGTATACAGGATTGTGTGCTTTCATCATGTTATCATTTATCGGGTTTTCTGCCTTTGACACATTGAGGCAGGTAGACTCCACTTCCAGCCCTTCCGCTTTAAAGCATGCCACCGCCTCTTGGAGGGATTCCTGTGAAACCGCATGAAACACAATTTTCATCTTTAGGTTTTTTGCAAGCAACGCATGCACGATTTCTCTAAGTCTCCCGTCGCTTCCCCTGATAAAAGCCCTGTTTGCAGGGGGTAAGTCCTCCAGGCCTTCCGGAGCAAGGGCATGTATGGTTTTCACATTATAGGCACCAAACCGTCTTTTATTTTCCTCAATCAGCGTGGTAGCTTCGTCATCCTGCTCTATGGCAAACACCATCCCCTCATGGGCCATGCGCGCCATTTCAATGGATACTTCGCCGGCACCCGCGCCAATGTCATAGACTGTATCCTTTGGATGAGTGCCAAGGTTGGCAAGACTCACCCAGCGAACCGTTTCCTCGGTCATCGGGGTCTTGCCTTGGCTAAACTGTGAATCAGGTATCCGGTTAAAAGGGTCGACAAAGAATCTGTTTTCAATTAGCATTACTGCAAGGTCATCAAAGGTACAATACATCATTTTTCCTGCCGTGCTGGTGATAATGCGCTCCTCTGCACCAGAAAGGTCTTCGCCCACCGTTACAGTCAACCCGGCGAGACCCGCATCATTAAGCTGTGTGATAATGTCCCTCGCTTTGCACTGCTCGCCCGTTAAAACAAAAACCCTTTGGTTGTAGCAGACAGCGGGCACCACGAGATTTTCACGGTCATGGGCATTGATAACCTTAATATTATCATAGGAGGTTTGCAGCTTGGCGGCCAGATACTGCAGACTGCTGATCCCGTTGACAAACTTCATCACAACCCGGCCGCTAAGCTGCTCTCTGAGGGTTTTGGACACACTGTAAAAGCCTATGTCGCCCGATACCAGAACACTCACTATATTTTTTTCACCTGCCTCCAGTATCCTTTGGGCCACTTGGGAAAGTGGGCATTCGATCGTGTTCGAATTGAGACCGCCCAGACTTCCCCTAAGTTTTTTGGTTGTGAGCACTAGATCGCTGTCGACGATTTTTTTCCGAGCGTATCCCGTCAGCAACTCTTCGTCACTGGGGCCAACCCCTATTACCATAACAGTTATCATTATGTACCACCCTTCAAGCGTTCTTGGCTTTCTTATGATCAACTGACATTCGCGTGTATTTATGCCCAAACATTCTCTGAAGCATATGGAAAGAGTTTTTTATTTTGTAACAAAAAGCCACAACGCATTCATCTGCGTTGTGGCAAAATTTCTTTGGTTGGCAATAATGAGATGTTTTCGTATTAGGAGCTCACCTTCAGCCACAGCCAAACAACTTCCGTCCGCGCAGAATTGTTCAAAGCACTGTAATCAGGCAGGTTTTCTGGCTTGTGTATCATAGCAGGCCTTTGCCTTCCCGATATCGGTGTATCAGTGGCATATAAAAGCTTGCTCCTCACTTACAGCAACGGGATTGCGTGGGACTTTCACCCAACTTCCCTTTTGTTTTACAGGTAAATCTCCTGCAAAAACCTGATTAACTTTTTATAGAATAGCAGAAATTCGGCTTTATATCAACAGCTTTCGCCAATTATATTCAACGGCTAAATTGTTTCTACCATCAAAAATATTGGCAGCATTATTTAAAAGTGTCCCTTTTAAAAAGATGGGCTTCTAAATTCAAAGAAAAAGTCAATTAGTTGTGTGCCATGACATGCTTCCATTTTCCAGCACGATAACGCAAGGTGAACAGGATTGCTCTTGTGACAAAATCGAGAACCATGCATATCCACATTGCAGAAAGGCCTAAGCCCAATACAATCACCACAATATAGGCAAGCCCTACTCTGACTGTCCACATGGAGAAAAGAATAACCAAAAAGGGGCCTTTTGTATCACCGGCACCCCTGAGGATACCGACGATGGTCATAGAAGTGCCGAAAAAAGGCTGGGCAAATGCAATAATTCGAAGACAGGCTGCCCCAAGACGGTGTACCTCTGGGTCATTCGTAAATATGCTGATCAAAGCATCGGCGGCCAAAAACAGAACGAACCCCATACAGCTCATAAAGGCAACCGAAATCTTGATGCAGGTTAAGGAAAGACTGTCTGTCAGGTCTTCACGTTTTGCGCCCAGAGACTGACCCACAAGCGTGGTGGCCGCCGAAGCGAGGCCAAAGGCGGGCATATAGCAGAGTGATTCGGCAGTGATGGCCAGATGATGGGCCGCCAACGATACCGTACCGAGATGGGTAATAATAATAGTAACCATGATTTGACCAACCGACATGGCCAAACGCTCACCAAGAGCGGGAAGACTGATGGTCATTGTACGCGAGAGTATATCTTTTACAGGCTTAAAACCGTCACTGAAGTTTATCCTGATCACGCTTTCGCGGAAAAAGACAACCCAAAGCATGAATACACCTCCGCAAGCAATCGAGAAAGAAGTCGCAATTGCCGCGCCGGCCACCCCCATGCCTGCACCTGGAATAATCATATGAAAGCCAAATATCGAAGCGGCTCTTGTTTTATAGATAAGAAAAAAGTTTCCCATAACGTTTATGGCATTTACCATCGTATTGACAATCATAGGGGTATGGGTATCCCCCGCCCCTCGTGTAATCGCGCTCAGGATCACAGAAGAAGCCTTGAAGAACATGCTGGTCGCAATAATAAACAAATACGCTTTGGCGCCAGGCAAAATCTCGATATCACCACCCATCCAGGCAGGAATATACGGACTTAGCGCAGAAATCAGCGCGGTTGAAATTACACCCATCAAGGACATAACAAGGACCGCCTGACTGACCACCTTGCGAGCACGGTCATGATCATTTGCACCGATTGCTCTCGCTGTCAGGGTAGTAAACCCAACACCAAAGGCTAAAAACACCCCATTAATCAGATTAATCGTTGATTGATTGATCGCTACAGCAGCCGTGGCTGTTGCCCCCAGCGTACCCACCATGGCGGTGTCAACATACTGCACCATTGAAAGCATGATTTGCTCGATGACAACCGGCCAGGCCAAAAGAAATATAGTGCCGACAGGAGAGCTGCCCTGCTCGATCACATTACCCACTTTACCCAATTCTCTATCTCCACTCTATTAGCACATATAATACAGGGCGTTTTAACACCCAGCAAATATGATCATATCACTAATTGCTGTCCTTGACAACGGAACTTGAAAAGAGTGGATATCTATGGTAATATTGTCAGAAAAGGCCACGCAAGGAGGAGCAATAATGCCCAACATTTTGGACAGAGCAAAGGCTCTGGAACTTTTACACAAGCATACAAAGACCGACTCACTCATCAGGCATGCGCTTTCAGTAGAGGGTGCCATGCGCCATTTTGCCGTCTTGTATGGCGAAGATGCCGATTACTGGGGGATTGTCGGGTTATTGCATGATCTTGATTATGAGGAACACCCTGAACAGCACTGCCAGTTCACTCCCCTGATTCTTCGTGAAAATGGCTATGACGAAGAGTTTATTCATGCTATTTTGACCCATGGTTATGGTCTTTGCACGGATGTAAAGCCTGAAAAACAAATGGAAAAAGTCATCTATACAATAGATGAGCTCACCGGCTTTATCTCTGCCTGCGCGCTGATGCGGCCCTCTAAAAGTGTGATGGATATGGAGGTCAGCTCTGTGAAAAAGAAGTTCAAAACCTTGAACTTTGCCGCCGCAGTGAACAGAACACTGATTCTGGAAGGTGCTGCCATGATGGGGATGGAATTTGATGTCCTTGTCCACGAGACAATCATGGCCATGAGGGCAATTGCTGAAAGCATCGGGTTATAAGAATAGGAATCTCCCTTTGAAAAGTTTGCCTCCAGATTTCAAAACGGCACTGTTAAATGATTTTCAAATTTTTCTGTCCATGGATGGGGCTAATACTATTTCCTTTTTTAAAAACAACTAATTTTATATCTAATCTTCCCGCCTGTGGCGGGAAAAATAGATATGCTTTATTGCCATTTCATATGAAACTAGTATAAAGCCAATTAACTTAAAAACTGGCTATATATAAAACGTCATTTTCTTTCCCCGCCTTCGGCGGGGGGGAAAATCACAAGCTTGTTTTCAAGTTAATCAGCTATAACACAATTTTTATACTAAAAAAGTCTGCCCTGACGAATGGTCGCGGATTAAATAAACCTCACGCCATACAAAAAAGCCCCTCTTCGACGGTTGCCTTATTGCAATCAAGGAAGAGGAGGCTTTTTGTAATTTCGATCATTGAGAGAATGCTTATTGGGAGAAAGACCGGACCAGCGCAGTCAATGGTGCTATAGAACTTCGGTCTGAAAAATCCACTTGATCTCCAAAAGTTTTGAGCATCAACCGGTCATCGGCAGTCAATTTCTCTTCCGGCTTACGTTCAACCGTTGCTTTTAGCATAGACATCATCGTTTTATGAATAAGTCCCAGTTTTTTATAATCGATCCCACCCCTGAAATGGAATATGTAAATTTTCTTTTGCATCTCGGCAGTGAAATTCTTATTGATAATGGGGATAAAAATCGTTTTATCTTCTGTTGCTGCCAACCCGACCGTAAACACAATGATGTTTTTACTCTGGAATACTTCAAAATTCTTTGTCAGAAATGATATACCGTTAATGCCGCTTGCATAAAGCCCCCCGCCATAAATAATGGTGTTATAAGAAAGCATTTTAGCCGGTGTGACAGCTGAAACATCAAATAAATCCGCATCCAATTCAGCAGCCACCCATTCGGCGTACCTTTTTGTGCTTCCATAGCCTGATTTATAGACGACCGCTGTAGTTTTCATTTTCACGTCTCCTCCATCATATACGAATAGTCATGAGTATTAGCAACCTTTACATTGAAGTGCCATTCACCGCAATCGAATGCTGGGTTTAAGGATTTACAGATTTGGCGCAATATCCTCGCTCCATAATTCCTCTTGCACCGCATCCAAATGCTCTTGCGACCAGATAGCCGGGAATCCACCCGTATGTAAGAAGATGGCACTATCCCCTTTTGGGATGAAGCCCGAACGGATCATGTCGATATAACCGTGAAAGACCTTACCTGTATAGCAGGGATCAAGAATGATAGCTTCATTTCTTGCCATCAATCTCATGTAATCCCTGGTGGTTTTATCGGGGATATTGTAGCCAAGTCCCGCATAATGCTGTCCCTGTTCATCGAATATAATATGCAAATCCTCAGCCCTACATGTAATACCCATTTCATAGTATTCGCTGATGCCGTTGATATAATCGACAGCATACTCTAAAGGGCGTGCGGTTGGACTGATACATACGCCTATCACTTCAAAAGGAGCCTTGTAATATTTTGCGCCCAACCACAGCCCGCCAAAGGTCCCAAGCGAGCCTGCCCCGCACACAAGATGCTTAGACGAAATATTTTGTTCCTCCATTTGTTTTAGCATCTCTGGAACCATCTGAATATATCCGACAGCACCGACTTCATTACTGCCACCAACAGGGATAGAATAAACCTTATCTCCCTGCGCTTCATATTTGGCAATGACAGTAGCAACCAGCCGGTCTACTTCTTCATTTGTATAATTTTCGCTGCAAAAATAGATGTCCGCACCCATTAATTCATCCAACACCAAATTGCCACTACAATAATCAGGCCTTTTGCCATTCAAAATGAGAATGGATTTCATCCCGCATTTTGCCGCTGCTGCCACAGTTAATCTTCCATGGTTAGTCTGTGGCCCTCCGAATGTCAGAAGCGTATTGCATCCCTTTTCCTTGGCATCATAAATCAAATACTCCAGCTTTCTGATTTTGTTGCCGGAAAGACCTACGTCAGTCAAGTCGTCTCTTTTGACATATAAATCACCAAAACCTATTTCCTTGGTCAGATTTTCCATCCATTGCAGCGGCGTTGGAAAAATCCCTAAATTCACCTTTTTAGCCTGCTCCAGCTTCATCCCAGACGACCTCCTTTAGAATATTCATTACTTAATAGTATAGCTCCCATAACTTCCGAATACAATTAAAAAAAGCATTTTCGGCCTCATCTTTTGTGGTGTACGCAAGAGGTTTCTCGCGTGTTTTATAGCAAATTAACTTGAAAACTGGCTATATATAAAACGTCATTTTCTTCCCCCGCCTTAGGCAGGGGTAGAAATCACAAGCTTGTTTTTAAGTTAATCAACTATACGTGATTTTCTGGATGTTTCAAATTCAATCTGTTTATAATCCAACTTACTTTTCAACTGCCAAAAAGGGCAACCGTGCTTACAGCGGCTGCCCTAAAATATGTATCATTCGTGCTTTTGCTGTACCAAAAGAAAAATCATCATGTTTTCTAACGCTAAATCAGACTCTTCAATTTTTTCTTATCGATGATCCTAACCCCGCCTCTTGATAATTCAACAATTTTCTCATTTGCAAAGTATTTTAGCATGCGCGAAACGACTTCTCTTGCGCTGCCCATATATTTGGCGATCTGCTCGTGGGTAAGAAAGATCATATCTGACTGATTTTTTGATATCTCATCGGATAAAAAAACCGCGAGGCGTTTATCGAAGCTCATAAAAAGGATCTGTTCCATAGCCCACATAACATGAGAAAACCCATCCACCACAAGTTTATAGGTGAAATTTTCGGCGTAAATATTCTGCATGCATAACTGCTGATATAAAGCTGCGTTAATTAGTAAAATCTCACTGTTAGTCACTGCGTCGATATGCACGTCAAAGGTGATATTCTGTAGTATGCACGAGGCTGAAAGAATACAAACATCACCGTCCGAAAGACGATACAACGTAATTTCTTTTCCATCCTCGGATAGCATATAGATTCTCAATTCACCGCTTTTAATAAGAAGCACGCCTATACAGTCCTTTTCGCCGCTGTGTATCATGCTTCCTTTTGAATATGCGACTGGGACAACATGATCAAGTATCAAATCCTGCTGCATACCCGTTAAATTATCCCAAAAAGTAAGAGTTTTACACAAAAAATTTTTATCAGTGTCCGATATCATCAAATCGCCCCCAGTATGCTGATATCAACACTATAGCATATTGAAACAGCAAAAAAACAGAGTTTCGCATGAAAAGTGAAAGAAAGTTTGTAAAACTGTAGCCACCACACGAGTGTTGATTCTATAATGGTTTTGTTTTTCGTTAAACCAGCTATAGTTGATTGCTACATTGTAAAATGAAATGCGACAGAAAAAAGATAGCCCAAGGCGGCCAAAACGTGTAGAATAGAGTTTGCAACAACAACATTCACACAAGGAGGCAGCCATGAGCCACCACCATTTTACAACATTCGAACGAGGAAAGATAGAGGAACTCCGTCAAATCGGATATACGACCCGGAAAATCGCATCACGTCTGGGATGTCACCACAGCAGTATCGCTAGAGAATTGAAACGTTTTTTACGGTGCCCTAGCGTATAACGCAGAAGAAGCACAACTGGATTACCAGAAGAAACGGCACAACAGCAAACCTCAAGGGAAATGGAACGAGGAGTTGTGCGCAGTTGTGGCAGAAAAGCTGAAAGAGACCTGGTCGCCAGAACAAATATCACATACCGTTACTTCAAGCCAACTGAGCTTTAAAACAATATACAACTGGCTTTATGCCGGACGACTGAACGGACTCACCGCAGATGTGCTGCGCCGTAATGGAAAAAAGAGAAGCTGTAAAAATCTTGCGCATTATGCTCGTGGTACTTCTATCCGCAAGAGACCGAAAGAGGTATATACCAGAGAAACATTTGGGCATTGGGAACTTGATACGGTGGTTTCCTCTAGGGGTTCCAGTAGTTGCTTGGCCACCTTTGTGGAACGAAAAACAAGGTTCTATACAGCCGTTCCCATTCCTGATCGAACGGCAGCTTCCATGGAAGCTGCAATCAAGCACCTGCACACTTTATTGCCACAAGGCACATTCAAAACAGCAACAACAGATCGTGGCGGTGAATTTGCCTGTTATGATGTAATCCAGAAAGATCTAGGCTTAACTCTTTATTTCGCTGATCCATATTGTCCGCATCAGAGAGGAAGCAATGAGTACGGTAACGGTTTGCTCAGAGAGTTCTTTCCGAAAGGTACTGTTCTGTCCACTGTTTCACATCAAAACCTGTCTTCTTCTCTTCTGCTTATAAACAACAGACCCCGAAAATGTCTTAATTGGAATACACCTTCCCAGCTCTTTCTACTCGAACTGTCGCATTTGGCTTGACAATGTAGCGATTAACTTGAAAACAAGCTTGTGATTTCTTCCCCCGCCGAAGGCGGGGGAAGAAAATGACGTTTTATATATAGCCAGTTTTTAAGCTAATTGGCTATACATATATGAAAATACTAAACTGCTTCCGTTTACGATGCCATAGGCAACAGAAACAGAAGCAGAATGAATGCTGTTTAATTTGAGATGTGTATAAGCAAATTGATCTTAGTGGTTGTTTCTCACATACTTGATCACCGCAGTCCCCGCTTTGGCCCCGTCGGACACTGCCTTGGCAATCTGCAAAAGGCCGCCCGTGCAGTCCCCCGCAGCATAAAGCCCGGGGATATTCGTCCCCATATTTTCATCAACGACAATTTTTGTTCCATCGATTTCGGCGCCAAGCTTTCTGGCAAGATCAATGCTGCCTGCTACGCCAACCGCAACGAAAACCCCCGAAATGTCTATGGTGGTATCATCCTTAAAATTCACTTTACCCAGCACATCGTCTCCACTGAAAGCTTTTATTTCTTTTTGATTGACCGTTAAGCCGTCAGGAATCTTCGCTGTCGGTGTGGTTCCATTTGTGAGTAAAACAACAGAGCGCACCACTGGCAATAGCTCCATAGCTTCATGTATGGCATATACTCCATCGCCGAGAACTGCCACATCCTTGCCTCTATAGAAAAAGGCATCACATACGGCGCAATAGCTGACGCCATGTCCCTCGAATTCCCGTAAACCTTCTATTTTTGGAGTTGCACGCGACGAGCCTGTTGCAAGAATAACGCTATCGGCTTCATGTTCACTGTTTTGGGTTTTTACAATGAATTTACCATCATACTCAATATTAACAACCTCATCGGATAAAACCGTTATTCCAAGTCGCTTTGCTTGCTCTATTCCATCGGCAATCAGCTTTATGCCTGAAACCGGACTTGCGAATCCATAATAGTTCTCAATTTTGTCAGCTCTTGCTAACGAGCCATTATCCTTGCCGATGACTGTGGTTTTAAGCCCTGCGCGGACAGTATAAAGAGCTGCCGAGATCCCGGCCGGTCCATTTCCTATAACGATTACGTTTGCCATATTTCTCCCCCTAGCTTTTCTGTTTTTATTTTACCCGTTTATCAAATTATACTCTGTGATTATATCACACGATAAATTCAATTATCATGCCATTAATGTCTGGTGGAGTTATCAAAGACGCGGTTGTTTTGTAACACGCCGACAACCAACAATAAATCAGAAAACTGGAATGGATTAGAATTCCAATTTAGGGCAAATATAATGACAACTCGATCATTCTTTTCCCAAGGCGTTATATTTACCATAATACTCCCTCTTTTACTTTGCTATTGGTGAATTTAGTCTTTCTTTGTATGATCATATCCTTCAGAAATTATGCTTGACAAATGATACGTAAACTATTATTTTATTTTTATAATCAAATATTTTGATTATAAAAGTTTGTTGGCTCTATAAACAGAATGATAACCGACGAATCAGGAAAGTTTCATAGATATCCTCCCCTCCATAGACGGGAAAAAGAAAAACTGAATTAACGTGCTCATCACTTCAGAACAGCTCAAAGAATTTATGAAAATTCATCTTTATAGTCATCATATCATAATCAGGAATATTGGCAAACCTCTCAGAAAAATATACAGCCTGCCTGTTGTTTTAAAAATCAATCCGGTAAGTTCTAAACAAGAGTACGAGCATAGAAGGAGATATAGAATGGCGATCAAAATAATAACTGACAGCACCTCTGATTTCTCTCTTGAAGATGCACAAAAACTCGATATAGAAATTGTCCCCCTGAAAGTGAATTTTGGAAGCGATGAATACATTGACAAATTTACGATTTCCAATGAACAATTTTACAAACGGCTGGGATCATCTGATGTTTTGCCGACCACGACTCTGGTAAATCCAGAACAGTTTATTGAGTCTTTCAATAAATACCCTCATGACGAAATTGTTGGGATCTTTCTCTCACCAAAATTAAGCGGCACCTTTCAATCGGCAGCCATGGCGAAAGAAGCTGTGGACAGAGAGAATATTTATCTGGTGGATTCAACATCGACGACGATCGGTCTTTCTCTACTGGTGAAAGAGGCAATCAGATTAAAAGGAAACGGCTTATCGGCACAGGCAATATTTGAAAGCGGTCTCAATCATCTGCAAAAGCGGTAAGGGTCTTTGCCGTCATTGATACTTTAAAATACCTTGTAAAAGGTGGAAGATTAAGCGCGGTATCCGGCGCCATTGGCGGGGCACTTCATTTTAAGCCCTTAATTTGCCTTTCGGATGGCAAGGTCATAAATCTCGCAAAAGCAAGAGGTTTAAATACCGCCATGGCTAAATTAATAGAAATGATTGATTCTCAATGTGCACCAGACTATTCGAAAACAATTCACTTTGCCCACTCCTGTGATGAAAAAGCACTCAGTGATTTCATTGTCCTTTTTGAAAAAACGCACAAACTATCCGATTATGAATCATATACCATCGGAAGTGTGGTAGGAACACATGCGGGACCGGGAGCAGTGGCCATTGCGTTTTTCGAAAAAACAAATCAGTAAGCATGATGTCAAATACACAGGCAGGCTTTTTATAAAAGCCTGCCTGAACTTTTTGTTAGACTAACAGAAGTCCAAAAATTAATTATAGCCAATGAACTTAAAAACTGGCTATATATAAAACGTTATATTCTTCCCCCGACGAAGGCGGGGGAAGAAATCAACTATAATTTTTGAAAATACATTGATAATTTTCTATATCATGAATATACTATATATAGATGATTTTCTATGAGATATATTTATTTCAATATTCCAGAAAGCTTGTGATTAGTTTTTCTAAAGAAATTCTTTGCTCTTAGCATAGTAATAATAGTAAATCTGATTTTGTCTTTTTGAATCATATATCTTTGAAAATCCATTTGACACCATAATTAACACTTATAAAAGCAGAACCGCGGTAAAAACATTAAGGGGGAGATTTACATGTTCATATTCGAATGGCTCAACAATCAATTACTTAAAATGCAGTGGCTTTCCAGCTTAATCAAGTTTCTTGTTCAAAATGTATTCGGCTTGGATGTAAATGAACGGCTGGGGGGGCAGTATACACTTTTTTATTTATGATTCAATTAAAATCTTCATGCTGTTGTCTGTTCTGATTTTTATAATTTCTTATATTCAAAGCTTCTTCCCACCTGAGCGCACAAAGAAAATTCTCGGTGGACTTACTGGAATCCCAGCCAACATTTTGGGCGCGCTGCTCGGCACTGTGACGCCATTTTGCTCTTGCTCATCAATTCCACTGTTCATTGGCTTTACCAATGCGGGGCTTCCGTTAGGCGTTACCTTTTCGTTTCTCATATCATCTCCACTGGTGGACTTGGCTTCTGTCATTCTGCTAGCCAGTATTTTCAACTGGAAAATCGCGATTGCTTATGTCGTAGTGGGTATTATACTCGCCGTGGTCGGTGGAACGGTGATCAGTAAATGCAAGCTTGAGAAATATGTTGAGCCCTTTGTCTTTAATAGTAAAATGGCCCAGATGGAACAATCGGATCTGACAAGAAAAGAACGCATTGATTTCGCCTGGGAACAAGCGATTAACATAATTAAAAAAGTATGGCTCTACGTTTTGATTGGTGTCGGAATCGGCGCAGCGATACATAACTGGATACCAGAGGAGCTTATTTCCGCCGTACTGGGGCAGGATAAATGGTATTCCGTACTAATTGCCACATTTGTCGGCATACCAATGTACGCCGATATATTTGGGACACTCCCCATTACTGAGGCTCTGGTGGCAAAGGGCGTGGGAATCGGCACCGTGCTTTCTTTTATGATGGCTGTGACAGCGCTTTCTCTCCCTTCAATCATCATGCTTAAAAAAGTAGTGAAAACAAAGCTACTGGTGATTTTCGTAGGAATTGTGACCGTCGGTATTTTGATCATCGGCTATACGTTTAATGACTTTTGGTATATCTTTTTATAAGGCGATTAGACTACAAAAGGGCTACTTGTATGTGTTTAAAGGCAGAATTTCACCGACTGTTTGCATATGTCCAATGTTTTTTCCTATAGTAAGTATACATGTCCATTGTTTAATTAACAAAAAGTATTGAGGAGTAACGATCATGATTATCAAAATTTTAGGTTCTGGCTGTAAATACTGCGTGGCACTGACTGAAAACACAAAGGCGGCGCTTTCAGAGCTTGACCTTCAGGCTGAGATTGTCAAGGTAACCGATTTTTCTGAAATTGCCTCGTATGGAGTCATGACCACACCCGCACTTGTCGTTGATGAAAAGGTGGTTTCAATGGGCAAGGTGTTAAAACCGAAAGAAATTGTTAAGATTATCGGGGCGGCAAAATAAGTCAATTGAAAGCATCGACAATATTTAACAGAAGCCCATCGTCTAAATCGATGGGCTTCTCTATACGTCTTAAAAGCATTGCTTGCAATGCTTATTATCCTTATAAAAAGCAAAAGCGGTTTCGCGCTCTATTAGAATTTTTGCAACATCATATAACCAGAATGCTTAAAGCACACAAAACGCCCGGCGAGGTTATCCATACTAAATCCTTTGCATACGGCGTTTTATGTTTTGCCTCAGTTTTCCCACCCAAGGGGGGAAAACTGAGGCAGTCTTATTGCCGTTTAATTTAGGATTTGTATTTGCGCCTCGCCGGGTGCTTTTATTTTGTACCTTTATTTAACCTGACAGGTGCCACCGCACGAACCCTGCCCGCGTCCTGTACCGCCCTGTCCTTTGCCGGTCATACCTCCAAAACAGGCGCCCATGCTCCGTCCGGTTCCGCCTGTACCTGTTCCATCGCAAGTTGCCTGGCGATCTTCCATAGCGGCGATGATTTCATCCGCTCTCTCCTGTGTCATTGTTCCATCCGCAACTTTTTGGGCTAAAGCATCCTTTCTCATCGAAAGAATTTCGGTTTTAAACTCCGCCAGCTTGCCGGCATCATTGGCAAGTGTCCCATAGGATTTGCCCGATTCTGCTTTGTCGGCAATAATAGCTTCAACTGTTTTTCCGGTTAGTGCCGCGGCTGCCTCAGCAGGTGTTTTGTAATTGGATGCGAATGCAGTGATGGTAATAGCGCTGATTGTTAGCACCATCATGACGAGTATGGCGAGTTTCTTTCCCTTTGTCATTGAATATGACCTCCTTATGGATACTGTTTTTAGCAAATCATTCTTTGCTATGTCTATAGAATACAGGGGCGATATGGCAAAAGTGTGTTTTTAATTTTTTTATTATGTGTAGTTTCATCCGTAAAAAGACATGATTTTGTCACCGATTTTTTTTACAATATGTTATGATTATAGCAGTTGCAAATAAGAACAGGAAAATAGGATGTTATCTCCCCCGCCGGGGGCGGGGGAGATTACAAAGCTCATTTCACTTTATTTAGTGGAACTATCATTTTCTTTCTTTACAAAAAAGAGTCAGGGGTGATCGTATGCCGACAATTTTGATTGCGGATGATAATAAGCAAATTACTTCTATTTTAGAGGAGTACGCAAAAAAAGAAGGCTTTATGCCAAAAGTTGCCCTTGATGGGCTGGAGACCATTGAACTGTTTCAAAAGCTGCAGCCCGATATTATTCTGCTTGATGTCATGATGCCTAAAATGGACGGATTTGAGGTATGCCGTGAAATTCGCAAGACTTCCAATGTGCCAATTATCATGATTACGGCTAGAGGAGAGGATTTTGAAAAGATCATGGGGCTGGATATTGGCGCGGATGATTATATTGTAAAGCCTTTCTCACCCGGCGAAGTGATGGCCCGGGTGCGTTCCATCCTAAGAAGAATCACGCGCGAGGATGGACAAAAGCAACAAACTTTCTCTTATGACAATTTGAAAATTAATCTAGACGATTATATTGTGGCAATTGATAATAATATCGTATCGCTGACAAAAAAAGAAATCGAGCTATTGTGGACGCTTGCCACCCATAAAGGCAAGGTGTTTTCACGTGACAACCTGCTAAATAGCTTGTGGGGTTATGATTATTTTGGGGACAACCGTACGGTTGACTCACATATCAAGCGCTTGCGCGCCAAACTGGATGAATTTATCCATGACAAATGGGAAATCAAAACGATATGGGGGGTCGGTTACAAATTTGAGGTGAAAACAGATGAAAAATAAAATAGCGTTTAAACTCACACTGTACTTCGCCGCCGCGCTGCTTTTATTTTCTTTGATTATTGGCAGCATTTTTATCGCACTTTTTAAAAGCCATACAATTGCCCTTCACAAAGCAGATCTGCAAAAACGCGCAGTCACCATGGCAAGTACGCTTTCTGGCATCATAGGAGGTACAAACCCGGGAATGGGAATGGGTCCTATGCAGGGTGGCTATGGCGCATATCTTCGCTTTTTGGATGATATCGCGATGGCGGATGTGTGGATTGTGAACGAAAATCTTGAGCTGATTACAAGCGGACAAATGACGCATCTACAGGTAAACTTCACTGATTTGCCGCAGGATGCCGAGCAGGTCGTCAAAGAGGTTTTTGCCGGCAACACTACCTTCAGCGAGGGTTTCAGCAATCTTTTAAACACGCCCACTTTGACCATCGGTACGCCAATTGAATCAGGGGGTAAAGTAATCGGCGCCTTGCTTTTGCATTCACCTGTTGAAGGCGTGGACGAAGCGATTTTCCAGGGCATCGAAGCCTTAGCGATCAGCATGTCCGCAGCGCTTGTACTTTCTGTGCTATTGTCCATTATACTTGCAGTTACTTTTACAAAGCCTTTGAAAATGATGAGAATTTCTGCTATGCAGCTTGCCAGCGGTGATTACAACGCCAAAACCGGTGTGCAGCAAAAGGACGAAATCGGCGAGCTCGCCGCTGCAATTGATACCCTCAGTGGGCGGCTTGATCAGGCCAGCCGCGAAAGTGAGCATCTATCCCAGCTCCGTCAGGATTTTGTATCCAACATCTCGCATGAGCTTCGGACGCCTGTCACTGTGATGCGCGGCTCGCTTGAAGCTCTCTGCGATGATGTCGTCAACGACCCCAAACAAGTGAAGGAATATCACTGTCAAATGCTGAAAGAGTGCCTTTTCTTGCAGCGGCTCGTCAACGATCTGCTCGATTTGTCCCGACTGCAGAATGCTGATTTCAAAATGGAAATGCAAGAGCTGAGCCTGTGCGATGTGGTAAATGATGCAGTGCACAGCGCCGGATATATGGCGAAGGTAAAAAATGTCACCATCAGACAGGAGCAGGCCACGCAAATGTGTGTGATTTCCGGAGATTATGGCCGCCTGCGCCAAATGCTGCTCATTGTTCTTGATAATGCCATTAAATTCTCCCCTCAAAATGGTGTTGTTACTGTCACTTTAAAAGATAGGATCATAACCATCCGGGACAACGGAGCCGGAATTTCGAATGAGGATCTCCCTTACATTTTTGAACGTTTTTACAAGACGACGTCCGAAGAGAATAAAAGCGGCACCGGCCTTGGACTCGCCATTGCCAAACAGATTGCCGACAGACATCATATTGGCGTTTCGGTAAGCAGCAGACAAAATGAAGAAACAGAGTTCCGATTTGAATTTTGACAGGGGCAGTCGGCCATCTGGCAAAAAGCTCAGATAGTCTGTAAAAAAGCGCTGTCCTTACCCTCGCCCGAAAAGGGTGAGAGGGTTTAGACATCATTCACCTAATATGGGTGACGACTTTTTGAGCGGCGTACTTTAGAATAACAGATGAGTAAACCTTTAAAGAAAGCAGATATGTTTAAGCATGAACTGACCACTAAAGGCTTTTTCTTTTTGTTGCCGCAAGTGCAATGAAAATCGCTGCTTCTCTTGTCCTTTTTGGTAGAAACGCTCGGTTAATAATGCGCCCTATAGATCCTCCGGACATCAGCCACGCTGAAATCCTTTTGATCGAATTTCAAATTAAACAGCTTCTGATTGTAGAAAATAGTTATTTAGGTAGTGACAGATGAATAGGAGAGAATTTTATGGTTTGTCGGTATTGTGGTGCCACGTTGTCAGATCATGCGAAGTTTTGCAAAACCTGCGGGAGGGCGCAGGATCCTACAAATCAGGCGGTACAACCAGCCCCCGGTTCCGGCCTTGTCGGGTTTTCGGCTAGGATTCAAGACCCGGCATTTAAAAAATATGTCAAAAATTCAAACAGATGGGCATTTATTTTCTCGCTGATTCTCGCTGCTGTTGCCATCATTGGGTTTTTCATCTATGGAGAGACCAGCTCAGAAATGGAAAATCCACAGGCTCTATTCATTGGCATTGGTGTTGGCGGTATGTTTGTTGCCATTGCTTTTTTTCAAATATTGGGCAGGAACAGCAGCAAAACCTGGGATGGAACAGTCGTTGACAAAAAAATTGAGAAGAAGCGCCGTCAGAAATCGGTTGGTGGCAATGACAAGGAATATTATTATGAAAACTACATATTGTATACCGTTTTAATCCGAAGCGAGGATGGAAAAAAGTACAAACTGAGCATAGAGGATAGCGACACGCAGTACAATTATTATCAGATTGGCGACAGAGTACGACACCATAAGGGACTCAATTCTTATGAAAAATACGACAAATCAAGGGACTCCATTGTTTTTTGCAACGCATGTGCCAGCTTAAATAACATACAAGATGATTGTTGCTTCCGGTGCAAATGTCCGCTTTTAAAATAAGGGGATATTTTCATCATATGGAAGACCGGGTCTTATAGGCCGTCTTTATATTAAATTTTGTTTCAATGATATATATTTTTGTCTCTGTTTCCCAACTGTTGTCAGAGAAGCAGAGACAGGAATATTGTTATTTATAGCCAATTGCTACATTGTCAAGCCAAATGCGACAGTTCGAGTAGAAAGAGCTGGGAAGGTGTATTCCAATTAAGACATTTTCGGGGTCTATTGTTTATAAGCAGAAGAGAAGAAGACAGGTTTTGATGAGAAACAGTTGACAGAACAGTACCTTTCGGAAAGAACTCTCTGAGCAAACCGTTACCGTACTCATTGCTTCCTCTCTGATGCGGACAATATGGATCAGCGAAATAAAGAGTTAAGCCTAGATCTTTCTGGATTACATCATAACAGGCAAATTCACCGCCACGATCTGTTGTTGCTGTTTTGAATGTGCCTTGTGGCAATAAAGTGTGCAGGTGCTTGATTGCAGCTTCCATGGAAGCTGCCGTTCGATCAGGAATGGGAACGGCTGTATAGAACCTTGTTTTTCGTTCCACAAAGGTGGCCAAGCAACCGCTGGAACCCCTAGAGAAAACCACCGTATCAAGTTCCCAATGCCCAAATGTTTCTCTGGTATATACCTCTTTGGGTCTCTTGTGGATAGAAGTACCACGAGCATAATGCGCAAGATTTTTACAGCTTCTCTTTTTTCCATTACGGCGCAGCACATCTGCGGTGAGTCCGTTCAGTCGTCCGGCATAAAGCCAGTTGTATATGGTTTTAAAGCTCAGTTGGCTTGAAGTAACGGTATGTGATATTTGTTCTGGCGACCAGGTCTCTTTCAGCTTTTCTGCCACAGCTGCGCACAACTCCTCGTTCCATTTCCCTTGAGGTTTGCTGTTGTGCCGTTTCTTCTGGTAATCCAGTTGTGCTTCTTCTGCGTTATACGCTCGGGCACCGTAAAAACGTTTCAATTCTCTAGCGATAGTGCTGTGGTGACATCCCAGACGTGATGCGATTTTCCGGGTCGTATATCCGATTTGACGGAGTTCCTCTATCTTTCCTCGTTCGAATGTTGTAAAATGGTGGTGGCTCATGGCTGCCTCCTTGTGTGAATGTTGTTGTTGCAAACTCTATTCTACACGTTTTGGCTGCCTTGGGCTATCTTTTTTCTGTCGCATTTCATTTTACAATGTAGCAATTAACTTAAGAACTGGCTATAGTTAAAACGTCATTTTCTTCCCCCGCCTTCGGCGGGGGAAGAAATCACAAGCTTGTTTTCAAATTAATCAACTATAATTTTGGATTAGCATCACATGGGTCGGCTGGCGCTTTACAGGTGCGGGCCAAAGAAAGGGAGAAGACAAAATGTATTGTGAAAACTGTGGAAGCCAGCTTCCCGATGGTTCGAAATTCTGCGGTACCTGCGGAGCCGCGCAAGAGGCTGTTCCAGTAGGGGCTACCAAGGCGGCAGTGGAGACCCCCTATACTGCAGCACCGACCCCGCCGCCCGCCTATGTACCGCCTGTTGCTCAACCGGCCTACAACTATGCTCCGCCCCAGCCGACGGGTCCTGCCTATGTCGCGCAGATGCCAACCGGAACCGAGCCTCTGACTGTAGGAAATTACATGGGGATGCTTCTTCTTATGTGTGTCCCTATTTTAAACCTCGTGTTGCTGTTCATGTGGAGCTTTGGAGGCTCTGTCAACCTCAACAAAAAGAATTTTGCGCGTGCATCTCTAATTCTGTTTATCATCACGCTTGTATTGAGTATCGGGTTTGGCATTCTTATGGGCGAGGTTATGGCTCAAATGTTGAGGACTATGCATTAAAACAAAAAGTAACTTGTATACTCCCCTGCTGAGGGTGGGGGAGTATACAAGGGCATTTAACTCCATATAATTGGATTGAATATAAACTGCTAATATCCCCACTCTCAATAAAAAGCAGAAGGTCTTAAAACAACATTCGTTGTCAAAAGGCCTTCTGCTTTTTGCATTTGGAAAATCTGTTTAGAAACACTGCACTGCCTTTGTGGCAGTATAGCTATGGTAACAAGAGCTTCTCTGTCCTCCATAACCGGGCACTCACAGCAAAAGTCCGCTGCGACGGATTTATGTATGCACACGAAGACTGCTTAACAATGCGACGTCACGGATGGTAATCGAATGGGCATCAAATATAATAAGTCCGTCGCGTCTCATTTTATTCAGCTCTCGTGAAAGTGATGGCCTTTGGATCCCAAATCTTTCCGCCAGCTCTTTTTTAGACATCGGCATCTTAATCGTGGCACTATTTTGCAAATAATATTCCCCTAACAAAAACTCAATAATATACTGCCGAATCGTCTTCATCGTAAGCGATTTAATTCTATCAGTCAGAAACAGGGTTTTATCGGAGATCGACTGTAAAAAACGAACTAAAAATGTTTGACTGCCCTGACAAAGTGCTAGGATGCATTCCTTATCGATATGCAGGATAGCCAGATCACTTTTTGCGATGACTGTCATAGGATAAAAGTTTTTTGGGGAAAACAACAAATTCCCGCCCACAATATCTCCGGCTATAAAATCACTGATCGTTAAGATATTGCCATTTGAATCTATTTTTTGCACCGAAAGCACGCCGATCAAAACAATGTCCAAGCTTTTGCATTTCTCATTCTGAGAGTAAATCATCGTCCCTTTTGGATACTCATTAAATTTGCAGAGTGGATCGGACAGCAGGTCGTCAAGTTCAGCAGAGGAGAAACCATAGAACAGATCTGTACTTTGCAGCAGGCTTATGTATTTTCGCATTTTCTGGCAACTCCTTTTGTATTAGTAACCGCGGTTACTGCATTGTTGACTGCATAACATTATAATACAGTCAACAGCTTTATGAAAGGGGAAGTAATCATGTTAGAAAAAATCTACCGTTTTGTAAACTCACAGGATAAACTGATCGAGAAAATTGTGGATGACGAAAACCTGGCACTCAATCATGTGATATGCAATCTGGGAGAAGGCCTTCCAGAGCATTTTTCAAATTCTAACGTCTATCTGGTTATTATGAAAGGCATACTGACAATCAAGCTTGACGAACAGGAGCCAGCGAAATACGGACAGGGTAATGTCGTCAATATACCCTATCATGTCAGGATGAATATCAACAATTTTGATGACGACATTCTTGAATTCTTTATTGTAAAGTCACCCAATCCTAATAATTACGGAGACAGATAATATGGATGGCTTTACCATTGCGATTTGGGTCATTACTGTCACCTGGTTTATCATTTCCATGGTGAAAGATAAAAAGAAAACGCTGCGTTCCATAAAAATGTCAAGCAGCATGATGAAAAATATGGTTGGAGAGATTATCGGCATCCTTTTTTTGATCGGCTTACTGCTAACCTTTATCCCACCGGAATCAATCAAGCGGTATTTGGGCGAATCCAATACGCTGGTCGCGACACTGGCGGCGGCTCTGGTCGGAAGCATCACATTAGTTCCCGCTTTTGTTGCCTTTCCTCTTGTCGGCTCGCTGATCAAAGTAGGGGCCAGTATTATTCCCGCGGTCGCATTTTTAACAACGCTTACAATGGTGGGAATTGTCACCTTTCCTCTTGAGAAAAAGGAATTTGGTATCAAATTTACCATCGTCCGTAATTGTTTGAGCTTTGTTTTCGCGATTGCAATCGCTTTAGTTATGGGGGTGGTGATGTGAGTACGATCAAAGATACAATTAAAAACTACAAACTGCCAATTTTTGTTCTCTGTATTTACATAGGTTTATGGATTGCCTTGCCTGAAAAAGCACTCGTGGCGGTCAACAGTAGTTTGTATTATGTGAAAGAAATGCTTCTCATTATGCCGGTTATATTAATGCTGACCTCGCTGATTGAAGCCTGGGTGCCTAAAAAAACAATTGAAAACAGCTTTGGCAAGAATTCCGGCGTGAGAGGATGTCTCTTTTCTTTCCTTTTGGGCAGCTTTTCGGCGGGACCAATTTATGCGGCTTTTCCAGTATGCAAAATGCTTTTCAAAAAAGGGGCCAGCGTTTCCAATATTGTCATTATTTTGAGCACTTGGGCGGTCATTAAAATCCCGATGCTCGCCAATGAAGCGAAGTTCCTAGGTCCCCAATTCATGGCTGTCCGATGGATCCTGACGACAGCCTCTATTTTTCTGATGGGATATCTCACATCACGGTTTGTGAGGAGAAAGGATATCCCCATGAATAGCAATAATGATTTGGCAGAAAAAAGCATTATCAGCATTAATCAGGATTACTGCATTGGTTGTGGTTACTGTGCAAAAATCGCACCCTCGCTTTTTATAATCGAGAATAAAAAAGCGCAGATTGTGAAAATTGAGCTTGAGCCCAATGAAAAGCAGACTCTTTTTGAAATCATCAATCAATGTCCGGCAAAGGCCATTGATACCAAGATTCTTTAATCGATTTTATAAATACATGTTTTGAGCTGCACTAATGCTAGTACTCTGTAAAATCTTAGCCTTGTATATCCCCCGCCGCTGGCGGGGGAATATTCAAGTTTAAGATGAACAAGCTTATAAGGGAAAGTAAATCTTGTGCTCAACATCATCAATCACATAGTGATCATTTCGAAATAAATCGACACATGAAGAGACAACTCCGACATCATACAGAATTCCTGCCTTCTGTAAAATCTCCTCCAGTGCTTCGTCTAAACCAAGGGCTGGTCTATAGGGGCGATGAGACATCATGGCTTCCACGACATCAGCCACCATAATAATTTGTGCTTCATAGGTAATAACATCCACCGTTAGCCCCCTTGGGTACCCGCTTCCATCACATCGTTCATGATGTTGATAAATAGTTTCTCCAATTACTGCAGGGAGTTGAACCTTATTGAGCATATCATATCCATGGCTTGGATGATTTTGAATCATCTGCATTTCAAGAGAGCTGAGCTTCCCGGGTTTAGACAATATCTCTATGGGGATAACCATTTTACCGATATCATGTATGTAGCCAATAATGCGAATCAGTGCTACTGTTTTGTTGTTTAGGTCCATCTTTGCTGCTATAGCTGCTGCCAAATTTCCAACCCTTCGCTGATGGCCTGCCGTATATGGATCCCGAACTTCCACGACGGATGACAACAGCGATATGATGCTCTGCATTGCGTCTTGTAATGCATTTGTTCTTTGTTCAACAATAACTTCAAGATCCCTTTGATAAAGCTTATTTTGTTCTTCAAGGACTGATTTTTGGTCATTAAGCAGTTTAATTTGTGCAGCATGATGAACAGCTTTTAAAAAGCTCTCCCGTTGGATGGGCTTTGCAAGATAATCATTTGCTCCGCTTTGTACTGCCCTAACCGCCGTATCAACAGTAGGCTCCCCCGTCATGATAATCACCTGAACACTTGGTGATTTCTTACGAATCTTTTCGAGCAGTTCAATCCCTGACATTCGCGGCATGATAATATCTGTTACAACAACATCATAAGGGTGTTCATCAATCATCTGGTATGCGGTTTGTGCGTCAGCCGCACATTCAGCCTCGAAACCTTCTTTTCTCAGAAACTCGCATAATGTAATGCGCATACTTTTTTCATCATCAACAATTAGGACCCTACTCACAATGTCTATCCCCCCATCTGTGTAAAAATATAATTATCATCCTATTCTATACTGTCCATCCGTTGTCCACGGGCAACTCTAATATAAATTTCGTATAGCAGCCCTCTTGTGTGTCAATGACGATTTTTCCATGATGATCTTTGATAATACCAAAACTGATAGACAAGCCAAGACCCGTTCCTAAATCTTTTGGCTTTGTAGAAAAAAAAGGCTCAAAAATTTTTTCGCGCAAGTTTTCTGGAATGCCGTTCCCATGATCTTCAATGATAATTCGAATCCATGATCGACCCTCACTCATAAACAGTACGGCAGACAATCGAATCATCTTATTCTCATGATAGTCCGGATATTTTTCGTTCAATGTATCCCGCGCATTAGTAAGCAAGTTCATCAAAACCTGCTGTATTTGCTGACTTCGGCATTTGATCTTTGGTAATCCCTCTTCCAGTATGATATCCAAACGGATCTGATCTTTTCGAATGATTGTCTTGATCAGCGAAACGGTCTGATCCACGATATCATATACACTGGCATAGCTATGGGACTGTTTTTCCTGACGCGAAAACTGCAAAAGATTTTTGACAATGGTCGATACCCGCTCAGTCTCATGAACGATTTCTTTGGTGTATTCCGCCGCCTGAGAATCTTTATCAATTTCATCCAATATTAGTTGTGCATAGTTCATAATGCCATTGATCGGGTTATTTATTTCATGGGCGACACCGCCAGCAAGTGTTCCTATGGCTTCCAGCTTCTGCTGTTCTCGCAGTTGCGCCTCTATTTCTTTTTTCATGTTATCAAGCCTTTTTCGTTCCGTAATGTCGCGTGCAAAAACCAGTGCCCCGTCCTCTTCATTAAAATGAAGGGGAACGGCACTGACATCTGCATTGATAGAGGTGCCGTCCATTCTCAAAAACACTTCTTCTACAGGCCGAATCGCTTCTTTTTCACGATTGACGAATGCAATTCTTTCTTTGATAATATTACGATATCCTGGATTGATACGGTCCAGGATATTGGTGCCAATCAACTGGTCGGCAGACTCGGCGCCAAAAAGTGATACCGCAGAGCGATTTACAAAAGCAAATTTTCCTTGGATCTGAATAAAAACGGCGTCAGGCGCGCTTTCGATCAGCATTCTAAAACGGTTTTCGCTTTCCAGGAGCAGCCGCTCCGAAGCGACGCGCGCCGATATGTCATGAACAATAGAGTAAAGAAAAGTTTCCCCATCCATTTTAATGTGCCCACTATGAGTCTCTACATCGACGATCTCACCAGAGGCTTTCCGATGCTGAAACAAAAAATGGTCTTTTTGGTTGGTCACTGCTTTTTGCATTTCCTCCAGTATCTGTTCATATGTTAATGTATTAATCTGGGTAATCTTCATTGTTTTTAAGGTTTTAATATCCCAACCATAAAAGGAACAGGCTGCGGGATTAGCGTCGATAATTTGGCCATCATCTGGGCGCAAAATCAACATGACTGCATGATTGTTGTTGAAAAGGCTTTTATATCTCCCCTCGGCCTCTACAATTTGTATGACGGATTTGTAATACTTTTTTTGTTGCATAAGTAACATACTCAAAAGCAACGTAACAATGGGATAAACCAGAATAACTGGCAAGACAATTTCCTTAAACACATCAAGAGACAGTGGCCATGGTATAAAAAACACACAGGCCAACATTGCAACATGACATAGGATACCAAACAGATAAATATCGAGCCAACGTCTTTTGGGCTCATTATCATGCAGATGGCGTCGCCAAAGCAGTCCAATGACAGCTGATGCAACAATAGTACATACGCCCATCAAAGTGCCCGCGCCCCCTATTGAAATACGGGAAACTATCATTATACCAGATGCGATTAATGTTGACACGCCGCCAAATATCAGCGCTGTAACACCGATCAGAATCGTACGTGTATCAAAAAAGATCCCCTCTGTCCATATAAATGGGACAGACATAAGTGCCATGCCAATCAGGCCAATTAAAAAGCCATTGATTACTGTGTTTGCAAATTTCCATTTTTGAGGTATATAGTGCCCAATCTCATATACAACTGACAGACCCAAAAGCAGAACTGCGTTATGTGTTATTTTCAGAAGCATTATGCTGTTCATATTTCCTCCGTCCTATATCTGATATTACTGTCATTTTTTGTCCTTTGAAATAATGCTAGAATCAGATTTTTTTGTTATTTGGAGAATATATTGATAAACATTTTTGCCAATTCAGGATCAAATTGCGTACCGGCATTTAGGCGGATCTGTTCGAGTGCCTTTTCTTTTGACAGTACCGGCCGGTAAGTTCCTTCGGTCATCACGTCATAAGCCACTGCTAACGAAATGATTCTCGCATTGAGCGGGATTTGCGTTTCTTTGAGCATTTTTGGATAGCCCTTGCCATCCCAACGCTCATGATGAGCTAAAACACTCTGTGCCACATCAGACAGTTCACTTACAGAGCTTAAAATTCTATACCCTATCTCGGGATGCCGCTTGATTTCCCGCCATTCTTCATCATTCAGCAGTTCCGTGGTATTAAGTATGCTCCTATCGATAGCAATTTTCCCAATGTCATGAAGGCGTCCTGCATTAGTCAGCTCCTTCAGCTCTCTCTCTCCAAGGGACAATTGCTTACCCATCAATTCGCAAAGATGTCTGACACGTTTCGAATGTTTTTCTTCACCCTTATGCGTTTCATATAAAGTTTGGGTTATCGCATCTATGGTTTTCCATCTCATCATGGGGCTTTCAAACAGCTTTCGGCGATACATCCTGTCCTCGGCCTTTTTCTGGATGTCATAGATATCCTCTTCAATGAATACTTTTGATTCCCAGCCAAAGGATATCGATAAAACGACTGCGCCGATCCCGGCTTTTGAACAATTTTCACGGATTCGATCCACAATTTTTTCGGCATTCTCACCATCCGTCTGGGGAAGAAGAATTGCAAATTCATCTCCACCAATGCGCGCAATGATGTCATCTTCCCGGCAGCCATTTCGCATTGCATCTGACGCTAATTGAAGCAGCTTGTCTCCAACAGCGTGTCCAAAGGCATCATTGGTTAGTTTCAAACCGTTGACATCTGCCATCACAATGGTGAGCGGCAGATTTCGTTTTGTATTGAGGCGCTTAAGCTCTTCCTCAAAAAACGCCCGATTAAACAGCCCCGTCAACAGATCGTGATAACTCATGAACTCAATCACTTCTATTTTTTGTTTTTCCACAGTCACATCCCGAAAAGCCATCACAACCCCAGTGACATTGCCATTTTCTCCGATAATCGGTGCTGCACTGTCCGCAATGGGCCGTCTGGTGCCATCCTTGGTAAGCAGCATGGTATGATTGCTTGAGTCAATCATTTTTCCAGTTTGAATTACCTTTTGAATGGGATTTTCACACTTTTCTGGGGTTTTATCATCAATAATAGCAAATATTTCATTAAAATCCTTACCGACTGCATCTTCCTGACGCCATCCTGTCAAGTGTTGCGCTACATGATTCATCAAGGATACCTTGCCGGCATGATCAACCGCCAATATGCCATCTCCAATTGAAAGCAGTGTCGTTTTAAATAGCTCCTTTTCCTGTTTTAATAAAACTTCACTTCTTTTGCGCTGAACAGCGACCCAAGCATTACGCATCAGTATGGTCAGTTGAAAAATATCCTGATCGTTATATTCCTTTTTCTTGTTGGCGACACCCACAACGCCCAATATTTTCTCATCTTCAAATATCGGGATAGACAGAAATCTTGTAAGCTTCACATGCCCCTCGGGATATCCTTTTTTAAGAGTGTTGGGTGCTTCAAAGTCATTGACAACAATGGCTTTTCTTTGTCTCACTGTCTCTCCCCAGATTCCGGTAAGTTCTAATTTGTACGCAGTCTGCGGTTCGACCACTTTGCACTGTTCCATGACGTCTATTGACCAACTGTTCAGCCTTAAAATACGTTCCTCTTCATCGTATAAATAGATATAGCCATATTTACTTTCTGTCAGCTCGATAGCCTGGTTAAGCGCATAGTCCAGATATTCCTGCTCGGATTCGATAGAGCGTTTAAGAATATTCACCATGATTTCATTGCGTTTCAAATCATTCAGGACCCGTTCTACAGATGCTTTTCTCTCTGTGATGTCCAAACTTGAACCCACAATATAAAGAGGTTGTCCGTTTTCATAAACCGGCGTCAGCGTTGTTTCCCATATGCGGATGCCACTGGGCAAATGAAGGGTTTCTTCATAGAAAATAGACTTGCCTTCCCGTATACAGCGGACAAAATTTTGATGAATGGCCTGTCCGACTTCGTCTCCAAAGAGCTCCTGTGGCGTTTTCCCGCGGAGCTGCTGCAAAAAGATACCGGTTTTTTCCTGATGGGAGATGTTGTTTTTGATATACACAAAGCAAGGCCCCTTTTCAACCTGCACAAAAAATAACGCATCCTGGGTGCTGTTGAAGATGGTTTCGTTTTCACGAAGGAGCCTCTCGATCTTTACTTCATACTCTTTAAGACTGGTGACATCCTGCACTGTTCCCACAGTGCGAATAGGCTTGCCCTGTTCATCCATATGGGTTTGACCAATTTCATGAATCCATTTCAATTGCCCTTTTGGACTTATAATTCTAAAAACCATTTCATACGGTTGACCGGTGCTTTGATGAAAAGCGTCGGAGTCACACACCTTACGATAATCATCCGGGTGAACATATCCTAAAAACCATTTCGCATCCATTTGATGAGCCTCGACATCAGGCTCAAATATTTCATTGGCCCCATCAGAAAATGAAATCAGACCGGAAGCATGATCCAGCTCCCAGCGTCCTAATCGCGCAATCGACTGCGCTTCTTTTAACATTGATTCATTGCCTCGCAACGCCTCCTCGGCCAAAATGCGATCAATCAGAAGTGCCACCTGGCGCGAATAAATACTGATAAAGCCACCATGCAGAAATCGTTTTCCCCTCGGCATCATAATGGTAAAAGTGCCCTGCATCCCATGGTCCTGCGCGATTTTTGCCACAACGACCTGACCGACGTCAAAAATTTCGCTGACATCGTACATGAGTGGCTTAAGCAATATATCTCCCGCAAGATCTGCGAGGTCCTTAAATTCAGTCAGAATCTGACCTTGGATTATTTTGTTACTGATAATCTCTCGAGGCCATTTTTTGCCTACCAGATTAACACCTATCACCTCACCCGCCCGCCTGATGTCCTCTGGGGCGCCAGATATGGAAACTGTCGTAAACGAACTGCCATCTTTTTCATACAGGCTAAACGCGACATATTTTGCACCGGAAAGGGATAATACTGTATCGGCTATTCTCTGATAATTAATGTGACTGGACGTCTCAAGAAATTCTTCGGAGGAAGATATCATTCTTTCTAAGCACTTGCTTTCCTCAACTTTGTCTGTAATATCCCGGGCAGCAGAATAGATATATTCTCCATGGGGGCGGCTGCGCCATTCCATATAACGATATGAGCCATCCTTATGGCGGAACCGGTTGACAAAATTAAGAATCGGTTTTTGTTCGGTTAAAGCCTGGATCGCTTTAACTGTTTCCTCCAGATCATCAGGATGGACAAAGCCTAAAAAATTTTGACTTTCCATCTCATCGTTTGTATAGCCTAAGGTAGATTCCCATTCTTTGTTGATACGGATAAAATTACCATTTGCATCTGAGATGCTCATCAAATCCAAACTTATTTTAAAGAACTCTTCTACTAGTGACACCTGCCTAATTTCTTTTGAAATATCGCTAAGCAGCGTAATAAAATAATTTTTTTCTGGTGAGAATACCTTTACACGAAGCCACTGGTTGAGTATCTCAGAATATTGCTCCAGCTCTGCTTTCCCGCCATGAAGCGCAACATTGCCAAAAGTCGCTATCCAATCGAAGGGGGCGGCCTTGATGCCTGGCAAGACTTCTGTTGCTCTTTTTCCCACAATTTCAATGGCTTTAAAACCGATAATCTTTTCAAATTCCGGATTGACTTCAATAAATTCAAAATCGCAGGGATTTCCCTCGTCATTTAAAACAATCCGATGATATGCATATCCTGTGGGCGACTTATTGATAATAGCTTTATAAAAGCTTTCTTCCATTGCAATTCCCTCACTTGTTTACATTCATAAGTATCGCAAATCATCTGTTCTGTTTTTTAAACGGCGATTATAAATTTGTCAACGTTCTACTAGTTCTTTTTCAAACTATTGATATATACATATTACCTTTTTTTATGATAAAATTCAACAATATTCATTTGTTATGTATTAGTTTATTGGTCAATATAACATCCGGTTTTGAAAAATTGCTCTATATTATTGATAACTGCTGCTACTTCCAAGCGGCTATTATATTAACCTCATCCTATCTTCTGTCTGCATGGGGAATGAATGCAGACAGACACTTAAGCAGGGCTTAATTTGAAAGTAATTTTTAAGTGCGATTCGTATGTGACAGCTTTCATTTTCTGCTTTCTGTTTGATAACCGTGATTGCACAACTTAAATAATTGTGGTATATCTGTGTAGTATCTATAACCAAGGAGAAATGAGGGTCTTGCGTTTAGGCCAGAAAAAACCGACAAAATATCAAGTGATGAAAGATCTGCGCCCTGCGCGCATATCGACACTAGAAATAACTAGGAAGTGAAAATATGCCGATATTAAACGTTGAATTTTTAAAGAAAAGGCCTCAATTGACCATTAATCTGATGACAATTATCATATCCATTCTGTTTATCTATTTTGGTCACAGGATAGTTTCAAATCATTTGAATATTTTTAACTCACAGGATAATGTGCCCATTGTCACGGCAAGGGTGGAAAGCGTTTTATCCGCATTCTCCCAGTGGACAGAACTCAGCGGGTCGGAACCCGTTGAGTCGAAGACGATTAAGTTCAAAGCCAAAATACTCAGTGGACAATATAAGGGATTGAGCGTATTGGCCATACAGCAAAATGATGATTTTTCTCCTGTCAAACTTAAAGAAGTGGCTAAAAATGATAAAATTATGCTTTATGAAACTGATACACAGGAAAGCGAAATTACATGGGCATTGCACGAATATGTTAGAACTGATGCACTGATCGCATTAGGTGTTGTTTTTATGATATTTCTACTCCTGTTTGGAAGAAGCAAGGGTCTAAACACAATTATCTCGCTGATCTTCACGTGTCTGTCGATTTTTATTGTTTTTATTCCGTCTATATTATCTGGATTTAACATTTATTTGTCATCCATTATTATCAGCCTTTTCATCATCAGCTCGACGCTGTTGCTTGTAAATGGCTTCAATAAAAAAAGCCTGTCCGCCGGTATCGGATGTCTGGGCGGATTAGCGGTATCAGGAATACTTACATTCATTATGGATCTTTTTCTCAAACTGACAGGAATTTTGGATGAAGAATCTATTTATCTGCTTTACATCGATCCGAAAAATCCGATCGATCTGAAAGCGATTATCTATGCATCCATCATAATTGGCGCTTTGGGGGCTACTCTGGACGTATCAGTATCCATTGCTTCATCCTTAAATGAACTTCGTGAATCAGTTGGTCATATGACTTTTAAATCCATGATACAATCTGGAGTCAATATTGGAAGAGATATTATAGGGACCATGTCTAATACACTAATCCTCGCCTATATTGGCAGTTCTTTATCAATGGCTCTGCTTCTTATTGCCTACAATAATTCTTTATTACAGCTTTTAAACAGAGAAATGATTGTCGTGGAGATATTGCAGGCTTTGGTGGGAAGTATAGGCCTTTTATTTACCATTCCACTGACCTCTGTCGTTTACGCCTTTGTTTATACGGATAAGCACAGTTCATTTCAATGTGAAAAAGAATAAGCTTCCCCGCTGGTTAAAAACATCGTACAGTTTCATCTTTGGAAAGTCAATTTGTTGGGCAAATTTGCAATAAAGGTATTAATACAATGAAGAAAAATTCAATGTTTTTTATTTCTTTTCTCTCTATTTCTTTACTGCATATGTCCTCCAATATTATTTCGGTCGCGATGGCGGATATCCAACTCCAGTTTCCCAAATTAATACCGCGTTGCTGCAGTCGCTTGTCACCATACCTCTGCGGCCATGTAAT
>CAXXEO010000018.1:0-34262 GCA_963664585.2 Oscillospiraceae bacterium | reverse complement strand
TCCACTGTGATGCCTGCCGTACATCCAAGGGCGGGCGGCGCCGTCGGCATTGGACATGGTTCGGATTTTCGCATTGCCGACAAAGAGGCTGCTCTGACCAATTCAGCCAAGCTACAGCTTGTGATGACCTATATGCTTCTTAGCGATGACTCTAAGGCAGCCAAAAAGGTAATCAAAGAGAGTGTGCCTGTGTTTAAGTGCAAAGAAGATTTTTTCAAAACGATCGACCTTATGTTTATGGATAAGGACGCGGTTCTCTACAACGAGAACGGTACTATAACGCTGGATACCATTAACTGTTAATGAAATTCATCTGAAATCACTTCTTAAAAGGCCGGGCTTTATGCCCGGCTATTTTTGTGGCAACATGCCCATCACCTTGAAAGCTTTATAAAGTGGGCGCCAGCAACTGCGGGATATAGCCAATTAACTTAAAAACTGGCTATATATAAAACGTCATTTTCTTCCCCCGCCGAAGGCGGGGGAAGAAATCACAAGCTTGTTTTCAAGTTAATCAACTATAATTACACTTTAAACGCTTAAAAAGCGTATTCGCGCTGTGACCAGCCGGTAATCATTAGTAAGGTCCGCATCTGACTTTTTTCCACGGTAGGTGGGAAAAGAAAGAAGCTCCGTCATGCTGGTAAAAGGCTCTTGAAACGCTATCTAGCTACAGCGATATGAACATGCGACCGTCTACTCGGGCAGGTAAGCACAAGTGAGGTCCGTGGCATAGAATATACAAATAATCAAATTGTGAAAAAATTTGATTTTTCGGCACGGTGATGTATAATAATGATTAATAAAATATTCTGCGGCACTTGCGGCCGTGTTTTGGAGGAAAGCCAATGAGTAACTTTGATACATATGATTCCACTGATGTGGAAGCCAATAAGATTATGGCAGCGCTTGCCTATCTGCTTTTTTTTCTTCCCCTGATCGTTTGTCCCGGTTCGCGTTTTGGCAAATTCCATGCAAATCAGGGGCTGACACTCTTTATTGTATCGGCGGTAGGTTCGGCTGTGATTAGGTTCATTCCGTTGCTTGGCCGCTTTATTTCCCCCCTATATTCTTTAGCAATATTGATTCTTGCGATTGTGGGTGCGGTCAATGCTTTAAACGGAAGGGCTGAGCCTCTGCCAGTGATCGGGACCTATACACTGCTTCATTAATCAGAGTAAACATCCGCCGGCTTAGCCGGCGGCTTTTCTTATGCGGGTATAACCCGCTGTTACTGGCTGCCATTGCAATGGCATATTACGGTCTGACATTTGCAAAAGCTTATTACTTGCTACCCTTGAAAGGGTCTTCGTATTCCCTGAATGTCAACTGATCCTGCAGCTTATCTTCTTTTAATTGGTTTTGGATATATTCAGCGATCTTTTTGGTGTTTTTCCCCACTGTGTCCACATAGTATCCACGACACCAAAAAGATCGGTTGCCATGTTTATACTTTAAATTCGCATGTCGTTCATGTATGATCAGACTGCTTTTGCCTTTGAGAAATCCCATAAAGCTTGAAACGCTCATCTTCGGCGGGATTTCCACCAGCATGTGAATGTGATCCGTACAAACTTCTGCTTCAATAATGTTAATACCTTTCCAGGAACACAATTCTCTTAGAATTTTGCCGATTTCTTCTCGCTTTTCACCATAAAATATTTCCCTGCGGTATTTTGGCGCGAACACGACGTGATATTTACAATTCCACGTTGTATGTGCTAGACTTTTATTGTCATTCATTTCGAATGTCCTCCTTTTGATGTACTCTTGCAGTTGCCAGACCGCAAGTTTATTCTACATCAAAAGGAGTTTTTTGGTCCGCTTCATCGCTAAAGCTTTTTTTGCTCCACCGACATAGTCGGTGGTTGTTTTCACAATACCAAAGGCGCTGGCTTATAGCCGGCGCCTTTTTATGAACATCAGAAGGACAGAGTTCATATACTGTGATAGGGCAAAGACCATGTAATCACTAAAATACCTTGGAAGAGGAAACCCTTGCGGGCTGTCCGCTTTAAGGGAATCCGCGCCGAGGATATGCCATATTTATTCCAATCATGGACCCTATTGGAGGTGGAGATATCCATGACCTTCACCCATGAAGAGGATTTTAAAAGATATCATACTAACGATGAATGCTGCAATCTTGGACGCAGCCGATACTGCGACTCTTTTAATCCATACGGAATCAACAGCGCGGGACTGCCGCAGAACAACGGATTTACCGCATGGACCTATGATATAGCAATGGCCTTCTGTCTTTTGCCCTTTATTGAGGGGCATGTATATTTGGCTCGGATCGATATCGAAAGGCCTGTGTTGGCTTCGTCCATCCATCTGGTGGTGGGAACATCTGTAGAACAGAGGATCCATAGCGATTCGATCGCAGGGATATATGACTGGAATTATACTCTTCTAAGAACAACAAAGGATATTTCTGGTGCGTTTGCCAAAAATGGAATCACAACTTTGGAACTGGATGCACCCATTCTTTTGCTGCCAGATAAAAGCTATTATCTGGCACTTCTGCTCAGTGGCAGTGGCATGCCTCAGTTGGCAGCACTGCCAACCTCGGTCGGTATGCTATCGGCGGGATCAGCACTTTTGCGGGCCGGAATGCTTCCGGGATGCTACAACTGTCTGCCCTGTAAGGTCTCGGTTGATCCTTTGTCGAATGCGCCTTATTTTTGGATGGGCGTGAAATAAAGCCACCTTACGTTATACGGTTTCTCTTTTTCGCTGTAGGCCGCAGAAAAAGAATCTGATGAGTGCCCTATTCACTTTTAAAAAGGTTATAGTTGATTAATTTGAAAACAAGCTTGTGATTTCTTCCCCCGCCGAAGGCGGGGGAAGAAAATGACATTTTATATATAGCCAGTTTTTGAGTTAATTGGCTATAGTACGCATGCGAAAAGCGCCTGTTTCGGGCGCTTTTCTTTTCATTCCATGAAATTAATTACTTTCTAGTGACTTGTAACCTAAATCTTTTATGGCAATGGGTTAAATGTCCTTGTACATTCCCCCGTCGAGGGCGGAGATAAAGAATCAGATGTATACCAATTATTCAATTATTGATTGAAGAGGACGGGTTGATTATGTTATACTTATCCTATTAAATAGTTATTCATGATTTGTTTTTCCTCCGCCTTCAGCGGTGAAAAAAGATTCTGATTAATGCTAAATTCACTTCAAATCAGCATTATATACACTGTAAGAAGGTGCATGACATGGAAAAAAAAATAACACCATCTCTTGAGGACTATCTAGAGGCGATATATAATATCAGTGAATCCGGCCAGCCTGTGCGGGTAACAGATATAGCGGTTGTGCTTGGTATTGCCAAACCCAGCGTTCATATTGCCATGCACAATTTGAAGGATGCCGCTTATATTGAACAGGAATATTATGGGAACATTCAGCTCACCCCTGAAGGACAAAAGGTTGCCCGTAAAATTCAGCAAAGACATAGCATCATTTTGAAATTTCTCACGGACGTTCTGGATGTTCCCCATGAGCTTGCCGGTCAGGAGGCATGCAAAATTGAGCATGTGATCGGTGAAATTACCACAAGCAGAATGGAAGAGTATACAAAAAAGATTGTAGAAGTCCGTGGACACAATCACAAATAGTCCTATTATAGTTGATTAACTTGAAAACAAGCTTGTGATTTCTATATAGCCAGTTTTTAAGTTAATTGGCTATAATAATCGTTGATCGATATTTGAGCTGTTTTGCGCTATCATGCATCGTGCAATTATGGAGCTCTGGCTATAATGAATTTTTATGGTATCCACCGTATATACGGTGTTCTTTGTAAATATAAAATGCTGATTGGGGCTGATCAACATGCCGAAACTGCTGATTATCAAGACGAATGATGATTCCAAAGAACACATTGGGGATTTTACGGATCAATTTCTCCAGGATACGAGCTTATGTCCGGACGATATCATCGTCTGGAAGGAATATGACAGGGAACCTGTACCCGGTTTTGACGGACTATGCGGGGCTGTGATCAGCGGATCAACCAAGATGGTGACGGATCAGGGCGAGGCGATAACACCCCTTGTCGACTGGATACGAGAAGCATATGTGCGCAAGCTCCCTGTGCTTGGCGTCTGCTTCGGCCATCAGGCGCTTGCGTATGCCATGGGCGGTCAAGTTGGCAATAACCCCGGTGGCACTGAATTCGGAACCGCCGAAATCGCGCTTACCGCCGCGGGCACAAAGGATCCGCTTCTTTCTTGTATGAAAAAGAACTTTTTGCAAAATGTGGCCCACACGCAGTCGGTGCTGGTTCCCCCCGAGGGAGCCACAGTGTTGGCCGAAAGCGAACATGAGGTCTGCCATTCTTTTAGGCTGGGGAGTTTGTGTGGGATCCAATTTCATCCTGAATTTAAAGAAAAAACCATGCTGTATATAAGTGAAATCATGCCTGAGCAAAACATAATCAGATACCCGATTATCGAGCAGGACAATGGTGCGATTTTAAGGCGCTTCTTTATTGAATCCATCGGTTTGTAAGAGAAACGAATGTGTTATCACCACTATTTTCTCCGCCAGAGGCGGGGAAAATAGTGGCATAAATATAGAACAGTTTTAATTGAATTTATTATAAAAAGCTCTCCCCCGCGCCGGGGGAGAGCTTTTAGTATATATTTGAATTATTCCTTGAGAGCGCTGATAAGCTCCTTGAGAATTTCCACACAGTCGCCGACCACCGCATAGTGTGCGACGCTGAATATAGGCGCGTCGGGGTCGTTGTTAATGGCGATGATTGTTTTGGCGCCTCCGATGCCCGCCAGATGCTGAATCGCGCCGGAAATGCCACAGGCAATCAGAAGCTTCGGCGCGACAGCGCAGCCGGTCTGTCCAATCTGATTCTTATATTCGCACCAGCCTGCGTCCACAAGGGGTCGTGTGACGCCTACAGAACCGCCGATCAGCGCCGCCAGCTCACGGACCAGCGTCATATTCTTTTGTGAGCCAATTCCTTTGCCCACCGATACGATAATCTGTGCGTCAGCAATGCTCTCAACGGTACCGCTTTGGATGTTCTGTAAGAGCTCCACCAATGGTGAAACCGCCTTTGGCATATGAACCCTGATGATATCCCCTTTGTGTGTGAGCGAGGGTTCCGTGGCAGGCATCACGCCGGGACGTACGGTTGCCATTTGGGGACGGTGGTTGGGACAGATAATCGTCGCCATTAGATTTCCGCCAAATGCAGGCCGTGTTTGTTCCAGAAACCCCGTTTCGGGGTTGATCTCCAGTACGGTGCAGTCGGCTGTCAGACCTGTGCGTACACGGGCGGCGACGCGTGGGGCGAGCGAACGGCCGAAGCCGGTGGCGCCAAACAGAACGATATCCGGCTTCTCTTTTTGAATAAGATGAGCAATCAGCTCGCTGTAACATTCCTCTGTTTGGTCGTTAAGAAGAGCGTCTTCACAAAGAAGAACTCTGTCAGCCCCATGGGAGATCAGTTCGCCGGTCTTATCGCTCAAGTTGCTGCCCATCAGAAGGGCGGTTAACTGGCACCCCTTGCTGTCAGCAAGTTCTCTGCCTTTACATAGCAATTCGAAAGCCACATCCAAAACCTGGCCATCTCTTTGTTCAGCAAAGATCCAAATACCACGATAAGCGGATAGGTCAGACGGTCCGTTTGGTTCCTTTTCAATACGGATGGCACCAAAAGGACAACTGTCCACACAAATACCACAGAGAACGCAATTATCATTGACGACCACTTTTTTGTTTTCTACCTTAAGTGCCTTTGCAGCGCATCCCTTGACACAAAGACCGCAGCCGACACATTTTTCCTTATTGATGGTAAGTCCTGACAATTTACAGCACCTCCCTGATGAGCTCAGCTATGGATTTTGCCTGTGCCTTGGGGTCCCCATGTACCGTAACCGACTCGGTTTGACGCTTCGGGACATAGGTTTTTACAACCTGTGTAGGCGAACCGCTCAGACCGATTCTTTGTGGGTCGGCTGCCAGATCGTCGGCACCAAGACTCTCAAAGGGGGCATTTATCCCAAATCGCACCCCCGAAATAGAAGGCAGGCGCGGCATGTTGATATCCTTAACAACCGTTAGAAGGGCAGGCAAGCGAACTCGCAAAAGTGAATGACCCTTATCCGTAACCTTTTTGCAGACGATCTCGTTATCTGAAATCTCCACGAGTTCGCAGACGTCTGTAACATGGGGAATTCCCAGATTTTCGGCCAACTCGGGACCGATCTGGGCAGTATCGCCGTCCACAGCCATTTTACCACAGAGAATGAGGTCGAAATCTCCCAGATGCCGCACGCCGAGCGAAAGGGTGTAAGCTGTGGCGAGAGTGTCTGCACCGGCGAAGCGGCGGTCACTGAGAAGCAGGGATCGGTCTGCCCCCCTGGACATCGCATCACGTAAAAGTCTTTCAGTGGCGGGAATGCCCATGCTCAGGGCAAGAACCTCGCCGCCAAGCTTTTCTTTGATCTGCACCGCCTGCTCAACAGCGTAGGTATCAAATGGGTTTATCACCGACTGACGGCCATCACGGATGATGGTATTGGTGACAGGATCAAGCCGCACCTCATTGCTGGAGGGAACCTGCTTGACGCATACAATGATTCTCATACTGACGTTCCTCCTTTCGGGGGGGCAAACAAATTGCCGATGCCGAGTACCCACCCGGGATCAAATGCCGCCTTGAGCGCAGCCATTTCGGCAATGTGTTTTTCTCCATACATCACAGTCAAAAAGTTTGCCTTCAGCTTGCCCACGCCATGCTCGGCGGATACCGCCCCTCCCAGTCGCGTGACCTCGGCCGCCCACTGGACATAGAGCTCCTTGCCTCTCAGATAGTCATCGGCATTGCGAGGCAGGATATTGACATGAAGATGATTATCCCCGATATGTCCCCATACCGCGGATTCCAGCCCCTTTTCCCCAAGCGTTTTACGGTACATCCCCATGATATAGGGAAGATGCTCGTCAGGCACAGCCATATCGGTACCAAGTTTGGTAATAGTGGGACTTGTCTGTTTTCGTTTGTCAATCAGCATATTGACGCTTTCTGGGATCGCGTGTCTGAAAAAGAGCAGGCGGTCGAGGTCAGCCTGATTTCGGGCGACCCAACTGTTCTCTTCACGGCCACCTGACTGCTCAAAAATCCGTCCAAGTTGGAACAGCCTTTGGGCTGCTGTGGCATCATCGGCGCAGTGCAGTTCAACATAAATGGCGGTTCTCATCCATTCTTCCACCATTGGAAGATGGGAAAAGGCTGGATTATGGACCTTTTGATCACGGAGAATGGCAAGGGCGTCGCCGTCGAAAAACTCGATGGCAGCGACATCCGGTACACTATGGCGCAGAGATGCGACATATGCGATGCTGTCAGACTCGTTCATGAAGAAGCAGCTGACGCCCCAAATGACCGGGGGCAAGGGAGAAAGCGCAATTTCAATTTCGGTAATCACGCCTAAGGTGCCATCCGAACCAATAAACAGGTCAATGGCGTCCATATTATCTTCTATGTAGTAGCCAGAGGCATTTTTGACCTTCGGCATTTGTAAGGTGGGAAGAGAGAGGGGTAAGCTGCCACCTTGCTCGGTTGTAAGGGTGAGCTGACGCCGGTCAGCGAATTTCTCCCCGCGGCGAATGGCAAGAGTGCTTCCGTCAGTCAGGACGATGCGAAGTGCATTGATGTGCCGCCTGGTGGGCCCATAGAAAAAGCTGCGCGCGCCCGACGCGTTGCACGCCACCATTCCCCCAAGCGTAGCTGAGCTTTCAGTAGGGTCAGTGGGAAAAAACTGCTCACCTGTCTGGCAAAGTGCTGCCAAGGCCGCTTTTGACTCATCATTCCATTTGGAAAGATCAAACTTTTTTCCTTCAATCCGCTTTTTGAGCTGTGAAAGGATTACGCCCGGCTGGACCGTGAGAAAAAAATTATCCTGATGATCCGCCCGGCAAGCGGTAATCCCATCCATTCGGCTGAGATTCATGACATGTCCGCTGTTCGGAACAGCCGCCGCGGCAAGCCCTGTACGTGCCCCCTGTATGGTCACCTGCATGCCGCTGCCCCGCAGGCTTTTGAATATCTGAATAATCTCTTCCTCGTTTTTAGGAAATGAAATGCTTTCTGCGCATCCCACCGTGCGTGATTCATCACGGAGGTATTCCGCATATTCGTCGGTCATTGGCCGAATTAGCGATGTTTTCAAAATGTCATCTCCTTTATTCAAATGTTCATTGCATCCTTAAGCCGCCACAAAACGGTTACTCCATTTTCTAAATAAACCAGATATCTTTCTATCTGTCGGCCGTTTTTCTCCCGCCGTAAGTGGAAGAATGGATGGCTAAACGGTGGGTAGACTGAGTTTGCGATACAAAAACTCCATCTGAGCATAGAATACGATAAAACATCAGCAATATCTATCGCTATTATCGCAATAAGTTTGCAGATGTTGCTATAATATGTTAAGATAAAAAAAATATAGCAATTAACAAATTAAGAGGAAACCTTATACTCTGTTTTTCGCTGAACATGCTAAAAACAGATAGAAAGATGCCTTCACATTTGAAATTTGATTTAGAGGAAGCGAATGGAAAAGAATTTTGAACTGCGTTTTAATCGCGACAACGTATGGCGTATGGAACATTTTCACTTTCATGAAAATTTTGAACTGCTTCTTTCGCTGACAGACGGGGAAAGCTTTTTTGTGCGCAACAAGCTCTATCCCCTTCGTCGCGGAACTCTGCTTCTTCTTGGCAATGCCGAGCTCCATCGAAGTACAGCGGGTGGGGAAAGGACCTATGAGCGGTATGTACTTCACTTTTCACCCGAGTATGTCAGCAGCCTTTCCACAATGCAAAGCAATCTCATTTCATTTTTACAAGCCAGTCCCAGATATCGTCAGCTGAGTGAAGAAGAGCTGTCCCAACTGGTGAAGCTGCTGGAGGCTTGCCGCCGTCCTGTGATACATTTTGGGGATGATATCCGGCTTAAAGCCGCTTTTACAGAGGTGCTGCTGACGATTTGCGAATTGTTTGGCGCGCAGGAGAGCAGTACACCTCTGCAGTCGTCTGATTTTGTGCGTGTCGCACCTGTGATCGATTATATACAGAAAAGTCTTGCGGAACCCCTGAGTCTGGAACTGCTTGCAGAAAAGTTTTTTATTAGCAAGCACTATCTTTGCCACCTGTTCAAGCAGGCGACAGGCTTTGGCGTGGCGGAATATATCATTCACTGCCGCGTGTTGCATGCCCGATCGCTTTTGCGGCAGGGAAAAAGTGTACAGGAAGCAGGGGAAGAGTCGGGTTTTCATAACAATGCGCACTTTATCCGCACCTTTCATAAGCTGGTTGGTGTTCCTCCAGGGCGCTATGGCAGAGAATACAAGCATTTTTGTTAATAGACAATTGGATTTTTTGAAGCCGCATGATATACTGCAACCAGTGGGCCAGACTAAATCTTGTTAATGGCAATATGATTATGCCTTTTTTTGCATCCGGTGGGGGAAAGAGACATAGATTCACTGCCTATTACCTTGAAAATAGTATCAGGCCATGATTCGCAAGTTGAAGCGGTATTTTACCGCGCAGACGGGAAAGAGACAATAATGGAAATGTCATTAAACAGGATTGATCACAGATAGGGGAATGCCAATGTTTTGTTATAAATGCGGTGGACAGTTGCCGGATCAAAGCTTGTTTTGTAACCATTGCGGCGTGAAGATGCCGGATATCACAGAAGATGAATATAGCCTCGAATCACAGACTTCAGATTCAGTTGATCCGCAGATTTCGAATGAATGCAGTCTAGACTCACAGACACCAGCATCAGTTGATCCGCAGATCACAGATGAGAAACCTGTCTGCGACAGTTCGGTCAGCCCATATACCAACCCGTATTTCGTACCTAAATCGCCGATGAAAACACTTATTAACATCATCGTGGTTTTGATTTTAATCGGTATCTGTGCTGCTATTTTGTTTCCTATTGTATCCGCGCTTGGTTATAGTCGACTGACTAACTTGATGGAATAGCACAGATAATTATAAGCGTCCTCCGAAGTTTCGGGGGACGCTTATGATTTTGAAGTTCAATTTTTTAATACCGTGTCCCCTCATAAACCAGAAAGCTATAGTTAATTAACTTAAAAACTGGCTATATATAAAACATTATTTTCTCCCCCCGCCTTCGGCGAGGGGAGAAATCACAAGATTGTTTTCAAGTTAATCAACTATAGTTCAATGCAACATCTTAAACATGTATATTCAACCAAGGTACTAGGACGATTGTCTGCAAAAATAGCTGATGCCGACACAACCGGGTCCGGCATGGGTACCAACGACCGGACCGATGAATACCTTGTGGAAATCACTGATCTTCATCTGCTCACCGAAAATGGTCATAAACTCATCCAGACTTTTCTCGGCGTCAATATGTCCAAAGCATACAGGCATTTCAGGGTCCAGTTCCCCACAGGCCTTGCCTGTGATCGACCTGAAAGCAGACTTCATACCCCGCTCTTTGCCGGCCAGCTCCACGATGCCGCTGTCATCGATCCGTATGATCGGTTTGATGCCGAGAAGGGTACCGGCCATATTGCCCACAGCAGAAAGGCGGCCACCTTTGTAAAGGTATTTTAGGTTGCCCACTACTGCTAATATTCGGACTCTTTTGGCAAGAATATTAAGCCTTTCGGAAATTTCACTGGCATTCATACCTTGGTCACGCATGGCAATTGCCTGATAAACCAGCAGATGGAGTCCCATTGTGGTGGTAAACCCATGCGAAATATGGATGCGCATGGGATTAATGTTTTCACTGGCTATACAGGCAGACTGATAGGTTCCGCTCATTTCGCTGGAAATGAATACACCAACGATTTCATCTCCGTCATTTTCAAGGATTTCGTTGAAAACCTTTTCAAAGTCACCTACCGTCACGTGGCTTGTTTCTGGGATATCATCGGAGTTCTGTCCCTTCTGATAAAACTCTTCATATGTGCCATTCTTAAGAATCTCGCTGAAAACTTCTTCAAAGGCACCAACCGTCACCTGACTTGTTACCGGGATTTGATCGGAGTTCTGCAGTTTCTGATAAAACTCCTCATTGGTAAGGTCGACGCCGTCGGCATATGTTTTCTCTCCAAAGGTAAAGTGCAGGGGGACAATTGTAATATCAAGCTCTTTTGCCATAGCTTGCGTAATATCACAAGTACTGTCCGTCACGATTTTAACGGCCATAGATATCCCTTCTCATCTGTGGCGGACGCCACCAATAAATTTGATTGCAACTTATTCGCCTACTGATATAAGTCGTCGTAGAATTAAATGGGCTCTATTTTGCCTCGGATCTCTCGCATGAAGCGCAAAAACTGAGGCAGGATCCGGAATTTTATTTTATCTTTCTGCTAAGCCAATGATGAAGAGAAATAGATGTTGCATGATTGCTGTCAGGCGTAACCGTGTCGGTTATAGCGCAAGCTGTTTCTCATCAAAGACAAAGTGCAGCGGCATACCGTCCTTCGTGGGACAGGGGATTTCTCCGCCGATGAGGGGAAGGAAATAATCAACGCCTTCCTGCGTGAGGCAGTTTGTATTCATATCCAGCCAGGAAAGGGGAAAGGCCTTAACCTTATTGGCAGCAAGGGCGATATCCACAGGGCGCACCCTAGAGCTATAGGGATAACTGGATACCCGCTCGATTGAGGCCATGACCCCACTCAATCCTGAAAGAGCAAGCGAGACGGCTTCTTTGCCAACCATTACCGCTTCATCAATATCTGTTTTAGAGGCGAAATGGGCAGATGACCGCTGAAGGACAGAAAGCTCAATAGAGCGAACCTTACAGCCAAGCCTGTCAGCAGCAAGTTCTTCCAGGTGCCTTCCTGCTCCGGAGAGATACTTGTGACCAAACGGATCGACAACCCCGCTCTGGGCAGACTTGTGCGCATAGTTGCCGTCGTCCATCTTAATTCCCTCAGAAACGGCTACGATTACAGATAGATTCTCGGCCTGCGCCTTTTTCAAATCCTCAACGAACTGATCGGCTTGAAAGGGATATTCAGGAAGATAGATGAGATGCGGTGCGGCGCAGCCTGAAAGATGGGCAAGAGCACTTGAGGCTGTGAGCCATCCGGCATCTCTTCCCATAATTTCGATGATCGTAACTGCTGGTTTGCGGTAAACGCAGGCATCCGCAGCAATTTCGTGAATGGCTGTGACCAGATATTTCATGGCGCTTCCAAAGCCGGGGGTATGATCGGTACAGTCCAGATCGTTGTCAATGGTTTTAGGTACACCAATGACCTTGATATCTGCGCCGATATGGGTAAAATACTGATGGAGCTTGAGTGCGGTATCCATTGAATCATTACCGCCTATGTAAAAAAAGAATCCAATATCAAGGCGTTTAAACACATTGTAAATGTTTGCGTAAAGATCAGGGGAGATGTCAAATGGGGCAAGTCTGTGCCGACACGAGCCAAGAGCCATGGCGGGGGTCATCTGTAAGAGATTCAGATCGTCCTCACCACTAATTTGGTCATCCAGCCGTATGACCTGGCCATTGATGATGCCCTGTATGCCGTTCAAGCCGCCATAGATCTTGTCAATCTTGTCACTGGCAAGACCAGCCCTGATGATTCCGGCGAGGGTAGCATTGATGGCAGCGGTTGGGCCACCGGATTGGGCGACCAAAATGTTTTTCTTCATAACTGCACCTCTCTGATACAAAAAATAAGCAAAATTATTCGATAGCAATTTAGAATTAGTCTGAACTTCTTTTTTTGTCTGCTGCGCCTTCAGCAGCAGACAGATAAAATTTTCTTCATTATTTGTCAAATTGCCACGATTTAAATTATAACATGGCAAATGTCAGCAGACAACAATGGATAATGCTGTTTTTTATTGACAATGGAAGGGGCGAGACTGTATAATTTATAAGTCAACTGAATATTGGTAAAAGCTGTGAGGAAAAGAACCGCAACGACTGTTGGCCAGAGAGGACGTACCCGGTGAAAGCGTCTGTCAGGCGGTGCGGGGGCCAGTTCTGAGTATCCCGTTGAAGAGGCGGGGCGTATAGGCGCGTTAAGCCGTTAAAGTGGCGCAGCAATGCGCAATTTGGGTGGTACCACGGAGAATGATGCTTTCGTCCCATGTCGGACGGGGGCTCTTTATATTTTTATAGAAAAACAGGGGGATTCATGATATGAAATGGACCGGTTTAAACGAACTTAGAGAAAGCTTTCTCAATTTTTTTGAAAGCAAGGGGCATCAGCGGTTAAAAAGCGCCCCCCTCATCCCGCGGGAGGATGGCAGTCTTCTTCTCATCAACTCGGGAATGGCACCTTTAAAAAAGTACTTTTTGGGTCTGGAGACCATTCCAGGCAACCGCGCCACAAGCTGTCAGAAGTGCATTCGCACCCCTGACATCGAGCGCGTAGGGAAAACGGCCCGCCATGGCACCTACTTTGAGATGCTCGGCAACTTTTCTTTTGGAGACTACTTTAAGAAGGATGCCACCGCCTGGGCTTGGGAGTTCGTGACAAAGGTGCTAGAGATGCCCGTTGACAGGGTATGGATCTCGATCTTCGAAGAGGACGAAGAGGCATTCGAAATATGGACCAAACAGGTTGGCGTAGACCCGGCGCATATCGTACGCCTCGGGCGCGAGGACAACTTCTGGGAGATCGGCCAGGGACCATGCGGACCGTGCTCCGAGCTCTATTTTGACCGCGGTGAAGAGTATGGCTGTGACAGCCCCACCTGCGGCGTCGGTTGCGACTGTGACAGGTATGTGGAATTCTGGAACCTTGTCTTTACCCAGTTCAACTCAGACGGAGAAGGTGGATATACCCCCCTTGCGCGCCCCAATATTGATACTGGTATGGGACTTGAGCGCCTTGCCTGTATTACGCAGGGGGTTGGCAACCTTTTTGAGGTTGACACAGTCAAGCGTATTATGGAGCATATCTGTCAGATCGCGGGTGTTAAGTACAAGACGGATGCCCGTACCGATGTGTCACTTCGCGTCATAACCGACCATATCAGAAGCACCACCTTTATGATTGGGGACGGTGTCGTTCCCCAGAATGAGGGACGTGGGTATGTTGTGCGCAGGCTTCTTCGGCGCGCAGCCCGACACGGCAGGCTTTTGGGTATTACCGAGCCTTTTTTATACAAGGTATGCGCAACAGTGATCGCCGAAAACAAATTGGCTTACCCTGAACTTTTCGAAAATAAAGATTATATCATCAAGGTAATTCAGGTAGAAGAAGAGCGCTTTGCCCGCACCATCGATCAGGGCATTGAGCTTCTGAACACACTGATTGCTGCGATTGAGTCGAAAGCGGCTGCTGACCGTAATCTGGATGGTGCAGAGGCCTTTAAGCTTTACGATACCTTCGGTTTTCCGATCGATCTGACGAAGGAAATACTGGCCGAGCGCTCGATCGGACTTGATGAGGAGTCGTTCAACCGGCATATGACCGCCCAGCGTGAGCGTGCCCGCGCAGCCCGTGCCGCCATGGGCGATGTGAGCTGGGAAGAAGATATCCTCGCCCATCTGACTGAACCAACCAAGTTTGTAGGATACACTGTAACCACTGCCCCCGTAAGAGTGATGGCAGTGCTCGCAGATAACCATCTAGCCGATAGCATTTCTCAGGGCCAGCGGGCTGCTATCGTACTTGATTCTACTCCTTTCTATGCAGAAAGCGGTGGACAAAGCGGGGACGCGGGCACCATTGTTACCGAAAAAGGCTTTTTTCGTGTTTCTGAATGTAAAAAATCCCCCACAGGCCAGTTCCTGCATATCGGCATTATGGAGAAAGGCAGTCTGCTTGTCGGCGAGACAGGACAGGCGTCTATTGCCACTGCGATCAGACATGCCACCATGCGCAACCACACCGCCTGCCATCTGCTTCAACAGGCGCTTCGTGAGGTGCTGGGAAGCCATGTGCACCAGTCGGGCTCAGAAGTGACGCCACAGGGCTGCCGCTTTGACTTTGCGCACTTTAGTCCCATGACCTCGCAAGAGCTGGACAAAGTGGAGTATTTAGTCAATGATATGATTCTTTCCTCTATGGAAATTGATATCAAGGAAATGTCCATGACAGAGGCCAAAGAGTTCGGCGCGACTGCGCTTTTCTCTGAGAAATACGGCGATATTGTGCGTGTCGTTAATATGGGTGGGCGCTCAATTGAGCTTTGCGGCGGAACACATCTGGACAATACAGCCAAGGTGGGGCTTTTCAAAATCGTTAAGGAATCCTCAGTAGCAGCGGGTATCAGAAGAATTGAGGCTGTTACCGGACGTGGCGTCTTAAAGCTGATGGATACGATGCAGTTCCAGCTTCTGAAGGCAGGAGAGCTTCTCAAGGTTGGTGCGAGCGGGAATATTCCTGAGAAAATATCTATTATGATTGCTGACGGCAAGGAAAAGGACCGCCAGATCGAGACCCTGAACCAGAGGCTGGCCGGTCTTGAAGTGGCGGGTATGTTTGCCGGGGCAATACCGGTCGGCGGATTAAAGCTCATCACGGCCTCTTTGCGTGATATGCGCCCCGAAGGGCTGCGCGCATTGGGCGACAAAATGAGGGATACAGAGCCTAAGATAGTGGCAATGCTGACCACCATACAGGACGGAAAGGCGACTATTTTGGCTGTTTGTGGCCCAGAGGCTGTCTCGATGGGCGCTCATGCCGGAAAGCTGATTAAAGAGGTTGCCGCACTCGCCGGGGGAAGCGGCGGCGGCCGTCCGGACAGTGCCATGGGTGGAACCAACGAGATCTCCCTTATAGACGAAGCCATGACAAAAATTCCCACAATGATTGAAAAAATGATCAAAAAGGATTAAAATTATTTCTTGTTGCGATGCTTAGCCAGAATTAAACTCTGGCTGCCGCCCAGATGAGACCGACAGATAAATTCCTGATCATTTTGAAACAGGATTGTGAGCTTGAAGAGAAACTTGAACTTTGTTATCCCAGCCAGAGGCTGGGATAACAAAAATACAGACCCATTTGAAAAAATCAGTATACTAAAGAAGGAGAATTGAAATTGAGCTGTCTTTTTTGTAGGATCGCAGCCGGAGAGATACCGGCGAACAAGGTCTTTGAGGACGACAAAGTGGTCGCGTTTTATGACATTGACCCCCAGGCCCCCATGCACATCGTGGTGATCCCCCGCGAGCATATCGGTTCGATGTCTGAGGTGAACGTAAACAATGCCGCCCTGATTGGTTACATCTTTCAGGTGATTGCCGAGATCACGAAGGATAAGGCTTTTGCAGGTGGATACCGTGTGGTGTCGAACTGCGGCGCAGACGCCGGACAATCGGTCGAACATATTCATTTTCATCTACTTGCAGGCAGGGGGCTTGCATGGCCTCCAGGTTGATTAAAAACCGTTACCTAATAAATATAAAGAGGTGCGACGCAATATGACAAACTACTATCATCTGAAGGTCGCCGGGCTTGAGCGCGATCTGCCCATCTGTCCGATTAATGACAAGCTTTCCATCGCCGCCTTTATTATGTTTTCTGATGTGGAGCTGACCATTGCCTGCGCCACCGAACTTTTAAAGTTAGTCCCTGATTTTGACGTGCTGATCACAGCCGAATCCAAGGGAATCCCCCTTGCTTATGAGATGTCTCGCCAGTCGGGCAAACGCTATATTCTAGGCCGCAAAAGTAAAAAGCTGTATATGATGCGTCCGATTGCCGTTGACGTCAAGTCGATCACCACGGACAAGATACAAACACTCTATCTGGATGTCGACGATATGCAGTATTTAAAAGACAAGCGCGTCCTTATCGTGGACGACGTTATTTCCACCGGCGACTCGCTGGAGGCTCTGCGCCGTCTTGTCATACATGCGGGGGGCAACATCGTTGGAGCGGCCACTGTGTTGGCAGAGGGAGATGCTGCGAAGCGCGATGATATTATCTTTCTGGAGCCTCTGCCTCTTTTTTTTAATTAAGATTTGCTCCCACTTTTATATCATAAAGATTCATTCCCCGCCTTGGGCGGGTAAATAAGAGGTTGTTTCACTTCCTATTTTATTTAATTTAGATTCGTTTTCCTGTTTTCGGCTGGATAAATGAAAAAATAGGATTTTTCACCTAAGATTTATATCTTTATTAAACAAGATTCAGGTTGAACCCCGAAAGGGTGGAGGACAAAATGAAGCGACCGTTATTTTTGATAGGTCTTTGCTACCTTTCAACGATGGCGGCCGCTTTTTATTTTGGCCTTCCTGTGGCTCTTCTTCTCTTAAGCATAGTGGGTGTTGCTATATTCTTCCTCATGAAGTCGAAGATGAAGGAGATCCTTGTGCTCGCCGCCGTTTCTCTTTCGGCGCTGATCCTATTTTCTCTGTACACAGTGTTCTTTTACGCACCGATTGCCGAAGCGGCGGGAGAACGGGTCAGCATAGACGCAACTATACTTGACATCGAGCGGGCAGGTACAACCCTTTATTTTGATGCGGCGGCGAAACTTCATGGAGGTTCTGTCGATGGATGCAATGTAATGATGCGCATCACCTGTTATAGCGAAATTGCTGCCGAGGTCGGAGAGAGCATTCACTGTGATGTACTTCTCGCCCCTGTTTCTGCCACGGTCGATTTTCGCCGGTATTACCTGTCGGATGGTTATTATCTCAATGGTATCATTAAGGGAGAGATTGTCTATTCCGACACTTCCTTTCATCCCGTCAGGTCGCTGGTAGCACGTTATCGTGAATGGGCGGCAGAGCGTATGGAAAATCTTCTTTCAGGAGAAGTGGGGGAGATATTATCCTCTATGATGCTTGGTACGGGGAATATGCCCAATAAAGTAAAAAATGATTTTAGAACAGCAGGACTTTCGCATATCGTTGCTGTTTCCGGTCAACATCTGGCTATATTTTCACATCTCATTGGGATGCTGCTTGCCGCCTTGGGGATGAAGTCGCGCTGGGCTGATATCGTCAATCTGATCATAGTATTGCTGTTTGCGCTGGCCGCTGGAATGTCCCCCTCAATCACCAGAGCGGCTATCATGATGACCATTTATCTGACCGCGAGGCTGATCGACAGGAAAAGCGATGCACTGTCCTCGCTTGGCATAACCGCGCTGATCATGTGTACCATTAACCCATATGTCGCTGGCAGTCTGTCCTATCAGCTGTCCTTTTTGGCCACATTCGGGATCATCCTCATGGTCCCTGTGGTGGACGGCGCTGTCAGAAGGCTTGTGGTATCCCATTTTGGCACAGACAGATGGATCAAGCCAATCAGCGGGGCATGTGCCGTCACCCTTTCCGCGCAGATTTTTACCCTTCCTGTTACTTCTTATGTCTTTGGCACCGTATCGCTGGTATCCCTTCCTGCCAACCTTTCGGTTTTTATGCTGGTGCCTTTTATATTGTCTTCGGGATTCATCGCAGCGTTGCTTTCGGGTATTCTTCCACCGCTCGCCTCGGCTATTGCAGTCCTCTGCGGCCTCTCAGTCCGCGCGGTGGTGGCAATCGCCGCATTTTTTGCGGAGCTTCCCTTCTCTGTAGTGAGCCTGAATGAAAGCTATCAGTTTGTGTGGTTATGCGGATGTACGGGTTTAGGGTTACTTCTGCTTCTGCTAAAGCCATCAAAGCGAACGGTGCTGGGATGTGCCGTTGCCTCGTTTGCGAGCCTCTGCATTGCCACGGGGATATTTCAGCTTATGACTGCGGGAAGCAGCGAGGTTCTCTATTTTGAGGAGTCAGATACCGTCGCCGTGATCCAAAAAAGCGGGACGACGGTGATCGGGGTGCCAAAAGAGGCCTATCAGGCCGGACACATCTATTCTGCACTGGAAAGACTCGGCGTACAAAGTGATTTTACCATTGCTGCTCTTTCTTTAGATACCGCCATAGGGGCCGGTATGACGCGATTTGTTTGCAATGGCCCACCGGTCCGGGTGACTGCGCCCTATAGTCAGGCGATTTCATCATATTTTCGTGTGGCGGCGGTCGATTATTTCCCTCTCACGCAGGAAGAACTGGAGAATTGTAAAAAAGAGATCAAGCGTGCCATGATTTTGGAAGAAAGTCGTGGGCAAGACACAGGAAAATATGATATAATAAAAAGAAATGCTGTACGGATCTGGTCCCCAGTCGAAGGGGTAAGGCGGTACAGAATGTATGGATAAGTTCTGGAGGCGCTATGATATACAAGTCCGAACGGGAACTGACACGGGATCTATCAGCGGGTCTGCTTCATAAGGCTTATCTTTTTTATGGGAAAGAGAACTATCTGAAATCCGCCTATCTGGGCAGGATATTAAAAGCCACGTTTCCAAACGGTGAATCCGCATTTGATCTTGTAAGACTGGATGGAAAAAAACTGTCCCCGCAACAGCTTTTCGATGCCACTGAGCCGATGCCCCTGACAGGCGCAAAGCGGTGTGTGGTGGTGGATGATTTTGACACAGGGCAGTTATCGGACAGCGAGGTTAAAGAAATTTGCGGCGTGATGGAAGACCTCCCGCCCAGCACCGTTTTGATCATGGTTACCCGCACAGCCGATCTGGACACCAAAAAGGCAGCAGGTAAAAAGCTTTTGGCCTCGGTGGATAAGGCCGGCGGTGCGATGGAGCTTAAGGGCCGTACAGGGAACGAGCTCACTTCCTTTGTCGTCACCCGCGCCCAAAAGGCAGGATGCGAGATGTCGAACGACAATGCCCGCCTTTTGATCGAGCGCTGTTCGGATGATATGGACATTTTGGCAGGCGAGGTGGATAAGTTGACCGCCTATCAGGGGAAAGGCGAGATTACCGAAGAGAGTATCAAAAAAGTCAGTTGCGCGGTGGTCGAAGGGGATGTATATGCTCTTTCCAAGCTGCTTCTTCAGGGAAATATGAACGGGGCGATGAAAGCGGTGGATGCGCTTTTCACAATGCGGCATCCCGCGTCCGCTATGATTGCCTCTCTTTGCTACGCTTTTATTGACCTTTACCGTGCCGATGCGGGCCGCAGGGCAGGGAAGACGGCGGGCGAGATCGCCTCTGACTTTTCCTATCGTTTTGAGTTTCGTGTGACGAATGCGATGCGCGACAGCCGTTCGATCAATAGGGCACGGATCGGTCGTGCTATTGAGATACTCACGCAGTCCGATATCGATCTGAAAAGTGCCAAGGTTGAAGAACGGGTGCTGGTAGAGACAGCGATCATGCGGGTTTATCTTGCTCTCAAGGGGGAGAATGCGCTGTGTTGAAGGTAAATCAGGCCATCGTAGTCGAGGGGAAATATGACCGCATACGACTTGCGTCAGTTGTGGATGCCACCATTATCGAAACCGGCGGATTTCGCATTTTTAAGGACCCGGACAAGCTGGAGATGCTCAGAACCCTTGCACGGGTAACCGGACTGATAATCCTCACCGATTCAGACCGGGCGGGTTTTAAAATCCGCCATTATATACAGGGCTCCATTGATCCATCACTGATTATCAACGTCTATATCCCGGATATCTTAGGAAAAGAGCGCAGAAAAAGCATTTCCTCGGCCGAGGGGACGCTCGGCGTTGAGGGAATTTCAGCGCAACTGCTTCTTGCAGCTTTTGCCAAGGCTGGTATCGAAAGCGGGCAGACGGAAAAGAGAAAGCGCCCGATCACTAAGTCGGATCTCTTTGATGACGGTCTGACTGGAGGCACACAAAGCGCCGAAAAACGAAGGAAGCTTATGGCTGGTTTGGGACTTCCCGGGCGGCTGTCAACGGGCTCGATGCTCACCGTATTCAATGCGATGTTGAGCTTTGAAGAATATAAAGAGCATGTAACCAACCTGTAAAATACGAAAGGAGGGGAAAAGGTGCAGATTAACAGCCTCGGATTTATATTTCTGTTTTTACCAATTACGGCGGTTATTTATTATCTGACACCTGCAAGGCTTAAGACCGGTTGTCTTTGTCTGATATCCCTTCTGTTCTATGGACTTCTGGACCCCGTTATTCTAACCGCTATGCTTTTGCTTTCTGTTTTTGACTATGGATGCGCCGTTTTCTTATTCCGGTGGCGCGGTGACGTGCGACGCAGAAAAATTATCATGACGATCGTTCTCCTGAAGGCAATTGTCATTTGTGTATACCTTTTCTCATACTTTTGGCATGAGAAAAGTATGCCGCTTGGCGTGATCGTGATTACCCTTTCCGCGCTTGGATATATTCTTGATATGGCTAGAGGAGAGTTGGAAGTTCCAGATCATTTCATTGACTTTCTTACTTACTGCTTATTTTTTGGAAGGCTTTATATGGGTCCGCTGGCGTCTGCCGGAGAGATTATGCCACAGATGCGCAAAGTGAAGCCCAGTTTTTCCGGCATAGGGCGGGGAATCATGATATTTTCCACCGGTCTTTTTAAAACGGCGGTGCTAAATAAGGAACTGCAACTTATTATCTCTTGGTGTGATCGTATCGAACAGGGCCAGCAGACGACGCTTTCCGCATGGCTTTGGGCACTGGCCAACGCCATGCTTGTCTATTTTACCATCAGCGGATACTGTGATATGGCGGTGGGTATCGGACGGATTTTTTCTGTGCGGCTTCCCAGAAATCTGTATTATCCTTTGCAGGCGAAGACGGTGGCGGAATTATTCTATCGATTGAATATTACCGTTAATGATTATATCAAAAAGAATCTTACTATGCTCCCTATCATAGGACAGGATGGGGCGGTAGGTGAGAACCTGTCGTTTTTTGCCGGATGCCTGTTGATGCCCCTGTGGTTCGGACCCTCAATCAATCATATTGCGTGGGGTGCATGCATGGCGCTGATCATCATGGTGGAAAGGAAACTTAGTAAGGGAATGGCAAGAGTGTTTCCGTCCATCGTCCTGAGACTGATCACCTTTATCATCGGGGTCACATCTTTCTGTATTTTCTCGGTAAACGGACTAGGTGCAAGTCTGACCCATCTGGGATATCTGATGGGAGTTGGAGGCGTGGGTCTCTATAACGATGAGGCGCTTTATATTCTTTTTTCCAATCTTCTTCCCATCGCTGTCGCCCTCTTTGCCTGTACAAGCGTAACCGACAAAATAGGACGCTATTTGGAGAATAATGTTCCACTGTTGAGTGAGCTGATTCTCGGAGCATACAGCTTTCTTCTCCTCGCGGTGTCCACATCCTTCCTGATGGAGAATGTGAGGTGGCTGTCACTGTGAAAAAGCTGATCGCCCTTATGCTGATAACAGCAATCTGTTTTGTTCCAACGAAGGTTTTAACGGATAAACTTGTGGATAAGACCGCATTCTCTCTGCCTGCCTTTGGCGAGATCATTAAGGGCGGTTTCGCTCGTGACGCAGATCATCTGATCTTCAAAAGCCTTATAAAACTGCCCATTCTTCAGGATATTGCGACGTCGATTGAGAATATTGGAGATCGAAGGGAATACAATGGCGTCTTTGTCTCAGAAGAGCAGCTTTTGGTCAATTTGAAGGCCCCTGATGAAAAGAAGGTGGACGCCAATCTTAAAGCGATCGATTCGTTTCTTCTCAATCATAACCGACCCACCTATTTTACCTTGGTTCCCACAGCCTGCGCCATCAAACAGCAGGATGTTCCTCCACTCGCCTCTCTTTACAACCAGAGACAGTTTATATCGAATGCGTACGACCACTTTTCAGGCAGGGTGACGTCGATCGATGCGTATACAGCCCTTTTCGCTGCAAAAGATCAGTACACCTATTACCGTACCGAATCCAATCTCACCGGCCTTGGGGGCTATTATCTGTATCATGCCATGTGTTCTCGTATGGGCCTTTCTGGGCGTTCTCTGAACCAATTTGAGGTAGAGCATGTGATCCATGACTACTATGGTGACATCTATGACATGGCGCCATACAGCAAAGTCCGTCCGGACATTATGACGATCTATCATTTTTCTCGTTATGATCGTCAATATATGATCTCCCACGCTGACGGGAAATCGGTAAAACGGTATTATTCGCTGTTCCCTGCATCGACTCGCCGCCTTGGTGGCTTTGACTCGATTATCATGGGTGGTATGAGTGCGGTAACCGATATAGAAATATTCGCCCCATATGACCAGTCGCTTTTGATATTTGCTGACCGGACGGTGTTGAGCTACATTTCTTTTCTGTCGGTACACTATCAAAGGGTAACGGTAGTGGACCTCTCAAAAGCGGATGAAACCTACTTGAAAGGGCTTAATGTATCTGATTACGACCAGATACTTTTTGCTTACTCGGTGGATACCCTTATGCATACGACTGACTTTAATGCGCTAAGTGCAATTCAAAAAGACAAAGAAGCGAAAAAATAGTGAGTTTTGAAATCTTCTGTCGCGCGGATAAGCGAAATGCCACCTAAATTGCTAAAACATAGACCAGTTCTGAATTTAAATTTAAAATAATGAGATGACTGCCTCTGAATCCACCGCCACAGGCGGTGGATTCAGAGGCAGTCATCATTGGATTTACAGTTTTGATATATCCATATACTGGATTAACCCAGTAATAAGGCTTACAATAAAACCCTATCTATTTGGAAGATTGTTAATTGAAAAACAGTATAAACTTTTGTAAAAAAAACCGCGTTATGTATAGTTGATTACCTTGAAAACAAGCTTGTGATTTCTTCCTCTGCCAAAGGCGGGGGAAGAAAATGACGTTTTAACTATAGCCGGTTTTTAAGTTAATTGGCTATAAATTCAAATTAAAACCGATTGGGAAACTGCATCACGATTCCATGTGTGAAAAAATCAGCCATTTCCAGGGCCTGTTTTTCTATATTGTCAAATTCTCTTATGTCAGCCATATAATCTCCTGCCAGTCTTGCCGTAACCTCCAGCTTTATCAGATCCAAATGCTGGTGAATCATCTTGCGCAGTTCCTCCTGATGATAGTGTGGATTAATGCTGTGATAATAGGCGGCTATACTATCGGCATTCTTATACCAGCGCTTGTCTGCATCCGCTGCAGCTGCTTCATTATGATTTTTTAACGCCTTTATCAGTTCTGCACCAATTGTAAGATGTTCGGTCCACAACGCAGTGACCTTATTGGCTACCATATTATCATAGTACATTCTATAGAGTTGGCCGATATCCTTTGGATTTCTCAGAAGGCGTTTTGTAACCGCATCCGCATCCTTCAGATTTTCGGCAATGCTGATGATTAGCATGCGTGTCCACATGACATGCTGTTCCCATAACGAGCGCATTTCGTTCATTAATTTGACCTCGGCTTCGCTTACACTGGTGCGACCGGGCATGGGCATGGGCATGGGCATGGGCATCGGCATCGGTGTAGGTCTGGGCGTTGGCGTTGGCGTTGGCATTGGCATCGGTGCAGGCATGGGCATGGGCATCGGCATCGGTGTAGGTCTGGGCATTGGCATAGGCGTGGCAGCAGGATTATTCTGCTGCTGGGCAGGAGCAGTCGAGTCTGGGCATAAGGTAATGACATCGCCGATTCGCAAATTGTTTGCTCTAGTATGTGGATTTTCAGACTGGATCATCTGAACTGTAGTATGGTACTGCTGTGCGATTTTATAAAGGGTATCACCTCTTCGCAAGGTATATGAAATTCTATTCGGGCAATCCATGCTTCAAATGCACCTCACAATATGTTTTGGTAACATATTATGTAGAAATTAAATAAACTGCTACCGCCCAGCTCTCTTTTATTGAAGTCTAGTACTTTGTTGCCACTAAATCCTATATGACAATGGATTAAATGCGCTTGTATATCCCCCCGCCTTCGGCGGGGGAATAAAATGACGTTTTAACTATAGCCAGCTTTTAAGTTAATTGCCTATATAACCTGCTGTGATCGAAAGCGTGGTTTCGTCGACTGCGTCCGCTGTGGGTGCAATCCTTTTCAATTGGAATGTTCTCTTTATCTCTTGACATAATGAAGCCTCCTGTCATAGTTAATTCTACGACAAGAGGCTTTTTCGTTTCAATGTCCGTTTCTTACGGCACATTACGGTGGGCTTTAATTGCATGTGTTCATCTGACACTCATTTTCCTATCACAGGCGGTAGAATGAGAGTGAATCATCAAAGGTTACATCTTAAAGAGTACGCCGACTACGGCAGCGCCGAATATATAGAACACGGGGTGCTTGTTAAATTTGTTCATTAAAAAATATAGAACGCCAAAAAGAACAATAGCTTTTATGCTTACCATGTCCATGATGCCACCAGTCTTGCCGGTGAGAAGCGCCATCTTTGCCACGTCCAATCCGGCCACCGCGATCATGGCTGTAACTGCAGGCCTTAGGCCATGAAAGGCAGACTGTACCGCTTTGCTTTCACTGAACTTGTCAAGAAATTGAGCGATAATCACGATGATAACGACTGAAGGAAAGACAAGACCAATTGTGGCGACAACACCGCCGAGAATTCCGGCCGCGTTAAATCCCGCATAAGTGGCGACATTAACACCGATTGGCCCTGGGGTGGATTCGGATATGGCGATCATATCCACAAGCATGGCACGGGTAAACCAGGTATACTTGTCGGCTATCTGATAGAGGAAGGGGAGAGTAGCCAACCCCCCGCCGATTGCAAAAAGGCCGGTCTTGAGAAATTCCAAAAAGAGAAGAAGATAAACATTCACTTAACAGTTTCCCCCTTTTTGGCGGTAAGGATGCCCACAAGAGCGGCAGTTACCACGATAAATATGGGAGAAATATTAAATATGAAGGAAGCGACAAAGCTTGCCGCAAATAAAACTGTGGTAATGATGTCGACGACGCTTCCTTTCCACAATTTTATAATTGTGTTGAGTATTAACACAGCGACAGCAACGCGGATTCCGTTAAAAGCATGCGCGACGGCGGCAATACCGGAAAAACCCTGAATAAACGAGGCAATCAACAATATGATCACCAAAGAAGGGAATGTCACGCCTAAGGCAGCAGCGATGGCACCGGGGATCCCCTTTTTCTTATATCCGATAAAGGTTGCAGTATTGACAGCGATAACCCCGGGGGCACATTGGGAGAGGGCGTAATAGTTCAGTACCTCTTCATTTGTAACCCAGCCATAGCTTTCCACGATCTCCTTCTGAACGATGGGAAGCATGGCATACCCTCCACCGAAGGTCAGGGCTCCGACCTTGCAAAAGGCCCAGAACATCTGTAACAGTTCTTTCATTCAATTCACTCCGTAAGGGCATATTTTTTTTACTACCTTGTGATTATATTACGCTGTGACCCTAGTGTCAAATCATTTGAATCCGGTTGATTTAGGCGGTGTGAAACATTTTACCATTCCATACCAATTTAAGTCTCTTCTATTTATCTTCCTGATACTGTTCTGCCCTTTCACGGGAGAATAGTATGACGTATGCCTATCGAGAGGCTAACAATGAGGTATCCGGCCTAAAGGTATAAAGAAAGCCCCCGCATTTCGCGGGGGCTATTTCTATTTTGACACGTATTATCTTAAAGGAATAACCGCGTCATCAGCACAAACATATTGACTATTTGTACTTCAAAGGATGGTGCCGCTGACCGGACTTGAACCGGTATGGTGTTGCCACCGAGGGATTTTAAGTCCCTTGCGTCTGCCGATTTCGCCACAGCGGCATTTGCACTTTCACATAATACAACAGTTGTTCGTTCAAGTCAAGAACTGATGGCGCAAAATGTAACGACCCTGTACCATAAAAAGGGGAAATAACTTGATTTTTACAGCAAACTCCCCTAATATATAAATATAGTTGATTGCTACATTGTCAAGCCAAATGCGACAGTTCGAGCAGAAAGAGCTGGGAAGGTGTATTCCAATTAAGACATTTTCGGGGTCTATTGTTTATAAGCAGAAGAGAAGAAGATAGGTTTTGATGTGAAACAGTTGACAGAACAGTACCTTTCGGAAAGAACTCTCTGAGCAAACCGTTACCGTACTCATTGCTTCCTCTCTGATGCGGACAATATGAATCAGCGAAATAAAGAGTTAAGTCTAGATCTTTCTGGATTACATCATAACAGGCAAATTCACCGCCACGATCTGTTGTTGCTGTTTTGAATGTGCCTTGTGGCAATAAAGTGTGCAGGTGCTTGATTGCAGCTTCCATGGAAGCTGCCGTTCGATCAGGAATGGGAACGGCTGTATAGAACCTTGTTTTTCGTTCCACAAAGGTGGCCAAGCAACCGCTGGAACCCCTAGAGAAAACCACCGTATCAAGTTCCCAATGCCCAAATGTTTCTCTGGTATATACCTCTTTGGGTCTCTTGTGGATAGAAGTACCACGAGCATAATGCGCAAGATTTTTACAGCTTCTCTTTTTTCCATTACGGCGCAGCACATCTGCGGTGAGTCCGTTCAGTCGTCCGGCATAAAGCCAGTTGTATATGGTTTTAAAGCTCAGTTGGCTTGAAGTAACGGTATGTGATATTTGTTCTGGCGACCAGGTCTCTTTCAGCTTTTCTGCCACAGCTGCGCACAACTCCTCGTTCCATTTCCCTTGAGGTTTGCTGTTGTGCCGTTTCTTCTGGTAATCCAGTTGTGCTTCTTCTGCGTTATACGCTCGGGCACCGTAAAAACGTTTCAATTCTCTAGCGATACTGCTGTGGTGACATCCCAGACGTGATGCGATTTTCCGGGTCGTATATCCGATTTGACGGAGTTCCTCTATCTTTCCTCGTTCGAATGTTGTAAAATGGTGGTGGCTCATGGCTGCCTCCTTGTGTGAATGTTGTTGTTGCAAACTCTATTCTACACGTTTTGGCTGCATTGGGCTATCTTTTTTCTGTCGCATTTCATTTTACAATGTAGCGATTAACTTGAAAACAAGCATGTGATTTCTTCCCCGCCTTCGGCGGGGGAAGAAAATGACGTTTTAACTCTAGCCAGTTTTTAAGTTAATTGGCTATATAGGATCGGGTAAATCGTGTCGGGCAAGGCATAAAATGGTTGAGTAATCTCTACCGACCCTGAAAGCTTGCGAAATATGCTTCATATTACGGGCTTCCCGACGAAATACCTATCAGGACGACCGATGCTGAACAAAAAACAGGCATATACGGCCACATCATAGAGGCTCAACGCAAATAGACGTTCATCTTTCTTGCCGGGCCACTGCGGGCGGGTTATCTCCCCATCGCCACGCCGTATATATCCCCGCCTTCGGCGGGGATATATACAAGAACTTTTAACCCATTGTCCTATAAGGTTTAGATATGACAAGGTATAGTTGATTAACTTGAAAACAAGCTTGTGATTTCTTTCCCCGCCGAAGGCGGGGAAAGAAAATGACGTTTTAACTATAGCCAGTTTTTAAGTTAATTGGCTATACTAGCTCTTGTCACTCATTTGCTTTGCGTGATAAAAGTATATTTCAATTGCATGTATTGCCGATTTACAGCGGCGGATTGGAGTTCATTATGAAAAGGTTTATCGCCACCGTTCTTACCGTAGCTTTGGCGCTCTCCATGACTATGGCCGTATCGGCCACGGTCAGTTATCACGTTAGCGGTATTGAAGATGTGCCCAGAAAGCTCGACGAGGACAACTGCGTTTCAAGTACCGAGGCCTCGACTGACGAGAGCGATGCTGATCGAATCAACTATGGCGACGTGGTGTATTTTGCCTTGATCAGTGATGCCACGGACGGCTTTGTAACCGAGTCATCGGCTGTATCCTCCACCTCGATCAAGAAGCACTGGGACGAGGGTTCAACCTATGTTGCTTCGACTGAAATTGTGCGCAAAAAGGATGCCGGCAGCGGGAAATACCGTTATTATCTGGCGCTGGGGATTAAATATAACAGTACAAAATCAGAGCATGAAATAGAAGGCACGATTAGTCTGGTAAAATCGGGTTCAGATGGCTTTGATCTTGATATGGACGTGTATCTGACTGTGGGTAAACCAGAGGTGGACGCCTATGATGGCATGACCCTCACCGACAAGGATGTCATCTATACATTTTATAGCGGTGATGATTATACAATCTATCTGGGCGACAGCGATGTCGGGTATTTTGAAGCGGAAGGCAGCAGCCAGACCATTGTGCTTCGCTGCGACACCGACTATGACGAGGACATCACCAAACAATACCCGAACGCAAACCTTGACTTCGTGAACGGGAACGGCGCAAGCTTCAGCCGGACGGGGGAAATGGTGATTTACGCGGAGAAAGGCGATTACCTTTACAGCGTAGACAGCGACGGCGCGCTTACAAAGGTGACAGCCAAGTATGACAGCGGCGAAGACGGCTTTGTCTTTAGCACCAAGACGCTGGGTCGGTATGTGATATCGGATACACTTCTGAATGTGTCCTCTACCTCTTCAAGTTCTTCAACGGCTTCCTCATCGCAAAGCAGCTCTGTTACATCATCCTCTGCAAACAGCTGGACGGCTCCGACAGGGGCGGGTGCACCCACCGGGGGCGGCGGAATTAGCACTGGGGTGAAGCAAAATCCGGCGACCGGGGCATTATCATACTAATCTATCATTAGGATTTTATAATTGAATTAACACTCATTTAAATGCCGCTCAATTTTGGGCGGCATTTTTAATGTTCCGTGTACGACTTTGTCTGTCATCGGGGCAGAAGTGCTGATTTATTCTATTGCATTATTTATAGATAATTGATTATGTCAACTATACAGATTGTTATATTGGTTGAAATTGTAAACTAATTGTAAGACAAAGGGCCTGATTTCCCACTAAATTTGGAATAAGATGGATATTGACATCAAATAAACAGTTGATTGACAATATTTGTAACACAAAGTGATATATAATAACAAATAAATTACAAATAATTTCATAAAACCATTGACAAAACTTTCCTATGAGTTATAATAAAGACAGTTGAAGTGGTGATATGGAGAGTAAGCCGCTTCACAAGATTGATTAAGCACGATTGATTAAATTATTTAGGAGGATACTTCAAATGAAAAAGCTTCTTGCTCTTTCTCTGGCACTGGTTATGGCCCTGGGCATGACCTCTGTCGCTTTTGCCGCTGAGGCCACATACTACATCGGCGGAGATCTTACAGCCGCTGCTGGTACCGCTGACGCTTATACTCTTACCACCCCAGTCGTGGTTTCCCCCACAGGCTTCAGAGCTACAGACGGAATTCTTGATCCCACTAAGAAGGTGACATCCGCTACCGCCGCTGTTACCCCCGCCTGGACCGTATATTATCTGCTCTCGACAACCGCGGGAGTTGCTTTGACTGATGCTGATCAGGTCAAGGGCGCTACCATCAAGCAGACATGGGACATGGGCAAGGATTATGTTGAATCCGTATCCATTGTCAAGAAAAAGTATAGCACCATCGGCTACTTCTACTTTGTAGCCGTGACCTATAAGTCCAGCACCAGCACAACCGCTTATGACATTGCCGGCGAACTCACCGTCAAGAAGACCACCACCACCACATCTTCCGGTGCAACAACCGGTGCTCCTTTCACCTCTACACTGACGATTGGCACACCTTACACCTTCTCCAACGCCACTACTATGAATATTGCAAGCGAATCTACCAAGTTGTATAACTTTGCCAAGACTGGTGCGATTGCTACCCAGATTGCCAAGGATGCTGAATATGCTTCAGTTTATGCTGCTACCGTAGGCACAGACGCTGTTAAGGATGCTGCCGCTACAGCTGCTGCTCTTCTTATCACCACAGGTACTTCAATCATTGAAGGCGACCAGACCATCACCACTGACGCCGGCCACTATTTCGACGTCGATGTCACAGGTCAGAGCAAGATCCTTCTGTACTATGATGAGAAATACAACGCGACCGTCGCCGCTGTATATCCTTCCGCCAACCTGGATTTTGTCAACTTCAACGGTGCTTCCTTTAACAAGACCGGCGAACTGACCATCCTTGCTGATCCCGACACTTTCCTGTATGCTCTGAACTCTGACGGCAGCCTGTCCAAGATCAAGGCTGAGTACGACGAGTACGAAGAGGCTTTCAAAGTCACAACCAGAACCCTTGGCAAGTATGTCATTTCTGACACCGAGCTGACACTGGTTGCTGCTTCTTCTGTCGCTTCCTCCAGTGCTGTTACTTCTTCCACCACAACCCCAGTGAAAACCAACCCCGGCACCGGCGCTGCTGCCTAAGTAGAACTCCTACTTTTGAAGTAAGCTCTAGAGCTAATTAAAAAGACCCGACCACTCTCCAGGTCGGGTCTTTTTGTGTGTTTTATGAGATGAAACAGCTATTCCTTCGCTTTCAAAAATCAATCGCATACATGTGATTGATGATTAACCTTCCAAACCGACAGCAATTCCACTTATGATTGGAAATAAGACGTACTCTTCCCCCCGCCTTCGACGCAGGAAGGGCACGAATCAATTCTATAGCCAATTAACTTAAAAACTGGCTATATATAAAACGTCAATTTCTTCCGCCGCCTTCGGCGGGAGACGAAATCACAAGCTTGTTTTCAAATGAATCAACTATATAGTTTGATTGGAAATGCTATAGAAATGATATATTTGATTTTTCTTAACCACAGCGGGGGAAAGAACCATTGTCTATGATTGGGAGAAATAAAAATAAATACAAATTAACCACAATCAAAAACCTAAATTGTGGCTTTATGAAGCGGAAAATTACAACACTTGTAATCTTATGGTGCATTTAATAACAAAAAAATTACAAAAAATTTCATAAAACTATTGACATTTGTTTCCTAATGACTATAATGGAAATTTTTGGAGGGGTTATCTGGAGAGTTACCACTTCACGATTATGACATTATATAGGAGGACAATTGAATGAAAAAGCTTCTTGCTCTTTCTCTGGCACTGGTTATGGCCCTGGGCATGACCTCTATTGCTTTCGCTGACACCGCAACAACATACTACGTCGGTGGAGATCTCACAGATACTACTGGCACTGGTGATGCTCTTGTACTTGACACCATTGCCGTGACTGCTCCCGTAGGTTTCAGAGCTACTGATGGTATACTTGATTCTGCCAAGAGACTCACAGCCAGCGCCTCTGTTACCCCCGGCTGGACTGTATTTTATCTTCTCAGCGATGCCGCTGGTAAACCTCTGTCTGATTCCGATCAGGTAAAGGGCTGCACCGTCAAGCAGACATGGGATATGGGCAAGGATTATATTGATTCCATAACCATCGTCAAGAAAAAGTATACAACCACTGGCGATTACTACTACTTTGTAGCTATTGCTTACAAGGCCAGCACCAGCACAACCGCTTATGACATTGCCGGTGAGCTTAATATCAAGAAGACCACCACTACCACATCTTCCGGCGCAACAACCGGTGCTCCTTTCACAGCTACCCTGAAGATTGGTACGCCATACACATTCTCGAATTCCACGAATTTAGAAATCGCTTGTGAATCCACCAAGCTCTTCAACTTTGCTTCCACCGGCGGGATTGCCACTCAGAACGCCAAGGATGCCGCCGCTGCTATAGACGCCAATATGTCAGCTGCTTATGACGTTTGCAGCGATACTACCCCTGAACCTGAAACCAAATATAACCTTGCTAGCTCTTATGCCAACTGGGGTGCCCTTAAGACTGATGCCACTGCTAAAACAGGAACCGCTGTAGCCGACTACGCGAAAGTAAAGCTGTATTGCATGGATCAAGTAACTAAAGGCACAGACGCCATTGAAGGCGACCAGACCTTTACCACAGCTGCCGGACATTATTTCGACGTCGATGTCACTGGCCAGAGCAAGATCCTTCTGTACTATGATGAGAAGTACAACTCCACCGTCGCCGCTGTGTATCCTTCAGCCAACCTGGACTTTGTCATCTTCAACGGTGCTTCCTTCAATAAGACCGGCGAACTGACCCTCCTGGCTGATGAAGGCTCCTACCTGTACGCTCTGAATGCGGACGGAAGCCTATCCAAGATCAAGGCTGAGTACGACGAGTACGAAGAGGCTTTCAAAGTCACAACCAGAACCCTTGGCAAGTATGTCATCTCTGACACCGAACTGACACTGGTTGCTGCTTCTTCCTCTGCTACTTCTTCCACAGCTCCTGTTTCTTCCAGCACAACTACACCTGTTAAGACCAACCCCGGCACCGGCGCTGCTATCTAAGTAGCACCTGCTTTTAGAACTAAGCCCTAGGGCTAAATAAAAAGACCCGACCACTCTCCAGGTCGGGTCTTTTTTTATGCGGTAAAACACTCCTATGGTTCCAAAAAGTTTATCGTTAGCTATGGGAGGCGAAAGAATTATTTACTTTCCATCTCTGACCCTATGACAGATACTCTTTTTTTAGCTGTGAGCGCAGGAAAGAGAACCAAATGAATGCCGACGGCACTGGTTTGTAAGTGTCCAATAGGCTAATGATAGGGGGAGTATTTTCGATTATCTGTTTCTTTTCCTCTATCATCGACAGGAAAAAGGGAAGAAAAAAATATACAGATGCCCACAAACCATTAATAATGGCATAGAAAAGCGAAATATTAACAATTAATGTAACAAATAATACCATTAAATAACAAAAAAATGACAAAATGTTTCATAATACTATTGACAAAATATTTCTCAAGACTATAATGGAAATTGTTGGAGCGGTTATCTGGAGAGTTACCGTTTCACAGAATGACATTATTTTAGGAGGACATATCGAATGAAAAAGCTTCTGGCACTTTCCTTGGCACTGGTTATGGCCCTGGGCATGACCTCTGTCGCTTTAGCTGAGACCAGCACCACATACTATGCTGGCGGAGATCTCACACTTGCTTCTGGCAGTGGTGAAACTCTTGTACTTACCACAAAAGTAGTGACTGCTCCGGTAGGCTTTAGAGCCACTGACGGCATTCTTGATTCTGACAAGAAAGTTACAAAAGATACTTCAGTTACCCCCGGTTGGACTGTATTTTATGTTTTATCCGATGCACTTGGTAAACCTCTTTCTGATGCCGATCAGGTTAAGGGCTGCACCATCAAGCAGACATGGGATATGGGCAAAGATTATATTGAATCCATATCGATTGTCAAGAAAAAGTATACAACCACCGGAACCTACTACTACTTTGTTGCTGTCGCTTACAAGGCCAGCACCAGCACAACCGCTTATGATGTTGCCGGTGAACTTAATATCAAGAAGACCACCACTACCACATCTTCCGGCGAAACAACTGGTGTCCCTTTCGCAGCTACACTGAAAATTGGCACACCATACACTTTCTCCAATTCCTCTGATTTGGTAATTCCCAGTGAAGACACCGCGCTCTTCAACTTTTCTTCCACCGGCGCGATTGCCCTTCTGAATGCCAAAGAAGCTGCCAAGGCTGCGCAGACCAC
>CAXXEO010000017.1:0-305950 GCA_963664585.2 Oscillospiraceae bacterium | reverse complement strand
GCACCCACCTGTGGGATGACCTTAGAGACCTTTTCGTCTCCCAAAGCTCTGAGCACTCTCACAGCCTGGCGGGAAAGCGCGTCCATCGATCGAAGAAGTGGGGTTTTCTGATCAAGAGATTCCCCATTGTAACCACAGAAGGCGGTAGGAATATAGAGGATATCATCCTTCACAAATACAGAAGAGGTAGGGTCCCATGCGGTATAGCCTCTAGCTTCAAAGGTGTTTCTGATTCCGCCAGAGGGGAAGGACGAAGCGTCCGGCTCACCTTGTACCAATGCCCTTGAAGAAAACTCGAGAATTGCGGTGCCGTCACCAGAGGGTGCGATAAAGGATTCGGACTTGCCGGCAGCTGAGTCTGTCATAGGCTGGAACCAGTGAACATAGTGGGTAGCCCCCTGCTCAATAGCCCAATCTTTCATCGCGGATGCCACTGTTTCAGCGATGGATACATCTAATTGCAGGCTTTCTTTTCTGGTGCGCCGAATACTTTCATAAACCTCTCGGGGAAGACGCTGACGCATCACGTTGTCGTTGAATACGCGAGTTCCAAAGTTTTTGAGAATGTCCATATTTTACCTCCCACATCATATTGATTCTAATCAAAAAAAAAAATTGAAACAAATACTCGGATAGCCAATTCACTTGAAAACAAGCTTGTGATTTCTTCCCCCGCCGAAGGCGGGGGAAGAAAATGACGTTTTATAACTAGCCAGTTTTTAAGTGAATTGGCTATACAGTACGCTTCAAATGCAAAACGGATAAGCGTCGAGACTACTTATCCGTCTGGGTTTTATAGCAGGTTTACGCCACACTCTCGGCAGATATCCCATACATCGTCCGGCCAGATCGAAGCCTGTACTTCGCCGATGTGTGCTTTTTCAAGAAAAAACATGCAAATTCTGGACTGACCGATGCCGCCGCCCATAGAAAGGGGAAGTGTGCCGTCAAGAACCATACTGTGAAAAGGGAGCTTTCGTCTGTCGTTACAGTTGGCGGCCGTAAGCTGGCTGTCCATGGCGGAAGGGTCTACCCGGATGCCCATAGAGGATATTTCGAAGGCCCGCTCTAAAATGGGGTTCCAGAGGATAATGTCTCCGTTGAGGGTCCAATCGTCATAGTCTGGAGCCCTTCCGTCATGTGGCTGGCCATCCTCAAGAGTGACGCCCACCTGCATGAGAAAGACGGCTTTTTTCTCTTTGGCGATGGCATCCTCCCGTTCTTTGCGTGAAAGGGCAGGATAGCGCTTTTCAAGCTCGGGCGTTGTGATAAAGTAGATTTCGTCCGGTATCTTTTTGGAGAGCTCTGGAAAAGCCTCCAGCAATTTTTTCTCTGTACTTCTCAGGGCATCCATGATAGCCTCAACGGTTTCTTTGAGAAAATCCAGCCGACGTTTTTCGGCTGAAATGACCATTTCCCAGTCCCACTGGTCCACATAGATGGAATGGATATTATCGGTCTCTTCATCGCGCCGGATGGCATTCATATCAGTATAGAGCCCCGTCCCCACGGTAAAGCCGTATCTGTATAACGCCAAGCGCTTCCATTTGGCAAGAGACTGTACAATCTGTACATCTTTTCCGCCGATGGCGGGTACGTCAAAAGCGACCGGGCGTTCGATGCCGTTGAGATTATCATTAAGTCCTGTCTCAGGTCTTACGGTGAGAGGAGCAGAGACACGGATTAAGCGTAGATTATTCGCCAGCTCCCTCTCAAAAGTATCCTTGGTCAGCTTAATGGCAATTTCGGTGCGCATGATGTCCATTTTGGACGAGTAAGACTTTGGGAAAAAAGTTCTTTCTGCCGGCATTGTGGTTTTCCTCCTTCTTAATTACTATAAAGGGATTAACAGTCGCATCGGGATGTACTTTCCCCCGCCTGTGGGGGAAGAGGTACGCAAAAAAATAAGGGATTAACAGTCGCATCGGGATGTACTTTCCCCCGCCTGCGGCGGGAGAGAGGTACGCACTTTCCCCCGCCTGTGGCGACGGAGGTACGCAAAAAATAATGTATTAATACTATCATTATTTCTACTTGCGCGCAAGTTATTAAATGAGATAATTGCAAGTTTATGCAGAAAACGGATCATATTGCAGAACCCGTCAAAAAAGGATTCTCCCAGATGGCCGAAGCCATTTGGGCTTTACCGGGCGAGCTTTCAGCCCAGCTTCGACGGATGATAAAAAGAAAAGGCCATTTAGTCAAGCAGCCGCCCAATGATCCCGTTTGAGACAAGAAACCCTTCTGTGGTGAGTTTGATGACACCGTTCGCTAGGATAGCCAATCCAGCCCTCTCAAAGGGCTGGGCTTTTTCAATCAGGATTTCTGGGGATATACCATAGCGCTCTTCACAGAGCTTTGTATCAAGCCCATCAGCGAGGCGCAGACGCATCATGACGTATTCTTCAAATTCCCCGCCGGAGCCGTCGTCCACCGTAAGAAGCAGGGGATTTGGAGCGACAACAAAGCTATGAATGTCTCTAGGCAAAAAGAACCGTCGCCCATCTACAAACGAGTGGGCGGATGGGCCGATTCCCAAATATGGCTCGCAGTTCCAATATTTAAGATTGTGGTGGCTTACTCTTCCATCTCTTGCAAAGTTGGAGATTTCATACTGAGAGAAGCCTAGGGCAGACAGTTGATCCACAACCGCCAAATAGAGGTCTGCCGCCCGGTCATCATCCACCGATATGCCACCCCGGGCAAAGGGAGTATTTTCCTCTACCTTGAGAATATACGCGGAGATGTGGGACGCGCCGAGAGCAGCCGCAAAGTTTACCGAGCAAAGGGTATCCTCGACGCTCTGTTCGGGAAGCGCTAACATCAGATCAGCCGACAGATTGTCAAATCCTGCCGCAAAAGCATCTGACGCCGCCCTCTTAGCATCATCGGCGCTATGTCGTCGGCCCAGTAGTCCCAGCTCCTTTTCAGATGAGGCCTGTACCCCCAGCGAGATGCGGTTGACGCCACCCGCGTGCAGGGCTTTGAGACCATCCAGGTTCACCGAGGCGGGGTTAGCCTCAATGGTGATCTCGGCATCGCAAAGGGTAAAGCGGCCTGCCACAGCATCGATGATTTTTAAAAGCCTTTGGGCCCCCAGCAGTGTGGGCGTGCCCCCGCCGAAATAAAGCGTATCAGCAATAAGGTCTTTTGGATATAGCTGAATGGCACGGATAACGGCAGCTGTGTAATCGTCCATTAGACGACTATCCCCCACGACCGAATAGAAGTCACAGTAGGGGCATTTGCCGTCGCAAAAAGGAATATGAATATACAAACCGTATTTTTGACGACATATATTACTATTCATCAACATAATCTCCCATAAATCACCTAAATCTAGTTTAAATAGCACTTAATTTTCGTCCCCCGTCGGAGGGGGAACAGAGATGGGATTAGCAGCCGCAACAGCGGAATTGTTATCGCGAAAGAAAATTATAAATATACAAATTGTAATATTATCATCTAATAATACAAAATCAATGCACGAACTGTGCTAAACAATTTTCCAGCCTGTCCCTAAAATTCAGTTGGCTCACCCACTGGCAGGAAGCAAAAAAATACATGATATAGCCAATTTACTTGAAAACAAGCTTGTGATTTCTTTCCCCGCCGAAGGCGGGGAAAGAAAATGACGTTTTAACTATAGTCAGTTTTTAAGTTAATTGGCTATAGTATAGACTCAAAAAAGAATATAATCCATTTGATCTCTCTTCGATGCGATAAAAGCCCGCCATGGCGAGCTTTTACACAAATCATAATGAATATAAGCCAATCGCAAAACATGAAAGCAAAAGCTAATCCAGTTTAAGAACGGCCATGAAGGCTTCTTGAGGCACCTCGACACTGCCAAGCTGGCGCATGCGTTTTTTGCCTTCCTTTTGTTTTTCCAGAAGCTTCTTCTTTCGGGTAATATCGCCGCCATAGCATTTGGCAAGCACATCCTTGCGCATGGCTTTGACCGTTTCACGGGCAATCACTTTGCCGCCAACGGCTGCCTGAATGGGCACCTCGAACATCTGGCGGGGGATATGCTCCTTAAGCTTTTCTGCCATTTTACGCGCCCGGGCATAGGCCTTGTCAGCGTGCACGATAAACGAGAGGGCATCTACCGTTTCGCCGTTTAGCAAAATGTCCAGCTTGACAAGCTTTGAGTCGCGATAGCCCATAAGTTCATAATCAAAGGAAGCATATCCCTTGGTACGAGACTTCAGGGCATCGAAAAAGTCATACACGATTTCATTGAGAGGAAGCTCATAATGCAGCTCCACACGATCAGCGTCCAGATATTTGGTGTCAATATAGACGCCACGGCGGTCTTGACAGAGCTCCATAATATTTCCGATATATTCGGTAGGCGTAAAGATACTTGACTTTACAAATGGTTCTTCGGCTGAAACGATGGTAGCGGGATCGGGGTAGTTCGTCGGGTTATCAATCGTCACCGTTTGACCATTGGTCAGAACAATCTTATAAATAACGCTGGGTGCGGTAGTGATCAGATCAAGGTTATATTCTCTCTCAAGACGCTCTTGAATAATCTCCATGTGCAGCAGTCCCAAAAAGCCGCAGCGGAAACCAAAGCCAAGCGCCATCGAGGTTTCAGGCTCGAACATCAAAGAAGCATCATTGAGCTGAAGTTTCTCCAATGCGTCACGCAGGTCGGGATATCGGGCTCCATCGGTGGGATAGACGCCGGAAAAAACCATGGAGGTTACTTTGCGGTAGCCTGGAAGAGGATGAGAGGTAGGATTCGTCACAGTGGTAATCGTGTCGCCCACAGTCGTATCACGCACTGTTTTGATGCTGGCGGCGATATAGCCCACCTGTCCGGCATAGAGAGAACCGCCGGGTACCAGGCTGGTCGGCCCCATTACACCCACTTCCACCACAGTAAACTCATCGCCGGTGGACATCATTTTGATGCGGTCGCCCGCACGTACCATGCCGTCCATCAGGCGGACATAGACGACGACGCCTTTATAACTGTCATAGTAGGAGTCGAAAATCAGAGCTTTAAGAGGGGCGTTTTCATCGCCCAGAGGGGCGGGAATATCAGAAACGATGCGTTCAAGGACCGCATCAATACCGATCCCCTGTTTGGCGGATATCCGGGGCGCATCCAAAGCGGGGATGCCAATGATATCCTCTATTTCATGACAGACCCTTTCGGGGTCGGCAGAAGGAAGGTCGATTTTGTTGACGACTGGCACAATCTCAAGGTTGTGCTCAACAGCCAGATAGGTGTTCGCCAGTGTCTGGGCCTCGATCCCCTGGCTGGCATCGACAACGAGGACGGCTCCTTCACAGGCGGCAAGAGAGCGGGACACCTCATAGTTAAAGTCGACATGTCCGGGGGTGTCAATCAGGTTTAGGTTATATGTCTGACCATCTGCCGCCGTGTAGTCCAATTTGACTGCCCGTGCTTTGATGGTAATACCACGCTCTCGTTCAAGGTCCATATTATCGAGAAGCTGGTTTTCCATATCGCGATGGGCGACAGCTAGAGTGCGTTCGAGTATGCGGTCGGCCAGAGTGCTCTTCCCATGGTCGATGTGCGCAATGATACAGAAGTTGCGGATATTTTTCTGGCGTTCGGACATTACCTCATACTCCCCTGCGTTATTGATCAAAAGTGTTTACGATCGCTTTTAAGAAAACATTTATTAAGATTCCCTTTTCCCGAGCCTGTGGCGGAGAAAAGGGAAGTTTTGCTTTCTTTTTGGAAAAAATCAGTACAATACATTATACAATAAAACAAAAGGACAAACAAGTCCTGCGTTCCCGCACCGATACCCTCCGACAACCTCAAGGAATTTTCGGGTTCGCTTTTCCCCACACAGGTGAGAAAAAACGAATCATAAAAGGCGTCGGCTAAACGAGCGTCTTTTATAAAATAATAATTCTGCCTCTGTTTGCTCCGCCACGGGCGGGGCAAACAGAGGCAGAAACACAAAGCGATTGCAACAGGATTTAATGCTATTCATCTTGTACGGATTGGATATACATTCTTTCAAGACGCGCGTCTTCAATAATCTCCCACCCCCATTTTACGACTGCTGCAAGCTCCAGACGGATGGCCACGCCAGGTGGAAGTGGAATATTATACTTCTGTCTCAGTGCCTCAATCTTAAAAAGCGGTTCCATTGAAATGTCGATTTTTTGATCTATCCACACAAGCTCGTATCTGCCTTCAGCTACTTTTTCAAGGGTGATGGTGGGCGAGAGTTCCCGAAAGCCATAATTTGCGGTCGAACTATCCACCAGTATGAATCCGCACAGCGTGGCGATCGCAATGATGGTAATTATGAAAGCCACGAAGAAGCTGCGCAGATGGGTAATGAATCGATCCATGGAATTCTCCTTTTATACATCCTGAGAGGTGCTGTTTCTGTATATTACAGAGTATTAGGATATTGTGCCCTTTAAAAGCTCTGATAATACCTGACCGGTAAGTTTGGCGGTATAAACGGCCTCTTCAAGGGTTGAGGCGTTGGAGCCGAACTCCAAAAGCAACGAACCCGTCGTGAGATCCTGGTTGTACTTTCTGTTGCAGAAAAAGATCGGTCTTGTCAGAGTGGGATATTTGGTCTCAATAGCGCTGGCAAAAGAGGCAGCGAAACGAAAATTTTGCTCCCAATTAGGCATATTCATAGTGCCGTCGTCACAACAGGAGATGATCATCAACTGGGCTGCTTTTTTTCCTTCTATAACGGTTGTGGGCTTAACGATGACACTGCCGTCCCGCTCGATTGCATCGCGGTGTATGTCGAAAACCACCTTTATGCTGGGATATTTGGCCAGATATTCTTTGACCGTTTTTGCGCTTCTCTCATAAGAGCCATTGTAGGAGGGATAGTCATGCTGTGTATCGGCATGTATCACCCCGATCCCGTTTTCAGTCAAGACACGTGTCATCTCATCGCCGACAGCCACCATGTTTTTATTGTTATCCGTGGTGCGCCAGCCATTCCTTTTATCATAAAACTCATAGTCGTAATCATTGTAGCTTTCGGTAGCGTGGGTGTGCATGATCAGCACCTGGGGAGCGTCAGTTTTGGCCAGTTTGAGTTCCATTGGCTTTTTGAGGGAGCTTTCAATAGTGGCGGTACTTAATTTCACATAGCTTTTGATATAGGCTGATCCAAATTTAATGTAGGCAGACGAATGAAACCCCGCCATGTTTTCCGTCAAAAGCGTTCCGCGAAATTCCTTGGGAATGTCAGGAGGATCACTAATCGTTGAGTAGCTCGCATCAGGTCGCTGAGGGTCGCTGGGAACCGATTGACCCGAGGATGCGGAGTTCTTCTGCCCAGCAGAGGCAGAGGGAGAAACTGAGGAAGAGGGGTCAGACAGGCCCTGAAGCTCGTCGGGAGTAAATATTTCGGAATTAAATCGGTCCTCCAACATGGCAATACCACCTTCAGGCATACCAAGTACGGCCGATAACACCGCAGCTCTTCTTGTGAGCTCCAGCACCATCGGCAAGGAGAGCTTTAGCATATATAGGGTAATGGGAGCGGTGACAATGACCGCCACCGCAAATAGATAAAATCGTCCATGTGTAAACCGCCTCACACCGTTACCTCCGAAGCTTTTAAACATCTGTGTATCCCTACAATGTTTATTCTGCCTGGGGGGCATATATGCCAGTGCGTGGGAGGTTGTCCCTTTTTAGAGTTGATTGAAAGAAGGCTTAATCTGTGGATATCTCTTTTAAGCGTCGCAGCCAGAGCGAAGAAAAAGAATTGTAAATTTTCATTAGCATGATAATAACAAACTCATACCCCCGCCGGAAGCGGGCATGAGAGGTAAAAGCCTTTTAGGTCGTGAGAAAGGCGATATCGTCGGGGGACAGAGTAGGCTGGAGGGCAATATTAATGGCTGAGGAGAGCAGACGTGCCCCTTTGTCGATCAACTGGTCGATATCCCGGGGCGTGACCATGACACCAGCAGCCGCGTCGTTTGGCTGGGCCCCCCCGCCCAGATCGGCAACAAGAGTCGCACCATCCACTACGGTGGGGACACCCACTGAGATTACGGGTACACCAAGGGTATCGCTGTTAATTGCGGAACGGTGGTTGAGTACGCCGCCGCCGGGCGACAGACCGGTGTTTGAAAGCTGAACCGTAGTCCCAAGCCGTGCCAATGAGCGGGAGGCCAACGCGTCAATGACAATGACAGCCGCGGGAGAGATATCTCTGGCTACCGAGGCAATGATCTCAGCAGTTTCAATGCCCGTTTGCCCCAGAACACCCGGAGCAATGGCAGAGACAGGACGCAGCCCCTCCAACCCCAGACGCGCCGCCATGTCAAGCCCAATATGACGGGTGGCCAGTATCTGCCTTGCCGCTCTGGGTCCAAGGGCATCGGGAGTGATGTCCTCATTGCCGAGTCCCGCTACTAAAATGGCCCCTTTGGGAAGCATTTCTGTAATTTGCGCAGCCAAAAGGTTTGTAGCCTTGGCGCCGTTATCCGTGGCTGAGGCAATGGGAAACTCAAAAGTGAGATAGTCCCCCACCGGTTTACCCAAGCGTTCAGCGGCTTGTGGCGTACTGACGTGGACGGTGGTCATCTTGATCCCATCGACCTCTTTTTCCTCCACTGCGACCCCCTCAGGCAACTTTCCGTCCGAGGAGCCTGTGCTTTCGAGTGCGAGGTCTGTTCTTATAGCCATAACTGAGGTCCTCCAGTCAAAAATATATCATATGCAAATAAAGAATTTGACGAATACGTTTCCCTGTAGGGATAGAGGAAGCGTTGCACGGGGAATCCATAATCGTCACTCCGCCATAAATCCGGTTCTCTGAGAGCGTCTTCCCCTTCAATGCGCAAATAATCCTCTACGCCCTCTTCGTGACTGCTAATGTTATTCTTCAATTTATCACCTCATTTCATTTTTAATCTAGTACAATGTAGCATCTTAAACTTGTCTATTCCCCCGCCTTCGGCGGAGGAATTACAAGGACATTTAACCCATTGCCATAAAAGATTTAGATTTTACAAGGTACTAGAAAGATGTAGACAATAGATACTATTTACCAGTGAATAGGCAATTAACCGATATCACTTTTCCGACACAGGTTGGGAAAAGTGACATGATCATAAAATACGCGATCAGGCGCATAGATTTATTTTGCGGAAAATACAAAAACAGTTGCTTTTTAGAACGATAAATGCTAATATAATTTGTACTGTTATGCAATTGGCGAGGGGGTGTAAGGATGGCAAATATCAAGTCTGCTAAAAAGAGAGTTAAGGTCATAAAGACCAAAACCCTTCAGAACAAATCAATTAAGACAAGTCTTAAGACTGTAATGAAGAAGGCTGAAAGCGCGCTAAGCACCGGTGCCGATAACACTGCTGAGGCTATCAGGCTCGCCATGAAAAAAATTGATCAGGCTGCTGCAAAGGGCGTTGTCCATAAGAACAAGGCTGCCAACAGAAAGTCTGCTTTGGCGAAGAAGCTCAATCAGGTAAAAGGCTAAATTCAATTCTGTGACGGATGGCTTAGGCCATCCGTTTTTGTTGTACGCTGAATTTATATTACCTTATCCTGTTACCCTCAGGGGACTGGATAAGCAACATTTAGCTCTTGTCGCCAGGTTTAAAGATCAGCGCCGTAAGAAGGCCAAAGAATATGGAGGCACTGATTCCCGCTGCTGCGGCTGTCATTCCACCGGCAATAACGCCTACAAGTCCCTTTTGTGCAACGCTTTCACGCACTCCCTTTGCCAGAGTAGCTCCAAAGCCGGTGAGGGGAACCGAGGCACCTGCTCCTGCGAACTCGATGAGAGGCTGGTAGATGCCTATGCCTCCAAGAAAGACCCCCAGCATGACGAAGCTTACCAGGATTCGGGCGGGGGTGAGTTTGGTATAATCAATCAAAACCTGTCCAACCGCACAGATAGCCCCGCCCACCAGAAAGGCTTTCGCGTATTCATAAAACATAGGATTCTCCGATTTCTCCGTGTGGAATAGATCAATTTGCTGCTCTGCTGCCATCCCACACGGAAGGTGGCTGCTGCCGTCACAAAGTGCAGGGGAACTCGATGATTAAAAGTTTATTGCGGCAGAGTGGAAAGATGGATTAGGTGTGCGATACAAGGGATGCTCTGTTTCTGCTGCACACTGGTGGGGGACAAAAGGGCGCCTGTCGCGATAAAAAGAGCATTATTAATTCTACCCTGGCGCATGGATGGCAGAATATAAGAACACAAAACCGATGCACTGCACCCCGCGCCCGAGCCGCCTGCATGAACGTCCTGCCTGTCTCTGTCATAAATTAAAAGACCGCAGTCTGCGTGTTTGTCGTGAATGTCATAACCGTCACGTGCCAAAAGCTCATCGGCAATCTTGCTTCCGATCATGCCAAGGGTCGCCTGTGAGAATCAGGTCATAGTTGTCTGCGTTGGTACAGGTATCTGCAAAAAAACACTTGATTGTTGCGGCTGCTGCCGGAGCCATCGCCGCGCCCATATTGTTGGCGTCAGTGATTCCCTTGTCTTCAATACACCCTATGGTAACTGCCCGGACATAGGGTGGGGGAGACCTGTTTGCCCACAATGGCCGCACCCGAGCCGGTAACTGTCCACTGGGAGGTCGGCGGACGTTGCCCCCCATACTCCAGTGGAAAGCGGTACTGTCTCTCTGCCGAGCAAAAATGGGAGGAAGTGATGGCCGCAGCTCTTGTCACCGTTTCACTGTCTACAAGGATACTGGCCAGCGCCAATCCTTCTGCCATTGAAGCACAGGCGGAATAGATGCCGAAAAGGGGAATGCCCATCTCCCTAAGCCCAAAAGTCGAGCCGATGCACTGATTCAGAAGATCTCCGGCAAAGATGCAGTCGATATCCCCTGAGGAAAGCTGGCATTTTGCCAAAGCCTTATTGATCACGTCCTTCTGCATTCGGCTTTCCGCCTTTTCCCATGTCTGCTCGCCAAACGTTGAATCTTCGTTGACAATATCAAAATAGTCAGCTAAAGGCCCCTCCGACTCCTTTTTTGACCCAATGGCCGCAAAGCTGATCACCGAAGGCGAATTTTCAAGGGTGATCGTGTATTTCCCGGTTTTTTTAGCCATGAAGTTTCCTCCAATCAGTAAAGGTGAAAGATATAGATGATCAGCCCGTATACAATACTGGCGGTGACGCCATAAACAATGACAGGTCCGGCAATGATGAACATCTTCGCGCCTACACCAAGGATAAGACCCTCGCTTTTGAATTCAAGGGCGGGGGCTGCTACAGCATTGGCAAAGCCAGTGATAGGAACAAGTGTGCCCGCGCCGCCGTGCTTCGCTATGTCATCATAGACGTTAAGTCCGGTAAGCAGGGCTGACAGAAAAACAAGGCTTACCGAAACAGCGGTTGGCGCAAGTTCTTTTGACAACCCCAGATAGATATATAAGTTAGCCAGAGCTTGTCCAAGGGTGCATATGGCGCCGCCAATGACAAAGGCCTTGGGAATATTCAGATAGCTTTTTGAATTTGGTGAGGCCATCTTTGCAAGTTGATCATAGTCTTTATTGGTCATCAAATCACTCCAATGATATTAATCGATAATATTTTGTCACCTGAGTCTTTTTTTATGTTAAAACCTTTCAGGGTAATATTTCACACAAAAAAATGAAAAGATAAACTATTTTGGTAAACTATTTTCTCCCTGTCATCGCCTCTTGCGGCGAGAATGACAGAAAAAAGAAATCCGGTTTATTTAGAAAAATGCATTCAACATCTTAAACTTATATATTCCCCCGCCATTGGCGGGGGAATATATAAGGACATTTACCCCTTACAATGTACTGGATTCAACATAAAAAAGAGCGCAAAGAAATCTTGTCAATTTATGTCGGATGGGGTATGATTATGATAAAAAGATCCCCTTTGCATTCCTATAAAATGCAGGCAATCAAAGAGGGAAAACCTGTTTATTTAAGAATCACTATAGGATGGAAGAGTAGTGTTTTTTTATTACCCGGCTACAGGAGGCTAAAGATTTGAATAAGCTAACCGTCTGCATTACCGAACCCCTTACTGTTCCCCTTCCTGGGGCGCAACTGGTAGTCTTCTCAGACTTAGGCAATTATTTATCCACCCCCGATCTTAAAAAGATGCTGGGTGCGGCGGTTCGGTATGCAAAAAAACATCAGATCTATCTTGTTCCGGGACGATTCGTGGTACAAGAAAAACTGTGCCTATGCCTTATCGGACCGGACGGACAGGTTCTGGGCGGACAGAGCGCCGTACACTTGAACCTGAACTATCGCGGACAATTTACACGCAGTGAGGAGCTGTCCCTCATCGAGACACCCTTTGGCAAAATCGCTCTTATGGTCGATGTGGATATAAACTACCCCCAGATGGTTTGTCGGGCAGCCGAGTTGGGAGCCGGATTAATCATTTCCAGCCAGTATATACAGCTTTATGATTTTCATAACGGTCGTGTTGATCAAGCAGCGGTCAATGCTGCTCAAAGCGGTGGAGTCCATGTGGTGGCCGTGACGAATGCAGGCTCGGCTGTTGTTGGTCCTATGGGAAATTATCTTGCCGCCTTTGCCGAAGCCTTACCAATTTCCGCTGCACTGGAACTGTCTTTGCCCTCTGGCAAAGAATATCAGAGGGAGCGCTGCCGTGAGCTTTTATGCCATCACAGTCAACTGATGGGGGGATTTGCCGATGTTTAAAACGAGACTAAAGGCGGGTTCTCTGGTGATGTCCTGGCAGCCGCAATCCAAAAAGGTTCGCCGTCTGGTGGATATGCGTGCGATTAGGCCTTCTGATGCACTGCGGTATGTTGAGCGTTCGAACATTAAGCTTTCCGTGGTAAAACTTTCGCCCAGGCGCTACGACTCGCTTAGCGATTATATTGAAGATATGGATTCCTATGTGACGACGGCAGCGGATGCAGGGTCACAGCTAGTGGCATTCCCCGAGCTGACTGGAATGCTTCCAATTTCTCTCATGCCTGGATTTTCCGCCTTTCTCTCTGACCTTGCTGATCTGGAAGATTCACCCGAAAACCTCCACGAGGCCTTTTCTTTCATTATCGAATCGGTGGCTGGATTTGTGAGTGATATTTACCTCAACACTTTTGGCGCGCTTTCAGCTGCGCATCGGATTATGATCGCCCCGGGAAGCTTTTATGTGATGGAGAACAGCGGGATTTATAACCGCGCGCTTCTCTTTTCCGAAACCGGGACAGTGCTGGGTGCGCAGGACAAGCTTATTCTTTCTCCTTTTGAGCGGACAGCCGGGGTGAAGACGGGGGAGAGACTGGATGCCTTTCAGACAAAGCTTGGCCGCATCGCTATGATCAGCGCTGCTGCAGCCGGTTGCTATCAGCCTTATTACATTGCCAAAGCCCAGAAAGCCGAGATAATACTGACACCCTCTTCTCCCTTTGGCGATCGGGTGGAGCTTTCCCGCTACCGTGCGAACGAGGCAGGTGTAACCCTGCTGAGCGCAGGAATAAGCGGAAGCGGTGATCTGGGCCTCAAATTGTCAAACAGTCCTGCGGCCATCTACGCACCAATGGTAGCGACGAAAGGGCTTGATGGTGTAATTGCCCTCACACAAAAAGAAGCGGTGTTAACCTCTCGGATAGACCTTTCAAAAGGAAGCGATTTTTTTGACATCTATTCTTCCGACAAAAACCCCGGCTTCTTTAAAGCATTGATCAGCTAAATTTCTGTCATCGCGACCAATGGCAGGGGCGCCACGGCGGGGGAAGAAATCACAAGCTTGTTTTCAAATTAATCAATTATATAAAATAAATAAGCCTCTGCCAGAAACGGCAGAGGCTTTCATATGATCAAAGCTGACATTATTTTCTTATAGCCAAATCACTTAAAAACTGGCTATAGTTAAAACGTCATTTTCTTCTCCCGCCTTCGGCGGGGGAAGAAATCACAAGCTTGTTTTCAAATTAATCAACTGTAGAATATAGGAAGGGTGCATCAGGCCTGTGGGTGGATAATACTCAAGACCGACAGAAGTAAAGCCTAGAGAGTTGAGGAGCGCGGCGGAAGCGAGGTTATCCGGGTGGTGTCCGGCGAAAATCGTTTCGGTCATGAGATGGTCGAAAGCGTATTGAATGACCGCGCTGCAGGCCTCCTTTGCGATTCCCTTACCCCAGTAGTCGGGAAGAAGATGAATACCTAACTCCAGAGTGTTGGGGGAATGGCCAGGTCTCAGCCCGCAGCAGCCGATAAAGGTATCTCCTTCGAGGAGAAATAAGGGGTAGTATTGCACACCGTGTTCTTCCATACGATCCATTTCAACAGATAGCTTTTTCGCAGCCTCTTGTGCGGAGAGATGGGGGCGGAGATCAATGAATTTCGTCACGGAAGCATTCCCCCAAAGGGAAACGGCGAAGGAAAGATCAGAAGGCGCCCAATGGGAAAAAGCCAGTGTTTTGGACACGAGAAAGTACTCTCTGATGGTCAACATCCCCCAATCATTCAGAATGCAGAGGCATTCCTGTGTGAAAGTCCCGTGAAAAGGTATATTATCAACACATTCAACAGAGTTTTCAACAAAACATTGTTGAAAAGACAAAATATAGCCAAATCACTCAAAAACTGGCTATATAAAACGTCATTTTCTTCCCCCGCCTTCGGCGGGGGAAGAAATCACAAGATTGTTTTCAAGTTAATCAACTATAATAGCAATTACAAAAATAAATTGGATTGAGTTTTGTTATCTCTCCCCGCCAGAGGTGGGGAGAGATAACATCCTATTTTCCTGTTCTTATTTAAAATTGCTATCATCTCGAAGACTTCTAAAAAAATCAGTTAGGATTCGTCCACATTCTTCACCCATGACCCCACCCTCGACCAGTGGCTGGTGATTAAAGGGAAAACAAGATAGGTCAGTGATCGAGCCAAAAGAGCCCGCCTTAGGGTCGCTTGCCCCAAACACCACCCGTTTCATCCGACAGTTAATCAGGGCACCTGCGCACATGGGGCATGGCTCAAGGGTTACATAGAGGGTGCATTTATGAAGCCGCCAGCCACCCAGAGCCGCATTGGCCTTACCGATAGCAATCAGCTCGGCGTGGGCAAGGGCGCTTTTGCTTTCTTCGCGAAGGTTATGAGCCTGTGCCACAACCTGTCCATCCATAACAATAACCGCACCCACCGGAACTTCTCCCGCCTGGGCGGCAAGATTCGCTTCCTCAAGTGCTATACTCATAAAAAAAATGTCTTCTTCCATTATGCAAACTCCAATGTTCCGACGGTCAGCACCGTGATGATAATGACAGCTGCAACCACCCATGGAGCTGAAAAGAAGGTATGTAGTTTATTTCCTTCACTGCTCACCGTTCTGGCGGGCACAAGGGTAAACATTCGTCCATTGTTTTTTGTAACGAAGAGTATCGATGCGATGCCGGCAATCAGATAGAAGGCGTATGTGGTCAGCATGACAGCCGCCTGCATAGTTTCATCCATGGGGGCTGCAAAACGTATGATCAGTAATACCATTGTATTGTTGACAAAATGCATCAGCACACCGGTCCAGATGGACCCGGTATAGATGACAAAATACCCGATGACAATACCAAGCAGAAAAGCGTTAGGCATCTGTTCGAGATTGACATGTACCAGCGAAAAAAGTATGGCGGAAACAATGAGGGCAAACCCGTCACCGAATCGTCTGAGAGATTGCATAATAATGCCGCGAAAGGCGAATTCTTCAAAAATGGCGGGGAACAAAGTAATCCCGGCATAGTACAATACGCTGGTTGATGGGTCAGCGGGGCTAATGATCTCAGCACCCCCAGTGACGATCCCCAAAAAGGAAAATAGCGTGGATATGGTGGTTGCCATCAAAATACCCATCACCGAGGCGCCCAGATCGATAAAAACAGCAGGAATGGCGATAGACAGAGTGGGCCTTCTGACAGGGATGGCCACACGGATGGGCATGTGCACAAAGGCACAATAGACCCAGAAAGGAATTGAAAAAGCCAGACAGTAGGAAACAGACAACATAAGCTGATCCAGAAAGGGCGATGGTAGATAGCCAAATTTCAAGCTAAAGAAGCTTTCATATAGCAGTTCAAAGAGACCGGGGGCAAGAGAATAGATTAAAAAAACTGAAATGACTGTCATTCCCGCGGCATTGGCTGATCTGCGTATCTGTATTTTTTCCAACATTTGCGGGGGGCGGGGTGAGAAACCATAGCCCGGAATATAGACATATTCATTAGGGTTGGCGTAATTTTGCCATCCTTCTCGAAAGTAATGATTCTGTTCGGCCACTAAAACCCCTCCCTTTTTTAAACCAATGCCAAGAACTTTATAACTCCAAATTTTAGTTATTTTTAATACTATTATTATTTGTATAGCCAAATCACTTAAAAACTGGCTAGTTATAAAACGTCATTTTCTTCCCCCGCCGAAGGCGGGGGAAGAAATCACAAGCTTGTTTTCAAGTTGATTGGCTATATCTATTTTCACAGCAATAGGTGGGAAAAATAAAACTGGTTTATTGCGGTCTAGAGATGAAATATCATTCATGTAATATTCCAAGCGGTTTAGCATATCGCCCACCTTAAGCGGTTCACATTATCTTTCTTATGGCAAAACTATTTTATATTATAACACAAAAAAAGAAAATGCTGCAATCAGGTTTGATTGCAACATTTGTGGCGCGCTTAACAGGACTCGAACCTGTGGCCTGACGCTTAGGAGGCGTCCGCTCTATCCACCTGAGCTATAAGCGCAGCGATTCGCCATGGAGAGGAAACAACAAAGCCTGTGAGGCTGTTTTGACTCAACAAGCTTAATAATTTTACACCGAATCCGGGCAGATTGTCAACAGAAACATCCCAAGGCGGTTTTCGCGCTATATGTTGAGCTTTCCCAAGATGAAAATATTTAAATCGCGGGATGAAATTGCTATAGCCAATTCACTTAAAACTGGCTATAGTTAAAACGTCATATTCTTCCCCCGCCGAAGGCGGGGGGGAGAAATCACAAGCTTTTTTTCAAGTGAGTTGGCTATAGATAAGTACTATATAAAAACCTGTTCAATTTGATTCTATTTTCGTCCCTGTTTTCCGTATTTGGCAGAGAAAACAGGGGCAGGATACTTGCTGTTTAATTCGGAATTAACATGAAACAGCAAAATCTCATTTACAAAGAAATTAAAAGTGATATATTATACAGTATGCAGCAGATGAATCGACTTTTTACAGCCGTTTCAATGTTTTAGCAATTGGGCAAATAAACAGGAAAATTTGGACTGTGGTTGCTCTTACAAAGGCGGGGCAGACTGATAGAAAGAAGAACCGTTTATTGGGAGGATTGCGATAGCCGACCGACTTTATTGAAGCCTGTGGATACTTTCTCCACAACCAACCTGATGAAAATAAGGGCGGATAAGCGGTTTCCTGTCATTTTCCGTACGATTTGACGGGACACCTTTACATGGTATATACTGTGCGGAGAAATGGGACTTAAAAATGAAAAGGGAGAAATCCTGCGGCGCAATTATATATCGAAATTGGGGAAGCGGGCTTGAAATTCTCCTTCTGAAGCACCGTTATGGAGGCCATTGGTCCTTCCCAAAGGGTCATATAGAAGAAGAAGAGACGGAAGAGGAAACCGCCCTTCGCGAGGTGAAGGAAGAGACGGGACTTGATATCGGTATTCATGAAGGGTTTCGCCAGTTGGTGGAGTATTACCCTAAACCAGGGGTAAAAAAAGAAGTGGTTTATTTTTTGGGTTATACGGATAATTATAAGACCACGCGCCAAGTAGCTGAGATCAGTGAAATCAAATGGGTTAAAATTGACGACGCCTACCGTGCCGTTACCTTTAAAAATGATCGCAATCTAATCGTTCAAGCGAAGGATTATCTGGCTGAGAATAGCGCAGTCGGTTGTTAGCATTATATTTTTTAAAAAACTATGGAGGTCATTATGGCTAAAACCATATCTATAAAGCGCAAGGCAGTTGCTTTCTCGCCCGTGCGGCTCATCGTTTTGAGCTTTGCTGCCGTCATCACAACAGGCACGCTTCTTCTGATGCTGCCGATATCATCTAAAAGCGGGGCGTTTACGCCTTGCATTGACGCCCTTTTTACGGCCACTTCGGCTACTTGTGTGACAGGACTTGTAGTCTATGATACCTATACACACTGGTCCGTTTTCGGTCAAATTGTGATATTGGCGCTGATCCAGGTCTGTGGGATCGGTCTTGTTACCTTTACCACCTTTTTTAACCTGATGCTTGGAAAAAAGTTGGGGCTTCGCAGCATGCAGCTTGCCCAAGAGTCGGTGAGCACCGAAAGCTTTGCCGACATCGGCGTACTTGTCCGCACAGTGTTTTCGGTTACCGCCATTGTGGAACTTACGGGCGCTTGTCTTCTGGCGACTCAACTTGTACCCGAGTACGGCAGTGAAGGGATATTCATCTCGATGTTTTTAGCGATCTCCGCTTTTTGCAATGCCGGCTTTGATATCCTGGGCCGGCAGATCCCCTTTATTTCTCTGGCAGGACATGCGGATAACCAAATGGTTCTCACTGTGATTATGACCCTCATCATCTTTGGCGGGTTGGGCTTTGTTGTCTGGCACGACCTTTATCAGTATTTCAAAACTAAAAAACTGATTCTACATACAAAGATCGTACTGATTGTCACCGCTATTCTCATCTTCGGGGGTGCCTTGGGTGTTATGGCATTCGAGTGGAATAATCCTGCCACCCTAGGACCAATGGACCTGATCGGGAAGATATTCAACTCGTTTTTTCAGTCGGTTACAACTCGTACCGCTGGCTTTAACTCGATTGATAATGCCGCTATGAACGGTGTAACCAAGGCGTTTTCCAGTATGCTTATGTTTATTGGCGCGGCACCGGCCTCGACCGGTGGCGGTATTAAGGTGACGACCATTGCTGTAATATTAATGACGGTTCTCAGTGTCATTATGGGCGGCGAGGACACCGTTATGTTGGGGCGCAGGGTCAGTAAAAAAGTGGTTTACAGATCACTTGCCATCGTTTTTATGGCATTGATGGTGGTCACAACTTGCAGCCTGATCATCATCTATTCCATGGAGCATGCCGGTCACCCGGTCAGCGGAATCGACGCCTTTTTTGAGTCAGTGTCCGCCTTTGCCACGGTGGGCTTGTCGGTCGGTATTTCCAGCATGGCGACCTTTGCCAGTAAGGTCGCACTCATATTTTCAATGTTTATTGGGCGTGTAGGTCCCGTTTCGTTCGGATTGGCGGTTGCAATCGGGTCGCTTACCAAACGAAACGTCGTCATTCCGGACGGCCAGATATTAGTGGGATAAAAGAAAGCAGGGCCCCGCTGATGCGAAGGCCCTGCTATCCGTTTACCTGATGATATCAGTGACATTTTCGATGACTGTTCCGGCGTTTTTGAGTGCCTTTTCAGCACCCTTTCTAAACTTTTTTGTCGAGAACTGCATCGGACTTTTACCGCTGATCATATAGGCGGCTGTTCCGGCAAGCATTCCAACAGCCATACCGGTCATGGCACTTGTAACATTTTTTTTCATGTGTGCTTCCTCCAATATTTTAATATCTTTGATTATTTCATCGCGTTAGTATTCTCTCCAACATTCCTCTGTAAAAAACCGAACACTTTCTACCATTTTTGATATTTTACATATTGCATAAATATTGGCTGTATTTGGCAAACAAAATATTGCATATTGCCATATTGACCTTAAAACTGTTTATTTATGACAAAATGTACAGGCGAATTTCACAGCTATACGATGTGCAAAGAGCGTAACATTGGCATTTATTAACAAAACGAACCGTAATTTTAATTACAATCTCCGGTTTGTAAATAGAAAGGTTGAAGGATAATATGAAGGTAGAGAAAAACAGGCCACAGCGGGTGGCGGCTATTCATGATATGTCAGGCTTCGGAAGATGCTCGCTTACTGTGATACTGCCCATTTTGTCAGTGATGGGGGTACAGGTATGCCCCATTCCTACCGCTGTTCTTTCTACTCACACCGGCGGACTAGGCGAGGTCGTCTTTCGGGATCTGACCGATTATATTAAGCCTACCTTGGAACACTATCAACGTCTTGATTTGGATTTCGAGTGTATTTACACCGGGTTTTTGGGTTCGGAAAGCCAGATTGGCCTCTGCCGTGAGTTTATGGCCGCCTATCCGGATGCCATTAAGGTGGTCGACCCTGTCATGGGGGATCATGGCAAGCCATATCGCACCTACACCCTTGCCATGCAGCAGCGCATGCATGAGATGGTGTCAGTGGCTGATGTGATCACTCCAAATCTTACCGAAAGCTATATGCTTTTGGGTGAGGTATATGACCACACGCCGATTACCCGTTCACAGGGGAAGAGTATGCTCTCGCGCCTGGCTGCTTTAGGCCCGAAGAATGTAGTCATCACAGGTGTTCAGTTGGCTTCGGGTGAGATGGTCAATTTGGGCTATGACGCGCAGGGCGGACGTTTCTGGTGCGTGACCTGTGATTATGTGCCCGTTTCTTATCCTGGGACAGGGGATATTTTTGCCAGCGTTTTTATTGGTGCTTATCTTTCTGGTGACAGCTTGCCCATCGCGATGAACCGCGCAACCCGGTTTGCGGAGTTTGCCATCAAAACCACCTTCAGTTACAACACGGACCCACGCTATGGTGTGCAACTTGAGCGAACATTGGAAGGGCTCACCAAAAGCGAAGTACTCAAGGATTTCCAAACATTATAATACCCCGCCTTATAGCGCGGGGATATGCGCCCTGCGCAAAGGAGGATTACCATGAACAAACAAAAAAGAGGACTCACCGTATACGATATGGCAGCTATAGGTCTTATGGCGGCTGCGGTATTTGTTGCCACTAATTTTCGCATACAGGTCCCGACAGCCATCGGTAAGACGATGATCCATTTTGGAAATGTGTTCTGTCTGCTTTCTGGCTTGCTTTTGGGTGGCATGCGGGGCGGTCTTTCTGCCGGAATCGGTTCCATGTTTTTTGACCTTGTTGATCCAACCTTTATTGCAAGCGCCCCATGGACTCTTGTATTTAAGTTCGCCATGGGTTTCGCCTGCGGTACGATTTCTCACACTGAAAGAGAAGTAAAGGGACAAGCGGGGCGCAATATTATTGCAGCAACAACTGGTGCACTCTTGTATGTGGTACTCTATCTCGGGAAGAGCTTCATTTCCGATCTATATTTTCTTCGTAATCCTCTTCAAACGGTTTTGATCTCTGTTGCCCAGAAGGGTCTGGTTTCCACTGTGAATGCAGTTGTTGCCGTTGTCATATCTGTCACTGTATACCCAGCTTTTAAACGGGCAATGAAGACCGCAGGAATATACGACAAGCTTTTTCCGTCTAAAGCGGAGAAAATAAAGGAGTAAACGGAAGATTGAAAGAGCTGAACATTGTTCTTTTAGAACCACAGATTCCCCAAAACACGGGCAACATCGCCCGAACCTGTGCCGCTACGGGCGCACGGCTTCATCTGATTGGGCCACTTGGGTTCACGATCAGTGACGCCAAGCTAAAGCGTGCAGGGCTGGACTATTGGCATCTCTTGGATATTTCCACCTATGAAAGCTGGCAGGAGTTTATTGAAAAAAACGAGGGATCTTTCTTTTATCTTTCCACAAAGGCAGCCAAAATACATAGTGAAGCAGCCTACCCCGACAAAACCTACATTGTTTTCGGCCGCGAGGATGCGGGCCTTCCCGAAGAGCTTCTCACTGCGAATCTCCAAAGTTGTTTGCGCATTCCAATGATTGAAGGTGCCAGAAGCTTGAACCTTTCTAACTCGGTGGCCGTTGCTGCTTACGAGGTACTGCGCCAGTGGGGATACCCAAAGCTTAGCGCAGCTGGGAAGTTTAAAGCTTTTGACGACTTGCTTTCCGTCCTATAGATAGTCGTAAATCGATAGCTTTAGACACACAAAGCAATGAAAAGACGAATTCCTGTTTGATTGGCACTCTGATTTTTGTCTCTGTTTTCTTCGCTGAAGACAGAAGAAACACAGACAGACTCGTGCCGTTTGATTGGAATTGGTATGAATTTGAAGAAAAAGATATAGCCAATTCACTTAAAAACGGCTATATATAAAACGTCAATTTCTTCCTCCGCCTTCGGCGGGGGAAGAAATCGCAAGCTTGTTTTCAAGTGAATCAACTATACAAAGCCACGACTGCCATAACTGAAGTGCACCCCTAAAGTTAGACAGTATGATATACTGAAATAACTTTGGGGGTGTTATTCTATGCCAAAAGGGACTCCGTTTAGCGGGGAGTTTAAGCAAAAAGTCGTAGAAGATATGCGAACAAATCATCTAGGCTTTCGAGAAGCAGCGAAGAAATATGGACTGCCAAATCATGAGCCGGTGAGGAAATGGGAGCGGATATATCTCGAAGAAGGTCCTGAAGGTCTCTATGTAGATAGGCGCGGCAGGGCCTGCGCTGGCAGCGGTACGCGAAAAGGGCGTCCGTCAAAGCTGGACAAGAAGGTAGAAGAAGATCTGATCGCCGAGAACCAGCGTTTAAGAGCAGAGGTTGATTACTTAAAAAAATTGAATGCCTTAGCATCCGAGAGGGTACAGCGAGAGAAAAATCACAAGTCGTAACGGAGCTAAGGCAGAAACACAAACTCGATGTACTCCTCGACGTAGCGGAGCTATCGCGCGCCACGTATTACTATCATCTTAAGAAACAAACAAACCAAGATAAATATAGTGAAATCAAAGTACAGATTAAATTGATTTATGCGGAAAACAAGGGCCGGTACGGCTATCGGAGAATTACGTTGGCACTGAGGAATCGGGGTTATGTTGTAAATCATAAAACTGTTCAGAAGCTGATGAAGGAACTAGGTATCATTTGCTGCGTCAGAATGAAGAAATATCGCTCCTATAAAGGCGAAATCGGCAATGTCGCGCCGAATCTTCTAGATCGTGACTTTAAGGCGGAAAAACCGAATCTGAAATGGGTTACCGATGTTACAGAGTTCAATTTGTTTGGTCAGAAGCTTTATCTGTCACCAATTCTGGATTTGTGTAGCAGTGATATCGTCAGCTATACGATTTCGGACAGGCCTGTTTTGTCCATGGTGACTTCCATGTCGGAAAAGGCGTTTGCGACAATTCCGGATGGAACAGGCCTCATCCTCCACTCGGATCAGGGTTGGCAATACCAACATAAAACATTTCAACGGGTACTCAAAAAGAAGGGTATTCGCCAGAGCATGAGCCGTAAGGGCAACTGCTTGGATAACGCTATGATAGAAAATTTCTTTGGTCTGCTCAAGAGTGAGCTCCTCTACCTGCAAAACTTTGAATCTATAGAGCATTTCATCAACGAACTCATTGAATATCTTGATTACTACAATAATCACCGTATCAAGGCAAAACTGAAAGGCTTGCCGCCCGTTTTACACAGACAGCAAGCCCTCTCGGCCGCTTAAACTAAATATTTGTCTAACTTTTTGGGGTCATATCATAACAGCGATCGTGGCTTTGTTTTTTTGCTTTTTTCAAATGATCAAGGGTTCATCCATATAGCCAATTCACTTAAAAACTGGCTATATAAAACGTCATTTTCTTCCCCCGCCTTCGGCGGGGGAAGAAATCACAAGCTTGTTTTCAAGTGAATCAACTATATCTCTTGCCTGTGCCGCGGTGGAGAAAAAATGACCCAAATAAAGAACCGTTCAGGTTGAATGTCTACATTTCTTTATTCTTATATATTTTCAAAGAAAGAGCAATTGAGACTGCAAGGATAGCGATTACCAGAAAGGGGGACGCGTAAGCAATCATTTTTAATGTCCCCATACTGGGCGGTTTGAGCCCGCTTTTGGAAAGAAGCAATACAAATCCAGTTGGTGCGAATAAGACGATCATCATCATGATTCTGCCTTTTTCTACGCCGAATTTAAATAGGATCGGCATCATAAAAGACATGAACAAAATTCCGATGGCAAAGAAAATAAAAGAGATAAGCAGTGTATCCTGGATGCTTTCAGAGCTCGTAGCAAGATTGAATATCAAATTAAAGATCAATGCGGCACAGGAAAGCATAAAGCCCAAAAGATATTTACTCATGACCATGTCTGTTCTGGAAACGGGCATAGACAAAGCGTATTTGTCCCATTTTGCCTTTTCGTCATAGGACAGCGCCGTAATGGGAAGCATGCCGCACATCACTGCCGTAATGCCGCCTAACATAGAATTATTATTGCTGACAAGGGCCATAAGTACATAAAAACCAATCAATACCGTTAAGGTTATGGCTTGCTTCTTCAAATTAATAAGATCCTTTAGTATTAACCCCTTCATTAGACCCTCTCCTTTATATGATATAGCATAATTTCTTCGATGCCTGCTTTATCCATCACATAGTTCCCGGCGATTTTTTTCTTTAAAACCAGTGCTTCAATACCGAAACTACTTTTTCGGAATCCTTTTACCAAAGATTTGTCAATGGTTTCAAATTCAGATGGTGAACATTTCAGAATGCCATAGCGTTCCATCAGATCATCTTTAGCCTCACTAAATATGATTTTTCCTTTATGAAGAAAAGTAATGTAATCGCATACTTTTTCCAGATCACTGAGAATATGTGATGACATAAAAATAGAATGACTCTCGTCCTGAATGAACTGCAAAAAGACATCAAGAATTTCGTCCCGGACAATCGGATCAAGACCGCTGGTTGCTTCGTCGAGGATCAACAATCTGGAATCATGGGAAAGTGCAACCGCCATGGCCAGTTTCATTCGCATGCCATGCGAATAATCTTTTGTTATTTTTTTACCGGGCAGGGAAAAACGCTCTGTATATGACCGGAAAGTGGTTTCGCTCCATGTCCGGTAGATGTTTTTCATGATCAGATTGACATCGTTGATGGTGAGGTTGTCAGGAAAGCAGCTTTCGTCCATCACAACGCCTATATTCTCCCGCAGCATTTTTGAGTCATTTCTGTTGTCCTGCCCTAAAATAGTGATAGTGCCGCTGTCACGGTGAATTAAATCTAAAATTAGTTTAATCGTAGTACTTTTGCCCGCGCCGTTTTCTCCGATAAATCCCATAATGCAGCCGGATGGAAGCGTGATATCAACATTGTCTAATGAAAACCCTTCGTATTTTTTTGATACACCTTCCAGTTTTAAAGCATAATTCATGTCTTATTCTCCCCTATAAATGATTGAAATCATTTCAATCAGTTCATTTAGCCCCAGTCCACAAATGTTGGCGGACTCAATCATCTTTTGCATCAGACTTTCAATCGTACGAAGTTGTTCTTCTTTGATAAAATCAATGTTTTTACTGGCCACAAAGCTGCCTTTTCCCGTAATGGACACGATAAAGCCCTCGCGTTCCAGTTCTTCGTAAGCGCGTTTCGTGGTAATGACACTGATTCGAAGCTCTTTAGCGAGCAGGCGCATGGAGGGGAGAGCATCTCCCTCCAGGAGTTCGCCGGATATAACCATATTTTTGATTTGAGACGTTATTTGTTCGTAAATTGGCTGTCTGCTGGAATTGCTGATAATAATATTCACAGATGCTCCCCTTCTTTGATATTGTATATATATAATATACACAATATACCTGGCGCTGTCAAGAGAAAAATATAGTTGATTAACTTGAAAACAAGCTTGTGATTTCTTCCCCCGCCTTCGGCGGGGGAAGAAAATGACGTTTTATAACTAGCCAGTTTTTAAGTGATTTGGCTATAAAACTCGGAAAATACCAAGATTTTCAAAATTCCCTATTATTGTGCTTGGCTATTTTTGTCTCTCAATTGAGGACGCATGTATTCTATTCGGACCTGTCGGCTGTATAGATCCCAAAATATTAAGCAAATAATACAAAATGCATAGATTATGGAAGCGCTGGAATATTCTTATTTCAATAAATAGCTCAATTTTCCGTATATCCTTGAAATGAGCCGCTTCTTTGGGTAAAATATGTTTAGAAAGAATAAATTTTATATAATGGCTGAAAGGAATAGACGATGACTGTTTTAAACAAGAAAACCATTGAGGATATAGAGGTTTCAGGGAAAAGGGTGCTTGTACGCTGCGATTTCAATGTGCCCATTCTGGATGGGGTGATTCAGGACGACAGGCGTATCGCTGAAAGTATTCCTACGATTAAATATCTCGTCGGTCATGGTGCAAGGGTGATTCTCTGCTCTCACCTGGGGCGTCCCAAGGATGGATTTGAGGCTAAATACTCAATGGCGCCCGTCGCTGAAAAGCTTGCCGAACTTATGGGACTCAATGTCAGGCTTTGTAAGGACGTTGTGGGCGATGATGCCAAGTCAGTGACTTCTGCCCTAAAAAACGGGGAGATTGCCCTCTTAGAAAATGTTCGCTTCCATGAGGAAGAGACCAAAAATGATCCCGCATTTGCCCAAAAACTTGCCGATCTGGCTGATATTTACGTCAATGACGCCTTTGGAACGGCGCACCGAGCCCATGCATCCACTGCAGGTGTCGCCAACTATCTGCCTGCTGTTTGCGGCTATTTGATTGAGCGCGAGATCAGTATTATGGGTGGTGCACTCACCTCTCCCAAACGCCCGCTGGTTGCTGTGCTGGGCGGTGCAAAGGTGTCAGATAAGATTGGCGTTATCAAAAATTTGATGACAATGGTGGACACCATCATCATAGGCGGAGGAATGGCTTATACTTTTTATGCCGCCAAGGGTTATGGCGTCGGAACATCTATTTGCGAAGATGATAAAATCCCTCTTGCCAAAGAAACAATGGAGGCGGCGGAAAAAAGCGGGTTGGAAATGCTGCTGCCTCTTGACAATGTTGTTGCTGACCGTTTTGCCCCCGATGCCGCCAGTCAGGTGGTCCCCTCAAACGCCATCCCCGCCGGCTGGATGGGAGTGGATATTGGCCCTGCGACTGTGGCGCTTTTTTGCAAAGCAATTGCGAATGCTGGTACGGTGATCTGGAATGGTCCGATGGGCGTCATTGAAATGCCCGCCTTTGCCAAGGGAACCGCCGCTCTTGCTCATGCAATGGCAGAAAGCAAAGCCATCACGATTGTCGGCGGCGGAGATTTGGCCTCGGCTGTGGATGCCTTTGGCTTAGCGGATAAAATTACCCATATTTCCACCGGCGGCGGCGCTACGCTTGAGTTCTTAGAAGGATTGGAGCTTCCCGGCATCGCATGCCTCAACAATAAATAACAATAAAAGCAGGCGGCAAAACCGCCCTTTTGTGCGGAGGAAAGATGAATAGACAGCTAAGAATCCCGGTGATCGCCGGAAACTGGAAGATGAACATGGGCAAAGCGCAGACAGCCGAACTGATTGGGGCACTTCTTCCGTTAATTCGCGCTGAAGGCTGCCGGGTGATACTCTGTCCGACTTTTACCAGTTTGTCTACAGCGATAGAGCTTTCAGCAGGCAGTATTATTGCCGTTGGAGCCCAGAACTGCCATTGGGAGAAGACGGGGGCTTACACCGGCGAAATCTCTGCCAATATGCTTACTGAGCTTGGTGTCAGCCATGTGATCATCGGCCACAGCGAGCGCCGCCAGTATTTTGGTGAAACCGATGAAACGGTTAACCGCAGGATCAATGCCGCTCTTGCCGCGGGTTTGACTCCGATTGTCTGCGTGGGTGAGCTTCAGAAGGAGCGTGAGGCTGGTCTAACCACGCAGGTCTGCGGCCGACAGATAGAGAAAGCACTTTCAGGTCTATCATCCGGGGAGGTTGGTAAGCTGATTGTTGCCTATGAACCGGTTTGGGCCATAGGCACCGGTCTTACCGCCACGGCGGAGCAGGCCAACCAGGCGATCAGAGAGATTCGGGAAAGGATAGCAGAGCTTTACAGTCGTGCATTGGCTGATACGATCTGCATCCTCTACGGTGGCTCAATGAATGCAGCCAATTGTATTGAACTTCTCGCTCAGCCTGAGATCGACGGGGGGCTGATCGGTGGTGCGTCTCTCAAAGCAGTCGATTTTGCCGCCATTGTGGCCGCAGCCGCCATTTAGAAGAAGGAGATGACAGGATGCCTGCCAACAAAGTGCTACTGATTATCATGGATGGCTACGGCCAGCGTGAGGATACCCTTAAAAACGCGATTGCTGCTGCAAAAAAGCCACATATAGATGCAATCATGGCCCGTTGGCCGCACACCTTGATCGGCGCGTCCGGTTTGGATGTGGGTCTTCCCAGAGGCCAAATGGGAAACTCAGAAGTCGGTCACACGAATATTGGCGCTGGACGTATAGTTTATCAGGAGCTGAGCAGAATAAATCTGTCTATCGAGGATGGCTCGATCAATCAGAACCCCGCTTTCACAGCTGCGATAGACAGTTGTCTGCAGAGCGGTAAAAGCTTGCATCTCATGGGTCTTCTGTCTGATGGTGGGGTACACAGTCACATCAATCATCTTTTTGCGTTAACAAGGCTTGCCGCGTCTCGCGGTCTACAGAAAATCTATATACACTGCTTCATGGACGGACGTGACACTCTTCCCACCTCGGGGGCGGGATACCTATCCCAGCTTTGGGATGAGCTTGCCGAGATAGGGGTTGGCGAAATTGCCACCGTAATGGGCAGGTATTACGCCATGGACAGGGACAATCGCTGGGATCGTGTCAAGCTCGCTTATGACGCTCTTACCCATGGGATCGGTGAGCGTGGGGACAACCCGGTCAAAGCGGTGGAGGACTGTTATCTTAAGGGGATCACTGACGAGTTTCTTCTCCCCATGGTCTTTTCTAAAGATGGGAAAATTAAAGATGGGGATACAGTGATTTTCTTCAATTTTCGTCCCGACAGGGCCAGAGAAATTACCAGCGCACTTACTAATCCGGATTTTGATGCGTTTTCTCGGGAAGACGGTCTCATCCGTACCCATTTTGTCGCCATGACCGAATACCAGGCCGATATGCCGGGCGTAGTGGTGGCATACCCGCCCGGGAGTATGCGGGATACCCTTGGGGAATATCTTTCATCACTGGGACTAAAGCAGCTTCGTATTGCCGAAACCGAGAAATATGCCCATGTCACCTTCTTTTTTAACGGGGGAAATGAAATGCCCTACCCAGGCGAGGACAGGCTTTTAGTGCCCTCACCCAAGGTGGCAACCTATGATTTGATGCCGCAGATGAGTGCTTTGGAGGTCATGGAAAAGCTTCTGCCCATCATTGACAGTGCGGCCTATGACCTGATTGTCCTAAACTTCGCCAATTGTGACATGGTCGGACATACAGGATCCTTTGACGCTACCATAAAGGCCGTGGAAACAGTCGATGCCTGTGTTGGCAGTGTGGTCGAGAGGGCAATTCTTGCAGGGGCGATCGCGGTTATCACAGCCGACCATGGCAATGCGGATATGATGATTACCCCAGAGAATACGCCATTTACAGCCCATACAAACAGCCAGGTTCCCTTCATTGTGGTGGGCCGCGAGGTAGTGCTGCGGGGGGATGGAGTGCTTGCAGACGTAGCTCCAACCTTGCTTACGCTGATGGGGTATCCGAAACCACCCCTGATGACGGGCAAAAGTCTTATTATGAGCTAATTCCTTATTTTTCAAGATGTGATGATATAATATTGTTATTTGGTCAAAATAATACTATAATTAAAGTGCGAAGTGAGGTGTTGTTGTGAAGTTTAATGATATGATAGAGCTTATAACCCATAAAAGGAGGAACTGTATGAGAAAATTAACACTGTGTCTATCGCTTGTTGCCGTTTTAATCGCTGTTGTCGGGGCCGCTATCGCCGTTGCCGCATTTTTGAACCACAAAAAAGATGAGGATGACTATGACTATGATGATTCAGACCTTCTGATGGATGATGAGCTCGATTATTATGAGGCTCAGGTCGAAGAGGATAATGGGCTGCTTCAGGAGATCGTGGATGACACACATCCGCAGGAGCATGGCGCCGTACAGGAAGACTGACCTCCGAAAGCAAGTCTAACTCATCCTTGAATTTCTTAAGGATGAGTTAGGTCGTAAATTTTAATTGAATGAAATAAAGCGGCCAATTTGGCCGCTTTATTTTTTGTTTATTAGGAAATTGCTACTTTTTAATATTGAAATATAGACATGAGAATTAGTTGGTACTTATTTGAACATATGATACAATAGAGAAAATTTTGTAATTAATATGGAGGTAATAATGAAAAAATTCTTTATTGTTAGTGTTGTTAGTGTAATTTTTATACTTATTACTGGATGCAACTCCAATATAATTCCTCAAGGTTCTAATTCCACAGCTGCTATTACAGCTACTTCAAAAGAAAATATAGTAATTACTACCGATACACCTACTCAAACTGGTAAAACTTTAACAACTGATAATGTTGATGAATATTCCTTAATTTTTGATGGTGAGTATATATCATTGAATACTGCTAATTATAGTGGATTTATAAATAAGCTAGGAGCTATTAAGTCGGATAAAAAATCAAAAGTGGACTGGTCAGGAAATTGTCTATGGAGAGAAAGAGAGTTTGATGGAATAACTATATGTACATTAATTGTTGATTCAGACGAAAGTCGAGATAAAACTAAGTCAGTAACAGCATATTCTCCTAAATTTGAAACAAAGAGAAATATATCAGTTGGAGATAAATTAGAAAAGTTAACAGAAGTATATAAAAAAATGCAAATAGCAGATAAAGATAATAACTTGGTTACCAATGGTATTACTACAACAGGGGAGTATTTGTTTAATGCTGAAGGTAATTATGGTTCTACTGCCCCATATATAAATTTTAAAGTTGATAATAGCATTATTAAGCAAATTAGTATTGTGGTGGATGATGAGGCGGGTTAGGATTGATGATTTGAAGTCATAACCACGCGTAAAACACGTTGCATGCTCTAGCCCTATAAGGGCTTTTACTAGCTATGTCTAAAGACATATTGAATCGTCCGCCAACAACTTTACGGTCAGCCCCTTAAGGGGCTGTTTTTTTGCCAGGATAAACCATTGCACGCGTCATGAGATCAACTAGTACTATGCGACATCTTAAACTTGTAAATTACCCTGCCGAAGGCGGGGTAATTTACACGAACATTGAACCCATTATAAAAGATTTAGATTTTACAAGGCGCTAGAGGCAAGCAATGAACATAATTAATTCAAAATGGAAATGTTTATTCAATTTAGAGTTGTAATATTAATCCTAATCAATTATCATAATGTATAGGCAATAACTTAAAAACTGGCTAGTTATAAAACGTCATTTTCTTACCCGCCTTCGGCGGGGGAAGAAATCACAAGCTTGTTTTCAAGTTGATCAACTGTAAAAGAACCTGATTGTCTGGCTGATTTTCTTTAAAACGCATTTTGCGCTGAGAACGCAATGACGATGCAATTATTAAGTCTTGCGGGACTGTGAAAGATTGAAGGTGCATATATTTACAGTAAAGCGAATCTGCGGATTTTCAGTTGAAACAAGTGAAAAATTGCAAATCTCGAAGGCTTAAGTCAAATGATTAGTGCAGGAATACCAAAGTAACGCCCCAGACTACCAAGGAGAATATGAAGGAGGCTTTCGTATGAAAATCACCAGTGTGGACGTGTTTGAACTCAAGCCAAATGTGATGGGAGCCGTTGTCTGTGTACGTATCAATACAGACGAAGGAATTTGTGGATTCGGAGAGGTAGGACTTTCCTATGGCAAAGCTCATTATGCCGGCGTTGGAATTGCCAGAGATTTTGCACAGCTGATTATTGGAATGGATCCAATGAATATTGAGGCGATCTGGGAATACATCTTTCGCACTACCTTTTGGGGGATGGGCGGCGGCACCGTTATTAACGCCGGTATCAGCGCTATCGATACTGCGCTTTGGGATATCAAGGGCAAAGCGGTGAATTTACCAGTATATCAGCTGCTGGGCGGTAAGACCAATCAAAAGATCCGCGCCTATGCGAGTCAACTTCAGTTTGATTGGGATGACGAACACCGTTTTTTGACACAGCCAGAACAATATGCCGAGGCAACCCGTAAGGCAATGGCGCAGGGATTTACGGCGATCAAAGTGGATCCTATTGGCGTGACCATGGAGGGGAAATGGGCGCGGGAAGCCTCTAATCCCGATTGGAAAATGCGTGGCAAACTCTCAAACCAAATGATCAATATCGCCTATGAACGGGTCGAGGCGATGCGCGAGGCCGGTGGCGAGGACATGGATATCATCCTTGAGTTGCATTCCTATACGGATACAGTAACAGCTATTCAGCTTGGACAGGCGATGGAAGAGTTGAATATTTATTATTATGAAGAGCCCGTGCATCCGCTTAATGTGGAATCAATGCTTGAAATTCACAAATACGTGAATATCCCCATTGCCAGCGGTGAACGCATATACACTCGATGGGGCTTCAGAGAATTTCTTGAAAAGCGGGCACTTCAGGTCATTCAACCCGATCTTTGCCTTGTCGGCGGAATAACAGAAACCAAGAAAGTCTGTGACATGGCCAATATTTATGATGCTAGCGTGCAGCTGCACATCTGTGGCGGCCCGATTGCCACAGCAGCATCTTTACAGGTGGAGGCGGTGATCCCCAATTTCCTGATTCATGAACTCCATGAGGGCGCGCTCAAAAAAGAGATGCGTGACTTGTGCAAATATGATTATATGCCGGTAAATGGAAACTATAGCGTTCCGGAACTGCCGGGTATCGGACAGGAGCTTACTGAAAAAGCCATGCAGGAGGCAGTTAACCACTTCGTTATTAAATAAAAATCAGGTAAAAAACCGGCTCGTGAAAATGGATTCACGGGCCGGTTTAGCGTCGATTGAAAATTTACCAGCATAAGGAGAGAGCAAGGAAAAACAAAAGGGGATTTGAACCGTATTTTGGTGCAAAATATTATAAAAGTATGCTGTTTCATTATATAGCCAAATCACTTAAAAACTGGCTATATATAAAACGCCATTTTCTTCCCCCGCCGAAGGCGGGGGAAGAAATCACAAGCTTGTTTTCAAGTAAATCAACTATAAATATCCATTGATGCCCCGTACTGAAACATCCCCAAAAATAACCCTTTCCTCCCCTTGGCCAAAGTCGACAAGAAGTGCAGCATCAGAATCAAGGCCAATGGCAATCCCCACTCTTTCGCTGTCCGAGGTAATGACCTTGATCTGACGGCCCAGTGTGATCAGACGGCTGCGGTAATAATCAAGCTCCCTGGCCACAAATGCAGGATTGTCCAGCTGCATAGCAATCAGATCAAATTGCTTAACAAGAGAAACAACAATTTTCTCGAGTTCGAATGAGTGCCCAAATTGAGCAGCCAGCGAAGAAGCGTGCGGAAGATCGGGAAGAAAGCTTTCTCTTGGAGTATTTACATTGATACCCGTGCCGATCACAATGGCCGTTCCAACCGATTCTGCCAAAATGCCACACACCTTATACTCATCCAACAGGACGTCGTTTACCCATTTGATAGCGAAATCACGTCCGCAACAATCTTCGAGCGCCTTGCAAACGGCACAGGCGGCGAGTGCGGTGACCGGAGTATTAGCAGACATGGGAGAGGGAACGATAATAGTTATATAGATGCCGCATCCCTTCGGCGAGTGGAAGTATCTGCCCTGCCTGCCGCGACCGGCAGTCTGTTCGGTGGCAATGATGACTTTCCCTATTCCAGTACCCTTTCTGGCTAGCTCCTTAGCGGGATCATTGGTGGAAGAGATCTGTTCAAAGAAGATAAGCCGTCCCTTCAATGAGGGCATAAGCTCAAAAAGTAGATTTTGGTCCATAAAAACCTCCAAAAAAAAGTGGCATCGCCCATAATTATGATATAATGAATTTGCGATCTTGACAATATCAAAATGCTATTTATAATTTTAAGAAGGAGGGACAGCAGTATGAATGATGAATACAGAGAAATACTCAATGACCTTTTCGTGGAGATCTTTAATACGATGCAAAAAATTGAAGAGCAGTCGCTGCGCGGCCCTCTTTGCGCGGATCTTTCCATTACTGAGATTCACCATATGACTGCCATTGGTTCGATGCAGTCTAAATCAATGACCAATTTGGCTACATCTCTGTTGATCAGCGTAAGCACACTTACGACTTCGATGAACAGACTTGTCAAGAAGGGGTATGTAACACGCCTCCGCTCAGAAGAGGACCGCCGTGTCGTTATGGTCTCTTTAACTGAAAAAGGCGAAATGGCGGTTGCTCAGCACAACCTGTTTCATCATGATATGATCTCACATATTATTGAAAATCAAAATGATGATGAGCTGTTAGTGCTTAGCCGTGCAATCGGTAATCTAACGGATTTCTACAAAACCCGACAGGCGTCAAATAGAGAATTATTATAAATATGCGATAGTGTCATAAGACATTAATACTGCTATATTTTCAACAGAATGATTTCTGTAAAAATATATAATATTTACTTGCACTTTTTATATGACTATGCTATAATAGCAAAGCACCCAAAAAGTGTATAATATCGCGGAGTGGAGCAGTCCGGTAGCTCGTCGGGCTCATAACCCGAAGGTCGTAGGTTCAAATCCTGCCTCCGCAACCAACGAAAAGTGGCTTAAACAGTACGTTTAAGCCACTTTTTATTTTGCGTCGAAACAGAATAAAGCCTCGTTTGACAGCTTATCGTGAAAAACGCTATTCTGACAGTTTAACGCTATCTTTTTATTTTTTGGGGAGAAAATGTTTTGTATGAGATTTTGACAGCTTAGTGACAGCACCAAGCGGATGTGCAATTAAGATAGATGTCAATAATGCGTAAAAGAAAAAATCTTCTGCTGATGCATACATTCATGAAGTATCGGTCATTAATGCTAAACTATAACTGCATACCAATAACCTCAATGTCTGGTTCTGGTTTATCAGTCTCTGATGAAGCTGACCCGCGACTTTCATACAGCCCACGCATCTTTTCCATGCTTTCCTTTTTGTGATCTGGCAGGGCGTGACCATATTTATTAAGTGTAATAGAAGGCTGGGCGTGCCCAAGAATTTTGGAGAGCACCATGATGTCCATGCCCTGCTCAAGGGCTCTGGTGGCGAAGGTATGGCGCAGGGCATGGAAGTTAGCGTCCTCAATATCTTTTTACTTTTTGCCTACATTGGCGCGCCGGATATTTTATTGAGCGCAATGTTGAGGGCTTTTTCTTTTTCCTCGTCCATCTCCACAACCACGCACTCGGCTTCAGTGACACCCATATCCAGCGGAATCTTCAGCCGCTGGTGTCCGCCAACCACGTGCCCGGTGGTTTTGTTCCAGATCACGGGTTCCACGTAGCCGAACTCTTCAATGGATCGCTTCAGCTTCCGGGCTTCAGGTCTTTGCGAGGGTTGTAATCGGCTGGGGTGAGCTGTCTGATTTCAGCTTTCATTAATTCCATAGCACTTTTCACTTTCGTGTTATTTTTCTGATGAGAAAAGAAGAAAGCACACCCAGTCGAGTGTGCTTTCGTATATGCGAATCCGTTAAAAATGACTTTCCATTTCTATTATCTTATCGTACAGCATCTGATTTGTCAGGCACGGCAGGCCGTGTTTTTTGCCTAAGGCGAGAGCCGTGCCAGCGAACAGTTCCACTTCACTGTGCCGTCCGGCCTCTAAATCTTGTCGCATGGATGGCTTCCCTAGCGGATTCAGCCCGCCCAGAACACGAAGCCAATAGTCCATGTCTGCCTGCGTCAGGCAGACACCTTCCTTTTCCGATAGGACAATGACTTCTTTCATCGCGGAAATCATGGCATCTCTGGCGGTGCCTTCCTTCTGTATGCCGCCATAATCACATTCATAAACGGCGACGGCTTGATTCACACCCACATTCAACATGAATTTCCCCCAGAGTCTTTTCCGCATATCAGAATCCACTTCATAAGGAAAGTTCATTTCGTCGAAAAAGTGCCTTACGGTTTCCACTTTTTCAGACGGCTTGCTTCCCTGATTATTATCGCCAAAGCAAATCATGCCCATGTGCTGATAGATAAGTCTGTTGCCGACTTTAACAGCATCCATCCCCTGTGCTACGCTTAGCAGAACCTTATCGGCACCATAAGCGTCACCGATGATTTCCTCGCTGCTGACCCCATTGAGAACAGACAGAATAATCGTGTCCGGGCCTACCTGATTTGCGACCGCTTTTATCGCGTTGGGCAGCCCGTCAAACTTAACCGCGAATATCAGCAGGTCGGCGGGTGTTCCTTTCTCTTCCGATGTTACATAGTGAAAGTCACAGATCTCTCCGTTGCTGTAAACATGCTCGCGTTTGTATCTGTCTATCCTTTCGGTGTCAGCAATTATCCTAAGGCTATGCCTGGGCATATGGCGGGAAAGATATTCCCCGAACAAGATGCCCAGCGCTCCCAAACCTACAATGGATACGGTATTAATCTCCAAACTCTTTTCCTCCTGAGGTTAACGATATCTAAGTTTTATCGATTATACCACAATCCGGCGCATCTGCATAGCTTGTTTATCCGCCCCGGCGAGCCGAGAGCAACCGCTCCATAACATCATTCTGTGGATTCACCCCGCCGTACTCCCCAGCACAGTTTTCCTTGACGATCTGGAATATCTCACACCAGAGCGGGTTCGTCTGGCTCATGAAGTCTTGGCTCATCGCTAGAGAGCTTTTTGAGATTGGCATTTAGTTTGCTTAAAGAAAACTTCAAAATGCTGATTTATAGCGGATCAAAAGTAAAATTCAAAGCGACGATAGAAAACAGAAAATTATCAATTATGGAATATCGCTGTAACGAGGATTGAAATGGAAGGTGCGAGTTTGCCGGTAGAACTACAGCCGTTGCATTTGTATCAATCGTTTGCGGCTAACACAACAAAAACCCTGTAGCCATGTGCACTGCCCCAGCTTCAACGGACAGGAAATAAAAAGCCCAATCTGAAGGGCTTGTTGTCTGTGCAATGCAGGCGGCAGGCCTTTCAGTTTTGCCTTTATACGGCGGTTGTTATAGTAATCAAGATAGATGACTAATTATTAAAAATGGGAAACGAATTAAAGGGATGATCATTCGAAAAGAAGTACATGGTACTTTCCCGTGGAACTATCATCGTAATCCTGTAGTCCAATTTGAAATAAATGGTGAATATTTTGATAAAGAAATTAGGGCGTTTCTGAAAACAGAAAATTGCCCAAAATACAAAAAGTGATAGAATAGAAAGAAAACCCAAAGGAACAACACAATGACAATCCGAAGATATGAAATGACTGACGAACAGTGGAAACAAATTGAAGACTTGATCCCTAAAGCTAAAACAGGCCGACCGCCAAAGGATAACCGTTTAATGTTCAATGCAATGCTATGGATGGCACGAAGCGGAGCCGGCTGGGAAGACCTTCCGGAACGATATGGTTCGTGGAAAACAGTTTACAGCCGATTTTGCAAGTGGCGCGATGACGGCACACTGCTGACTATTTTTAAAGCGTTGAATAGTGAAGCGGATATGGAAAATCTGTCTCTTGATTCAACAAGCGTCAAAGCACATCAGCATAGCGCTGGCGCTAAAAAAGGGCAGTAAACAGCGAATCTAACCAGTTTATCGGAACAAGTCGCGGCGGAAAAACGACAAAAATCCACGCCATTGTTGATGGGCTTGGCAACCCGATCTATTTTCAACTGTCCGAAGGAAATATTCATGATTCGACTGTTGCTGTAGATGTCCTATCCCACGTGGATATCTCGGAGAGCAATGTGCTCGCTGATAAAGCCTATGGAACAAATGAAATTCTTGGTTACATTCAAATTCAAGACGCAGAATACACTATTCCGCCAAAGAGCAATGCAGTTAATCCATGGCGCTGCGATTGGTGGATCTATAAAGAGCGCCATTTGGTAGAATGCTTTTTTCAGAAGCTCAAAAATTTTAGGCGGGTTGCTACCCGTTACGATAAGCTTGCTAATTGTTTTTTTGGCCTTTGTTTACATTGCTTCAATTTTCATTTTGTCTAAATAATACATACTCTTTGAGTTTTCAGAAACGCCCTAACCATTTATATACTGGACAACCAAAAAAAATTGCTTCCCAAATTGAAATTATTTTTTAGGACAAGCACCCTGAAAGAGCACTAGCGGCGGATCCTTATTATTGGGTTTGGTATGTTGGAGCGATAATTTTATGTATAATCGAATATTCATCATTTACTCCGATTGTCAAAAGAGGGCAGGCTGTATCCAACATCCTTGCGGTTTCAATCCCGCATTCTGAGAAGTTCTTCGTCTGAAGCTGGCAGACGGAGAACCGTATTTGTGTCCACCCACTGTCTGTTACACAGTTCCAGCTCTAAAATCTTGTTTTCCATGTCAAAAGTTATAACAATTGTCAGTCAAAGCCTACTCAGCGGGAATTGCTGCGTGTAGCTATCGACACGGCTCTTGCGAAAAAGCCCGCTGATTTTGATGCACTTCTGAAACTCTTGCGGGAAGCGGAGCTGCAGGCCGTGCTCTCCGGCAAGGGGATTGGGGCGTTGCCACCAACAAGCGTTGCTTGCCAGCCAGCCACTTTCGCCGATTTGTGCGTAACGATACTGTACTTCATCCAAGTGCTACATCCAGCAACATCATTAGCGCAAAACCGAAAGCTACACCGATGGTGCCGATATTGCTATGCTCTCCCGCCTGAGCTTCCGGAATGAGTTCCTCCACCACCACATAGATCATTGAGCCGGCGGCAAAGGAGAGTATGTACGGAAGGATAGGCGTTACCAAGGATGTCAGCAAAATAGTAAGAATTGCACCTAAGGGTTCCACAATACCGGATAGAAATCCGTAGCAGAAGGCTCTGCCTTTGGATAATCCTGAACCAACAAGAGGCATGGAAATGATGGCACCTTCCGGGAAGTTTTGTATGGCAATGCCGATCGCCAGAGCAAAAGCGCTTGCGGTCGTAATTACGGCCCCGCTGCTATTCAACATACCGGCCAACACAACACCCACCGCCATGCCTTCCGGAATATTATGCAGCGTCACCGCAAGTACGAGCATCAAGGATTTGCCAAGCCCACTGGGCCTGCCCTCCGGGTGATGGGAGTTTAAGTGCAGATGTGGAATAATGGTATCGAGTAGCAACAGAAAGCCGATACCAAATAAAAAGCCGACTACAGCGGGAACCCAGGCGACGCCGCCAGCCGCTTCCTCCATCTCAATGGCCGGAATGAGTAGCGACCACACCGATGCCGCAATCATCACACCTGAAGCAAAGCCCAAAAGTGCTTTCTGGACGAGCGGCTTCATGTCGCCTTTCATGAAAAACACCATGGCCGCCCCTAACGTAGTACCCAACAGCGGGATGATGATCCCGACAAAAACTTTCAATGCATCGCTCATATCATTTATCCACCAATCAGTATCATTTAAGAACTTTGATATCCCCGGCAATGCGGTTTTTCCACCCCAAAAACCCCTGAGGCTTTGAAGCGTTTTGGAAAAAGCACTTGCTTATTCTGTCTCTTCTTTCCACTTGCGACAGTAGAAGCACGTCATGGATTTTACCGTATCCAGCGTACCGCTGGTATAAAGATCTTCCAGCCGATTTTCAGTCTGTTCACCTTTTCAAAGGGTGGGGTGAAGAAGCCCTGAGGTTCATAAAAATGCCGGTATATTATATGTCTCTTACAAAAACGGTTTAAGTACTCTAACTAGATATTAGCACCAAACGTATTACACGTCAAGTTTTTGGTTGACAAATTTTTTGCGTTATAGTTGATTAACTTGAAAACAAACTTGTGATTTCCTCCCCCGCCGAAGGCGGTGGAAGAAAATAACGTTTTATATATAGCCAGTTTTTAAGTTAATTGGCTATATCGGCTCGACGACCCCTGTTGTGATTGCCATTATCAAAAGAAGGAAGGCTTCTGCCGGTAAATAAGCCCGGAAAAGCCTTCCCTTGTTCTATAGACCTTAAACTTTTTAAGATTTCCGCAGATGAGGACATTACGTTTCCTCTGTAAAATCACTAGTAAAACGAAATTCTATCCCTTTTCCCTGCCAACATGGCGGCAAATCGCATCGAATGTCTTCGTGCTGATGTCATGTTCCACCTTACAGGCATCCTCACGGGCGGTCTTTTCATCCACGCCAAGCTTCATAAAGAATTCGGTCAACAGCCTGTGGCGGTCATAGATGCATGCAGCAATTTCCATCCCCGAATCGGTCAGCGTAATGAGCCCATTCTTGTCCATCGTGATATACCCGTTTTCACGCAGCCGTTTTGTCGTATAGGTGACGCTGGGCTTTGTCACTCCCAATTCTTCAGCGATATCGATGGAACGGATAAAGCCATGCTGCTCCTTCATCATCAGCATCGCCTCGAGGTAGTCCTCAGACGCTTTCAGTATTCTCATAGCAATTTGACCAACTTTCATTTGGTATTGAGTTAAGGTTAACACACTCTAACCAAATAATCAAGATGAACGGAAAACCTATTGACAAATTCAGTTAGAGATATTAAACTAATTATTGGTTAGAGACGTCTAACCAATAATTTAAAGCGTTGGTTAGAGTACACTAATCGAAGGCGCACGGAGGAGGACAGCATGATGCCGTTAACACTTGCAGAAGTCGGCGAGGAAAACATCATCAGAAAAGTCGGCGGAAAGGCCGATGTGAAAAAGCATCTGGAAGATCTCGGTTTTATTGCCGGAGGAAATGTCATGGTCGTTGCCATGATGGGAGGTAATGTCATTGTCAATATCAAAGAGTCGCGCATTGCCATCAGCAAAGAGATGGCAAGCAAAATAATAATATAAAAAGGCGAGGAGGAATCGTTCATGAAAACACTCAGGGATACAAAGATCGGCGAAACAGTGACGGTTGTTAAGCTTCACGGCGAAGGTGCGATCAAGCGCCGCATTATGGACATGGGGATCACCAAAGGAGTCGATGTCTATATTCGTAAAGTTGCTCCGCTTGGCGACCCGTTGGAAGTGAACGTACGTGGGTACGAGTTGTCTATTCGCAAGGCAGATGCGGAAATGATCGAGGTTGGATAACATCAGGGGAACAGTCCCTATTTTTATACCAATCAGTTAAAGCGATCTAACTATTGAAAGCGAGGAAAATAGAAGTGGAGATCAAAATTGCCTTAGCAGGCAACCCCAACAGCGGCAAAACGACCCTGTTTAATGCCTTGACCGGATCCAACCAGTTTGTCGGGAACTGGCCGGGCGTCACGGTGGAGAAAAAGGAAGGCAAGCTCAAGAATCACAAAGACGTTGTCATCATGGATCTGCCGGGCATTTATTCGCTTTCTCCGTACACACTGGAGGAAGTGGTGGCGAGAAATTATCTGATCGGTGATCGCCCGGATGCGATACTCAACATTGTGGACGGTACGAACCTTGAAAGGAACCTTTACCTGACGACACAGCTAACGGAGCTTGGAATCCCCGTGGTGATTGCCATCAACATGATGGACGTTGTAAAGAAAAACGGGGATCAGATCAACATTAACGAGCTGTCCCGTGAACTCGGCTGCAAAATCGTGGAGATTTCAGCGCTAAAGGGCATGGGAATTATGGAGGCGGCCCAAGCCGCAGTCGAAGCCGCCAAATCCACAAAGACAGTCCCGATGCATACCTTCAGCGGCGTTGTGGAACACGCTATTGCACATATTGAAGAAGCCGCCGTTCACAACTTACCGCAGGAACAGCAGCGCTGGTTTGCCGTCAAAATATTTGAGCGCGACGAAAAGGTCCTGGCTCAGTTGAAACTGGATCAATCGCTGCTTGGCCACATTGAGGAGGATATCAAAGCCGCTGAAACAGAAATGGACGACGATGCGGAGAGCATCATCACGAACGAGCGATATATATACATAGCATCGATAATCAAGGGCTGCTATAAGAAGAAAAATGCCGGAAAGCTCACAGCCTCAGACAAAATAGACCGAGTCGTGACAAACCGGTGGGCCGCGCTGCCGATCTTTGCGGTGGTCATGTTCATCGTATATTTTGTTTCTGTTTCAACGGTTGGGTCGTGGGCGACGGATTGGGTCAACGACGGTGTGTTCGGTGACGGGTGGTATCTGTTCGGTACCGGTTCCTCGGCGTATGCACAAGCAGCTGATGAATATACAGAACCCGGTGCGATAAAAGACGCTTTTGTATCTGCCGCCGAAGAAGCGGGTATAGACACTTCGGAAGCGATCACACTCAGCGCTACTGCTTATATTTACGACGACGATGGAAACGTCGAAGAAGAGATTCCTGTGACCTATGACAGCTACATGGAGATAGCTGATATGGAGGAACCTGATCCCGCAAATTATGGTGTGTGGGTGCCGGGCGTCCCTGTTTTGCTCGGGAACTGGCTTGACAGCATAAACTGTGCCGGCTGGCTTGAGAGCCTTCTCTTAGACGGTATTGTAGCCGGCGTCGGCGCGGTGCTCGGATTTGTTCCTCAGATGTTGGTTTTGTTCCTATTTCTTGCATTCCTTGAAGCCTGTGGCTACATGGCTCGTATTGCTTTCGTAATGGACCGTATTTTTCGTAAGTTTGGCCTTCCCGGCAAGAGCTTCATCCCTATGCTCATAGGCACCGGATGCAGCGTTCCGGGTATTATGGCCTCGCGCACGATTGAAAATGACCGGGACCGGAAAATGACCATCATCACCACCACCTTTATTCCCTGCGGAGCAAAGCTGCCAATCATCGCCCTCATAGCCGGCGGCATGTTCGGCGGCGCTGCATGGGTGGCTCCCAGCGCTTACTTCCTTGGTATTTTCGCTGTCGTCATATCCGGCATTATGCTGAAAAAGACAAAGATGTTCGCCGGCGACCCAGCTCCCTTCGTGATGGAACTTCCGGCTTACCACTGGCCGACTGTCGGCAACGTCCTTCGCTCTATGTGGGAGCGCGGCTGGTCCTTCATCAAGAAGGCCGGTACTATTATTCTGCTGGCAACGATTCTCATCTGGTTCCTGTCAAGCTTTGGCGTAGAAAACGGATCCTTTGGCATGGTCGGCAATATGGAGAACAGCGTTTTAGCCGCTGTCGGTTCCGCCATTGCCTGGATCTTTATCCCGCTGGGCTGGGGCAACTGGCAGGGTGCGGTCGCTTCCATTACAGGCCTGATAGCAAAAGAGAATGTTGTCGGCACCTTTGGCGTCTTGTTCGGAGGCTTTGATGAGGTTGCGGAGAATGGCTGGCAGATATGGAACAACATGCGCGCCGTATTTTCCCCACTTTCCGCTTACTCCTTCTTGGTGTTCAATCTTCTCTGCGCACCATGCTTCGCGGCTATGGGTGCTATCAAACGTGAGATGAACAATGCAAAATGGACTTGGTTCGCTATCGGTTACCAGTGCGTGTTTGCTTACGCTATCGCACTAATCGTCTATCAGCTTGGCATGTTGTTCAGTGGAAGCGGAACTGTCCTCGGTTCCATCGTCGCATTCATTCTCGTGGCGTTCATTGCTTATATGCTGTTCAAACCCTACAAAGAGTCCGGAACTCTGAAAGCCAATGTCAAAGTCAAAGCTAAGTCCAGAGTATAACTAAAAAAGCAACGACAGGAGGATCATAAAATGCTAATGTGGTTAACCGAAAACCTTGCAACCATTCTTATTTGCACTGCTCTGGCTACCGTGGTCTTGCAGATTATCATGAGTATGATCAAAGAAAAAAAGAAAGGCAATTCCTCTTGTGGCGGCGGATGTGCGGGCTGTCCCATGAGCAGCAGCTGCCATTACGGAAAATAATCCTGTGGAGAGCGCGGCTTACCCGCGTTTCCCAGAGGCGGTTCAAGGAGGAAAAGATGTGCAGATGAATAAGATGCAGACTCTCTCCGCCCCGAGCATCCGATATCTGATTGCGCTGAATGCACTCGACAAGGAATGTGGGATACGATGTGTAGATATTGCGGAAAAGCTTGGCCTTACAAAGCCAAGCGTACACAGAATGATGGTAACGCTCAGTGACAGAGCTTTGGTTCAAAAGGCGAAATACGGCATGGTGTTTCTTACGGAGAAAGGCCGTGAACTCGGCTCACGGTATGCCACGTATTACGATATCATCTTCCGGTTCCTCAGTCAGAAGCTCGCATTGCCGCCGGAAGACTCCACGAATGCCGCGTTCGCACTTCTTGCTGGGATATCCGATGAGCGTATCGGAAACATGTGCGTAATTATGCAAAACACAGTCTGAGTGTTTGTGGAAAGGAGATCGTTATGGGAAACGCAGATTTCTGGCATGCGATTTTTGTCCTTGCTATCATACTTGCCGGAGTCTATGCGCTTAAGAGTTATCTAAAAAGACTCGCGGGAGGCTGCTGTGGAGGCGGCGATCCGGAAAAAAATAAGCGGATAAAGGTATCTGATAGGAATCCAAATCGGCGTTAATGTAACTATTTTGCTTGATCAGCTTTGCTGATGACATGTGGGGCGCGGTGTGCCCGCGCCCCACATAATAAGGATATAACTTCCTGTACGTTTCACTCCGTGTGCTGTAGAGGGGCAAAATGTCAACGGCGCAATTTCGGCTATTACCATTAAATTATATGGAGGTCTGAGTTAATGAAAAGCGAAAAACTCAAAGGCAAAGACTTAATCAATGTCGGTATTTATACTGCGATTTATTTTGTAATTATTTTTGCTTTAGCCATGCTTGGCTATATTCCGATATTTATGCCTCTGCTCTGTGTTGTCGGTCCGATCATCGGCGGTATCCCTTTTATGCTATTTCTGACCAAAGTAAAAAAATTCGGCATGATTCTCATTATGAGCATAATCATGGGAATCTTGATGCTGCTCACCGGCATGGGTTATTATGCTTTGATTGTTGGTGCCGTATCCGGGCTGATCGCCGAACTGGTTTTTAGAAGCGGAAATTATAAAAGCGTGTCTAAAGCAATTTTGACATCCGGTATTTTCAGCGTCTGGATGTGGGGCAACTTTATTCCGCTGTTTATAAATATTGAGGGCTATTTTTCAACCAGACAGGATTTTGGGCAGGAATACATAGACACATTAACAAGTCTAATGCCGACATGGATGTGCCCTGCGCTTTTGATCACCACCTTTGTTTCTGGAATAATCGGCGGGCTGGTCGGCAAGGCAATCCTTAAAAAGCATTTCGTTAGAGCGGGGATTGCCTGATGCGTCAAAGCATTATGCAATCAGATATCGAAAACCGCGGGCTTTTACTTGATCCAAGGACAAAACTGCTTTTGTTGATTACAATGGCAGCCTTCGTACTTGGTGGCGCGGGGAGCGATAAATTGTGGTTTCTTACTCCATGCTTATGTTTGCTCCCCCTAGTGCTGCTTTTTTCATCAAAAAAGTATAAAACCGCAACGATATATGTCGTCGTATATTTTGTGATGTATTTCGCGTTTCATTACTTCGGACCGAGGACGACCGGTATTTTGAACTTTCTGCTTCTCGGCATGGCAGGAATTATAACAAGATTCATGCCAAGTATCATGATGGGCATTTACGTTGTTTCCACCACAACTGTCAGCGAGTTTACCGCAGCGATGCTCCGGATGCACGTCAGTGAAAAGCTAATTATTCCAATGTCCGTCATGTTTCGTTTTTTTCCAACTGTGGCGGATGAGTTCTCATCAATCAATGCGGCGATGCGGATGCGTGGAGTAAGCTTCGCAGGAAAAAATGCAGGTAAAGTGCTTGAATACCGTTTAGTGCCGCTTTTGACCTGCTCTACTAAGATCGGTGAAGAATTATCCGCAGCGGCACTTACACGTGGACTTGGAGGTAATGTCCGACGAACGAATGTATGCGATATTGGTTTTCATGTTCAGGACTTCATTATAATCCTGGTATGTATTATTCCGTTCGTGATTACAATACTCCCGAGTTCTGTGAGGTGATTATATTATGATAGAAATAAAAAATGTTGATTTTAAGTATGCAAATTCGGAATCAGGCGCATTAAACAATATGTCGATTACTGTAGGTAATGGTGAAACCGTACTGCTCTGCGGACAGTCCGGCTGCGGAAAAACGACCGTAACACGTCTTATCAACGGCTTGATCCCCCATTATTACGAAGGAGAACTGACAGGCAGCGTAACCGTCGGCGGACTGGACATTATCAAAGGCGAGCTGTATGAAACTGCGCGTGTTGTGGGAAGCGTTTTTCAAAATCCGCGGAGCCAGTTCTTCTGTGTGGACACAACGAGCGAGATCGCCTTTGCCTGTGAGAATATGGGACTTCTGGAAAACACGATCAAAAATAGAATACATGAAGCTGCTCGCGATATGGAGATAGAAAGCCTGCTTGGACGCAGTATTTTTAACCTATCCGGCGGCGAAAAGCAAAAGGTCGCATGCACTTCGGTGTCTGCCGCACAGCCTGAAGTTCTTGTGCTGGATGAGCCGACCTCCAACCTGGATATGGACGCGATTGAAAGCCTAAGGCGTATCATTTTATTATGGAAATCACGCGGCAAAACCATCGTAATTGCTGAACACAGGCTCCACTGGCTGAAGGATATTTGTGACAGAGTGATCTATATGAGCGATGGCAAAATTGGCCTTGATCTGCCGATGAATGAGTTTGTGGCGCTGCCGCCTGATAAGCTGCGAAAGTTCGGGCTACGGCCACTGTCGCTGGAAAATCTGAAGAACGAAGCTCCCCACGCAATTCGGGAAGATACATTAGAGCTAAATAATTTTCGTTACTCCTATGACGGAAAAAAGCAGGCTCTCAATATAAAATCGCTGTCTCTGCCTAGAGGCGGCATCACCGCTGTGATCGGGCATAACGGAGCCGGAAAATCGACTTTCTCAAAATGTCTCTGCGGACTTGAGAAAAGGTTTGGCGGCAAGGTGATCTTCGATGGCGCTGCCTGTGGCAGGCGTACCATGCTCAAAAAATGCTATATGGTCATGCAGGACGTCAACCACCAGCTCTTTTGCGAATCGGTGGATGATGAGGTGCGCCTGGGGATGAGCAAAAACAATGAAAAGGACGCGCCGGTTATTCTAAAGCAGCTTGATTTGTCGCAGTATGCGAATCGTCATCCGGCGTCTTTGTCCGGAGGGCAGAAACAGAGGGTTGCCATCGCATCCGCGCTGCTCGCCGACAAAGAAATCCTTGTATTTGACGAGCCGACTAGCGGACTTGATTACTGCCATATGAGAGAAACGGCGGCGCTGCTCAGTTCGCTTCTTGGAAAGCGTACGGTGTTGATTGTTACGCACGACCCGGAGCTGATTCTAAGCTGCTGTACACATGTTCTGCATATGGAAAACGGAGAGGTCGGCGAATTCTACCCGCTTGACAGCAGCGGCGGTCAGCGGTTAATTGATTTTTTTATACACAACGCAAAGGAGGAGAAAGCCATTGAAAAAGCATTCTGACCTGACGAGGCTGTTCGGTTATGCCGGAAGCTTCAGATATCTGACGATATCTTCGTGGATTCTTTCCGCAATCAGCGCGCTTCTTGCGCTCTTACCATTTGTATACATATGGAAAATTATCAAAGAGGTTCTTGATATCGCACCAAATTACGGTGCGGCGCAAAATTTTGCGCATAACGGCTGGATGGCTGTGCTATTTGCGGTGTTGTCGATGCTTATTTATGTAGGCGCGCTTATGTGCTCACATATCGCCGCGTTTCGTGTCGCATCCAGCATACGCAGTCAGGCAATGCATCATATCGTCACGTTGCCGCTTGGTTTTATGGACAGCTTCGGGAGTGGCAAGCTGCGTAAGATTATCAACGAGTCAAGTGCCGCAACAGAAACCTATCTTGCGCATCAATTGCCCGATCGTGCGGGCGCAATTGCGACACCAATCGGTATGTTGGCGCTTCTGCTTGCATTCGACTGGAGACTTGGGCTTCTCAGCCTGATCCCTATTGTGCTGGCATTTGCGCTGATGACAATGATGACCGGCGCCAAGATGCGCACCAGAATGAAGGAGTATCAGGATGCATTAGGACAGATGTCCAACGAAGCTGTGGAATATGTCCGGGGAATACCTGTCGTCAAGACCTTCGGGCAATCAGTATTTTCGTTCAAAAGGTTTAAGGCGTCTATCGACAGCTATGAAAAATGGGTCATCGCTTACACAAAGCAGCTGCGTCTGCCGATGATGCTTTATACAACGGCAATCAACGCCGTGTTCGCCGTCCTCATTGCGGCAGCATTGTTCATAACGCAAAGCGGTGTAAGTAATACGTTTTTGATGAATCTGCTCTTTTATATTATTTTCACACCGATCATTACAGTCACGCTTACAAAAATCATGTTCTCCAGTGAAAACAAGATGATTGTTGCAGACGCACTGGAGCAAATTGACGGCGTTATGACACTTGCTCCCTTGCCGGAGTCCGCGCAGCCTGTTCATCCAAAAGACAATTCCATCATGCTGGACGATGTCTCATTCCGGTATCAAAATGCGAAATCAAATGCGCTTAATCACGTATCTCTGCAGATTAAGCAGGGTGAGCATGTAGCATTCGTTGGCCCGTCTGGCGGAGGTAAAACGACTCTTGCAAGTGTAATTGCGCGTTTCTGGGATGTTGACAGTGGCAAAATGATGATCGGCGGCGTAAATGTAAAGAGTATTCCAAAAAATGAATTAATGAACACAGTATCCTTTGTCTTTCAGGACAGCAAGCTATTGAAAACGTCTATTCTGGAAAACGTTCGCATCGCAAAGCCGGATGCCACCCACGAAGAAGTCATGAAAGCGCTCGAAGCGGCGCAATGCAGCGACATACTTGAAAAAATGCCGGATGGAGTTGACACTGTAATAGGGACCAAAGGTGTCTACCTTTCCGGTGGTGAACAGCAGCGTATCACTATTGCCCGCGTTATGCTCAAGAATATGCCTGTCATAATTTTGGATGAGGCAACTGCATTTGCCGATCCGGACAATGAATACAAGGTGCAGGCTGCTTTCACGGCGCTTTCTAAGGGGAAAACAGTAATTATGATTGCTCACAGACTATCCACTGTTGCAGGTTCTGACAGAATATTTGTATTGAAGGATGGACAGATTGAAGAATGTGACAGTCATGAAAAATTGCTTCAATCTGACGGTCTTTATACGCATATGTGGCGTGAATACAGCCGTGCCGCAAAATGGAAGGTAGGTGTCAAAAATGAGCTTGCTTAATAAGATTCAGCATAAATACGCACTCTCCGAAAAGGGCGCAAAGGATTTCGTGAAAAGCTGTGCTTCGTGCGCACTGGCAGATTTTGTTCTCATGATGCCGGTTGGGCTTCTTTATTATCTTGTCGGCGACCTTATGAACGGAGGCGTATCCGGAAACCACACCGTCTTTTATATCGTAGGTATAGCGACATGTTTACTTCTGGTTTTCCTGACTTCACGAATTCAGTATAACGCCTGCTACCTTGCAACCTATGTGGAAAGCGGCGTCCGCCGGATCACACTGGCAGAAAAGCTCAGAAAGCTTCCTTTATCATTTTTTGGGAAAAAGGATCTGGCTGATCTGACCAGTACGATAATGGCTGATTGTTCTTTTCTTGAAACCGTTTTTTCTCATTACATCCCCGAGCTTGTCGGCGCAATTATTTCCACACTCCTTATTGCTGTCAGCTTGTTCTTCTTCGACTGGCGAATGGCGCTGGCGGCACTTTGGGTGCTTCCGATCTCATTCTGTATTGTGATATTTTCAACAAGAGTTCAAAACGCGCTTGGACGTAAGCAAATGGCGGTAAAAATGGCTTGTGCTGACGGAATACAGGAGTGTCTGGAATCAGTACGCGATCTGAAAGCAAATAATGCCGAAGAAAAATACCTTGCGGGGCTTGATGAAAAAATAAAAGCCGTTGAAAAACGCGCCATTTTGACCGAACTTGGAACCGCAGTATTCGTCGCTTCCGCCCAGATGGTTCTGAAGCTGGGCATTGCAACAGTAGCGCTGGTCGGAGGTATCCTGCTTGCTGACGGAAGTCTTGATATCCTTACCTTCTTTATGTTCCTGCTTGTCGTTTCACGTATGTATGACCCGATGCAGGCTGCACTGCAAAATCTTGCGGCGATGATATCAGCGAACGTTCAGACCGAGCGTATGAACGAAATCCTTGATCACCCTGTGCAGAGCGGCGTGTCGGCTCTAACGAATAAAGGATGCGATATCGTATTTGATCATGTTGGATTTGCTTATAATGGAGAAGAAAATGTCCTTCGCAACGCAACTTTTACAGCCAGGCAGGGAGAGGTGACAGCGCTGATTGGTCCGTCCGGCGGCGGAAAAACTACAGTATCGCGGCTTGCCGCGCGGTTCTGGGATATAAAGCAAGGCAAAATCACTTTGGGCGGAATGGATATTTCAAAAGTTGATCCCGAAACATTATTATCTCTTTTCTCAATCGTTTTCCAGGATGTAACGCTGTTTAACAATACAATTATGGAAAACATCCGGGTCGGGCGAAAAAATGCGAGCGATGAAGAGGTTTTGCATGCCGCGCGCTTTGCTCACTGCGATGAGTTCGCAGAAAAATTGCCAAATAGCTGGAATACTATGATCGGTGAAAACGGCTCAGGGCTTTCCGGAGGAGAGCGGCAGCGCATTTCCATCGCGCGCGCATTTCTGAAAGATTCGCCCATCATCCTTTTGGACGAAGCCACGGCATCCCTAGATGTGGAAAACGAGACTCTGATCCAGTCCGCAATCTCTCAGCTCATTCAGAATAAGACCGTACTGGTTATCGCGCACCGCATGAGGACTGTTGCCGATGCAGACAAGATTGTTGTACTCGACAGCGGTCACGTCGCTCAGCAGGGCTCTCCTAACGAACTGTTACAGCAGGGCGGTTTGTTCAAACACATGATCGAGGTGCAAAATAAAGCAGCAAGCTGGACGCTGTGACGGGTTTAAAGACAAATAACACATGTTATGTGCGGACATTGAAGGGGGGCGGCGCAGTGCAAAACTTTGCTTTTTGCAACAGACTTATAGATTATCACGAAATTATAGCATGCATCGCCGGCGCTCTGGATGCAAAGGACCCATATACGGCGGGGCATTCACAGCGCGTCAGTGACATGGTGTTAAAGATATGCAAGCGCATGAGCTTGAGTGACGACGCGGCTGAAAGAATACATATTGCCGCTCACCTTCATGATATCGGAAAAATCGGCATTCCGGATGCCTTATTGAACAAAGAAGGAGCACTTGACGACTGGGAATGGGATGTCATAAAAACACATCCGCAGATCGGAGCCGATATTTTAAGCAGGTCTGCCCATCTGGCGGAAATGAAAGACATTATCTTGTACCATCATGAACGGTTTGACGGGCTAGGTTATCCGGCAGGGCTAAAAGGAGAAAAAATACCTCTGGGGGCCAGAATCATTGCGATATCTGACACTATTGACGCCATGACATCAAACCGGGTTTATCGCAGGGCATATTCCCTTGAACACTGTTACATGGAGATCGCAAAAAATCTTGGAACGATGTACGACCCTAATATCGGAAGATTCGTTCTTGAACATTGGCAGGATATTGTAGAAAATAAATATAGCCAATTAACTTAAAAACTGGCTATATATAAAACGTTATTTTCTTCACCCGCCTTCGGCGGGTGAAGAAATCACAAGCTTGTTTTCAAGTTAATCAACTATAATAATTGAGATTTGAATGTGTCTAACGTAAGAATGATTAGCTTGGCTGATCTGCCGAAATCAGTTCTAGTTTAATAAATCAACAAGCAGCTGAATTTCAGCTGCTTGTTGATTTATTAAACTCTATTACCGGATATACTAAGCCCGAAAAACTCACTTTGAACATTGGCGTTTTTGAGTTTTGAACGGCTCAAAATATCCCTCAGCTCCGTCACGGTATAAGACGCATTCAAAGAAGAAAGGAACCCGGGGCGTATTTCTTTCGGTTTGGTCGAAGCATAGATCATCCATTTGCTCATCGGGTTGACGTTTCGCCGCATGTCGGTGACACAGAAAATCCCCTCCGGTTTCAGCACTCTGCCTATCTCATTGAAAACCTTGACCGGGTCTTCCCATTCATGGAGCGAGCCGTTTGAAAAAACGGCGTCGAAAGAACTATCCGGAAACGGCATCTGCATGCAGGTGCCCTCCACATAGTTCGCCCTTGACTCAAAACCATAATCGCGCGCGTTTTTCTCCGCCAATCTGATCATTTCACGGCTGATTTCGCATCCGGTCAAGGTGGAATTCGGACATTTCTTTAGCCATTCCAGCCCAACATATCCCGGCCCCGGGCCGATTTCAAGCACGTTACCCTTTGTAATACCCGCCTTAATGAAGCCGTCAACATTGTTCCAGCCTTTCTCGCGCATGGCTTTTGCAAACCTGTCGAAGATTTCAACTGTCAGCTTGTCCTGTATACCCTCGTTTGTTTCTGTGATCCTTTGCTTTACCATAAGCCTACTCTCCTTTCAAACTGTTTAGTGACTCACCAGCCCAATCAAGCTCCGCCTGATAATGCAGCTCGTGATGGCTGAATATGATATTAACCATCGTTTTCATTTCCACAGGCACAAAAAGCAGCGTTTCGTTTTTGTGCTTCTGAATGGAGCCGATGATTTCCTGCAGCCTCTGAGAATAGTTTTTCAAATGCTCGGCGATATCTGCGGTATCCAGGTAATCTGAAAAGTAGAACACGCCGTCGGAAGGAAATGCCGGCCTATATTCAAATTCAAGAAGTTTTGCGAGCATACCTTGAAAGGCCCCTATTCCTTTATCGGTTATGGCATACACAGTTTTTTCCGGCCTGCTCCCGGGCTTTTCACTACTTGCGGATAGAAGCCCGTCAGCCTCCATTTTATCAAGGTGATAATAAATCGTCGGCAGTTTGATCTGAGTAAAATCTGAAAGCTGCTCGGCGATTGTTTTTTTGATCTGATAGCCGTGCTGCGGCCCGAATCTTTGCAGCAAACCTAGAATATAAAGTGGTATCATAAAGATTTCTCCTAGTATAATAATGTCATAGCCATAAAGCTGGCTATGCAGGTTGTCAAAGGCTTGACGGTTTCTGTAGACACTGTAGACACTGTAGACACCAAGTTGATTGTAAGGTAGACTTTCACGGATAGGACAAACAATGTATTTCTCCTTGGGAAACCGATTTTTATCGGTTTATACCTACAATTAAGTCAATTAGTCCATTCGGTGAAGATTTATGATTAGGCTGGTTGGGAGCCGTCAAGCGGCTATACCTGTATCACATGCTAGGCTATGTATTCACTAAAATGGAATGGATGCCTATCGGAAAGGATTTACAAAATGTCAAGCAATTTCTATCTTTCAATCGGTATTGACGTTGGCGCAGATTTTAGTTTCATGTCCATCGCCTTGCCGAACCAAACCTTTGCGGGTAAGCCGTTCAAGATTACCCACGCGAACCCTGCTTCTCTTGAAAAAGCTGTTTTGACAATAAAAGAAGCAGAAGAGTCCAATTCCTTGAAAGCTCGAATCTTTCTGGAATCCACGGGTATTTATCATTACCCACTCTTCTGCTATCTTCGTGATAAGGGGTTTAACGTATCAATCATTAATCCTATCATCACAAAGTCTAGCACGAACATAAATATCCGTAAAGTGCATAACGATAAATTTGATTCAAAAAAGCTTGCTTTGATTGCGTTGAAGCCAGACTTGAAGGTTTCGGTCATTCCGTCCGACCTTGTGCTTGACCTGCGCAAGCTGACGCGTGAATACTACAACCTTATGGATTGTCGCTCGGCATATATCAACAAACTGCAGGGGGAGCTTCGCATGGCTTTTCCTCAGTATCTAGGCATTTTTTCAAAGCTCACCGTCGAAACCTCACTTGCCTTATTGGGGAAATATGCGATTCCATCCGCTTTCCTGGCAGCTAAGAAGAATGCTGTTATTAAGGCAATTTCATCCACTGCGCGTTTTGGGACTGCCTATGCCGAGAAACAATACCAGGCAATCGTAGCCGCTGCCGAAGCTGCTACCAGTTTTGGGCACACACTCCCCAGTAACGACAAACTCATCAAGCTTTTTGTCTCTTTCATCAAAAAATACGACGAGGAAATTGACGGCATACTTGTTGCCATGCATGAATTAGTGGATACCCAGCCTGACGAACCTTTCGTTAAGCAGATTCATCTGATTGAAACTTTCAAGGGTGCCGGCTTTCTTTCGGCTGTTACGGTGATGTGCGAGATTGGCGACTTCTCCGTATTCAAGTCTCCCAAACAGCTTTTCGCTTACTTCGGTCTTGATCCTGCCGTGAAGCAATCCGGAAAATTCATTGGTACAAATGTTAAAATGTCTAAGCGTGGTTCTCCTCTCGCCCGGCGGGTGATTCATACAATGGCTCTTGTCAGCATCGGCCTTACCCGTAAAGGTGTTGCTAAAAATTGTGTTCTAAGGGATTATTACCTCTCTAAATGCCAGTCCAAGCCCAAAATGGTTGCTTTAGGTGCTGTTATGCATAAGGTTTGCAACATTGTTTTCGCTATTCTCCGCGATGATAAGCCCTTTGCTGTTATCGCTCCTGCCCAGCATAAACTCAATTTTTTACATAGTCGTTGCCTTGCTGCTTAATGGTTGTTAGTACCTGTCTAGCTTTTTGTTCTGCAAAGGGCTTGTTTGCTGTGCTCTTTTTCCTTACTGCTTTTTATACCCTTTTCCAAAAAAAATTACCTTGACAATTCTTAGCTGGACTTTCAGCAGCGCAATTAGTCAGTGCTGAATATAATTATACTCAGCACTGACTAATTGTCAAGAAGTATTTGGATTACGTGTGGACTGCGGTGGAAATATGACAGTGGTTTCTAATGCCATCATATGGGTAGTAAAGGTAGGAAGAAACCATGCCAAGTAATAACAGCAAATATTCCGAGGAACTGAGGACGCAGAGAGCGGAGCATATTCTAAGGAGCGGCAAATCCGCAACCAGCGTAGCTGAGGAACTGGGAATCGACACTAACACAGTGTGCCGATGGGTGAGAGATTACCGCAGAGCGAAAATAGACACTGAGCTTGCGGAGCATGCTCTATCAAACGCTTTAGCCCGCAATTCTGATGTTTACGGGCTTATTTTTCACAGCGACCGAGGCTGCTAATACAGCAACCGAAGCTATCGGGATATGCGGGAGCAATATATTTTAGTTGCCCATATCGGTACAAAAGTACTATCGTTTTTTCACCGCACTCCAAAAATGAACCGGCGTTGTAGAGCTCTCATCGCTTAAGCTCCGCCTCCATCGTTGAGATCAGGTTTTGTGCTGCCATTGTGGCGGTAATACCGCCCGCCATCAACTGCTGCTCAACTTGACGCATACAGGCTGTGATGGCAGGGTTTTGCACAATGATACTGCGGATATACTCCTGTGCCATCTGCTGCACCCAAGTCCAAGTCTGGCGCTGCCGCCTGCTCATGAGTTGCCCAGAGGTCTGCATTGTCTGTTTGAATTTCACGACTACCTGCCATATTTCATCGATTCCCTCACCGGTCAGTGAAGAACAGGCGTACGCTTTTGTGGCCCATCCCTCCGTGGCCGGGCGCAGGTAATGCAGAATTTGGTTATAATCTGCCCTGGCGATTAATGCCTTTTGCTGATTGTCGCCATCGGCTTTGTTGACCAGAATCGCGTCGGCTAACTCGATAACGCCCTTTTTAATTCCCTGAAGTTCATCACCCGCCCCGGTGATCACCACAACCAGAAAGAAATCCACCATTGAACGTACCGTCGTTTCACCCTGACCCACGCCAACGGTTTCCACCAGAATGGTGTCGTAACCCGCTGCCTCACACAGCAACAGGGTTTCGCGGCTTTTTCTGGCGACGCCACCCAGCGTTCCTCCGGAAGGGGAGGGGCGAATAAAGGCATTCGTTTCCTTGGCGAGGTTTTCCATACGGGTTTTATCACCCAGAATACTGCCTTTGGAGACAGAGCTGCTCGGATCTACGGCCAAAACAGCCACTTTTCTGCCTTGGCTGCATAGACGGCAGCCTAAAGCCTCGATAAAGGTGCTTTTGCCGGCACCCGGAACCCCGGTTATGCCGACGCGCATGGCATTTCCGGTATAGGGCAGGATGCGCTGGATAATTTCCTGCCCCATGGCAAAGTGCCTGACGGCATTGCTTTCCACCAGCGTAATCGCCCGCGCCAGAATCATGCGGTCACCTGCCAGCACCCCATGCACATAGTCGTCTATGTCAAGCTTGGCCGCTATATAAATGGGTTGAGAGGCTGAATTTTGCATTTCCGATTTAATTCCGGGCATCACTTGGGTGGTGAACTCGCTTCCGGCATTCTGTGGGGTCCATTCCGGCTTATAAGCGCTGGAGTTCATGGCTATTCCTCCATATCTGCCATCCGTTTATTGAGAATGTCGAGCATTTCCTTTGCGCAGACCGGAATGACGCTTCCCGGCCCGAAGATGGCCGCCGCACCGTGCTGTCGCAGAAAATCATAATCCTGCGCAGGAATCACTCCTCCGGCAATGACCATGATATCCTGACGACCCCGCTTTTTGAGTTCTTCCACCAGTTGGGGCAGCAGGGTTTTGTGACCAGCGGCCAGAGAACTCATGCCGACGATATGCACATCGTTGTCCACGGCGTCCTGTGCGACTTCCTCCGGTGTTTGAAAAAGCGGTCCAACATCCACATCAAAACCCATGTCAGCGTAGGCGGTGGCCACAACCTTAGCCCCCCGGTCATGACCGTCCTGCCCCATTTTGGCGACCAGGATACGCGGACGGCGGCCCTCTCTTTGTTCAAATTCATCGGTCATCTGACGCACTTCGGCGATGATGTTGTTATCGGAAAACTCATTGCTGTAAACACCGGATATCGAGCGGATAACCGCTTTGTGCCGACCTGAGACCTTTTCCACCGCGTCTGAAATTTCGCCTAGGCTGGCTCTGGCTCTGGCGGCCTCAACGGCCAGTTCCAGCAGGTTGCCCTCGCCGATTTCCACCGATTTTGTAATGGCGTCAAGCCAGTATTTAACTTTTTCACTGTCCCTGTTTGTTCTAAGCTTTTGCAACCGCGCGATCTGCGCCTGACGCACCGCAGTATTGTCAACTTCCAGAATATCCAGCGGATCCTCATGCTCTAAGGGAAAATAATTGAGGCCTAAGATCTTTTCCTTTCCGGAATCAATGTGCGCCTGGCGGCGGGCGGAGGCCTCTTCAATACGCATTTTGGGCAGACCGGTATCGATAGCCTTCGACATGCCGCCGAGTGCTTCGACTTCTTGGATGTGTGCCCAGGCCCGGCGGATCAGTTCGTCGGTCAAAGCTTCCACATAATACGAGCCACCCCATGGGTCGATTACCTTGCATACGCTGGTTTCGTCCTGAATATAAAGCTGGGTATTACGCGCGATGCGGGCAGAAAAATCCGTTGGCAGGGCGATGGCTTCATCCAACGCGTTGGTGTGGAGCGATTGGGTATGCCCCAGTGAGGCGGCCATGGCCTCCACGCAGGTACGCGCCACATTATTGAAGGGGTCCTGTGCGGTCAGACTCCAGCCTGAGGTCTGAGAGTGGGTGCGCAGAGCCATGGATTTGGCCTTCTTCGGTTGAAACTGGTTGATAATTTTGGCCCAAAGCATACGGCCTGCGCGCATTTTTGCGACTTCCATAAAATAGTTTTTGCCAATTGCCCAAAAGAACGAAAGCCGCGGCGCAAAGTCGTCGATGCTCAGTCCGGCGTTCAGGCCGGTGCGGATGTACTCCCAGCCGTCGGCCAGCGTATAGCCAAGCTCGATGTCCGCGGTGGCGCCGGCCTCCTGCATATGATAGCCGGAAATGCTGATGCTGTTGAATTTAGGCATATATTTGGCGGTATAAGCAAAGATATCGCCGATAATGCGCATCGAGGCGACCGGGGGATAAATATAGGTATTACGCACCATGAATTCTTTCAATATATCATTCTGAATCGTGCCGCTGAGTACCGATTTATCCACGCCCTGTTCTTCTGCCGCCACAATGTAGAAAGCCATAATAGGCAGCACAGCGCCGTTCATAGTCATGGATACGGACATTTGATCCAAGGGGATGCCGGAAAAAAGGATCTCCATATCCAGAATGGAATCCACCGCCACGCCCGCTTTACCCACATCACCGACGACCCGCGGATGGTCGGAATCATAGCCCCGGTGGGTAGCCAGGTCAAAAGCGATCGAAAGGCCCTTCTGACCGGCGGCTAGGTTGCGTCGGTAAAAGGCGTTGCTTTCCTCGGCGGTGGAAAAGCCTGCGTACTGGCGCACCGTCCAGGGGCGGGTCACATACATCGTGGGATAAGGCCCCCGTAAAAAGGGAGGAACTCCGGCCATATAGGGCAAATGGGTGGCCTTTTGGGAATCTATTTCGGTGTAAAGCGGCTTGACGTTGATCTGCTCCATGGTGCGGTAATATAAAGAATCAAACGGGCGGCCTGTCCTTTCGGCGATCTCCGCCTGCCAGTCCGCCATGTCGGCGGCTGCGTCCAACCGGGGTTCTTTGAGCGCAAGCTGACCGAAATTCGGTTTAATATACATCAGCATATCCCCTTCGCTTTTTGTATTTTGCTCAAAATATCAAGGCAGTTAGCACGAACATGGATGAAATCGTCTACACCGGCCGCCAGATAAGCGTCTTTGAATTCTGGGGCGGGGGCACCTGCCAGCAGTACCATCATATCGGGGCAGGTGGATTTGATGAGCTTCGCCAACGGTGGTACCAGCTCTGGATAGGTCTCATCGGTGGAGCAGATTACCGTTACATCGGCTTGAGACTGAGCCGCCGCCCGCGCCGCTTCTTCCACTGTCGCGAAGCCGTCATTCTTCAGCATTTCAAAATGCCCCACCTCAAAAAAGCCGATACTGAATTCAGCCCTGGGCTTATGCTGGGGGATCGGCCCCAGATTGGCCAAAAAGACACGGATATTGCAGCCGGTTTCGGCCTGATACCGCTCGGTTCCTTCCCGCAGAGCCTCAAATTGTTCTGTCCAACGGTGGGGCGTGATGGGGGCAACCTGTATATCGCTGGGGAAGCCGTCGTTAAGCGTATGGCGCACTTCTTCCAGCATGGCGCCCGCCATAAAAGCTTCGATTAACGCTTGCATAAAACGCCCGGATTCGCCGCTGATCTGGCTCTCCATTTTTTTAAGGCACTCCTGACAATAGGGTTCATCTCTATCGGATAAGTATTCCTGCATGGCGTGAGCCCTGTCGTCTTTTATGGCTTCGGGGGATAGAAAAGTCTTTTGCAATGGCTTTTCCCCCATGTTGGCATACATATTGCTGCCCACGGCGCGGTCTGAGCGGGTTGCCAAATTTTTCAGGCGATCATTGAGGACTTTTTTGATTTCTTCCTGAATGTTCCCCTTTTGCAGTTGAGCGATCATGCCGTCGTTTTTGGCAATATCCTGTATTTTTGCCCATGCCTCGTCGGCAATCTGCTGTGTCAGGCTTTCGATATACCATGAGCCACCCGCTGGATCAATCGGCTGTGTCAGGTCAAATTCATTTTGAAACATCAGCTGGATATTACGTGCAACGCGGCGGGATTGCTCGCTAGTTTGACCGAAGACCTCATCAAAGGGGGCAACCTGCATGGTGCCAACACCGCCCACCACACCGGAAAAAGCCTGACTGGTGGCACGCAGGATATTCACATAAGGGTCATAGGTGGTTTGCGTGAAATGAGATGTTCGCGCAAAAATGTCTATTTTCTGTGCTTCTTCGCCGCCACCGAAGGACTGAATGATCTGCGCCCAAAGCATGCGTGCCGCGCGCAATTTTGCAATTTCCATAAAGAAATTGGCACCCAGAGAAAAGCCAAACCGGATTTGTCCGGCGATGGTGTCAATATCCAGACCACGAATCTGCATGGCGCTGATATAGGCAATTGCAGTGGACATGCAGTAAGCGACTTCCTGTATGGCATTCGCCCCTCCGTTGTGATAGCTGTCCCCCCGCACGAATATGGTTCGTATCCATGGCATGTTTTCGCGACTCCACTGGATCGTCAGCGCCATTTCGTCGTACAACTGGTCCAGAATGCAGGGTAAGCTGCTTTCTTCCGCCAGAACGCCAATGGGGTCTGCGCCCACGCAGCCGCTATAATCTCGCAGCAGCGATGCCTGCCCCTGCGCTCTGGCCTGTGCCGCCAGCAATCCCAGTATGGGCGCTGCGGAAACCCCGGCAAAGATGTGCAGTTCGTTTTGCCCCACCGTGATATCCTGCAGGGTGTCGTCCATATCCTGCAAAGTGGACAGATAAAGGCCGCTTTCATGACCATAGCACTGGTCTTCACGACCATTCAGGATGGTCTTATCAAGCTTAATATTGATTGCCTGGCTGCCTCTGCTCAGCTCGCGTCGAATTGTTTCGTTGGTCTGAGCGGGCAGAATGCCGTCGCTGGCCTGGGCGATGATCCATGGCTGTCCAATGTAACCGGCGGCATTTGTACCCCTTACATAATCTGCCTTGCCGGGGTATTCCAAAGAGTGAGGCGCTTTTTTTGTATGCTCGGTTGTGTAGATCGGTTCCAAAGTGATGCCTTCATAGGTTTTGGTAAACAATCTTTTTTCAAAAGGAGCCCCCTTTAAAGCGTTGACCGCCTCTGCTTTCCAGGCCTCATAAGAGGTAGGCGGGAACTCGTCAAAAGAAACAGCGGGGATTTCGGTGGCTTGCGTTTTTACTTCCTTGTCCACATGTATCAACCTTTCTTTCCATATTCGTGTTAAAAATGTTTTTCATACTAACTTCTTTTTTAATGGCATTGCATTTTTGTCTCTGCTTCCCCACCGGAGGCGGGGGAAGACATACAGTCTCTTTCGCAATCAACCATGGAATTGCTGTAGCACCAGCTTCGCAAATGGATCAGTCAGGGTAATCCATGGCAAGCAAAAAGCCATCTTTTGAAAAGATGGCTTTGCATAGCAAATGCTTTCAGCACGTGTATGCTGAAAACATTGCAACAGTGTACTGACAAATAAAAAATCCGGCACAAAAGCCGGATTTAGGGTTGGCAAAAAGTCAGTCGAAACTGTTGTGCAAATCCCTTCCCGTCATTCGCAGGTCAAGCGGTGATTGTTGTACAGGCAGTTCTCCTGGCTCTGATTCACAGTTACCAAACCTTCCCAAGGTGTAGCCTCAGTGGTATTTATGGTGAACTCATCATTACAGTGGCGAGACCGCGCCGACCTTACATCGGACTTTTCTATTAAGCAATATGCACCTGTACCGAAATATTCAATTTTATAGTTGATTAACTTGAAAACAAGCTTGTGATTTCTTCCCCCGTCAAAGGCGGGGGAAGAAAATGACGTTTTATCTATAGCCAGTTTTTAAGTTAATTGGCTATATAGATTGCTGAATATTATGATATATTGATTTTAAAAAATTGTCAACGATAAGCTTTTGGACAAAATTAAGTTTCGCATGGTTAAAGCAAAAGCACTGTACACTATCATGTAATTACAGCAATTTCATAAAAGATTGCGAGAGTGGCTGTGTGTCTCCCTCTTAACTGGAAATGCTGTAGCTCGACTTTTATAGTTGATTAACTTGAAAACAAGCTTGTGATTTCTTCCCCCGCCTTCGGCGGGGGAAGAAAATGATGTTTTATCTATAGCCAGTTTTTAAGTGGCTGTATATACGGTTTTTATATCACCGATCTGTTTTTGCTGTATGAAGGCTATTCCCGGAACTTGATTCTCCCGGAACCCCCACGGCATCCGCCCGGCACTGTTTGCAGTGGGTAAACTGGGACAAATAACTCCCGGCCTTCTCACGGCAGGTATGCAGCAGCGCCGGGGAAGGGCATGGGATGTTACCAAATTCAGCCTGGGGAATGAGGGGCATTAGATTCATAAGATATGCCCCCTCACCGGCGCACATTTCGGCAATCTCTGTCACTTCTGTTTGATTGATGCCGGGAATGAGTACAGTATTGATTTTAACGGTCAAGCCATTTTGCACGGCGCGGTGAAGCCCCAGACGCTGTTGGCGAAGCAGTAATCTGCAACCCTCTTCCAGCTCGTAAGCTTTTCCGTTATAAATGACAGAGCGATAGATTTTTTGTGCCGTTTCAGGCTGCAGGGTGTTGATCGTGATGGTCAGTGTGCGTAGCCCACAGGCGAGCAGGTCGTCCAGTCGTTCGGGCAACAGCAACCCGTTGGTGCTGACGCACAAGGCAAGCTGGGGAAACCGGCGATGCAGGTAACGCATGGTTTCGAACGTCTCCTCGTTATAAAGCGGCTCACCGGGCCCTGCGATTCCTATCACACGCAGACGGTCATCCTGTTTGAGTGCCTGATCCACACAGCCAATGCTTTCATAGGGAGAAATGATTTTGGATGTCACCCCGGGGCGCGACTCGTTGGGACAATCGAAATCCCGGCTGCAATAAGCGCATTGCAGATTGCACTCAGGTGCGACAGCCAGATGGATGCGTCCAAAGCGAAAATGTGCGCTGCCGCTGAAACACGGGTGTTCTCCTATTGAAAAGGACTCTAAAGCTCCGGCTGAAATTGTCGACATAATTCCTCCACCTCTTCGTCGAAAAGGGGAGTGGGGATACAGCCTTTCCCTCCTTTCAGAATCTCGCGGGCCAACTGGCGGAAGCAGTCACTGACTTCGCTTTCAGGGTATTTCTCCAGTACGGTCTGCCTCTCAAGCTCGGACTTCCCGATCAAATCGCTCATGGGCAGCCCGCCGGTCACATGCGTCCCGATCGCTTTGGCAAACAGTTCCACCGCTCTGCGGTTGTCCATGCTGCTTCTGGCATTGTAAATTACGCCTGCCAGACGGATTGTACCGGTTTGTGCATATTTTTGGATACCCCGGCAAATGTTGTTCGCCGCATAGATTGACATAAAGTCTGCGGTGGTTACCAGATAGACCTCGTCCGCAATGCCTTCCCGAAGTGGCGTGCTGAATCCGCCGCATACCACATCGCCCAGTACGTCATAAATCACCACATCGGTATGATCCAATAGTTTTCTGCTTCGAATTTCCTGCATTGCCGCAATGATGCCACGCCCGGCACAACCCGTCCCCGGCTCGGGGCCGCCCGCCTCAATACACAAAATATCCCGAAAGCCGCGAAAGGCGATTTCTCCCGGATTGCCATTGCGCAGTAAATCCAGCACTGTTGGGATTTTTTTGCCGGTCAGGCTTCGTGTGGAATCGGCCTTTGGGTCGCATCCGACGACTGCCACGCGCAGCCCCATCTCTGCCATTGCGGCGGCAACGTTGGATACCGTGGTGGATTTTCCGATGCCCCCCTTGCCATAGATGCATATTTTTTTCACTGATATAATGCCCCCTTTAATGTTCGACCGCGCATGACCGCATTGAGTATATCCTCTACTAAGCAGAGGGTTCCCTGCGCTCCGATAAATGAACGCCCCGTGACAGAAACCTCATCGAATACCGGATAATCAAAGCGGATCAGCGGGGTTTCAAGATCATCGGCCAGTTCCTGCTCAAAAGATGACCCGAATATCAGCGCTGCCTCGGAACTTAGTACAGCGTGGTAAAATTCATCCAGGTTGCCGGTTTCTTCCCGGAGGGCAAAGCGGACGACCTCCATCCCCAGTTCATCTTCCAGAAAACGCCGCAGGCCCCGTGCCCGCGCGCCACTGCCGATCACTGCCACGGGCATCCCGTAGCATGCCTGCACATAGGCGTATACCGGCTCAAGTCCATAGGCAATTTCGCTTTCAAGCTGCGCCGCTTCCTTCGAAAAATCAAGGCTAAAATGCCGCTTCAGACTGTTTCGAAAGTGATCGAAGCCTCTGATGCCAAAGGGATAGTCAATGAGTTCATAGGGAATTCCGAAGCGCTGTTCCATTTGTTTGGCCAGCTCTATGCCGCGCCCCAGCACAAGATTGAGGGATGCGCGCGGGGCTTTTCGCACCTCGTCCAATGTGCAGCAGGAGAAAACAGAACCTAATTCGGACTTGTCACCCAATAGCTTTTGAAGAGCTTTCTTGTCCGCCGCCGCCCGGTAATCATCCGCGCCCACTCCCAAAAGGTTGACCACTGGTTTAACAGGCGCTTCCTGAGGCTCCATCAGGCCAAGCAGCGAAAGAAGTGCCGTCTCATAGCCATCCCCGAAGCTGCCGCGAAAGCCGCCTGCTTCAACATAGCGAATGTATTTTTCCGTTTTCAAGCTCTCGATCACCGCCTGAATGTCATCTCCGATCATTTCGCTGACACAACCACTGATAACAAAGACAGCGGCGGGATCGTATAGCTCGATGACGGATTCCAGCGCGCGCTTCAGAGACTGCTCACCACCGAAAACAATTTCACTGTCGCTAATGACGGTGCATGTTTGCCGAATATCCTGCATACAATTCGGCACATGAAACGACATCGTACCGAAATTGCATCCGACCACCGAGTGCAGCACAACCACGGCGCCCCGGATGCCAGTCAGTGCCTGATGCGCCCCAAACAGTTTACAGCCTTCTGCAGTTTTCATCTTGAAATCTCCTCTCTGTGAAGCCACATCCGCGACCACATCTCGCGGGAGGCAAGGCTTTCGCGGTTGCAGTACAGCGGATAGTGGCGCGAGACAAAATTCATCCGGTTTAAGAGCAGTCCCGGTCGCTCTTTTTTAGTGTTTGCCCTTTCACACATGCGGTTGATATTGCGGATATACGATTCGAACGAAAGGGAAATATTTTCATTCATTGCGGGAACCAGTGGTGCCCCCTTGCCTTCCAGTGTGAAATCGCCGGTGCCTACCACTGCGTCAACCGAAGAGAAAAGCTCGTGCAGTTTCTCATCTTCGGGGTTTATCCAGAGCTGGGTCTGCTTACTATACAGCTCGGCGGCGTTCTGTACCCGGGACAGTAATTTTTGCTCCAGCTCCTCCGTCAGTGCCATATCTCTGCGCATTTCGGGTGTCAGTATCACGCAGATGTGGTCAATGTACATCCCATAATCCTGCGCGTAAAGCTTGAGCTGGAACGGTGCCATTTGCAGGCTGCGGCTCACAAGAGTGCAGTGGAGGCCGCCCATCTTTTTTCGAGCCGCTTCGGTTAGACACAATGCTTCTTCCCGCGCAATTTGGATTTCATTCTCCATTTTCTGTTCCAGCCCCAGCACGGAAGCGATGTCCCGGTAAAAGGTGCAAATGCCATCCAGCCCCATATATCGTCCTGCGCCGCCGATGTGCAGATAATCGGTGCCGAAGCGTTCCTTCATACGCCTCGCCCACCGGACACGCTTTACCAGATTGAGCTGTGCACGGGGTGCCTGCACCAGCTTTTCAAGCGGAGCGCTCGGAATCCAGCAGTTGACGGAAACTCCGCAGCGGTTTAAAAAATGTTCGATTTCCACAAGCGCCTGTTTTCCCTCACTGCCCCAACCTACCGTTTCGATGTTTACGCTGTAGGGTACCATCTCAGCGGGCTGCATAACCTGATCCACCAGGGCATAAAGAGCTTCGGTAAAACCGCAGCCCTTGAGTTCCATTTCCAGACGGTTGTCGCCGGTGATCTTCTGTCCGGCCAGTTCTTTTAAACGGTTGCGGGCGTAATTTTTATCGCGGTGCGAAAAAAGCTCTGACCCAATGGCAACTACGGGAATGTCTTGCTTTACACGCAGGTCCTCAGCCACCGCATGGATATCTTCGCCAAGAATATCACTGACGGGGGAGGGGATTACCATCAGCAAGCTGGGATGATAGGCAGCGTTTGCTTCCAGAATTGTGCGGCGGAGCTTTTCCTCGCCGCCATAAACAATGTCTGACTCTTTCAGATCGGTAGAAATCACATTGTAAAACGGCTGATGGCGGCGGCGCGCGGAATAGCGGTAATGAAAGGCGCAGCCTTTGGGACCGTGAATGATCGGGATAACATCCTGCATTTCGCCGATCGCTCCGACACTGCCTGAAATTTTACCGTTTACCCCAAAGGTGTGGAGCAGCGCGGAAGGGTACATAAGAGTGGACAGTTCCTCAAAAAAACCTGACGCATCGTCTTTCCTCCAAAATAAAAAGGGCGCATTGCCTGTATCAAATACAAACAATGCGGCCCGAATTCGCCACAATCAACGAAGCCGCCGGGTATTCCCCGCGGCATTTTCACCGTGCCATTTCCACGTGGCATGTGAAAGCTTTGCACAAGCAGGTCTTCTGACTTACGCGGCTGATTCCTTTCGCCTTCCCGAAACGATCTCGCTTCAGTGGCTGATGAAAGGGCCTTATGCGCTTACAGCGGCGGGACCGTGCGGGATTTTCACCCGCTTCCCTTTTCACCGGTAGTCGTCCTGCCGGCACTTGTGCTTTACCTTTGCAAGTCTAGCATACTCTTTACCTGTTTACAAGGTGGCAAAAATCACCCGCGAACTGCTTGGTGAAAGGTTATTTTAATTGTGTTCACTTTTTTTAGTTTACCTAAAATGATTCAAAACCCGTTAAACTGGCAAATTTCGACAAGACTTGAATATGAAAATGTTGACAATTGTCAATGGGTGCATTATACTGAGCACGACAAACGGGAATCCGTTTTTTATTTAAAACTGAATTATCCAACATACAGGTGATACGAAAGTATTGAAAAGGGAATGCAGTGCGAATCTGCGACAGCCCCCGCTGCTGTAAGAGGGACATATCCTTGATTTACCCACTGGGCGACCGGGAAGGGAAGGGTATGGATGATCTCGAGTCAGAAGACCTGCCGTATGTTGCCGTTCACTTCTTTCGGTGGGGAAGAATCGTGGCCGATATCCGGTTTGGTATTCTGTGGGAATGCTAGGCGGGTGTAGCCATTGATTTTACAGGCATCGCTGATAGAAGCGATGCCTTTTTTGTATGCACTTGGCAGAGAGAATCTGCGGACACAAAGAAGAAAAGCGGTTTTTTGCTTGGGAACAGGAGAGCGTTGTGACAAGCACCTTTTACTAAGATTTAATGACCCAGATGTACTCTTCCACCCTGCTGCACTGGTTTGGGGTAAACGGCAAGGTTCGGGAAGCATTGGGGCCATAGATGAAATGCAGGATGTGGCGGCGGTGCTCCACGGACCTCGCGGCGCTTTCTATATGATTCACGTTTTCAGTATTACTGATGTGCAAAAGCGTATTTCTTGACGTTTTTGCTCTGGATAATCAAAAAGAAAAGAGGAGCGAACAAATGAATAACTATCTGAAAAAGATCTTGTGCATGCTGCTGGCTGTGAGTATGGCACTATCCATGGTTTCCTGCTCGGCCAACAAATCCACCCCCGCCAATACTCCTGCTGAGAGTTCCTCCAAAGACCCTAGTGTGGCAGCTTCAGAGAAGCCACTCTCGGATACGATCACAGTGGTGGACTTTAACGGCCGCAAAGTTGAGGTTTCGCGTAATGTTGAGCGTATCGTGGCGGGCTGGGGTATTAAGAACTACATCTGCATGGGCGTAGATGACAAATTCGTTAATTCAACAACGGATGCTTTCTGCCTGATGATCAATCCGGGCCTAGCCAACAGAGGCAACATCAAAAGAGACGGCAACACGAACGCTGAGGCAATTGCAGCACTGGATCCGGACGTTGTCGTTATGAAATGGAACAGCAAACTGATCGAAACCCTTGATGAGCTGGGCATTCCCACCCTTGCGCTTAGAATGGAAAATGAAGAAGAAGTTCTGTATGCGATTGATATGTTTGATAAGGCCTTTGGAAAAGAGGAGCGTGCAAAAGAACTGATCGCCTACTATGAAAAATTGACAGGGTTAGCAGAAGGCTTGGTGGCAGATTTGCCAGATCCCGAAAAACCGACTGCGATTTTCCTAGGAGAGTTCGTTGGTTCAACTGCGCCTGGTACATCGCTACAGGGTATGGCCCTTGAAGACGCCGGAGCCATCAACCCCGCTGCCGCTGCCGCCGTTGGCAGAGGCGGAATCTGGTCAGAGGTCGGTATGGAGCAGATCATGAATTGGGACCCGGATTACATATTCATGTCCAATGAACTGACCAGTAGAGATTATACGCTTGAAGGATTCATCAACGACCCTGCCAACGCAAGCCTCAAGGCTGTCCAGAATGGTCATGTGTATGAGTCTCCCTGCGACATGGATCTGTGGATGTACCCCGGCTTTGTCATTGCTCTGGGAAGATTGTGGCTCATCAACACTATGTACCCTGAGCGCCTGAGCGATGCGCAATTCGAAGAGATTGCTCTTGATTATTATAAGATGGTCTATGGGCTTTCTCTGACAAGAGAAGGGCTGGGATTCTGATATGTTCGGCCATGAGAAGGCAACAGATTCTAAATCTAACAAGGTTGGCAGAAAGTATGTTCTTTCAACCCCCATTTGGCTTTTCATTCTGACGGCACTGCTTTTGTTCATATCACTGGTCTGCCTTTGTCTGGGACAGTACTCCATGACCATTACAGAAAGCCTGCAGGTTCTTTTTGGAAAACTATTTGGAGCTGAAATGACACGGGAGCCTATGATGGAGAAGGTAATATTCTATCTCAGACTCCCCCGAATAATCGGTGCCGGCCTGGTTGGGGCTTCACTTGCTCTGTCAGGTGCGGTATACCAGGGCATTTTCAGAAATCCCCTGGTATCCCCCGATCTTCTGGGCGTTTCTTCCGGAGCCTGTGTAGGCGCGGCACTGTCAATATTGCTAGGACTGAATCCAATATGGACGCAGGCAATGGCTTTTGTCACCGGTCTGCTGGCGGTCGGGCTTACCCTGTTGATCCCGAAAATGCTTGGCAGCACATCCAATATCATGCTGGTGCTTTCCGGCGTGATTATCTCCGGCCTGATGAGCTCTTTCATGGGAATGATCAAATATGTTGCAGATCCCCAGAGCCAGCTGCAGGCGATCACATTCTGGCAAATGGGAAGCTTCGCATATGTAAAGTATCACGAAATATGGAGTGTTGCCATTCCTATGGCAATTGGATTTGTTGTTTTACTTTTGATTTCATGGTGGATAGACGTCCTTTCAATGGGTGAAACAGAAGCAAAGCTTTTAGGCGCGAATGTAAAACCCATAAGAAACGCCGCCATCCTGTGCTCATCAATCCTGACGGCCAGCGCTGTCTGCCTTTGCGGCACCATCAGCTGGGTTGGCCTGGTGATTCCCCATTTTGCACGCTTGCTGGTAGGCTCAAACAATACCAGGCTTATGCCTGTGGCCTGCTTACTTGGGGCTATGTTCATGATCGTAGCTGACACTTGCTCCCGTAACATAGCAGGAGTAGAGCTTCCGGTCAGCATATTAACCAGTCTTATTGGAGCACCGTTTTACATTATGCTGATGCGGCGCCGAAAAGGAGAGTTGCAGTGATTTATGATGTACAGAGCCTGAGTTTTGCTTATCCGGATGGCCGTACAGTCATAAAAGACGCTACGTTTACTTTGGAGAAGGGCGAAGTGCTGACTATTTTAGGCCCCAATGGGGCAGGAAAAAGCACACTTTTTAATTGCCTTGCAAACATTCGGCGTCCAAGCTCCGGTATTGTTTTTTTAAATGGAAAGCCCATGAACAAAATGACTGTACAGGAAATTGCATGTGTAATTGGTTATGTCCAGCAATCTCATATAGCGGTATTCGACTATACAGTGCTTTATTTTGTAATGATGGGCCGTGCCGCTAAAATCGGTCTTTTTTCCAAGCCAAATGAAAAGGACCGTCAAATCGCCATGGATGCCTTGGAAACGTTACATATAACGCATCTGGCCGATAAACCTTACACTGAAATAAGTGGTGGAGAACGGCAGATGGTTTTAATTGCCAGGGCACTTGCCCAGCAGCCCCAGGCCATATTGCTTGACGAGCCAACATCTCATTTGGATTTTGGTCGAACCTCATACATTCTTGAATTGGTACAGGATATGAGATCGAAAGGGTATTCGATGATCATGACCACCCACGATCCCAATCATGCCATCTTACTTGGAGGCAAAACAGCCATTTTGGATTGGGACGGCATTTTGCACGTTGGATATACAAATGAACTCGTTACAGAAGAATCCCTGCGGAATCTTTATCGCAGCGAATTGCATCTTATTGATATTCCACAGCTGAATCGAACAGCCTGTCTGAACGCAGGGCTTCACCAATATAAAAGCTATAGTTGATTAACTTGAAAACAAATTTGTGATTTCTTTCCCCGCCGAAGGCGGGGAAAGAAAATGACGCTTTATAACTAGCCAGTTTTTAAGTTAATTGGCTATAGTGCATTGCACACATGCTGTCATTGTTTCCGGTGTAATGAAAGCTGAACCGGGGATCGCAGCTTTAAAGGCAAGCTTGGCTATCTTTATGTCGGTAGATATAGTTGATTAAGTTAGTAAAATTTTCGGTCCCAAAGAAAATAATACATAAGTAAAAATGAATATACAGGAGGAATACCGATGAAACTAAGAAAAATCCCAGCACTCTTATTGGCGGGTGCTATGCTACTGAGCCTGGTTGGTTGCAGAAGCGCACAGGCGGCTTCTGCTTCCGGGCAGGCGAGCGCCCAGTCAGGAAATTCTAAATCGGTCGATGTGCTACGGATTGGCACAACTAAACCTGCAGACAGCTTTAACATTATGACTGAGGATGGTTCATACGGAAAGATGAATTATAATTCTTTCTGTGCGGCCCCCTTCCTTGAACTGGACAATGACGGGAAGATAAAGCCCTATATCATGACCAAATGGGAGGTTGCAGCCGACCAGATGTCTATCATGGCAAGCTTTGCGACTGATCAGGGTGTCACATGGCATGACGGCAAGCCGCTGACGATGGATGATGTGATTTTTACGCTGAACTTTCTCAAGGATGTCAAAAAATCGGGCTATGTCAAGTCGCTGTCCGGGATTGAAAAAATTAATGACACGACGCTGAAGCTGAGTTTTTCTTCGCCTGCCGCGTTTAGCACACTCAACAAAATGGCGCGTTTCTGCTATGTGTATCCTAAACATATCTGGGAGAGCGTGGAAAAATACAAAGAATATACGCAAGCAAATGCTGCCGTCGGGTGCGGCCCATATAAGCTTGCCGGCATCGACAAAGAGGCCCAGGTGGTTACATATGAGGCGGTTGACCATTATTTCAAGGGAACATTGACAGTGAAAAAGGTCGTTGTTCGCTCTTATAACAGTCACGACGCACTTGTCATGGCGCTTCGCAACGGTGAAATTGATGCGATGTACGATTATTCAAATTCACTGGATTCAAGCATGAAGCCCTCCATTACTGGTACGAAAAATCTGGATGCCGGCATGAGTATCAACCCCGGCAATTTTCAGCTGGTGTTTGGCTTTAACGTCGCCCCGACCAACGACCTTTCGTTTCGTCAGGCAGTTTCGTCAGCGCTGGATTATCAGCTGCTCGCGACGGCCATCGGTGGCGAGGACGGTGAGATAGCCGGCGTGGGTATTATCTCTTCCGCGGTGAAAGGCTATGACGCAAGTTTGCCTAAGAATGTCAGAAATGTGGAAAAGGCGAAAAGCATATTGGACAAGGCTGGTTATGTTGATAAAAACGCAGACGGATTTTGCGAACTGCCTTCGGGTGCTGAAATGAGCGTGCTGGTAACGCCTCAGTATAATCAAACCCGCTCGGCGCTGTACTTGCGCATCTGCGAGATTATCATCCAAAATCTGAAGGAAGCCGGCGTTAAGGCCGTCCTTGATGAAGAAAGCGTGCGCAACACCGATTACGCCACCAAGTTCCGCCAATCCGGCCAGTATCAACTGTATATCGGCTATACCTCTCCAGGAGTTGCCCTTTATGATGCCGCTTTTATGTATATGGTGCCAAATCCCAATAACCCGTGGGGTACCTGTGCTGATGAAGAATTTGTGGCGTACTATGATAAAATGATGAACTCCGGCAACTATGACGAGTACTTTGCGAACACCAAGAAAACGCAGGGCATCGCGTCCGAAAAGGTTGTTGCCATCGGGCTGTGCTGGGACAAGGCGTACTTTCCCTATCGCACGGACAAATATGAGGGATGGATTAATTATGCCGGCTGGGGTGTCATCAACGGCGAGACCTGGTACAATCTAAAAATCAAAAAATAGACTAGTGTATTGTCTGATTTTAAGCTTGTATAGCCAATTAACTTAAAATCTGGCTATATATAAAACGTCATTTTCTTCCCCCGCCTTCGGCGAGGCAAGAAATCACAAGCTTGTTTTCAAATTAATCAACTGTATATTCCCCCGCCCAAGGCGGGGGAATATACAAGCGCATTTAACCCATTGTCTTATAAGATTTAGTTACATCAAAATACTAGACAAATCACATAAGGAGGAAATACAGATGAAACTTAAAAAAATCATATCCCTGCTGCTGGTGGTTGTTATCGTGCTGAGCATGACGGGCTGCAAAAGCGCACAGGCGACTCCAGCGTCCGGACAAAAATCCGAGAAGGCACAGTCTGATAAAACAGTTGAAGTGCTGTCAGTCGGCATTACCAAGGACATTGAACCCCGTACGCTTACTTCGGAATCCGGCCAGTTCGGCCGTATGAACTACAATGCGTTTTGCGCCGGGACACTATTGACGAGGGATGCGAATAACGAAATCAAGCCTAACCTGATGACCGCGTGGGAAATCGGCAAGGATGGTAAAAGCATCGTGGCGACATTCGCCACAGACAAGGGGATTACCTGGCATGACGGTGTGCCACTCACCATTGACGATGTGATTTTTACGATTGACTTTATGAATAATAAGCTGAAATCTGGCTATCTCTCCAAGATAGACTCAGTCGAAAAGTTGAGCGATACCCAGCTGAAGCTGAATCTAAAGGACTCGTCAGCCTATTTTACAATTGGGAACTCGGCAGTATTTGTACGCCTGTATCCCAAACATATCTGGGAAAAGATTACGGACCCGCTAAACTATTCCGGCGAAGAGGCTACCATTGGCTGCGGCCCGTACAAGCTTGTGTCTATTGATAAAGAGGCGCGTGTGATGACATATGAGACTGTCGGCGACAGCTTTCTGGGCAAAAAGCTCACGGTCAAAAAGGTGATTGTTCGTACCTACGACAGTCAGGACGCACTTGTGATGGCGCTGGTCCGTGGAGATGTGGACGCGATGAACGACTATTCAAACCCCATCAGTCCGACAATGCTGCCTTCAATTAGCAATATCAAGGGCCTCGATCCCGGCAAGAGCATCAATCAGGGCTTGTTTCAGATCCTGTTTGGGTTCAATAAGCAGCCGACAGATGACGTGAATTTCCGCAAGGCTGTCCGCCTCGCGCTTGACTATAAGCTGCTTGCTTCCACCATCGGCGGTGAGGACGGTAAGATTCCCGGCGCGGGCATCATCCCTCCCTCTTCGATTGGCCACGACGCATCGATTCCAGCCCTGAAGCAGGATATCGAAGCTGCCAAAACAGCGCTCGAAACAGCGGGATATAAGGATATTAACGGGGACGGCATTCGTGAAAAGCCTGACGGCAGCGTCATGAACGTACTGGTTACCCCACAGTACAATACGACGAAGTCAGCACTGTATTTAAGAATCTCTGAGATTGTGATCGAAAATCTCAAACAGATCGGCGTCAAAGCGACCCTGGATGAGGAAAGCGTGCGAAACTCGGATGCCGAGACCAAACTCCGTAAGGAGGGGAAATATGAAATCTATGTCGGATATTCCACGCAGGGTGTCGCCTATTATAAAACGGCATTCTTATACATGTTTAATGATCCCATCAGCATGTGGGGCAGCTGCAATATACCGGCGTTCAATGAGGCATACAACAAACTTTTAACGGCCTCTGGCTCCGATGAATATGTTTCCACGCTCAAAAAGCTGCAGCAGTTGAATGTGGAGCAATGTATAGGCGTTCCGCTTTGCTGGGATACCGCCTACTATCCCTATCGCACAGATAAGTTCGAAGGCTGGGTTAACTACCCCGGCTGGGGTGTCATTAATGCCGAGACGTGGTATAACCTGCATCCGAAAAACAAATAAGTGACCGTAAACAAGGCAGATACCGCGTGAAAACGCAGATCCGCCTTGTGTTAAGATGAGGGACAGACATTGAGAATGAAGTCTATTATAAAACACATTTTAGAATCGGCCGTCATTATATTCTGTATTATTTCGATCAATTTTCTGCTGATGCGGTTTATGCCGGGCGATCCTGTCGAGCATATCATCGGCGAGGACGAATATTTGCGCCTCTCCTTAAGCAATCCTCTGATCATCGAAGAAATCCGTGCGGAATATGGACTTGACCGGCCACTGCGCGCGCAGTACCTGACCTATCTCGGAAAGACAGTCCGACTGGATTTTGGCAATTCCTACCGTACAAAGACACCGGTGCTTGAGACGGTTTTATTCCGCCTGCGCTGGACGCTGCTGCTGACCGTTCCGGCTACGGTCATTGCGGGACTGTTGGGCGGCTGGCTTGGTATGCGAGCAGGATGGGAGAAAGGCGGCGTTTTCGACACGGTTGTTTCTCCGCTTATGATCGGGATTTCCACTGTCCCGACAAACTGTATGGCAATCATATTTCTGCTGGTTTTTGCGTTTAAGCTGGGTGCGTTTCCCATTGGCGGCATTACCTCGGGTGGACTTCAGGGAATGCAGAGGGCAGTGGATATTCTTTGGCATATGGTGCTGCCGCTGTCCATTCTGGTGCTTTTTAAAATGGCGTCTAATTTTATGCTGATGAAAAGTACGGTTCAAACGGTTAAAGACGAGGAATATATCACGGTTGCGGTGGGCAAAGGCTTTACGGACAGGGAAGTTCAGCGAAGGCACGTCCTTAAAAATGCCCTGTGTCCGTATCTCACATCCATTTGTATGCAGTTTGGCCATATGATGTCCGGCTCGATGATGATTGAAGTGGTTTTCTCCTGGAAAGGGATGGGAACACTGATTTATGATTCAGTGGGCGCCAAAGATTTTCCAATGCTGCAGACCAGCTTTTTGTTTATCGGAATCTGCGTCGTAACCTTTAACCTGCTGTCTGATCTGGTTAATATGGCGGTCGATCCGCGCATACGGGAGGGAATACGGCATGAGTAAAGGGCTCAATACAAAAGTTAAGCTGGGGATTTTAATTTTGTCTGTCGTGCTTCTGACGGCAATTTTTGCGCCGCTTCTCGCGCCGCATGATCCTTTTCAGCTGGGTCTTCCTTTTCAAAAACCGTCGGCTGAGCATCCGCTGGGGACAAACGATATCGGACAGGATATCCTGAGCGAACTGATTTATGGAACCCGCGTCTCGCTGATCATCGGTCTTATTTCCGCGCTGGTGGTGACGGTTGTCGGGACGGCGCTGGGTATCCTCTCAGGTTATTACGGTGGTGTGACGGACAGGGTCATCGCGCAGATTATCAATGTGGCAATGGCGCTGCCTTCATTGCCGCTTACGATTATCCTGGTGGCCTTTCTCAACGCCAGTGTGTGGAACCTGATCATCGCCATCTGTATCACCTCGTGGACATCAACGGCCCGCATTGTCCGGTCACGCGTGCAGCAGATCAGGGAATTGCCCTTTATCAAGATCGAAAAGACAATGAAAGCGGGTCATTTATACATTATGATCCGACATATCCTGCCCAACATCTTCGAAATCGTGTTTGTTCGCGGTGTTCTGGCCGTTTCAGACGCCATGCTAACCGAAGCAAGCCTAAGCTTTCTTGGGCTGGGTGTAATCGGCCAAAAGAGTTGGGGGGGAATATTGCACTATGCCTTTTTTCGAAACGGCGTCATCAATGGCTATATCTGGTGGTATATGCCGCCGATTCTTTGTATTTCATTGTCTGTGCTGGGATTTATGCTGCTGGGCTATTATGGCCAACAAAACACCCCCAAAGAGCGTAAAAAGGTTTTGGAGGCGGAAAGAATATGCTGAAAATCGAAAAAGTAAGCATTCGTTTCGGAGACAATCCTGAAGCGGTCAGCGATACGTCAATCGAACTGTTGCAGGGCCATAAAATGGTGGTGATCGGCGAAACCGGCAGCGGAAAAAGCGTGTTGCTGCTGGCAATTTTAAAGATGCTGCCGCGCTCAGCAGTGGTATCAGGCGAAATACTGTTCGATGGAAAGGACCTTTTAAAGTGCGGCAGCGAAGAGATGACCCATATTCGCGGCGCGCGCATCTCTTATATTCCGCAGGGGAGTGGCAACGGCATGAATCCGCTGTATACCGTAGGTCACCAGCTCAGTGAATCGATGATGAAACACAAAAAAATGAAACCAAAGGCGGCACTGGAAAAGTCTGCGGCACTTCTGGAGCAGTTTGGACTGGCAGATGGCAGAAAACTGTGCAGAGCCTATCCCTTTATGCTCAGCGGAGGTATGCGCCAGCGCGCGCTTATCGCCATGGGGATTGCCGCCGATGCTGAGCTGGTTCTTGCGGACGAACCAACCAAAGGGCTGGATAGGCATCGGATCGAGATGGTGGTTGATGCGTTTCGTAATCTGGACGACAGGCCGATTTTATGCGTTACCCATGATCTGCGCTTTGCCAAGGCGATTGCCTCCAAAATTGTGGTGATGTATGCTTCTCAACAAATAGAATGCGCCGACAGCGAGGCGTTTTTCTCCCGCCCGCTGCACCCTTATGCCCAAGCCATGCTGGCAGCATTGCCGGAAAACGGCCTGCAGGCCAATATGGGCTTTGCCCCTCCGCGCCGGGATGAAGATGCGCAAAAGGGCTGCCATTTTTATGACCGATGCGCTGATAAGACCGAGCGGTGCAGACGGGCACCGCCAATGGTGCAATACGGGGATCGAAAGGTGAGGTGCTGGAAATATGCTGATGAGGATGAATGAGGTATGTAAACGCTATCAGGCAGGGACACCCATGGTAGTCGAGAACATTTCACTGACCATCGACCGGGGGGAGACGCTGGCAATCTTCGGCGAAAGCGGCAGCGGAAAATCGACCATCGGTCAGATCATTGCAGGAATCTTTGCGCCTTCGTCCGGCAAACTTTTCTTTGAGGAGCAAAAGCTGCGTTTCCCCTTTTCCGGCGAGCCGCGCCGGCGAATCCAAATCCTGTTCCAGCATCCCGAGATATCCTTTAATCCAAAAATGAAGCTCATTGACAGCTTGAAGGAGCCTTACCGCTTCTTTGGGCTGCCTTATACGAAACAGTCATTGTGCGAGTATCTGAATGAATTTGGCATTTATGAAGAGCATCTCGATCGTTTTCCCGCTGAGCTGAGCGGAGGTGAACTGCAGCGCATGGCGCTGGCCCGCCTGATGCTGATCGAACCTAGCCTAATTGTGCTCGACGAGCCAACCAGCATGCTCGACGTGATTTCGCAGGCGCAGGTCATCCATCTACTAAAAGAAATCCAGCGCCAAAAGGAGATCGGGTATTTGTTCGTTTCTCACGATTACGCGTTGTGTGAATGCTTTTGTGACCGCATCTTGCATCTGGAGGACGGTCGGCTGACACAGCATGAAGATTTCAATTTGGGCAAAAAGCATGCTGCAAATATTTGAGCGACTCGATATGCTTTTGAGAAAGTTATTTGAATTTTGACAGCTTATCTGACAGCTTACACGATGAGAATGGATGGACATAATGAGACATATTTAAAACGGATTTCGAAAAAACGCCTGAAATACGGGACATCATGAGACAGGGTGGACACAGTGGACAGCCATCCTGATTCTCATAACCCGAAGGTCGTAGGTTCAAATCCTGCCTCCGCAACCAACGAAAAGTGGCTTAAACAGTACGTTTAAGCCACTTTTTATTTTGCGTCGAAACAGAATAAAGCCTCGTTTGACAGCTTATCGTGAAAAACGCTATTCTGACAGTTTAACGCTGCACTCTCATACTATTGCAAATATCCGACGAAAAACAGCCGCTCTTTATACTTTTCTAGAATTCTTTTCTCTAAGCTTTTGCAATCCACATATTCGATTACCGTGCGCTATCCCGCGATGTCCAATCCCGCTGTGTTTGATACAAGCTCACCGACACTAACTTCGCTATAATCTTTTTATAAAAACCGTCTTTATCTTTCTGATAATCCGTTCTACCCATGATAAAATCGGCTGATTCTCTTTTCTGTGTCTACTTTGAGACTACTGTTTCAATATGGTAAGGCCTAGTCGCTTATCTTTTATGCTATGGGTCAACGCTAAAGGATTTGATTGATAGACCTACCTTTTCAAAGAAATTTATATAACAATATAAGCAATAATAGGAAAATATTTTTTGAATGCTAGACAAAAATAGCGATAATATGAACGAAAAAGGCAATCCTTACGACAATGCCGTTATGGAATATTTTTACTGTACCTTAAAGCGAGAGCTTGTTCAGGGTGCCAACTATGACAATCCTGAATAAGTCCAGATGGATATTTTCAAATACATTGAACTTAACTACAATACAAAAAGGATTTATTCCGCATTAGGGTGGCTCAGCCCATCTCAATTTGAGGCTATAAATAAACACGCTTAACTTTGCGCCTAGTTTTTTTGATCTTTTCAGGAGTCAAGTGACGCTAAAAACTGCACTAGCTGAAAGATAAGAATCGTATTCTTTAGAGCATTATCCTAAAGAATTTTTGACTTGCAGTAAAGCGAAAACAGGCCAATCGTGTACAGAAAGATCTGGATCTGTGAACGTCAAGCGTACAGGTTTTTAGAAATAAATCGCAGCAGCAAGAAATATCAGGGTAAAGATATTGATAAAGGTAATGAAGTTTGAAACAGCCTCCTGTATGGATGACAGAAACGATCCAGATACCGAAGACTAAACCTTGTGTTTCACAAGCCATGGGAGATAATAAGGACATGCAGGCAGAGGACGCAGATTTGCTCCTAGAAGTTAGCTTCCTCAGAAAGAATTGCACCACTGTTTTTACGGCTGGATACAAATGAGCTCGGTTGCGATATTGCGCCGGCAACATCCATCGGAGAAATCGTATGCCAGATTGGAAAGAGCCTTAAACAAGATTTGGCTTTTGAGAAAACTATGTATATTACTCACAGCGTAGACTGGATCTCTTCCTGCTCCGCCTCTATTCTTTGACGTTCCTGCCGGGTAAGCTCCTTTTTTTCCTTTGTCCAGCGCTTAAAATAGTTGCAAAAACAGAAATATCCCACCAGAATGACTGCGATCCACAAGCCCCAGTCGAGCCAGCTGTTGGGACCCGTGAGTGGGATCCCCAAGAATTCATGCATATCCTTACAGCTCCTTTTGCTTCCTTGATTTTTGGGCCTGCCCTCATAGCACATCAGGCTGACGGGCAGCTCTGGGATTATTATAACATAGAAAGGGGAGATCCGTCTTCTATTCCTTGCCCGCGTATCGTCCGTTTGATATGCGCAGACGGCAATATACCGTCGCGATAACCGCATCAGATATGCTCAGTATCCGTCCCTTCACCGTCGTCGGCAGGCCCCATGGCCAAAAGCCCTCAAAAAACGCAAAACAGGGGATATTCGCAATCTTATAAGGTGCTTCTAGCTCACAGGGTTATCTGGTCAGACAGATAATCGCTATCAGGAATTACCGTAAGCCCAGAGGCCCCATGCCCTTGTATTGTGTTGCAAATTTAGTTAGAATTGCTTTATCATTGGGGACTATTCTGAAAGGAGACTGACATATGGATATCATTGAGGAAAAGATCTGCCGACTGATCGACGAGCATCAGGAAGAGATCATTGCATTTGGTAAAGACATTTGGCACCATGCCGAGCTAGGATTTCAGGAGCATCGCACCGCTGCAAAATTTGCGGAGAAGATGAAGGAGTTCGGCCTTTTCACCCAAGAGGGACTGGCTTTGACCGGTGTGAAAAGTTATCTCAAGGGTAAGAATTATAAGGGAACGACCGTTGCGCTGATGGGTGAGTTTGATGGCCTTCCCATACCGGACAATGCGGACGCCAATCCCGAAACGGGCGCGGCCCATTGCTGCGGACATGACGCCCAGTGCACTGGTGTTATGGGAGCTGCCTTTGCTTTGACCGATCCGGAAGTCAAGGCCGCAATGGATGGTAACATCGTCTTCTTCGGCGTTCCCGCAGAGGAGTATGTCCAGGTCGAGCTGCGCAACGAAATGCGCAAAAAGGGGTTAGTCCGCTACGGCTGCGGCAAGTGCGAGCTGCTGCGCATCGGGGCTCTGGACGACGTCGACATCACGGTGGGACATCATGCTGGATCAGAGAAAAAATACTGTATCGCCAACCGTTCATGCAACGGCTTTGTCACAAAAACTGTCCACTTCAAAGGCAAGGCGGCTCACGGGACCAATCCACAGGACGCAATCAATGCCATGGCCGCCGCAAATCTTGCAATGGTGGCAGTGGATGCACAGCGTGAGACCTTTCGGGATGAGGATTGCGTTCGCGTACACGGCTGCGTTACCAAGGTCACCGGCGCCTCCAACATCATCAGTGATGAAGTGACGATGGAGTATTCCGTCAGGGGCAAGATTCTGCCAGCCTATGTCGATGCCAGTAAAAAGGTTGACCGTGCTATGCGCGCCGGCTCTATCGCCACCGGTTGCGGTGTCACCATCACCACCGTTCCCGGCAACATGCCAATCCGCCCTGTAAAGGACACCAGAGCCGTCGAGGAGGCGCTAGACATCATTGCCAACGGCACCGGCCTCCCCGTGACCTGCACCGGCCCGGATTTCCATTCCAAAAGCTCGGGGGACTACGGGGATATCAGCGCCGTCATGCCGTTGCTGCAGTTCAACACTGGTGGATACCGCGGCGAATTTCACAGCCCCAGTGCCATGCTCGACGACCCCTATGAGGCCTATGTCGTTCCGGCCAAGCTGTTCGCCCTGATAGGCTATAAGCTTTTGAAAAACGGTGGCGATTATGCCTGCGCTCTCATGGACAGCTTTGAGCAGCTGATGACCAGAGAGCAGTATGTCGCCTTCATGGAGAGCATGATGACCGAAGAGGTCGTTCCCCCCGCCCCCTGCCTGCTGTCCTATAAACGCAGTTTTCTGCTTACAGCAATTCCATAGTAGATTGCGAAAGAGACTGTATGTATTCCCCCGTCGAAGGCGGGGGAATACATACAAAATGATTCTCCGTTATTGGAAAATCCGCCCGGTTTTAGTTACCGGGCGGATTTTTTCTTATGTAAAAGGAAAAGCTTACGATTCGCAATGCAATGTTGAACAAAACTATCACGAAAATAGTAGCAATCATACGAAATATGCATGGGAGTAATTATGCTATATGATATAACGATAATAGATATATCCGAAACTGATATCACTTAGTATTCCTGCAGGTATTCGGAAACTGCGGTAATCAGCTCTGTCGCCAGCTGGGAGGTAACACTGTCGGATCGCTTGAACCACCCCTGTTCTGATGTGATGGGGCAATCCTTAATCATCAGCTTCTTGCTTGGCTGAGGAAACGAGGGGCGATTTTTGATTGTTTCTTCAGGATGAAAGGAATTGAGGTAATATCCATCCGTATGCTGGATAAAGGAATAGAGCGCGGCCCTTGAATTAGTAACGATGCGATTGGACCCGGACGGAATGCCAATCTTATCAAAGATACCGGCATAGGGGCCGGAATCCATGCATTCATAGAGGATCGCAGGATATTGTGCAAGCATAGAGGCGTGGATTTCGGTCAGGTCGGTATGGTACAACGGATTGTGCTCACCGATAGTGATACCGACATTTCTGGTTACAAGTGGATAATACTCTAGTCCCATCGAATTGATTTGGCGCATATTGACCCGTTTGTAGCAGCTCCAAAGGCGAATAAAGCCGATCTCACATATGCGGTTGGTCACAAGATCCACGATGGACGCGCCATAGTCTTCATAAAGCTCCACACGGATCCCCTGTTGTCGGTATTTCCAATGGAGCTTGCTGATCAGCTCGTCGATAAAGAAATATCCGTTCGTTGCCACCGATAGCGTCGCGGAATTGACACATGAGGAGTGAGAGATCATACTTTCCAGCTGGTCAAGCTGGAGCTGAATGGGCTGGAGATAGGAAAGAAACGACTGACCAAAGGAGGTGAGCCGGATGCCCTTGGTTGTCCGGTAAAAAATCTGCTGGCCGATTTCCGCTTCCAACCGCTTGATCGACGTGGAGAGCATTGATTGGGAGAAAAACAAATTGCTTGCAGCTTTGTTAATAGATCCTGTCTTGGCGATCTCAAGTACATATTTGATCTGACTCAGCGTCATTTACCGTTCCTTCCTGTCAAAATGACTACTATTTTATAGATAACTGCTATTTGAATTATATATTACCACCTTTGTACTGTCAATTACTATAATCATATTAGATACAAGCATAAAATGGCTGTATTGAACAATACTGACCCTTTTACTGACCGGAATCGGGGGTATAAGGCAGAAGGCAAGAGACTAAACAATGAAAAAATGAGGTGAAAGAAAATGAAAAGACTGCACAAGATTTGCTGTTTACTAATTGTAGCGATTTTCGTACTTAGCACGACCGCAGGATGCGGCGGCAAAACAAGCAGTGTTTCTGCCGGTAGCACAGGGACTGCGTCCTCAGCGCCTAAAAAGGATACCCTTAAGGTAGCCTTTACCAGCGAACCACCTTCGTTGACCACTTATGACCACGATTCTCTGATCTCGGTCGGTATGAACAACCTTACTTACAATGGCCTGGTACGCATCGACAACGGAACCCTTGAGCCGGTGCTTGATCTGGCTGAGAGCTATGACATCAAGGGCGACGTCGAGTGGACGTTTAAGCTCCGCCAAGGTGTTAAGTTCCACAATGACGATGATTTTACCGCCGATGATGTCGTTGCCACCATAAACTATGTCAAAACCATTCCCGGCTCTGTAGGCTATACCAGCAACATTGCAAAGGTTGAAGCGATTGACAAATATACAGTCAAGCTGACAACAGCCACCCCATATGCCGGTCTGCTCTACGATCTGGGTTACCACTACAACTATATTATGCCAAAGGGTCCGCTTGCCCAAGGAAATGATTTTAATAAAAACCCCATCGGTACGGGGCCGTATAAGCTGTCCAATTGGGTCTATGGCAACGAACTTACTTTCGTGGCGTTCGACAATTACTTTGATCCTGCCCACAAGGCGAAAATCAAGACTTTAAAGTTTACTGTTATCCCCGAGGGCGCTTCCCGGGCCATCGCCCTTGAGGCCGGCGAGGTCGACTTTGTTTGGGAAGTCAACGGCGCAGATGTCGCCAAGCTCAAGGCCAATAACAAGATCAAGGTTGAAGAGATCAACAGCGTCGATAATGTCGTGCTCGGCCTGAACCTTGATAAAGCTCCCCTAAACAGCGCCGATTTTCGCAATGCCATCAATTGTGCGATTAACCGCAAAGACATCATCGGCGGTGCCCTCAACGGCTTCGGCATGGTAAACTATTCAGCTATCTCGATGGGCTATGCTGAATCCACACAACGCAATGCGGCTACCTTTGATCTTGACAAAGCCAAAGAGTATTTAAAAGCGTGGGGCGGCGATCCCGCCAGCGTAACCCTTCCAATTCTCTGCACAAATGAAACCCGCGTTGGTATTGCCACTATCATTCAGAGCAATCTTGCTAAGATCGGCATTAAGGCGGAGGTCGTTCCGATGGATACTGCCACAAACTTTGCCAAGATGAATTCGGGCGATTATGTAGCCTCTATCTTCTCCTGGAGTCCTTCCAATGCGCTGACCTATGTCACCCGTTACCACTCCGAACGCCGTAAATCCAAGCCGGGCGTATTGAATGACCCCGAGGTAGACGCGATGGTGGTCAAAGCGAAAGCTACACTTGATACAACCGCGCGCAAGGCGATTATCGAAGACATTGTCGCCCGTGTCAACACCCTTTCACCACAGCCATCACTATACCAGTCTGTCTGGTTCAGAGCACATGATGCCAACCTTGCCGGCGTAGTCTGCAGCGGAAGCGGATATGCAAGTTTTCAGGATATGTATTGGAAATAACCTTTACCAGTGTCGGCTAAGATTTTTTGTAAATAAGAATCTGCTGATCCTCTAAAGGATTAGCAGATTTCTGGTTTAGCCTACTGCTTTTCGGATTTAGAAACAAAGGATTTTCCTATATAAGTAATAGGAGGTATTATGCTAAAGTATATTTTAAAACGGATTCTGGCAATGATACCGGTCCTGATTGGCGTAACCTTTATTGTGTTCGCAATTATGAGCCTGGCGCCCGGCGATCCTGTCGCGCTGATTCTGGGCGACCAGGCATCGGCCGATGCCATTGCCGCGAAGCGAGCCGAGTTGGGGCTCAACGACCCTATGATTGTGCAGTACGGCCGCTATATGTGGAATTTCATGCACGGTGACCTCGGCACATCCTATGTGTCAAAACGCCCGGTGACTGACGAGGTTGTCGCCCGGTACCCCAGTACCCTGAAGTTAGCATTGGTCTCGGCAGCGGTGTCTGTTCTCCTTGCTATTCCGCTGGGCATTATAGCGGCGGTGAAGCAGAATACGATTTTTGATAATGCCAGTATGGTATTTTCTCTGGTGGGTATCTCGATGCCCGCCTTCTGGCTCGCGCTGATGTTAATGCTGTTCTTTTCGCTCCAGCTCGGCTGGCTGCCCGCACAGGGCGCCGGCCACGGATGGCGCAGCTATGTGCTGCCTTCGATCGCTATCGGTTTTATGAACATGGCCGCCATCGCGCGTACCACCCGCTCCAGCATGCTTGAGACTATCCGGCAGGACTACATACGTACCGCCTACGCCAAGGGCCTTGACAAGGGCGTTGTCATTATCAAACACGCCTTTCAAAACGCCATCATTCCCACTTTAACGGTGGTTGGCATTCAGTTCGGCGGTCTGCTCGGCGGCGCGGTGCTGACTGAAACGGTCTTTGCCTGGCCGGGACTCGGCAGACTGATGGTGCAGGCGGTCAACGGACGGGATGTGCCCATGACCCTTGGCTGCGTAATCCTGTTTAGCGTTACCTTTTCGATTATCAATCTGGTGGTTGACCTGCTGTATGGATTTTTTGATCCGCGCATCAAGTCTATCTACTCATAAAGGGGGCATGTGAAGATGCAAAGTACAATTACTGTGCCCAAGGATTTAAGCAAAGAGACTAAGAAGGTAAGCCTGTGGCAGGACGCCGCAATCCGACTTAGTAAAAATAAAGCCGCCATGCTTGGCTTGGTTTTTATGACGCTACTGTTTATCGTCGCTCTTTCGGCCGACCTGCTCTACAACTATAACACCCAGGTCATCGAACAGGATATCTCACAGCGGCTTCAGTGGCCATCGGCCCAGCACTTGTTTGGCACCGATGAATTTGGCCGTGACCTTCTTGCCAGAATTGTGCACGGCAGCCGCAGTACTCTGCTGGTAAGTTTCTCATCGGTCGCCATCGGGATGACAATCGGCGGAGCACTCGGCGCCATCGCCGGATACTTTGGTAAAACCATTGACAATATCATCATGCGTGCTACTGATGTATTAAACGGCATCCCGATGACGATGTTTGCCATCGTGATCGTGGCGGCGCTTGGGCCTAACACTACAAACCTTATTTTGGCACTCGGCTTTTCGGCGATCCCATCGCTGGCACGGGTGGTTCGAGGCGCGGTGCTTACAGTGCGCGATGTAGAGTATATCGAGGCAGCCCGGGCGATTGGCGCCAAGGACAGCACCATCCTCCTGCGACATATACTCCCTAACTGTATGGCACCAATCATTGTACAGGCGACATTGCGTGTCGCGCAGGCGATGTACAATACCTCGGCCCTCTCTTTCCTCGGTATGGGCGTACAGGCGCCTGCGCCGGAATGGGGAGCGCTGCTTTCAGGCGGACGAATTTATATCCGTGATTACAGCTATATGTCGGTTATCCCCGGTATCGTGATCATGCTCACCATACTGGCACTTAACCTGATGGGCGATGGACTGCGTGATGCGCTTGACCCCAGACTAAAATAGAGGAGGTGCGATTATGAAAGAAAAAGACATCTCTCCATATACCTTGGAGATAGAAAATCTGGTTGTAGAATATCGCACCCGTGAAAGCGTGGTCAAGGCGGTCAACGGGCTTGACCTTAAAATCGAGCGAGGCAAGACAATGGGTCTTGTGGGTGAAACAGGCGCAGGCAAGACGACCACCGGCCTTTCGATTCTCAAGCTGGTGCCCGATCCGCCGGGTATAATTGTTAGCGGTACGATCCGCTTAAACGGCGAGAGCATCCTCGCCAAGACCGAACATCAGATGCAGAAGATCCGCGGCAAGTCGGTTTCGATGATTTTTCAGGACCCAATGACCTCACTCAACCCCGTTATGCAGGTGGAAGAGCAGATTGCCGAGGTCATCAAGCTGCACGAGAAGATGAATCATAATCAGGCGCTTATCCGCGCCAGAGAGATGCTGGAGCTGGTTGGGATACCGGGCGAGCGCGGACACGAGTATCCTCATCAGTTCTCGGGCGGCATGAAGCAGCGGGTGGTGATCGCCATTGCTCTATCCTGCAATCCGGACCTCCTGATTGCCGACGAACCAACGACAGCACTCGATGTGACTATTCAGGCACAGGTGCTTGAAATGATGAAAGATCTGCGCAAAAAATATAATACCTCCATGCTGATGATTACCCATGACCTTGGTATCGTGGCCGATATCTGTGACACCGTTTCAGTCATCTACGCTGGGAGGGTGGTAGAGCATGGCACCCTTGAGGACATCTTCGATAATACACGGCATCCCTACACTAAAGGGTTATTCAACTCGCTGCCCAATATGAAGAACCGTACCGCCATGCTTAAACCGATTAAGGGTCTTATGCCGGATCCGAGTAATCTGCCTGCCGGCTGCGCCTTCTGCCCGCGCTGTAACTTTGCCATGGAGATATGCAGTCAAAAGCAGCCGGACAAGGTTTATCGCAATGAAGAACACTTTGCTGTCTGCCATCTTTATACCCCGGATAACATTAACACCAAGGGAGTGATTCAGGATGAGTGATAGCCAACCACTGCTCGAAGTGCAAGGACTTAAAAAGTACTTTAACACCAAAAAAGGCCTTCTGCATGCGGTGGATGATGTTTCCTTCACCATTGAAAAGGGTAGGACGCTTGGCGTGGTGGGTGAATCCGGATGCGGAAAGTCCACACTCGGCCGCACCATTCTCAGACTTTTGGAGCCTACCGCCGGAAAGGTACTGTTTGAGGGGGAGGACGTAAGTACGTTGAATCCAGAGCAACTGCGTCATAAACGCCGTGAGATGCAGATTATTTTCCAAGACCCCTTCTCATCACTCAATCCCCGTATGACCATCGGCCAGACGATTGGGGAACCGCTCAAGTTGCACAATATGCTGCCCGACAAGGTTGCCCGACAGCAAAAGGTAGCCGAGCTTATGGAAACGGTGGGACTCGCCGGACGGCTCTATAATACCTACCCTCATGAACTCGACGGCGGGCGCCGCCAGCGCATCGGCATTGCCCGCGCGCTCGCCCTGAATCCAAAGTTCATTGTCTGTGACGAGCCTGTTTCGGCGCTCGATGTTTCGATTCAGGCACAGATTCTCAATCTGATGAAAACGCTGCAGACTGAAATGGAACTCACATATATGTTCATTACTCATGACCTTTCTGTGGTGTATCACTTTTCGGATGATATTGCGGTCATGTATCTTGGCAGGCTCATCGAAAAGGCTCCGTCAGACGAGTTGTTTGCTAATCCCGTCCATCCCTATACCAAGGCGCTGCTTTCGGCGATTCCAGTGCCCAGCCTGCACGACCGCGGTGAGCGCATTCTCATGAAAGGAGAAATTGCCTCACCTATCAATCCGCCTGCCGAATGCCGTTTTCATAGCCGCTGCAGCTATGTTTTTGAAAAGTGTCGGCAAAGTGAACCGCAACTCAGAGAGATTTCGCCAAACCACTTTGTTTCCTGTTTTCTTTGTCAAGGTTGCAAATAAGGAGGATAACCATGTACGATATAAATGAAATCAAAAAGCAGAACAAGTTCGATATCTGGGCGATGCTTTACATCAATATAGCCAGGAGCCTGATGGAGACCTGCGGCCGCAACGGCGAGGGCGTGGCCCGCGATGCAATGCGCCGCCTCGGTGCCGCTGAAGGAAAGACCCTTCTGGAGAAACACGCCTCACAGAAAATCAAAACCGACCTGCAGAACCTGTACAAATCCTGCGGTAGATGTATCGTCGATCCCAGAGTCCGTCTTAACGTTCTCAAGGACATTCCGGAGGTTCAGCTTTGGGAGGTTTACGCCTGCCCGGCTGCTGCTATGTGGAACAAGCTCGGCAGCGGCAAGCTGGGATCCTTCTTCTGTGAGGAATATCAGTATGCTCTGGTTGACGCCTATACCGAGGGCAAGGGCCAGCGCAATCTCTCTATGAAACTGACCTGCCCCAGGGACAACGACTGCCGTTTCTCGATGTATTACCGTGCTGCCAACATCGACAAGGCTCAGCGGGAACGCTCCTTTGGCGAAGGCGCCGAGGCCGCTCCTGTCGAAACAGATGACGACCGCCTGCGCCGGATGACCATCGCCACCGTCTGCTATATGCTGGAAGCCGCGAAGGAGCGCTTCGGTACCGAAGGCGAGTGTGCTGTAGCCAACGCCCTGAAGGCTGCTGCCAAGGGTGTCATCCCTTTCCTCGTACTGAAGGCGTCGGACACCCGCGGGGACTGCGACCGAGAGTTTTTAGATCAAAACTTTCCTGTCTCTATCGACGGTACCGATGCTGAGTGGGTGGATGCCGAGCACGCGAAAGAGCTGTTTACCGCTTATATACTAAATGCCATCAAAAGCGAGTTCAAGCTCAACTGAGACTGGACTGAAAAGGAGGAAATATGAATGTTTACATATTTAGAAAATAGTACTATTAATATGGGCGACAGTTATACGCTGCTTTATTCCTTCATCATCCGCAGGCTGCTCGACGGTTTCGGCGTTGAAGGTGACGCGGCAGCCAGAGAAGGCACGCGCCGTTTTGGAAGAGACAGAGCCATTACCAAGAGAAAGGAAAATATGGCTGTCGGTCTTAAGGTCAATATGGCTACCCTGTTCGGCGGCGTCGGCGGTGACCTGCCGGGTGATCCCCGTTTCCGCAGGGAAAAGCAGGAACTCAATCCTGAGGAACGCGTCTCCCACACCCTGATCTGCCCCATGGCGGATACTTGGAAGGCTTACGGCGAGATGGCCATCGGCCGCATATACTGCGAAGAGTTCCACTCCGCCTGCTACGGCGAGTACTGCTTTAATTTCTCCCGCGTCAATCTGGCCAAAACCCTGACCCAGGAAGGGGATGAGTACTGCGCATTCAACATCATTCTTCGTCCCCAGGATGTCCCCGACGAGTATAAGGCGCAGTGCTTCGAGGAGTTTGATTCCGACTATGTGCCTCCTGTCTATGAGCATCATCCCCCCCAAGGCAAGACCGGTTTCAATCATCTGTCCATCAAGCTGTACTTCTATCTGCTGGACGAAGCCGCCAAACGCTTCGGCCAAAAGGGAATCGCCGCCGTTGAGGCCGCCCTGGCCGATATGGCACATGATTTTGCGATGCGCATGAAGAAGTCCGCTAAGGAACAGGGCCTGCCCATGACCCTCGCGTTCGTCAAGGACAACAACCCTTGGGAGATGGAGCCTGAAAAGGATCCCCTGTGGGAAGGCTATACCGATAACCGCGCGATGGAGCGCGTCAAGGAAAAGTTTGTACCAGTCCTGCTGGCCGATCTGGGTCTGTAAGGACATTTGGATTTTGACAGCTTATCTGACAGCTTATACGATGAGACAGGCTGAACATAATGAGACGTTTTTAAGTATAATTTCCCAAAAACGCCTGAAATACGGGACATCATGAGACTGGATGGACACAGTGGACAGCCTTCCTGATTCTCATAACCCGAAGGTCGTAGGTTCAAATATTGCCTTCTCAACCAACGAAAAGTGGCTTAAACAGTACGTTTAAGCCACTTTTTATTTTGCGCGAAACAGAAAAAACATTGTTTGACAGCTTATCTGACAGCTTATCGTGAAAAACGCGATTCTGACAGCCTCGTGCTGTCTTTTTATTGTTGGAAAGAAATGTTTTCACTTGAAGCTTTGACGACTTAGTGACAGCACCAAGCGGATTTGCAATTGGAATAAAGGTCAATAATGCGTTATAACCCTTGTCTAAGTACCTTTTACATATTCATTTAAATCTCGGCGCACCAGTTTCCTGGCTATTGAATTTTAACACTACAATTCAATTGTTAATTTTAGTGAGATGTTCATACAATCAAGAAAGTGGCAGAAAAAAAGAAAAACGGGTTTATACTATTATATTTGAAAACAACAATATGATTTGCACCAGTCATTTAATTTAGATATTGACAAATCTCTATATGAAGAATATAATTCTAATAGAAGTCTATCTATATAGAAAAACATGAATGAAGGGATAGAGAGAAATGGGGAAATACTATAAAGGAACTTTACAGATATCAAAAGCACTGTCTGATGCAACGCGTCTTGAGATTATTAATATGTTAGCCGACGGCGAAATGTGTGCCTGTAAAATACTTGAGAGTTTTGATATCACACAGCCCACCCTATCCTATCATATGAAAATTTTGACTGACTGCGGTTTGATAAATAGCAAACGTGACGGCGCGTGGATGAGATATTCCTTGAAGAAGGAAACATTTGAAATGGTCAGGAACCTACTAAATGACTTTTGTGAGTGTATTAATCAAAACTAAATTACAAGTAATGTTAAGGAGATGTTTTTTTGTTTATCTTAGGATTTTTAAATGATCAGCTATTAAAGATGACGTGGCTTTCTAATTTAATAAAGCTGCTGGTTGAAAATATAGTTGGATTGGATGTTACTACCCGCCTTGGAGGCAGTATTCACTTCTTTATCTATGATGTGATCAAGATATTTATTTTACTGTCCGTTCTTATTTTTGCTATTTCATATATCCAAAGCTATTTTCCGCCTGAACGGACGAGAAAAATCCTTGGGAAACATCATGGAATCGGCGCCAACATTTTTGGTGCTCTTCTTGGTACCATAACTCCGTTTTGTTCTTGTTCTTCTATACCGCTTTTTATCGGCTTTACCAATGCCGGGTTACCGATCGGTGTTACATTCTCATTTCTCATTTCTTCTCCGCTAGTTGATCTGGCTTCGGTCTTACTACTTGCAAGCATTTTCAACTGGAAGATCGCTTTTGCGTATGTAATTGTTGGATTAATACTTGCAGTAACCGGAGGAACCATTATAAGCAAATTGAAGCTTGAAAAATATGTTGAGCCGTTTGTTTTCAGCAACAAGATGATTGAAACGGAACAATCGGAACTTACAAGACGCGACCGACTTGAGTTTTCCAGAGAGCAAGTTCTGGAAATTATAAAAAAAGTGTGGCTGTATGTATTGATTGGTGTCGGAATTGGCGCGGCTATCCACAACTGGATACCTGAAAATGTAATATCCGCTGTTCTAGGTCAGGATAAATGGTATTCCGTATTGCTTGCAACCATCGTCGGTGTGCCAATGTATGCTGACATTTTTGGGACTTTGCCTATTGCGGAAGCTCTTGTGCACAAGGGGGTTGGACTTGGCACCGCTTTATCCTTCATGATGGCCGTGACAGCTCTTTCGCTTCCATCCATGATCATGCTCAAAAAAGTTGTAAAAATGAAGCTGCTGGTTATTTTCGCGGGCATTGTAACGGTCGGTATTCTCATAATCGGATATGCATTTAATGCGTTTGGATATCTTTTGATGTAAGCGGTTTTTCATCAAATATAAAAATTAATGTAACGAAGGAAGGCTCGTTTTATGGGTGAACATGATGAAAACGGCCGCGATCATGGCCATAGTCATGATGTCTCCAATGTGAAAGGCATAAATCTTGCAATCGTTGCCCTGTTAAATTTTATTATTACTGCTGCTGAGTTAGTCGGGGGAATATTAGCCGGCAGCCTGTCGTTAATCTCTGATTCACTGCACAACTTCAGCGACGGAATTTCTGTCATTATCAGCTATCTTGCAATCAAAATAGCAAGGAAAGAAAACGACTCGAAGAGGACCTTCGGCTATAAGAGAGCAACCATATTGGCAGCACTTATAAATTCTTCGGTTTTGATTGCTATATCGATTTTTCTGTTTAAGGAGGCTTTTGTTAAATTTGTAAACCCTGAAGTGATTAACGGGAGCCTTGTAATATGGGTTGCATTAATTGGTCTGGTTGCAAATATCGCAGGTGTCTTACTTCTCCAAAAGGGCTCGAAAGGTAGCATGAATATAAAATCATCCTATTTGCATTTGTTAAGTGATGCCTTGTCCTCTGTAGGGGTTGTGATCGGAGGTATTTTAATATACTACTTTAAGATTTATTGGGTCGATCCTTTGTTAACGGTATTAATAGCGCTTTATGTTTTGAAAGAAAGTTATGAAATTGTTAAAGAGGCTATTCAAATACTGATGCAAGGCATTCCAGAAAATCTTGATGTTGAAGAAGTTGTGAAAGATCTTGAAAAAGTTGGTGCTGTTGAAAATGTACACCATGTACATGTATGGAGTCTAGACGAGAGCAATATAAACTTTGAAGCCCATGTAAACATCAAAGATATGCTTGTCAGTGAAACAAACAATATACTAAGTGAAATTGAACATGAGCTGTCGCACTATGGGATTAATCATGTGACAATTCAGTTCGAATATAAGGGTTGTGATGGCGTGGATATAATAAAAAAATAGCTTGGCTCTGTTCTTATTTGTTTTGAATCAATATTTAAATTGGAGGTTTTGAGATGGATACGTATATATTATATGGAATAACTTTACTGCTTTTAGCACTTTCTTTTTTCAAGGATAAGAAGAAAACAAAAATGTCTCTCAAAAAGGCTTGGAAAGCATTTGAAAATATTTTACCAGAGTTTTTGGTTGTCCTTTTGCTGGTAGGTGTATTGCTTGCCGTACTTAATACCGAAGTGATTTCGAAAATTATCGGTTCAGGCTCCGGATGGCTGGGCGTTACTCTTGCAGCATTGGTCGGCGCTATCACATTGATACCGGGGTTTGTTGCGTTTCCAATGGCCGCAATGCTGCTGCAAGGCGGCGCGGGATACATGCAAATTGGCGCCTTTGTTTCCACGTTGATGATGGTTGGCGTTGTGACAATGCCGGTTGAGATGAAGTATTTTGGGAAAAAGCTAACTATTTTAAGAAACGTGTTTGCATTTATCTTTTCCTTTATCGTAGCCTATGTGATTGGATTGATGGTGGGTGGAATATGAAAGCAATATTAAAAAGATATAGGGCGTTTATCATTACTGCGGTGGCAATTGGCGTACTTACCCTGGCTAACAGCCAAATAGGATTAAAAGCTGTGAGTATTTCTGCTTATTCATTTAAAGAAATGCTTCTTGTTATTCCCCCGGTGTTTGTTCTGCTTGGTCTTCTCGATGTATGGGTACCACGGGAAACTATGATCAAATATATGGGCGAGGGTTCTGGTTTAAAAGGAATAGTGCTTTCCTTCTTGTTGGGTTCAGCAGCGGCGGGTCCGCTTTATGGAGCCTTTCCAATTGCAGCGGTATTTATGAAAAAGGGCGTAAAATTCAGCAACATACTCATATTTATCGGGGCGTGGTCAACAACAAAAATCCCAATGTTTCTATTTGAAATGGCATCATTAGGTTCAAAATTTGCCTTAACGAGATTGGCGATAGATATACCGGGAATCATTATAATATCCTATATTCTATCAAAACTTATATCAAAACAAGAAATTGAAAAAATCTACGAAAACGCTGAAAGCATCAGTCAATAGTCAAAGAATTTTGACTATCAGATTTGGGAACAGTCAAAGACGTAGTAGTGGAGAAAATTAATAAAATATTCAATAAATAGCTGCTATTTCTGAGATGGCGCTATTAAATAAAGATCAGGGAAGGTGTTCATGTGGAGTTCAAAAAAGAAATATCTGCAGATATCGGCATCCTTGGCGGAGGCCCCGCCGGATATGTCGCGGCGATCAGAGCAGCGCAGCTTGGAGCAAATGTGGTTTTGATCGAGGAAAAAGAACTAGGCGGCGTGTGCCTCAATGTTGGGTGTATCCCGACAAAGGCACTGCTCAAAACAGCTGAAACAGCGGTAACAATCAAGAGATCAAAGGAATTTGGCATAGAAAGTAAGTTGGAAAGCACAAATTGGAATGTGGCGGTTGATCGCAAAAACCGCGTGGTTAAAAACCTGAATACTGGGCTTGAGCAACTACTTGGCGCAAGGGGTGTAACCGTACTCAAAGGCAGAGGCGAGGTTTTATCTGATAAACAGCTTGTTGCAAAAACCACCGAAGGGGCCGTTTGGGTTAACTGTGACAAAATGATTTTAACCACGGGAGCCGCTCCCCTGCTTCCCAATATTAAAGGAATTGGTTTGGACGGTGTAATCACGAGCAATGATACATTGAGTCTGGATGTTCTTCCTGAGAGCATAGTGATTATCGGCGCGGGGGCCATTGGGCTTGAGTTTGCCACTATGCTTAGTTCTATGGGGGTAAAGGTGACAGTAATCGAACTACAGGACAAAATTCTGCCCGGCGAGGATAGTGAAGTTGCTGCTGAACTGCTCAAAATCATGAAGCGACAGGGTATTTCATTTAAACTGTCTGCATCGGTAACGGAAATACAAAAAACTGAGGATGGCCTTTCCGTGGCCTATATTATCGGTGATAAGGTATCTGTCCAAACGTGTGAGAAAGTACTGGTTGCTGTGGGCAGAAAACTGAATGCAGAGGCATTTCAAAACATACCTTTGCAAATGGAAAAAGGTGCAATTGTTGTAAACGAGAACATGGAAACAAATATCAAAGGGGTCTTTGCTGCTGGGGATATTGTAGGGGGCAAGTTGCTTGCGCATCTTGCTTTTATGGAGGGAAAAGTCGCCGCTGAAAACGCCACGGGAATCACCAGCAAAGTAAATTATAACGCTGTCCCCGCCTGTGTTTATACGACCCCAGAGGTTGCCTCTGTAGGTATGAACGAGGAAGCCGCCGCTAAAGCGGGTATACGGACAAAAGTCGGAAAGTTCCATTTCAGGCATAACGGCCGCGCCTTGACTTTGGCCGAGCGTGAAGGCTTTGTTAAAATCGTCGTCGACGAAGAGAATATCATCATAGGCGGACAGATTCTAGGCGTTCATGCTTCTGAAATGATTTCAGAACTTACGCTTGCCGTTACGCTTAGGGCCAAAGCGGATACTCTTGCGGATATGATCCACCCCCACCCAAGCCTAAATGAGGCAATATGGGAAGCATGCGCCGATGCGGTGGGCAGAGCAATTCATAAGTAGCATTGACATAATAAAATTAAAACCTTAATATATATATATGTACATATACATATATAAATATATTAAGGAGATCAAAATGAATGCTAAGTCTGATTGAATTTTTTAAGACACTTTCCGATGAAACAAGACTGAGAATATTGGTTTTGTTGTTTACTAAGGATCTTTGCGTCTGCGAGCTATGTGACATACTGGATGAGTCTCAGCCGAAAGTGTCCAGACATCTGGCAAAGTTGAGGGACATTGGCCTTGTTAAAGATGAACGAAAAGGGCAATGGATTTTCTATAATTTAAACGTGCAGAACGAATTTATGGAACAAATTATCCAAAAATTAGCTGAGAGCCGGACTATGGTTCCAATACTTTTAGAGGATGAGAAAAAGCTTAAAAAGAAGCTTTTGGAAAATCAAATGTGTAATAGGCAAAGCATAGAGGATTAGGAGCACTTTTATCATTAAGCTGTTCCTTGTGGTTATATTTCCACGATGAATATAATATTAAAACAAAACAGGAGGATTTAATCATGGAAGAAAAAGAGCTTTATGGTTTCATTATGTGCGTATGCACAGGAAAATGCCCGGGTTTTAAAGCAATGGATATTTGGGATTTCATTAATCAAGTCAGGGTTGAACTCCCGGTCGAATATGGTATTATTCATCCGCAACTTTGTGAAGAGGATGGAGACAGATATCTGGCCGACTTCTTAAAAGCACATAGAAAGGTTATTATCGGAGCTTGTGCGCCGAACATGCAAAAGAAGATGTTTAAGATGGCTTTTAAGGATGCCGGACTTGATGTGGAAAAGGATTGTGTCATGCTCGACATCCGGGATATGACCAATGAGAAAGCCTTTGAAGTTGTTAAAAACGCACTTGCGGAATTGGGATTTAAGGGGGACGAAGAATAATGAGTGAGTCTACATTCATGGGTGTTCCAAGAGATAAAATCGATTGGAGCCCGAGGATTGATTACGATAAGTGCAACTATTGCATGGAATGTGTTAAGTTTTGCCCTCACCAGGTTTTTGAGGTAGATGAAAATGCCGAGAAGAAGTTTATTGTGAAAAATCCTAATAATTGCGTCGTATTTTGCCGCGCCTGTGGCAAAACCTGCGGACTTGACGCCATTGATTTTCCAAATAAAAACGAAACATCAGCATATATAAAAACAATCAGAAAGGAAGCGGAGGGAGAATGAGTAAATCCTATGCTGTGCTTCCCTGTAATGGACTCGATAAATGCGCCGGATGTGTTTCAAAAGAAATTGCCCTAATGCTTTCGGAAAATACCGACAGTGAAATTATCTGCCCCGTTCTGTACCGGATCGCAGATGCCAGATACAGCAAAATCGCGCAGGATAAGCCACTTCTGGTCCTTGATGGCTGTGCCACACGCTGCGCAAGCAAGCTTGCGGCTGAAAAGAATTTAAAGATTGCTCAAAAAATCAACATTACAGAAGAAGCGAAAGCAAATAACATCACTCTTTCTATCGGTTTGCATGTCGGCGAAGAAGAAATGAAGCTTGCAAAGGCCATTTTTGAGAAACTGACGGCCGAGCAGGAAGTCGCGGCCGGAGCTGACAATGCTATCGCGTTTCCTCAAACCCTTACTTACGAGGTCTACAAGAAGGATAAGTTCGTTTTCCGTGTTCCGACAGAAGAAGGATTTTTCTTTAACGAAAACGATGTCTGGGTTTATTCCGTAGGAAACAAGGCCCGTGTCGGCGTGACAGACTATGTGCAAAAAAGTCTGTCCGATATCATGTTCTTTACGCCTCCGGGCATTGGCACCGAGATTGAGCAGTTTGAGGAAGCCGGTTCGATTGAATCAGGCAAGGCTGTCTTCGGGATTATATCTCCTGCTGCCGGAACCATTACGGCTGTCAATGAAAAGCTGATTGATGCACCTGAATTAATCAATGAAAATCCTTATGAGCAAGGATGGATTTTCGAAATGGAGCTTTCAGACTTTGAAGACGATAAAGACTTGCTTCATGAGTTCGATGGATACTTTCCTGTGCTGAAACGAAAGGTAGATGAGTTCCATGTCTAAAGTAAAAGTAATTCCGTGCAGCGGAATCGGCAAGGTTTTCGGCCTTATGGCCCGCGAAGCGGCATTGCAGGTAACTGAGAAGCTATCTTCGGATACAGCGGAAACCGTATGCCTTGCCCATCTGGTAACTGGCGACGCAGATGCCACAATAAAGGTTGAAGGCTGTATGTGTATTGCTGTAGACGGATGTCCGGCCCTTTGCGCTGCAAAAAGTGTGGAGTTAGCAGGTGGAATCGTAAAGGCAAAGTATCGCGCGGTTGATGAAATGCGCAAACACAAGGGGAAAGACGCCGGAACCGGTACGACATTAACCGAGGATGGTTGGCTAATTGTCGACGAATTTGCCCAAAAGATTTCTGCAAAAGTTGCAGAACTGGTGAAGGAGGAGCAAAGCAATGCCTGACACACAAATTGGCGTACTTTCGTGTAGCGGCGAGGAATGCTTAGGCGGTACTCTTGCCAGACTGGCAACAAGAAAGGTTATGGAAGAGCTGCGCATCGGTAGAGTGGTAACGCTCTGTCTGCCGCTTTACATTGCAGGCGGCGATGAGGAGCGGGCTTTCGCTAGGGATTATCCCGTTATCGCTGTGGACGGCTGCGACAAATGCTGTGCGAAAAGAGCCACCGTAAAATACAGTGGTGCGGTGAAAGATACACTTGTTCTCTCAGAACTGCTTGGTGAGGATGTCGCTCTTTCCAAAATAGTTTCCGCAAGGGATTTAACAGAAGATCATTATCAGATGGTTGACAAGGTTGCTGACGAAATTAGCAAGAAGGTTGATCAAATCATAGCGGAGTGAGTACCGCTCCTAGTATAATTTAGGACAGTAACGCTTACTAGGATTCAATAAGTTACAGGAATAGTTGCCAAGTGCTGCTCGCTACTTTTTGTGGCGAGCAGTTAGGCAATATTAGACAAGGTGAAATATAATCGATAATACTGTACATATTCCATTTTGTATTACTATTAGCAAATTAGATTACTCTCTAAAACATTAATTATATTATAAGGAGAAGAACTTATTATGTCTAAGGCTTGGTATCCCGTAATCGATTATGAGAAATGTACTATGTGTGGATCGTGCGTAAATAAATGCACAAACGGCGTGTATGACAAAAAACAGGCACCAAAACCCGTCGTGATTTATCCACAAGGCTGTATTCAGGGGTGTCACGGATGTGGTAACATTTGCCCTGCCAAAGCAATCACATACTACGGCGATAAAAATGGAAACCAATCGTCAGGTTCTGGGTGCAAATGTGGAGGCAAATGTTAGTGGATTCGATGATGGAGAACAAAGAAGGAACCGGTCAAAACGGTGAAAAATAAACCAGAAAACAAAAAAATGATTTAGATAGATTGTGCTTCCAAATATCAGGTGTTGCCTATTGCTGACTTTAATACCAATGTAATTTTCAACTGTTCCAGACGATAATGATGAAAACTGCACTGGACAAAATTAGGAGGTTTGTTTCAAATGGAAAGCATTAAAAAACAAGGTTTGTCAAAGAATATAACGCTAAGAATCATTATACCCGTCCTTATTGTTGTGGCTATCTCAGCTATTTGGTACTTTAAAAATGCGGAGAAAAAGCCTGCTGTAGCTAATGATGTTGTCTCTAGCAGTATAACCTCCTCGACAAACACGAATCCCGATTTTTCACTTCTTGTTACAGAGAAATTAGACCTTGAAAAGCTCAAATCATACGGACTGCCTATTATAATAGACTTCGGCGCTGATTCTTGTATTCCCTGCAAGGAGATGGCTCCGGTATTAAAGGAACTAAATCAAGAATTGCAGGGTAAGGCTATTGTAAAGTTCGTTGATGTCTGGAAATATCAAAGTTTTGCGGAAGGCTACCCCATCAGCCTCATTCCGACACAGGTTCTCTTTGACGCTGAGGGCAAGCCATATACTCCAAAAGATGCAGATGCAATGGAATTGAAGATGTATTCTTTGAAGGATACAAAAGAGCATGTGTTTACGACACATGAAGGCGGTATAACAAAAGAAGATCTTTTGGCTATGTTAAAAGAGATGGGGCTGAAGGCATGATAACCCAGTGGCTGGAAACATTGTCAACACTCATATCTAAAAGCTTTTGGCTTGCGCCATTGCTGGCATTACTGGCGGGAGTATTAACTTCTGTTACCCCATGTGCATTGACAAGCGTACCTCTTGTGATAGGATATGTCGGTGGCACGGGAAATAACGACCCTAAAAAAGCGTTTAGACTGTCTCTTACCTTTGCGCTTGGTATGGCGGTCACGTTCACAGTACTTGGTACAGCTGCGTCATTGCTCGGAAAGCTAATGGGAACCACAAGCAAATGGTGGTACCTCGCTTTAGGATTTTTGATGCTGTTAATGGCACTCCAAACCTGGGAAGTTTATAGTTTTATCCCTTCTACATATCTTACCAGCAAATCAACCAGAAAAGGTTATTTAGGGGCATTTATTGCGGGTATACTAGGAGGAGTATTCTCCTCTCCTTGTGCAACTCCTGTCCTTATTGTTTTACTTGGTATTGTTGCAAGAAGTGGTAATGTAGCATGGGGCGTTTTACTCCTATTGCTATACTCAATTGGCCATAGTTTTTTGGTATTGCTGGCAGGAACCTCTATCGGATTTGTGAAAAAGGTAACTTCCAGTGAAAAATACGGAGTTTTTAGTAAAGTATTAAAATATGTAATGGGTACAGCCATCCTGTTGATTGCTTTTTACATGTTTTATTTAGGTTTTTAAGGAGGGAAAAAATATGATTATTAAAGTTTTAGGTCCTGGCTGCAAAAACTGCGTTGCACTCACAGAGAACACAAAGACAGCCCTTTCAGAACTCGGCATGGAAGCGGAAATTGAAAAGGTTACGGATTTTTCCGAAATAGCAAGATACGGCATCATGTCCACCCCGGGGCTGGTTGTTGATGAAAAGGTTGTTTCATCCGGAAAGGTTTTGAAAGCGAAAGAGATTGCTAAAATCCTCGAAAAAGTGATCAAATAGTAAAAGGCGTTTAGTCGTGAAAGAAAAAGTACTGTCCGGTCGAATATCTAACCTTAAAAGGCTCATCCTCATTTTTTACGTGGCAGATGAGGATGAGCCTATCGGCGGCTTGATGAAAATAGCCTATGAAAAACATGAAGGAGATGGTAAATATGCAGAGGTCATTGTATTGTGATGAGGTAAATGATGGATGATATTTCAGTACACAAAAATGTTGAAACCATCTGGGAGCAGTTCAGTAAACCGCTTTTAAGTTATATTAAAAGACGGGTCAGGAATGAACAGGATGCAGATGATATTTTGCAAAATGTGTTTTATAAAATATATAATAATATAGATAGTTTAAGAGAAACTGAAAAAATCCACGCATGGGTATATACAATAGCTGGAAACGCCATTACCGATTTTTACAGAACACAAAGATTTGAAAAAAATAGTTGTGAACTAACCGAAGATATCCCGGATGAATGCGAGAATTTAGATACACCCACTGGAAACGAAGAAATCGCACAGTGCTTAAAAGCAATGATCAGCTACTTGCCGGAAATATATAGAGAAGCCATCATTTTATCGGAATTCCAAAATCTCACGCAAAAGGAATTGAGTGTGAAATTAGGATTGTCTCTTCCGGGCGCGAAATCGCGCGTTCAGCGTGGAAGAGCAAAACTGAAAGAAATGCTTTTGTGCTGTTGTCGCCTTGAATTTGACTGTCAGGGAAATATTATTGACTATAAGCACAAATGCAGTGATTGTAAATTTTGCTGAAATGAGAAAGCGAAAACCTGCATCCTTTTTCTTTTTGCTGCGTCTTTATATTTGTCAGTTGAAAATACTAATAAATATGAAGAGGAGTTGTTTTACATGGTTGAAAACAAAAATGATTCAGGTTGCTGCGGCTCTGATTGCTGTTCCTGTGGTTCTGGTTGCTGTGATGCACCGAAGGAAGGTCAAATGAACAAAAAACGTATTGTCATTGATTTTTTGTATCTTGATGTTACGGTTTGTACACGCTGTAAAGGAACAGATACGAGCCTTGACGAGGCTCTGTCAGAAGTATCAAAGGTTCTTGAATCGACAGGTATAGAAGTAATCGTAAATAAAATTAACGTTATTAGTGAAGAGCTTGCCAAGCAACATAAGTTCATTAGCTCCCCGACTATCCGCGTAAACGGACGTGACATTCAAATGGATGTTAAAGAAAGCTTGTGCGAGTCTTGCGGCGATTTATGCGGCGATGAAGTTGAATGTCGAGTTTGGGTCTATCAAGGGCAGGAATACACGATTCCGCCCAAGGCGATGATTATTGAAGCATTATTAAAAGAAGTGTACGGTGGAAGTAACATAGAGCAAGAAGAACCCGAATACTCACTGCCTAATAACTTGAAAAAATTTTATGAGGCAATAAAAAATAAGTAAACAAATAATCACTGGTTTTAGATAATTATGAATTAGCACAATTTGTATGGCAACTGCTTTTTTTCTAGCAGTTGCCATATTAAATATTGTAACGTAAAAAATTTGTATCAAATGAGATGTGAAACCATATATTGATACTAAGAAGAATTTTCACGGCTAAAGGTTGACAACGTCAACCTTTCATTGTAGAATATAGTTGATGTCGTCAACCAAATTAGAAGGAAGATGTGCGAAATGAAGAAACGAATATCGGATATCTACGATTCACTGCAAGAAATAGCCTGGCACTTTGGTAGTCATGGAATCAATGGAGAGTGCTGCGATGATCTTTCCTTTGTTGAATTTATGGCGTTAAAAAAGGTTTATGGAAATGCTGATATCTCTATTCAGGATATAGGAAATGCATTGTATTTTACTAAAAGCGGAGCAACAAGAATTATTAATCGTCTGGAAAACAAGGGATATGTTACACGCGAGAATTCCCCGATAGATGGTAGGGTCTGTTGTGTCGTGATCACTGCTAAAGGAAAGGAAGCTATTATAAAAATAATGGAAAACTACACTGCCTATCTTGAAGATGTGCTAAAAGAGTTTGAACTTCAAAAGGTCGAACATATTAAAGATGCATTGGAAATGCTGGTAAATGCGATACAACATAATAAACCGCTTAATTCAACCGCTGACACGCATAAAGGAGGAGAATGTATTTGAATACTTTTATCGAAACAGTAAAATATTTTATTACAATAATGTCAGAACTTGTTGTTCTTTTTATCGGAATCAGTACAATTATTGAATTTGTATTGATGTACATACCACAGGAGAAATTGAAAAAATGGATGTCAGGCAAAGGCATATGGGGGCAATATAATGGCCGTACTTTTTGGGGCTGTCACGCCTTTTTGTGCATGCTCCACAGTTCCCATAACTCTTGGATTACTGCAAGCCGGAGTTCCTTTTGGTACGGTTATGTCTTTTGTGATAGCATCTCCATTGATGGATCCTTTAGTATTTATTATGCTTGGAACATTTATGGGTTGGAAGGTAGCTATTGTATTCTTCATTTTGACATCTGCTATTTCAGTTATTGCTGGAGTTATCCTTGAAAAATTAGGATGGTCAAACCAAGTAAAAAGGGTTCGCCTTAAAGGTGACGGGCATGAACAAAATCAGCAAGTGCCAAAAGAATTAAAGCTAAGATTAAAAAAATCCTTTTTAAAGGCCTGGGGAGATTTCAAAAGCGTTTTTATTTATATGTTAATAGGCGTCGGAATCGGAGCTGCAATTTACGGATATCTGCCTGAAGAGCTACTGGCAAAAGTCGCCGGGCCGAATAATCCATTCGCTGTTCTGGTTGTGGCATTAATCGGCATGCCGTTATACATTCGTGTAGAATCAGCGATCCCAATCGGGCTTGCATTATTAGGCAAGGGTGCAAGTATGGGGTCTGTCATTGCATTGATTATCAGCGGAGCTGGCATAGCCATCCCTGAGTTGACCATGTTTGCCAGCATTTTTAAGAAAAAAGTTATTATTGCATTCGTTGTCATCGTATTTGTAATGGCCGTAGTGTCAGGACTGATTTTTAATATGCTTCTGTAAGCATATTAAATGATACATTAAATTGAAAACTGAAAGGGGAAAATTTACTTATGAAAAATGAAAACGAGAAAAAGGGATTTTTCGCACGCTTAACAGAAAATAAGGAGGCCAAGAAAAGCTCGTGTTGTTGTAATGTAGAGCTTGAAGAAATACCTGATGAGAATAATGATAATCAGAGTGATAAAAAGTCTCTAACAGAAAAAGGTAATTCTTGCTGTAATTGATGTTCATCATATTAAAGAGATTCCACATAAAAGCTATTGCAAAATAGCTTTTAAATGATATAATATATGAGTAAATGCTCATATATGAATTAAGAAAGAGAAAAAATCGCACTAAATGAAAGGACGTAAAATACATGTATAGTGAAAAAGTTATGGATCATTTTATGAATCCGCGCAATGTAGGTGAAATTGAAGATGCCGATGGTATTGGTGAAGTAGGAAATGCAAAATGCGGTGATATCATGAAGATGTATATAAAAATAGAAGACGGCATTGTATCAGATGTTAAGTTTAAAACATTTGGGTGTGGTGCTGCTGTTGCCACTAGCTCTATTGCTACAGAATTAATCAAGGGAAAACCGATTGAGTATGCTAAGGGCCTTACAAATCAAGCTGTGATTGATGCACTTGATAGTCTGCCACCTCAAAAAATACATTGCTCCGTATTGGCTGAGCAAGCAATAAAAGCAGCATTTGAAGATTATAACCGAAAAAGTAATACATATTTAAAAGATGGTACAAAATAATATTGATTATAAGCCATTGTAACAAATGGTTATTTAAAGGCATACTATATGAGCATATGAGTATATAGAGATACGGCAGGAGGTGAGAATAGTGGTTGATATATTTAAAGCATTATCTGAGGAAAGCAGACTTCGCATACTGACTCTCCTTATACAGGATGAAATGTGCGTATGTGAAATTGAAGAGTGCCTAAATATGACTCAGTCAAATGTTTCAAGACATTTAACAGCGCTTAAACAATGCGGGATACTTGAAAGCTATAAAAAAGCACAATGGGCGTACTACAAAATTAATAATCAATTTATAGAGCAGAATCCAGACCTATTTGCTTATTTATCAAAAGGACTGAAACAGTTGCCTTGTTATAATAGCGATTGTGAAAAATGGGGTAAATGCAAACTTCAGAATTTATGTGATTGCAAAATAAAAACCTAACTTGGATGGATTGAGATTCTTCCTTGCGCTCTACGCTTTTCAGATTATGACCTAAAGAATTCTAAAATATTTAGGGGTGGTTATTATGAGCAAAGAAAAAGACATAGGCATTGGATTTTTTCAAAAGTATTTAACAATTTGGGTAGCACTTTGTATGGTGGCTGGTGTACTTATTGGCAAGTTTCTGCCTGCTGTACCTGCTTTTTTAAACCAATTTGAGTATGCAAAAGTATCTGTACCAACGGCAATATTAATCTGGGTAATGATTTACCCGATGATGATGAAGGTAGACTTTCAAAGCATTAAAAATGTTGGTAAGAACCCTAAGGGTTTATATGTCACATGGGTTGCAAACTGGCTTATTAAGCCTTTTACAATGTATGCCTTTGGAGTATTTTTCCTGTATGTAGTTTTTAAAGGCTTTATCGCCCCGGATCTTGCAAAGCAATACCTAGCCGGAATGATTTTGCTTGGTGCCGCTCCCTGTACAGCAATGGTATTTGTATGGAGCACCCTTACCAAGGGAAATCCCGCTTATACGGTCGTTCAGGTAGCAACCAACGATCTGATTATCTTAATCGCCTTTGTTCCAATCGTAAAATTTCTATTGGGCATCAGCAATGTCAGCGTTCCGTGGGATACCTTGATTTTGTCTGTCGTTCTTTTTGTTGTGATTCCCCTCACAGGCGGTATTCTTACAAGGCTGCTTGTGACCAAAAAGAAAGGCTTAGAATATTTTGAAAATCAGTTTCTACCAAAGTTTGATAATGCTACCACCATCGGTTTATTGCTCACATTGATTCTGCTGTTCGCATTCCAAGGGGAAGTTTTTCTTAATAATCCGCTACACATTATTTTGATTGCGATACCACTGATAATTCAGACATTCATCATTTTCTTCATCTCATACTTACCATGCAAGTGGCTAAAATTGCCCCATGATATTGCTGCGCCTGCAGGTATGATAGGGGCATCCAATTTCTTTGAACTGTCGGTTGCCGTAGCTATAGCACTGTTTGGCACAACCTCCCCTGCCGCTTTAGCTACTACCGTTGGCGTATTGACAGAAGTGCCTGTCATGTTGATTCTTGTCAAAATAGCCAACAATACAAAGCATTGGTTTCCTCAGCCATCAGTTGAAAACAAATAATTAATTTCAGAAAATGTTTTTATAAAAAAAATGTTCATCTATAAGCGCGCTATGTGCTGTTCTACCGGTTTATGTGGTGTCGGAATTGATCCTGAATTGCTTAGAATATCAACACTGCTTGCCAGTCTTAAGAAGAATGGTATCGAAGTTGAACGTTACAATCTCACGAATGCACCAATGAAATTTAACAATAATAAAGTTATAAACCAGTTAATCAACAAAAAGGTGTTGATTAACTGCCTGCTACTGCCTTGGATGGAGAAATTATAATTACAGGAAGATATCCAACTAATTTCGCAACTTATTGTTTCAGATAGATTGTAAAATGAAGTGCGCCACCCAAGGAGGGTAAAAGGATAGCCCACAATGGAACTTCCGTGTAGAATGAAGTTGTTGACACAACACACTGACGGAGGCAACATTATGAGCTACCACCATCTTACCACATACGAAAGAGGCCGCATAGAGGCATTTCACAGATTAGGCTATACCAATAGAATGATTGCTTTAACGTTGGGGCGGCATCGTTCTAGTATCGACAGGGAAATCAAACGTAATAACGGAAAAGCGGAATATCAAGCAGAAGTTGCCGGAGAAAATTATCACGAGTGCAGAATCCGCTCTAAGCCGAAAGGCAAATGGGATAAAGGTATTGCAAATATCATTGAACAAAAGTTGCGAGAAACATGGTCGCCGGAGCAGATCGCAAACACTGTCACCTTTGGTAAAATAAGCTACAAAACTATCTACAATTGGCTCTATCAAGGCAGGCTTTCCGGCGTAAAGATAACTGTGCTGCGGCAAAAAGGAAAACGTCAAAAATCAGCTGAAAAGCGCGGCAGATTCGCTGTTGGTGCGCCCATCTCAAGCCGCCCAACGGACGTAAAAAGCAGGGAAACCTTTGGGCATTGGGAACTGGATACCATGGTATCCAGTCGTGGAAAAAATAAGGGCTGTTTTGCCACTTTTGTAGAGCGAAAAAGTCGTTTGTATACTGCGCTCAAAATACCTGATCGAACCGCCGATTCAATGGAAAAGGCTATTTGTCACCTTCACGCCGCCTTGCCCACAGGAGCTTTTAAAACAGGTACGACAGACCGTGGAAAAGAGTTTGCCTGCTATCCTTCTATTGAGAACAAGCTTGGACTACCCCTCTATTTTGCCGATCCTTATTCATCCTGGCAACGGGGCAGTAACGAAAACTCAAATGGATTGTTAAGAGAATTCTATCCCAAACAAACCGATCTTGCTTTGGTTGACCGTGGCGAACTCATCAACAACCTATTTCTAATCAACAGCAGACCACGAAAATGTTTGGGTTGGAAATCTCCCATTCAAGTTTTTCTGCACGAAGTGGCGCACTTGACTTGACAATTCATCTTCACAAAAACATAGCTCAAACATATTAGGAGGAAATGACGAATGAATCAGCTTGAAGTGTTTTTTGACTATTTCTGTCCGTTTTGCCAAAAGGGAGTTTATTATCTCAAAAAGCTGTATCCAGATTATCCGGAGGTAGAGATTGTTTGGTATCCGTGGACCGGCGAACATCCGCGATACGAAAACAAAATATGTGTGCAGGGGATGTATTTCGCCTTGGACTGCGGAGTGGATGTCTGGGAATATCACGACCGGGTGTACAGGGCGACCCTCTTAGAACACAAGGACATCAGCACCATCGATGCTTTTGTGAAATGCTTTAAAGGGTTGCTTGATATGGACGCAATGAAGAAAGCACTTCAAAACGGTGATTATGCGAAGGCGCAGAGAGATGAAAATCTTAAGGTTTGCGAACGATATGGGATTTGGGAGATACCGGCCTACCGCATGAATGGGATGAAGTTCGATGCGGTTATTGGGGAAAACATTAGGCAAAATCAGCTCAAGGAGTTTTTAGACGCTGCAACACTGTGTGGCACAACCAACAATATATAATACTAATAACTTCGCAATCTTCTTCAATTTTTGCTATGATTTTTTCTATACCTGTCATTTATAAACCACCCTATTTCAAGCTGTTGATTGCAAGTATGGATACGAGCAAAGCTAAAATCGCATATGTTTAATCAAATGCTGTCAGCGAAGGCAAGCAATGAAATTGAGTGGATAAATAAGGTCGATGCTCACACAAACGGTAAGTTTGCCGTCATCCCTTGGAGCGCAAGCGAAATCAAGGGCAAAAAGCTGAATGATTTAATAAAATAGCGGAGGAAAGATACTGTGAGTGATACTAAACCAAAGGTAGCCTTTATCTGTGTGCATAACTCCTGTCGCTCTCAAATAGCTGAAGCGCTGGGAAAGCATTTGGCAGGCGATGTGTTTGAAAGCTATTCGGCTGGAACCGAAACAAAACCTCAGATCAACCAGGATGCGGTCAGGCTGATGAAGCAGATTTACAATATTGATATGGAGCTTACCCAGCACTCAAAGCTGCTTGCCGATATCCCGCCTGTCGATATTGTCGTGACGATGGGGTGTAATGTAACATGTCCATTCCTTCCCTGCAAACATCGTGAAGACTGGGGACTCGAAGACCCAACCGGGAAATCCGACGAGGAATTTGAAAAGATAATAAAAATAATAGAACACCATGTGCTTGCGTTGAAAGAAAAGATCGAAAACACTTGATCAGTATTTGCCTTTTGTGACGACTAAGATGAGCAGGTGAAATAACAACGGGTTCTGTGAAAACCTAATCATACGCTGTGGTAAATCTGGTTGCTGCAGAGATAGGTAGAAAGGAGAATATATATGGCTCTAGATGCTAAAACAAAAGAGTTAGTTGCTGTTGGTGCAGCTGTTGCTGGAAACTGTATCCCATGCCTACAATGGCATTATAACAAATGCATTGAATTAGGCATTCCAATTGAGGATGTGAAAGATGCTATTGAAATGGCAAAAATGGTTAAGGGCGTGCCAATTCAGAAAATTGATGAATTGGCAAATAATCTTACTCAGAAAGGAGTTGACAACCAGCGGTAACATAAGAAGAATACTGCCAGATCGAAGAATTTCTGGGGTGTAATCCGAAGACGAAAAATCAAAGTTTGAGTGAATAACATAGCCCATATGCTTCCAAACATTGTATAATATGTCAATTCAAATCGCGAATTTAGTATGTAACGAGAGCTTGCAAATGATTAAAAACGAAACTATAAACAGCATCATCGCCCGTAGAAGTCACAAGTATTTTAACGGCCGCCCAATAGGACAAGATGAGGTGGAAACCGTCGCAGCTTCTTTTTTTGGCTATCCCTTGGGTGAGCCCAAGGATCGCGGCCCCAGAAGGAACAGTTACAATATTATAATACAAAACTTTTAGAAACAGCCTTAAGGTTATTATATAACAATGGACTGTCGTTAGTGGAGGCAGTCTTAGTCCTTGGTCCAACGAATTTGATAAATATGAGAAAGGTACGATTCCATTACATGGAGCCGCACCTTTTTAATACTATAATTTTCCAATCAAAGAGCCGATCAAAATAAATTATTCATTATGATCGGCTTAATCACTAGTCTTTTCATTTTTTATTTAAAACTTATAAAATAATTACTCAACTTTACCAATAATATCAATATTTAAACATTGTGTGTTATCTTTATTTTCAAATATTTGTTCCAAAACAGGAAACAAAAAGTGATCTTTATTTAAAGAATAGAAATTCCAAATTGAATCTTGTCGCTTTACTAATAATCCATTGTCTGTCAGTATCTTTAAATGATATGAAAGAGCAGATTGTGCGATTTCAAAATGTTCAGTTAGACTACATACACATTTCTCTTCTTTTTGATAAAGATAAAAAAGGATATTGAATCTAAGCTCATCCGATAATGCTTTAAAGCAACTTTGATATTTCGAAAACTGCGTATCAATAATTAACGCCTCCATATATCAAGGTTTTTAAATGTACTTATATTTATTATATAAGCAATGTAATGTCTGTCAACTAAAACTTGTAATATGGAGAGGTTGTAGAGACACACCCCTACAACCTCTCCTTGATACAAGTATATTGTTTATCAGTAAGTCATTTTAAGTATTCGATTCTTCTTGTATATATTTTTTGATTTCATTTTTACTTGGGACTCTACCCATAGCCTTAACTTTTTCATTAATGACAATAGCAGGAGCTTTCATTACTCCATATTCCATTATCTTTTGCATATCAGTAATCTTTTCAACCTTTGCAGATATAGCAAGCTCTTTTAACACTTCCTCCGTTGTTTCCTCTAAACCATAATTTGAACAGCAGGACACTAATACTTTGATATCCATGAAAAAATCAGCCTTTCATTTTTATATATTTCAAAAATCTGCATGCTACAGATATTTCGACGAAATTCACTAAGCAAGAACAAAATTAAACAAGTAGCCGACGAATATAATTGTAACTGCCATAATTACAATAAACACAGCAAGAAGTTTAGGTTTTATAACCCTGCGCAAGATGATTAAAGACGGAAGACTTAAGGCAGTTACCGCCATCATAAAAGATAACGCAGTACCCATGGGCACACCTAATTTGGTTAATTCACTTATTATTGGAAGAACACCTGCAGCATTGGAATAGAGGGGTATACCAATAAGCACCGCAATTGGAACCGCAAAAGGATTTTCGCTTCCTACTGCATGAGCAAACCAGTCTCCAGGTGTCCATCCGTGTATGGCAGCTCCGATAATCAAGCCAACGATAACATGAATCCATATGCTTTTTAATGTGATTAAATCAGACTTCCATGCATCTGAAATCCGTTGCTTCCATGTAGGCTTAACAATATCAACAGAGCCAATTTTCACATTATAGATATCTTCCGCCAAGTATTTTTCCATATTTAGTTTACCGATAATAAGTCCCGAAACAATAGCTACAGTCAAACCAGTTGCTACATACAGTAGAGCTATTTTCCAACCAAATAATCCCCAAAGTAATGCGACTGCTACCTCATTTACCATTGGCGAGGAAATAAGAAATGAAAATGTTACTCCTAAAGGTATTCCTGCTTCAATAAACCCGATGAATACAGGTACTGCTGAACAGGAGCAGAATGGAGTTACAACTCCCAGAAGGGCACCGGCTATGTTGCCGAGAAATCCTCTGGCTTTGCCATGCTCACCTAAAAGCTTTCTTGTTTTCTCTGGAGGGAAAAAACTTCTTATGATTGATACAACAAATGTTATCGCAATGATCATTAGGAAGATTACAATCGCATCGGTAAAGAAAAACTTAACCGATTCACTAAAGCGCTCTGTGCTTAAAAATGAATCATTAATATTTAGCAGTCCTAAAATCAGCCGGCTTAATTCTGTAATTATGTAGCTCAAGATGTTTACTACCCAGTTCATATAAAACCTCCAACATTTCGTATTGTACTAATCAAAAATTTTTGATATATCAATCATAGATCCTTCGGATATGGATGTCAATATATTATATCAAAATATTTTGATATGTTTAAAAAAGTAGGGAGAATTGGAAAGATCATATATCGAGTAGCCTACAAACACCCAGACGCTTAATGAAATGAGAATACGCATGCTGGAAAATTGAACCTTTGCAGAGCTTCGATTTCAGGTGTATTATCTAAAAACGACGTATAGAATGAGAAGAAATACTCATGCTCTAGAGCGATGAGTGGCGAAAATTTCCTCTAAAATCTTACGACCTTCGGGCAAAAGCCCGAAGGTCATTTCTCATATGCGCCATTATTTTTGATAACGCAATGCCAGTTTTGACAGCTTATCTGACAGCTTATACGATGAGACAGGCTGAACATAATGAGACGTTTTTAAGTATAATTTCCCAAAAACGCCTGAAATACGGGACATCATGAGACTGGATGGACACAGTGGACAGCCTTCCTGATTCTCATAACCCGAAGGTCGTAGGTTCAAATCCTGCCTCCGCAACCAACGAAAACCCTGTAGCCTTGCGGCTTACAGGGTTTTTTTAGTTCTGTTAATGATAACCATAGACATAAAACATCATTTTCTTCCCTCGCCTTCGGCGGGGGAAGAAATCACAAGCTTGTTTTCAAGTTAATCGATTAACTATGTTTCTCATAAATTTTCATGCCTGCGGTGAGCCGGAACATTACCTTCAATTCTTGTAAAGCGCCCCCAAAAAAGTTTCATTTTCTTTTTGTGCAATACAACTATAGACAAAAGAGAGTTTAAGCTGTACAATAGCAAATAGAACATCTGTTCTTTTTTAGAGGCAGAAATGAACAAAGTATGACGACTTCAGTTCCATATATGATTGCAAAATAAGAGGTGCTCTTCCCCTGTCTTTGGCAGGAAAGAGCACGAATCCATTCTACAGCTTGAGTGAAAATGCTGTGTGTACTTGTCGAATTTTGAGTGATATAATGAAATTGCTAGCAAAAACGTTGGGGCCTCTCGTGAAAGGAGTTACACAGACATCATGTATATCCCCGACATTTCGATAAGAATAGCAAAATCTTATCAGAGATCAGAACATAAGGCAGAAATAGAAGCTTTCATTGACGATCTTTTGACTCAAGAAAAGAAATATAATCTAAAACCTGCTGTCGATGTTCTGGAGACAGAAGGCTAGCTAATTCTGCAATTCTTAATCCATCAGGTGTAAGCTCGCTACCTTCATCGGTAGCGGGCTTTTTTTGCGTTTCTGCATTACCAAGCAGGTAATCAACCGATACATCAAAATAATGGGCGATTTTAGTAGCGGTATCAGAGTTGAACCCTTTTTTTCTTCCGCATTTTAAGTCGGAGATCACGCTGCCCCTGATTCCTATCTCTTTACACATTTTATAAACAGATATATTCCGGGATGCGCACAAGTCGGAAATGATACCGTATAAGTTGTCCATAGGATGGCTCCTTTTTTTGTGGAAAATAAAACGTAAAAACGTATTTACAACAACGTAAAAACGTACTATGATAGAAACAGGATGAACCGTAAATACGGACTACCAGAATTCAATATCCTAATGTTAGTACATAATTACGTATTTGTCAATTGTCATAATATGCTGAATACATGGGGGCCAACGATGAGAAAACGTGAATTAACGCCATTTGGCAAGGTGATCAAGATCAAATTGATCGAGCTGAATCAGCCGCAGGAATGGTTGATCGAGCGGGTGAAGGAGCGCAGCGGAATGTACATGGACTCATCCAACTTGTATAAGATCATGACCGGGACGGTACATAGTGACGTGCTGGAAGAGCATATCAGGGAGGCTATCGGTTTAAAGGAAGTTCATGAAGCAGTTTTGGATGCGTCAAGTCCGAAGCAAGCGTAGCCATGCCCGGCAAGATGGATAGGATTATTAAGTTGGGACTTACAAAAGAGCAATTAAGAAAGGAAAGCTATGAAAACGCAAACAGGACAAGCCATAACGGTCGGCACAATGACGCTGTTGCCGACATACGACTATAACCGGCTGCTTACATATCAACATCGGGCGAAGCTCATCGGCCAGATCGCATTTTGGACAAGCCTTGTAATGCTGTTTGTTACCGTATCGACGCTGGAAAGCGGAGCTGTCTCGCCAGTATTCGCGCTGGTTTCCGGCCTTGCATGGGCGGGAGGAATGGCAGCAGGCGGAGACGTGGGCGGGTTAAAATACGAATGCCTTTCGGCGGGTCCGCGTAAAGAATGTGAAGAAGAATGGAAGGCGAGAGTTGAGGCGGATACGCTGGAGGACGTGAGCGGGGAATATGAAGCGGGCAAATAAAAAACCGCCCACCGACGCTGGTAACGCCGATATAGCCCGACAAAAAGGGTAAGGAGAAACTATGAATATTCCAGAGCCAAAAATAACGCCTTTGGAAAAGCGAGTCGAACCGGTCCATTGGTGCGACCTGTGCAACGAGCCTATTCTGCCGGGAGATCGATATTATCATTTCCCCGACGCCAATGTCTGCGCTGACTGTCTGGACGATTACATAAGGACATTCAGGATCATCGCAGGGGAGACCGAGGTGGCTCCCCCGAAAATTGACTGGGCAAATCTGGTGCAGAGCGTTTTGGCGCCAAGGAGTGTGAAGGCGGGGGAACGATGACGACGACCTGCCGTTCTAATGCGGCCGAAGTCATCAAATCCACCCTTTCTATGGAGGATGTGGCACAGCGGTATGGGTATGAGCCGAACCGCTCGGGATTCATCTCCTGCCCGTTCCACAGCGAAGATACGCCCTCCCTCAAAATTTATGCCGAGCCGGGCCGTGGCTTTCACTGCTTCGGGTGCGGGGCGGGGGGTTCGGTCATCGACTTTGTGATGAAACTATATGACATCTCATTCCCGCAGGCTGTCGTGCGCCTCAATGCCGACTTCGGACTTGGTCTTACGAGCGAGCGTCCCGATAGGCGAGCGGTGGACAGGCTCCGAAGAGGCAGGGAGAAGGAGGCGGCAGAGCAAAAGGCATATCGCGATCAATACGACGCCATGAGTCGGCTGCACCGGGAGCTGTGGCAGGCACGCAGAGATCTGGCGCCAAAAACCACAGACGAGCCGCTTCATCCACTGTTCGCCCGGGCGCTGCGGGAACTGGATAAGGTGGAAAACTGGCTGGCAGAAAATCATTACCGGTAGGAGGTGACAAGACATAGACTACACGCAGGAAGACTTTTTTAACAGCACGGCCCCTTATGAAGAGGTGTACTCCTACCACAACGAACCCTTTACACACGAAAAACAATTACTGCTGATGTGCGCGAAAGCGCAGTCTGTCGGAATCAGAAACTTTAAAAAACTCTATTCGGAATACACGAAATCCCTGCGTCAAGCCGTAACCGACGTATACATCAATAATGTGACTGAGTTTGAGGGGCAAGCCATCGAGCTTAACGCCGGCGACTGGCAGGCGGATGATTTTGGCGTGACACGCCGTAACGGAATGTATGAGGAACAGGCCTGCTGCCATCCGATTTTGCCGGTGGAACGGCTTGTCAACATCGACACGGGCGTTGAAAAGCTGAAAATCGCCTATGCAAAAGGCCGAAAATGGCGCGAGATGATTGTGGAAAAAAAGACCCTCGCGAGTGCCAACAGCATCATAAGCCTGGCGGACATGGGCGTCGCCGTGAACTCCGAGAATGCCAAATACCTTGTGCAGTATCTTCATGATATTGAAAACCTGAACTATGACCGCATTGTCGAAAAGAAAAGCGTGTCCCGGCTGGGGCTTATCGACGGGGAAGGGTTTTCGCCCTATGTAGACGGTTTGGTTTTCGACGGTGACCTGAATTTCCGTAGCATATTCGAGAGCATCAAGACACACGGCAGTCGTGAAAAATGGCTTTCTGCGGCTCGTGAGGTCAGGCAGGGCAATGTGATGGCAAGGATCGTTCTGGCGGCTGCATTCGCGTCTGTGCTGGTGAAACCGGTTGGCGGTCTGCCGTTCTTCGTACACCTTTGGGGAGGCGAAAGCGGAACCGGAAAGACGGTTGCCCTAATGCTGGCGGCTTCGGTGTGGGGCAATCCCGAAATGGGCCGTTACATACAGACTTTTAACTCAACTGTGGTGGGACGCGAGAAGCTGGCGTCATTTTTGAACTCCCTGCCGCTTTTGGTTGACGAATTGCAGCTTGCGAAAGATAGCCGGGGCCGAATGGCGTTCGATGTTTATGCTCTGGCCGAAGGAGTGGGACGCACAAGGGGCACAAAGACCGGCGGCATAGACCGGACGCCCACTTGGGCCAACTGCATCATCACGACGGGGGAAACGCCGATGACAAGCGCGGGCAGCGGCGCCGGAGCGGTCAACCGCGTCATTGAAATCGAATGCCGAAGCACCGAAAAAATCATTGACGATGGCCACGGCATATCATCGCAGCTCAAACAAAATTACGGGTTCGCTGGGCGCGAATTCGTAGAACGGCTCTATGAAGGCAACAACGTCGAACGCGTGCAGGAACTCTACAAAGCGACATTTAAAGAACTGTCGGACAATGACACAACCGAGAAGCAGTCCCTGTCGGCGGCCACCATCATTCTGGCCGATACGCTTGCCACCGAGTGGATCTTCCAGGATGGTAAAGCGCTGACCACCGCTGAAATTGCAAGATTTCTGCAATCAAAGGCATCTGTTTCTTCAGGCGAGCGAGGCTATCGCTTTATGTGCGACTGGGTGACGCAGAACGCCAATAAATTGCGCGTGAATATAGACATAGGCGACGTGTACGGGGTGATCGACGGCGAATGGGTCTATATCATCCATTCTGTATTCCGCCGCGTTGTAGATGATGCGGGATATTCCTCGTCAGCGCTGATCAGCTATCTGAAAGAACATCAGTTGATTCAAACCAGAGCGAAGAACAACACCCGCGGGAAAAGAATTAACGGTGTTTTAACCGAATGTATTGTAATGAAGCTCGCTCAGTTTGGCGAGGATTTTGACGGAAGTGACGATGAGATTTAAAGCCAATTGACTTAAAAACTGGCTATAGTTAAAACGTCATTTTCTTCCCCCGCCTTCAGCGGGGGAAGAAATCACAGGTATGTTTTCAGGTTAATCAACTATAACAAAGTGAGGGGCGCGTGGGGATAGCATGGAAGAATTAAGTGCCCAAAAACCGCATGACAAAGCCACTGTGGGGGTGTGGGGCGTGTGGGGCGCAGAAAACAATAGAACCGTACGAGAGCGTATGTACCCCCGCAAAATAGCGATACACTCTCACGCGTATAGAGAAAATGTGTGAATATGCCCCCACATCCCCACAGCCGCATCACAAAGCCAATCCTCGCCCCACAGTTGCCCCACAGCGCCCCACAAATGAAAAAGAACCCCACTCGTATCATGTAACATCTTAAGCTTATCAATTTGTTTGCCTTCGGCGGGGAATAACCATAAAAGATGCAAGGCAAAGTGCTTTTCATATCCCCGCCGAAGGCGGGGATATGAAAAGGGTACCTCGCTATTTGATTGCGAAGTACTGTCGGCTAGGCTTCTGATAAAATGACAAGCCAGTCTATCACATGTGACATCTTAAGCTTATTTGTTCCCCGCTTTTGGCTGGGGAATAGATAAGGGTATAGGCAAGGAACACGGTCGGCAGAAGGCGCGCCGAGAATCATCGATGAACGCCCGGGAGGAAAGTATGAAATATAAAGTTTATATCGAAAACCCAAAAGATCGTGACGAAATCATCTGTGCTCTGGCACGAAACAGCTATGTCGTCAGGCAAGGGCGGGAAAAGGCTAAAACAGGCAGCAGGTACTTGCACTTTGTCGAGTATTGGCGGGAGCAAACCATATGACGCCCAAAGAAATCGAACGCTGCGCCATGAACGGCGATCCTCTCCCCGATGATCTGACAAACCCGGAACAGATGCTGTTTATGGCACTCAGGTACTTATATCGCACCTTCCGGGCCGGATACATCGGTAAGGAAGAGGCCGGGGCGGAAAAAGCGAAGATCATTAAATCCTTTGAAATGGCGCGGTTTTATCAGGGAATATACCAAGACACCGCCAAAATGCGAAACAGGCTCGCGCGGTATCTGGCTGAAATTGAAAAAGGCGGCTGTGAAAAATGCCGCCTAGCTCTCAAAATATTTGACGGGAGGGATGTCGCACGATGAAGCGTCCATGTGATAGCTGCAAAGAGCCGCTCTGCTTTGAAAAGAACTGCTACAAGTGGACAAAATGGTTTCGACTGACATGGGGTGCGATCATAAAGGAGTTGAGGCCGTGAAAGGGCGGATGCCAAAGTTATAGCCAATTCACTTAAAAACTGGCTATCTATAAAACATCATTTTCTTCCCCGCCTTCGGCGGGGGAAGAAATCACAAGCTTGTTTTCAAGTTAATCAACTATATATCACGGAGAAAGCCGGTAAAGCGATTTTGGAAAAAAGCGCAAAAAAATACCAGGGAATCTCACCCTGGGGTCCGATCGAGCTTCTATCTAGTGCTGATGGATGTTTCTTCGTCCTTGAAGATCATATCATCTATGTCTCCTTGATCTGTTTGAGCCGTATATATCATGCAATACCCCCTTTCTGGTATTAAGAAACTATTATACTCCATTATAAATTAAAATGAGTGAACAATGTGTAAATTATTTAAAAAAGGCGGGCAGCTTCGGTAAGGCAAGGGCAGTAGATAGCCCCGCGGTATGTAGGCAGGCTTGCCACTAAGGCAAACCCACAAAATAGTTACTACCGGCAACATCTGCGACTGCATCTGCAACAGCTACGGCCGCCACGGCACCCGCATCCGCCGCCCAAAATAGCTAAACCAATCAGCCAAGGCCACACAATCATCACCACCTTTACGGTTGGGATATTACTACAATATGCGCGGGGCGTCGATTTGCGTCATAGGGGCAGGTCCGCACGACCGACCGCGCGCCAAAGGAGGACACGAAATGGGCAGGAAGAAACAAGTCTTAAAAGGCCGCTTGGCTGCGTTTTTCCGGATCGGCGATCACGTCAGCGGGACGCAAAACCAGTTTCTTGGCACGGATGCGCAGGAGCTTGAGGGCGTAATCAGTTACATACATCCGGAGGGGTTGTTTATCAATATCACCGGGCCATTTTATACCGAATCGTTCTACCTCGAAGACGTGACAAAAAGGGGCGAGACAGATGCGAAACTACCAGAAAAAGCACAATAATCCTTATCAACTTCCGCATAATGTGTACATGCAGTGCTTATACGCCATCCGGGATTATGACCGGCTCAAAAAAGAGATGGACGATGTGCTGTATGCGTCCCCTTCGCCTGACGGACAGCCGCGCGGCAGTGACATATCAGACGTGACAGCATCAAAGGCTATGCGTTTGGAGGCGCTCGGTAAGCGCTGCGAGGCCGTGGAGCAAGCCATTGTGTATCTTCCGCCGGAATACAGAAAGGGCATCATGGATAATATCATGTACGGGGCGGGGTATCCAACTGACGCGGGAGAGGCTACGTACCGGCGGTGGAGGTGCAGATTTGTATACCATGCGGCACAAAATCTAGGGCTGATTTAATGTTGATACACTTGGGAAAAAATCAAGGGGTATAATATATACAGTAGAGGGCCGTCCGAGAGGGCGGCTCTTTGGTTTTAAGGGGAACTGCGCTGTTTATCGCTGTCTCTTTCCCGCCGCTGCGGGCGGGGAGAAGAGACAATATCATGTTCTGCCTGACGCAGAGGCGGAGGCGGCGCACCTTGTAAAATCTAAATAATTCAATATCCTTGTATATTCCCCCGCCATCGGCAGGGGAATATACAAAATTAAGATTGACAGGAGGGTGAATCTATGGGATTCAATCTAAAGCAGTTACTATCACTTATTACTTCCCCCAGCTGGCGTACCGAGGAGTACACTGACTCTGAGCTGGAGGAGATGATGAAAGCGGGCGATGAGGAAGCGGCACAGCAACAGGAAACGCAAAACGCGAACTCGTGGGAGGAAGAGCCCGCCGCGGACGATTCCGGCTGGGTGGCAGACCCGGGTTTAGGGCTGAATGACACGATGCCAACATGGAGTCAGCCGGACGATTCGGGTTCTAATATATACTCCGATACGGGACTGAATGACTTTACAAGTCAGGAAGTACCGCTGGATACGCAGGCGTATGCGGATTATGTCCAGCGCTTAAAGGACGATGCGGCCGCCAAGGCAAGCGCTTTGGCGGCAGAGTACGCGGCTTCACAGGCTGAAACTTCGGGGGGCGCGGGCATCGACTGGCAGTCGTACCAGAACAACGGGCTTAACGACTCCGCGCCAACATGGAGTCAGCCGGACAATTCAGGTTCGGGGGTTTACTCCGATACGGGACTGAATGACTTTACAAGTCAGGAGGTACCGCTGGATACCGAAGTCTATGCGAATTATGTCCAGCGTTTGAAGGACGAGGCAGCAGCCAAGGCAAACGCTTTGGCGGCAGAGTACGCGGCTTCTCAAGCTGAAACTTCAGGGGGGCGCGGGCATTGACTGGGAATCGTACCAGAACAACGGGCAGGGTGACTTTACATGGCAGGAAGTGTCGCCGGATACGCAGGCGTATGCAAATTATCTCCAGAACAAAAAGGACGCGACCGCTAAGCAAAAGAGTCTGCAAACGGAAATCACAACAGGTGATCCAATTAGCTCATGGGCGGCATCCGGCCAAGGCGCGAAGCAGAACCCAGATACAGGGGTGAACACGAGTTCGGGATATTTGCCGGTTATCAGCCACGGTTTCATCGGGAAATTCCCGAATGCTTTGGTGGGTGAGTGGAACCGCATCCTGAAAGACCCGCAGCAGAAAGGGAACGACGGACAACAAGGCAGCACAGGCAAGATTGTCTACGGCCCCAAAGAAGACCCGCTGAAGTCTTCAAATGGGACAGAACAGGGAGATATTGCCAACCGTGATAGTGCGGAGTATAATGGAAAAGAAAAAGATGCTGACAAGGGTACGGAGCATTCAGAACTAGGTGTTATATCCGCTAAGTATGAATCCAATGGCAACCCAGGTGTTATTTCTAATAATTCGGGTGACCCAGGAGGCAAATCTTACGGTGCCTGGCAGTTCAACTCCAAGGATAAAATAGTTATCAAATTTTATGAATGGACAAAAGACTATAACAAAGACATTTATACAAAGTTAAATAGTGCTTACATTGCTGACGGCAACACAAATGGAACATATTTTGATTCAGCATGGAAGCAGATTGCAAGTGAGAACCCAACAGCATTTTTGCAGTTGCAGCATGACTACACAAAAGAAAAATACTATGATGCAGCAGCCAGATGCTTACTAGAAGATACGGGGTTTGATATTAATAAACAAAGTTCCGCATTGCAAAACGTTTTATGGTCTGCTGCTGTTCATCATGGAGTAAAAGGAAGCGTAAGAATATTTGAGGGGGTTGATTTGACTGCCAGTCAATCTGACATCATTACAGCTATCTATAATGAGCGGCAAAAAGTGGACGTGTATTTCCCTGGGTGTTCACAAAAAATTAAAAACAGCGTGTACAATAGGATGATTCAGGAAAAGGCAGATGCTTTAAAATTGCTGAATGATCAATAACTCGGACAAAATGGTTGGGGGCTTATATATGAGAAAAATCAGTTCGCTTATGTTAGCGGTCACAATGATTATTGCACTTGCAGCGTGTCATTCTGCTCAGTATAATTTGAACAGTAATACGAAACAGAATGAACTTCCAAAGCCATCAAATGAAGTGAATACTGTATCTCCAAGCCAAACTACAGAACCAGAGACACAAAATTCTTCGTCTGTGCGTGGAGAATCGAGTACCGAAGAATCAACCGGGATCCCTATTGAGGGAACTAAATCAGATAGTTATTGGATTGAAGAAATTGTAAATAGCTATGAAGAGTTAATCACTGATGCCATTAATAAAAATGATTTCTCAAAAATTGAACACCTTTTATTGCCAGACAGCAACATATATCAAGCACAGGAGAATTTTGTAGTGGAGCAATATGGTAAAGGTATTAAGTATAAGTATATAGATAGTAAACTGGAAGATTATGAGCGAGAAAATCAAAAAAATGATTATAAGGCTTATGTATCTGCGAATATAGAAATAAGCGAGCCAAATAAAGACAAGGTAATTAAGGCGTTTAAGCGTATTTATACAATCATAATTGGTGAGAAAACTAAAAGAATAATTGATATTCAGGAGTGGAAAGACAAGTAGCAAAAATTAACAAGGGGTATAATCAATATAATACAGAGCTGTCCGAGAGGGCGGCTCTTTGGTTTTGTGGGGAACTGCGCTGTTTATCACTGTCTCTTTTCCCCCCGCTCCGACGGGGGGGAAAGAGACAGCATCATATTCTGCCGTTTTATAAAGGTATCAAATGACGCAGGGTGGGACGGTTGGGCGTAAAGAAAAATAATGCTTGATGTTCTAACTACGCATACTCGTTGCGCTTTATCCAGTACGCAAGCGTTGACTGCGGAAATGCCAAGATGAGAGAGTGCAAAGATGTATAGATAAGGAGGGAGAGGAAAATGCCTGCCAGCAAGAATGGAAGAGGCAGAACTGTCAAAGGAGGGGGAGAGATCCCCGCGGGAAAGTCCAAAATAGAGAAAGAAACCATCGAAACGCTGAAGGTGGCAACCCCGGCTGCTGCAAAGCTCTTGGTTGAAACAATGAACAACGAGAATTTAAAGATAGATGTCCGTCTGGATGCCGCTAAAAATATCATGGATCGGGTGTATGGCAAGTCTATGCAGCCGATCGATGGAAACATGGACGCGACGATCAGTATCGTCATGGGCGGGGAAGTGGGAGAACTTGCGAAATAGCGGTAAAATGCAGCCGCAGGGGCGGGGGCACAGCGCAAAAAACGCGGAGCATTTACGCTTCACTTCATCATAAAACGGATCGCGGAATACACCGCGATCCGTTTTCAAATTTTGGAATGAGGGTTGTATATTCCCCCGCCATCGGCGGGGGAATATACAAAATTAAAGAATGACAGGAAGGTGAACCCATGGGGTTTAATCTCAAGCAGTTTCTATCACTTATTACTTCCCCCAGCTGGCGTACCGAGGAGTACACTGACTCCGATCTGGAGGAGATCCTGAAAGCGCGCGATGAGGAAGCGGCACAGCAGCAGGAAACGCAAAACGCGAACTCGTGGGAGGAAGCGCCCGCCGCGGACGATTCCGGCTGGGTGGCAGACCCGGGTTTAGGGCTCAATGACTCCGTGCCGACATGGAGTCAGCCGGACAATTCGAGTTCGGGGGCTTACTCGGATACAGGACTAAATGACTTTACAAGTCAGGAAGTACCGCTGGATACGCAGGCGTATGCGGATTATGTCCAGCGCTTAAAGGACGATGCGGCCGCCAAGGCAAGCGCTTTGGCGGCAGAGTACGCGGCTTCACAGGCTGAAACTTCGGGGGGCGCGGGCATCGACTGGCAGTCGTACCAGAACAACGGGCTTAACGACTCCGCGCCAACATGGAGTCAGCCGGACAATTCAGGTTCGGGGGTTTACTCCGATACGGGACTGAATGACTTTACAAGTCAGGAGGTACCGCTGGATACCGAAGTCTATGCGAATTATGTCCAGCGTTTGAAGGACGAGGCAGCAGCCAAGGCAAACGCTTTGGCGGCAGAGTACGCGGCTTCTCAAGCTGAAACTTCAGGGGGCGCGGGCATTGACTGGGAATCGTACCAGAACAACGGGCAGGGTGACTTTACATGGCAGGAAGTGTCGCCGGATACGCAGGCGTATGCAAATTATCTCCAGAACAAAAAGGACGCGACCGCTAAGCAAAAGAGTCTGCAAACGGAAATCACAACAGGTGATCCAATTAGCTCATGGGCGGCATCCGGCCAAGGCGCGAAGCAGAACCCAGATACAGGGGTGAACACGAGTTCGGGATATTTGCCGGTTATCAGCCACGGGCTCATCGAAAAAATCCCGAATGCTTTGGTGGGTGAGTGGAACCGCATCCTGAAAGACCCGCAGCAGAAAGGGAACGACGGACAACAAGGCAGCACAGGCAAGATTGTCTATGGCCCCAAAGAAGACCCGCAGAAGTCTTCAAACGGGACGGAGCAGGGAGATATTGCCAAAAATGAAGACGCGGGGTATAATGAAACGGAAGGCCCGGGAGCAGATACTGATAAGGGGACGGGTAAAACTATAGATTTATCTGCACTTAAGCCTGAAGATGTAACAAGGGAAATTGCTGAATTGTTAATAGCAAACCCGGTCAATGTGTTTGCAACTCAACATCCATACATTATAAAAGACCGCACAGGAGTGGATGTACCAGGGCTATTTTATGCAGGTGGATTTGTCATGGATGGTGATGGCATTTACCATGCCAGACAGGAATGGTCACTTCAGAGCTTTGAGTATACAGGGTACAATGATTTTTATGATAAAGTTTTTCATTACGCTACAGATATGAATAATGAAAAATTCCCATTTAGTGACGAAGATGGTAACGAATATATTTTGTGGGCATGGAAAGGAGATTATTTGAACTTAGGCGCAGGGGCAGAAATGGGTATATATAAAAGAATGGTCATTGATGGGACGCCAATAGATCAAGTTAACGGCACTAAGCCGGATCACTGGCTTGTTGATCAAAGTCTTGCTATGCCAATGACATTAACCTTGGACTATAACGGAAAACAAATAATATCTTATGATCCCCAAAAAGTTGATCCCCAAATAGTTGATCCACTACGCAAAAGTACAGATAAATGGTGGGTGACGGGCTTTAATCCGGATTATCAAGATGTAAAGGCCAGTAACCTGACAGCTGCTTACACAGTCGACTTTTCTGGCAAACAAGATTTGTATGATGCTTTTATTAAATCAAAAGAATACCTGAAAAATAAAAGCAAATGGTCGATCTCAGAAGATAATAAGTATAAAATGACATTTGCATTTAAGTAAGGATGGAGTAACGGACTATGCGTAAGTTTATCATTAGCGCAATTCTTATACTTAGTATGTTGTTTTTGAGTTCTTGTTCATTGGGGTATTCAAGAACAGCAATGCTTAACAGAGATAGTGATGATACAAAAGCAAATGCACGTTTGGAGCAAGTAATTGGAGCCATTAAAAATAAGGACAAGGAAAATTTGAAATCGCTATTTTCTCAAAAGGCATTGAGTGAAGCAGATGATTTTGATGGCAGTACGAATGACTTGTTAGATTTTTTTCAAGGTGAAATTGAATCATGGAAAAAACCAAGTGGTCCCGGAGTGCTTGAATCAAATAATCATGGACATGTAAAAAAAGAAGTCAATTCATATTACTATGTAAATACCGATAAGCAAAAATACTTTTTTTTGCTACAAGATTACCCAGTTGATACAGATCACCCTGATAATGTTGGCCTTTATTTGCTCTTGGTGGTAAAAGCAGAAGATGAAGAGAAAATATGGGATGGCGACCAAAAGATATTATATGATGGCAATAAAGATATACCACACGTTGGAATCTATATACCAATAAAATAACACAAATTAGAAATAGCCACCATTGATTAAATTCGATTGGTGGCTATTGCTGTTTACACAGATTCTTATACAATTCCTGAGTTACAGCCGCTGGCACATCTCATTACAGGGCGCAAGGAATGATTTCTTTGGGTCATGATTAGAGGTAAGGGAACGATCGTCTGTTCGTGAACTAAAACGTATAGAAACCTTTCGTGACCCTATCCAAACTCTTGATACATGCGCCATTCTACAATTGAGAAACGGGCAACAAAAAATCGAAGTTTTATTTAATGCTCTGCACTTGGAAAAAAATCAAGGGGTATAATGAATACAGTTGAGAGCTGTCCGAGAGGGCGGCTCTTTGGTTTTGTGGGGATTTAACGTTGTAATATGCCGAGGGTGCGACGGCTCAACGTAAAGAAAAACAATGCATGATGTTCCAAAACGTCAAGCGTACCCCAAAGCTCAATGAGCCTTTAGATGGTGGGCAAGCGCTGATACTCCGGGAATGCCAGTATGAGAGAGTACAAATGATGAAATGCAAAGGAGGGGGAGGAAGATGCCTGCCAGCAAGAATGGAAGAGGCAGAACTGTCAAAGGAGGGGGAGGAGCCCCTGCGGGAAAGTCCAAAATAGAGAAAGAAACCATCGAAACGCTGAAGGTGGCAACCCCGGCGGCTGCAAAGCTCTTGGTTGAAACAATGAATAACGAGAATTTGAAGATAGATGTCCGTTTGGATGCCGCTAAAAATATCATGGATCGGGTGTATGGCAAGTCTATGCAGCCGATTGATGGAAACATGGACGCGACGATCAGTATCGTCATGGGCGGGGAAGTGGGAGAACTTGCTAAATAGCGGTAAAATGCAGCCGCAGGGTGGGAGCACAGCGCAAAAAAACGCGGAGCATTTACGCTTCACTTCATCATAAAACGGATCGCGGAATACACCGCGATCCGTTTTCAAATTTTGGAATGAGGGTTGTATATTCCCCCGCCATCGGCGGGGGAATATACAAAATTAAAGAATGACAGGAAGGTGAACCCATGGGGTTTAATCTCAAGCAGTTTCTATCGCTGATTACTTCCCCGAGCTGGCGTACCGAGGAGTACACTGACTCCGATCTGGAGGAGATCCTGAAAGCGCGCGATGAGGAAGCGGCACAGCAGCAGGAAACGCAAAACGCGAACTCGTGGGAGGAAGCGCCCGCCGCGGACGATTCCGGCTGGGTGGCAGACCCGGGTTTAGGGCTCAATGACTCCGTGCCGACATGGAGTCAGCCGGACAATTCGAGTTCGGGGGCTTACTCGGATACAGGACTAAATGACTTTACAAGTCAGGAAGTACCGCTGGATACGCAGGCGTATGCGGATTATGTCCAGCGCTTAAAGGACGATGCGGCCGCCAAGGCAAGCGCTTTGGCGGCAGAGTACGCGGCTTCACAGGCTGAAACTTCGGGGGGCGCGGGCATCGACTGGGAGTCGTACCAGAACAACGGGCTTAACGACTCCGCGCCAACATGGAGTCAGCCGGACAATTCAGGTTCGGGGGTTTACTCGAATACGGGACTTAACGACTTTACAAGTCAGGAAGTACCGCTAGATACGCAGGCGTATGCGGATTATGTCCAGCGTTTGAAGGACGACGCGGCAGCATCGGAAATCATTGCCAATATAAGGAACTCGCAGTATAATGGTGCAGAAGAGACAGGGACGGATGCTACCGGGGGCGCGGGGAATAGCCAAGGATTTGGGCTGAGCGGTGCTGTCAGTTTGGGAAAATTTGCTGCGGATGCGGCCGAACGGCAATCAAAACGTTTTACATTTGTTACTCCAAGAAAAAATCCTTCGCCCGGTTCGCAATATGTAGTGCCGGGAACCGTAAAGGTTGATACCAGTCCGACCGTCAACGGCAAAGGAGTATCATCCGCGGATGATATTTTTAAATTCCGGTTAAATAACGGACAAATTGAAATTACCGGAGAGAAACATTTACTGGAAAATGGGGGCCTGAATAAGCTCCAAAAAGCAACCGTTGAGGCGCTTGATGGAGCCGAATTACCAACGCCTGTCGCAAATCTGTTAAAAAACTCAGATGATCTCGTAAAAGCTTCAAAAGTCGTCAAAAATGGTGGAAAGGCGCTCGGTTACATTGGACTAGCGTTGGATACATATGAAGTCGCCGATGCCTTTTATAAGGATTGGCAAGATGAAGACAAGAAACTTGGTAAAAAGGCATATAAAGCTGTTGCCGCTGTGAGCGGCAGTTGGGCTGGCGGCTGGGCGGGCGCTCACCTGGGGGCCATGGGGGGCGCCGCGATCGGTACTCTTTTATGCCCGGGTATTGGAACGGCAATAGGCGGTTATATAGGGGGTGTTGCCGGTGGCTGGGTCGGCTCGACAGCGGGAAAAGCGACAGGAGCATATTTTGCCGATAATACATACCATGGCAAATAAAATCCTTACCATTTCCTGATCGAAAAGAATTACCCATGGTTATATTCATTGCTGTAAGGGGGCGTAATGGTGGAAGTCTTTTGGCATAACATTAGGTTCATTTTGTTCTTATTATTACCATGTATGAATCTAGGCGCGTTTATTACGTGGAAGCAATTTATGTATGAGGATAAGGCACGCGGGCTAAATGAAAAGAAAAGAAAACGTGACAACAAAATATCGCTAATTATTTTGCTAATTATGTGTAACTTGGTACCCTTATATTTTATATTGAGCATGATTTACGAGCAATTTTTTGCGTCGTGATCAATCGCCGATGAAAAGTCATGATTAACCGAAGGTGAAAATGGTGGAAGTTTTTTGGCATGACATTCGATTCGCCCTGTTTGTTTTATTACCATGTGTGAATCTAAGTGCGTTTTTAATGTGGCAAATGTTCAAGGATAAGGCAAGTAAGAAAAATGAAGAGAAAATTAAACGCAACAATAGAATATTACTAATTTTTCTACTGGTATTACATAATTTGCCAGTCTTGTATCGTGTATTCGAGATAATTTGCAGGCAATTTTTTGCGCCGGTTGAAACTTTTCAGTATAACATTAGTGCTTACTTGTTTTTGGCATTTCCATGTGTGAATCTAAGTGCGTTTTTTATTTACAACATGTCTAAGGATAAGGCAAGCAAGAAAAATGAAGAGAAAATCAAACGCAACAACAGAATATTACTAATTTTTTTACTTGTATTACATAATTTGCCAGTTATATATCTTATATTCGAGCAATTTTTTGCGTCGTGATCAATAGCCGATGAAAAGTCATGATTAACCGAAGGTGAAAATGGTGGAAGTTTTTTGGCATAACATTAGAGTTTTATTGTTCTTTGGGTTACCAATGATGAATCTATGTGGGTTTATTACATGGAAGCGATTTTTCTATGAGGATAAGGCACGCGGGCTAAATGAAAAGAAAAGAAAACGAAACAACAGAATATCACTGATTATTTTGCTGATTATGTGTAGCTCGGTACCCTTATATTTTATATTGAGCATGATTTACGAGCAATTTTTTGCGTCGTGATCAATCGCCGATGAAAAAATCATGATTAAATGGAAGGTAAAAATATGAAATATTATCCTATTGGAACAGTAGTCATTTTAAAGGGCGGCAATCGGCCGCTGATGATATATGGCAGAAAGCAGATTCAAGAAACTTCGAATTTAATTTGGGATTATGTTGCCTGCCTTTATCCAGAAGGGAACATAGGTGACAATTACACTTTCTTTTTTCAGCAGGAGGAGATAGAAAAGGTTTTGCATTTAGGATATGATAGTCCGTATGAGGAAAAAATGCAGCAACTTCTTAATGCAAATGAAGGCGTGTTGCATACATAATATATCAGTTTTTTCTTTGGGCCGTTGGAAACCCTTGAAAAGCCATAAACGAATGTGGCAATCCCAACGCACAACCCGGATTGCGTTACCGTATCAAAATCCGGCCCCGTCGCTTTATCATTTAAGAAACGTGTAAACAAAAAATCTTCTTTTTTAAATGTTGATACACTTGGAAAAAAATCAAGAGGTATAATATATAGTAGAAAGCTGTCCGAGAGGGCGGCTTTTTGGTTTTGTGGGGAATTAACGTTGTGATATACCGAGGGGTGGGGCGGTTCAACGTAAAAAAATATAGTGCAGATGTTACAAACGTCAAGTGTACCACAAAGCTCAATGAGCCTTTGGGCGGTGGGCAAGCGCCGATACTCCGGGAATGCGGGGTGAGAGAGTGCAAAGATGTATAGAAAAGGAGGCGGAGAAAGATGCCAGCCAGCAAGAATGGAAGAGGAAAAACTGTCAAAGGAGGGGGAGGAAACCCCACGGGAAAGTCGAAAATAGAGAAAGAAACCATCGAAACGCTGAAGGTCGCAACCCCGGCTGCTGCGAAGCTCTTGGTTGAAACGATGAACAACGAGAATTTGAAGATAGATGTCCGTTTGGATGCCGCTAAAAATATCATGGATCGGGTGTATGGCAAGTCAATGCAGCCGATCGATGGAAACATGGACGCGACGATCAGCATTGTCATGGGCGAGGATGTTGGAGAGCTTGCGAAATAGCGGGTAAATGCAGCCGCAGGGCGGGGGTCGAGCGCAGAAAAACCGCGGAGTATTCCGCGATCCGTTTTCAAATTTTAGGATTCGCTTTGTACCCCCCGCCATCGGCGGGGGAATAGACAAAATTAAAATTGGCAGGAAGGTGAACCCATGGGGTTTAATTTAAAGCAGTTTCTATCCCTGATTACTTCCCCGGGCTTGCGTACCGAGGAGTACACTGACTCCGAATTGGAGGAGATCCTGAAAGCGCGTGATGAGGAAGCGGCACAGCAGCAGGAAATGCAAAACGCTAACCTGTGGGAGGAAGAACCCGCCGCGGATGATTCCGGCTGGGTGGCAGACCCGGGTTTAGGACTGAATGATTCTGCTCCAACATGGAGTCAGCCGGACGATTCGGGCTCGGGGGTTTACTCGAATACGGGACTGAATGACTTTACAAGTCAGGAAGTACCGCTGGATACGCAGGCCTATGCGGATTATGTCCAGCGCTTACAGGACGAGGCGGCCGCTAAGGCAAGCGCTTTGGCGGCAGAGTACGCGGCTTCACAGGCTGAAACTTCGGGAGGCGTAGGCATCGACTGGGAGTCGTACCAGAATAACGGACTGAATGACTTTACACCAACATGGAGCCAGCCCGACGATTCGGGTTCGGGGGTTTACTCAGATACCGGACTGAATGGCTTTACAGGGCAGGAAGGTTCGCTGGATACCGAAGTCTATGCGAATTATGTCCAGAGACTAAACGATGCGAGGGAGGTCGCCAAGCAAAAGAGTCTGCAAACAAAAATCACAACAGGCGACCCGATTGGCTCATGGGCGGCATCCGGGCAAGATACGAAGGAGAACCCAGATACAGGGGCGAATAACGCTGCAACGGGAGTTCTGCCGGACATCAGGCATGGGATCATCGGAAAATTCCCGAACTCTTTGGCCAATGAGCGGAACCGCTTACTCGAGGAATTGCAAAATGACCCGCAGCAGCCAGGCTCCTCTTCTTCTGGAAATAACACAGCAGGCGGGCAGAAGAGCAGCACAGGCAAGATTGTCTACGGCCCCAAAGAAGACCCGCAGAAATCGGCTGACGGGATTGAACAGGGAGATATTGCCAAAAGTGAAGACGCGGAGTATAATGAAACGGAAGAGACAGGGACAGGTAGCGATCAGGGGACGGGTAATGCTATAGATTTATCTGCACTTAAGCCTGAAGATGTAACAAGGGAAGTTGCTGAAAATTTGATTGCAAATCCAGCCGCGGTTTATGCAACTCAACATCCATACATTATAAAAGACCTCACAGGAGTGGATGTACCAGGACTATTTTATGCAGGTGGATTTGTCATGGATGGTGATGGCATTTACCATGCCAGACAGGAATGGTCACTTCAGAGCTTTGAGTATACAGGGTACAATGATTTTTATGATACTGTTTTTCATTACGCTACAAGAATGGATAAAGATCCATTCAAATTTAGCTATAACGATAAAGATTATGTTTTATGGGCATGGAAGGGAGATTATTTGAACTTAGGCGCAGGGGCAGAAATGGGTATATATAAAAGAATGGTCATTGATGGAACGCCAATAGATCAAGTTAACGGCACGAAGACGGATCACTGGCTTGTTGACCAAAGTCTTGCTATGCCAATGACATTAACCTTGGACTATAACGGAAAACAAATCATTTCTTATGACCCCCAAAAAGCTGACCCCCAAAAAGCTGATCCCCAAATAGTTGATCCACTACGCAAAAGCACAGATAAATGGTGGGTGACGGGCTTTAATCCGGATTATCAAGACGTAAAAGCTAGTGAACTGACACCTACTTACACGGTAAACTTTTCGAAAAATAAAGATATGTTTAAAGCATTTTATAATACATGGAACGGTGTTGAAGACATATATGGTAACACGTGGAAATTTGACACGGAAAATAATACAGCATCATTAACTTTTAAAGGAGGGCAGGGTTCTTAATGATGAAAAAGATTATAGCTTTTCTATTAATAGCAAGTATGTTGTTTTTTAGTTCTTGTTCATTGGGATATTCAAGAACAGAAATGCTTAACAGAGATAATGATGAAGCAAAAGCGGATGCCAGGCTGGAGCAAATTATTGAAGCAATAAAAAGCAAGGATAAAGATTCTTTAAAAACGGTGTTTTCTAAGCAGGCACTGAATGAAGCAGAAGACCTTGACGGACGAATGGATTATTTGTTTAATTTTGTCCAAGGAAACATTGAATCATGGGAAACAATTGTGCATGGTAATGCTGCTGAATCTATTAATTATGGGAGTAGAATCAAAAATTCACAATCATGGTATTATCTAAATACGGATAAGCAGAAGTATTTAATTTTCTTTTTGGAATGCACTATTGATACAGACCACCCTGAAAATGTCGGAGTGTATATGCTTCAGGTAATAAAAGCAGAAGATAAAGATACACAATTCGATGGTGGAGGCAAAAAAACCCGTTGCGCGGGTATTTATAAACCGAAAGAATAACAATAAGATAGCAATAGCCACCCATTGATTGAATTCGATTTGTGAACCCTATGCAAAAACTCTTGATACATGCGTCATTCTACAATTGAGAAACGGGTAAACAAAAGAATCTAAGTTTTATTTAATGCTCTGCACTTGGGAAAAAATCAAGGGGTATAATCAATACAGTAGAGAGCTGTCCGAGAGGGCGGCTCTTTGGTTTTGTGGGTGATTAACGTTGTGATATGCCGAGGGGTGGGACGGTTCAACGTAAAGAAATGACAAAGGAATTTATCCCAGCGGAATTATATGATTTAAATGTTTCCTCAAATTTAACATTGCATAGCGAAAACGCCATCATTTATAAAAAGGCGTTTTTGCCATATTTTCCAAAATCGTGTAGATTAATGGAAAACATAATGTTTATAAAAGATGCAGAGCTGTTGATCAAGGATATTTTTATTTTATGCCGGTTGCGATGGATAACATACAACGTGAAATAGAAGCATTAAGAAGAATAAAGATAGGAAATCTTTATATTGATAAGAGCTATCTAGGTACGGAAGGCTTAAATTTACAACCGCAAGAGTTGAGCAACTTACAAGATCAAATTATACTCACGTTAAAAGCTCAGAAAGAAAAAAGCATAAGCAAAAATGCTGTTTTGTCTTTTTGGAAATCTACAGTAGCTATTGATACACCGATTCAAAGAATAAGAATTGAGGGTAAAAACGAAAGAGGCGATATCATAATAGATTCATTTTTAACCAAAAAATTTGATAACATTAAAGTGAAATTAGATAGCAAGGGCTTGGTTGATGATTATTCGATATTTTCAAGAATGGAGGAGCTATTTGGAATAGATGAGTAAGAAAATATGGCTTGAATGGATAATACCTATATGCAATTATTTCGAAACTTTAAATAACAATGAGAGAAATTTTGAAATAAGGCTTCCTTTTATATGTGGAATAATCGCATCCTTTATTTGCTTCTATTTTAATTTAGAACAAGGCTCAGTAAATAAATTGAATGAGTTGCTTCCAAATGTCTTAGCAATTTTAATAGGATTCACTATATCAGCGATATCTATTATAGCTACTTCACAATGAAGATGCTTCCATCAATATAAAAATGCTACGGACTATTAACCAAAGGCAAATAACTTTTAAGCAATGGTTTTTATTGAATTTAATATATTATATCATTGTCCAAATAGTGTTTGTTATTTTAGTACTTTTGCTATCGTTAGTGATTAGAATTGCTCGACCTGTCTGGTTAGATCTAATAATAATAATTACATATAGTTATTTGCTTTTAAGAATTTTTTTTGGAGTTATAAAGATTATAACCCAAATGTATTTTGTATATTTTATAAATAAAGTGCCTAGTGACTGACCGCTCCCTCCCGGGGCGGTTTTCTTATACCCTAAAATAGGTGGTGATCACCATGGCCACGCGTACTCGTTGAGCTTTAGCCAGTGCGTAAGCACTGATACTCCAGAAATGCCGGGATGAGAGTGCAAATGACGTATAGAAAAGGAGGGCGAAAGATGCCTGCCAGCAAGGATGGAAGAAGCAGAACTGTCAAAGGAGGGGGAGGGACTCCCGCGGCAAAGTCCAAAATAGAGAAAGAAACCATCGAAACACTGAAAGTGGCAACGCCGGCTGCCGCGAAGCTCTTGGTTGAAACGATGAACAACGAGAATTTGAAGATAGATGTCCGTCTGGATGCCGCTAAAAATATCATCGATCGGGTGTATGGCAAGTCTATGCAGCCGATCGATGGGAACATGGACGCGACGATCAGCATCGTCATGGGCGGGGATGTGGGAGAGCTTGCTAAATAGCGGTAAAATGCAGCCGCAGGGTGGGAGCACAGCGCAAAAAAACGCGGAGCATTTGCGCTTCGCTTCATCATAAAACGGATCGCGGAATACACCGCGATCCGTTTTCAAATTTAGGGATGATGCTTGTCTATTCCCCCGCCGACAGCGGTGGAATAGACAAAGTTTAAGATTGACAGGAGGGTGAACCCATGGGGTTTAATGTCAAGCAGTTTTTATCGCTGATCACTTCCCCGGGCTTGCGTACTGAGGAGTACACTGACTCCGAATTGGAGGAGATCCTGAAAGCGCGTGATGAGGAAGCGGCACAGCAGCAGGAAATGCAAAACGCTAACCTGTGGGAGGAAGAACCCGCCGCGGATGATTCCGGCTGGGTGGCAGACCCGGGTTTAGGACTGAATGATTCTGCTCCAACATGGAGTCAGCCGGACGATTCGGGCTCGGGGGTTTACTCGAATACGGGACTGAATGACTTTACAGGGCAGGAAGGTTCGCTGGATACCGAAGTCTATGCGAATTATGTCCAGAGACTAAACGATGCGAGGGCAGCCGCCAAGCAAAAGAGTCTGCAAACAAAAATCACAACAGGCGATCCGATTGGCTCATGGGCGGCATCCGGGCAAGATACGAAGGAGAACCCAGATACAGGGGCGAATAACGCTGCAACGGGAGTTCTGCCGGACATCAGGCATGGGATCATCGGAAAATTCCCGAACTCTTTGGCCAATGAGCGGAACCGCTTACTCGAGGAATTGCAAAATGACCCGCAGCAGCCAGGCTCCTCTTCTTCTGGAAATAACACAGCAGGCGGGCAGAAGAGCAGCACAGGCAAGATTGTCTACGGCCCCAAAGAAGACCCGCAGAAATCGGCTGACGGGATTGAACAGGGAGATATTGCCAAAAGTGAAGACGCGGAGTATAATGGGAAAGAAAAAGATGCTGACGAAAAAACGATGAGGTCTCAATTATCCAAGCTAAAGGATGATCACTTAGGCAAGCTTTCATTTGCATCGATATATACTGCGAATAAGGCACTAGATGTTATTTCGAAATACAATGATAGAATTGAGCAAGTAAGTGAGCAGTTAAAGATACCTAAAGAAACGATACAGGCTGTTCTTTATAGAGAGCTGATATGCCTTAATGCAAAGGACATTGCATCGGATGCAGTTGTCACTGGCTATCACAATGCGAGATTAGGCAATGGCATACCTGTTGTAAATGATGCAGAAGAATGGCTGCTTGGACAATTAGGTGATGATTCGTCAACAGGCATTGGTCAGATATTTGCACGAACAGCGATAAAAGCGGAAAACGAAGCGAGCAAAGAAGCGAACATCAATAAAATTCTAGACGATAGAAATGAAAATGATGTTTGGAATATGTGGCAAACACTGCGTGATGACAGTACCAACATATACTATATTGGTTTAGTTCTCAAAATGGAAGCTAAAAATCAAAACGTTGACGATTTAAGCAAAGCATCAGATGAACAAATCAGAAATGTTATTGCGGCCTATAACGGTGGAAGTGACTCATATACACATAACAATCCACAACGCTATGGAACTCAAACAAAAGAATACTTTGATTTGTTCAAACGATATAATACAAAATAAATGAGGTAATATTTTTGAGAATAAAAAGGATAGTTCGTATTTTGTGCATTTTGCTTGTATTTGCATTGTTATCGCCGGGATGCCGTGGAACATTGGATCATGGAAGTGATCGTGAGCATCGCCCCATAGATAAGCCAATTAATACTGTCAAAGATGGTATACCCTATGCAAAAAAAAGAGCGCTTGAATGGGGAGATTTAGTTTATCTGAAATCAATTAGAGTTGCTTTTTATGGAAAAGAAGAGTTTAATAGCAGGAAGGGAACAATTTTTTATTCGTTAGCAGTGGTAAAAAATGATAGCGATTATCCGCCGCCTGAGGCTGATGTACGCATCGATATGAATGAAAACGCTATTTATGTATTCAGTGTTATGGGTGACTCCAGAAATTATAATGTTAAGCTATCCAAAAGCGAGAAGCAATCAGATTTAAATAATATGAAAGAAATACAAACTGATCAATGGAATATTGATATTGATGAAGCTCTTGAAATTGCTATCAAGGCACTCGGAACCGATACAATATTAGAATATGAAAATTCTAATATTGTTTTGCGTTGTTATGAAACTAAATGGGAACTTACTGTTTATAATCCTCCATATGTAGACCAGCTTGTAATTATCAATCCTGTGACAGGGGAAATTATAAAAACTGAAGATAAGTCTCAAAAGTAATTTGAAAATTGCTTGGGTTTGAAGCTGTACAAGTTTTTAAAAAATCATTATATCAATAGTAATAGAGAGCTGTCCGAGAGGGCGGCTTTTTGGTTTTGTGGGGAACTGCGCTGTTTATCGCTGTCTCTTTTCCCGCCTCCGGGCGGGGAAAGAGACAATATCATGTTTTACATGACGCAGGGGCGGAGGCGGCGAGCCTTGTTCAATATCCTTGTATATCCCCCGCCATGGGCTGGGAATATACAAAATTTAAGACAGGAGGATATACCTATGGGGTTTAATTTAAAGCAGTTATTCTCGCTTCTTACTTCCCCAAGCTGGCGTACCGAGGAGTACACTGACTCCGAGCTGGAGGAGATGATGAATGCGGGCGATCAGGAAGCGGCACAGCAGCAGGAAACGCAAAACGCGAACTCGTGGGAGAAAGAGCCCGCCGCGGATGATTCCGGCTGGGTGGCAGACCCGGGGTTAGGACTGAATGACTCCGCTCCAACATGGAGTCAACCGGACGATTCGGGTTCTAATATATACTCGAATACGGGACTGAATGACTTTACAAGTCAGGAAGTATCGTTGGATACGCAGGCGTATTCAGATTATGTCCGACGCTTAAAGGACGAGGCGGCAGCCAAGGCAAGCGCTATGGCGGCAGAGTACGCGGCTTCACAGGCTGAAACTTCGGGAGGCGTAGGCATCGACTGGGAGTCGTACCAGAACAACGGGCTTAACGACTCTGCGCCAACATCGAGTCAGCCGGACAATTCAGGTTCGGGGGTTTACTCCGATACGGGGTTGAATGATTTTACAAGTCAGGAAGTATCGCTGGATACGCAGGCGTATGCGGATTATGTCCAGCGCTTAAAGGACGAGGCGGCAGCTAAGAGAAGTGCCTTGGAGGAAGAGTATGCAGCTTCTCAAGCTGAAGCTTCGGGGGGCGCGGGCATCGACTGGGAGTCGTACCAGAACTCGGGACTGAATGACTTTACGCCGACAGGGCCTTATTTGCCATACAATCCGCTTATGAAGAACCGCATAACATCGGGCGGGGACGCATCGGGGACCATTGCCAATATAAGGGACTCGCAGTATAATGGTGCAGAAGAGACAGGGAAGGGCACTGATAATGGCACGGGGAATCAGGAAGATAGTTATCTTAAGAAATCCCTGGATCAGGTCTTGCTTGGAAATTATACCGACGACGTAACACTTTTGGGTACGGCGGGGCAGGTGGGTTTGGGCCTTGCGGGGCTCGATTTGCCCGCCGACATCAGGGATCTGACATATGACCTGTCACATTGGAAATGGACGCCGGGGCATGTGGGGCAGACTCTGCTGGATACGGTGGGTCTCCTCCCTGTCGTAGGGGGTATCAAGTACATGGATGAAGCCGGCGCGTTGGCAAAAGGCATGGCCAAGAACGCGGACGAAGCCGGTGCGTTGACAAAAGGCATTTTGAAATATGGGGATGAAGCCGCAGAGGTTGCAGATGACGCCGTGAAAACCGCCATCAAGGGCGTGGATGAGGCTGGTGAAGCGGTAAAAGATGGTGCCAAGATTGCGGACGAAGTTGTAACAGAGGGCGCGGGGGACTTTGAAATACCGAAACCGCCAAAGTCTGCAAGCCTTAGTGATACAGAAACAAGACGGTGGTATTTAGATGCAGAGGCTAAAATCCCGGACTTAATTGACAGAACAAAACCACTTGAACAGCAGGCAAAACAAGCATTTGAATTTAGAAATCAATTCAGGACGCAAGCACGTAATGCAATGACAAACAAAGCTGGCGCAGAAGGCCTTTTTGGTTCAAGACCAAATATGACATGGGAACAAATTGTTAATAAGTACGCCAGAAGAGGATATAGTGGGGACGCTTTATATCAAGAAATTATTAAAGCTTCTCAAAGAAGTAATGCAGATGTTAACAACCTGCTGGCCGTTTTTCCAAAATAAAGGAGGAGAATAATCTTGGATCATTAGGATATCAAAAGTGATAAACCCAGATGGATCCGCTGAGCTATATTTTGAGCAGTTAGGACATTGGGATTACTATCAACCTATTTTGAGGATGTTGGTTGAAGACAACGAATGCAATGTTGTTGAAGAAAAGGATATGGTTACAGATTATGATACCTTACTGAAATTTAAAAGCATATCATTTTATTATAAGCATGACTACATGTTGGGTAATTATCTATACACAACTAATACAACTGATGTTCCTGTCTTGGAACGCTTAGCGAACAATGTTATAAACAACGTTAAAGCTAATCTTGAGAATTTGCAGCAATAAAATTATGAGACAGATAGATAGGTGAGAACAATTCATAGGGGGCGTTCATGCCCCCTATGAAAGCTTGATTGAAGCAGTATTTTTTTCTTTACGACACCTAGTGCGACCCCCTTGCTCAAAATATCCGACCACCTGCGCCGGAAGTTGAGTAATGTCACAGATATGCAAAAAACGCTCTGAACTCTTGTAAAGATTCACTTGTTTTGAAAGACCAGCATAACAAATCATATTGCCGTGCCAAAAGTTATGTCTTTCCGCAATCCTCGAACGGCTTTGCCGGTCGGTGTTTTCCGGCTTTGTGCCGCGAAAGCGGCATAAAGCCTTTAACCTGCACTACTTTCGACCCTGCGAATTTACCATCATTTTTAGAGAAGCAAGCCTTATGCCCGGCTTACCATCTGAGCGCGGAACGTGCCGCACAAAGGCTTCACAATCGCTGCTGCCGGAGGGCGGGTGTACTATCCTCGCTTGCGGTAAAAGCGCGACACAGGCGCACACATCGGCCCACGACGCCGTCCGAACGCGCCCCGGCTCTCGGCGAGGCTTTATACTTGTTGCATTCGTCTTGTTAATATAGTTCCTCTCCATATTTTAGACTACCCCGATACATATTCCGAAAGCAGTTCCTTTTTCTTTTTCTGTATATGTAAGACAGTTCGGAGACATCCGAAAAAACGACTTGCAATACTTTTTCAGAGCAGAGTTAACATCACACACCATAGTAACCTGCTTGAAGCGTAAAGTCCGTTGGTGGATAGGCTGTCGCGCCCTTGAACACGGTTAAACCGTGAATTCTGGCATCTGAGGTTGCCGGTACCGGGGTCTTAATGCGGAAGGCAGGAAAAAGAGAGGCGTGATGCAATGCAGAGAAGAGAAAGCTATCTCTATGTTGGCATGGATTTGCATAAGAAAACCCATACTGCGGTTTTAGTAAACTGCTGGAACGAAAAGCTCGAAACACTTGTGATCGAAAACAAACCCGCTGAATTTGAAAAACTCGTTAAACGGGTGAACAAAAAAGCGCTTACCCTTGGTTTAATACCCGTTTATGGTCTAGAAAATGCTTACGGCCACGGCAGAAGTCTGGCTGTTTTTCTCCTTGAAAAAGGCTGCGTTGTCAAGGATGTGAATCCCGCCCTGGCATATGATCGCCGCAGAAGCGCCCCGACCATGAAGAAAAACGACGAATACGACGCCTACTGCGTGGGCATGGTTCTGATCGACCAATTACATACCTTACCGGACGCAAAACCGGCGGACAACTACTGGACACTGTCTCAGCTCGTGAACCGCCGCGATACCATCGTCAACGACGGCATCCGTCTGAAAAACGCTCTGCATGAGCAGGTAACGACGGCATACCCAAGCTATCAGAAATTCTTCAGTGAGATCGACCTGAAATCCGCGCTGTACTTTTGGAAAGCCTATCCCTCGCCGATGTGTTTGAATGGCGTAACAGCTGATGAATTGACAGTCGAGATGAAAGCGATAGCTGCGAACTTTTCGAAAAGCAAAGCTGCGGTCATTCTGGACTGCGTCGCAAACGACGGTGATACCTTGCGTGATTACCAATCATCGCGGGACTTCATCACGCAGAGTCTTATCCGTGATCTGGAGCGTCAGGCTGCGGAGCTTTCGCAGATCGATGCGGAAATCGAGAAAATGCTGGAGACCTTCGACTACAAACTGACCACCCTGCCCGGCGTCGGCAGCGCCATCGCTGGCAAGCTGATCGCCGAGATCGGCGATATCCGCCGTTTCCCAAACGCGGACAAGCTAGCGAGCTTCGCCGGAATTGCCCCGAAGCGCTTCAGCTCGGCGGGCAAAGGCCGGGACGAGAGCAACAAGCAGGGCAACCGCGCGCTGCACGGTCTGTTTTACTTCCTCGCAGTGTCCATGGTCTGCGTGCCGAAAAGCGGCAGGCCGAATAATCCCATCTTCTACAACTACTTCTGCCGCAAGCTCGGTGAAGGCAAGACGAAATCCCAGGCGCTGGTCTGCATCATGCGGCGGCTGGTGAACATCATCTACGGCATGATGAAAAACAAGACGGCGTATGTTGCGCCGCCGATGGAAGGACACTGATTTTTTGAAAACCGAATAACGGGCTGCACGATAATTGAAAGCCCACGGCTTCTCACCTGAGGGCGCGGGGAACGCTTGGTATAAAGCGGACGGCTCCCTCAACCTACCGCCGAACTATGGTGCAGTTAATGGAACGGAAAAGATTATTGACCTACAGCCAGGCAGCAAGCTGAAACGATTTGGTACATACGGAAAAAGCAGCGACTTTGTTACTGCCCCTGGTTCTGCTGCGGAGTCTTTATCGTTGCCGCCATATACAGATACCTCAATTTACCAAGAATTTACCGTACTGAAACCAATTCCAGGGGTTACACAATCAACAGTTGCGCCATGGGGTGGCTCTGTTGGTGGAGGAATGCAGTATAGATTACCGATGACGATTGAAGATTTATTACTTAATGGCTATATTTGCAAATAGGAGGTCGAATGAATCATATGCAATACTACTCTACAGAAAAGTTGGAAACCTATGTCCGCTCAATATATGCACGACTTGAACCGTTGGCAAAAAAAGACGGTGTCTACAAGCAGATAGATGATTATTTTGATACCGGAACCCCGGATGGCCGTGATGGCAGCTTTTGCTATTCAGATAATGAAGGTTATCATTTTGGCGTTAACGAGCGTGGTGCTCTCAGATTGAATGTTGTTACAAAGAACTTGAGTGAAGTCGTGTTTCAACTGCTTTGGAGCGATATCCTATGGATGGCAGTTGAGTATGAACACGCGCACAGGATTAAAGGGCAAGATTTTAGGCGATTGATGTTTCAGAAAATGATGCAGTACTGGAATTTACTTGGCCCTGAGTTAGCTGAGCAAGCCGAAAAGAAAATTACTGACACACTAAAGCAATCACCGTTCCAGGATGATTTGCTCAAGTGAGAGATATAGAAGCGCAACAGCATCGAATGTTGTATGTTGCGTCCAGAATTCATTGACCACCCACAAGGTGACCGCCAAAAACAAATTAGCCACGGCCTTCTACGGGATTACTGACCACCTACACCGTGCCAAAATCCCAATCCGACCACCTATGTCGGAATCCCGGAAACGCCCAGCACTGCTGGGCGAAGTGAGCGGCGGATGGTCGCGCACGACCACCCGCCTTTCTCCTGCTCTATTTTCGACGTGGGATATTTGTCCGGTTTGGAGAGGGACGGGCTTAAATCAGGTCTGACTTTCCGTGCGAAACGAGCCGAACAAAGGCTTCACAATCGCCGCTACCGCTGGGTTGGGTAAGCTACTCCCGACCGGCGATAAAAGCAGACACAGGCGCACACGTTGCCCCACGTCGCCGAACACGCTCCGGTCTCCGGCGAGGCTTTATACTTGCTGTATTCGTCTTGATTATCTATTTCCCCTCCGTATGATGGAGTAGCCCAGTGCATTTTCTGTTCTTTTTCTGAATTGTGACAGTTCGGAGACATCCATAAAAAACGACTTGCAAACAGTTTCAGTAAGAGTTAACATCACACACCAAAGTAACCTGCTTGAAACGTTTAGTCCGTTGGTGGATAGGCTGTCGCGCCCTTGCGGATGGTTAAAACCATACCGCTGACATCTGAGGTTGCCGGACAATTCAGGTTCGGGGGTTTACTCCGATACGGGGTTGAACGATTTTACAAGTCAGGAAGTATCGCTGGATACGCAGGCGTATGCGGATTATGTCCAGCGCTTAAAGGACGAGGCGGCAGCTAAGAGAAGTGCCTTGGAGGAAGAGTATGCAGCTTCTCAAGCTGAAGCTTCGGGGGGCGCGGGCATCGACTGGGAGTCGTACCAGAACTCGGGACTGAATGACTTTACGCCGACAGGGCCTTATTTGCCATACAATCCGCTTATGAAGAACCGCATAACATCGGGCGGGGACGCATCGGGAACCATTGCCAATATAAGGGACTCGCAGTATAATGGTGCAGAAGAGACAGGGAAGGGCACTGATAATGGCACGGGGAATCAGGAAGATAGTTATCTTAAGAAATCCCTGGATCAGGTCTTGCTTGGAAATTATACCGACGACGTAACACTTTTGGGTACGGCGGGGCAGGTGGGTTTGGGCCTTGCGGGGCTCGATTTGCCCGCCGACATCAGGGATCTGACATATGACCTGTCACATTGGAAATGGACGCCGGGGCATGTGGGGCAGACTCTGCTGGATACGGTGGGTCTCCTCCCTGTCGTAGGGGGTATCAAGTACATGGATGAAGCCGGCGCGTTGGCAAAAGGCATGGCCAAGAACGCGGACGAAGCCGGTGCGTTGACAAAAGGCATTTTGAAATATGGGGATGAAGCCGCAGAGGTTGCAGATGACGCCGTGAAAACCGCCATCAAGGGCGTGGATGAGGCTGGTGAAGCGGTAAAAGATGGTGCCAAGATTGCGGACGAAGTTGTAACAGAGGGCGCGGGGGAGACTTTTACCCAAGGGTCGACGATACCGGACGAGCTCCTGAATGCCAAGCCGTCACATTCTCCTGCAGTCAATAAGTGGCTCAATGGTGCTGGAAAAATCGAAATAAATAATGGGACCTGGAAATATACCAATCCACAAGGTGTTTCGGTTACATACAAAAATGGCTATCCAGATTTTAAAGGCTCAGGACATGTTGTCCAGGAAGCGAATATTGGCGGGTTCACAGATTATTACAGAGATTTCAAAAATGCCGATATGATAACCGGAGGGCGCATGGACCCCATCAATAATGTATGGCACCATCTTGAGGATGGAAGAACTTTGCAAGAAGTCAATAAACAAATTCATATGCAGTTTACCCACAGGGGTGGAATGTCGGCAATAAAAAGGTAAGAGGTGACGTAAATGGCAATAGATAAATTTGGCACTGCGAAAATTGAAACTATCAGAGCATTTGAAAACCAATATCATCTTCGACTGCCCAATGACTATATCAAATTTCTGTTGCAATACAACGGAGGAATCATCGAAAAAGATGAGAATTGCCAAGTGTTCGTGAAAAGCCTTAAAGGAGCGATTCATGTTGATGTTCTATATGGAATTGGCACACCACATGAAAAAGCGAACATTGATACATGGATGGCCATGTTTAGGGGCGACATGCTAGATGGGGCCGTCATCATAGGCGATAGTATTGAACATGGATTCCTTGTTTTGATGTGTTCAGGTGATGACACCGGAATATGTTACTGGGATCACTCCTATGAATTCCCGAGTTCAGACGATGAATCAAACATGTACTTTATCGCAGATACATTTACCGATTTTGCAAAAGGTCTTTTTTAGTATTAGTTGTATAGGGGCCGTTCATTAGCAGACTTGGCTATGCAATAACTCACTTTTTGAAAATCCAGCATAACATTTCATGTTGCCACCCAAAAAGTTATGTCATACCGCAAGCCCCGAACGGCTTTGCCGGTCGGTGTTTATGGGCTTTATGCCGCGAAAGCGGCATAAAGCCTTTAACCTGCACTATTTTCGACCCTGCGATTTTTGCTTATTTTGAGGAGTAGCAAACCGTATTTTCGGCTGACTTTGTGAGCGTAAAACACGCCGCACAAAGGCACCACGTTCGCTGCTGCCGCTTGGCGTGGTACTTTCTCTCGTTTGCCACTAAACCGCGACACAGGGCGACACGTTGGCTCACGCCGGCAACCTTCTTTCTCTGCAGATATTGCGGAGTAAAATATTGTAATATTTTAGTAACACTGCACCAATTGACAAACTTTGACAACCGGCGTATAATTTGCGGCAGGAGGGGGTTTAAGGGGGTAACGCCTTAGCTCTCTCTTTCTCTTTTTTCTGAATTTAAGACAGTTCTGAGACATCCGAAAAAATGACTTGCAAACAGCTTTTAGCAGAGTTAACATCACGAACACGAAAAGATGTCGTGCAGCTCGTAAGAGCCGGTTTTACCGAAGGTAAAACTTCTGAACACACATAGTAACCTGCTTGAAGCGTAAATTCCGTTGGTGGATAGGCTGTCGCGCCCTTGAACACGGTTTTGCCGTGAATTCTGGCATCTGAGGTTGCCGGTACCGGGGTCTTGATGCAGAGGGCAGGAAAAGAGAGGCGGATGCAATGCAGAGAAGAGAAAGCTATCTCTATGTCGGCATGGATTTGCATAAGAAAACCCATACCGCTGTCCTGGTGAATTGCTGGAATGAAAAGCTTGATACCCTTGTGATTGAAAACAAGCCCGCCGAGTTTGAAAAGCTCGTCAGGCGGGTAAACAGAAAGGCTTTGACGTTCGGCTTAACGCCTGTTTACGGTCTTGAAAATGCCTACGGCCACGGACGAAGTCTCGCGGTCTATCTCCTTGAAAAAGATTGTGTTGTCAAGGACGTGAATCCCGCCCTGGCGTATGACCGGCGCAGAAGCGCCCCGACCATGAAGAAGAACGACGAGTACGACGCCTACTGCGTGGCGATGGTGCTGATCGACCAGCTGCATACCCTGCCGGACGCAAAACCGGCGGACAACTACTGGACACTGTCTCAGCTCGTGAACCGCCGTGATACCATCGTCAACGACGGAATTCGGCTAAAGAACGCCCTGCATGAGCAGGTATCGGTAGCGTACCCAAGCTACCGGAAATTCTTCAGTGAGGTCGACCTGAAATCCGCGCTGCATTTCTGGAAGACCTATCCCTCGCCAATGCATCTGATGAGTAAGACAGCAGAGGATTTAACATCGGAACTGAGGGCGATTGCCGCCAATATTGCTAAAAGCAAGGCGGCCTTGATTTTGGACTGCGTCAAAAACGACGGCGACACCCTACGCGATTACCAATTATCCCGGGACTTCATCACACAAAGCCTTGTACGGGATTTGGAGCGCCAAGTATTTGAGCTTTCACAGATCGACGCAGAAATTGAGAAAATGCTTGCGACCTTTGATTACAAACTGACCACCCTGCCCGGTGTCGGCAGCGCCATTGCTGGCAAGCTGATCGCCGAGATCGGCGATATCCGCCGCTTCCCGAACGCGGACAAGCTGGCGAGTTTTACCGGAATTGCCCCGAAGCGCTTCAGCTCGGCGGGCAAAGGCCGGGATGAGAGCAACAAGCAAGGCAACCGCGCGCTGCACGGTCTGTTCTATTTTCTCGCCGTTTCTATGGTCTGCGTCCCGAAAAGCGGCAAGCCGAATAATCCGATCTTCTACGACTACTTCTGTCGCAAGCTCGGCGAAGGCAAAACCAAATCCCAGGCGCTGGTGTGTATCATGAGGCGTCTGGTGAACATCGTCTACGGCATGATGAAAAACAAGACGGCGTATGTGGCGCCATCAGTGGACGTGCGGTAATGTTCTGTTTTTGAAAACCGAATACAGGCCAACGCGATAATTGCAAGCCCATAGCTTTTCACCTGAGGGCGCGGGGGACGCTGCACAAAGATACATAGACAAAGCGGTGAATGCCCAAAACAAGTATGTTGATAAAGGCGTTAATAGCATGAACGACCTTATCGACACGAATATCCCCGAAAAAAAGTCATGGTATAAAGCGGATGGAACGATTAATATACCACCAAATGACGGTGCCGTTCTTGGCACAAAAGAGATTACCGATCTGCAGCCAGGCAAACGCCTGGGCAGATATGGTGGTTATACAAAAAACAGCGACTTCCTTGCAGAAGTAGGCTCCTCTGCCGACAGTTTGTCGCTCCCGCCTTCTACGCATACGTCAATTTATCAGGAATTTGAGGTAATCAGGCTAATACCGAGAGCAACGAAATCTCTTGCCGAGCCATGGGGCGCTTCAACAGGATGGGGAACTCAGTTTAAAACGCCAATGACGATTAAAGACCTCATTGTTCAGTTGTATATTAAAGAAATATTGAAATGATGGGGGAAAAGAAAAGTATGAAAGTTCTATCAACCACAGAATTAGAGCAATATATAAAATCGCTTTACAACAAAGCAAAAGCCGTTACAGAAACAGAAGGCATCTTCATTCCTCTTAAAGTGTATTTTAGGGAAAATCGACCGCAGGATCCCACGGGTAGTTTTTGCTTTTCCGATAGTCAAGGATATCATTTTCGTGAAATTGAAAGGGGAATTGTAAAAAGAGACATTCTTACTCAGAACCTCTTTGAAATAACCTTTCTGGCAGTTGAAGACCAAGTCTTTTGGATTTCCGTTAACTATGAAGCAAAGCATAGAATATCTAGTCAAGATCCACGACGTTTAATATTCTCGAAACGATTGCAAATTTACTCAGCGATTGGTTCTGAATATGCAGCAAAAGCGGCGCGAGAAATTCAGGAGACACTTGGAAAAGTTCCGTTTCAAGATGAGTTGTTCGAAAATTAATTTCTAATCTGACCCCATAAGGAAACGTCTTTCAGCCTGCACTGCGGGCTGATGTGCGTTGCGCCGGGGAGGCTTGCGACCCCTGCCTTTAATCCGCAACATTTGAGAAACGGGCAACAAAAAATCTATGTTTTATTATTGTTGATACACTTGGGAAAAAATCAAGGGGTATAATCAATACAGTAGAGAGCTGTCCGAGAGGGCGGCTTTTTGGTTTTGTGGGGATTTAACGTTGTAATATACCGAGGGGTGGGACGGTTGGGCGTAAAAAGAATAGTGCATTGTGTTCCAAAACGTCAAGCGTATCCCAAAGCTCATTGAGCCTTTAGACGGTGGGCAAGCGCTGATACTCCGGGAATGCCAAGATGAGAGAGTACAAATGATGTATAGAAAAGGAGGGGGAGGAAGATGCCTGCCAGCAAGAATGGAAGAAGCAGAACTGTCAAAGGAGAGGGAGGAGCCCCCACAGGAAAGTCTAAAATAGAGAAAGAAACTATCGAAACGCTGAAGGTGGCAACGCCGGCGGCAGCGAAGCTCTTGGTTGAAACGATGAACAATGAGAATTTAAAGATAGATGTCCGTCTGGATGCCGCTAAAAATATCATGGATCGGGTGTATGGCAAGTCTATGCAGCCGATCGATGGAAACATGGACGCGACGATCAGTATCGTCATGGGCGGGGAAGTGGGAGAACTTGCGAAATAGCGGTAAAATGCAGCCGCAGGGGCGGGGGCACAGCGCAAAAAACGCGGAGCATTTGCGCTTCGCTTCATCATAAAACGGATCGCGGAATACACCGCGATCCGTTTTCAAATTTAGGGATGATGCTTGTCTATTCCCCCGCCGACAGCGGTGGAATAGACAAAGTTTAAGATTGACAGGAAGGTGAACCCATGGGGTTTAATTTAAAGCAGTTATTCTCGCTGATCACTTCCCCGGGCTGGCGTACCGAGGAGTACACTGACTCCGAATTGGATGAGATCCTGAAAGCGCGCGATGAGGAAGCGGCACAGCAGCAAGCGCAAAACGCGAACTCGTGGGAGGAAGAACCCGCCACGGATGATTCCGGATGGGTGGCAGACCCGGGTTTAGGACTGAACGACACGATGCCAACATGGAGTCAGCCGGACGATTCGGGTTCAGACGTTTACTCGAATACGGGGCTGAATGACTTTACAAGTCAGGAAGTACCGCTGGATACGCAGGTGTATGCGGATTATGTCCAGCGCTTAAAGGATGAGGCGGTGGGCAAAACGAATGACAAAAGCCAGGCGCAGTCTACAGAAGAAGGCCCGGAAGCCTTTTTGAATGCGGTAGGGTCAAGCTATGACGACCTCGTAAATCATGGCGAGGGATATGTGCCGACTGCTCCGGTGCAATCTGATGGAGTGAGCGTATTGGATCGTATTGGTTTGGGGCTTAAAAGCAGCGGGCAGAAGGCAGCTGCTGATACTTACATGCTTGCCGATACATATAATCGAAATAACGATGACCGCGACGCACTGATTAAAAAGCTGCTTGATATGGGGGCTGACCCCGAAGGATACCGGCTTGCCCTAATGGCACAAGGAAGCGGCGGAGTGAAAAGAGAAATCCAGCGCTGGATCGATGACGAGTCAAAGAGGCTGGGCGTGACGTCAACGACTACGCCGCTGACTGCCCAAAACTCACAAGGGATGCGGAAGATGGCCCAGGCAAGGCAGACGAGAGCTCAAGTAAGCGAGGGGTTGTCTGATGAGGGGGTCGGTATCTTTACGCCCAAAAAAATTGCGGACACTATTGTTGGAGCAGGGCAGACCCTTGCGGTTCTTCCGTCAGCTTTGATTAGCCCGGCGCTTCCGGCGTTAGTTCTCGGTGCGGATGCGGCTGCTAACAAAGAGTACGATCTCTCATTGCAAGGGAAGAGCGCAAAAGATGCCCAAGACCGAGGCATTATTTCAGGGGTAATTGTTGGGGCTACGGCAGCAATTCCTATGGGTAAACTGTCAGAAATGCTTGCCACTGATGTTGGCAAAAATGCCCTGATCGAAATTCTAAAACAAGCGGGATATGGAGGCGCTCAGGCGGCGGCTACCTATGTCCTGAACTTTGCGGCGGATAAGGCAGTGAAAGACCCGAATGCTGAATTTAACATCTATGAATTGATTGACGATGCTTTAGGCGGCGCTGAAGCTGGCGCTTTCATGGCGGGTACAGGCATCGGGATAAAAAAGGCCGCAAATTTTTTGCTGAAAGGCGGGGCAAACACGCAGTTTAATTCCCCTGAGAGCGTGGCTAAAGCACAGGGCACCGCATTCGACGAAACGCCGCCCGATACCGCCGCAAGCGATGCGCGGCAAACATCGGAGCAGCCAATGAACGGGCAAACCTACGACTTTACCGACGCTGACGCCTACAAGAGAAAGCTCGAAAAAGACGCAGCCAAGTCTGTTGCGGAGAACGGAGATTTGGGGTATACTGGAAATCAACAGGAAACGGGTTCTGCGAAGGGCGCGGGGAATAAGGCCGGTATACCGAAAATACAAGTTGACGAAATTCTTAAAACGCCGAAATACTCCCGACCTGATCCAGCAACATATTTAAAAAAAGAGTACATTACTAGTCATACTACTCAATTTAAGGACGGCGTAACCAAGATCAGTTACCAAGCACCTTCAGGTTATGCCGGGCCTCCTGGCGGAACATTTGTAATGCCAACATCAATAGCTGATGATTTAATTGCTAGAGTTGGTGGGGACATTTCAGAACTTGAGCGGCTATTAGGCCTTGATCCTGGTGAATTAGGAACTAATCCTGTGAGGATTGACATTGCGAATCCCTCTGGTTTGCGAATGCCAAGCGGTAATGAAAAAGGAGCCAACTTTAAATGGATTCCTGGCGGTTATACCAGTGGTGGAATTCCAGAGATAATTATTGATTCGCCGAGCCCCGAACAATACATTGTAAGGCCAATAAAATAATTAGAGGAGATAAACTATGGATACTAAAATTTTTGATGATTATGGTATAGAAATCTTGAAGCGTTCAGGGAAATACTTTTTACGAACTGATTCTGGTGAAATGGCAAGTAGACCAATTGAAGCTGAAATATCTATGGAAGATGCATCACTTGCCCAAAAAGGTCCACAGTCTGCAAATGATGTTATCATAAAATACGATAAAATGGGTTCATTTAAGAATGCCTGAAATGCAGGGGTTGTTCATCATACCTATGAAAACCCTTGATTCATGCGGTATTTCTTGCTTCACGACTCCTAATCCGACTCTATCGCGCAAAACCTGACCCCGCTTAAGACCGCCGTTCAGCCCGCGGTGCGGGCTGATGTGCGCTGCACCGGGGACGTTTGCGACCCCCGCCTTTCTCCTGCTCTGTTTTCACCGCGAGTAAACAAAAAAAAATATTTTTTCAAATGTTGATACACTTGGGAAAAAATCAAGAGGTATAATATATATAGTAGAAAGCTGTCCGAGAGGGCGGCTTTTTGGTTTTGTGGGGAATTAACGTTGTGATATACCGAGGGGTGGGGCGGTTCAACGTAAAAAATAATGAATGATGTTTCAAAACATCATTGTATAAAGATGTACAGAAACCCAAGGAGAAGAGATAGTGATACGAACAATGCCAGCCCCGAATCCGAAGCAGCGTCAATTTATGCTGGCCAAAACCCGTTTTGTCGCTTATGGCGGGGCAAGAGGAGGCGGCAAGAGCTGGGCAGTCAGGCAGAAAGCAAAGCTGTTGGCGCTTAACTATGCGGGGATCAAAGAATTGATCCTGCGCCGGACATTCCCGGAGCTTCGGGAGAACCACATTCTCCCCTTGAATGTCGATTTGACGAACATCGCGAAGTATAAGGAAACGGACAAGTCTTTTACCTTTCCGAACGGTTCGCGGCTTAAATTCGGATACTGTGACGCGGAAAGCGACGTACTCCAATATCAGGGGCAGGAGTACGACGCTTTTCGTTTTTAAATTTAGGAATGAGGGTTTCTATTCACCCGCCATCGGCGGGAGAGCAGACAAAATTAAGATTGACAGGAAGGTGAACCCATGGGGTTTAATCTCAAGCAGTTTTTATCGCTGATTACTTCCCCGAGCTGGCGTACCGAGGAGTACACTGACTCCGAGCTAGAGGAAATGATGAATGCGGGCGATGAGAAAGCGGCTCAGCAGGAAACGCAAAACGCGAACTCATGGGAGGAAGAGCCCGTCAGGGATGATTCCGGCTGGGTGGCAGACCCGGGATTAGGACTGAATGACTATGAAAAGCTGAAGGAATCCTTTGCTTCGCAGGCCTATGCGGAGCTGGTCCAGAAGCAAAAGGACGAGGCGGCGGGCAAAACGATTGACGAAAGCAATGCGCAGCCTACAGAAGAAGGCCCTGAAGCCTTTTTGAATGCGGTAGGATCAAGCTATGGCGACCTTGTCAATCAGGGCGAGGGATATGTGCCGACTGCTCCGGTGCAAGCTGATGGAATCAGCGTGTTGGACCGTATCGGATTGGGGCTTAAAAGCAGCGGGCAGAAGGCAGCCGCTGATACTTACATGCTTGCCGATACATAAAATCGAAATAACGATGACCGCGACGCGCAAATTAAAAAGCTGCTTGATATGGGGGCTGACCCCGAAGGATACCGGCTTGCCCTAATGGCACAAGGAAGCGGCGGCGTGGAAAGAGAAATCCAGCGCTGGATCGATGACGAGTCAAAGAGGCTGGGCGTGACGCCAACGACTACGCCGCTGACGGCCCAAAACTCACAAGGGATGCGCAAGATGGCCCAGGCAAGGCAGACGAGAGCTCAAGTAAGCGAGGGATTGTCTGATGAGGGGGTCGGTATCTTTACACCCAAAAAAATTGCGGACACTCTGGTTGGAGCAGGGCAGACCCTTGCGGTTCTTCCGACAGCTTTGATCAGCCCGGCGATCCCGGCGTTAGTACTCGGTGCGGATGCGGCTGCTGACAAAGAGTATGATCTCTCATTACAAGGGAAGAGTGCAAAAGAAGCCCAAGAACGAGGCATCATTTCAGGGGAAATTGTTGGGGCCATGGCAGCAATCCCTATGGGAAAACTGTCAAAAATGCTTGCCACTGATGTTGGCAAAAATGCCCTGCTCGAAATTCTAAAACAAGCGGGATATGGAGGCGCTCAGGCGGCGGCTACTTATGTCTTGAACTATGCCGCGGATAAGGCAGTGAAAGACCCGAATGCTGAATTTAACATCTATGAATTGATAAACGATGCTTTAGGCGGCGCGGAAACTGGCGCTTTCATGGCAGGTACAGGTATCGGGATAAAAAAGGCCGCAAATTTTTTGCTGAAAGGCGGGGCAAACACGCAGTTTAATTCCCCCGAGAGCGTGGCCAAGGCACAGGGTACCGCATTCGACGAAACGCCGCCCGATACCGCCGCAAGCGATGTGCGGCAAACATCAGAGCAGCCGCTGGACGGGCAAACCTACGACTTTAACGACGCTGACGCCTACAAGAGAAAGCTCGAAAAAGACGCGGCCAATTCTGTTGCGGAGAACGGAGACGTGGAGTATACTGGAAATCAAGAGGGCGCGGGGGACCTGAAGATTCCTGAACCACCAAAGCCCGCAAGCCTCAGTGATGTTGATGCAAGGAAATGGTACCTTGAGAATGAATCCAAAATTCCAAGTCTGCTTGATAAGACAAAACCACTGGAACAGCAAGCAAAACAGGCCGTTGAATTACGTAATCAGTTTAGAACACAAGCCAGAGCTGCAATGACGAACAGGGCTGTAGCCGAAGCACTTGACATTACCGATCCAAATCAGACCTTGCAAATGCTTGTCGATAAATACTCAGCAAAAGGGTTGTCAGGGGACGACTTATATCGTGAAATAATTAAAGCCGCACAGCGCAGTAGGACAAGCGTTAATCACATGCTAGGAATTAACTAACAGGAGGCAGTGTTGTGAATATTCTGAAAGTAAACAATAAAGATGGTTCAATTGCGATCTATTTTGAGGAATTGAACTACTGGGAGGAATACGATCTCATTTTATCCTTGCTTGAGAAAGAGAATCAATGCAAAGTTGTAAGGAACCAAGGGGCTATATACGCAAAATCTAGTGTTTTAAAGATAGACAACATCGAATTCACATTAAAACACGATGATATGTTAGGCAATTACCTGTACACGACTAACCCATCCGACGTACCTGTTCTGGAGCGGTTAGCAAACAATGTTATTAACAGCATTAAGGTTAAACTGGAAGAGTTAAACCAATAAAGAGACATTATAGCCCTAATTCGACTACTTAAGTCGGAAGTACAGGAATGTCACAGGTATACCAATAAAGAGCCATTTATCCTTTGAAACACTCACTTTTTTGAAAATCCAGCATAACAAATCGTGTTACCACGGGGAAAAGTTATGTCATTGCGCAATCTCCGAACGGCTTTGCCGGTCGGTGTTATCTGGCTTTATGCCGCGAAAGCGGCATAAAGCCTTTAACCTGCACTATTTTCGACCCTGCGAATCTACCCTCATTTTTGGAGAGGCAAGCCCTATCCACAGCTGACCATCTGAGCGCGAAACGTGCCGCACAAAGGCTTCACGATCGCCGCTGCCGCTGGGCGGGGGTGCTTTCTCCCGTTTGCCATCAAAACGCCACACAGGGCGACACGGCGGCTCACACCGCAGAAAACGCTCCTGCCTCCAAGAGGCTTTTATTAGTTGCCTTCGTTTTGTTTATATATTTCCTCCTCATATGGTGGAGTAGCTTTATCCATATCCTGAGCGCATTTTCTTTTCTTTTTCTGTATTGTGACAGTTCGGAGACATCCAAAAATACGACTTGCAAAGCTTTTCGGGCAGAGTTAACATCACACACCATAGAAACCTGCTTGAAACGTTAAGTCCGTTGGTGGATAGGCTGTCGCGCCCTTGAACGATAGCTGCAAGCGCACAGCTTTTCACCTGAGGGCGCGGGGGAGACAGGGATTGGTAAAACAAGTGAAGGAATTGCTTTAGAAAAGGTCAAACCTGAAGTACTTAAACAGATACATGCAGATAAAAATGGAGCATATGGCTATTTACCGATTGAAGGTACCGCATATGATAGACCAGACTATGATTTTACAGATGTTTCATGGGCTAAAGAAATGAGAGGTATCAGAATTGATTATCTTAAAGCGTCAGAACAGATAGAAAATGATATCGTAAGGATGCAATCAAAAGGATTTCCAAAAGAAGATATAGCCAACCATGCTGTAGATACACGAAATCAACAAAAGGTAACAGCGAGGGCAAATATGTCGCCAAAAGAGCTAGAAGGATTAGAAATGAGAAATACAGAAATATATGGTGACAAAGTGGGGCCAAATGCACAGTGGCTGTTTAACAAGATTAAAAAGGACTTAATAAAGAAAAGCATCTATGAAAATGATGAACAAATATGGAATATTGTTATTGCAAAATCGATGGAGAAAGATGATGTTATAAATACACTATTAGGATTAAAACATTAGGAGGAATAGAAATGATAGCTCTAGATAATTATTCCAAAAAAAATACATACATAATAATAAATTCTGATGGATATTCAGTGACTGACAGTAAAAATATGGAATTGGTAGAAAATGGAGAAGGCGGATTTAGTGAAGACGATGAGTTCTTAGGCATATTCGTTGAAAATAATAAATTTTTCTTTTTATATAATGAAAAGAAGTATGAAACAAATCCTGATGAAATGTCCTGCACAAATGAAAGATTAAATAATGGAATGCGTAACTTTAAAGTTAAAATAAAGGATAAGACGGTATGTGATATTTTATATAAACCATATATAAGTCCGCTTGCTCTGCCTTTTGGTGACGATGAGGATGAATATGACTATTTACTTTATCTAAGTAAGTTATTGCATGACAAGAATTCAATACAGAATTTCATTACAGGAATGAATAATTTAAAGAAGTTTTATTCATAACCAAGGGGCCGATGGACTGTGCCAAATAGCTGATAATTTAGAGACGTTCATGAAGCCTAGCCTATCCTTGGTACACGCGGTTTCTGCAAAGTACGACTTCTAGCGTGATCCCTTTGCGTGCAATCCGACCCTGGCGCTTTAACCTGCATGATATTAGAAACGCGTAAACAAAAAATCTAAGTTTTATTTAATGCTCTGCACTTGGGAAAAAATCAAGGGGTATAATATATATAGTAGAAAGCTGTCCGAGAGGGCGGCTTTTTGGTTTTGTGGGGAATTAACGTTGTAATATACCGAGGGGTGGGACGGTTCAACGTAAGAAGAAATGCATGATGTTTCAAAACGTCACTGCAAAAAAAAATGCGCAGAAACCCAAGGAGAAGATATAGTGATACGAACAATGCCCGCCCCGAATCCGAAGCAACGTCAATTTATGCTGGCCAAAACCCGTTTTGTCGCTTATGGCGGGGCAAGAGGAGGCGGCAAGAGCTGGGCAGTCAGGCAGAAAGCAAAGCTGTTGGCTCTTAACTATGCGGGGATCAAAGAATTGATCCTGCGCCGGACATTCCCGGAGCTTCGGGAGAACCACATTCTCCCCTTGAATGTCGATTTGACGAACATCGCGAAGTATAAGGAAACGGACAAGTCTTTTACCTTCCCGAACGGCTCACGGCTTAAATTCGGATACTGCGACGCGGAAAGCGACGTGCTCCAATACCAGGGGCAGGAGTACGACGTGATCTTTCTCGACGAGGCGACACAGTTTACAGAGTTTCAATACAATGCGTTGACCGCTTGTCTTCGCGGTGCTAACGGTCTGCCGAAAAGAATGTATCTCACCTGTAACCCCGGAGGCGTGGGGCACGAGTGGGTCAAGCGGCTGTTCATTGATAAAAAGTACAGGCCCACCGAAAACCCCGATGACTATACCTTTATCGCCGCCCGTGTATACGACAACAAAGCTGTTGGCTCTTAACTATATAAAACGGATCGCGGAGTATTCCGCGATCCGTTTTCAAATTTTGGGATGAGGGTTATATATTCCCCCGCCATCGGCGGGGGAATATATAAAGTTAAGATTGACAGGAGGGTAAACCCATGGGGTTTAATTTAAAGCAGTTATTCTCGCTTCTTACTTCCCCGGGCTGGCGTACTGAGGAGTACACTGACTCCGAGCTGGAGGAGATGATGAATGCGGGCGATCAGGAAGCGGCTCAGCAGGAAACGCAAAACACTGCCGCTCAAGCCGAGACTCCTGGAGGCGCAGGCATCGATTGGGAGTCGTACCAGAACAATGGGCTGAACGACTCTGCGCCGACGGTGAGACAGACGGAGGACTCCGGCTGGGTGGCAGACCCGGGTTTAGGGCTGAACGACTATGAGAAGCTGAAGGAATCCTTTGCTTCGCAGGCCTATGCTGAGCTGGTCCAGAAGCAAAAGGGCGCGGGGCAGGCGGCATCCGGAAATCAGCCGACCTTGGGCGAACGTATCAATTATGGACTGAAAAGTATCGGGCAGTCATGGGGAGCGGCGGCACCTATGCTTGCGGATACCTATAAACAGGGATCTCAGGACGCAAAAGCCTTTCAGGATGAATTGATAGCCAAAGGAGCCAACCGGTGGGATGTTTGGGAAGCGTATGAAAATAAAGACAAGGAATGGATAGAGCAAGAGGCCGCGCGTTTTGGCGTAAAACTGAATCAAACCGTTTTGACCCCCGAAACCTCAAAAGGTATGCAAAAACAGGCTCAGGCGGCACAGAACAGCGCAAAGGCATTGGAAGGATCGAGCGGCTTTCCCCGCGACGCCGGCGAGGCGCTTTTGAGTGTGGGGCAAAACGCAGTTGTTTATCCTACGGCTTTTATCAATCCCGCCATTCCGGTCGCGCTGATGGGGGCCAGAGCCGCTGCACAGCGGGAGTATGAACTGGCAAGTCAGGGCGTGGGCGCCGGTGACACGCAAAGGCGCGGAATTGTTTCCGGGCTGATTGAGACGGGGACGGAAGCAATATCTTTGGGAAGTTGGGTTAAAATACTGAAAGCGGCCCCGCTGGACAGTATCACCAAGGTGATAGCGAAACAGTCCGGTACGGAAATGACCGAGGAAGGACTTTCCTATTTCCTGAATCTTTTATCAGATATGGCTGAAAAAGATCCAAACGCGAAATTCAGTTGGAACGATTTGTGGCATCAGGTTAAGATTGCCGGATTGTCGGGCGGCGTTATGGGCGGCACAGGCATCGAGATAAATAGGGCCGCAAATTTTTTGCTGAAAGGCGGGGCAAACACGCAGTTTAATTCCCCCGAGAGCGTGGCCAAGGCACAGGGCGCCGCGTTCGACGAAACGTCACCCGGTACCGCCGCAGAAGATGTGCGGCAAACATCGGAGCAGCCGATGGACGGGCAAACCTACGACTTTACCGACGCTGACGTCTACAAGAGACAGCTCGAAAAAGACGCGGCCAATTCTGTTGCGGAGAACGGAGACGTGGAGTATACTGGAAATCAACAGGAAGCGGGTTCTGCGAAGGGCGCGGGGGATGCGGGAAATGCTAGCATCATAGAAAAAATTACGTTGCTTGATGATTTTACAAAAAGCAATAGAATTAAAAGTCTTCCTCTTAACAGCGAGGAAATATTAGCATTTACAGACGGTAACCTTGATATTGCTAAAAATGTTGTTGAAGCAACAAAAGAAGTTATCCCAGGGAAAACAGTACCTGAGCTGGTTGACATCTTTAAGCTGCCAAACGACCCTGCTTCGAGTTCACTGAGTACATATCAAACGAGAATTTGGTATAAATGGCAGGAATCTTTGATCGGCGACAGGCTGAATTTCAGTAAGCCACTTGAACAGGTCGCAAGAGATGCATTTGATATGAGAAATGAGATAAGGACAAAAGCGAGGATATCTATGTCGGACGGAAAGCTGGCTGATTTGTTAATGAGGAAGGAGAAAAACTTAACATTTGAGGAGCTGGTAAAACGTAATAAAGACAAAGGCTTTGATGAAACTGAATTATGGAATAAAATAATCAGAAGTTCCATGTCTTCAAGAGATAATGTAAATAAATTATTTCAAATTGAATAGGAGATACTCTAATGAAATTCGAATTAATTGAAACAAGCCAAAAGAACAATGAGATAACATATGATTTTAATGGTTTTGATGATTGTGACCACTTCTTAAAAATAATAAAGATAATAAAAGATATAATCAAACCCAGTAGATGTAAATACAGTGGATTAACAGATATGGACGGTTATTTTGAAAAAGATGGGCTCCATGTTGATACCGAATATAATTCAATGATTGGAAATTATTTGATATTTAAAGGTGAAAATACAGAAGCAAACCTGAAAAAAGTGCGGGAATGGGCAAAAATTATATATGATAATTTGATGTTTGATGCTGGAGTAAATGACAAGACGTAGGACACAGGGCACCAAAGGGAGGCTATGTACTTGATAGCAATGGGGATGCGATACGGACAAAGCATTTATCAATTCTGAATTGGTGATGATGTCCTCGGGTCGTTTATGGCCACAATGAAGACCTTGATACACGCGGTTTCTGCGAAGTACGACTTCTAGCGTGATCCCTTTGCGTGCAATCCGACCCTGGCGCTTTAACCTGCATGATATTAGAAACGCGTAAACAAAAAATCTAAGTTTTATTTAATGTTGATACACTTGGGAAAAAATCAAGGGGTATAATATATACAGTAGAGAGCTGTCCGAGAGGGCGGCTCTTTGGTTTTATGGGGAACTGCGCTGTTATCGCTGTCTCTTTCCCCCGCATCCGGCGGGAGAAAGAGATGACATCATATTTTGCCCTTTTATAGAAGGATCAAATGACGCAGGGGCGGGGGCAGCGCGCCTCGAAAATCAAAATCATTCAATCTACAAAATTTAAAATAGACAGGAAGGTGAACCCATGGGGTTTAATTTCAAGCAGCTTTTATCGCTGATTACCTCTCCGGGCTGGCGTACCGAGGAGTACACTGACTCCGAGCTGGAGGAGATGATGAATGCGGGCGATCAGGAAGCGGCACAGCAGCAGGAAACACAAAATACTGACTCGTGGGAGGAAGAGCCCGTCAGGGATGATTCCGGCTGGGTGGCAGACCCGGGTTTAGGGCTCAATGACACCGTGCCAACATGGAGTCAGTCCGACGATTCGGGTTCGGGGGCTTACTCGAATACGGGACTGAATGACTTTAAAAGTCAGGAAGTACCGCTGGATATGCAGGCGTATGCGGATTATGTCCAGCGCTTAAAGGACGAGGCGGACGCCAAGGCAAGCGCTTTGGCGGCAGAGTACGCGGCTTCTCAGGCTGAAACTTCGGGGGGCGCGGGCATCGATTGGGAGTCGTACCAGAACAACGGGCTTAACGACTTTGCTCCAACATGGAATCAGGCGGACGATTGGGGTCCGGGGGTTTACTCAGATACCGGACTGAGTGACTTTACAAGTCAGGAAGTACCGCTGGATACGGAAGTCTATGCGAATTACCTCCAGAGACTAAACGATGCGAGAGAGGCCACCAAGCAAAAGAGTCTGCAAACGGAAATTACAACAGACGATCCGGCAAGCTTATTGGCGGCATCCGGTCAAGGCGCGAAGGAGAACCCAGATACAGGGGTAAATAGCTCTGCAACGGGACAATATTTGCCGGTTATCAGCCACGGGCTCATCGGGAAATTCCCGAATGCTTTGGTGGGTGAGTGGAACCGCATCCTGAAAGACCCGCAGCAGAAAGGGAACGACGGACAACAAGGCAGCACAGGCAAGATTGTCTACGGCCCCAAAGAAGACCCGCTGAAGTCTTCAAATGGGACAGAACAGGGAGATATTGCCAAAAGAGAAGACGCGGGGTATAATAGTACGGAAGGCTCGGGAGCAGATACTGATAAGGGGACGGGTAATGTTATAGATTTATCTGCACTTAAGCCTGAAGATGTAACAAGGGAAATTGCTGAATTGTTAATAGCAAACCCGGTCAATGTGTTTGCAACTCAACATCCATACATTATAAAAGACCGCACAGGAGTGGATGTACCAGGGCTATTTTATGCAGGTGGATTTGTCATGGATGGTGATGGCATTTACCATGCCAGACAGGAATGGTCACTTCAGAGCTTTGAGTATACAGGGTACAATGATTTTTATGATAAAGTTTTTCATTACGCTACAGATATGAATGAGGAAAAATTCCCATTTAGTGACGATGATGGTAACGAATATATTTTGTGGGCATGGAAAGGGGATTATTTGAACTTAGGCGCAGGGGCAGAAATGGGTATATATAAAAGAATGGTCATTGATGGGACGCCAATAGATCAAGTTAACGGCACTAAGCCGGATCACTGGCTTGTTGATCAAAGTCTTGCTATGCCAATGACATTAACCTTGGACTATAACGGAAAACAAATAATATCTTATGATCCCCAAAAAGTTGATCCCCAAATAGTTGATCCACTACGCAAAAGTACAGATAAATGGTGGGTGACGGGCTTTAATCCGGATTATCAAGATGTAAAGGCCAGTAACCTGACAGCTTCTTACACAGTCGACTTTTCTGGTAAGGAAGGTTTGTATGATGCTTTTATTAAATCAGATCGCTATCTGAAAAATAAAAGCAAATGGTCGATATCAGAAGGTAATAAATATAAAATGATATTTACATTTTAGTAGGGAGGAGTAATGGACTATGCGTAAGTTTATCATTAGCGCAATTCTTATACTAAGTATGTTGTTTTTGAGTTCTTGTTCATTGGGATATTCAAGAACAGAAATGCTTAACAGAGATAATGATGAAGAAAAAGCGGATGCACGTTTGGAGCAAGTAATTGAGGCCATTAAAAATAAGGACAATGAAAATTTGAAATCTCTGTTTTCCAAAAAGGCATTGAGTGAAGCAGATGATTTTGATGGCAGTACGAATGACTTGTTAGATTTTTTTCAAGGTGAAGTTGAATCATGGAAAAAATCAAGTGGTCCCGGAGTGTCTGAATCAAATGATCATGGGCATGTAACTAAAGAAGTCGATTCATATTATTATGTAAATACCGATAAACAAAAATACTTCTTTTTGCTACAAGATTATCCAGTTGATACAGATCATCCTGATAACGTTGGCCTTTATTTGTTCTTGGTAGTAAGAGCGGAAGATAGAGAAAAAATATATGATGGTGACCAAAAGATATTATATGATGGCAATAAAGATATACCACGCGTTGGAATCTATTTGCCGATAAAATAACATAAGTTAGAAATAGCCGCCCATTGATTAAATTCGATTGGTGGCTATTGCTGTATACATAGATCCTTATACAAATCCTGAGTTACAGCCGCTGGCACATCTCATTACAGGGCGCAATGTTGATACACTTGGGAAAAAATCAAGGGGTATAATCAATACAGTAGAGAGCTGTCCGAGAGGGCGGCTCTTTGGTTTTGTGGGGATTTAACGTTGTAATATGCCGAGGGTGCGACGGCTCAACGTAAAGAAAAACAATGCATGATGTTCCAAAACGTCAAGCGTACCCCAAAGCTCAATGAGCCTTTAGATGGTGGGCAAGCGCTGATACTCCGGGAATGCCAGTATGAGAGAGTACAAATGATGAAATGCAAAGGAGGGGGAGGAAGATGCCTGCCAGCAAGAATGGAAGAGGCAGAACTGTCAAAGGAGGGGGAGGAGCCCCTGCGGGAAAGTCCAAAATAGAGAAAGAAACCATCGAAACGCTGAAGGTGGCAACCCCGGCTGCTGCAAAGCTCTTGGTTGAAACAATGAACAACGAGAATTTAAAGATAGATGTCCGTCTGGATGCCGCTAAAAATATCATGGATCGGGTGTATGGCAAGTCTATGCAGCCGATTGATGGAAACATGGACGCGACGATCAGCATCGTCATGGGCGGGGAAGTGGGAGAGCTTGCTAAGTAGCGGCAAAATGCGAAAAAGCCTCGTGCTTCAAGTTGAGTGCAAAATAACGTGCAGAACCCAAGGAGAAGATATAGTGATACGAACAATGCCCGCCCCGAATCCGAAGCAACGTCAATTTATGCTGGCCAAAACCCGTTTTGTCGCTTATGGCGGGGCAAGAGGAGGCGGCAAGAGCTGGGCAGTCAGGCAGAAAGCAAAGCTGTTGGCTCTTAACTATGCGGGGATCAAAGAATTGATCCTGCGCCGGACATTCCCGGAGCTTCGGGAGAACCACATTCTCCCCTTGAATGTCGATTTGACGAACATCGCGAAGTATAAGGAAACGGACAAGTCTTTTACCTTCCCGAACGGCTCACGGCTTAAATTCGGATACTGCGACGCGGAAAGCGACGTGCTCCAATACCAGGGGCAGGAGTACGACGTGATCTTTCTCGACGAGGCGACACAGTTTACAGAGTTTCAATACAATGCGTTGACCGCTTGTCTTCGCGGTGCTAACGGTCTGCCGAAAAGAATGTATCTCACCTGTAACCCCGGAGGCGTGGGGCACGAGTGGGTCAAGCGGCTGTTCATTGATAAAAAGTACAGGCCCACCGAAAACCCCGATGACTATACCTTTATCGCCGCCCGTGTATACGACAACAAAGCTGTTGGCTCTTAACTATATAAAACGGATCGCGGAGTATTCCGCGATCCGTTTTCAAATTTTGGGATGAGGGTTATATATTCCCCCGCCATCGGCGGGGGAATATATAAAGTTAAGATTGACAGGAGGGTAAACCCATGGGGTTTAATTTAAAGCAGTTATTCTCGCTTCTTACTTCCCCGGGCTGGCGTACTGAGGAGTACACTGACTCCGAGCTGGAGGAGATGATGAATGCGGGCGATCAGGAAGCGGCTCAGCAGGAAACGCAAAACACTGCCGCTCAAGCCGAGACTCCTGGAGGCGCAGGCATCGATTGGGAGTCGTACCAGAACAATGGGCTTAACGACTCTGCGCCGACGGTGAGACAGACGGAGGACTCCGGCTGGGTGGCAGACCCGGGTTTAGGGCTGAACGACTATGAGAAGCTGAAGGAATCCTTTGCTTCGCAGGCCTATGCTGAGCTGGTCCAGAAGCAAAAGGGCGCGGGGCAGGCGGCATCCGGAAATCAGCCGACCTTGGGCGAACGTATCAATTATGGACTGAAAAGTATCGGGCAGTCATGGGGAGCGGCGGCACCTATGCTTGCGGATACCTATAAACAGGGATCTCAGGACGCAAAAGCCTTTCAGGATGAATTGATAGCCAAAGGAGCCAACCGGTGGGATGTTTGGGAAGCGTATGAAAATAAAGACAAGGAATGGATAGAGCAAGAGGCCGCGCGTTTTGGCGTAAAACTGAATCAAACCGTTTTGACCCCCGAAACCTCAAAAGGTATGCAAAAACAGGCTCAGGCGGCACAGAACAGCGCAAAGGCATTGGAAGGATCGAGCGGCTTTCCCCGCGACGCCGGTGAGGCGCTTTTGAGTGTGGGGCAAAACGCAGTTGTTTATCCTACGGCTTTTATCAATCCCGCCATTCCGGTCGCGCTGATGGGGGCCAGAGCCGCTGCACAGCGGGAGTATGAACTGGCAAGTCAGGGCGTGGGCGCCGGTGACACGCAAAGGCGCGGAATTGTTTCCGGGCTGATTGAGACGGGGACGGAAGCAATATCTTTGGGAAGTTGGGTTAAAATACTGAAAGCGGCCCCGCTGGACAGTATCACCAAGGTGATAGCGAAACAGTCCGGTACGGAAATGACCGAGGAAGGACTTTCCTATTTCCTGAATCTTTTATCAGATATGGCTGAAAAAGATCCAAACGCGAAATTCAGTTGGAACGATTTGTGGCATCAGGTTAAGATTGCCGGATTGTCGGGCGGCGTTATGGGCGGCACAGGCATCGAGATAAATAGGGCCGCAAATTTTTTGCTGAAAGGCGGGGCAAACACGCAGTTTAATTCCCCTGAGAGTGTGGCCAAGGCACAGGGTACCGCATTCGACGACACGTCGCCCGATACCGCCGCAAGCGATGCGCGGCAAATATCAGAGCAGCCGCTGGACGGGCAGCAGAGTGTCTTTACCGACGCTGACGCCTACAAGAGAAAGCTCGAAAAAGACGCGGCCAAGTCTGTTGCGGAGAACGGAGATTTGGAGTATACTGGAAATCAACAGGAAACGGGGGACGTGATTGACGGAATTAGAATTACCGACGGCAAGGTCGGAGGGAAGATCCCGGCCAATGAATTTAAGGAAATCCGACTATCTTCGATAAAAAATCCGGAGTCATCTACATTAACGCTTGGAAAATTTACTCCCACTGTTGAAAACGGTATAGAAGATTGGTCTAAACCTGGGCCAGATTCTTATATCGCAAAAGCGGGAAAATCATCATACTTCGATTTGGGTAGCGACTATAAAGTTATTCAAAAGAAATACGGACTGAAAGATTCTGAAATGTTTGATTACCTGAATAAGCCAGCTCTGGATGAGGCCATTTCGAAGAGTAAAACTATCAGATTCTCACACAATCCGCTCGACTACGAAAAAGGTGCAATTGTAGACGAATGGGAATATATAAAATCAGCTCTTGTCAAAGCGGATAGCGACTTGATAAAGATGGGGGATTATTGGTATGTTAGATAACGATTTGCAAGAAAAGATTGATGAATTAATAAACCAAATAGTTGATTATTGGGGGGATAATATATCAAAAATTAACATTATTACTCACCAAGGTGCTCCTTTTGATATTTTTGAAGTCAGTACCATTTTATACAATCAATTTGATGTTATGTTTGAATACGAAAGATCAACTTTAGGAATTAGGATTAAGGTTGGGAACGAATATATTGGTCTTAGCCGACTATCAAAAGAACCTGTTATTAAAGGCTTTAAAAGTTATACCTCCGAAAATATGCTCAATAATTTTGGTATTCTTGATAAAACATTAAAATCAATGGTTTCATAATCGTTTGCCCACCCATAGACAGTTCGAAATGCTTTTGTTTTCTGACGTTTTACGGAATCCCGACCATCTGCGCCGGAAGTTTAGAAATGTCACAGGTATGAAAAAATGCACTGAACCCTTGTAAAGATTCACCTTTTTGAAAATCCAGCATAAAAAACTATTTTTTCAAATGTTGATACACTTGGGAAAAAAACAAGGGGTATAATGAATATAGTAGAGAGCTGTCCGAGAGGGCGGCTTTTTGGTTTTGTGGGGAATTAACGTTGTGATATACCGAGGGGTGGGGCGGTTCAACGTAATAATGCATGATGTTTCAAAACATCATTGTATAAAGATGTACAGAAACCCAAGGAGAAGAGATAGTGATACGAACAATGCCAGCCCCAAATCCGAAGCAGCGCCAATTTATGCTGGCCAAAACCCGTTTCGTCGCTTATGGCGGGGCAAGAGGCGGCGGCAAGAGCTGGGCAGTCAGGCAGAAAGCAAAGCTGTTGGCTCTTAACTATGCGGGGATCAAAGAATTGATCCTGCGCCGGACATTCCCGGAGCTTCGGGAGAACCACATTCTCCCCTTGAATGTCGATTTGACGAACATCGCGAAGTATAAGGAAACGGACAAGTCTTTTACCTTTCCGAACGGTTCGCGGCTTAAATTCGGATACTGTGACGCGGAAAGCGACGTACTCCAATATCAGGGGCAGGAGTACGACGTGATCTTTCTCGACGAGGCGACACAGTTTACAGAGTATTAAATGACGCAGGTGTGGGGGGAATATACAAAGTTTAAGATTGACAGGGAGGTGAACCCATGGGGTTTAATCTCAAGCAGTTTCTATTGCTGATCACTTCCCCGGGCTGGCGTACCGAGGAGTACACTGACTCCGAATTGGAGGAGATGATGAAATCGGGCGATGAGGAAGCGGCACAGCAGCAGGAAACGCAAAACGCTAATTCATGGGAGGAAGAGCCCGCCGCGGATGATTCCGGCTGGGTGGCAGACCCGGGATTAGGACTGAATGACACGATACCAACATGGAGTCAGCCGGACGATTCGGGTTCAGACGTTTACTCGAATACGGGGCTGAATGACTTTACAAGTCAGGAAGTATCGTTGGATACGCAGGCGTATTCGGATTATGTCCAGCGCTTAAAGGACGAGGCGGACGCCAAGGCAAGCGCTATGGCGGCAGAATACGCGGCTTCTCAGGCTGAAACTTCGGGGGACGCGGGCATCGACTGGGAGTCGTATCAGAACAACGGACTTAACGACTTTGCTCCAACACGGAATCAGCCGGACGATTCGGGTTCTAATATATACTCCGATACGGGACTGAATGACTTTACAGAGCAGGAAGGTTCGCTGGATACGCAGGCGTATGCGGATTATGTCCGGCGCTTAAAAGATGAGGCGGCGGCTAAGAGAAGTGCCTTGGAGGAAGAGTATGCAGCTTCACAGGCTGAAACTTCGGGGGGCGCGGGCATCGACTGGGAATCGTACCAGAATAACGGGCTGAATGACTTTACACCAACATGGAATCAGGCGGAAGACTCCGGCTGGGTGGCAGACCCGAATTTGGGACTGAATGACACGATGCCAGAAGTATCACCGGATACGGAAGTCTATGCAAATTACCTCCAGCGCTTACAGGACGAGGCGGCAGCACCGGAAGCCATTGCCAATATAAGGGACTCGCAGTATAATAGTATACAAGAGGCAGGGACAATCACTGATAATGGCACGGGGATTGAGGTACAGGATTATATTAAAAAAGCCCTGAAACAGGTTATACAGGGAAATTATACGGATGATGTAACCCTTTTGGGTACGGCGGCACAGGTGTGCCTGGGCCTTGCGGGCGCCGATTTGCCCATGGACATCAGGGATCTGACGTACGATGTGACGCATTGGAAATCGACTCCGGAACATGTGCTTCAGACACTGCTTGACCTGGCTGCGCTGCTGCCTGTCGTAGGGGATCTCAAGTACATGGACGAAGTCGGTGCATTGGCAAAAGGCATGGCCAAGAACGCGGACGAAGCCGGCGCGTTGACAAAAGGCATCTTGAAGTATGGAGATGAAGCCGCAGAGGTTGCAGACGACGCCGTGAAAACCGCCATCAAGGGCGTGGATGAGGCTGGTGAAGCGGTTAAAGATGGTGCCAAGATTGCGGACGAAGTTGTAACAGAGGGCGCAGGGGAGAACCTGATAGTTCAACATGGTGGCCAGATAACGATGGCTTTGCTGATACCCCGACTAACACAACTTTACAGCCTGGTACTAATATTGACAGATATGGGAAAACATCTGGTAAGTATGCTGCTCCAGAGGGAACGCCATATGAACAGCGCTCTTTGGCGCCAGGATCGGAAAATAGTCCCTATAACTCCTATGAAGTTGTTAGACCATTTGATGCTAAGGCAGGAACAGCCGCTCCATGGTTTAATCAACCCGGCGGTGGAACACAATATCAGTTGCCAATGTCAATTCAAGAGTTGCGAGATTTAGGTTACATTAGATTGATAATAAAATAGAGTCTAAGGAGATAATGAATATGAGTAATTTATTGGCAACAAAAGCATTAGAGAAACATGTTCAATCTGTATATGACAAAATAATTCCGTTAATGCAAAAAGACGGAATATCCATGTCTCTTAACACCAATTTCCGCGAAAATACTACCAGTGATATTCAAGGTGAATTTTGTTTTACTGATGAGAGTGGATACCACTTTAGAGTTTTAGAAAGAGGAACTTTATATCATGATGACATCACACAAAGTCTCTCTGAAATAACATATTGGGCAATCAAGGGAGATGTTGATGAGGCATCCGCAATTTATGAGGCAAAAAATCGAATTGCAAATCAGGATTTTCGCCGAATTATGTTCAATAAGAGGCTACAGTATTTTGAGAGCATTGATCAAGAATTTGCACAAAGATTACGCAAGGAAATTGGAATTATATTAAACAAAGCACCATTTCAAGATAAATCATAACAGCACTTCATGGGAATTCATGATAATATATGGGCTGTCTACAACCCATATGAAAGCCTTGATACGTGCATCTTTCCGCGAAGCATGACTCCGGACCAAGTTCATCACGCAAAATCTGACCCCCAAGGGACCGCCTTTCATTCCGCTTTACGGGCTGATGTGCGCTGCACCGGGGACACTTGCGACCCCCCGCCTTTCTCCTGCTCTGTTTTCGCCGCGGGCAAACAAAAAATCTAAGTTTTATTTAATGTTGATACACTTGGGAAAAAATCAAGAGGTATAATATATATAGTAGAGAGCTGTCCGAGAGGGCGGCTTTTTGGTTTTGTGGGGAATTAACGTTGTGATATACCGAGGGGTGGGGCGGTTCAACGTAATAATGCATGATGTTTCAAAACATCATTGTATAAAGATGTACAGAAACCCAAGGAGAAGAGATAGTGATACGAACAATGCCAGCCCCAAATCCGAAGCAGCGTCAATTTATGCTGGCCAAAACCCGTTTCGTCGCTTATGGCGGGGCAAGAGGCGGCGGCAAGAGCTGGGCAGTCAGGCAGAAAGCAAAGCTGTTGGCGCTTAACTATGCGGGGATCAAAGAATTGATCCTGCGCCGGACATTCCCGGAGCTTCGGGAGAACCACATTCTCCCCTTGAATGTCGATTTGATGAACATCGCGAAATATAAGGAAACGGACAAGTCTTTTACCTTCCCGAACGGCTCGCGGCTTAAATTCGGATACTGCGACGCGGAAAGCGACGTACTCCAATATCAGGGGCAGGAGTACGACGTGATCTTTCTCGACGAGGCGACACAGTTTACAGAGTTTCAATACAATGCGTTGACCGCTTGTCTTCGCGGCGCTAACGGTCTGCCGAAGAGAATGTATCTCACCTGTAACCCCGGGGGCGTGGGGCACGAGTGGGTCAAGCGGCTGTTCATTGATAAAAAGTACAGGCCCACCGAAAACCCCGATAACTACACCTTTATCGCCGCCCGTGTATACGACAACAAAGCCTTAATGGAGACGGACACGGGCTATATCAGAATGCTGGAAAATCTCCCCGACGATCTCAGAAGGGCATGGCTGGAAGGCGACTGGAACGTCTTCGCCGGGCAGTACTTTAAGGAGTTCCGGCAGGATGTCCATGTGATGCCGGCCTTTGCGATTCCGGCGGATTGGCGGCGCTATTTCGTGATGGACTATGGCCTTGATATGCTGGCGGGGTACTGGATTGCGGTGGACAATCAAGGCAGGGCTTATGTGACCAAAGAGCTGTACAAATCAAACCTGATTATATCCGAAGCCGCCGCCCAGATTAGAAGCATGACCAATGAGGCGATATACGAATACATTGCCCCGCCTGACCTCTGGAACCGCAGACAAGAAACGGGCGAAAGCGCGGCGGAACTATTCACGAAGCATGGTGTGCCCGTTATCAAAGCCTCGAATGACCGTGTGCAAGGGTGGTATGCGCTGAAGGAATGGCTCAAACCCACCGAGGACGAGACAGGGCAGCCCATTGCCAATCTGCGGATCTTCGATCACTGCGAGAACTTGATCCGGTGCATCCCCGCTTTGCAGTTTGACGAAAGAAATCCCGAAGATTGCGCGAAAGAGCCGCACGAGCTGACCCATGCGCCGGATGCGATCCGGTACTTTGTGGCGGGAAGACCGGCGCCGCACCGGAAACCGCAGGAAGTGCAGCACTATAATTTCAGCGCGGAGAAACCAAAGCCTAATCCCATAGGGAAGGGCGATAAAGTGAGGGTGATATGATGGACGTTTTATTTACACTGGCCGGAGCTTTGGCGGCGATCTTTATTTACCGCATAGGCTACCGGGACGGCGGGGGGCGCAAGCTGCAACCGCTTGTGAGCATGCCGCACATCCGCAAGGCGGTCGACAAGGAAACGAAAAAGATCAATACGCTGATGGCAAACGTGGAAGTCTATGACGGAACAGGAAGGGGGCAAATGAAGATTGACTGATACAACAGATATTTGGAAAAAATACGAGCAGGGGCGTCGATCATCACAATAAGATCAGCCCTGTACAGCGATACCGAGCGGGGCCGCACAACTTCTTTGAAGGCAAACAGTGGGAGGGACTGGAATCGGGGGGAGAAAGCCTGCCCGTTTCTATAACTTTATCCAGCCGACATGCGAGTACAAAATTGCCTCGGTCGCCAATGAACAACATGGACGAATCCATTACGCGCCCATGTCCAAGCGCCGGGCAGGAGGTGGCCCTTGCAGCCTGCAAATACTTTGAATGAAACACGCCGCCAAGGTGTGGGAAAACCAGAAGATGGACCGCAAGATGTGGGAGTCGGTGAAAGAGGCTTGCATATCGGGCGATACTTACATCTACTTCTACAATTCGAGCTTGGATTGTCAGCTGATCGACAACACCAATATCTATTTCGCGGACGAGCAGCAGAACCGATATGCAAAAAGCAGCCATACATCATTATCTATGAGCGCCGGAATATTGAGGATGTGAAGAAGGATGCCGAAGCAAACGAGATCCCGCAGGATGAAATAGACCCTTATTATGGGTGACCGATGATACCACAAAACTTAATCGGCTCCGCGAAGGATGAAGTACAGGGTGTGAGCAAATGCTCATGCCTTTTATATTTGGAACTGAAGGATGGCACTTTGCATTTTACCCGTGCCACAAAGAATGTGATCTATCAGCCGGAAACCGCGGTCGATGGACTGTCTGTCCTATCCGGTGGCGTCCACTGGTATGGATGCGAAAGAAAAAACAGTTTCCCGCGGGAATGGAGAAGTCACGCAGCTTATCCCCAATCAGATCGCGGCCAACAGGCTTTTGGTCAGGCGCGAAAATGTCCGCTAAGATGGACGGCATTCGCAAAACCTGTCTACTCCAAAGACGGGGATTGCCAACTATGAGGGACGTGGGACAAAAGTCGGCGTTGCCTTGGAGGTGGACCGGGCAGCGTACAGAAGGCGGCGGATGCCCTTTGCCTATGTAGCGCCCTCTCCGATGTCATCCGATGGCGCATAACCTGCAGGAGTGAGCTGATCATCCAGACAAGAGAGCTTGCGGGTGCCGGCGACGCAGCGTTAGGTCCTGGTGAATCCGGAACAGGCGTCTGGCACCGCGATTATCGCGGTCAGAGATCAGGCGGCAAATTCCTTTTAAACGAGCAGATCGCTTTATTTAAGCAGTTTCGTGGAGGACATTGCGCTGATATGGTTTTGAAGTGGTGGGCAGCGTATAGTCCCGAATGGCTTGGAGGTTGAAACCGCAGAAGAGGTCCTTTTGATCCCGCAGGAAATTCTTCGGGAAATGAAGGTTGGCATCCGGGTGGACGTTTCGCCGACAAGCCCATACAGCAAATATGCCCAGGAGCAGTCCATTGAAAACGCATTGGCAAGAGGGATACATCACCTTTGAGGAGTATGTGGAAGTGCTGGACGACGGCGCTACCGCACCCAAAGCAAAGCTGGGAGAGATATTGCAGAAAAGGGAAATCGCCAAAACAGCAGCAGATGGCTTATCAGATGCAGCAGGCAGGATTACAGCAGGTCCTGGTCTACAACAGACGGGCTTGCAGCAGTCCGGTCCTACAGCAAACGCAGCAATCAATACTGAATTTAGGAGGAATGGCAACAAATGGAGTGCAAAATGCCCGGTTGAGGCGAGAATCTTGAAAGTGGAAAAAACAGAGCAGGCTGGCGGCGTGGCCCAGATCATTACCTACCCAGTGGCCCAAAGTGTAAAAAAGAATGGTCAAAGCCAGCCCCCCGCGAAGAAAGCACAGTGTAGGCTGTGTTTTTTTTGATTGAATCGCACCAGTCAAATAAACAGTGAGTCGTTCTTTTTTCCCCGCCGCAGGCGGGAGAAAGAGTAGAAACTGAATCGCACCGAACATGTAAAACAGTGAGGTCGTTCTTTTCTCGCCGGAAGGCGGGATAAAGAGTAGAACTGAATCGCACCGATCATGTAAACAGTAAGTCCCTTTTTTTTTCCGCCGCAGGCGGGAGAAAGAGTAGATTATGGAATCGCACCGATCATGTAAACAGTAAGCCTTTTTTTTCCCGCCGCAGGCGGGATAAAGAGTAGAAACTGAATCGCACCGAACATGTAAACAGTGGAGGTCGTTCTTTTTCCCCCGCCGCAGGCGGGGTAAAATGATTGACAGTATCGCACCGATAGTGGGGGAATTATGCTTTGTTCGTTTTCCCGTCTTGGCCGGGGTAAAAACGATTGACAGTATCGCACCGATAGTGGGGGAAATATGCTTTGGTTTCGTTTTTCCCGTCTTGGCGGGTAAAATGATTGACAGTATCGCACCGATAGCGGAAAACATGGAGAAGGGAAATTTTATGGATGAAAACTTTAAATACCGTTAACGAGGTACAGGGGGTCGGCCGTGGAGGCCCCACAAGCCGCCGAAAGTACAAGCGAAGTTGCCGGTGAAACCTTTTGAAGCATCACAGGCAGGGGAAACCCGCGAAGCCCCAGCAGACGGCGGAAGAAAACGCAAGGTTTGCCCCAGTTCAGAAGAGAAGCAGAAGCAGCCAGAGCCGAGGCGACCCGATTGAAAAGCGAGTCCAGAATCCGTCAAGGCAGGGCACGAGAAGCTTTTAACAGCTCTAAAGAACTTCGGTTATCAAGGGGGCCCCACAGGATATTGCGGGACACCCTTGAAGCGCAGAAACAAAATATCACAGTTGCACAGCTCCGGGCACAGAGGGCGATGGATGAGAAAAGGATTGCCGAGTCCCTGAAAACCAGTCCCGAATTTGTCAAGGTCCAAGACGGAAAAATGAGAAATTACGAGATGTTGGTCTCCCCACTCGGGTGTTTGAAAAGGGACACAAACGAGATCAATAAGCTATTCCCCCGATTTGAAAATCAAGGATGTCTCCTGAGCTGGGGGAACAGTTTTATGATGCTGAGGGCGCAGGGAATCAGTAATCTGGTGGCTTACAACGCGGTGAAGGGCCTCGCAGGGACGCCGTGAGAAAGCCGGTGCCGCCTGCCTATTGGTGCAGTTAATGCAATTTCAACACAGGAAAAGGGATTATTACACGTCAAACGAAGTGGGACCATCTGACATCCGCGCAGCTAAACGACCCAAAAATCATGAAGGCAGTAATGAAATCAATGACTAAATGGAGGTAAAACAATATGGCATATTGCAAATTTTAAACCCCCTTGTATGGAGTAAACACATTCAGCAATGAAACTCGAAAAGTTCTGCGTACTCGCCGAGGATTGCGATTTTAAATTTGAGGGGCGAGGCCAAAAGAGGCAATCAGGTTAAAAATTCTGGGCGTTTTCCCGCCCCACCATCGGCGATTTATGCCGGCAATGACATCGGCGCACCCGAGGACATCGCGGATTCTTCACAGTATCTGATGATCGATCAGGCCAAATACTTCAACTTCAAGGTGGGACGACGTCCGATAAGGCACAGTCCCTGTCGACGGTCCTGATGGCGGCTTTGATGGAGGGAATCCACCCGCGCACTGGCTGAGAAGAGAGACTCCCTTTATCGCTACCCCTCGCCACGGGGCGCGGGGCGGCTTTTCCACTTCGGCGCAGATCACCACCGCAGCCGCCCGCAAAGGGCCGCCGTGGATCTTGCGTTTACGACCTTGTGGAACAATGGCGTTTCCCTGAAGGATCACGTTGTCGTCGACATCTCCCCGTGGTTCTACAGTCCTGTTCAAAGCTTCCCTCACCGAATCGCTGACCGATAACGTCCAGCCTGATTGCCAAAGGAATTGTTGGCATGTACAACGGCGCGGACCGTGAAAATGTCCAACAACCTGTATAACGACGGCACCGACGACCTATATGATGATCCGCACCAAGGAAAGCAATCGCCTTTGCGGGGACAGATTGACGAAACCCAGGCATACCGTCCCCGAGGGACTCCTTCGCCGACGCTGTCAAGGGCCTTGATGTGTACGGCGGCAAGGTTGTCAGACCAAAAGAAATGTACGTTATTAAGGTCACATAAGTAAAGGAAAAATGCTGGAAATCCAGTGGATATGCCACGAATGGAAAAATTCACGTGGCAGGCTCGAAGAATATTGGCATTTGGACAATAGTGCTGCCCTAAAAATTCACCGGCCGGCACTCGGGATGACCGGCTCGAAGGAGAAAGCCTTCGGGGGGACAGTATGAGATCAAAGCATACCGCCCCGAGGGCCTCTCTGCCAACGACCGGCAAGGTCGTCAGAACAAAAAAATGATTACAGGGATGGATAGAAAAATAGGAGGAATCAAGAATGGCAGTAACGGTAATTAACCCGGAAGTCTTGAAATTTAAACACCTTTGATACGGATTCTCTGGCGGAAACGGCGCCTACTTCGGCATCGGACGGATTTCACCATCGACTATAGCGCGGCGGATCAGAAGACACTTTTGATCTTCGACAATACAAGCGGAAGCACAGCCTATACCATCACGGTCAAGGCCGGAAACGGCATTCAAGGGACGACCGATCTGGTAAGCTCCCAAATTGCCTTCGGAAAGAAAGCAATGATTGTGATTGAATCCGGCAAATACAAGAATATGAGCGGAGCCCCTCAAAGGCAAAAGTCAATATTGTTGTGGACAATGTGGCGGTCAAGATGGCGGCAGTAATCCTGCCTTAAGCCCAATGGGGGGAGGGGAAAACCTCCCCCTTCTTTTGATAAGGGGGGAGAAACCATGACAGGGGACAGAGCTTTTAAACGGCAGGCGTGCCATTTGTTTTTTGAAACCGATACGGCGTATTATGAACCGTTTCGCCTTATCTCATATCAACACGCCTTTTAGCCGATACCTATGAGGTCAATAACCGGTTGAGAAGCCATCAATGCAAAGACCCGAATTTCCAACCATACCATCCTTGGCGGCGCTTGGGGGGCACAATCCCCTTATGAGGATTTGCTGGTGAGAACCGCGTTTCCCTTATGGGCTGGCGTCTAAATTATACTTTGACGACAATGATCCAACGAGAATGTCCTTTGCTCGCACAACAGTATGTGGGTGCGGGTCAATGCGGCAGACAGAGGATTTTGTCCTCGTGCGTCCGGAGGGATAGACCTTTGAAATAACCTCTTATTTAGCAATGCCCAAAAAGGTCCTATACAACAAACTATGGAAAATTCCCAAAGGCGTCGACTTTTCAACAGACCCTTTTCTTGTGGATCAAGGACCGTTCGCCCTGGGCGGCCTAACCTTATATCGGACACGGGCGGAATGCCCGAAAAAACGAATGGGATGGCGAGTATTACAAACTTTTGCCGGGGACGATCAACGGTGTTTTCAGAGCAGAGATAAAATAATGTAGAATATCTTCTTGTACATGCGGGGAACAAGCATATTTTAACGTCGACCTGACTAATTTTGCTTCAACCTTCTTTAATCGGAAGCGTCAATGACGCGAGAAGTACCTCAATCTTCTGGGGTGGGTACCTATATATCTTCACGGGGGCACAGTTTCCTTGTATTTAACGGCTCAAGCATCACCGCGGTAAATGGCAAGATACCGGAAGTGATTATCGGGAGAAACCCCACAAGCGGCGGCGGCACACCGCTGGAAGATATCAATTTAATTCAGCCGAAAATGGGACGGAAGGATTTTTTAGGCACAGCCAGCACGGTAGCCCTATCAGCTTTTCTTATGGGAGTTTAGGACGCTACCTTAGTGACCGCGAAAAAAATGACCGCAGCCGGGGACATGGGACCCGACCTTTACGAAACGACAGATTTCAGGGTTGAGAGGACAACGGGAGTGGTCACCTTTAACACCGCGCCCCGGAGCTTCCCCTGTCCACTGGCCAGGATAACGTAAAGATCACCGCGGCAAAAACCAGAGCAGGGTACGCTGATAAGATCAATAAGGCTTCGATTGTGGACTTTATATAATAACGTATTGTTTTGCGCGGGATCAGAAAAGGGACTTGATTACCACTCTGGTTTTAACGACCCCCACTTACTGGCCTGACACGGGAATATGACGAGGTGGGTTTCTAACGGGACCGGACATCATGGGCTATCTGCCGATCGGGGAATACCTTGGTATTGTCCAAAGAAGACAACGATCAGGATTCTACCGTGTTTCCTTAGGAATATCGCAACGCTGGATGATGAAAAGGTATTTTACAAAAGTCCCCCGCCATTTCCGGCATAGGGGCTATCTCCAAAAAAGTCCCTTCGGTACGTTACGAGGGGAACAACTGTTTTCTTTCCCGGCAAGGGAGTATTCGCCATTACTTCAAATATCGTCCCACTTCTGAAAAAATCGTCCAAAACAGGTCTTACTTTGTTGATTTTTAAGTTAACTTCTGAAAATGACCCTGGATAAAGCCGTTGCCGTCGAATGGAACGGCTATTTTTCTTGTCTGCGTCAATTCCAACTGTTTATATTTTGGGACGGAAAACAGAACAAAAACCTATAAGCAACAGAATGGCCGATTATGTCTATGAATGCTACCACTGGACGAACATTCCCGCCGTTTGCTTCTTACAGACAGGTGGAACGCTGTATTTTGGAACTTCTGATGGTAAACTGTGCATGTTTAACAGCGATATTCCCACAATGAGCAAAATATTCAGACAATCATCAGCCCTATCACTTGCAGGTGGACAACCAAAGCCCGACGACGACGGGGACTTTATGCGGGTAAAAACATCTGCAAAGGCAAGGGTGCGGGATTTCTCATTAAACCGTACACACACACGTCCGCGGCGGTTTACGCGGCAACGGAGCAAGATGTTAAAAAAGAAGTTGCCAGCGGCGGAAATGGATATTTTTGATTTCAGAGATCTGGATTTTTCACGCTTCCACTTTCAACACATCGGATAGACCCACAGATTATTCCGCTGACAACCAATGTGCGCAGGTACAAAACCTTGCAATTCACCGTTGAAAACAATGTGCTGAACGAAGGCTTTGGAGTCCTATGGACTAATCAAAAGATACCGCGTCGGCGGGTATTCGAGATAGGGGGATTATATGGCACTTTCAGACTGTAAAATTATTTTCCAGTGATTTGACAAATGACATTTCCAGTTTAAAGGACAGACCCGCTGAAAACGACCTCACCGCGGATCCAATTAAAGGAAACGGTTTTGACCCACATTGGGAAAAATCGAGATTCCACGCAGGTTTCAACGGCTTGGATTGATGAGCTTGCGGGGGTCAAGCGGCGCGGCAGATATCGGCGTTACTGAGATCAGTGGCCCTTCCAACGTGCGGAAACGTCCAAAATATGTTATTCGCACTAAAACATTATTTGGATGGTATTACTTTGCAAGCGGGGCGTGGTGACTTCCGTAAATACTCAGACAGGAACAGTGATGCTGAAACTATGCGGACGTAGGCGCGTCCCCCTGCCGGCGCCGCCGTAACTGCCGCTTATACGGCTACCCTGGCTGCCGCAAGGCTGGGCCGGAAACCTCCGCACCCTATACGCAGACGGTGACGGTGGGCGGGAATCACGGCCACAGATAAGCCGATTACAGACGTTACATTGTCAAATACAACCGCTACCGCTGTTGCGCAACTGGAAGCGTGGGGGGCTATGTGAGTAAGATTGTCACGGGCACGAACCAGATTACAGCCACTTGTTTGTCCGACAAGCCCCACGGTTGGACATTCCGATTCAAATGCAGGTTGTGAGATAATGGGCGAGTGCTTACTGAGGCGCCGCAAGGGCGGTTTCAAAATTCCCACTTATTCCGGTGCTTCTACAGTTTACGGGAACGCCAAACAAGGATATATGATGATTACGGGGTCTGGGACATTAACGTTTCCCTCTAGAGGAAAGATAGATATTTTCCTTGTGGGCGGTGGTGGGCAGCGGCGGTTCTGGGCAACCATATGATTATGTTACGGATTTCGGCGGCGGTGGTGGCGGTGGTTCAGGCCATGCAAATAATATTTTCACTCGAAACATAGCTAAAGGTAGTTATTCAATCATAATTGGCGGTTCTAACGGATATTCACAATTCGGAGCTGACTCTGCCGATAGGGCGAATGCGGGAAGTGCCGGAGGTTCTGTCTCAATATATTCTGGGCAAGCTGGTGCTGCTGGTTCTGGCGGTTCTGGCGGTGCCGGCGGTAGTGACAATACATGGGATGGAGGAGACGATGGCGGAGCTGTAGTTGTAGCGGCAGGTACTGCTGGCACAAATGGTTCAAATGGTGGTGCAGGCGGTTCAAGCGGAGGCACTGGCGATGGGATTTCAATGCGCCCGTTTTTTGGCGGCACTGCACCATTTAATACAATGCTGTTTGGCGGTGGAGGCGGTGGAGGAAGTAGCTATCCGGGTTCTGATTCATCCGCTGGTGGTGCAGGTGGAGGCGGCCATGGTGGTTCGTGGCAATCTTTAGGCGGTACTGGAACAGCTAATACAGGCGGCGGCGGTGGCGGCGGCGGTGCTAACCGTACTGCTTACAATGGCGGCGGCTCCGGCGGCTCTGGCATCTGCATCATCAGATGGGGATATTAAGATGAAATGGACGGCTATTGAAAACAGCAAAGTGATCAACTTTACACAGCACAGTAAGAGGCGGTGAGATAATGGGCGAGTGCTTACTGAGGCGCCGCAAGGGCGGTTTCAAAATTCCCACTTATTCCGGCATATCCATGGTTTACGGGAACGCCAAACAAGGATATATGATGATTACCGGATCAGGAACTTTGACATTTTCTACGAAGGCGAAGATTGATGTATTTCTTGTCGGCGCTGGCGGTGCTGGTAGCAAAGCATCACAAACCTCCGCTTATGAAAGCTCGTCAGGTGGAGGCGGCGGTTATACCACTTCGATTTATAATTTAGAATATGATAAAGGAAATGTATCTGTCCTTATCGGTGCTGGAGGAGTGCCGGGTATTAGCGGAACAGGAGCGCCTTCTGGCGGTTCAACATCATTTGGTTCACATTCTGTATCAGGTGGTGGCGGAGGTGCTTGGCTTGGTTCTGGTGGCTCTGGTGGTTCTGGTGGTGGTGCTTTTGGCAATGAATGGTATGAAGATGAAGGCGAACGTGGATACCCTGCCGGCAATGGTGGCTCTAATGGTTCCAATGGCACTGGTGGCAACGGTAACTTTGGCGGAGGACAGGGCATTACAACGAGACCATTTGGAGGAAATGCAGCTCCCTTTTCTTCTATGCTTTATGGTGGCGGCGGTGGCGGCGGAGCTGATCGCAGTGGGTGGTCTGGTGGATACGGCGGCTCTGGAGGCGCTGGCGGCGGCGGTGGTGGCGGCGGCAATAACACTGGCGCTGCTGTAAGCGGTACTTCTAACACAGGCGGCGGTGGTGGCGGTGGTGCAGGTTCTTCGTCTAAAACTCTAACTTACGGCGGCACTGGTGGTTCTGGTGTTTGCATAATCAGATGGGGGTATTAAATATGAAATTAGCAGTAATTGAAAATAACAAAGTGAACAACATCATCGAATTTGTCGGAGATCCTGTGACCTTGCACTTGCCCTTGGGACAGCTTACATGGGATTGTGGGACATACGCTGTAGCAATCGGGGACGATTTTCTTGACGGGGTGTTCTCCCGTGAAGGCTTGGCGCTGGAGGCGCAGCAGACTGATGCGCAAAAGATTGAAGCGCTAAACACGCAGATTTCTGATTTACAGTTTGCTTTAACTGAAGTATATGAGAAGGTGACTGTATAATGGCTAAGATATACGCGGCTTTGATCAAAAAAGGTTTGAAAACAATTGACGATGTTCCGGCAGCGCTCAAAGAAGCCGTCCAAGCTCTTTTATAAGAAGAACCGCTGACAACCAATGTGCGTAGATACAAAACCTTGCAATGTACCGCTCTAAAGCAATTCCAGCCATGATTGCGAGATAGGATCTGTGGTTTCCCCCCGCCTGAGGCGGGGGGAAACACAAAAAATCATTCTACAACTTAATTGGAAATGCTGTAAACAATGTGCCAGTGAAGGCTAGTGAAGGCTTTATGGACTGATAAAAAGGTACCGCGTCGGCGGGTATTCGAGATAGGGGGATCATATGGCACTTACAGACTGTAAAATTATTTCCAGTGATTTGACAAACGACATTTCCAGTTTAAGGGACAGACCCGCCGAAAACAACCTCACCGCGGATCAATTAAAGGAACGGTTTGACCACATTGGGAAAATCGAGATTCCACGCAGGTTCAACGGCTTGATTGATGAGCTTGCGGGGTCAAGCGGCGCGGCAGATATCGGCGTTACTGAGATCAGTGGCCTTCCAACGTGCGGAAACGTCCAAAATATGTTATTCGCACTAAAACATTATTTGGATGGTATTACTTTGCAAGCGGGCGTGGTGACTTCCGTAAATACTCAGACAGGAACAGTGATGCTGAACTATGCGGACGTAGGCGCGTCCCCTGCCGGCGCCGCCGTAACTGCCACTTATACGGCTACGTTATCGGCCGCAAGCTGGGCCGGATCCTCCGCGCCCTATACGCAGACGGTGACGGTGGCGGGAATCACGGCCACAGATAAACCGATTGCTGATGTCGTGAGGTCTGGCTTGGTGGCAACAGCAATTGCTCAATTGGAAGCTTGGCAATTTGTTCTCAACGGAAAGATTGTAACGGGGGAAAATCAGATTACCGCTACTTGCTATACAGACAAGCCGACGCTTGACATCCCGATTCAAATGCAGGTGGTAAGGTAATGGGCCAGTGTATTCTTAGAGGGTATATGGGTGGTTTCAAAATCCCCACTTATTCCACCGGCGCGTCTACAGTTTATGGAAATAAAAAACAGGGGTACATGATGATTACCTCATCCGGTACGCTGACTGTCAAATCAAGAGGCTATGTTGACATATTCCTTGTTGGCGGCGGTTCGTCTGGCTATGGGGGGGTTCAAGGCTCACCGGGTTACGGCGGCGGCGCTGGATATACAAAAACAGTGAACAGGTTTTTACTTGCCAGAGGCACATACAGTATTATGATTGGCGCCGGTGGCGCCACTTCGTCAAGCGGAATTAATTCGGGTGGCTATACACAGTTTGGCACAGATAGCACAAACAGAGCCAACGGTGGTTCGAACTCGGACGGCGGTTCTGGCGGCGGAGGCATCGGTGGCGTTAATAATGTATGGGGCGGAGTTGGCGGAACAGACGGTGGCAATGGATGGCGTCTTGTGTACCTTGGAGAGGCTTTGGGGTATGAATCGCGAGCCGCTGCAGGCACAGGTCAGCACACAACCACCAGAGCATTTGGCGGTGACATTGCACTTTTTAACGCTGTGTTGTTTGCGGGCGGCGGCAATGGCTGTGGATGTGATGCGTCGAGAAATGGCTATCCAGCTACGCCAAACACAGGCAATGGCGGCGGCGGCCGTGGATATCATGCCGGAGGAAGTTCAGCGAATACGGGCGGGGCCGGTGGCTCTGGCATCTGCATGATAAGATGGGGATATTGATAAATTACGGAGGATAAATAATGATCAGCGTCAATATAACTGATTCCAGCGCAACTTATACGGATTGCTGGCAATACGATCACGGGCAGACGCTTTCTATCACGGGCCTATCGGGATTAGCGCAAAACACCGAGGTTCACTTTGCGGCGAAGGACGCTAAGGCCGCAGAGGTCAGAATTGGAACATACGCCGATGGGGTTTTGACAGTTTCGATTCCTGACAAACTGTTTTTTACCGGCAGAGAGTTTACGGCATATATTTACCCCAGCGACGAGACTTGCGGTGAAACAATGTACACCGTTCTGCTGAAACCGCATCCCAGGCCAAAGCCAGAAGATATTGAGGGGCCTGACGCAAACAGCGGGTGGAGCGAGTTAACCGCGCAGCTAAACGGGCTAATTGACCACGTGAGCAGCGTAAACAATGACGCCGCCGTTTCCGCTTACTCCGCCGCCGCAAGCGCAATCGCTGCCGAAGCAAGCGCAATCGGGTACAGCCCTCATATAGAAGACGGCACTTGGCGTCAATATGAAACCGGAGGCTTTGTAAACACAGGAGTAAACGCACAAGGCCCTGCCGCGACTCTTGCTGTGGGGACGGTTACAACCGGAGCAGCGGGTTCCTCTGCTTCCGTAAGCAATGCCGGTACGGGAAGCGCGGCTGTTTTTAATTTTACAATTCCTAAAGGGGATAAGGGAGACACCGGAAGCGCGGCGACGATTGCGGTTGGAACCGTAACAACCGGCGCGGCGGGGTCTTCTGTTTCAGTTGCCAATTCTGGAACTTCTGGAGCTGCCAGATTTGATTTCGCAATTCCAAGAGGCAGCACCGGGGCAGCGGGCGCTAAATGGTATTCGGCTGCCGGTGTGCCGTCCGAATCGGTTGGCGTGTCTGGCGACTATGATTTAAACACGGCCAATGGGGATATCTATGCCAAAGGGAGTACATGGGTTCTCGCCGGAAACATAAAGGGCGCAACGGGACAAACGGGGCAAACAGGAGCAACTGGCGCTAGTCTTGAATACAATTGGAGCGGCACAAGCTTAGGCGTTAGACAGGCCGGAGGAAGCTCTTATACCTATGTGGATTTAAAAGGCGCAACGGGGGCAACCGGCGCGCCAGGGACGAATGGGACTGGGGTCCCCACAGGTGGCACCACGGGGCAGGCGCTTGTAAAGTCCAGCGGTACAGATTACGCCGTCGGATGGCAGACAATGAACGGTGCGGGCGTACCCATGACCAGCTATACTAAGCCAGCTTCCACCAGCGCGGTGGCCGCGACGGATACGGTGAATGCGGCAGTTGGAAAAGTCGAAAAGGCACTGGATGGATTAGTGCCAACATCTCGAACGGTCAATGGGAAGGCGCTTTCAGCTAACCTTACGCTGGATGGGACGGATCTGAAGATCTTGCCTTTAATTACTCACAGCAAATCAGGCACCGTCCACACGCTGACCACCAGCCTGACCGGGCAGTTCACGGCAAAGTTTAACGCGACGGCGGCATTTGCGGAAGGCGACAGCTGGCAGATCGGCACGACAGCGTATACAGCCAAAACGCAAGGGGGCACATCAATCCCCGGTGGATTCTTTGCTTCGGATGCAAAAGGGATACAGGTGGAGGTTGATACCGTCAACCATACACTCAGTTTTAATGGAGGCGGCAGCTCCGGGATTTGGATCGGAAGTACCGCGCCCAATACGTCAATTTATAAAGTGTGGTTAGACACAACTATAAATGTAATTAAGTATTGGAATGGTACAGCATGGATTTCTACCAATGCTGTATGGGCATAAAAAATAAAAAACAAATAAATGGAGGCACATAATATGTCAACTGAAAAGAAAGTGATTGCCACCGATAAAAACGGGATCGAATCAACCGCAAACTTATCATCTTCTTGCAAAGCACGCTATGAAAAGAACAAATACAGTGAAACGCTTTGTATTTCTAAAGAGCTGACCGATTCGACGGATTCGGGAGATACATCGATTAAAGACGCATATCAGCTGCTTTTATCTTTGCAGGATAATTTGAAATCAATATCTTTAGACACCACAGACAATTTGATTCAAAAAATAAATATTTCTGCTGACAACATAGGTAAGATAGCTTATAAAATATCGGATAAGCCTATTTATGCTCAGGATGGAACTAAAACATATGGCGTGTTTGAAGAGCTGGAGATTATAAATTTGCTCAGCTGAGGGGTGTTTGAATGACTAGCACAAGTATTAACATAAGTGATATGACAACTTATTACAGCAGATTGAATGCCGTGCGCACCAGGCACCATCTAGCCACAATAACCGCCCCTACTCTTGCAGCGGGGGCGGTTAGGTTAAGTTCTCAAATAACCAAAGTAAAAACAGATATTGAATTGACTACCACTCAATCTTCCTATATCCCAGACAAAACATATACCATATCAAGCATAGGGGTGGGGAACCCATATCGAATTATTTCTGATACGCAAATCAAAACGGCTTTAAGCGAGATAGAAGCTTATTGTTATGCTGATTATGTAAACCACTCGAATCATGGAGATTATTCTGATAATGATCCAAATTGTTCATCGGATAATGGTACTGATTTTCCAGATTGTTCAGATCGCGGGTCGGATTGTGGCGGTGATAATATGGTTTCATATACAAATGAGTAAAATGAGGAGGAATTGCATTTGGTAGCCTGTTTTTATTCTACTGCATTATGTAATCTTAGCTGTTCTTACTGCTATATAAACAAAGGTGAGAACTTAAAGGGTTATGATGATGCTTTGGAAAAAAGTTTTAAAGATCCGGATTACTATTTGAGCTTATTTAAGAGGATTGTGCCTGAAAACAAACAATCGGTTGAAAGGATTGAAGTTTGGGGCGGAGAGCCATTGCTGCATCTGGACAGAGTTGAGCCGACAATAAAATTGTTTGTCGATGAATATAAGGCGTTAAACCAAATATTCTTCTCCTCAAACTTTTGTCATGAAAGAGTTGTGCCGTCAATATTGAGCTTGTCGAAGTTGCTTGGCGGCATTCCTGGAAGGGACTTTACGATAAAAATTCAGATTTCTTTGGATGGTCCGCCAGATATTAGTGATAAATCACGCGGGGTTGGAGTTACCTCTAGAATACTTAAAAATTTGAGCTTGCTGATTGCTTCACTGGAAAACTTACCAAGCAATGTAAAGTTAAGATTAAATTTGAAGCCAACGCTGGACATAGGTTGTATTCAAAAGTTTTTGAGTAAAGATTATTGTGTTGAGTATTACAAATACTTTGAAGACAATATTGTTGATCCGGTGGTTGGTTTGAACAGCTCAAAGATAAGTATAGCGCCTGCATCATTGTCAAATTTGGTTGTGCCATATCCGTACACAAAAGATGATGGTGTTTTGTTTGCAGATGTTTGCAAGAATCTTTTTGAGATTTCTGTTGAAAACAAAGCAAGTACAATTTTCAAATATTACAAAGTGATTTTGCCTTATTTGAAGCATGGGTTGACCCAGCGAATTGATACAACTAAGTATAATTTTAATGGTGGATTTTGTGGTGCAGCGCTGGGAAGCGTGACTTTACTACCTGATAATAAAGTTGCTATTTGCCATAGAAGCATAGGCGATATTGCAGACAATCTTGTGACTCCAGTAAACGACAAAGTTTCAAATGGATTATTTGTTTTGAATGGAGTGGGAGATTATGAGAAGGCGTGTGCAAGGTTTAACAATTTGCGTCGGAACGGGACATCGTTGATCGTTGATTTGACAACTTTGATACGAACGCTGGCAAGCGTGAATCAAGTAGATGCAAAGTATTTGGATGAACAGTTGGCTATGGAAGGAGCCTACTTTATAGCAAGTCAAGCTTCGTTATGTGTACATTCAAATTACGATATGACAGGCAGTCAGTATTTGATGTATACAGGCTATGTTAAGCTCTTTTTGAATGGAGCAAGTGAATATATACTTGCTGGAAAGGAGTTGCTTTAATGATGACATATGCAGAAGAAAATGACAAGTTGCTCGAACATGTGTTGTTTAGGTCTCACGTAAGAAACAAAGTAATTCACGAGCTGGAAGTGATAGTTACTCCAGAATGCAATTTGAAATGCGAGTATTGTTATTTTAATAAGCATTCTGACTTGTTATATCCAAAAGATATCAGGTGCAAAGAAGTGATCATAAAAAATTTGAAGTTGTTGCTTCGATATTTGAAGGATAAGCATTTGACAACGAAAAGTATAAGTTTGTTTTCCGGTGAAATATGGGGATCTGAGTACGGGATGGAAATACTTGATATATTGTACAAAGAAAGCATTTTGCACAAGTTTACAAATGTGATAGCTGTTCCTTCTAATTGTTCGTTTACGACACAAGAAGAATATAGCGGGAGGTTTCAGCAGTACATAAATGATTTTAAAGCAATTGGCATTAAATTGTATGTGTCATGTTCGATTGATGGTGGGTGCCTTGACGATAAACAAAGGCCGCAGAGAAATGGTGAAGCTTATTCTGAAGACAGATATTCAAAAATTGTAGACTTTGTATTGTCAAATGGTTTTGGATTTCATCCAATGGTGTCTCCTGAATCAACAAAGGATTGGATTCCAAATTACGACTGGTTTATCAGCAAGCTCGATCAATATGGTGTAAACAGAAACCGATTGATGATGCTGGAAGTTAGAGATGGCGATTGGAATAATGAAAATATAGAATCATACAAGAAATTTATAAAACATGTGTTTGACTATAAGCTGCAAAACATTTACGAAAATGATGTTAAGTTGTTTCTTGTAGATAATTTATGGCTGCAAGCTACAGGTGCAAAAAGGATAATGAATTACAATAACATAGAATTGAGAGTATATGAAGACAGAATACCTTGTTCTATACAAAACACATTGTTTGTACGCCTTGGTGACTTGGCTATCGTACCCTGCCATCGTACGATGTACGACAAATTTATATACGGGCATTTCAAAGTCGAAGATAATCATATCACTGGAATAGAAGCAAAGAATCCCGAGCTTGCCATTAAAATATTGTCAGCTAACCCTAATCATTGTTTTTATGGATGTGACGCATGTGAATATAAGCATTTTTGCATGAAGCCCTGTATAGGCGCCATGTACGAACAAAGCGGGGATATTTTTCACGGCAATCTTGATGGGCAGCTGTGTAATATGTTTAAAGCTAAAATAGATACGACAATCGAATTATACGAGAGTTTAGGATTGTTTGAGATGATTAGAAACGATACTTTGAAATCGCCGAATCGCCAAAGAGAGCTTGAGCTGTATCACTATTTTACGATATTGAAAGAAGGGAGGGAGTACAATGAAAGACACAAATCTTGAACAATTGATCATAGAAGCCACCAATCAGGTTTTGCTTGAATCTTCATCAAGTCCCGAAACTTCACAAATGCTTCAGTCTCTTGTTTTTACGATAGTTGACATTTATACATATCGTCAGTCTGAATTGACCGCTGTACTTTGCCTTTCTGCTGTACTAAGATCCAGTGCCTATATTTCTGATGTATCGATCGCTAAGTCGTTGGATTACTTGGATGTAAAAATAGCAAGGATGATTAAAGGATCTTTGGTTTTGGCAAAAAAAAACGAATCTGTCGTTACCCCTCGTTATGAAAATGTTTTTAAAGTTCAAAGCTAGAAAAGCATACTGACAGTTAAACTACTGTATTGCCACATCTTGCGCTTGTCTATTTCCTTGTCCTCGGCGAGGTAATAGACAAGCAATGCAGAAATTGTATTCAACGGGATTTTGATGGATAGTACCATCTATGGGAAAAAGGAACTGACTGTGATCGACACCGATCTCGACCCAAGAGTTCAGCAGGACATGATCGTAAACGGGGCCATCGTAGCGAACCCGGATTATATTGCGCCTACGGCGGTATAACGTAAGAAAGCAAAAACAAGAATAACTTGGCTGATGTCCCGGCGGCTTACAAAATGCTGTACGGGGATTTTTTTAACATTATGATTTAAAGGACAGGTGGCGACATGACAGTTGAAGTCAGCATGCTGATCGCAATTGCTGGATGCTTTATAGGGCTGGCAGGGTGGCTGTCAGGACGTGATAAAAAGATTGCTAATGACGGCGAGTGGAAAGGCAGCATCAATACAAAGCTGGATATCCTGATTGAAAGCAATAAGCAAATTAATGGAATTTTGGAAACACTGTCTGATTATGGCACCCGTATTACGGTGCTTGAAAAAACGATGAAAGTGAAGGAATGATATGAGCACCGGATTAATGATTGAAATCGTCAAAATATTGGGTTACATAGTTCTTGGGGGCCTGGCTCTCTATCTAAATACCAAAGGCAGCCTGAAAGAAAAGGCTGCCTCTTTTATTGCAGAGGCAGAGGAAGCCTATAAGGACGCGTCCAACGCCGGGGGGGCTAAGTTTGAGTATGTGGTTGATAAACTGTACGCTCTTGTGCCCACTGCGCTGAAATTGGTGATACCACGCGCCATGATTTCGGATTTAGTCCAGAAGGCGTTTGACGCTGCGGAGGCCTATGCAAAGACGCAGCTTGATAAGGCAGTTGCAAGAATGGAAGCAACAGCGGAAACAGAAACGGAAACAGAAACGGAATCTACAGTGGAATCTACAGCAGAAACAACAGCGGAGGCTCAAACGACGGAGGAAAAATAATGATCAACGTCAATATAACTGATTCTAGCGCAACTTATACGGATTGCTGGCAATACGATCACGGGCAGACGCTTTCTATCACGGGCCTAAAAGGATTAGCGCAAAACACCGAGGTACACTTTGGCACTAAGGACGCTAAGGCCGCAGAGGTCAGAATTGGGACGTACGCCGATGGGGTTTTGACAGTTTCAATTCCTGACGATATGTTTTTTACCGGCAGAGAGTTTACGGCATATATTTACCCCAGTGATGAGACTTGCGGCGAAACACTGTACACCGTTCTGCTGAAACCGCATTCCAGACCAAAGCCGGAAGATATTGCGGGGCCTGACGCAAACAGCGGGTGGAGCGAGTTAACCGCGCGGCTAAACGGATTAATTGAACACGTGAGCATCGTAAACGATACCGCTTCTGTTTCCGCTTACTCCGCCACCACAAGCGCGAGCGCTGCCGAGGTAAGCGCCGAAGAATCCAGATTAAACGCCATTGGGAGAAGCCCGTATATTGACGAAGCTACCGGGCATTGGTTCGAATATGGCGAGGGCGGGTATCACGATACGGGAAGGGCCGCGTCTGTTCCGGGGCCAACTGGTGCTACGGGTGTCAAGGGAGATAAGGGCGATACCGGAGAAACGGGAGCGACAGGGCCGCAAGGCGTAGCAGGGCCGCAAGGAATAAAAGGTGATACGGGGCTAAAAGGGGACACGGGTGGAACCGGCCCAGCAGGGGCCACCGGGCCGAAAGGTGACACTGGCGATGCAGGACCTCAAGGTGTTCAAGGCATACAGGGTGCTAAAGGGGATACAGGTGCGACGGGGGCAGCGGGGGCAGCGGGGGCAGCGGGGGCGGACGGCCTGACAATATCGGTTAACGGTATAGCACATGCAAATGGGAATGTAAGTTTGAATGCTTCTAATATTCCTATTACAGATGAAGGAAACTATACAGATGCTACTCATGTTGAAGGGGCTTTAAGAGATCTATTTGAAAATAAAGCTTCGTTAACTGGAACTGAATTTTTAACTAATAAAACAATTGCTACGCCAATTATGGTTAGAGACGAAATGGCGTCAGATATAACACTAACTGTTGGTGTTGATGCACCGATACAATTCATAACTCCTGCTGATTCTGGTTTATCAATTGATCTCTCAACCGGTAGTAATGATTTTGCAAGAGGCTCACAATTTGTCATTGTAAATGAATCACGCGCAAACGCAATTAAAGTTACTGATTTAGGAGCTGAGATTTACTATATACCTCCAGCTTCTTGCATGACATTCGTTTATACCGGATCATGGAAATATTTTAAAGATGAACGCATAGAAAAACTTATGATGTTTGCTACGTTTCTTTCGGCCGATCAAGTAGCCATTGAGAATGCAAATAATCACTTTACGTCAGAAAAAGTTGAGGGCGCGTTAGAAGAATTATATATCACCAAAGCTTCATTAACCGGGTCTGAAATATTAACGAATAAAAGAATTATGCCTTTAATTGAAGTCAGACCAGCTAATGAAGGTAGCATGACTCTTACTTTTGGAGTTGATAAAACCATTCAATTTATAAATGCAGGAGAAAATGATCATAATATATATTTATCTTCAAATGGTTATGCATCTTCTGGATGTCAGTTTATAATTTATAATACAACCACTTCATCTGGAAGGCTTGAAATATATGATGATTTGAATCATACTACTCCTCTTTGTGGGATACCTTCAAATACGTCCATTGAGTTTCTATATGTTAATAATACTTGGAAGGTTATGGGCGATTTAGTTGCCGTATCACGCGAATTAATGAATATTTTTGAATATTTATCTGCGTCGGATATTTCTATTACTGATGCAAATAATCACTTTACATCAGAAAAAGTTGAGGGGGCATTAGAAGAATTATATACAAATAAAGCCGCGAATCATTCAACATCGATAGATTTATTAGCTGCGAATTGGGTGGGTACTGAACCCCCATACCAACAAGTTGTTCAGGTATCAGAGCTGTTTAGCGGTTGTAATGCAATTGTAGGGCTTAAAGAAACTAACGATCCAGAAGTGCTAGCAGCAGCGAGAAATGCAATATTATACGCTACTAATGATGGTGATATGTTATATGTTTATGCTGATGGGGTTAAACCGACAATTGATATACCTATTTCTATTATAAACATGTCATATGGAATGAGAGGATTGGATTCATAATGATGATAAGTACCTTCCCTTCTTATGCAGGCACGAATACAAACGATGCAACCGCCGCCGCAAGTGATGTTTTAAGCGGAAAAACCGCTTATGTAAAAGGGTCAAGGATAACAGGCACAATTACTTCAAAAGCCGCTGCAACAATTACACCCACCACAACAAATCAAACAATAGCCGCAGGTCAATATCTTTCTGGTGATCAAACTATTTCTGGCGATGCTAATTTGGTCGCAGGGAATATTAAGAAGGATGTATCTTTGTTTGGGGTGAGCGGTAGCTTTGAAGGCGGGAGCTCGGTTGGGGAATCTTACGGCTCCTACGTCAAATGGGAACCAATTTTATACTACTATGCTGATAGCACAACTACAACTTTGACACAATTAAATAGTTCAAAGTATGTAGTCCGGTGGTTCGCTGATAATATTCATTTTATAATAGCGATGTCAACAGAAAATATTTCTATTTGCATCATGGATAATGGTTATCCTAGAATAATAAGTTCTATAACGGTATCCAGTATGCCAGCATCTTATTATGGTGGTTTCGAAATTTTTGATGATGGAGTTCATAGATTAATCTGTGTGGGAGGAGACGCAACGACAAATTTATTGTTGATTATTATAGCCTCTGATTGGTCTATGTCTTTTGCTTCTTCTACAGTTTTTAACACAAATGGGTACTTTCAATCTTTTAGTTCTTCTGGATCATATGTCCAAAGAGGATCTCAAATTGCAACTCTTGACTTGGCTACTGGAAATACTACCAATCCCGTAATGCTTAGCTATTCAACTTATTATCAAACACAAGTAATTTGGGTAGATGATACTCATTTTATAGGATTTTCTGCGAGTACTGAGATGCGTCTTTATTCTTTTAACGGCTCAACAATTACTGCAATAGGAAATTCAATACATAAAAGTTTGAATGGTTCTGATTTTAACCCGCATCTCCTTGAGAACAAAACTAGGTTAATTCAATTTGTAGATTATACTAGTGACTATGGCCCGACTGCGTTATATGTGTACCCAATTAACCTGACAACGGGATTATCTGAGGCTATAAATACTTCTAATAGGTGTCGTATAGCAGCCGGAACAATAATTGAAAAGGAAAATTCAATTATTATTATAGGTACAGGTTCGGTCTACCCAAACACTAAACAACTAATGTTAACGAAACCTAATTATTTATATTCAAATACTAAAATCGGAACCAATTTATCTTATCTCAATTTTCGAAGTATTGCCAAGAATAACCAAAACGAAATACTCGCAGCATCTGTTAACCTAGTAGGGTTGATATCTCCTATTGAAAATATGGATCAAGCTCAAGGTGCTTATTTATGGAGAGGCGTTTTTATTGAGAACAGACTCATAGATATAACCTACAATAATAAAACATATAGGGCGGTGGAATGATGAAATACAGATTATTGCATGATGGTATTATGGTTAACGAAATCACTGTTGAAGAGTACGAGAAACTCACTAAAGACGAAAAAGAAAACTGTGTTGCTATCCACGAAGATGCTTTGCCTGACCCGTATTACATAGAAGAAGCTGAACCGGTTAAGGAGGAGGATAAGCAAAATGACTAAGATCTGGGTAGACGCGGGACACGGGGGAAGTGACAGCGGCGCCGGTTATGGCGCAAACTGAGTTGATGGAGTAACAGGCGCAGCAAGAGCAGCGTTACTGTCTATCACGTCGCAGAGGACAAATACGATTACGATCACCGCAGATGGGGTTCTACCGACCGTAGACACCCCAATTGCGGTGATTATTTAGGAGGCCTAAAATGGCAATTATCAGCAATTTCCCTTCTTATGTAGGCACGAATACAAACGATGCAACCGCCGCCGCAAGTGATGTTTTAAGCGGAAAAACCGCTTATGTAAAAGGGTCAAAGATAACAGGCACAATTGCTTCAAAAGCCGCTGCAACAATTACACCTACCACAACAAATCAAACAATTGCCGCAGGTCAATATCTTTCTGGAGATCAAACGATTTCTGGTGATGCTAATTTGGTTGCTACCAATATTAAAAAAGATGTGTCTTTGTTTGGGGTGAGCGGTAGCTTTGAAGGCGGGAGCTCGGTTGGGGAGTCTTACGGCCCCTATGTAAAATGGGAACCGATTTTGTACTACTATGCGGACGCAACCACACAGACATTGACGCAGTTGAGCAGCGCAAAATACGGAATTCAATGGTTCGCCGACAATGAACATTTTGCAATGGGAATGTCCAGCACAGTTATTTCAATTTGCGTTATGGATGGTGGATATCCTAGAGTGATTTCGTCCTTTACTTCTGCAAATGCTTTTGCCTCAAGTTTTATTTATGATTATTTTACGTTATTTGATGACGGCACTCATAAATTAATTTGTCTTGGAAGCGATGCGGCATCTAATAACACAAAGTTGATTATTGTAGCTTCTAATTGGTCTATGTCATTGGCTTCATCTTCAGCATTTACGACATCAGGGATGACCCAACGCTTTAGCCCAAGCGGAACATATTTAATAAGAGGCACGCAGGTATGTACGGTCAATCTAACTACCGGAGATGCCACAAACGCCGTTAATTTACCCGATTCGCCAAGCGTAAGGCATTGGCTTTGGGTTGATGATTCTCATGTAATACTTTATAAATATGGTAAGCCTCAGCTATATACTTTTGATGGAACCGCTTTTACTTCTGTGGGTAATTCAATATCAATGAGCAATAGTGGCGTATATGCAAGAATATTTTTATCAAATGATTCATCTAAAATTATTGTTTCAAATGGAATGTATTATTCTGATTCTTTAACGATATGTTCTTATAGTTCGTCTTCAGGACTTGTGCCAATAATTTCAAATCCTTTTTATCTTCAATGCTTTGAAGTTATTGAAACTTCAACATATTTTTATTTTATAGGGGGATTTGCTCAAACTTCAACCTATCCAAAATATTTTCCGTGTAACAATTTAATTGCTATTAAAAAATCTGACAATACAGAGACTACGGGCGCTTCAAATTATACTTCAATAATTCCAAATTTTACAACAAAAAACGCTTCGGAGAATATTTTTGCCACTTGTAACACGTTATATGGAGAAGTATCACCTCTGCAAGGTCAAATGCAAAGTGCTTATCTATGGAAAGGTACATTTACAGAAAACAAATTGACGGACGTAACCTATAACAGCAAAACATACAGGGTGGTGGAATGGTGAAATATAGAGTATTACACAACGGGATCATGATAAAAGAAATAACAACTGATGAATATGGGTTATTATCTGAAAATGAAAAGCAAGACTGTATAGAAATACATGAAGATGCTTTACCCGACCCATATTACATAGAAGAAGCTGAAGCGATTAAGGAGGAGGATAAGCAAAATGGCTAAGATCTGGGTAGACGCAGGACACGGGGGAAGTGACAGCGGTGCTGTGAACGGCTCGCGCTATGAAAAGACTGACGCTCTCAACCTTGCTATGGAGGTAAAAAGACAGTTTGCCCAGCAAGGGCAAGAAGTTGTCATGACCCGCGAAACAGACGTGTTTTTGGAGCTGGCGGAACGTACAAACATAGAAAACGAGAACCATTGCGACCTGTCTATCTCGATTCATCGAAACAGCGGCGTTTCGTCCGCTTCGGGCGTGGAAATCTGGCTGCATCATACCGCACCCGTTGCTTATGAATCGTGGGCTGCCGAAATTGTCAACGGCCTATCTGCTTTGGGCTTTGTCGACCGCGGCGTCAAAAAAGGTTATCGTGGAGATGCTACACTGGACTATGCCGTCAATCGTGACACAAATTCCCCTTCAATGCTGATTGAAATTGGATTTATCACATCTGATGTGGACAATGCCATATTCGACCCGAATCAAGACAAAATAGCGGCGGCTATCGTAATGGGATGTTTGGATTTTCTTCATTTGCCATATACCGCCCCGGAAGTCTCAGCAGTGCCTGCAGAGCCAGATCCGGTATCTGATACCTCTCAGGTTGATACATTGACCGCACAACTTGCCGCAGTGACCGCACAGCTTGCCACGGTGACAAGCGAGAGAGATTCGGCATTGGCTTTATTGTCAAACATTAAAAACATGATTTTATAAAGGAGAAATGACTATGAAATATTCCAGAAATTCGAACGGATCATACACCCAATATGATGACAACGGAAATGTTTTAGAGGATGAAGTTGTCGCAGCTTATGACGCGGACAATAATTCTCTGATTAACAGCAATTCACTGAGTAACAGCGGTAGATCGTCAGGTTCTAGAAGCTCAGGTTCTACTTATTCATCCGCGCTGGCGTCGGCGAACAGGGCGGCAAAGCTTGCTGCGGAGAAGTCTGTTGCAACGCTGAATGCGCAGAAAGCGACTACCAACAATACCTATGACGACATTGCCAAGCAGGTGTATGCGAATTATATGGTCAATCAAAATAAGCTCCCGTCACAGATGACAAACCTTGCATCCGGCACGGCGGACAGCTTAAAGCTCAAGGGAACACTGAACTATGAGAACAACTTGAGTTCGAGCGAAAAAGCAAGAGCTGCCCAATTAGCTGCAATTGACACCGATATTAGCAATGTGGGAACTACAGCGGATGAGACAATCGCGGCCAATGCGGAAAAGTATGCTTTGCTCAACAAACAGGCAGAGGAAGCAGCGAAGCAGACAGCGGCACAAACGGAAGCGGCACAAGAGCAGACAGTCTATGCAAGAGCCATACAGCGAGCACAGGCATTAGCGGCTGTAGGCGATTTCAGCGGATATGCTGCGTTAGGTTGGTCGGCTGACCAGATCGCAGCGGCGAATGCGAGGGTAAACAGGCGCTAGCAAGAAATCAACTCCATCTGCGAGTACCCTGTACACTCAGAATACGTCGACAGAGAACAGCGGCGCGACAAACAGTGCTTCACAGGATGTTACAAGTTACTTCAGCCTCATTGCAGGTATCCTTGCTTCCGCGAAAAGCGAAGAAGATGCGGCTAAGAAGCTTGCGGAAAGCGGTGTCACGGACTCTATGTACTCGGCTTATAATAGGGCGCTTTCGATGGGAATGAGGTAATCATATGGCGTTAGATTTCATCAGAATTTCAGAACTACTCAAAAAATATTCTAAGCAGGAAACGTCTACAGCTGAATAAGAAAGGGCTGCGGCAGATTTTCTAACTGCAACCGGGTCGAGCTATGCGGTTGTGTTAAAACGAACCGAAACGGAGGGTTATACGCCCTCCGTTTCGGGGCAAGCATCTGATTCAACCGGTCCGCGGAAACTTGTATCTTGTCAACAGGTCAAACTTTTAATGATACCAAATTAAAAACCCGAAGGCCATTTCTTTAAATTGCCAGCATTTCAGAAATAGTTATATGGATTTTGACAGCTTATCTGACAGCTTACACGATGATACAGGATGGACATAGTGAGACGTTTTTAAGGCTAATCATCCAAAAACGCCTTTAATCCGGGACATCATGAGACCGGATGGATACAGTGGACAACCTTCCGGATTCTCATAACCCGAAGGTCGTAGGTTCAAATCCTGACTCCGCAACCAACGAAAAGTGGCTTAAACAGTACGTTTAAGCCACTTTTTATTTTGCGCCTAAACAGAAAAAACATTGTTTGACAGCTTATCTGCCAGCTTATCGTGAAAAACGCGATTCTGACAGTTTAACGCTGTATTTTTATTTTCGGTGAGAAAGGGACTTGTTAGAGGTGTTTTGACAGCTTATTTCTTATACAAAGTAGAGAAGCAGGATATTGTGATCCGCCGTAGCCGATAGGAGACTCATAATCAAAACAATGACCAAAATCAGCGGGGAGAGGATGACAGCAACGATGATGCTGATGGTTTTCCATGTCCGCTTATCGGTCGCAACCGCAATGGCAGCTTTAACTGCAAGGGCAATTGTTGAGGGATCTGCCATAATATCACCACTTCCGCCCGCTGTTCTTTGGCAAGACTTATTGATTTGTCCACTGCCCGCTCTAAGATATCCGTATCAAAACCCACACTTTTGTATCCTCCAATACCGAAACGTTGTTCTTTCATATCCATTTTGCCTTGTTTACACCGCCTGTTCTATAAAAAAATGGCATTAAAATACCGCCTGCCTTTTCAAACAGACGGTACATGTGTTGAAGATTTATTTCTTTTTTACCGGGAAGCAAACCTCAGTTACCAGTTCATCCGGATTCTGTGTTTGCGCTGGACTGACATGGTAAATGCAGAACATCGCACCATTAAACTCATAGCCATTATCATTCACCCAATTGGCAACAGCATGGTTTACTGTCGTGAGCTGTTCATAACTGCCTTTGTAGGTGGCAGAAGCTATCTCTATGGCAGGAACTGTTTTGAACACGACATTCTCTGTGTTTTTGTAACTTCCTTTAACCGTTCCCTGTATTTCTACATCCACATCACTCTCTTTGTAGCCCTCGTCATGATAAACGGCAAGGCTGTAGCAATGATCGGCTGGCTGTAGATTCATGGCTGCGGTTTCGGACATCAGAATGTTCCATAGCATTCCCTCTTGGTCAAAGGCGGGGATAACCTTTCTCACACTTGCCACATATCTTTCAGGCAGGGTTTTTAGTGTAACGTTATAATTCATGGCTGTATCATCCTTTCTTAGCCGTTTAATGGCTGTTTCAAGGAGCAGCAGACGTCGACTGGTTTCTTCAGCATGTTCCTGCACCTCAGCTTGCTTTATCGCCAAAAACTGAGAAAGAGCCTGCGGATCATCATAGCTTTGGAGTATTTCCGCAACAGTTGCAAGGCTGAAGCCCATATCCTTTAGGGCGGTAATCCTCCCGGCAACAGGCAGTTGATCCTCGCTGTAGTAGCGATAGCCTGTGAATCTGTCAGTACTTTTTGGCACAAGCAGTCCAATTTCATCGTAATGCCGAAGCATCCGTATACTAATCCTTGATAATTTTGAAAAATCTCCGATTTTCAGCATCTATTTTTCCTCACATACATGTGAATTTCCCGAGCTCATTTACAGTATAGAGTATACCATAATGTGAGAGTCAACAGATATTTGGAAATTATCTTCCTCCTGCTTTTCCAAATAATTTAGCCTTGTGGTCAGGGGCCTGCACCATGAGATTATAACGCTCATTGCCGCATTTATAGAGGCACTCGCCGCGCCGGGGATAGCGGATCAGGTTATATTCGCTCTGTTCCAACTGTAGGGTATCGGTATAGAACTTGGCATCAATACTGCCGGCGTTAAACAGAAACTGATGCGTCGGGATTGAGAACAGTGGCTTCGTATACTCCCTGATACCGTCAATATTAAAGTCTTCAAGGTTTTGTGAGGCGAGAATGACAGCGGAGTCCTTTTTGCGGACACGCTTCATAAAGTTTCGGATATATTCCACGGCGGTGAGATTTGCTAAGAAGAGATAGAATTCATCTACGCTGGCTACCGTGTTGCCGGTAGTCAGCAGCTCATTGCTCATATATGAGAGGACATTAAACAACAGCGCGTTGCGGATGTTTTTGCTCGCCTGAAGCAGCCCTTTTACGCCAAAGGTAATGAAGGAGCTTCCTGTAATGTTGGTATGTCCGTCAAAAAATTTAGACTCCACTCCCTTACATAGGGAGTGGACTCCAACGCATATTTCACGCAGCGTTTCCGCAGTGTATAGCTGATAATTGCCGGTGTCATAGTTCATATATTCGTTTTCTGTCAGCTCGTACAGGTCGGACAGAATCGGGTAATCGGTGGACTTCAGCCTGTTAAAATCACTGCTGTCGGTAATGCCCCACTTGTTATAAAGCTTGTCCAGCATGATTTCAATCGTGTCGATCTGTTGGTCGTTAAAGTCCTTATAGGTACGGAAAAAATCCCTGAGGAAGCTAATATGTTGGCTGAGTTTTGAGGAGCGGCAAAATGCAAACGGTGCATCATTATCGTTTGAGTCGCCGGTGTTATCCCATGTTTTTGGTTCCAGAACATTGATAATGTGTTCGCCTGACATGAGGTCGATAAAGCACCCACCAAGATTATTTGTCAGTTCCTCGTACTCGATTTCAGGATCCAATGCCAACACATGCATTCCGGACATTCGCATATTCGTGAGAATCAGTATTAACAGATACGATTTACCTTGACCACTGTTGCCGAGAATAAGGATGTTGGCGTTGGTTTTGTCGTCGTCTCGCTTGTTAAAATCCACGATGATGTTGCTCCCGAATTTGTCTCTGCCAAGGTAGAATCCATTGGAATCTGTCTTGCCACTATAATTAAAAGGATAAAGATTTGCCGCCGAGGAGGCGGGAAGTACCCGTTCAAACTGGTCGCCAAATACATTCCAACCGGAGGGCACGACACAAATAAAGCCCTGCTGCTGTCTGAGCATCAACCTGTCTACATTAAGCTTGGAGCGGATGAGCTCGGTCAGCACTTCGGTCTGCAGAAGCTTGAGCTGATCGAAGTCATGGGATGACAGCTCTATGTAAACGGCGGTATGAAGCAAGGGTTCCTTGTTGCGATGCATGGAGGCTACAATGTTTGCCACATCTTGCAGATTGCTTTCCGCGGTGACAGATTGCTGAAGGTCGTTGGTGTTCGCCTGTTTCATCCGGTTCTTATTGGCTGCGTTACTGATGATTTTCTTTTCCTCTGCCAGGGAGACATGGCGAGTATAGATATGAAGGGTGATTCCTTCCTTTTCACCCAAATGCCGGAGTATGGCCTGCTCATCAGTTGTGGTGGGGTACTCACGAAGCGCCCAGACGCAGCGGTAGGTATTGCCGCATATGAAGTGATCGGTGTTAAATTTGATTACAGCTGGCGCGATCATGTCGAGAAATTCCTGCATGCGGACTTCCTCCTGCGAAGAAGTTCTTGTTGCTTGCAGCTTTGCCAGTTGGCATACTTCCTTTTTAATTTGGTTTTGAGCATAGAAAAGCCGCCACACTTCTGTGACGGCGCTAACATTTTTTGGTATAACCATGGTATAATAGGCGCATGTGAATCGTGTTGTTTTATATTATCGGAGGATTAACGTTATGGATGATGAACTGAAAATCAAAATGAGCGCATTTACACTGGACTGCAAAGACCCGCATGAATTAGCGAAATTCTATGCGGTGCTGCTCAAATGGGAAATACCGTTCTCTGATGAAGAATATGCAATCGTGGGTGCTCCGGGAACAAATCAGGGAGCGTATCCCGGTATAACATTTCAGCGGAACCCTGAGTATAGACCGCCTGTGTGGCCGGAAGAGCCTGAAGCTCAGCAGCAAATGGCGCATATCGACTTTGCAGTTAATGATCTAGAAAAAGCGGTTCAATACGCAATCCATTGTGGGGCAACAATTGCAGATAAACAATTTTCTGACAGTTGGACAGTTATGTTTGACCCTGCCGGACACCCTTTTTGCTTATGTCAAATGAAACATGTTTTTGAGAGCCCCCATTTTGCGTTGCTATAGAAATTTACAAGGCTGAAAAGTATGAGCACAATGTGTTGTTCTCTTCCATTTTTGGTTGTACATTTGTTGAAATGCAATCTATTATTGACTCACAGGCAAGACAGTGCAGAAAGAGAAAACGAAAAAAGATGAATAATAATGATATTTTAGCAGTAAATAATCTGCTCCTATGCAAATCGGATTTTATTGAATTTGAGAAGGCAATCAGAAAAAAGTCAGTTAAAGTAGCTTATATTATTGTAATTACTTGTGTTGCAGTTATCTATGTGGCTGCTATTGCATCAGCCCTGCGGAAAATCCATATCGTATCTGGAACACTATTGATCTTGATGACTTTTTGTTTAATAATTTCCATTTTCATATATGTTGTGTTTCCACATTGGCTTGGTAGAATACGCTATAAGCAGTATTGCATGACTCACAACAGTAATGGGAGAATGGTCTTTTATTTGGATCGCTTAGGGACAATGGTCGGTGAAGAAACAGTCCAAACACTTTTTTATACAGACATCAAGAGAATCATTCAAACTGACAATCTTTATATAATGGAATTCTTCAATAAAGTGTATTCCATCGTACGAAGAGACGGATTCTCAGAAGGATGCCTTGAAGCTGTCCAAAATCGATTGTCAGACAAGTAAAAAGACTTCCAAGTTTGAGCACACTGGGAAGCTGATACACTTTTTTTCGTGCTATCGTTTTTTCATCCTTTCTGTTTTTAATTTCGTATATAGAAAAACTTCCACGTTTAGTGACAGTGGCTTATAACAGTTAAGAAAAATCTGGTAGGATGATCAATTCAATGCCAAGGAGCAAAAAATGAATTTTGATATAGATATCTGGATGAAATCATACTTGGAGAATCTGAAAACTCTGCTTGGCGCTCGTCTGCTGTTTGTCGGGCTGCAGGGAAGTTATTGTCGCGGCGAAGCAACGGACAGCAGTGATATTGATGCGGTTGTTATACTTGACCATGTGACTCCACAAGATTTGAAAGGATATAGCGTCATGTTGGACACCCTTCCGAATCGGGAAAAAGTATGTGGATTTATCTCCGGCCGACAGGAGTTAATCAATTGGGAACGTTCCGATCTGTTTCAGTTCTATCATGATACCACGCCGATTTTCGGTAGTATTGATTTTTTGCTGACGCTGATTAGTAAGGAAGATGTTCGTCGTGCTGTCCGAATAGGAGCCTGCAACATCTATCACATGTGCGGCCACAATATTGTTCACGAAAAAAGTACCGAGATATTGAAAGCCTTTTATAAATCAGCCGCTTTCATCGTACAGGCAGTCTATTATGACCAAACGGGAACATACATAAGACAAAAGGCCGAGCTTATCTCCGTGCTGCAACCACAAGACCGTGAAATTTTGCAGACGGGCATTGTGCTCAGAAAACAGCCTAATATGGCGCAGGCTGAGTTTGACCGGATCTCTGAACTGCTGTTCAATTGGGCGGCAGGTTTGATTATCGAGTATAGAACCGACTGAGAAAAAGCAGAATAACGATCGTTTTAGAACTCAAATTTATACCCTACACAGGTTAAAAAGGACAAGTCAAATGAAAGCCGATTCCAACAGAAGAACAGTCACGAATGTCACCAAGAGTAGCATGGTTGGAGAAAATTCCGATGTACTTATTCATAGAATTGCAAAAGTGAATTCAAGCGGCGTTTTCCAATTCTGTCTGAGTATTATCAGTCGCTAAAAGCAAATGGAGAGTTAATATGAGACAACCAGTAAATATACATGTCTACTTATACCGGCAAAATCCAGAAGGACAATTTGAGTATGCAATTTTTCAACGCGCCGATGATCCTAAATGTTGGCAGGGGATATCAGGAGGTGTTGAGGAAGGTGAAACCATTGAGGCTGCGGCATTGCGTGAGTCTTTTGAAGAAGCAGGTGTCCCGGTGGATTCACCCTTATACCGCTTGGATACTATAAGCTACCTACCTGCCGATATTTTCTCAATGCATGATCAATGGGGAATAAATGTGGTTGTTTGTCCAATGCATTTCTTTGCTATACTGTTTGCCGGGGATATATCTCTATCTCACGAGCACTTGGAGACAAGATCGTGCCTTTACCAAAATGCATATGATTTGATTTACTGGCATGATCAGAAAACAGCACTTTGGGAACTTAACCAAAGATTATTACGTGGCAATCTCATCCGATAAAATAAATGTGTTTGAGCCCTCATTTTCCTCTTGACTTTTATAGCTGATCTTTTTATCCTTATTCATTTAAAATCACCCATCTTTCTCCGTCGTAGTCCTCAAATTTTTCCGTTGTAACATTCTGCTCAAAATAAACGGCAAGAATTCGTTTGATGTCTTCTTTGCCGGCTCGTTTTACTGAAAAGCCCTGCTCACGCAGGGCTTTCTCAATTCGGTTTAAATATGGGAAGACCTCGCTCTCTTTTTCATTTCGAAGCCTTATGATAATGAGAAATTCTCTTGCCGTAGCCATTTGTACCTGTATACGGTCGAGATGCATAAAATCAGCTTCCAGTAACTTTTGAATGACGGGATTATCCTCTCTCTCAATACGGTTTTTAAGAAACCTTTTGTTATCCTCGAAGTTTTCCCGGCTGTTTAGACAGCAGATTTCAATCTCAGCTATGCCCTTGAGTACAGTCATGAGTGCGTAAATCCGCGCAGAAATGCTGGCCTCGGATAGAACAGATATATTGGTTGGCTTTACGATAAAATAGACCAGTTCGCCGTGACCATAGGTCTGTAGACTATAGTCGGTGATGGCTTTAGTGTTGATTAGTCGCCTGGTAAACTGCTTTTGCCTGACAGCTTTTTTTACTTTTTCACTCATTGATCCAGAACCCCCCATTCATAGACTTGCTGTCCGGTAATGAAAAAGGTACAGGCATATTTGATGAAGTCAAGGATTGAAGTATCTTCAAACCGAATGGTGAGAAAAGCATACAGTGTAGTTGCCACGATGGGAGGAAAAAAATAAAGTTTTACCAAAGCAAAAACGGAAACAAGGCACCCAACACAGATGATCCCTATATCTTTAAGCTGCCACAGCCAAAGTACTGCCTTGGATTTTAAGTTATCGGGGTAAATATACATGCATTGTCCTCCTTACAGTCTCATTCCTATCCCACAGGATAATCTTCAGTAAACTTGTTTTTAAGATGATCAACTCTGATTTTATATAAGCGAGCTTTATATTCATTATTTTGCCACTACCTGTACCACAGTTCTTGTCATGTTGACTGCCGTTTGGGCGGCGGAGACAGCACTCATAAGATTTGCTTTTGTGCTTGTATCAAGGCCAAACTGACCCGCGATTCGGGGGACATCCGAACTCGCCAGCATCAGGCCCAGACCGAGAAGGGCGTTATCTTTGAGCGCCATCAGTCCGGCAATAAGGATAGTAGACTGTAAAAACGCAGTAAGACACAGGCCGATGACTTGCTTGCACCATGAAATAAAGCCTTCAAAATACCCGCGAGGAACGCTGAACATATACAGGCTGCCGACTGCAATTTGTATCAGCAGGATGCCGCCGCGTTTGAGGTTATCAAAAAATACCTTAATTACGGCATAGCCCATGAGAATGAGGATAAACAGGGCCATGATAGGACTGGTGATTGGCTGCAGACCGCCGAATACACCGGTGCTGTTTACACTTTCAATGTTTGTTGCACTGTTAAGCGAGCTTATGATATTTCTTGCAACCGTACCAATATCGGCGCCATATCCGGTGATCCCGGCAGTTAAGCTGCTTTGAAGGGAGACTGCCAGCTTGTACAGTTCAACAGGCACGAGCGTAAACAGATTGACCGCCATAAATCCTTTTACTGCATTGAGAGCGGTGCCTTTTATATTTGCGTGTCCAGACTGATACTCGATGCCAAATTCAAAAACAGAAACCACCAGCCCCGTGACGAAGAGAGCCCACGCAAGATAGGAAAAGAACAGCACGATGGATTGCACCCAGTTCATCTCAAACAGTTCAGCACCCATATTTCCCATCTGTGAGAAAAAGTCTCCGAGAAAGCCGACGATCTGTCCGTAGATCCAATGTGCCATTTGATCAAGTACAGTGTCGGCGACAAAATCCCATATAAACATTTAAATGTTCACTCCTCTCGGTAAAGTCATGGAAACAGTATTTTTACCGTCATATTCCGAGATGCTCCAGTCAATGCTTGCATAAGGGTAGTGGAAAAACATATAGACACATGCTACAATATTGGCAAACAGGAATTTATTGAGCAGATAGCCATAATAATAAGCACAAAAAAATGGTCTTAGGTAAATTATCGGAGGTTTATAAATGAACAAAATGATTAAGATTAGGAATGAAGAAGAAACAGATTATGAGAGGGTAGAAGAAATCACAAGGAAAGCTTTTTGGAATTTATATGTTCCGGGGTGCAATGAACACTATTTAGTTCATGTTATGCGATCCCACAAAGACTTTCTGCTGGAGTTGGATCTGGTGATCGAGGTTGATAATCAGATCATCGGGAATATGATGTACACAAAAGCAAAACTGGTTGATGAGTCCGGGGAAGAAAAAGAAATCCTTACCTTCGGTCCGGTTTGCATTTTGCCGGAATATCAGAGAAAGGGGTATGGGAAAAAACTAATGGAGTATTCTTTTGAACGGGCAGCCGCACTTGGTTATGACGTGATTGTAATATTTGGAAACCCGAACAATTATGTAAGCCGCGGTTTTAAGAGTTGCAAAAAGTACAACGTCTGTCTTGAAAATGGGACGTATCCTTCGGCAATGATGGTAAAAGAACTCAAACCAGATGTCTTGGACGGGAGAAAATGGGTTTACTATCAAAGTCCTGTATTTGAGATAGATGAACAAGAAGCTGGGCGCTTTGATGAGGGTTTGGAAAGCCTGGAGAAAAAATACCAGCTAAGTCAGGAAGAATTTTATATTCACAGTCATTCTATTATACAGTGAGTTTCCTTTAGTAGTATAAGGATAAGCTACAACTTCCAATTTGTTGAGCAGGCTGGCTTCACAAACCAAAGAGCTAGCCTGCTCACTACTTAGATCCCGAGAATAGTCCAGAGTATCCTTGCATAAGGGCGGTGAATGAATTTGCTTTTTATAATGCTTCTCCATTGTTTACAAATCCTCGGTTGAAGCTCTTGTTTTAATATGGTAAACTTTTCTATATACCTACCGAGTAAAACTTTTTTAAATGGTAGTGAGAAAATTTAACGCTCGGTGAGCAAATTTATATACCCTTTATTTTAGCTGTTTGCATTCGCAGACAGCTATTTTCAAATATTTTTAATTTGTGTGTAACCTTTTGCCATTCCCATTTGTACTATTAGTGAAAGGCTTTTCAAGCACAAAGGAGGAACTCATGAGGGAATCAGTAGACGTGCTGATTGACAAGTACAAGAACAATTTGTTTGTAATTTCATTTAATGTTTGCAAAAATATTCAAGATGCAGAAGATGTTGTTCAAGATACTTTTATTCAGTACATATCGCTAAGAAAAGATTTTGAAACAGAGCTACACATTCGTGCATGGCTGATTCGAATAGCGATTAATAAAGCTAAAAATAAGAATATAACTTTTTTCAGGCGAAACACTCTCCCTTTGGAGGATTACATGGAAACATTAACTTTTGAATCTCCCGAATCCTCCGAATTGTTTGAAACCGTAATGAAACTGCCAGAAAAATATCGCGTTGTTATTCATCTGTTTTATTATGAAGACTATTCTATAAAAGAAATTTCAGATATTTTAAAAATATCTGAAAGCAATACTAAGGCTAGACTATCACGTGGAAGAATGTTGCTTAAAAACACACTAAAGGAGGTATGGGAAGATGACGAATAAGGAGAAGTACAAACAGGCATTTTCTGCAATGCATATCTCTGATGAATTTTCTTTGGAGGTAAAAAAAATGACAACTACCAGTAATAAGCCAAAATTAAATCGCTTGGTTGCAAGTATCGCCGCCTGTGTGCTGATTGTGGGCAGTGCTACGGTTGCATATGCCACTGATTTTTGTGGAATTCAGCGTACCCTACAGCTTTGGATACATGGGGATCAAACAGATGTAACGATTCAATTTGACGGAAATGGAAACTACCAAATGGACTATATTGATGATAAGGGAGACAGTAAACATCAAGGTGGCGGTGGAATCGCTATGGGGGACGATGGTACAGAAAGACCATTGACAGAAGATGAATTATTAGAAGAGATAACAGCCCCTGATGTTCACTATGAAGACAATGGCTCTGTTTTTGTTTATTGGTTCAACCAAAAAATTGATATTACTGATAAATTCGAAAATAATGTCTGCTATATTAAGCTGGTAAACGGTGAAAAAACTTTGTATATGACTGTCAAGTATCAGAATGGCTATACTACCTCTCCCGATAAATATCGAACGCCATCTTCGTTTAACTGATGCTATATTAAACATCATATTAGTGGCAAGATTATGAGCAAACACCTTAGTGATACTGATCTTCATTTAAAAAGTAGAAAAGCTGGTCATGTTCTCTCCCCGCCTCCGGCGGGGAGAGAACATAGCCTAGTTTTATCCGGCTTTGATTTTATCATCTTTTTGATCGGATATTAGTATGAGCCTAAATTGGTTTTACCGAAGCTAATCTCGATTACTAGAAAGTTTGGGCAACCTTGCCATTATCGGCTTGATTGCCCTCTTTCTATTTCACCATCATATCCCGAGTATCGTCCAGTCAATACTTGCATAAAGACGGTGAGCGATTCTTGATTTTTATGTTGGCTACCTCTTTTCATTGTCCATAATGAGTACCTTGAAGCTACCATTTCAATATGGTAAACTTGTTTTACACATCTTTTAAGTTGTAGTGAAGCGATTTATTACTTTATAGTGGATTTTATATACTTTGAAAAATAGATAAAAGATAAACTGGAGATAAATTATGATTGAAATAGTATTTAGTGACAGTGCCTGTGGCAGTTTGAAAATAGCACAGAATTACGGTCAGGGCGATTATATCGGCGGCTGCACGGGAGTTATCATCAGCAAGCATGATGGCAGCCAACCAACACCTGAGGAAGTTTCTGTTGCACAAAGGGCAGCAGAAGAACAAGAACGTTTGGAATGGGAAAATGCAGTCCCTATGGGTGAAAATTCAAAAGATGTTTTTGGATTTAATTTGATGTTAAGTGTAGGAGATATTGCCGCTGATGAGTTTATCGGAAGACGGCAAAAAGCAATAGAATCTTTGTGGAACATCTATCCTGATGACCCATCTGATGAGCCATTTAACCTTGCAGACGAACTGCATAAAGGGGTTGGGGCAATTCGTAAGCGTATAATGCAGGATGATGAGGTTCGTATTTGGTATAGCAATCAGCCGGATGAAATGTGCGGGTTATACTGGTTTATGTGGGAGCTGGAACATCTGGCGGAAAAGCCAAAGGCTGTATATATTGTAAAATTGCCGGTCTATGAATACAGAGAAAATAATACTATTGTTAGCCATACCGGATGGGGAGAGATCTCTCCTGGAGAGTGGCATCGTTATACCGCCTTTGCAGAGATTACTACAGAAGTTTTTCGTAAGCACTGTGCCTTAAAATGGGAAACTCTGCAAACAGAAAATGCACCCTTGCGGGCAGTGCTCAATGGACAACTCCACAGTGTATCGGAAACGATTTATGATGAATTTATACAATGTGAAATTGATGCCCAAGGTGATGAGTTTCAAGAAGCAATGGTGATTGGGTCGGTGCTTGGAAAATATCAACTGGGAATTGGGGATGCGTGGGTTGCAAACCGCATTGAAAAAATGATTCGTGATGGAAAATTGTCTGTTGTAAGCGATCCTGTAAAAGGTATGCCTATTTACCACCGCAGATTAAGAAAAAATTAAGTTACTCCTTTTATTTTTCCTCGAAAGCTTCGTAAAAGTAAACTAAATAATATTGAGGTTGAGCCACTGATTCTACAGTGGCTCTTGCTTGTCATAGACCCAAAATAGTCCAGATGTATAGCGGTGCGGTAAGCGTAAATACAAGGCAGGCAAAGAGAATTGCCGGAGCTGCCCACTCAAGTTGGCCATGTTTTCGATGGTGGCTAAGTGCCCAGCGCCTTGCCACATTTCTGCGGTAGGTTTCCAAACACTCGCCTCAGAACCGTACTTACACCTCTCGATGTATACGGCTCGCCACTTGTTAATTCAGTTTTCCACTATGCAATTTTTCATGACAGTCTAAGCAAAGAGCCAAAGTTTTGCGGTTTCTCGCAATCATAAATCGCTCCCAATAGCTTATTCCTTTTAGGTCTTTGAGCTTTCTAACATGGTGAATTTCAATCTCACAGTCAGTTTTGCCGCAAAGCTCACATTGCCCTGCGGACAGCCTATCCATCAAGCTGGTTTTGCTGGAATACTTTACTGTATTGGGGATAACATCAACTGCGGCCATTTTCTGCATTGGCTTTCTTGCAAAGCCATCATTGTAGAACAGCCGTGTCTTTGTTTTTCCTTTTTTATCAGTGAAACGCACTCCAAAATCTTTGTCGATACGAAGTTTGCTAATCATTTTGCTCATGCTGGTGCGGTACTTTGTCGCAAAGGTTTTAAACATACTGTACTGCATGATATATCCAAAAGAACTGGCATGAGACGCATTGTTAGCGATGCGATAATAGTTGCGAAACCCACGAATTTCACTGTTGTACTGGTCAAGAATTTCGAGGTCGTCGTTATCCTTGAGATAGTACCGAGCTTTCGCTTTCCAGTTATCTTTGCCGTAGACCGTTTTTTCAATGGTCATAACACCGTAATCCAATAGCTTTTTCCGCATTAGCTCCTGTGGCATTTCCAAGCATACAGTACCGCTTAGATGGCGACATAGCCGCCCCATTTTATCCCTTTTTGTTGCGGCAGAACGGCGCACATAGATGTCATACCCCAAAAACCTTGCCTTTTTTTCGGAATGGGTTATCAGCGTTTTTTCGTCCGACAGCTCTAATTTCAGTGTGTCGGTGACAAATGCTTTTACTTGCTCCTTAATTGCAACAGCGTCCTCTTTATTCCCAATTACGCCGATAAGAAAATCATCTGCATAACGAACATATTGAAGCCGCCTGAAACTGGTGTCAAACGGGTCAGAGTATGGCATGGTCAGCTTTTTACGGTCAATCTCACGGATTTTCTCTGTGAGCACCCGCCTTTCTTCCTCAGAATCGGTGTTGCGCAATTTTTTGGCAAGCACCGTACGCTTTTTTTCCAGCTCATAGGTTTCGGGATACACCGAGCGTGCTGTTCCTTTGTCAAACCGCTTTTTCAATTCCTCCATGTGCCTATCCAGCTTGTCCAGATAGATGTTTGCAAGAATAGGACTGATAATTCCACCTTGCGGTGTTCCGCTGTAAGTGTTATGGTACTGCCAGTCCTCTAAATATCCTGCTTTGAGAAACTTGCGAATAAGACGCAGAAAACGCTCGTCCTTAATGCGTTCCGCTAAAATTCCAACCATGACTTCGTGATTGATATTGTCAAAAAAGCCTTTAATATCTCCCTCAACAAACCACTTTACACCAGTAAAGCAGACCTGCATTTGGCTCAATGCCGTATGACAGCTATGATTTGGGCGAAAACCGTGCGAAGTTCTCGCAAAGCCGCCCTCGTATACTGCTTCCAGCAAAAGCCGCACACATTCCTGCACCAGCTTATCGTCAAATGACGGAATACCCAGCGGTCGCATTTTCCCATTTTTCTTTGGTATATAGGTTCTTCTTGATGGCTGTGGCTGATAGCTCTCGTCCTTTAGGCTTGCAATTATGCCGTCAATGCGATTTAGGCTCATTGCATCGATGGTTTTGCCATCTGTGCCTTTTGTCATATTCCCTTGGCTGGCATAAATATTTTGATATGCCAACAAAAACAGATCGCGATTATACAGATTGCGATAGAGCCGTTCAAAGGTATACGACCTGTCACTGCTGTGGTTTTGTAAACTGCTTAACAAATTAATTGGATTTCTCATGGTGTATCACACACCTTCCTTTCTCTATTGTTAAGATAACAAGCTGCCGCCCTTCGCCATGTATGCGGCGTTACCGCACTCGGACTACTACGGCGGCTCCGTTGCCATACCGAATATTCAGTGTCATCTTTCTTGGGAAACCCTTGAAATTTATCACCACGAGGGCATTACACATAGCCGATTGCTCGGCGTTTCGGGTTAGGCAATCCCCGTTTAACAAAGTAATAATAGCTTAGATGATTGTCGGATAGCGTTTTCGTCCTTTATCTCCATACGGAGTTGAGTCACACAATAGCTCCCCCACATATTCTCGACTAGTGAATTGTGGCTGTGCGATACGGCGATAGCTGTCTTTCGCCAGAGTTCCTACATAAACCTCTCGGACTGTGCTTCAGGCAGTATAGCTTTTATCCTCATATCATCTGTTTCATCTTCCCATTCAGTCGTGGGCTGACAACTGCCCAACTCATGGGTTCACCGGTATGCTATTTTCCCCTATGAGGTTTCCCTCTCAGGTAAGCCAGTTGATGACGGGTAAATGAGCTTTAACCCGCTGGATTGCCAAATCCAGAATTATTACATTGCCTTTACGGGCGCACATTCAAAATATGTCGTACCCAATTTTGTGATGTTTACAACGGTTTAATTTGACCGGATGCATCATTCCAGGTGCCCTCAATGGCAGCGGCAACATCGCCAGTGGCAAAAACCTTCATGGGAAAAATCGCGACAAGTATGAGGACAAGGAAAAGGGTCGAAAGAATTCTTCTGCTATTTTTCACCGGAGATTCTCCTGTCTAAATATTATTATTAAAAGGGAAGACCGCCCGTCTTAATAAAGCCGAGCGGCCATTTTCTGTTCTTACTGTTTTCTTTAAGGTTTGACAGGTGCAATGTGCCAATCAGTCCATAAGTTTTCGCTGATTGTTACTGAGACGGAAAGATTTATTGAGAGCATTCCGGCAGGTGTCCAGCAGTCTAATAAACAAGTATATGGGGTGTAGCTACCATTCGGTATCCATATCGGCGTGAAATGAACACGCCGATCATAAGTTGAGTATTTATTCTGTGCGAACTCAAATACAGCATTGAAACCATTGCTTGTTTGATCCAGCATACGCCAATAAATCTGATACTGAAATTCAGGAAAATGCGTCAAAGCAGTCTGTACACCGGTCACTGCGGAGGACTGATTTGTGCTGACTTTGGCAGTGACTGTTTGATTGACCCCATAGGCTAAGGGTCATTGCTGACCCTCGCCTCCGAACCGTACATACACCTCTCGATGTATACGGCTCTCCATTAGTAATTAACATACATACGAAATCCAAGCTAATTTTCGTGAATTGCTTTGTGGCAATCCTCGCATACCACTAAGGTTCTTCTGTTTTTGAGCTTCATAATCTGCTCCCAAAGCAATGTACCATCTAAGGCTTTTACATTCGGAACGTGATGCACCTCATAATTAGACTGACCGACTTTTCCGCACAACTCACAAATTCCAGCCTGCAAGCGCGACCGAATGGTAGCGTTTGTATTGACTGAATAGCGGTGTTGCACGATTTTGTCCTCGCATCTGCCCTTGCAGTCTTTTAGTTTTACAATCCGTTTTTCCTTGGTCACACCGCTGGGCGTTTTGTACTTGATTGCCCACTCCTTACCTTGCTTGTGCTTTGCTACAATTTTCTTAATCGTGGAATTGTGTTTTCCTGCCAATGTGGCAAGACAGCTATATTCCATCAGATATGCGAAATATTGAAGCTTATAGAGATTTGATGCAAGATAGTAATAGTTGATGATTCCTCGGATTTCGGCGTTGTACCGCTCAAGGATTTCTTCGTCGGACAGATACAGCCAACCCTTTCTGTGAGTAGCCTTAAACTTCTTTGCTTCGGTTTGGCGAATTACACCTCTCTCGAACATATAACGCTCTATTTTCTCAAAGGGTACGCTTAGTGCCACAGTGTTGTTTAAGTGCCTAATCTTTCTACCCTTGCTATTGGTCATAAACTCTTGATTTCTTCTGACCGAAATGTCGTAACCCAAAAACCGTACAGGTTCACTGCTGTGTGTTATCAGCGTTTTTTCTTCGCTCAATATGAGCTTAAACTCACGCCATAAAAATTCCGCTAAATGAACCTTTAACCGCTCACAATCCTCTTTACTGCCATTTATTGCGATTATAAAATCATCCGCATATCTGACATAGGAGAGCTTTTTATCATTCTCCATTTTCGAGGGTGTTTTGCGGTATTGTTTGTCCAGTGACTTTATTTCTGCAAGCAGTTCTGTGCGTTTCTCGCCGCTAGCGGTAGCCAACTTCTTTTTGCGCTTACAAATCATGGAGCATAAAGAGGAATACTCCGGAGTATGCTTTCTAGAAGCAGTCTTATCAAAGATTGCTTTGATTCTTGAAATCTCATTGTCCAATTCATTCAAATAAATATTTGCAAGAATTGGTGACAGGATTCCTCCCCATGGACAGCCAGAGTGGGTTTGGTGGTATTTCCAATCCTCCATATAGCCAGCCTTGAGAAATGCCCGTATGATGTTGATAAATTTGCTGTCCTTGATTTTCCGCTCCAAGATTTCGATGAGCTTATCATGGTCTATGTTGTCAAAGCAACCTTTGATGTCGCCCTCAACAAACCACTTTGCACCCCTGAAGTACAATTTTGCCTGCTCCAAAGCTGTATGACAGCTCCGATTTGGTCTAAATCCATGTGAGAAGTTGCTGAATGTTGGCTCGTATATTGCTTCGAGAAATTTGCGCATTACCTCCTGTAAAAGCTTGTCCCTGAATGATGGGATGCCCAACGGACGCATTTTCCCATTGGCTTTTTTGATATATTCTCTGCGTACAGACTTTGGCTGATAGGTTCCGTCTGACAGTTCTCTGATAAGGCTGTCAACGTACTTTTTGCCAAATCCATCGGCAGTGTCTGCATCGATTCCTTTGGTAGAAGCGCCCTTATTGGAGTACAGCTTTTGGTATGCAAGGTAGTAGATGTCATCTCGTAAGAGATAACGGTGCAGGCGTGTGTGTACGCCGTCTTTGTGCTCGCTTGAATTTCTGTACATAAGCAGTAAATCCGAAGTTGCGATGAAGGTAATTGAAATAACCCCTGAGGAAGAGGCAGCAAGAGATAAGGAAAGGCAAGAAAAACAAGCTGAAGCGTATACGCTTGTAAAATCAAAAAAACTCTTTTCCGGACTTGCTTCATCCGAGCAGCAGCCGGTAATCGATTGGCTTTTTGTAAACCGCGAAGATATGGAAACACTGGAAAACAACGGCTACAACCCAAGTGAATCCATAGCCTATTGCCAGATAAGCCGACGCTATCATATTCAAGTGGAGGCTTTAGTTAAACAATATCCTCATCAGGATTGCAAAAAACCATATAAGGAATTGTATTCCTATGATCAATTCCGGCAGAAAAACAAAGTCCCCGCCGGGACTGACGCCCGGATAAAAGCATGCATCGTCGACGGAAAGACCTTTGATCAGGTTGCCAAGCTGTATGCGGCAAGCAAGGCGTTAAACCTGCCGTTTGAAAGTATTCTCCCTGAGGAGGAGAGCCAAAGATCAGATCAGCAAGTATTGGGACAAACTGCCTCAGAGGAAGCAGTGCGCTCGTTTGCCGAGAAAGAGGGGTTGAATCCGGACACACTGGCTGACTATGCGACCAATCAAGGTGTCGGAGCAAGCGAACTTGAGACGATCCTTGAGAGCAGCGAGAATAAGGAAAACAGTACAAGCAGCGAGAACAGTACAAGCAGTAGCTCTTCTGCGGCTTCGTCGGCGGTAGCCGAATCCGCCGGTTCTATGCTAATGGCAAGCGCGAGCACGTCCGAACCGGAGTATTTTGGTGATGCTCCCTACAGTTACAGCAAGCTAGGTGACGAAGCGCCTAATCTAAATACTGGAGCACTGACCTACAATACAACCGACTTGGTGTTACCGGGGCGTAATGGGATGGATCTGGTAATTGCCAGAACATTTGATAATTCCAAGGCCAGCCTTTATCAGACATCCTGGGAATATTGGCCTAAAGGAACAATCATACAGTATACTTTTCAATGTCAAGAATATATTAGTGGCGTATTAGAGAATGACTATATTTTCAATGATGGCGGTCCATATTTTAAAACGCAGAGCGAAAGTGAAGCTCGCGCCTATGAGGCTAGGCAAGATTGGAAGGCGAATGGTAGAGGTTATGTATGTGTTACTACACAGTTGTCCGTTGGAAACCCAGTTGCCGTCTCACTCACAGAAAAATATGCCAACAATCATTTTCAACAAGCACAGGGATTAGGTCAGGGATGGAGCCTCAATTTGCCCTTCATTCAAAAGAAGGCTGTAGGTAATGGAGCATATCTTGCGCATCCTAGTCTGGTATATTTTTTGCACTATGGCAACGGTCAGGTGTTTCAGATTGATATGCAATCAACAAATACTTCATCCATACTGATGGATTATAATTATACAGATATCCGTCTGGCTAAGGAATCTGGTACATTAACCCACTCGTCGGGGAATATCAGTTATTCCTATGTGTTGTATCATCAGGATGGTAAAAAAGAATATTTTTCTGCCAACTTAGGCTGTTTGGTTGCAGCGCAGGACCGTTATGGCAACATCATAAAATATTCATATAGTACCTATAATGGTTATCCCCAGATTACCATCATTGACACATTAGGCAGAGAGATAGCCAAACCTTCCGCCGTACGGAAAAAACGGTGTTGGGCGACACAAGCGGCCCCTCTGTGGCGACAACTTCCTATACAGACAAGGCAGGCCGTGTGGCAAAGGAAGGCTATTTCCAGAGTGGTACTGAATACTTTAATACCTATGGATACGACTATCTGGGTAATAAGACCTCGATGCTGACGGCGTTGGACGCACAGCGGACTCTTACCAGCACCTCAACATGGGAGTATGATTACGCCAACCATCTGGTGAAGGAAACGAATGCCATTGGTAACTCCATGACGTACATCTATGACGCATTAGGCCGTAAGACCTCTTTCACAGACGTCAAGGGAGGACAGGCGACTGTACATTATTCCACTACCTACACCTATGATGCGCTGGGCCGGCTTCTTGTTCAAATCACGCCCTTTGAACAGTCGACGGGCGGATACTATAATGCGTACAGTAAGTATTACTATGATGCCGCGGGACGCGTGACTCTGCAAAAGCAGTCGAACAACGTGCCAGGCGAAAACCTCAATTACCGACAGACCGGCAACAGCTACGACAGCCGCGGACGGTTGGTCCTGACGACCGCCTATGACGGCACTACCCCGGAAAGCTATACAAAGTACGAATACGACGGCGTCGGAAACCGCACCGATGTGTACACCGGGATGGCAAGCAGTTCATCTACCACGGGGGCGGCGCATACCGAATGTACCTATGACCGATATGGTAATATTCTGACTCAAACTGATGCGCTCGGTCAGACCGAGACCTTCGTCTATGATCTGAACGGAAAACTCACTGAAAAGACCGACCGCAACGGAAACACCACCAGCTATACTTATGACCCACTGGGGCAGCTCCTGACGGCCACCGTCACCGATCCTTCCAATACGGTGATCGGTTTGGCACAAAGTAGTTATACGGCGACAGGTATGAAACAGTCGGACAGCAATGGAGCTTTCACGACGGAATACAACTATGACAGCGCCGGACGACTCAGCACCGAGACCGAGACGGGAAACGTTGTCAAGAGCCACACCTATGACATCGGCGGCAACCGCACCGGATTCACGCTGACCAAGGGCGGCAGCGCCGTACAGAACCTAAACTATACATATGATAATCTCAACCGTTTGGCGACCGTAAGGGAGGACGGCGTGCAGGTTGCAGCCTATACCTACGATGCTAACGGTAACCGATCTAGCCTTACTAATTCCAATGGAACGGCTGAGACCTACAGTTACAATCTGGCCAATGCTGTTACCTTGCTTGAGAACAAAAAGGGCCAGAGCATTTTGTCCTCCTATGCCTATACTTACTATCTGGATGGGAACCAGAAGACAAAGACCGATCATAACGGAAAAGCCACCTCCTACAGCTATGACGGGTTGGGAAGGCTCAGTTCCGAGGCGGAGACCGGCGGTAACACCATGGCCTATACCTATGATCTTTTCGGCAACCGATCGACTTTGACCGTGACAGGAACTGAAAGCTATACAGTCAGCTACAGTTACGATCTGAATAATCGTTTGCTGTCCGATGAAAAGGTTACCGGCGGCGTGACAGCGACAACCTCTTACACCTACGACGCTAACGGCAACCAGCTCATCAAAGAGACTTCTACACTGGCTCCGACGGGCACGGCAACTAATCCCGGTGTCAGCCTGAGCGGGGACATTGACCCGGTGGCAGTATATGGATATAATGGGTTTAATCAGATGGTATCGGCCTATGATAATGGCCATACAATGAGTTATAGCTATAGACCGGATGGACTGCGCCTCAGTAAGATGGTGGACAATGTAACTACCACGCACATCTGGGACGGACAGAATATTGCGGCGGAGACTGGAACAGATGGAACGATTACCACCAATTATATCCGCGGTGTGAATTTGGTTGCATCCAAAAAGTCCGAAGGCTTAAGCTATTACCTCTACAACGCGCATGGCGATGTAGTGCAGTTAACTGATACGACTGGAACTGTTTCTCGCATCTACGATTACGACGCCTTTGGCAACGAGCGCGTTATTGCAGGACAAAACAGTGCCACGGATACCAACCCCTTCCGTTACTGCGGGGAGTACTTTGACAAGGAAACCGGGACGATCTATCTCAGGGCAAGATATTATGATCCTGTGACCTCACGCATGCTTTCTGAAGACCCTGCACGGGCCGGCCTCAATTGGTATACCTATTGCGGTAACAATCCTATTGCTTTCATTGATCCGTATGGGTTGGATGCTGTTTTAATAAACAAAAGGATTGACAACGCTTCTAAAACTGGAATTGAACATATGGGAGCATTTTTCCAAGATTCTAACAATGATTGGTGGTTCTTGTTCTATGGAGATAAAGTAAAATATCAAATGGTGGATGATAACAGCATATTTGGAAGTATGGACAGCATGAATGAATGGCTTGTTAAAAATGCAGATTTAAACCCAGATAATCCATATCAGTCTTCTGTATATGTGAAGGGTGATTTTACCGCTTCAGATGAGGGAGCGCGGGGGCTGTTGGACAAATACAACCAATCCATCGAAAACGGCACTGCAAAAGGTTGGGCTTACTATCAGTGGTTGGGTGTAACTAATAATGATTATCGTGGTTTAACCAATAACTGTAGCCAAGTAACGATGGACCTCTTCTATCGAGGTACATTACCGAATGGAACCAATGTAGGAGATTATGCAGCGTCATTGGGCTACAGAATCGGCGCAATTCCCAATGCTAATATGTCGAATATGCAAAGCGCGTTTTACAATAACGCGTATAATATTGATGGATTTAATACCGCTATGCAAACTCAACGCTATAAGTATGAAAGTAAGAACGCCTTTGTACAATGGTGGTATTCAGGTCTTCGGAACAACATAAATACCATAAGCTGATAAGAGGAAATATGGTGAGGAGTGTTCTCACTCCTCACCATATTGTTAGGAGATGATGCTATATGATTAGGAGAAAAAAAGTTATGTTTGGTATTATAGGGGCAGTCGCGATTATTGCTATTTTGGGAACTGTAACTATCAAGTATAATTTATCAACTAAAGAGAAAAAAGCAATCCGGCTTTCTCAAGATTACTTATCTCAAAAATATACTCAAGAGATGCAATATTTAAATGTAAAATTTTCTTGGATTGACCCAGCAATTTATCATGTTTCGTTTTCACCGGTCAATATGCCGGAATTGGTTTTTGAAGTATTGATTTCACAAGACCTCACATCTCCAAGAGAGTGGACTAATCCAGATGGAAGTCATTTTGCCCCTGATAACTATTATTTAAAGTACTTTAGCTTAGACACAAGGAAATCTTTTCAGACACATGTTCAACAAATATGGGGTACAAATACAGGAATAGTAGTGCCCGTAGTTAACCTAGGTCTTTATGCTGTTAAAATTCCTTTAGAACTAAATGAACAGATGAAACCGGAAGATATGGAGCCATTTCTTGACTATGATTTTTATGTTACCCCTAATCAATTACTTGATGATAGTTCCAAAGCGGAAGAAGCTCAAAAGATATTTGAAATGATCCAAATCGTTCAAGCAAGTGGTTATAAACCGAATAGAATTCTTTTTTGGTATCAAACTGGGAATAAAAAGAAAAATGAAAAATATACCGATTCTAAGACTTGGGCTGAACGAGATATTAGCTTTGAAGACTGGAATGAAATATCCAGCGTTGAACAAATTGAAAAGCGAATGAATGAAACATGGTTTAACGGATGATAATTGCATATATTTTAACAGCTGCAGGACTTTATACAAGTCCTGCAGCTGTTTTTATCAAAACAACCACACGCTATGCGTGTAAGAAAAGAAACGGTTATACCTATGCCTACACATACTATCTGGATGGGAACCAGAAAACCAAGACCGATCATAACGGAAAAGTCACCTCCTACAGCTATGATGGGCTGGGAAGGGTCAGCTCCGAGGCAGAGACCGGCGGTAACACCATGGCCTATACCTATGATCTCTTTGGAAACCGATCGACTCTGACCGTGACAGGAACTGAAAGCTATACGGTCAGCTACAGTTACGATCTGAATAATCGTTTGCTGTCCGATGAAAAGGTCACCGGCGACGTGACAGTGACTACCTCTTATACCTACGACGCTAACGGCAACCAGATTATCAAAGAGACCTCCACCTTTGCTCCAGCGGGTACAGCAACAAATTCAGGTATCAGCTTAAGCGGGGACATTGACCCAGTGTCAGCATATGGATATAATGGGTTTAACCAGATGGTATCGGCCTATGACAACGGACATACAATGACCTACAGCTACCGTCCGGACGGCCTGCGCCTCAGTAAGATGGTGGACAATGTAACTACAACGCATATCTGGGACGGGCAGAACATCATTGCGGAATCCGGCACAGATGGAACGATTATCGCCAATTATATCCGCGGTGTGAATCTGATTGCCGCCAAAAAGTCCGGAGGCTTAAGCTATTACCTCTACAACGCCCATGGTGATGTGGTACAGCTAACTGATACGACTGGAACTGTTTCTCGCATCTACGATTACGACGCTTTTGGCAACGAGAAGACGATCACGGGCCAGACAGGAACCGATACCAATCCGTTCAGGTACTGTGGAGAGTATAAGGACAGCGAGACCGGGACGATTTATCTCAGAGCGAGGTATTATGATCCGGTAGTAGGAAGATTCACGCAGCGGGATACTGTCTTCGGCGTAGCCAATAAGCTGTCTAACGGCCAGTCAATCACAGATCCGTTGAGCTTGAATTTGTACACGTATTGTTATAATAATCCAGTAATGTATATTGATCCAGATGGAAATAGAGTTACAGGGGTTGGAGCAAGCGTTAGCACAGGAACAGGACTTTATGCTTCAGGTGAAGTATATCTTGTTTGGGATGATGAAGGTCATGTAGGAATATTGGTTGAAGTTGGAGTGGGTGCAGGAGTATCCATCGGATTAGGGTACGGAAGTATTTCAACGTTTGTTTATGAAGATATGGATAACATATCAGAATTGAACAAGTGGGGACTGGAAATAAGCGCAGGTGCTGGTGGAGTAAATGTAGGGTACCAAGCTTCGATTTTCGGCGAAGAACAAGCATATCAGGGTATTGAATGTTCATTAGGTATTAAAAATGTGATCGATTTTCATGGAATAATTACATATTCGCATGTTGTTGAACTTGCGAGTGATAACAAAACTGCACGGGAGATAATTGATTCATATAATGACCTTGGAGTGCCAATGACGTTTTCTTATGATGAGATTATGAGTCTGGACCCTCAAGGCTACGACCCGGTTCTTTCATGGATGGCATCACAACATGAGAATGAATGACATTCAAAGTTCTAGATTTACCTGGTTACTACAGTTATTTAAGATTTGATTCTTAAATGCGAGAAAGCGTGGTGAGAAGGATGGAATTATACACCGATAAAGATATTGAAACGTGCAAAAGATTATTACTACAAAATATCCGCGTCTGTAAAATAAGCCCAGCACTATATACACCTTCACCGGCCCTGAATGATGAAATTGTCGGAAATATACATAAGGATAAATTTTGGTTAGAACATACTAAACCTGACGATTGGGGTTGCACTCCACGAGTATTTGTAGGTAAATTTATAAGCAGGGATCATGGAACAGAAATTGTGGGAAAATTTCATTTTCGTAGGAACCATAAAATAGTTTTGCTGGCTTCTTTATTATTTGCATTAAAAGGTATTTTTTTCGATACGGGCTTCTATCGCCATATGAACTTTGAGCAAATGTCGATTCGCTTGTTTATAGTATTTTCTTTTTTCTTTTTTGTTTTTGGAATATTCTCTCTCGGTATTAATAAGAAACAAGAATCAGCAGTCATCTTGCTGCTGGAGCATTTGTTCAATCCGCAGCAAGTTTGAACCACTCAGTTGAAAGCATAATGCAAGCTGGGACCATGAAAGCCTCTGGCCATGTCGGAGGCTTTCAACGTATTTACGCACCTATGATCTTTTCGGCAACCGCTCGACTCTGACCGTGTCAGGAACTGAAAGCTACACAGTCAGCTACAGTTACGACCTGAATAATCGTTTGCTGTCCGATGAAAAGGTCACCGGCGGCGTGACAGCGACAACCTCTTACACCTACGACGCTAACGGCAACCAGCTCATCAAAGAGACTTCTACACTGGCTCCGGCCCTTTATATCTAAATTTACCCTATAGCTGTTAAAATTTAGTTGTTTTAAGGTTATTATCAGCATTACCGGCGGAATACTGATAGCTATTTACTTACCACCAGCCAGAGTAACAGACAACTTAAAGACGCTATTAAGAATGAAGACTTTCTGATACTCTTATATTATTCATTAAATAGACTGATTTTATAATAATATTTGACATAAAAGGTAATCTTATTTGATAAAGTTCTTCATTTCTTTTCGCCTCATGCTACACTGTGTATGAAAGAAAATAAATATGCAACCGGCGAAAGGATGTACCGATATGCGAGTGGGATTTGTATCATCGCGTTATTTCGTTGATATTATGCAAAGAGTGGCTCAGCGTGAGTTTGACGACATACAGCTTGTTCCATTGACATACAAAAACTTTTCTGAAGCGGCTCAAATGGTGCGCGAGCATCAAAACGAGTTTGATGCGTTGATTTTTTCCGGGAACGGAGCGTTTGACTGTTCGGCAACCTCGGTCAAGCAGACGATCATCTGGCGTATTCTTACCATGCATGGCGACCGTTTGACGCGTGCCTTGCTTCTAGCTTCGATCGGTGGATACGATCTTACACGTATTAGCTGCGACGGTTATCAAAAGGATATCCTTACGGATATTTATGAGGAAATCGGGATCAAAAAACCATACATTTTGTTTTACCCGGACGGGGAAGATTTAACTGATCCGTCACATGTCGATAAAATCGCGCGGTTTCACCTTCATAGTTATCAAAGTGGCACGGTTAGCTGCTGTATCACACTGTTTCATTATGTTTATCAATACTTAATCGATCGGGGAATCCCCTGCTTTTTTGCATTACCTACCTATCACTGTGCGCGAGAAACATTGCAAAATGTGCGGCTAAGTTATATCGCACAGCATAACCAGCGCAGTCAGATCGCGGTGTTGATGATTAAAATTGATACACCCAGCAAATATTCGGTCATTGGACAGGATGAATATCAGTTTCATGCAGACAAGCAGGTCATCTCTGACTATGTTTACCGTTTCGCGAGCAAAATTCAGGCTGCTGTTTTAGAGATCAGCTATAATACCTATCTGTTATTCTCCACCAGACATATTTTGGAGGATGAGACCAGTGGCTTCACGGACATCGCGTTGCTAGGTGAAGTTGGGCAATCAGCCCTTCATTCGGTGTCGGTTGGAATCGGATATGGCACAACAGCTGCCGCAGCCAAATACAATGCCATCGTTGCCATGGAAAAAGCAGAAAAAATAACGGGATGCAGCGCCTACTTGTTGACGGAAGATGGAAATTGCTATGGCCCGCTTGCCCAGACCGAGCAAAGACGGCCAGTTAAATCGACAATTGATAAGAGACTCTATCAAATTGCTTCTGATTCACAACTCAGCATCAACCGCATCAGTCAGCTCAATACAATCGTACAGCATCATTGTCAGGATTGTTTTACCACAAAGGAGCTTGCTGAACAATGCGGCATTACAACGCGCAGTATGGATCGTATCCTTAACCGTCTGGAACAGGCCGGTTATGCCATGTTGGTTGGAAAAAAAGTAATTGCCGAAACAGGAAGACCCAGTCGTATCATGCGGCTACTATTTGCGCAATCAAACCATGCGGGACTTAACGTCAACATGGCAAATTCATTTTGAAAAATTAATATAAAGAATATATAGAATCAAGTTAAACACTAGCCCTCAAGAGGATGAAAACCGGTAAACTATCGGACAGCCCCTGATTATTACTTCTGTTTATGGATTGTCAAATGATAATCCATCTGGATATTCTGCTCGAGTAAAGTATGCTGCGTGATGCAAAAGCTGATAAAGCTCTTGTACCATGTACTATATAATTTAATAGGGGGTTAATTTTCATGAGTACAGTAGTAACCGCGAAGAAAAACGGCTTTGAGAAGTTCCTCGATGGGCTTGAATGGCTTGGCAATCTGCTGCCCTCACCATTCACTATCTTTGCATTCCTGTTTGCCGTAACCGCTGTGGCATCAGTGATCGTTACGGCTTCAGGTGCCACCGCGATTCATCCGGCAACCGGCGCAGTGATAAAATCCCAGAGTCTGTTCACCGACCTAGGTCTTAAGTGGCTCCTTTCGAACTTGGTCTCCAATTTCACAAGCTATGCTCCCTTGGGCATGGTTCTAGTGATGACGCTGGGTATTGGCCTCTGTGAGGAAGTCGGCCTGATGAACGCGCTGATCCGCAAGGCTATGGCGAATCTGCCGGCACCTATGGTTCCTTATATGGTATTGATGATCGGCTTTACAGCCCGTATTGCCTCGGATTCATCAAGCCTGGTGATCCCTCCTCTCGCCGCCATTGTTTATCTGGGCGTTGGCCGGCACCCCGTTGTCGGTTGTCTGACCGGTTATGCTGCTACAGCTGTAGGAACCCTTTCCAACCCGGTGATCGCTGGTGTCGATGCGCTGCTTTGCGGCGTGACCAATTCGGCGATGAAATCGATCCTACCCAACATGGGTTTAACGGACGCACTCAGCAATGAGTATTTTAAACTGGCGTCTTGCTTACTGATGGTACTCGTCATGGGCTTTGTTTCTGACAAAATCGTTGAGCCACGCTTTGGCAAATACACCGGCAAGGCGCTGGCTTCGATTAGCGGTGATCAGTTTGCACTTACCACGACTGAAAAGAAGGGCTTGGGCGTAGCCGGGTGGATCGGTTTGTTAAATGTCGCTTTGATTGCCACTGGTATGTATATACCCGGCGTGCTGCTTGACAAGAAAACCGGGCTGATTAATTCGCCCTTCCTTTCCGGTATCATTCCCATCATACTTGTGCTGTTCTTTTCCTGCGGCCTGGGTTATGGCATCGCTTCTGGCGCCATTAAGAGCGAAGCCGACGTCAGCAAGATGCTGACGAAAAAAATGGCATCCCTGGGCTCTTATATTGTCATGGCGTTTGCATCTGCTCAGTTTATCTGTCTTTTCGACTGGACCAAAATGGGCACCATGCTTTCTATCAACGGCGCCCTTGCGCTGAAAGCCATGGGACTGTCTGGTATACCACTCATGCTTCTTTTCATTATCTTTGTTGCTGTACTTGATTTCCTCATCGGTTCCGCCTCCGCAAAGTGGGCCCTCTGTGCACCGGTCTTCGTCCCCATGTTTGCCATGTTGGGCTTTCATCCCGCTTTCACTCAGCTTGTTTACAGAATCGGTGACTGCGCCGCGAATGTCATTTCCCCCACCAATGCATTCCTGTGGATGCTGCTCGACCAGTGCAAGGAAAAGTATGATCCTAATGCCACGATCGGAAGTTTCCTTTCTGGTTTGTTTGCGTTCTTTGTCGCCTCTCAGGTCGGGTTATCTCTTCTTATGATTGTTTGGATGTTATTGGGTCTTCCCGTAGGACCAGGAGCCCCGATCCATTTACCTGCAGGTATGCTAAAAATCTAAGCTTTGCTGCACAATACAAAAATTCATTTTCCACTCATAGTTAAAAACATCCAATATAGTACTTATCATCAACGAACCACCACATATAGGAGGAAAGCTCATGAGCGGCAAAACGACCTTTATCGCGACCGGAGATTCATTCATGACGCGACGACTTCCTGAAGAAGACTACGAAGGATTGAAAGAACTTCGTAAAATCATCGGGACGTATGACGCCCGCTTCAATAATCTCGAGATTACCATTCATAATCATGAAGGCTATCCAGCCGCGTTTTCTGGTGGCACTTGGGCAATGACTGAGCCCGAGATTCTAGACGATCTGAAAAGTTATGGCTTCAACCTTTACAACACGGCAAACAATCATTCCTGTGACTACAGCCACGGGGGGGTGCTTGCGACAATTGAAAATCTAAAGAAGCGCGATATGCTGTTCGCAGGTACAGGGCACAACCTTGCCGCGGCGTCGGCCGCGACCTTACCTTGAGACTAAAAACGCCAGAGTCGCGCTTATTGCTGCCTGTTCTTCATTCCACGAGTCAGGTGCCGCTGGAAATCAGCGGCTGGATATGCAGGGTCGTCCGGGACTCAACCCACTGCGCATTAAGACAACCTATCATGTGGAGAAGGATTACTTCGATACACTACAAAAGATTGCCGATGCGACCAACATGAACGCTAGCCTGATGAAGGGAATTAAAAATGGCTATGTTCCTCCCCTGCCGGAAGGAAATCTTCTTTTCGACGGATTAAGCTTTCAGTGTGATACCGTCAATGAAATGCATACTGCGCCGCTCAAAAAGGATATGGACCGCATCATCACCTCGATTGAAGAGGCACGGCGTCAGGCGGATTATGTGCTTGTCAGCATCCACGCGCATGAAAATGCCGGCGAAGACACCACCGAGCCAGCCGAATTCCTAAAGACATTCAGCCATGCTTGCATAGATGCCGGCGCAGACGCAATTCTTGGCCACGGCCCGCACGAGCTGCGAGGTATTGAAATCTACAAAGGCAAGGCCATCTTCTATAGTCTGGGCAACTTTATTTTCCAAACCGAAACAGTGGCATTGCAGCCGGCAGATGCCTACGAAAACCACTCGATGCCCAATACCACCATGGTTGGCGAATACATGAATAACCGCAGCAAGAACGGCACACGCGGCTATGGCGTTCAACCAAAACATCTGGCGTTCGGTTATGGCGGGGTTCACGGCGGTAGACGGAAAGATCACACAGATCCAGCTTTATCCGATCACACTGGGCATGGAACTGCCGCCCAGCCGTAAGGGGTTGCCCAGACCTTTACATGACAACGAGGTGCTCGATTATCTGACTGAGCTGTCTGCACCGTTTGGCACCAAGCTCAATATCAAAAACGGTGTGTGGCGACTATTAACCTGTAATATTGTCCACAATTTGTCCGAAAGCCCGCGAAAACAGTTCGTTTTCGTGGGCTTTCGGGACAAATTGTGGTGGAGACGAAGAGGATCGAATTCTTGACCTTACGGATGCGAACCGAACGCTCTCCCAGCTGAGCGACACCCCCGAATATTGATTGTGCTAATTGTTAAGACAGATTGCTGTTGGACGGACTCAGTCCGATGTGGTTTTACATACACCGTTTGACCTTACGGATGCGAACCATACGCTTTCCTAGTTGTGCTTAACACGGAGGTAGCTTGAATTGACAGAATTCTAGAGAAAGCGATTTAATTTTGACAGCTTATCTGACAGCTTACACGATGAGACAAGCTGGACATAATGAGATGTTATTGATGGCCGATTCTCCCAAAACGCCTTTAATCCGGGACATAATGAGACCAGATGGATGCAGTGGACAGCGTTCCAGATTCTCATAACCCGAAGGTCGTAGGTTCAAATCCTGCCTCCGCAACCAACGAAAAACGCTTGACAATGCTATTCGTCAGATGGCTGTTTATATTGCAGCTTTGTCCGTCATTTGTTCATTGTCTGGCTATATGCTTAAAACTCCTGTAGCCATGCGGCCTGCATATTCGTTCAACGCTAATTCTTTTATCCTTTATAATATGATGATAAATGAAAGTATAAATACCCAAGCCCTCACTTTGCAGTGGTTACACTGTTGTGAGGGCTAATTTTTGTAGAACTGCAGTTCACCAGTGCAGGCAAATAATTAGATGCTCCCTATGTCCCAGAAATGGCAGCCGTTGCCGTCTCCCATTTATTTTGCGCCTGTCCGGCAGCGGCTTCAAGCCGTTCAAGCAGTTCGTGGGATAATGCCAGACGGTCAATGAGCGTCTGGAGTTCATGCATAGCGTAGGCCTGTTCTTCCATAGCCAGATCTGTGGGAGCCATAGATTTGATCGCACCTTTTTCGAGCAATTCAGTCATCAGGCAATTAGGTTCATGCAGTGCATTCTCAAGCGCGTTCATTAACCACACCAAAGACATCATCTGATTTCGCATCATTTTTTCGGAACACCCCTTTCTACACATGTGGATAAGACTATACAAATTGTATTATTATAATATTGCAATTAATACTCTCCCAAAATCGAAGTATAGGCAGGAAGCAGGTAACACTGTGTCTGTAGGTAAACGATACAAATTTATGCATTAACGGCGGCCGTGTTTCTAACTGTCCGCAATGAGCAGACTAATCAGCGAATAAACAAAATAATAACGGCACCCAAGCAACGTGGCAGACTATCTCTGTGTGAAAGCTAGATTGCGTTATTTAGCTTTGCAGATAAATCAGGATTATTTTTGTGCGAAATAATCGAAGAAATCTGCAAGTTTGTCAGTTGCTGCTTCAAAAAACAGCTTGCCCTTCTCAGGGGTCGCCAAATGTGGCTGTCCGATATTTCCATTTGGGTTGTATGTATTAAAGCTTTCAAACTTGATATATTTCTTTTTCGAAATGAGGCCAGGCTGGTACCATTCATCACCCACTGGCGCTTCACATATAAAGATTTTATCTTTGCGGACAAGGTCAGGGCGCAGATGCATCATGATCGAGGTTTCAAACTCACAGGCATGGCCCATACCGCCCGGGGATGATTCGCGGTATTGGGCGATGGTTTCTGAGATTAAATCCCAGTATTTAAATTCAACCAGTTGCAGTATATTTTCGTATTCTTCACCGACCTCATTAACCGCGCAAGAAAGATAGTTCTGATTTCCGCCGTGGGAGTTGACGATCACCATCTTTCGAAAGCCCTGGTCTGCAACACAGGCACAAATATCCCGCGCATAAGAGATCAATGTGTTTTGCCCGATCGTCAGATAACCCGACGCGAAACGGTGATGAGGCGAATACCCATAGTATACATTTGGCAGCGTAAGCACATTGACTTTTGCTTTTCGGGCGCCTTCCAAAAGCACGCTCTCCCCCAAAAACCCGTCCGTACCCACCGGAAGATAGGTTGAGTGTTGTTCGGTTGAGGCAAAATTGATCGTGACAACTGTATTATTCTTGTACTGCTCGAATTCATCCTTGTTTAACTCATACCACTTTAGCAACATCTGAAACACCTCATTTTACGTTTTTAATTCGCCTTAATGTGGTCAGAACAGCGTGAAATTAGATCATAGGCGGCTGTCGGTTCCGGTTATCTAGCACGCCGGATACTGAAGCTAAATAAAAAGAAAAACCTTTGTGCAGGGCTCCAAATAGCGAAGCATGGGTTTCACAAGCGAAAAGATGCCTACCGGTTCGGCCAAATGCCCAGTTCGGCAGGACTAAACTGATGTGCAGAATCGTGAATCATAAATCCAAGTTGGCATCATTCCTTGACACGTACGATCATTTCGACCTCACAGGGGGCATTGCCTGGAAGGGCGCAGACACCAATAGCGCATCGGGCATGAACACCTTTATCACCGAGCAGGGCTACCAGGAATTCAGAGGCGCCATCAATGACCTGTGACTGCATATAAAAATCCGAAGTGCAGCTGACGAATCCGGTAACTTTAACTATTTGATCAATGTTGTCAAGTCCTCCCGCCAGATCGTTGATCAGCGCAAGACAGTTGAGGGCACATTGCCGCGCAGCCTCGAAGCCTTGTTCTACAGTAATGTTTTCACCTAGACGGCCCGCGCAGCATAAAACGCCGTTGAGCTTGGGCGTTTGTCCGGCGGTGAATATCAGGTGTCCGTCCCGTACGATAGGTGTATAAACTCCAGCAGGTTTATTTGCGGAGGGCAGTTCAAGTCCCATTTTTTCTAGTTTTTTTAACAAATCAGACATAGTATGCTCCTTCCCATTATTGGTTCAATGCAGGATTGGTATTGTTATTCCGGCGTTTGGTGTTTATTATATAGCGTTTAATTTCAGAAAGCAAGACCGGTCTCAGAAACAAATTGTATAAATATGTAAAAAATTGATTCAATTGCAATTAAATTTTTAATTTCTACAAAGTTATTTTATGCTAAATTTTAGCTGTAAAATATAAAAAAGCCTAACAATTCATATTGAAAAAATTATTGATGACAGTATAAAACCTTTTTATAAAGCGAATTTTTTAACTCATTCACGATAAGTTAAATTCTAGAAGTAGTCAAGATGCTTTTAAAAACAGAATATTATTATTATTGAATTTAGTTTGTTAAAAAATTTTTTTAACAAACTAAATTTTAGTTGAAATTTACAAAAAAGCTTGATATAATAAATTCAATAAGAAAAGTGAATGGTCTGTGAACTTAAAATTGCAAAATTGTAATATCACCTTATAAAACACAAAGTTGGTGTAAACACTATTTTGCCAGGCTGGATGGCAACAGCCGAAAGCGGTTTGCAGATACAGAACTAATTTCTGTAGGAGAGGTGTAAGTTTTGCGAAAAGTCAAGGATGACTCTGATTTACTCGACAGACTGGCAAAAGGTATTGCGGCCCAGTTCGGCGATAAGTGCGAAGTGGTGCTGCACGATTATGAGCAGCCATTTGAAAGAACGATAGTTGCGATTGAAAATGGCCATGTCACCGGCCGTAAAGTCGGCGATAGTAGTACAAATCTTGGCCTTGAAATGATCAAAGGCACATTGACGGGTGGTGATAAATACTCATACATCACACAGACAAAAAACGGGAAAGTTTTGCGATCCTCAACGATCTACCTCCGCGATGACAAGGGTGCGGCGATAGGTTCACTGTGCATTAATTTTGATATCACTGATTTCGTGATGGCGGAAAATACCATCCGGACGATTACCAGCAATATTATCAGCCAAGAAGTGAACGAAGTGATCACCAATGATGTCAACGAGGTACTCGATGAGCTTATCAGGCAATCCCTTGATTATGTCGGCGTGCCTGTGGCTCACATGAGCCGCAAAGACAAGGTGAAAGGGCTCGAGTTTTTAGAGCGTAAAGGAGCTCTTCTGATTAAAAAATCCGGCGATAAAATTGCAAAGGTCTATGATATCTCTAAATACACCCTTTACAACTATCTGGATGAATCCAAACAGGCAGACAACTGAAAGCAATGATTCAACATACTTCTTCCCCTAATTCACTTTGATAAAACCTTAAAACTGAAAGTTGACAATTTTTCAAGAATGCTATAGCCAATTATCACAAGCTTGTTTTCAAGTTAATCAACTATACCTTGTATGCCTTAACAATGGTCTTAATTATGAAGGAGGTTTTATACATGGTTCAAAACACGGCAGCAACATCTCAGACGACCAAGAAAAGGTTGTTCGATCGGTTTTTAGACATGACTGAAGTTTTGGGAAACAAGCTTCCTGACCCGACTGTTCTCTTCATGATTCTCTGTCTCATTGTACTGGTGTTTTCTTGGATCGGCGCAGGGCTTGGTTGGTCCGTCATACATCCCGGTACCGGAAAGGCTGTCACAGTTTATAACCTTGTCAGCAAAGACGGCCTTACATACATGTTCCAAAACTTCGTTGGCAATGTGACGTCGTTTGCGCCTTTAGGGGTTACGCTTGTCATTATGACGGGCATGGGCCTTTTGACGGAATCAGGACTTTTCAAGTCCGCTTTTCTAAGCTTCGGACTGAGCGTCAACAAACGTATTCTCACAACGGCTATAGTCTTTCTCGGCATTATGGCCAACTTTATGTCCGATGTCGGATTTATCGTATTGCCGCCGCTTGCAGCCATGTTGTTTGCAGCAGAAGGCAGGCATCCGCTGGTCGGAATGTGCTGCGCTTATGCGGCCTGCGGCTCTGGTATGGCAGCTAACCTGCTGGTCGGAGTTGGCGATGCGACCACGACCGCGATTACGATTTCTGCCGCCAAGATTCTCAATCCAAATTTCACGCTCAGCCCCGCCTGCAACTGGTATTTCTTTGCCATTGCAGTGTTTGTGCTTACGCCGGTTGCGGTCTTAGTGACCGAAAGGATATTGGAGCCGCGTATGGGAACATGGAAGCCCAATGCGAATGCGCCTATGATTGATCTTGAATCTTACCGTCTTTCCGATATCGAAAAAAAAGCAATGAAAAAAACGGGCATCTTAATACTCATCATTCTTGCACTTTTCGCATTGGGCACCTTCCCCACATGGGGTATTTTAAGAGACGAAAAAGGTGTTTCGCTCTTTGTGTCAAGTACAAACCAGCTCAGCTCCATTTTGGTTGCGCTTACCATACTTCTTGGCGCTCCCGGTTTATACTATGGCAAATTGACAGGAACCATTAAGGACTCAAAACAGTTTGCAAAGGCATGTACGAAGGGAATTTCAACCGTTGCGCCATTTGTAGTGCTTTGTGTCGTTGCGGCTCAGTTTATTTCCTATTTTGGAAAAACCAATCTCGGTGTCATACTCTCGGTCAATGGCGCGAAATTAATTAGCAACAGTGGCATTCCGCCGCTTCTGCTGTTCATCCTTTGTATCATATTATTCTGCCTGCTTGATCTTTTCGTCGCAAGCAGTTCGGCAAAATGGACGTTGCTGGCTCCGATTTTTGTACCTATGTTCATGCTGCTAAATTACAATCCGGCTATTATTCAGGCAGCCTACAGAGTAGGGGACAGCATAGCTAACTCTGTTACGCCGCTAATGGCTTACTTTGCGCTGTTGGTTGGAATTGCACAGGAGTATGACGAAAAAGCCGGTATCGGTACGATGCTGAGCATGCTGATACCTTACTCACTTTTTTATGGAATTACATGGATCATCTATTTCTCAATATACTTCCTGACAGGGTTGCCCTTCGGTATGTAATCAATTGTTACTGAGGGCACTTGCTCATAAAAGGCATTCCAAGTATGTCGGGACGGGTTTTTCGTCCCGTCCCGACACCCTCCTAAACGACACCGGCTACGTGGTGCGCTTTGGTGCAGTCCGCCCAAAAGGGAAAATTGCCTCTGTGGGATGCATACCCGACTGCTTTTCCCTGGATCTTCCCGGCTTTTGAAGAAGGAGAAGCGGCAAATCGATTTTCAGGAGGAAGACAAATGCTCATCAAAGACATCGAATATATCCCGCTTAAAATGCCGCGGGATTACGGAAAAAAGTGGCTTACTGCGCTGGGGGCGCATTCTAGTGCAGATGCGGCGCTTGTCGTCATGCGCATTGAAGATGACGCTTTGGGGTTCGGCGAAGTTTCTTCACTTTGGGATTTTCAAGCGTCCGGTCTGGTTCGCGGAATTGGCCAGCGGCTTAAGGAAGCGGTTGTCGGACTGGACGTTTTTCAAATTACAGCCATTCACAAGGCGATGGATGCCGCCGTCAGCTGGAGCCGGGAAGCCAACTGCATCAAGGCCGGTATTGAGATGGCGGCCTATGATCTTATCGGCAAGCTACGCGGCATGCCGGTCTATCAGCTTCTGGGCGGTAAGCTTCGAGACAGTGTTCCGGTGTCAAGATCGGTGGGGATGGGAACTATCGAGGAACGGCTTCTGCAGATCTCGGATTTCTACGATCGGGGTTACCGCGCCTTTAAGCTTAAGGTCGGGACTGATTATGGCGAGGATCTCAAGGCAGTGGAAGCAGTGCGTAAAACGTATGGCGACTCGATTTTAATCCGGGTAGACGCCAACATGGCATTTAACGATCCTAAACTGGTGCTTTCTCTCGCCGAGAAACTGTATGATCTCGGCGTAATATCCCTTGAACAGCCGCTGGGGCCCCGTAACATTGACGGCCTTAAGTTTTTGCGCGAGCACGCGAGGATCCCGATCATGGTGGACGAAACGGTGTGGGATCCTGCCGATGCACTGGACGCGATCCGCGGGGGGATCGCCGATATCATGAATGTATATGTCAGCGAAGCGGGAGGCCTTTACAAAGCGAGACTGATTGCCGATTTGTGTGACATCGCCGGTATAGGCTTTTGCATCGGAAGCATGCCGGAGCTTGGGGTTGGTACAGCGGCCGTGCGGCATCTCGGCATGTCCGCGCCACAGATCAGCCAACCGTGTGATTTGATCGGAAATACATACTTCGCCGACGATATCATTAAGGAGACGCTTCCTGTTAGGGATGGTTGTGCCTTTTCAATAGACGGGCCTGGTCTCGGCGTGACAATCGACTGGGATAAGGTGAATAGATACAGAACCGACAAGTAAAAGGGGGAGGAACTTATGTTTGATCGCGATTATCTGGAAGAAGTGCGGGCACTTGAGGTTCTGGACTTTTCTATCAGCATCGGCAGGCCCGCCGTGCCGCCGAGCGGCTTTTTCGCACAGAAGGAAGATGCTCTTGCAGAGATGAACCGGCTGGCAATTGCACAGGCACTGGTATATCACGTGACCGCAAAGGGATATCAGGCTGTATATGGCAATGGGCGCTTAATCGAGGAGATCTCCGACGCCCCTCAAATGATTGCATCCTGGGTTCTCGTGCCTTCGCAGGGCGAAATGGGATGCAGCCCGGTGCAGTTTGTCGAAGAGCTAAAGAAAAACTCGGTAAAAGCGGTCAGAATGTTCCCATCATCGCAGAGCGCCGCAGCCAGCGCTACCCGATTTGCGTTCTGCAAGTGGTTTTACGGCGAGTTTATGGATGCTCTTTCGCAGGCGCAAATACCGGTGGCGCTTGAATTTACACCCCACCGGCGGGCGGAACCTGAGTGGGAAAAGCTGCACGATTTGGCTACTGAATTCCCCAAGCTGCCGATTGTACTCTGCGATGGTTTTCAGCGGGCGACCTGGTCTCTGGTGGAACTGATGAAGATTTGCCCGAATCTGTATGTTCAGACCAGCGGTCTGGACGTACACAGACAGCTGGAATATATGATTGGCAAGGTGGGCCCGGAGCGGTTTCTCGCCGGAAGCAAATACCCGGATATGCACATGGGCACCATGCTGGGTCAGTTGCTGTTTTCCAATCTTACGTTTGAGCACGCAAAGCTCATCGCAGGGGACAACGCAAGACGCATCATGGGTATCTTGAGATAGGAGGCAAAGAACATGATAGGCGAAAAAAAGTTTAAAATTATTGACGCACACACTCACATGGGCCCGGTATATAACTTTTATCTTCCCTATAATGATGCAGAAGGTATGCTGAAAAGCATGGATCTGATGGATATCGAAGCGAGCGTCGTTTCTTCCAATGCCGCCATCTCCTCTGACGTGGAATATGGCAACCGTTATACACTTGATGCTGTCAAACGCTATCCGGGAAGATTTCTCGGTTTCTATGTGTTTAATCCCAGGTATCCTGAATTGATGATGGAGCAGATAGAGTCTTATTTTGCCGAGGACGGGTTTGTCGGTCTGAAGATCCATCCTGAGTATTCTGGAGATTATCCCATGAACGGTAAGGGCTATAAACCCATGTGGGAATATGCCGCCGAGCACAAAATCCCGGTACTCAGCCATACATATTACGGCGGGGATCGGCTTGAGGTCTTTGAAAGTATTGCAAAAGAGTATCCGGATGTGCCTCTCCTGATCGGGCACGGCGGAATGGATCTCGGTGTCGGAAAAGCCATTGATATGGTCAATCGACAGGCGAACCTCTTTTTCGATTTATGCAGTCCTGCAGACAAAAAGCACGGTGCGCTGAATCTGATCGCGAAGGAATTAAATCCGGATAAAGCTATTTTTGGCTCTGATTCCCCATGGAACGGGCCTAATGTAGTTGCCGGCGCAGTGCTGTTTACTGATGTTGATGACCGTATCAAAAGAAAATGGTTCCGGGATAATTTTTTCAAGGTCTATACAAGAGCTTCAAAAGTCATTGAGCCGTAAAAAACTTTCTGTGCTAAAGGGCTGCGTCTGCCTTTAGAGTGGATCGGAAAACTTACATGAAAGCTAAAGTACGCAGCAAATATGCGGGTTTGGCGCCTACAGCATTCCCAGTTAAGCTGTAGGGTGATTTGTGCTTTTCCCCCCGCCGAAGGCGGGGAAAGAAACACATGTTATCTCGCAATCATATAAGGAATTGCTGTAACTTGACTCACAGCTCTGTGCCTGTACCTTTTTTATAAATTGAGGCAGATTGAACATCTTGCGGAAAATAATTTTGACGTACACTATAATAAATAGAGGTATTTCCCCGGCCAAAGGCAGTGGGAATATCCAGCTTAAAAGCACTATGCCGGAGGACAATGAATTTATGAGCAATCTTGACAGTAAGATTATGACGGCAAAAGAAGCGGTTTCGCGCTTCATTAAGCCTGGTACGCACATTGCATTCGGCGGGTTTACCATCCTTCGGCGTCCCGTGGGAATTGCCAGAGAAATTGCGCGCCAGCGCATTGGTAATCTCTTCGTCACTATGAACGGCGGCAGCATCGTCGAGGAGTTACTGGCAGGCTGCGGGCTGATCAAATGGCTTGAAACCACTTATATCGGTATGGAAGGCGGTATGCCTGTGGCATACGCGATACGTCGCTCGATTGAGGAGGGAGCCATCGAGTTGGTCGAAGACTATAGCAACTGGAGCTATGCGCAGCGCGCACTGGCGGGGAGACTCGGTATGCCCTTTATGCCCTGTCTGAGCAATATGGGAAGTGACCTGCTCAAATATGATGTTTTTGGTGAAGCAGGTTTGCGCGGACTGCGTGAGGACGGCATTCCTATCCACGGCGGCATTCCGCCGAAGAAGTTTGCTGTTATTGATGATCCTTTCGACGGCTTTGGACTTCGCCCTACTTATTTTAACTGTGGGGCGGATACCGTCGGCAATAAGAGCAATGCCTATCGCCGCCATGTGCCCAAGTCCACCATGTATACCGGCAAGGAAGGCGTTAAGATAATGTTGGTTCCGCCGCTAAAGCCCGAAGTGAGTGTTATCCATGCACAGCGTGTCTCCGTCGACGGTGCTGTGCGCATTGAGGGGCTCATCGGCCCCGATTTTGACCAGGGCTTGTGCGGACGCACACTGATCGTGGAATGTGAGCGTATCTGCTCTGCGGAAGAACTGAGAGAGGTTCCTGAACACAACCAGATTGCACCGCATTTCGTGCATGCCATTGTCGAGCAGCCTTACGGCGCGTATCCGACGGTCGTTCCCAATTATTATGACTATGACTATGACTGGTTTAAGGGATACACCCAGGCGATCAACCACAAACCACTCGATGAAGTGAGAGCCTGGTGGCAGAACCACATCGACAGCGATGATGACTGGGATTATCTGATGCGGCATGTCGGCTGGGAGAAGCTTTCGAAGCTTCGCAGCAAGCCTGAGTATCATTTCAACCCTGATATTGACCGCTTCAGCAACAAGTAGTAGGGGGCACAGAAGATGGTTATCAACGCTAAATATCAGGAATATTTAGATGCAAAAGGCCTTAAGGCCGACGAGTATTCCTATATGGAAACACTTGCCTGTACTGTTTCACGCGAAATGCCGGACGGATGCTTCGCCTTTGTGGGCACTGGACTTCCGCTTCTGGCTGCCGGGTTGGCGCAGCGCACTCACGCGCCCCATATTACCGTCATCCTTGAAGCGGGAACAGTTGGGCCCCGCCCATCGGACGTTCCGGTTTCGATCGCCGACCCGCGCGCGTCGCTGCACGCATCTACCCTCGGCACGATGGTGGATGCTTTCGGCACAACCGCCGCACACGGCTATTGCACGCTGGGTGTGCTGGGCGCCGCCGAATGCGATATGTACGCCAACCTGAATTCCACATGTATGGGAGGCTGCCTGCCGGCGGGTATTTCCGGTACCGGCAAAGGGCCTGAAACGCGCCTCAGCGGCAGCGGTGGCTCTAATGACATCGCGTCGCTATCGGATAAGGTCATCGTCATGATGGTGCACGAAAAACGACGGTTCCCTGAAAAAGCGACCTATCTGACAGCACCCGCCGGAATGCGGGGACCAAAAGGGGAAACACGCTATGATTACGGCCTCTTTCGAGGCGGTGATGCCGTAGTAATCACCGATCTATGCATGATGCGGCCTGATCCCGAATCTGGCATCCTTTATGTGACTGAAATTTTTCCGGGCGTGAAACCGCAGTCTATAAAGGACAATACCGGATGGGATATTGATCTCTCACGCGCCGTACCAATGACAATGCCGACGCCGGAGCAAATCCGTATTCTGCGTATGGAAGTGGACCCTGACCGGATGTATCTTGGCCGTAAGAAAAAATAAATATATAGCCAATTAACTTAAAAACTGGATATAGTTAAAAGGTCTTTTTCTTCCCCCGCCTTCGGCGGGGGAAGAAATCACAAGCTTGTTTTCAAGTTAATCAACTATAGCATATAAAGGAGTAAGCCGGAAAATGTTTAGAATTTTCATTCACTCTAAGTGGTGCAAAGGCTGTGGTATATGCGCGGATTTCTGTCCGAAGAAGGTTTTTGATTTTACCATGGGCTCCGCACCCGTGCCCGTGCGTGTTGAAAGCTGTATCGGCTGCAGAAAGTGCGAGCTCATATGTCCCGATTTGGCGATCAAAGTTGACAAAGTGGAGGCGGAACTGAAATGAGTAATCCTGAAATCCGTTTTGCGATGGGTAATGAAGCGATCACCGAAGGTGCCATTGCGGCGGGGGCGCGCTTCTATGCAGGGTATCCGATCACCCCCTCTTCCGAGATTGCAGAGCTGTCATCCTATCGTCTGCCTCAGGTCGGAGGCGTGTTTATCCAGATGGAGGATGAGCTTGGTTCCATCGCAGCGATCATCGGCGCATCGGCGGCCGGAATAAAATCTTATACGGCCACTTCGGGTCCCGGAATCTCACTGATGCAGGAAAACCTCGGCGTGGCGATCATGTCGGAAATCCCCTGTGTGATTATTAATGTGCAGCGTTCGGGACCATCCACCGGTCTTGCCACCAAGCCGGCGCAGGGCGATGTGATGCAGGCCAGATGGGGAACCCACGGCGACCACGGTATCATCGTCCTTTCTCCTTCCTCGGTTCAGGAGTGCTATGACCTGATCATCCGGGCCTTCAATCTCGCTGAAAAGTATCGCACTCCCGTTTATTTTCTGGCTGACGAAATTGTGGGCCATATGCGAGAACAATATGTGCTGCACGGCGCCGATGAAATCATCAACCGCAAGCAGCCCGACGATTCTATCCCGGCGGGTGATTTTAAGCCCTTCGATTTTGAAAGGTATGAGGATCATATCTCTCCGTTGCCCCCGTATGGCGGGAAATACATATTCCGTTTAAACGGTTCTGGTCACGACGAAGCCGGATTCGGCACTTCCAACCCATCCATATCCAGCAAATTCATTCATCACTATTCAGACAAAATTGAAAAGAACCGCGACGACATTGTGATGACTGAATCGTTCTTAATGGAGGATGCCGAATACGCCATCATCACTTTCGGATGTTCAGTTCGCCCAGCGATGGCGGCGATGCGCCTGGCACGTTCGAAGGGGATTAAGGTCGGTGTGCTTAAGCTGATGACGATCTGGCCGTTTGCCGACAAAGAAGTCGCTGAAGTCTTATCCAGAGTCAAGGGGGCAGTTGTTCCCGAAATGAATCTGGGTCAGGTCATCACCGAAATCGAGCGTTATAATGACAGAAAAGTTGCTGTCATTGGTGTCAACCGTGTCGATAGTGAGATCATTACTCCCTATCAAATCTTAGACGCGCTCGAGGAGGCTGTAAAATGAAATATAATGAGTTTATCCGCGAGGACCGCCTTCCAACTTTTTGGTGCGCGGGTTGCGGCTACGGTCAGGTCATGAACTCCATGACCCACGCCTTTGAAAAAGCCGGTGTGACCCGTGAAAACACCGTTGTGGTATCCGGCATCGGTTGTTGGGGCCATGTGGACTCCTATCTGAACACCAACGCTTTCCACGGTACCCACGGCCGCGCCCTTGCATTTGCAACAGGTATCAAGCTGGCCAACCCCGATCTCAATGTGGTTGTCGTGATGGGAGACGGCGATGGCGTCACGATTGGCGGTAATCATTTTATCCACGCCTGCCGTCGTAACATTGACGTCACCGCGATCATCTGCAATAACTACAATTATGGTATGACCGGAGGTCAGTACTCCGGGACGACACCTGAACATGCCATAACAGCCACTTCACAATATGGCCATATTGAAACAGGCTTTGACATCTGCAAGCTTGCCGAATGCACCGGCGCGTCTTATATCGCACGCTCAATCTCTGAGAACATGCAGCAGACAGCCAATTTTATCGCAGAGGGCATGGCCAAGAAAGGCTTTTCTCTGATTGAAGTCATCTCACCCTGCACAACGCACTTTGGCCGCAACAACAGTATGAAACGCCCTTCAGAGCTTTATCAGTGGATCAAAGGAAATGCGGTGCCGGTGGGCGCCATCGCCAAGTTGACATCTGAGCAGTTGGAAGGCAAATTCGTGGTTGGAAAATTGGTTGACAAACCCTGTGTCGATTACAGCACAAAATACCGCGACATCCAAGCCAAAGCCGCGGCGCTTGTGAAGTAGGAGGGTGGAAAATATGAAACAAAAGTGGGAAATTATCTTCTGCGGCGTAGGGGGACAGGGGCTTTTGCTGGATGGCAATCTGCTCGGAGCAGCCGCTTCTATTATTGAAAAGCGCCAGGCGGTGATGACCTGTGCTTACGGCACGGAAACCCGTGGTACTTTCACCAAGTCGGATCTTATCCTCAGTGATGAGTATATCGACTTTCCAGAAGTTCTCCATGCCAATGTTGTTGTGGCATTGGCGCAGGTCGCCTATGACCGTTATATCAACACGATCCAGGAGGGATCAATCCTTCTTTATAACGCGAATCTTATTGTTGAAGCACCCTCAAAGGCGAGACAATATGGAATGATGATGGAAGATCTTGCGATCAAAGCCGGCAGTCCCGGCTCGGTTAACATCATTGCGCTTGGCGCACTGATTGGTATTACCTCCTGTGCAAAGCCTGACTCTGTAAAAGAAGCCATCAAAACACGTTTTGCTGGCAAAGAAAAAGTGACTCAGGTGAATTTGGAAGCATTTGATCTTGGCCTTGATGTTGCGCAGAAAATGGTGCCTGAAGGGGTTTGAAATCATGGACTTTCATCAATTCCCAATCCTTTTTTGTCATACCTTTCCCGTTTGAATACCCCAATTTGCACCCGCCAGTATATGAATAAAGTGTGGCGGATCCGCAGCGGGAAAAGAACGGGTTTACTGCGAAAACGGCCGGAACGGCGTCTCAAACTCATGGCGTAATTGATTAAATTTGTAATGACAAGGAGAATGAGTCGATGGAAAAATTGTATCTGGAACAATTCAAAAGCTATCGTTCTCTTTCAGACCTGAAGTGGTCTCCCGACGGCAGTTACGCGGCGTTTATCATAAACAGCATCAATGAGGACAATGACTATGATGCTAACATCTATCTTTATGAATCCGCAACAGGCAGTGTGAAGCGCCTGACCGCCATGGGAAAGGAAAAAAGTTTTCTGTGGCAGGATAATGAAACAATTCTTTTCCCCTCGATGAGAAGCGAAAAGTATAAAAAGCAAATGGAAAATATGGACGTTACGGTTTTCTACCGCATTCATATCAAGGGCGGCGAAGCGGAAGAAGCTTTTGTCATCCCCCTGAAGGTCAAAAACATACTTCTTGCCAGCGGCGGCAACATCGTCGTATCCGCCGCCTTTGAAGGCAATAAAATGGATCTTTCCAATCTCTCAGGCGAGGAAAAGGAAAGAGTGATCAAGACTGCCAGGGAAGAAAAAGACGTCCAGGTGGTCGATGAGATGCCATGGTGGGCCAACGGCTCCGGATTCACCAACAAAAAGAGGACGCGTCTTTACATATTCAACACCGAAACCAAAACAGTCACCCCCGTAACCGGGCCGCTGTATCAGGTAAATGGCTTCCGACTCAGCCCTTGCAAGGGCTATATCATGTATCACGGTTTTCAGTTTGAGCACACGGAAACGAAGATGACAGGCCTGTATTTATACAACATTGCCACAGGGGAAAACAGGACCCTTCTGGTGCCTAATTATGCTATCGTTCAAGCCGACTTTTTGAACGAAAGTACAATTGTATTTGCCGGCACCGACCAGAAGGCTTATGGCCTCTACACAAACCCCTGGTTCTACACCGTGGATATCCTCTCGGGTAAGCTCACCCTTTTAGCCAAGTACGACTGTAACGTCTGCAATATTGTCCTCGGGGACTGCCGGCTGGGCGGCGGAACAACCTTTAAGGCATACGGCGGCAGCCTTTACTTTACAGGCGTTGTGAAATATACCGGTTGCCTCAACAGACTGTCCGCTGACGGAAATATAACCCGCGTCATTGAAGAGGACGGCGGTGTCGACTGTTTTGATATCGGCCAAAGCGGGATTATTTACATCGGCATGATGGGCCAGCGGCTTCAGGAACTCTATACCTTCAGTACAGAAAAAGGCGGTAAAAAGAGGATCACTTCAATTAACGAAGCGGTCTATACGAACTACTATGTGGCACAGCCCGAGCATATTTCCTTTGTTGAGTCAGACGGCTTCACAATCGATGGGTGGGTGCTTTATCCCTTTGAATATGATCCCCAGAAAAAATACCCTGTGATTCTCTGCATCCACGGCGGCCCCCAAAGGGGCTTTCGGCACTGTTTTTTTCAATGATCTGCAGTACTTGGCGGGACAGGGCTATTTCGTCCTTTTCTGCAATCCCCGCGGCGGCGAAGGAAAGGGCAATGCTTTCGCCGAATTGCGCGGCAAATATGGCACCTATGACTACGATAACCTGATGCAGTTCGTAGACCTGTGCATAGAAAAATACCCTGCGATCGACAGCAACCGTCTCGGTGTCACCGGGGGGTCTTACGGCGGGTTTATGACCAACTGGATTATCGGCCATACCAACCGCTTTCGGGCCGCTGTCAGCGAGCGTTCTATCTCTAATTGGCTGAGCTTCCAAGGATTAAGCGACATCGGCACCTATTTTGGAGAAGACCAGATGGATGCCAATATCTGGAACTACCCTGAAAAGATCTGGCGGCAATCTCCGCTGCACTATGCGGATAAAGTCACGACGCCCACCCTGTTCATTCATTCGGATCAGGACTATTGCTGCCCCGTTTCTGAAGGCTATCAGATGTTTAGAGCCCTGAAACGGCTTGGAGTAGAGACCCGCATGTGCGTCTTCCCACGGCGAGTGCCATGACCTCTCCCGCTCGGGTAAACCCATTCACAGAGAAAGACGCCTTCGGGAGATCATAAAGTGGTTCGATGACAGGTTGAAGTAAACGGCTCCCATATGGGCCATAAAAGCCTTTGAGGATGTAAATCAGTAAATGTTGAATGCGTGACGGAGCTTTTGTCTCCTTAGTCCCACGTGGACCCGGACGAACACCCAAATATTTTTCAACATGGATGATGGGTAAAATCGGTGTAAATCAAATTTGGGGGCAAGGCGAGGGTAGCAGAAGTTGCTTCCAGCATAGTTGACAACATCCACAGTGTCATTGACTCTGGAGGTTCTGTGGCATTGTCTAGAGAAGAACTTGCTGTTTTAGATCCCAATGATTGCGATGCAACTATTCATTGGCTCAAGTCACAGTGTAATGAATAATCATTTTTAAGGCGACTAAGAAGATACTGGCTATTTGCTCATGGTTTCTTAATCGAATTATTGCTAGCCCTACTCATACGAGATACTCTTTATTTAATTGTAATCGTGTTGATGTGGGGGCGAAATAAAATCCAAAAAAGTGGGCGCACAATGGATTTACCAGCACATGGAAAAAATTTAAAAGAGATCACCCAAAAGCATCCAAATTTATGATTTGTTTAGATGGAGTAATTATAATTTTTCTCGCTGTAGCCATATTATATGTTTCGTACATGTATATCACGGATATTGTTTATTATGTTATTCAAACTGATGAGGGCACTATAGTAAGAATTGTAAGAAGCACTTCATTGAAGTCAGCGATTTATTTAGACGACCAACACTATTTCTATCTTGAATTGCATACCCCCTCGAGTAGAATTAAACAAAAGGTACAGAATTTACTATTCGCCAAGGTCAAAAGCGGTAGTACAAGTGGAAAAACTAAACTAACGGCAGCTGTTGATATTTTTGTTGTAATTGCTGACGTTAGCATTGTATTGACCCTTTCAACGTTAAATATTTTCCTTATAAAAAAGGAGAAGCGGAAGTACTATCATTCATAGATCGAACTTTTAATAGTCATTATTTCAGAAAAAGTTTCTTGGATTTTGACAGCTTATCTGACAGCTTATCGAGAAAAACGCGATTCTGACAGTTTAACGCTGTCTTTTTATTTTGGGGAGAAAGGAACTCGTTAGAGGTGTTTTGTCAGCTTATTTCTTGTACAAAGTAGAGAAGCAGGATATTGTGATCTGCCGTAGCTGATAGGAGACTCATAATCAAAACAATGACCAGAATCAGCGGGGAGAGGATTGCTGCAAAAAAGAATTGCGACGCGGATCCTCTTTTATTCATAAACGCTTCTTTTGCTGTTCATAAAAAAGATTATAAAGCTTCCGGTCAAAATCAAGACCACTTGCCCCGCCCCGAACCCGGTATCCTTTTCCATCGCGTTAAAATACGGAAATCCGGGAAAATACCGCACCCGTGCGGTTGACGTGCCATCGGCCTTCAGATATACCGAGTCGCCGATTTTCTCTGTAAAACCATCTATTTTCTTCCCGTCGGGCAAAGTAAAGGTGTAGCCGATGCTGTAGGTATACCGGCCCGGCCTGCCGCCTGCGCGCTCACCGCCCACACGGCGGACGCTGGTGATGACGGCAATATCACTCTCGCCGACTACCCCCAGCGCAGTATTAGCAATACCCAGCAGGATAAGAGCGAGTCCCAGCAGCGAAAGCAAAATCCGGGGCAGTATTTTCTGTTTCATTAAAACAACTCCTATTAGAATTTCAGCATCTGGCCGCTATTGCATTTTTCTTTTCTCTATGTGACGGTGGACGGTTCTAAAATGTCGCATATGAGTCAAACCATCCCCCATCACGCCCAAAAACCTTCAAACCGCTTTTTGCGGATCCGCTCTTCGGCCAAAAACAACTCGTAGAATTACAGCTGCAATAACTATTATTATCCCTGCCAAATAGCCGATATTGCTGATTCCGGTACCCGAAAGCAGAACACCCAGCCGCAAACCCCAACGTCCACCCGGCCATGATGCAGGTTGCGTTTGAGCTGGAGGTCACGGCTGATTTTCTGGATTTTTTTGAGAACGACATGAAGAAACCTCTCAAAAAACCTCCGTTGTTGGCCAGAGCACGTAAGGAAACAAGGAAGGCTGCGATACCGGCCATGCTGTTTTGCAGGGAAGCATTGCCGGTCAAAAAGTTATAGCAAATAAGAGCTAACCCGATTCCGGCAAGCATTGATGCAAAGGCTTTTTTATCCCGGAAACCAAAAGAACCAAAGAGTGCCTTCAATCCGGCGCCCAACCCGGCGAAGGGCTTCCCGCCGGAGAGAGGCAGCAGCAACGACGTTAAGAAGTAGGCAAAAACCCCTTTGCCGATAAACCCTCCGGCCGCAGAAAGCAAGCCGCCGCCGGTGCCGCCTTGAGCAAAGGTCAGAAAACTGAGCCAGTTCTGAGCGGATAAATTCACACCCAATGCAGGCAGAAGCATCAGCAAGAACCAAATAAACGAGATTAGCAAAACAGGTATGCTGCGTTTTTTATTTCCAAATACTTCTTTAAATCCTTTGAAAATCCGGCCAATGCTGCTTAACAAGTATTTGAACGGTCCCACTCCCGGTATCCCATTACCTGCGGCCGGCATCGCCTGGGTAAAACCCATTTCGCCGGCGACAGCCGCCGCAAAAGCGGTATTGCCAAACAAACCTCCCACGGCGGACACAACATTCTGAACGTTCATGGAAGGAGCCTCCCGCGGCATAGGAGGCGGGGACACAGGCAGTTTGGGAGGTGGATCCCTGTGTATCCGCAGGCGGAGCGGAAACCCCTGCAGCCTCAGGGACTTTTTGGGGGGCTTCCGGCGGCGCTGTGTTGAGCGGCGACGGCTCTATTTTCATTCCGCAGGCCGTGCAAAACAGACTTTCCGACGCTGTTTTTGCACCGCAATTTGTACAAAACTGATTGGACATGATTTAATCCCCTTTCATCTCAATTTTGGATCTTCTGTAAGCTTTTCATCCCAAACCGGGCGTAATGATTTCAGACCTTCACTGCCTCAGATATGACAACGGGCTGGCCCAGAATTCTGTCGCCTATGTTGTCCGCAGCACGCCAGGTCACGGTAAACTTATCAATTACGGGGTAGTGGTAATCATTGGGATCGAAGCTTCCGCCGTCGAGTTCCACCGTTAATGTTTCCGCAATCCCTGTTATCAAAGACTGCACGTCATAGGCCGCTTTGATTTTCAATGTACCGGGAACCCATTGAGGCCTGCTGATTTCCGTAAAACGATAATCCGGATGTTCCACAAAAATGCCGCCTATCAGTCCCAGAAAAGTCGTGGTCGTTTTAAAAAGCCATACCGCGTCTTTAAAGCGCCCTGTCGTTTCCTTGAATTGCGCCCCGAACGTGCGCTTCGCCCTCAGGTTGCCCGGGAAGTATTTTTCTTTGAAAGTCCTGGCAATCAACTGCTTTTGATCTTCAGGCAGACTTGAATCACTGGCGTAGAGATCAAAATTGGCATAACGGTCGAAAAGATTGTGCTGCGTGTAATTGGTCACGCCAAACCAGAAAAAGGTCTGTGGCTCTGCATTATGGGGATCAAAAAACACATTATAATAGGCTTGTATGGCGAGCTCCACCGCAGTTTTTACAGTCTCACTGCCTCTTTCCATATCAGCCAAAACTTTGACCACTTCATCGAGATGCTGAATAAAGTAGGCGTGTCTTTCCCCGTTGTTGCCTCCAACATCGTTGTTCCGGTGCTCAATGACATGACAAAGCTCATGGTGCAGGGATTGGATTTGTTTGAAGTCCCCAATCTGATGGGGCATGGAGTCTTTGAGTAGGAAAATGTAGGGGGGACGAGACACGTCCGCTATTCCGTCCTCATAGTGGTTTTCCAATTTGCCGTGTTCATCTTTTTTGGGCGTATAGGGAATATTGTCCTCTGTGTATACCCGGTTTTCGATAAAATCCAAAGCGCCGTGATAGGTACCCACATTGCCGGTTTTGATGTATTTATCGACAAAAGTCCCATGCCCGTATTCAATCAGCCAGGTGATCATGGCCTTGAAATCGACCTGGGGCAACAGTTTCGCGTCCAGTTTCAGATTATTAAACTCTCCGCTTTGATCGGATATGGTCAACAGAAGCTCGATTTCCGGCGCGCTGGCTACGACGTTCTGATCCGGATAGATCATAAAAAGAACCGGTTTCTTTTCCTTGTCTGTGTTGACGGTGGTTGTCACACTATCGATCTTGGCGGTTATTTTTGCGTCTTCAACCGCTTTTATGGCTTCGCTGGGCTTGAGCTTTTTAGAGCCGGTGTATGCTGTAAATTCCAGCCTCAGCTGCTCCGCAGCCTTCACATCGGGTTGGAGCTTTTGGGAGGTGCTGTCCCAACGCATCAAGGCCAGCGGCAGGCGGAAGGCTTCTTTTTCCCGTTTGTCTTTTTTGCTGTCGAGAAAGCACCGCAGCTTGATTTCTTCGGCAGTCTCACTGTTTTTGCAGTCTTCGTAAGCCGTGCCGATGCCTTCATAGCACAGGTGCAGTTCAAATTTTTCCCGTACCGTTTCTTTATCGCTTTTGGCCAGGATTTCGCAAGGGTAACGGTGGATAAACCTTTGAAAATTCATGCTGGCGGCCTTTTCTGTCGGCTTGGCGATAATCACATTTTGGCCTTGCTTGTTTTTACCGAGTTTTCAGTTCAAAAAGGTCTGATTTATAAACTAGTTCCACCTTTGGCTCAACAATAAAGTCGATCAGTTCGTATCCCAGTTCAAAGCTTTCCGCCGAAGTGGCAAGGATGGGGAATTTGTCGGCAGCGAGCTTGATTTGGCTCTCGCCGATGATTTTAAACCCTACATTGTTTTGGAAGACCCCGCCCTCGCCCGTAAAGCGGAAGCTGATTACGGCATCTGCGGGTCTGACCGGGGATGTGCTGATCGCTGCTCTGCTGTTAGCCGCCTGCTTGGGCAGTTGAGCAGAGGCCTGCATGGTATTGCCGGTCAGGGCAGGAGCGCTGACATTCAGAATATTGTCCGCAGAGAATATTTCTATTTGCTCGGCCAGGTCAGGCCGCTCTGTTTCCACGCCCCGGGCGGTGACTTCCACCATTCGGGCCTGAACAAATACCGGCGGATCTCCCATTCTGATCCTGTCGCCGAAATCCTTATAGAGCACCATCTTGTATGTAGTGCCCTGTTCTTCCTTCCCCTCTGTATCACTGCCACCGGCCGACGCGCCTGCCGCCCCTGCGGCAGTTCCCACCGCCGCGGCCGCCAGTCCGGCCACTCCGAGAACAATGGCGGTGGCAACCGGGGAACTCGTCTCTCCGGCCGTTTCAGCGGCAGATTGATTAATAAAAATTGACACCGGGCCTCGGCTCATTTTAACCCGTTCAATTTCAAATCTTAACTCTCCCAGTTTTCCGGGAAGATTTTTCGGATCATTTGGATCCCGGTCATGAGTTTTCAGGGTTACATAACTACCCGTCCAACTCAGCAATCCGCAATTATCCGTAGCTGTGTATGTTTGTTCAGGGAACGCCACCCACTGCGAGGTATGAGCCGAGGGGATATATTGGTAATTGGCGCCCGCACAATGAACCCGGGTATCCCACAACAAGCACCCGGAATCACCGTCTTTCTCGTATTTAACCGTTACGTCAATATCATATTTCGCCCTGACACTGGAATCTTCGAACTCAACTTTAAAGGAATGGCTGGCGCTCTCCCCCAACTCCACCGTTATTTCATCGTTTAAAGCCACAACCTCACCGGACGGAGATGTGAATTCGACAATTCTCAGAGCAAGCATCTGCGGCGGCTTTTCCATCATTTTTTCCGAGAGCAGGTATTCCGCCTTTGAGTTTGCCGGATCGATTTTATAAGCTTTGTATAGGTCCTGCCAATCATCCGCGGCAAACGCCATAATGGGCATACCTAAAGTCAGGATAAGGCAGAGCAGCAGGATAGCGCTTAATTTCTTTCTCATACAACCCTCCCCTTTTTAGTTTTATGTTTTTAAATTCAGGCACTGATTTAAAGCCGTTTTTCTCCATTCAATATTCTGGATTTGAAAATGAAAGGAAGTCTCTGTTTGCCGCCCATTTTGCAAAGAACCGAAATCTCCTGAATCAGCTATGCGGTGCTTGTGTTTTACTCATTACGAGTTGCTCTACCATAGGGTAATTCTCCTGCGTGCAGAACAGTGCGATACTTTCAGCCCAGCCGCCCTGCAGCAGGACCGTCCTCTGGCGGGGCTTGTATTTTGCTATTTTGACGCGGTTCCATCGGATAAAAACCTGTTGCCTCGACTGGGCCAGAATCCCCGCGCCCGCCACGGCGGGCTTGCCGGTGAGCAGGCCCAAGAAAACAGTCAGGGTGTTAATAATTTTATTTTTCTTCGCCTGCCTTGCCTGCGTCCGGCAGAGCGCGCCCTTCTCGTCCAGCACAAACTCAACATCATATTTTCCACCGTACACCACCATGATGAAAAGCCAAGTCAAAACCAGAAGTGCTCCTAAAAGACCCAGCGCATAGAGAGTATAAACGCTTTTACCTGATGTAATGATAAGAACGGTCACTAAAAGGCCGAAGGGGATGCCGACAGCAAGCCCCAACTGCTTCAAAACAATCGTATTCCGGAAGATCGGCACACGGATGTGCCACTCGATTTTTTCCTGACTATTGCTCACCGTCGCATCCCCTTTTTCTGTATCGCTTTTATGTAAATTGTCCATGATTTCGTTTTACCCCGCATTCAGTTTCTGATCCGGGATTTTTTTAAACTTAAGCACAAGCAGTAGGATACCCACCACGATCACAATCGAATATTTCACCTTTTCATCCAATTCAGGAAATCTCCTTCCATTCGTAAATATAAAAGGTTTGAACGCCCACTGTGCCGCCGGATGCGGAAACACGAATGGCCATCCGTGCCCCCTGCGAACCCGCCCCGAATGTTCCGTAGACCGTGGGGGAGAAGGATTGGTATTTATTTCCCGCACCGGAAGTAAAACTGGTTTCTCCGTCCCGACCTCTCAGATATGCAGCGCTACCTTTTTGTTTTCCTGTTTCATCAATATAGAAAACTTGAGCTAAGCCCATCCAACCGCCGGATTGATTTGAATGGTCATTATGAAGGTGAGCAACCGTCAGATCAATCGAAAATTCTTCATTCGGGCGGATAACAGTTTTGGACGGCGCGGTCCAAGTTACCTGCCCCGACTGGCTGATGCCGTGTCTCATCCAACTGTCACCATATTGGCCGCCATCCTTTCCTGTGTAGGTATGCTTAAAGATAGCACTCCCCGCGGAAGCGGAGATTTCCAAACGCCACGAACCTTCGGTGCTTTTATTTTGCGCATCCAGCTTCGACTGCCAGTCATTTGTTTTGGTTTCCGTAAGCACCCAGGCGTATTTTTTTTCTGCGGTCGTCTGGGAATTAGAGGCAGGGGCTGACGATGTCGGGGCTTCAGTGCTTGCGGATGCGGCCGGAGTAGCCGGAGTGCTCGGAGCGGCAGGCGGCTCCACCTTTTCAATATAGCCCTTTTCCTCCAGCCATTGATAAAACTCTCCTCTTCTTTCGGACCCGAAGCTGATCCACATTGCAATGGCTTCATTGAGATTTGCTTGCGCGCTTTCGCCGCTTTTCAGCACGGGCATCTCACCGCCGAACAGGTCGAGGATGTTTTTTCTGACAGCAAACAATGTTCGGAGCCGGTTCTCAATATCCGTGTCAAAACCGAAACCGAAAGTGCCTCTTTCCAGCAGCAGGTCTTTCTTAAAGCCCTCGATGATTTTAGCGTACTCCACCTCCTTTGCCTTGACGGTGTTTTCGCTTGCAAGTCGTTTTTCGAAGGTTTTCCGCAAGTTCGCTCCAGCCTGGCTCGCGATGCGCGCGCTCAAGGCTTTATCCGTGTCAAGCTTGCTTCTCGATATGCCGTTTACCGCGCAGTACGTGTTTTTCGCCTCATCCTGAAGCCGGATCAGATAGCCGCGCATCTGCGCCGCGCACATCAAAGCCCAGTCGTCGTTACTGACCGAAGTGGCGCCGCCAGCGTCTTTGACATAGTTTCTGTACGCCTCGTCAAGCTCGTAATCCTTCCAGCTTGCGATGCCGGCGTCTATGACCTCCACGGCAGTCTGATAAGCTCTGCCCACGGGGAAATATCCGATAAAGGCGGACGTAAGCTCCTTTGCCGCGTCAGTATAATTGCCATCTTTTAGCTGAAGGGCTCCCTTGACCAGTCCCGTGGCCACGGCTGCGCCCTTCCCTGTGATGTTATCCATCAGAGCGTCTTCAATTTTTAAATGCTTGATCAGTGCGTTTGCCGCCATCTCGCCGCATTTTACGCCGAAGTCTGCGACATCCCCTCGCTCCGTCGAAACCAGAAGAGTGCCGAAGTCGTATTCCTTTGCGACGGAGCGCAGCAGCTTGCCTTTGACGGTTTCGTCCGAAATTCCCATTTTCTCAAAGGCTTCATTGAACGTATCCATGACCTTATCGGAAAAAACCTTTTCGCGTTCTTCGTCCTCCCATACCTGCACCGCCATCTTTTGCGTATACAGCTTTATCTTTTCCTGTTCTGTAGGCTTTACCGCGGAAAAAAGGGAAAAATGATCAGTACGAAAGGTGATATAGCCTTCGCTGACGCGGGTTATGTCTGGGAATATATAGTCCCAGCTTTCACCGTTATAATAGGCCGCCAGATAATCGTCAGCCTTTTCTTTCGGAGTTCGCTGCTCCTTCGGAATTTCCAGAGTGACCGTAACTGGGCGGTCCAGATAGACGCCGTTCTCGCTGCCCGCCGTTATTTTTACCGGTGCTCCTATCCATTCAAACGCGTCGTTCCTATACTTTTTGCTTTCCGTTTTCGATAGGACGCTCATTGTCAGAGGAAGATCGCTTTTCAACGCATTGGCCGGGATATCAAGCTGCCAGCCCGTCTGGGAAAAGTCGCCGACTGTCGTTTCTCTGTCCGGCCGGACGTTTTGTTTTACCGTCGTTCCTTTTACAAAAGGATCGCCGCCGCCAAATATCCGCGGCAAAACTCCGATTCCGACCGCAAGAATAAGCATCACGCCGATGGAGGAAATCAGGATCTTCCTTGACGGCATCCCCCGTTTTTTGACGATGGCAGCCGTGCTGCCCGGCACCGCGTGCCCTTCGTTCCCGGCTGGGCTTTCGGTCGCCTGCGTTTTCGTTCCGCACGAAGCGCAGAATTTTTCGTCCGGGTTAAGCTGCGCACCGCAGTTTCTGCAATATTTGATCATAAATACCCCTCCAACATATGAAATTGTTATAGGTTTTATTTCAGCAGCGGACATTTGCACCGGAAGCAGACGTCGTCACCTATTTCGCAAAGGGTGGCGCAGGCGTTGCAAGGAATAATTGTGTCGCCGGTTTTGTCGTATTTTTCATAGGAGTTAAGTCCCGCGTGATGCCGCACCCGGTCGCCAACGCGATAATAGTTATACAAGGTATCGTCGTTCTTGGCCCTTATTACATGCTGTTTTTCGGTATCGCTGCGGATAACCACCGTATATTCAAGATAGTCCTCATAGCGAACATCATCGTTTCCATAGCTGTGCCGCTCGGTTTTCTTTTTGATCTGTTTGTCCTCGATCGCACCATCCCAGGTGATGCTGCGTTTTCTGCCTAAAATCTGAAACAGCGCGATGGTCAGGAACATCCCGCCGATTCCAAAGCCAATATAGAGCGCCTCGGGATTGCCCATGTCCTCCACACCCATTTCCCCGGCGATATAGAAGCCGATAACGGCGGCTACGGCCAAAATGATGGAAAATATGGCTGACCAGCGGTTGGTATTTTTTATGTATTTTGCAAAGGACGGATCGTTGATCTTCGGGGAAAACCCCACAAGGCGCGGGCTCGAATAGGACAGCGCTGCGTTATCCTGCCGGGTCTGCTCACTTTTGCAGGCTCTGCAAAACTTTGCGCCCTCCGACAGGGCCGCGCCGCAATGTGGACAATACATAAAAGCCCTCCTCTTTCTGTCAATCGATGATCACAGGAACAATGCCGGTTTCATAGCGGAATTTCTCTGCGATCCCTTCAAGCTCCCCACGGTCAATCGCCTCGCGGAGAAGCCGCGTGTTTTGGACTTGTTTATCCATGCCATAGGTGAGCGAGATAAAATCACAACCGATCTCCACAGCTGTCAAGTGGATTCCGTCCTGGTTGAACTTGATGATTTTGGTGTCCAGCAAAATGCCGAAATAGGAGACGTAAACCTCAATGCCTTTTATGTCTTCAAGTCTTATCGCATCGCCGGCCTTGCCACGGATGACCGCGGGACGGAGGTGAAGAATTTGATTTTCAACAATAAGCCGCGCCGCTTTTAGGCGCTTGTATTCCCGTATCCATAAGCCAGCCGGAATGCCGCTCGCTACAAGCGTGGCGGCTAAAAGCATCTGTGCTTGAAGCTCATAAATCAAAACGCTGTAAATAAAAATCACAATACATGCCGCCAAGCCTGCGCCTGTCGAAACTGCAAAGCCGCCCATTCTCTTTTTGATAGCCTGCAATCTTATCACTCCCAATAACACTTCTTTCGAATGCGACAGACTTCAATGGCCGGATACACCCGTCATATACAGGAACGCAAAGATATAAATAATAATTTCGACGCCGTAAATCACCAGAGACGCCCACGAAAGGTTGCGTTTGTTGATATTGCCCCAGCGTGAAAAATCCCATTTGAACAGCAGTACGATATTCAAAAACGGCACGCTGAAAATCAGAAACACGAGTAGATCCCGTCCCATCGTGAGCGGCTCTGTCCCGGGAGGCTTCCGGCAGCGATGCGCCGCAATTTTTACGAAGCATCAATCGCCCTCCTCATACATAAATACGGTTATTTCGGTTTGGCCGTTTTCCGACGTCAGCGTCAGGCAGATCGTATCGGCGGTGGCAAACTGGGGACAGATGAAGCAGAGGTTGTCATCAAAATCCTCATGAATCAGGACAAAGCCGTCCGCATAGGTATACGCGGTTTCTCCGAAGCTATCCTGCGTAAACACATAGCGGTATTGCGCGCCGTTTGGCCGTCCCGCCAGCCAAAATGCATATTCCTCGTTAAAGCGGACGTCAACCGTTTTGTCTTCCCCAAATGTCAGTACACCCCAGGTGCGGAAAAGCTGCCGCTAAGGTCGTCTGGGCAGGGGGCCGTGTTGTTTCCCCCGCCGTCATAAATACAGGCGGTAAGGGCTAAAAACGCATGAAAACAAAACCGCATATAAGAAGCAGCTTTGCCGGTTTGCTCCGTTTCATTGATTTGCCCCCTTCGTTTATTTCTTTTGTGGTTTGCCCTATAAACAGAATAATGGACTGTCTCGGAAAAGTCTTCACACGAACCGGGTAAGCTGCGTAAAAAGCCCCCACCTTTTTTCGGGTAGGGGCTTAAAATGATCTGTTCACACACTGAGCGCTATTCCGTGGAAGCTGTGTCCTCGGTCTTCAATATCATGTCGATCAGTTCTGAACGGCTCTGGATATTAAATTTGGAGTAAATATTCTTCACATAGTATTTTACCGTGTTTTCGCTGATAAACAGCTCTGCTGCAATCGTTTTATAGGCTTTTTTCTGAAGCAGCAGGGACGCGACCTGACTTTCCCGTTCCGAAAGGTTTGCGAATTTTATAAACCGATTGGTTATGCTGATTTGTTTCTCGGGTGGCATCCCGGAAAACACAGCCAGATAGACATGATCTTTCAGCAGAGATAAAAGGTGCCTGTGCAGAGGTGGCAGGAGGGCAAGCGTCACACAAACCACGGACAGCGCCAATAATGTTGAGTTGACGATTTGCGTTCTTCCACAATAAATAACATTTCCGATCAGCCCGCCCAAAAAAATACCTAGCACATTGGCCGACAACCCTATTCCGAACAGCTTTGCTGGATTTCTACAGAAATCCAGCATCTCGCCGAGAATGCTCCACCAAAATAAATCGTATATGCCGCAGGCCCCCAGCATCAGTGTGTTGACAACAAGGTAACTCGTCTCCGAAAGGTCAAGGGCCACAAACGCAATAAATGAAAAACCAATCATGGCAATGGCCACATAGAGTATATAAGCTCGGTTTGTTTTGCGAGGCAGGTTCCTCATAATAAACAAGGCAGCAATATATGGGACGGCCCAATACCAGCTTGTCAGCCATTCAAGATGTGCAAAGGTGGGATTAATCACCTGATACATCAGCCCTGAGTTGATGGTGATAACCACAATAAAGAGGCATAAAAAAGCGAGAGGCGTCGCTATGCTTGTGGAGCTTTCCTTTTGGTCGGGGGAAGAGGGCAAAGAGGCACCGTCATCGGCGGGAAGGCGCAGCGCGAATAAGAATGCGGCCAAAAGCACAAACATGGACAACGCCAACCCGATATGAGGTGATAGATGAATGGCCGCCATGTTGAGCAAAATCATCAGAACATTGGAATAGATTAGTACGTCGGCGGCCGTTTTGATGCGCTCGTTTTTCGGCGTGCCGCTTTTAAAGTAAAAGCCCCATGCCGCGTTACAGCCTCCGGCCAAGACCGAGCTTGTAAGTATTCCCAAAGTCCAAAATATGGAGGGTGGAAAGAAAAAAACAGCAGAGGTGGCAATGAAAAAGAGATATGAACACAGAAGCAGCCTCTTGGCCGCCCGCTTTGTTTTAATTAAAAAACCGAATAATAACAATCCAAAAAAAAGCGCGGCAATCCCGCCAAAGACCATAACGCCTGAGTTCAGACCAAAAATACCGGTAAGGGCATGCAATATTTGTCCTTCAAAGAGGAAGGCCAGCATCCAGGAGCCAAACAAGGAATGAACGATGATGGACAGCTTTCGTTCGTCAATATGGATATGTAACGCTCCGCGTTGTGCTCCATCTGGCATTTCGTCATCCCCTTGTTTATAAATATATGTGATTTTTGATAGCTTAACCCTTTTTTACGCCTTCCATCGGCAGGCTTTGGAGTTCCCTTTGGGATAAGCCACAGGTTACCCTTTATTCAATCTTTCCGTCAGCACAAATACAGGGCCGCCGTTCGGCTTGTAATGCCCCGTTTTTCACCCGCTTCTTTGACGGTTCAATACTAAAGTTTTCATACCGCTTGACAATACATTTCTATAGAACAGTATACCTTATATTTTTGCATGCATCAAGATATTGCAGGATGTGTTTGGAATCTGGAGCATAACTGAGGCAAGTGAGAGATACGGATTGTTTTTTGAAGATTGATATGTGCATTGTGGTGAATCGCTATATTTGCCCGAATAGTGCTCTTGGCAATCTGGCCTCTTCTACCTAAGGCGATAATAATTTTGATCACATGAATACCTGGGAACATGCATATTCATATTGACGTCGAGTTACGTCCGTGCTATAGTTATGACCAAACAGACGAATATAGTCATATGTTATTAAGGTGGAACAAAATGCCTAAAACTTTTTCCGACAGTGAACGCGCATATATAAAGAGTAGACTGATGGAGGAGGCTGAAAAGTGCCTTACCCTGTACGGCATCCGAAGGACGACGGTGGATGAGCTTGTGAAGAGGGTGAATATTCCGAAGGGGACTTTCTATCTCTTTTACGAGTCCAAGGAGCACCTGCTTTTCGACGTGTTCTGCGCGCTGCACGACGAAGTCCAAAAAAAAATGATAACCGACATCTCCGTTCTGAAAGACGACATGGACGCGGAAAAGCTGACGGACATCATATTCAGGCTGTACAAATCGCTGGACGGTTCTTATCTGCTGAAGTTAATGACAAGCGGCGAGCTGGAGCTGCTTTTCCGGAAGCTGCCGCCAGAACTCTCAAAGCTTCATACCGATAAGGACGATTTCCGGGTGGAAGAGCTGGTAGGCATGGTGCCGGATATAAAAGCGGAAAATATCATGGTTTTCAGCGCGGCCATACGGGGCATCTTCATTTCCCTGCTGCATAAACAGGAAGTGGGCGAAGAGGTTTTTGACAAGGCGCTTCGTGTCATGATCCGGGGAGTCGTCATCCAGATGTTTGAAGGAGAAAGGCAATGATAAAAGTTAACGGTCTCTGCTTCAGTTATACAAAAAAGCCGTTTATCGAGAACGTGGGCTTTGAGGTTAAATCCGGCGAAATATTCGGATTTCTGGGCCCCTCCGGCGCGGGGAAAAGCACGCTGCAGAAGATCCTGACCGGTCTGATCACCGTCTACAGGGGCAGTGTTATTGTAAATGGCGAGGAAGTCAGGTGCCACAATAACGGCTTCTACGAAAACATCGGGGTCGACTTTGAATTCCCGAGCTTATATGAAAAGCTCACGGCGCGCGAAAACCTCCGATTCTTCGCTTCGCTTTATCAGAATCACCGCGATATCGATGAGCTGCTTACCTCCGTTAGGCTGATGAACGACGCAGACAAGAAGGTCTCGGACTTTTCAAAGGGCATGAAGTCAAGGTTGAATTTCATCAAGGCGCTGCTGCACGATCCAGAAATTCTTTTTCTCGACGAACCGACCTCCGGACTTGACCCGTCCAGTGCCCGGACGATGAAGAACATCATTCTGGAAGAAAAGGCAAAGGGGAAAACCATTATCCTGACGACGCACAACATGTACGACGCCACAGAGCTGTGCGACCGGGTCGCGTTCATCGTGGACGGGGAAATCCGGGCTCTCGACACGCCGCGCAGCCTTATCATGGGCAGGGGCGCGTCAAAGATCACCTATACTTATTCGGATAACGACAGGGAAATCGGAGCGGAAATTCCACTCCGCAAAACCTCGGAGGACGAAACGCTTTTAAGGCTCATCCGCGAAAACCGGCTTTTGTCCATCCATTCGGGCGAACCGACGCTCAACGATATTTTTGTTGAGCTTACGGGGAGGCAGCTGCAATGAGAATAAGAAAGCTGCTTCTGGGCGACATCCGCTTCCAGTTCAAATACGGATTTTATTTCATTTATCTTCTCTTTTCGGTTCTGTACATCGGACTGCTTTTTGCGTTTCCCGAATCGTGGAGGGGGAAAGCGGCGATCTTGATGATTTTTTCGGACCCGGCCGCCATGGGCTTGTATTTCATGGGCGCTATCGTACTCTTTGAAAAAAGCGAGCGGGTGTTGGATAGCGTCGCCGTTTCGCCGGTTAAGCCTTCGGAATACGTTTTGTCAAAGCTCTGTTCCATCGGGTTCATATCGACCGTTGTAAGTCTTTTGATTGTTATTCCGGCAAGTATTGTAACAAATTTGCTTGCTTTCATTGCCGGCGTATTTCTCTGCTCATGCCTGTTTTCGTCGGTGGGGCTGATTATCGCCTGTAAAACAACAACGCTCAATCAGTTCGTCCTGGCGACCATCCCCGCCGAGATCCTGATCAACGTCCCCGCCGTTATCTGGCTTTTCTGGTATAAAGAGAGCTGGCTCCTTATCCATCCGGGCGTCAGCATGATAGTGCTTTGTACGGGGTGCGGCAGTACTTTGCCTGCGCTGCTGTTCCTACTGCTGTGGACGGCGCTGTTTGCCTTCATCGCGTGCGGAGCGGTGGATAAAATGCTGAAATCCGCGGGAGGTGTCAGGCTGTGAGACCGCTTATGCGCTGCTTCGGTATGTTTTTGCGGCAAATATCAAAAGACGGCATGCTCTACGCGGCTCTGGCCGCCCCGCTGCTCGCCGGCTGCGCTTTTCGCTTCGGCGTCCCGGCAGCCGAGGCCGTGCTCTGCAGATACTTCGGCAGGACGGCGATCCTTTCCGAATACTATCTGCTGTTTGACCTATTTCTCGCCGTCATGACGCCATATATCATTTGCTTTGTCTCGTCCCTGGTCATGCTGACGGAGTACGATGAAAACATGACCTCCTACATGGCCGTGACGCCTGTCGGCAAGCGGGGATATATTGTATCCCGGCTCATATTTCCTGCTGTCATCTCCATTTTTGCCTCCGCAATCATCATGAGTTTTTTTTCGCTGACCGTATGGCCCCTGCCGGCGCTGCTCTTAACATGCGCGCTTTCGAGCCTGCTGAGCGTTGCTGTTTCGCTGCTTCTCGTGTCGTTTTCGCATAACCGCGTGGAAGGCATGGCGCTGGGAAAACTCTCTGGGGTCATTTTGCTCGGTCTTCCCGTTCCATTTTTCCTGCTCTCCGGCGTTTCGTATCTTTTCTCAATCTTGCCGTCCTTTTGGATCGCAAAACTCTGCATCGAAGAGAATTATCTTTATAGTATTCCGGCTCTGCTGACGTCATTTTTATGGATGCGGGTATTATACGGGCGGTTTGCAAAAAAGCTGTCATGAGCTAAAGTCCCTCTGTTTCGCGCGGATGAAAAGATACTATATAGAAAATATTAGGCGGGTATCGGACACATACATCCGGTACCCGCTTCAATTTTATATCTATTCCGGAGCAATAGTGGAAAAAGGGTTACTGTATCGGCATTTGTCATACTATCATTCCAATTACAAATAAGTACGTCATTCATTTCTTCAACGTCCGAAAAGGGGCAGCGGCACATCTTGATGATGTTTGCATGGCCTATATGCAGGTCAGCGGTGTAGTAGAGCAAATGGATTCACCTCCCCGAAAGCTCCTCATTGATTTCCCGTTCCACTCCTTAGGATGTGCTCCGCGGTCTGCGTCCTCGTTTCGCTCGGTTTTATAGAGCATACCTAGCCTCGCTCTCAATTTTTATCCTAATAAGGTCGCTTTGTTTTTACATTTCACATTCACATTTTGCACATGATATACAATAACTTTACCAGCGCTTGGTGAGAAATACACATAACATGCTCTATGATGATAAAGGAGTAAACGATTCTATCATTATTTTGAAGGAGAGAAGTTATGAAACGAGTATTAGCGCTTGTCCTTGCATTGACGTCATTATCGGTCATGTTTACAGGTTGCAGCAGCGTGGCACCTGCCGCGAGTGCATCCGCATCGGCGGGAGAATCTTCTAAAAAGGCCTCATATAAGGATACTGTTTCGCAAATTGTGCTGTGCTATCTACCCAATGAGGCAAGCGATACGCTGGCGGAATACCGCGGGACTCTTGAAAAGGATTTGTCTGCCGCTCTGGGCATTAAGGTGACAGAGGTCAATGCCGCCGACTACAATGCCGCCGTAGAAGCGATGAGAACCGGCAAGGCCGACCTTGTATTCTATGGACCGGTTTCCTACTGTCAGGCGGCTGAACGCTCGGGTGCCGAGGCGCTGGCGGTAATTGCGTCCAACGGAGACAAGACAAAAGCAGGTTATACCTCGAAGATTATTGTCAAAGCGGGAAGCCCGATTAAAGCCCTCGCAGACCTCAAAGGAAAAACCTTTGCTTTTGTAGATCCGGCCTCTACCTCTGGAAACTATGTCCCCACCCTTGAGCTTATGACCGCCTTTCCAAGTACAACCAATGACAACCTGCACACAAATGGGTCCTTCTTCTCTTCTGTTACCTATTCAGGCAAACATCAAAACGGTTTGCAGGCGGTTCTGAATGGAGATGTGGATGCCGCGCCGATCGCTTCAGATATTCTGGATGCCGAGATCGCTGCCGGACGTGTCAAAGCGAGTGATGTTACCGTGATCCACGAGTCAAAGAAAATACCCGCCTCTCCTATGGCCGTACGCGGTTCTTTGCCACAGGATTTAAAAGATGCAATCAAGAGCTTTTTCCTTAACTATAATAACGCCGACTACTTTCAGTTTATGATGGGTAAAAAACCCGAGGAAAAGGCCAGGTTTGTTCCGGCTGCCGACAGCGACTATGATTATGTTCGAGCCCTTATGGAAAAGGTTATCCCCAAATCTTAATGAGGTACTCTGATAGGCTGCAATGATTAGCTTGTCGTTTGGAAGGCAGAAGGCCGCTCATATAGCCAATTAACTTATAAGCTGGCTATATATAAAACGTATTTTCAAGTTAATCGCTACATTGTAAAATGAAATGCGACAGAAAAAAGATAGCCCAAGGCGGCCAAAACGTGTAGAATAGAGTTTGCAACAACAACATTCACACAAGGAGGCAGCCATGAGCCACCACCATTTTACAACATTCGAACGAGGAAAGATAGAGGAACTCCGTCAAATCGGATATACGACCCGGAAAATCGCATCACGTCTGGGATGTCACCACAGCAGTATCGCTAGAGAATTGAAACGTTTTTACGGTGCCCGAGCGTATAACGCAGAAGAAGCACAACTGGATTACCAGAAGAAACGGCACAACAGCAAACCTCAAGGGAAATGGAACGAGGAGTTGTGCGCAGCTGTGGCAGAAAAGCTGAAAGAGACCTGGTCGCCAGAACAAATATCACATACCGTTACTTCAAGCCAACTGAGCTTTAAAACCATATACAACTGGCTTTATGCCGGACGACTGAACGGACTCACCGCAGATGTGCTGCGCCGTAATGGAAAAAAGAGAAGCTGTAAAAATCTTGCGCATTATGCTCGTGGTACTTCTATCCACAAGAGACCCAAAGAGGTATATACCAGAGAAACATTTGGGCATTGGGAACTTGATACGGTGGTTTTCTCTAGGGGTTCCAGCGGTTGCTTGGCCACCTTTGTGGAACGAAAAACAAGGTTCTATACAGCCGTTCCCATTCCTGATCGAACGGCAGCTTCCATGGAAGCTGCAATCAAGCACCTGCACACTTTATTGCCACAAGGCACATTCAAAACAGCAACAACAGATCGTGGCGGTGAATTTGCCTGTTATGATGTAATCCAGAAAGATCTAGGCTTAACTCTTTATTTCGCTGATCCATATTGTCCGCATCAGAGAGGAAGCAATGAGTACGGTAACGGTTTGCTCAGAGAGTTCTTTCCGAAAGGTACTGTTCTGTCCACTGTTTCTCATCAAAACCTGTCTTCTTCTCTTCTGCTTATAAACAACAGACCCCGAAAATGTCTTTATTGGAATACACCTTCCCAGCTCTTTCTGCTCGAACTGTCGCATTTGGCTTGACAATGTAGCAATCAACTATACCACTGCTAGACGCACGATCTTAAAAACAGCATGACGTTGAGCGGCCTGTTCTGCAGCCGCCGGCGCAGTGCAAGGGGTTTAGTCAAAAGCCAGCCCCTTGCACGATGATGAGGAGGTTTCATGGAAACAGTTTTAAAGGTTACCAACCTGACAAAACGGTATGGCAATTCACCTGAATATGCTCTGGATGGTGCCGATTTCCAGGTTAAAAAAGGAGAAATGATTGGTGTAATAGGCCCTTCAGGGGCGGGAAAATCCACACTTCTTCGCTGCATAAACCGCCTTGTTGAGCCATCTAAGGGTTCTGTGTACATAGAGGGGCTCGAGATTTCGGCAATGTCACAGTCGGGGGTAAAGAATGCTCGCCGACGCATTGGAATGATCTTTCAGCATTACAACTTGGTCAACAGACTCACTGTTATGCAAAATGTTATGCATGGTAGACTTGGATATATGAGCACCTTGGATTCGATCTTTGGCCTCTATAGCGAAGAAGATAAAAAGAGAGCGGTTGAACTGTTGGAAATGACAGGGCTCCATCCGCTGATGTACCAGAGGGCAAGCGAGCTTTCCGGGGGGCAAAAACAACGGGTGGGCATTATCAGGGCACTCATGCAGCAGCCCGTCCTGCTCTTGTGTGACGAACCGATTGCTTCACTTGACCCGGCAAGCGCCCATATCGTGATGGATTTGATACGAAGCCTGGCCAAAGAGCATTCTATTTCCTGCATTGTGAACCTTCATCAGGTGGATGTGGCGATCGAGTATTCTGACAGGATCATCGGTATGCGTGCCGGCAAAGTGATCTATGACGGACCTGCCAAGCAGCTCAGTGACGAGATGATCGAACAAATCTATGGCAAGCCAATCAGTCAGCTTATGTTAGGAGGAGATGCGGTCAATGCGAACTGATCAGAAAATTCAGATAACCACTCCTGGTGAAAGAGGAAAGTTAATTGTATTTTTTATCATTCTGTCAGCCGTTTTTGCGGGGGCTACATGGTACACGGGCTTTAGTCCTGTATCAGCGTTGACAAGCCAAGGGGAGTTCTGGCGTTTTATCCTTGTGGACTTTCTCCCACCTAGATTTATGAAAATAGATCAGCTTGCGAAAGCAACTTTGCAGACCTTCACGATGGCGGTTGCCTCGACAGGTGTTTCAGCTGTCATTGCATTTTTCCTTTCCTTTATGGGTTCATCTACCATATGCGCGATGAAACCTCTAAACGCTGTAGTACGCGCTATAGCTTCCGTCTTGCGCAACATCCCTACCCTTGTATGGGCTTTTATTCTGGTCGCCGCATTTGGAATTGGGACGTCGGTCGGAGTGCTTGCGCTGATGATCGCCACCGTCGGATTTCTGGTGAGGGCGTTTATTGAAACCATCGACGAGGTCGCCGAGGAGAGTATTGAGGCCCTTCGCGCGACCGGTGCGGGCACCCTGGCCGTGATTACACAGAGTATCATTCCGGCTGCACTGCCGGGATTTATCTCGTGGTTTCTCTACTGTATTGAAACCAACATCCGTGCCTCGACAATTCTGGGCATGGTCGGGGCAGGCGGTATCGGCCTGCTGATGACAGGCTATATTAAGCAGTATAACTACCATGCGGCAAGTGCTGTCATTTTAGCGGTCGCGGTGATGATCATCGCGGTAAATCTACTCACGGAATATCTAAGAAGCATTACACTGGGTTAGCAAGGAGGATTTTCACTATGGGAGAAAATGTGCATGTGGCCCCTATGCCGCGGCAGCTTGAAGCAAAGGATGTTGTCCGGCATAAAGGCAATAAAATTCAAACGGGCAATCTTAAAAACGATCTGCCTATCTATCTTTTTTTAGTTTTTTCAGCGGCAGCAACGATTCTGTCATTGCTCTTTCTTGATCTCGACTGGAGCCGCCTGGCTTCACGCCTGCCCAGACTGGCGACAGTACTTTCCGAGCTAACGAGGTTCAGTCTGGAACGGTTCGAAATTACGGTGACAACCTTCACAGAGACGGTTTGCGTCACGATTCTGGCGACGTTCTATGGCAGTATATTGGGGCTCTTAGCCGGTGCTTTTGCGGCCCGGAACATCACCCCCTACAAGCCGCTGGCCACAGTGCTGCAGGGCATTTTTTCCTTTGTCCGGGCGGTTCCAACAACGGTTTGGGTGCTGCTGATTTTAGCCTGCCTTGGTTTTGGTATGCCGGCTGGGATTGTGGGCCTCGTCTTTCATGTGACCGCTTTTTTTGGAAGAACATTCGCACAAACCTTTGAGGAGGTACCCGAAAGCACAATCGAAGCTCTTAAAGCGACAGGGGCAAACCGGGTGCAGGTGTTTTTCGGTGCGGTTTTACCCGCTTCCTTCACCGGACTGATCGCATGGTCCGCCATGCGCTTTGAAATAAACTTTTCCGAAGCCTCAATTTTGGGCATGGTGGGCGCGGGCGGTATTGGCTATACGATTATGGCGGCGATGAACAGCTATAAATTCGGACGCGCCGGGCTGGCCGTTCTGATTACCTTTGCGTTCGCCTATGCGATAGAACTGTTTGTAACCGCCGCCAAAAGAAGGATGAAGGTGTAGCATGGATAAGAAGCTTCTCAGCAGCCTGCTTGCCTTTGCCGGCAGGGATACGGTCATAGCACTTGCCAGTCGCATCGAACAAAAGCATCAGGTGTTCGTCACAAAGCCACCCGCCAAAACCATGGTCATGATCGAGGTCAGGGAGCCTGTAAAGTCCTCCCGTTTCTTTATGGGAGAGATGCTCGCCACCGAGTGCTTTGTCGAGGTCGATGGCATCAGGGGTGCGGCGGTCATGAAGGGGGACGACCTCGAAAAAACGCGTGCAGCGGCCATTTTGGATGCGGCTCATACGGCGGAATTTGAGGAGTTTATTTCAGCTTCACCGGAACTGGAGGCAATAAGGCTAAAAAGATCTGGTGATAGACAAAGAAACGCCGCCATTCACAGGCAGTCTCAGGTCAACTTTAAGATTCTGGAGGATAGCCATGAAGAATAAGCATACCTTTGATGTAGTACATGATACACAGGCAGTGTTTCGGACACTGCTCGACTGCACTGCCAACCCCGGCAGGCCGGGACGGCTGGAAAGAGCTGCTGAAAAATTGGGTGAGGACGGTCTTACCCTTGCCCTTTCGATGACCTTGCTGGATACCCAAACAACATTTTATATAGACGAAAGCAGCGACAGCCTCCGCGAGCAGATCGAATTTCTGACTGGAAGCCGCCGAGTGCCGCTCGCGGAGGCCGACTTTATCTTTCTGCCCCAAGAGGTAGATGCCCGACAGGTGCTGGATACCGTGAAGCAGGGGACATATGCGGATCCCCATTGTTCCGCCACGCTGTTCATTGCTTCCAAAGGATACCCTGACTGCCAGGCTGCCATAGAAGGGCCGGGTGTTCCCCCTGGAGGCACAAGCGTTTTGCTGACGAAGCCTGAGCTTGAATGGCTTATGGCCCGCGACGAAATGCAGGCAGAATATCCCTGCGGGATCGAGCTTGTCTTTGTCAGAGAAGAGGGTGACGTCGCGGCGTTTCCCCGTAAGATAAGGCGGGTGAAGTAATGGCATATGTTGCTGTAGCCGGTGGCCGGGAGGCCATCGAGAAATCCATTGAGCTTCTTTCCCTCTACAGGACGGGCGGAACAAAGAATATTGAGATTGAAGCGATCCGCGACCGTATGAGTCTTTTAATTGACAAGGTTATGGGTGAGGCGGGTTTCTATGCACCGGACTATGCCGCACTTGCGCTTAAACAGTCTGAGGGCTCACTGGAGGAGGCAGTGTTTCTGCTTCGTGCCTACCGTTCCACCCTGTCCAGAAACTACTGCTCTCTTCCGGTGGATTGCGCTGATATGACGCTGATCAGACGGATATCCTCCGCGTTCAAGGATATTCCGGGTGGGCAGTATCTTGGCCCCACCTACGATTACACCCACCGCTTGCTGAAATTTTTCCTCATAAATGAGAAAGAACAGGATGTCAGAGAGATTAAAGAACACTGGGAAAGCTTTACGGGGCAGGAAGAAGAGCTGACAGCCGGACGCATAACGGAGCTTCTGCGTCGGGAGGGGCTCATTTCGGCAGAGCTGGATGACAGCGCTCCGCTGGATATCACCCAATTTCCGCTTACCTTTCCTGCCCCACGCTCTGCACGCCTGCAAACAATTGCACGAGCAGAAACCGGATATGTCTGCGGGCTTGCCTACGCTGGTATCAGGGGCTTCGGCCCCGCCCACCCCACCATAGGGGAACTGCGCACAGGGATGGCTGAGGTCAATATAGCCCATCCCCTCTTTCCGGACGAAACGATCTCTGTCGGTGAATTTTGTGCGACAGAGGTAGAGTCGCTTTTTCCAGTTGAGGATGAGAACAACCAAAGCGACAACGCAGACCCGTTAAAGCGTCTGGAATCGGGGAAGGGAGACAAGGCGGATACTTCCACAAACAGGCTCAGTCTTGGAATAGGCTATGGTCTGGTTTTCGGCAGAAATGATAACAAGGCAATCGCCATGTCAGTGCTTGACTACCTTCTTGAAACAGAGGGCGATTCGATCTTACAGGATGAAGAATTCGTGCTGCTCCACGGCGACTGTCTAGAGATGAGCGGCTTTATTTCCCACCTAAAGCTGCCCCATTATGTAACCTTCCAGTCCAAACTCGACCGAGTTCGCCATACCCGCAGAAAGAAGGAGCAAGAGAATGGACAATAATTATAACTTTGCCTATCTGGACGAAAGCGCCAAGCGTTTGATCCGGCGGGCGCTGCTCAAAGCGGTTGCCATCCCCGGGTATCAGGTTCCGTTCGGATCAAGAGAGCTGCCGATTGGACGCGGATGGGGGACGGGGGGGATTCAGATCACCCTTTCCATCATTGGCCGAAAGGACATCCTGAAGGTAATCGACCAGGGAAGTGACGACAGTGTCAATGCCGTTTCTATCCGTCAGTTTATTACCGAATGTACCGATGTGGCCACCACCACTGATTCCGAACAGGCTACTGTTATCCAAACCCGACACAGAATACCCGAAATTCCACTACACAACCACCAAATTCTTGTTTTACAGGTTCCTCTGCCCGAACCTCTCCGGCTGGTGGAGCCACGGGAAGCGGTAACAAAACAGATGCATGCCGAGATGGAATACTCTCCGATGTGGCTGGCGCTGTATGAGAACATCGTCCGTATGGGCGAAATTGAAATCGGCGCCGACTACCCCGTAATGGTGGAGAATCGATATATAATGATGCCCTCACCGATTCCACGCTATGACAATCCGAAGCTTCACATGAGTGGGAATCTTTATTTGTTCGGGGCGGGAAGAGAAAAAAAGATATACGCAATTCCCCCTTATACGAAGGTGGAGTCTCTTGCCTTTGAGGATTACCCCTTCCGGACAGAGGATATGTCGGGAAAGGTGTGCCGCCTGTGCGGTGCAGAGGGGGCATATATGGATGAGTTCTTCGATACGCATACGGGAGAGCGTGTATACCAGTGCTCCGACAGCGGATTCTGTAAAAAGCGTCAGGAATCGGAGGTGCGCGATGGATAGCGGAAAACCGGCTTTAAAGCTGTCAAATCTTGTGGTTCGGTATGGAAACGGCTGTGAAATCTGTAAGCACGATCCCGAGGTGCTCGATCGTAACCGCTGCCCTTACTGTAAGAGCATATGGGCGGTCAGGGATCTTTCTCTTGAGGTGTATCCCGGCGAGATACTTGGCGTTGTGGGCGAATCGGGCTCAGGCAAATCGACATTGATGAAGGCACTTTATATGGAGTTGGAGGTTACCTCCGGGAGCTATACCCTCGATTGTTACCAGAATGGAGAGGTGGATATTTTCAGCACCTCCCTACAGCAGCGCAAGTATATCCGCAACCATCTGCTTGGCATGGTGTACCAGAACCCGCATCTGGGGCTCCGTATGCATTTTTCCTCCGGTGCCAATGTGGCGGAAAAGCTTATTGCGGCCGGCCAACGAAATGTTGCAAACATGATGGGACGCACCGAACAGCTCCTGAATCATATCGAGGTGCCGGTCAGCCGTGTAAAGGAGCCCCCTAAAAATTTTTCCGGCGGCATGCAGCAGCGAGTGCAGATTGCCAAAGCGGTGGCGAACAACCCGCCAATCTTGCTGCTTGATGAGGTCACCACCGGGCTCGACCTGTCCGTGCAGGCCAAAGTGCTGGATCTGGTGAAGCGTATTCAACGGGAATTTCACATTTCGATGATTGTGGTAAGCCACGACCTGGCGGTAATCCGCATGTTGGCGGATCGCAGCGTGGTTATGCTCAACGGGTCAATTGTCGAACAGGGAATCACAGACCAGATTCTTGAGGACCCTCAGCACATCTATACCCAGACCTTGGTCAATTCACTACTGTAACAGGAGAGTGCTATGCATAAATGTATTTTTAACGGCGTCGTTGTCACATACGACGCGCTGCTTCCACACCACGCGGTGGTGATCAATAACGATCGAATCGAAGCGATTTTATCCACGAAAGAATTGGAAAGATACGACGATGGTAACGAAGAGATGGAATTTTTTGATGCGCACGGCGGTTATATCATGCCGGGCTTCATCGACATTCACTCCGACTACATAGAAGGGGTCATACAGCCCCGCCCCACAAGCGTGATGAACTTTGAAATGGGACTTCGTGAAACCGAGAAGCAGCTTTTGGGTCAGGGCATTACCACCATGTACCACTCGCTTTCGCTCATGAAGGAGCGTTTTGATTTTGAGCAGAAGAGCATCAGAAAGCCGGACAATGTAGACAAGTTGGTCAAACTGATCAAGGACTTTCACATCGGATATCATCTGATCCGCCATCGCTTTCATGCCCGTTATGAGATCGACAACCTGGAGATTTTTTCATACCTCGAACAGTTGATACGGGATGGGCTTGTACACGAGCTTTCTTTTATGGACCATACGCCGGGACAGGGACAGTACCGCGATGTCACCAAGAGCGCCACCCTGCTCAGACATTGGAACAATCTCAGCGACGCGGATTTGGAGCGCTTTATTGCTGACAGTCAGCAAAAGCCCAAGGCAACACATGAGATGCTTCTCCGGCTTTCGAAGCTTGCCCGTGAGTATGGCATTCCCCTCGCCTCCCACGATGACGATTCCATGGAAAAGGTTGAACTGGTAAAGCGGGAATATGGCGCGGGAATTTCGGAATTCCCAATTACCATGGAAGTCGCGCATAAGGCTCACGAAGAAGGGCTTATGGTGGTTGTCGGTGCCCCCAATATCATGCTGGGATCAAGCCACGCGGGGAATCTGTGCGCCATTGATGCCATAAAAGAAGGGTGCGCCGATATCCTTTGCTCTGACTATTATCCGGCGGCCCTACTGCACGCGGTGTTTAAGCTGTGCAGTGAGGGAGTTCTGCCTTTGGCGGAGGGTGTGAGAATGGTGACAGCCAACCCAGCCAAGGCCATGAATATCGACAGGGATTTCGGCGTGGTTGCGGTGGGTAAAAAGGCCGATCTTTTGGTGGTGCGCCTGATGAATGGCTGCCCGATGATCTATAAGGTGTTTATTGATGGCAGAGTGGCCATGCAATTCCAGTACAGGTTGGGATAAATCATTGTTCTTATACTGATTTCAAATTAAAAGATAATAGTCCCGCCTCTATTTTCCCCGCGGGGGGCGGGGGAAGAAATCACAAGCTTCTGTTCAAGTTAATCAACTATATATTATATTGTGCCGGTGCCAAGCGGCGGAATGGAGCTTAAAATGCTTACTGTCAACAGGCTTTCAAAGGAATTTGTGATGCACATCAGGGATGGTGTGAGAATTGCAAGCTTTGCGGATGTTTCTTTACAGGTGGACGTGGGAAGTCTGCTTGCGATCACCGGGCCCAGCGGCATCGGGAAGTCTTCCCTGTTAAAATGTATTTACCGTACCTATCTGCCGACCTCGGGCGAGATCCTTTACAGCTCTTTGGGTGACGGCGTCATTGATCTGGCAGCGGCCGATGACCGGGAAATTCTCATGCTTCGCCGCAATGAGATCGGATATGTATCACAGTTTTTGCATGTGCTGCCCCGGGTATCCGCGATTGAGGTGCTGACAGAGCCGCTCGTTTTAAGCGGCGTCGACAGCGCCCAGGCGATGGATAGGGCAAAGGAACTGCTTTCTTATGTGGGGCTTGGAAAGGCACTGTGGGACATGTACCCTGCCACCTTCAGCGGGGGGGAAAAGCAGCGGCTGAACATTCTCCGCGCCATTATCGCCGAACCGCGCTTTTTGCTTCTTGATGAGCCCACCGCGTCCCTCGATATGGGATATAAGTCAAAGGTGATGGAGCTGATATTGCAACTGAAACAAAAGGGCACTGCGATGATTGGGGTATTTCACGACCGCGACGCTATCTCAGTTCTTGCTGACAGGCGTTATGATCTAATGCAGCACGGCTATTGCGGCGTTGTTTGATCCTAATCCTGAATCAGACGATAATTCGCCTCTGTTTTTCCGCCTCCGACGGGGGAAGAAATTACAAGCTTGTTTTCAAGTTAATCAACTATAAATTGAGTATGGGGGCAGGGAAAGTTGCGATGACAGAAATCAAATGTCAGATACCTGAAGATATAGCGAGTCAGACGCTCGGAGAAAAACCGGCCATTCATTCCACCGCGACCATCATGGAGTCCGCCTTTGGTTTATATACCGAAGTCGGCAGGGGCGTGGTTTTAAACGATGTCGAAATGGGTGATTACAGTTATATATGTGACTACTCAATTGCTGATCATACCACCATTGGAAAATTCTGCTCGATTGCGGCCTTTGTCAGAATCAACCCGGGCAACCACCCGATGCACCGTGTCACTCAGCACCACATGACCTACCGTTGCTCGAAATATGGCTTTGGGGAAGACGACGCGGACTTTTTTGAATGGAGAGCACGGCATCACTGCACCATTGGCCACGACGTCTGGATTGGCCATGGGGCAACGATCACGGCCGGAGTCTATGTGGGCACCGGCGCGGTGATTGCAGCGGGTGCTGTGGTGACGAAGGATGTTCCGCCCTATGCGGTTGTGGGCGGGGTTCCTGCAAAGATTATACGCTACCGCTTTGATGATCAAATCATCGGGAAACTTTTGCGCAGTTGCTGGTGGAAGTACGACCGTGATACTCTCAAAAGCAGGTTCCAGGATCTTTATGATATCGGCGCCTTTATTTTGAACGAGGAGGATAATGGCGAATGACAAGAATATGGGCTGATCTTCATCTGCACAGCACTTTTTCAGACGGTTCCCTCTCTCCGCGACAGATTGCCGAGCTGGCCAGTCATCTGCACATTCATGCAATATCCATAACCGACCATGATACCTTAGCCGGTCAGGCGGAAGCTCTGGCAGCCGGAAGAGAATACGGTATAAAAATAATTACTGGGATTGAAATTTCTGCCCGCTCCCGGCAGCTAGACCGAAAGGTGCATATCCTTGGGTATGGGGTGAGGGACACACAACGTGTGGAAGCTGCATGTTTGCCTTATCTGCTCAGCCGACATAAAGCCTCCCTCAAAAGAATCGCGCTTCTGAGAAAGGCAGGTTATCCCATCGATGTTGATATCGTACTGGGATATACGGGGAAGAGCCGGATCATTTACCGCCAGCACATCATGCATGCCCTGATCGACCGCGGCTATGGCTCATCGATCTATGGACTGCTTTATAACCGCTGTTTTGGCAAAGGCGGCATAGCTGTGGTTGAAAGTGATTGTATCGAGGCGTGCGATGCAGTGGGTCTGGTCAAAGATGCGGGGGGTCTGGCGGTTCTGGCGCATCCGTTCTCTTACGGCAGCATGGAACTGCTGCCTAAACTGAAGGCGGCTGGACTGGACGGCATTGAGTACAGCCATCCCTCGAATGATACCCAGAGGCAGCAGGATATCATGGATGCAGCGACGCAGTTGGGGCTTTTTTTGACCGGCGGAAGCGATGCCCACGGGCTTTACACAGAAGGTCCCTGCTTACCGGGTAGTTTTGGAATAGTTCTTGATCAGGAGCACAGATTGCTGGAAATTACCCAATAATACAAAAAAATGTACCGGTTATACCGGTATTTTGCCCGTTTTTGTATTTAATTCTACATGATTGTGTTATACTAATTATAGTTGCGATTAACTTGAAAACAAGCTTGTGATTTCTTCCCCCGCCGAAGGCGGGGGAAGAAAATAACGTTTTATAACTAGCCAGTTTTTAAGTTGATTGGCTATACTATTTGTTTTTCACTGTACCTCAAAAGATATGCAGCCCCATTTATTGGCTTAGTTACCTTGCATACTATTTGCGAAGAGGGATAGTGCTCTGTTGCATTTTAATCTTGTCTGTTCCCCGCCTTCGGCGGGAGAACAGACAGAAACATACAAAAAAAGACATGGATTTTTTCCATGTCTTTTTTGTAATTGGATGTCAACAGGATGTTTGATCGGCAGTTCACTAAAGAAAACACTAAAAGTGACGATTTAATGATTGACATGATTTTGCTAGACGAATATTAAATATTGTTAGGAGTTACTGGTAAATATGAAAATATTCGAAGCAAAGTCAATAATTAAGTTTATTTGTTATAGTTTAATAATATTTTTATTAATAAGCATAGTTGCCATAGTAATTGCCACTTGTTTTCAATTGAAAGAAATCAATACCAGAAATACAAAAATTACTGAAAACGAGAAAAGCATTATTGATTTAGAGGAAAAAATCACAAGCAAGAACATAAATATTCTGCTTTCAGACATGAGATATTTAGAATATACATTCCAGAGCTACAATAACGACTATGAGGGTGGCTATGAACATCTTGAAGAAAACTGGAAGGCATTTTTGGACAGCAAGAATATTTATTATAAAATAAGATTTATAGATACGAGCGGAGAAGAAAAAATACGAATAAATTATATGCAAGAAGGCTCGTATGTCTCAAAAATAGAAAAACTTCAAAATAAACAGGATAGATATTATTTTCAAAATACGATTGGATTAAAGAAAGCCCAAATATATGTATCTAAGCTGGACTTAAATATTGAAAACGGTGAAATTCAATTGCCCATTCAACCGATTATTAGATTCTCAATGGCAGTATTCGGTAAGGATGGCGGACTAAAGGGGATAATTGTTTTAAGCTATAACGCAAATTTTCTGCTTGAAGATTACAAAGATTCTTCTTTGGCAAGTCATGGCAATGTTTATTTGTTGAACGCTGACGGTTATTGGCTGCTTAATGATAAAAGAAAAGACAAAGAATGGGCTTTTATGTATGAAGATAAAGAATCTGTCAGCTTTACAAACGAATTTCCTGATGAGTGGGAATCTATGAATAAAAACAGCAGTGGAACTATTATTACCAATAATGGCCTTTTTGCCTATAAAAGTATCGCACCTTATTCTGTTTTTGACGGGTCGGCTGGTAACCAGCTAATCGTTCCAGGCGAAGATAAATGGTGGATTGTTTCTTTCGTTCCCAGCGACTTTGAAAATGGAGTATTACCCAATAATAAATTATACGAAATTACTCTCTATACTATTCGAACGCAAATACCGACATTGTTGATAGTGTTAATAATCTCGATGGCTTTCTCGGTTTTGATTATCGCATATCAACGAGCAAATACAAAAATGAGGCGTTTTTCTTTTGATACACTTACGGGAGTCTATAATCGTCGGGCTGGATTTGAGCTTTTAGAAAAATCGTATAAGAAGGCTATGAGAAGCGGCAAAAAATCATGTGTATGCTTCATTGATGTCAATGGGCTTAAAGATGTCAATGATGCTTTTGGACATGTGGTGGGGGATGAACTTATTTCTTGTGTTACAAATGCAATAAAAAAATTTATCAAAGAACCTAATTTTGTTATCAGAATCGGCGGAGATGAATTTTTGATTGTTTTTGTTAATGAAAATTCTAAGAAAGCTGAAGAAATTTGGCAACAGATAAACCTTGAATATCAAAGAATTAACGAATCGGAAAATAAGCAATTTGTTATTTCGGTAAGTCATGGAATCGAGGAATTTAGATTTGATTTGAATGAGTTTATAGATGATATTATAAATTTAGCCGATGAAAAAATGTATAATGAAAAAAGAAATTTGAGTGCACATCTGAGAACATCACATAGAATTATAGTGCCAAATACACATCTGGAAAAAGAAAAAAATGACTAAGGCAGAGTTTAGGAATAAAGTCCGAACCGCACCAGAGTGTCTATACGGCCCTTCTGAATATGCTGCAAATACCCCTTTAAAATGAGTTCATCCAGATTGGTCAGCCGCGTATAGCGGGCAGTGAGCACAATATGTAATTCCGGCAGCTCATTCCAGAGCAGAAATTCCACAAAGTCATTGATTTGGGGGCTGTCAGCCAGATGGTAATCATCCAGCACCAGAATGGTGGGTTCCGATGAAAGCGTCTTCTGCATCAGCTCCAGAACTGCTTCTCTAGAATTACCGCTTGTGGGAAATCCGATTTGCAGGAGGGATTCATAGCAGCCCGCGTCTGCCGCACTGAATAAACGGCAAAAGTCCTTCCAAAAGCCTGACAGGGAACCGCCATGAAGCTTTTGCCACAGAACCCGTACCTTCATATTTTTTAAATATTCCCGCACACCTGTAGTTTTACCTGATCACGGCAGCTTTCTATAGCCAATTCACTTAAAAACTGGCTATATATAAAACGTCATTTTCTTCCCCCGCCTTCGGCGGGGGAAGAAATCACAAGCTTGTTTTCAAGTGAATTGGCTATAATTCCAATACGGCCGTCAGCACAAAATATAGAACATCAAAATTAAGCCGACTGACACCGATCAAAAATCGGAGTCAATCGGCTTAAATCAGCCCTAAAGTCCCTTGTTATTTATTTCTGCGCTGCTGTGCCCATATGAGCATGGCGCCAAGAGAGGCTGCCATCAGCAAAGCGTCTCCCAAGCTTTCAAAGCCCGTTTTAACTCCTGTGTTAGGGTTCGGTGCCACAGTGTCCGTCATCGTTTTCGTCACGTCTGCCGGACGGTTCACCACAAAGGCATAGGGTGAGAAGTGCGAAGCCGTGAATATGGCGCAGGTGACGCCGTTTTTTTGCGTAAATGTTGTCTGCAGCGTTTGCAGATCGCCGTCAATAAGGCACACCACTGTTAGATGCTCCAAATCGCCCAAAAGCTCGTCAGGAACCGGACAGGTGATCGTGACTGTGGTGCCTTCGGCAGGCTGCACCTTGGTATTGGCGCCTTTCTCAAAGAAGCTGATGTCCAAGGGATAGACGGTTCTTCCTTCCGTATCGCTCAACACCGCTTCGATTGCCTGTTTCACGGCGCCGTCTTCTTTGATTCTGAGTTCTACCGGGCGGTTAAAGGCATCGCCGTTCGGCGTGACCGAGACTAAATCCCCGCGCTCAATACTTTCGGGCATTACGGTAATGTTGGTATCCGTTTTGTTAATCGTGTTTTCCGGCTTATCCTCCCGTGTTTTCCAGATATCCACTTCGTCCTTGTTGTTCTCCGAATCCCACTGCGTAAAAAGAGTTGTATTTGCCTTGCATATAAAATTATCGCCTGCATCATAGGAGTCACCGCTGCCGTTTGCCGCCGTATTCCAACCACTGAAATTGAAGCCCTCACGTGATAAGCCGCTGCCGCCGTACAGAGTAACCGCCGCATCATAAAGCCGCGTCACGGATTTCGGTACGGTGCCGCTGCCGCCGTTGATATCATAGGATAGCGTGCAGGGCCGCAGGTATGCACCGAAATTGGTCGTCCACGTGCCCGGTACGGAAATTACTGTGCCATATACCTCCGCGGTATCTATCGGATATGTTAAATTTGTATGAGTAGTGGTCGCCGGTGTTGTGCAGCTATTGTTTTGCAAGAATACCCTGGCCGTCCCTTCGATAGACAGTGTCTCCTTCGCATCTGCAAGACCGGATCCTAAATCGCATTTCACTCCGCCGGTATATACCGTACCGCCCGAGATCGTGACAGAGCCTGTTCCGGCAGCACTTCCGCAGATGCCGGCACCATTGGTACCGCTTGTGGCCGTTACTGTCCCTCCTGAAATCGTAACTGAGCCTGTTCCGGCAGCGACGCCGCTCGAATCGACGCCGCTTCCGCAGATGCCAGCGCCCTTGCCAGAGCCCGTGGCCGTGACCATCCCTCCGGAAATCGTGACAGTGCCGGACGCAGACTCGCCCCAACAGCAGTCGATACCCCCATAGTTACCGCCGTTTTGGGCGATTACCGTCCCTCCCGAAATAACGACAGAGCCGCTGAGCGAGGTATTGTTTCTGCCGATCGCCGAAACTTTGGCGCTTGTGGCGATCACCGTTCCGCCTGTAATCGTGACATCGCATCCCAGCGAACCGACACCGCCGATACCTATAGCTTGGGGGCCTCCTGTAGCTGTGACGGTTCCTCCCGTGATTGAAATGGAGCTGCCTTCGTTGCTGTTGCCGCCGATTCCCCCATAGGTAGTATTCGCGGAGTTGACCGTTCCTCCCGATATCGTGATGACACCGCCGTCAATTGCATGATAAAATTCTTTGGCCGATTTGAGACCGCCGCCTGTTGCGTTAACCGTACCGCCATGGATCGTGATAGATCCGCAGGGGGCATTCTTACCACCGCCAATGCCCGCACCGCCGCCATATGTGCCGCCCGTAGCATTGAGCGTGCCTTCGCCCGACACCGTCAGGGTCGCGCCGATCGGGCATTGCAGTCCGGCACAGTATATGCCGCCCTTTGCGGTCAGCGTGCCGTTGTTTTCAAGTGTCAGCTCCGCCGTGGTTTCCATCGAAATTCCCGGAGCTGAAGCGCCGCCCGTGAGCGTGGACGTTGTGCCGCTTTTCAGTAAAAGCTTGCTATCCGCGCCCGTGAACGTCAGCGGACAGGCGTCGGAATAACTGCTGTTGTTGATGATGACGTTTTGCAGCGTAAGATTCACCCCTGCCTCGCATATGATCTGGACATTCGTTAAGGTGACGGAGCTGCCTGTCAATGTTACGGACCTTCCTGCGCCGATTGTGATCACATCGCCGCTGGCGCAGGAAGAAATATCCAATGTATCGCCGTGGGCCGGCGTATAATTCGCCGCGGACGCCGTCACGGGAAAGGCACTTATCAAAAGCACCAGCATCAGTATTACTGATAACAGCATTGTTTTGTTCTTCATTCATTTACCTCCAAAAAAATCCACAGCTATTTTTCAGCACGCCAAAAAAAGCACCGGAATCAAATTTAACGAGTATATTGTCTCATCTTAAACTTGACTATTCCCCCGCCGAAGGCGGGGGAATAGTCAAGCGCATTCAACTCATTATCATATAGGATTTGGTTACAACAAAGTACTCGTGATCCTTTTTATAAAACTATACCATATATGCACACTAAAAGCCCGTGTCCGGAAGGTCAAATTTTGACAACCTTCGACGTTTCTTGTTCATAACCGGATGCGTCGCTTCAGATGAAAACCCCGGAATATCGCCTGAAGTAGGACGGCCTTAAAACCGCTGGCCTTGCTCAGGCTCTCGATAAACATAGCTGCCCAACTCGGGTATGCTGACAGTCCTTCTCGTGTCCATTCTGAATTGATTTCCGGATAAGTGTAACGCCAAGCATTATATTTGGTTGTTGCACACATTGATTTACGAAAAAATTGGATTTATACTTAAATAAATTATAAAAATTGAGAAAAGGAAGGAAAAAAATTATGGAAATCAAACAATTGGTACAGGAAAATTTCGACTATATGGTTCATAACAGACGATACCTACACACACATCCGGAACTATCTGGTGAAGAAAACAATACAGTTTCATTTATTTGTCAAGAATTAAGCAAAAGCGGGATTGATTATGTAAATGTTTCAAATGGTGGTGTGTTAGGGTTCATCAAAGGGTCTCATGGCGGGAAAACAGTCCTGTTGCGTGCTGATATAGACGCTCTGCCCATCAGCGAAGCGGATAAAAATTTGAAAAATGAGCGTGTGTGCAAATCTGAGAACGATGGGGTAATGCATGCTTGCGGTCATGATGCTCATACGTCAATGCTTTTATGTGCGGGAAAGATATTGAACGAAAATATAAGTGAGCTTTCTGGAAATATTATCTTGGCATTTGAGAGAGGCGAAGAAGGAACCGGCAATGTAAAATATTTGATGCAATACATAAATGATCATAATATTCATTATGATGCTTGCTTCGGTATGCATGTTGAGCAGAAATTGCCGACTGGAGTTTTTGCAATTAGTGAAGGAAATGTTAATGCTGGGGCCATTCCGATCAACATAAAAATTACAGGCCGCGGTGGTCACGGCTCCAGACCTGATTTAGCACATAACCCCATTGATTGTATGCAAGCAATACTGAATGAAATAAGCAATATTAGAATGAAATGCATTTCTCCGTTCGAACAGCTTACTACGACAATTTGTGTTGCGAATGCTGGTACAAAAGGTAACATAATTCCTGATACAGCAGTTATCATGGGGTCTGCCAGATATTTTTCTGATAAGAATGCCAGGCAGCCATTTCTGAAGCAAATGGATATAATTACAAGCACAATAGGATCAAGTTATGGCTGTACAGTTGAAAACCTTGGTTCTGGCGGCGCCAGCCCGATCATAAATGATTCCAAATGCAGTGAGATTGCAAAAAAGGCGATTATTAAATATTTGGGAGAAGACGCGTGGATTGCTGAAGGTCAGACGATGGGATCTGAGAGCTTTCCGGCATATATGACAAAAGCGCCCGGCTGTTATGGAAATTTGGGTATTGCAAATGAACAGGTGGGCAGCGGCGCTGAAATACATAATCAGTATTTTGATGTAGATGAAAAAGCAATGATCTTAGGTGCTTCAGCGCATATATCGTTTGCAGTTGAATATCTTAATGAAAATCAATAAAGTAAACTATGTTTTGATATTGCCTATAGATTGAATAAGAGAAAAACAAAAAGCAATAAGCAGAATTATTCTGCATATTGCTTTTTGGCATAGTAAAAAGGAGAAAAATGTGATAATCAAAAGATATGGATTTGCTATTATAAAAAGATTAGAAAAAATTATAGATAAAAATATTAATATCATTGATTGTAATGGAATTATTATAGCTTCAACTGACCCAACTCGTATAGGGACTATTCATGAATGCGGAATTATTTGCGCTCAAACAAAAAAAACAGTTGTAGTAACTGATGAAATGACAACTTTATATAAAGGAAGTAAACAGGGAATTAATTTACCAATTATTTATCAAAACGAGCTGGTCGGAGTTGTTGGTATTTCGGGCAATCCGGATGAAGTAAAACAATTTGGCTTAGTAGTCAAAGAGCTTGTGGAGCTGCTGATTTCTGAAATGGATTTAAGTAAAAAAGCTTTTCTGAGAGAAAAGGCTATTAAAGATCTATATGAAAGTATAATACTTGATTGGAAAAATATTTCGGAAAAGTACTGTTTTCAATTAGCGAGAAATTTAGGCATACAATTAATGGGACATAGAATAATTTTTGTAAAATATCGTTTTAAGATAGCGGATAAAAAAATAATTGATTTTCAACAATTTAGTGATTTTATATCATCTGAATCAGAAACCGCATTTCGGAACGTTTATATAAGTACGATATGTGAAGGTAAAAACAATTTTTCTATCTTAACAAAAGATAAAAATGACTATCAATTTGAGTGTGAACTTATGGCGAAAAGATTTAAAGAAATATATAGTGCTGAACTATATTTCGAGGTTGGCGAAGCTTGTCATAACATTTCTGATTATGCCGGAAGCTATAAACAATTACAGGCTCTATTAACAATTTTGCCTTTTGATAGATTAATTGTAAATGTGAAAGACTACCAATTTGAGATATTGCTTAACACGATAGATGAAGAAATCGCCAGAAATTATATAAAGCCATATGAAAAATTATTAAATTGTGAAGAGAAAGGAATAGATTTTGCTATTATCAATACACTGAAGATATATTTTGAAAATGATATGAAAGTATCTAGAACTGCTGAAATCTCTCATATGCACAAAAATACAGTTACATATAGATTATCTAAGGTAAGAGAACTCTACCCTCATATTATTGATAACACATTCGAGTTTATGAAATTATATCTTGCAATTGTACTCTATAAGAAGTTCACGAAGCAGGAAGATATTGTGCAATAAACACAAAATATTAACTCTAAATATGATATTCTTATGCTTGCGCTACATTGTTATAGTCAATATATATATTTATAATAAATACGAAATATAATGGTTTGCATTTTCAACAACGAATACTGCGATTGCAATTTATAAATTTAAGATTGATGTTTTATATAGTATTTTATAATTCATGGAGGATTCATTTTGAAAAAAATATTGGTAATGCCCGATTCTTTTAAAGGGTCTTTAAGTTCAATCGAAGTTTGCGATATTATGTCAAATCGCATAAGAGCTTTTTATCCAAGTTGCGAAATTAAAGCTGTTCCAATAGCTGATGGAGGAGAAGGCAGTATAGATTGCTTTTTAAATGCACTTGCGGGCAAGAGGATTAATGCTATTTGCAAAGATCCGCTTGGTGAAAATATGGTTGGCGAGTACGCACTGATTCATAACGATAAAACAGCTATTATTGAAATGGCAAATTGCGCGGGATTAACTTTGATGAAAGATGAAAAAAAGCCGCTTGAGACGGGAACTTATGGCGTAGGACAGTTAATATTGGATGCAGCTCTTAAGAATGTAAATAAAGTCATTGTTGCTTTAGGCGGAAGCTCAACAACAGATGGCGGGGCTGGGGCTGCGGCTGCGTTGGGAGTTAAATTTTATGATAAAAATGGTCAAGAGTTTATTCCTGTCGGAGGAACACTGATCAATATAGACAGAATTGATGTATCACACATGATTCAAGAGGTTAAAAACATAGAATTTGTTACGATGTGCGATATAGATAATCCGATGTATGGCAAAACTGGTGCGGCATATATATTTGGCCCGCAAAAAGGAGCAAATCAAAACGATATAGAATTATTAGATGCTGGATTAGAACATTTTTCTAAAATTATAAAAAGAGATATTGGAATTGATGTTTCAGAAATACCCGGATCCGGCGCAGCTGGCGGAATGGGTGCTGGGATGGTAGCATTTTTGAATTCTAAATTGACAATGGGTATAGATGTTGTATTGGATATTATTAATTTCGATGAATTGATAAAGGATACCGACATGATTTTTACGGGTGAGGGTAGATTAGATGAACAAAGTTTAAGAGGAAAAGTAGTGATTGGGATTGCAAAAAGAGTGAAAAAACATTCAATTCCAGTCGTGGCAGTCGTTGGGCAAACAACATTATCTGTCGATTTAATTAACGAATATGGTGTAAACAGTGTTTTTACTATCAACAGAGAAAGTTTATCAGTGAAGGATTCAATGAAAGATGCGGCAAAAAATATATCAGAAGTTATGTGTAGTATATTGTCAATTATGAGCATTTTTAACTAAGTTTACATTTAAAATATAACTTTTTGTGTTAGAAACACAAAAAGTTATATCTATATATGAACTATTTGTTAACCGATAACATTGTAAGCCGAGTATTAGATCATTATAATATGTATAACAAATAAAATATCGATGTTGCTGTTGAACGAATGATTCAGAACATCAAGAAAAAGGAGGGAATTATGCCTAAGAATCTAGAACGTATCTGAAAAAAATCTGAACTGCTTGAGGGTTTAGGCATGATTTCGGTTCAGCTTCATCTTTCCATGTATAATTTCGGTGCTACAAGGTTTGTGTTGACCGACATCATCGTTCAAAGACCTGCTAACAAAAGTTAAAAGGAGGGTTATTATGGGCAAATCGACCATTGCTGAAGTTAAAACGAAAAAGAAATCCAATTTTAAACTGCCGCATTTGCTTTTTCTAATGCTGGGAATCATCATGTTCATGAGTATCATGACCTATATTATTCCGGCAGGTGAGTTCGCGGTTGATCCTACTACAAAAAAAAATTCTCGGCGATCAATTCAAATTCTTGGACAAACAAACACCGGTAAGCCCGTGGAAGGCAATGATGCTTCTCCTTGACGGCGTTTCGGGATCGGGATTGCTGATCGGACTTATGCTTCTAAGCGGCGGCGCAATAGGTGTAATCCTTGATACAGGCGCCATAGATGATATTGTCAACTGGGCTATTTTTAAGTTGAAAGATAAAGGCGTTGAAGTGCTTTTACCCGTTTTCTTTATGATGTTCGGCGTACTCGGAGGATTCGGAGGCGGAGATCAGTTTATCGCTTTCGTTCCCATTGGCGTCGTTCTCGCTAAGAAACTGCGTCTCGACCCCATTGTCGCCTGTGCTGCAATATTTCTTTCATCGTATACTGGCTTTGCCACTGGTCCTAACAAACAGATGAATACTCAACTTCTGATGGGCGTTCCTATTTTTTCCGGATTTATGCTCCGCTTTGTCTGGATGTTGGTGTGCATAGCTATAGCTTGTATCTTTACGACCGTATATGCTCTGAAAATAAAAAAAGATCCTTCAAAATCTGCTATGGGCAATACCGATTGGCTTAAAAATATCGACGATAATAATGATGAAAGTGCCATTATTAAGGATGTAAACTTCAACCCTCGCGCTTTTTTTGTGGTGCTTGTATTTTTTGCTCAATATTTTGTAATTGTCTACTTAATGAGCGTGAAGGGCCAGTCACAGAACATTTTGCCGGCTGTTCTTGTTTTAACATCCGTGATCTCCGGCCTTGTTTATGGTATGTCCTTCGACAAGGTCGGCAATTCTTTTGCGAAAGGCGTCGCAAGCATAGCATTCATTTGCTTGATCATAGGCATGGCAAAAACCATGAGCCTCGTTATGGATCAGGGAAAGATTATCCAAACAATCGTTTATTATGCTACCATCCCACTGAAAGGCTTCAATAAAGGGTTTTCCGCGATCGGAATGTCCGCCATTATTTCTGTAATAAATTTCTTTATTCCTTCAATGTCCGCCAAAATCGCTTTACTCGTACCAATCATCAAGCCAATAGCAGAAACACTGAACATGCCGCTCAATCTTGCCGTATCGGCATTCCAGTACGGCGATGGTTTTACCAATCTTATCACACCGTTTACCGCGGTTTGTATTGGATCAGCACAGGTCGCCGGTGTCCCTTTCCACAAATGGGTGAAATGGGCGCTGCCGGTTGTTTTGTTTCTCCTGTTTATCTCGTTTATACAGCTTTATATTTGTGGCATTGTGGGCTGGACTGGACTTTGATTGCAGTCAGAGAATAGATTACGCCATTCGCAAATTTGAACTGTTCAAAAAACTAACAATCAAAAAAAGTTCCCTTCCGTCCTAGAACTGAACAGCACCCCATTTGCGAGACGGTATGCTATACTGAAACAAATGAGGTGCTTTTCTATGTCAAAAGGGAAACCGAATAAGTGACATACGGAAGAGTTTAAGCAACAGGGGGTAGAATATAGGAGGTATCGATGAATAACCCTTCCCAGTATTCCAGAGAAAGCCATTTGTATTTTGACAGCTGATCTGACAGCTTACATGATGAGGCAGGATGGACACAGTAGACAGCCTTCTTGATTCTCATAACCCGAAGGCCGTAGGTTCAAATCCTGCCTCCACAACCAACGAAAAGTGGCTTAAACAGTACGTTTAAGCCACTTTTTATTTTGCGCCGAAACAGAAAAAACCTTGTTTGACAGCTTATCGTGAAAAACGCGATTCTGACAGTTTTACGCTGCCTTTTTATTATGGAGGCGGAATTAAGCGAAACCTCGCGTCCATAGTCTGAAGGTGTAAGAATGGATGACTAAAATAGTAGCAGTCAAGATTACAGGAATATTTGATGACACTCTTTGGATCACGGCTGCCTTCCAATTCCAGTACGGCGGTCAATTCTTTCATTTCATTAGTCAAGAGTTCGGAAGGCCTCTGCGTTAGATGATTTACAACGCGAACATCATCATCTACTCCGATTGCTAAAAGCGGGCAGTTTGTGTCCAGTATTCTTGCGATTTCAATCGCACACTCTGAGAAGTTCTTCGCATGTGTGGTGTCTAGCGCCTTCTGAAGTTCTTCGTCTGAAGCCGGCTGACGGAGAACCATACAGTCGTCCTCCCACTGACTGTTACACAGAGGTTTCAAACCGGCAAGCAGCTTATATATAGGAAAAGAAGATGCTTCCTAAAATAAAAGAAAATAATTGAGCCATTAAACGCCATCAAATAAAAATAAGATAGTTATTGACATATATCTATAATCATGTACAATAATAGATATAAATGACATATGTCAGTAAACCTTAAGAGGTGCAATTATGCCGGGAAGAGACGGAGCAGGACCTTTGGGGCAAGAAATTGCCATAGGAAGAAAACTAGTGCTTTGCTCTGCTTACAATGCGAAGTTTGGTGTAGGCATTGGAATTGGCTGCTGATATGGTTTCAAAAGAATTCTTGGAGCAGAGTCTACTGTATCAAAAACGCAGAAAGAATTGGTGACAGAGTAAAAAGCTCTACTTGAAAGCAGGCTTGAGATCCCAGCGCTCCATTAAAGAGCTTATAATCGGCAGCGAAAACGATGGGGGTCGTCCCTGTTACTTTTACCCAGTTAATGAGGTGAATGAACTATGTCTAGACCGAGAAAATGGTTATCTGTGTATTGATGAGGAACTTGAATTATTCTCAAATATCAAAGGCAGAGAACTGTACTCACAGGCCAACAAGACATTGCTTATGAGAGATGGAGAAAGGTTTATAGAGGATACCTTTGCTCATGAGCAAAACCTTATCATTACGATAGCAGAAATATCCGTATTGATTGCCGGATGTGCGCATAACTGTATTGTAAACAGCATCAACCGTTTTACCCAGATGAAAGGCAGTGCGCCTGCCTTTGTGATAGGCGGATTCCATCTGTTCAACCCAGGTACCGGTAAAAGTGAAGACCCGGAGCTGATCAGTAAAATTGGCAAAGTTTTAAATGAATCAGGTTCCCAGTTTTTTACCTGTCACTGTACAGGATCAGAAGCGTTTGAACAGTTAAAGACAATTATGAAGGATAATATTCAATATTTAGCTACTGGTGCAGTGGTTGAAATATATAAAGAACATAAAGGAGACACAAAAAATGAGTGAAAATTGTAATCATAATTGTTCCGATTGTAGTGATGAATGCAGCGAAAGAACAGAACAAATAACTGATTTTTCTGCAAATCCTCATGAACTCAGCCACATTAAAAAAGTAGTTGGCATTGTTAGCGGCAAAGGAGGCGTTGGCAAATCTCTGATCACTTCACTGCTGGCGGTGCTCATGAACAGAAACGGATATAATACCGCTATTCTAGACGCAGATATAACAGGGCCATCTATCCCAAAGGCTTTTGGATTAAAAGAAAAAGCGTCCGGAAGTGATCTGGGACTCTTTCCTGTAAAGAGTAAAACCGGAATCAAGGTTATGTCGCTGAATCTACTTGTGGAAAACGAAACGGATCCTGTTATTTGGAGAGGACCCATGATCGCGAATGCCGTAAAGCAGTTTTGGACCGACGTCATTTGGGACGATGTAGATTTTATGTTTATTGACATGCCGCCCGGAACAGGGGATGTTCCTCTGACGGTATTTCAGTCTGTCGCTGTTGACGGTATTATTATTGTAACCTCTCCGCAAGAACTCGTGTCGATGATTGTTGCTAAAGCGGCAAACATGGCAAAAATGATGAATATACCGATTCTTGGAATTGTTGAAAATATGAGCTATGCGAAGTGTTCGGATTGTGGAAAGGAAATCAAAGTGTTCGGGGAAAGTCACATTGAAGAAATCGCAGATAAGCATGGTGTAAAAACCATTGCAAAGTTGCCACTGGATCCCAGAATTTCAGCGGCCTGTGATCATGGGATGATTGAATTGTTTGAAGGGAATTGGCTTGACGGCATGGCGCAGATGCTTGAAGGTTTGGAGCAGGCAGAGTAACAGGAAAAGCGGACAACTTTCATACACAGAAATCAATCATAAATAATGAGGAAAGAAAATGAAAATAGCAGTTGCAAGTGAAGGTAAAATGGTAACTGAGCATTTCGGTCATTGCGAAAACTTCTTTCTCTATGAAAAAAGCATTGAAGGGCTTTTAATAGTAAATAAGGCAAATCAGTTATACTTGGACAGCTTTTAGTAAAATTCCGGCCGCACAATGCCACAAATTGTAATTCGTACATCAGGTAATTTGCGGTATATATTTTTTTCTTGATTTTATATGTTAATATAAAAATTAAATTATCTATACAGGAGGACAATCAAAAATGAGAGTAGTCATTTGCGGAGATTCACTTTTTTCCAGTCGCAATCTAGTAAACAGAATCGATAAACGAGTGGTAAACACCCTGTTGAATGCGGACGCAGTATTTACAAATGCAGAATTTAGCACGCCGAAACCTACATCGCCTCCGGGCTTATGTATGTATTTGACTTCTGTAAAGCCAGAAACTTTGGATGAATTTGTTAATCTGAATATCAAAATGATTTCCTTTGCGAATAACCATACGACTGACTACGGATGGCAGGGCGCGCTTGATACAATTGAAGCAGCCGAAGCGCGGAACTTGGTTTACTGTGGAACTGGCCGCAACTTAGGTGATGCAAGAAAAGCACGCTTTTTAGATACAGCCAAAGGTCGCGTTGGTGTTGTTGCAGCCTGTTCAACGTGGGCAGAAAGATCCCTCGCCAGCATGGCAGGTTCTGATGTAGTTGCGCGGCCGGGACTAAATCCTTTAAGATGGGGGCAAGCGTATGTTCTGCCCGAAAAAGAGTTTGAGCAGCTGAAACTTATTGATAAGATGCTGGGTACGGAAGAAAGCATGCTTGAAGTAAGTCGGATCGAAACATGGCCGCTTCCGGGACCCGATAACTTTAAGTTTGGATCCGCGATGGATGGGAATCTTCCAATTGAACGTGGGGACCACGCATATATTCGCACTTATGTAAATGAAAATGACGAACAAGCCGTCCTGAAGAGTATCCGTGATGCTGCCAAGCGTTCCGATGTCGTATTGGCCAGCTTGCATACTCACGAAGGACTTAATGAGAATTGGTATTCGTCCCAGCCGCCGGCCTTTGTTGAAGAATTTGCGCATAAGGCTATTGATGCGGGAGCCACAACCGTAGTCGGTCACGGAGCACATTTTGCACGCGGCGTTGAAATTTATAAGGGACATCCCATATTTTATAATTTGGGCAGTTTACTTATGGAATTTGAAGCCGGTGAATCGATGATTTCACCGGAAATGTATAATACCTATGGCTTAGGCGCGGATGCCAGACCTTCTGATCTGCATGGAGGCCGTGCGAAAGACAAGGACGGGAATTGGAACGGGTTTTACTCCGAACGCCGTTTCTCTAAAAACTTTCTGGTCATGATGGACTCGGAAGAGGGTCGCGTAGAATATAAATTATTGCCGCTTGATTTGGATATGCGCAGGGAAAACTGTCTGGAAAGAGGACTGCCTGAGGTTGCTTCAGCTGAAGTTGGGGCGGAGTTTGCCCAGGATTTAACTGAAATGAGCAAGAAGTATGGCACACAATTCTCTTATAATAAAGAAGATGGGACTATTTCAATCAAATAACTGATAACAGTTGGGGCAAATAAAAGATTTGATGCCAAAAATAAAGATGGGTTGACACAAAAAATAATCGTTTAACTCATCTGTTCCTAAAATTTTTTAATAAACATATCAAAACCATAGCGGCAGATTTCTCTGCCGCTATGGTCATTTATGTATGGATTTACTGTTTAGAATGTGGTGTTATTTTCCCTTTGCGCTGCTTCCATTTTGGGTATTATCGCTTGTGCTTGATCCGCTTTCAGATTGAGAGCCGCCAGCGGCAGCATTCCCATTAGAAGCAGAGGACTGTTCTCCTACAGAACTGCTTGCACTATTTTGACCGCTGCTGCTGTTTCCCTGCGCGGTATTCCCGGTTTCAGAGATGGTACCCGCTGCTTGAACCTTATTCTGTTCCTGCTCTTTCTCCACTCCGGATGAGCTCTGATTTTGGTTTGTGTTCTTCTCTTGCGCTGGGGAGGATGAAGCCTTGCTTTGGCTCTGTTTTTGCGCCTGGCTCACAGAAGATGAATTCTGTTTTTGCTCTTGTTTTCCGCTTTCTGAGCTCTGATTTTGATTCTGCGCGCCGTTTATGTTCTTTTCTTTTTCTGCGTTCCCCTTCGTTGCCTGTACCTTTTGAGCCGCACTGATCATCATTTTAAGCGCTTTGTCAAACTCTTCAGATTGATTTTTGCCAGTGGCACCTGAAGTAATCAGGCTGTTGGCCTTGGTCATGATATCCGTAATTTTCGCATTCTTATATTGGTCAGCGGTGATACCGGGCTCAAGCGTCTGCAGTATCTCTATAAGCTTATATTTACCGGGAGAGATCCCCATTTCTTTCGCTTTTGTCCTAAGCTCGAGACTTGAACAATCGGCATATACGATAGCAGCCAAATTTTTAGTCGCCAGCGCCAAATTTACCCCTTCGCTGCTTGTGCTTTGCAATTTGGCAGCCGTTTTTTCATTATTTGATTCAGCCGTCACTGCTATCACGGTTGATCCATCATCAGCAATAAAACCCTTCTTGGCAGCTTCCTGAACCAATTCACCAATCGCTTTTTCAAGAGAAAGATTGGTCAATTTTTTTTCTTTCAGAAGCAAGTTCCCATCGTCGTTATAACCTTCGGTAGATACTATAGTATTAAAGGCATTGATACCCAATTCCACACTGGGGTTGATATCTAAACTGATATAATTGACGGGCATATTGTAATAGGCATATCCGCTGACTCCCAAGATAGCGCAGGCGGCAACAGATGATACGGCAAAAAATAACTTTTTCATAGTGGACTTCTCCTTTACAAATAGTGTTCCTGAATTAGCATTTGTATTTTGTTGTGTTCTGTTTGCAAGAGCAGCTTTGACAAAAGCTTTTGTGTTATCTTTCAGTCCTTTTTCCGCAGTAATCCTGTTCATATATTCTGAAAAGGAATCCATAATTCAAATCTCCCCCACTTTCTGCTTTAACTGTGCCTTGGCACGTCTAAGCTGAGAATAGACAGTGTTTGTGTTTTTTTGCATTATTTCTGCGATCTCCGGAATTGTCCTGCCCTCATAATAATGCAAATAAACCAATTCCTTATATTCAGAGGGCAGCTGAAGAACAGCTTTTATCAGCTCGCTTTGTTCGGGGGTTTCATAAGGAATTTCCATTTCCTCAATGCTAACCACTTTTTTACGCCAGAAACTTTTGCACAAATCTTTGCATTTGTTGAATGTTACACGGCATAACCATGCCTTTTGATGTTCTTCGTTTTGCAATGATTCAGTATGTAGGAAGAACTTAAGGAATACTTCCTGAAACACATCCTCCACATCGGCATTGTTTCTTAAATACAAGAAACATATGCGACGAACCATATCGGCATGTTTTTCAATTGCTATTGAAACGGAATCGTCGGTACCTAACGATTGGTTCAATTGAATTCCCTCCATTCTGCACTAAATACGATTGACAAAGATGAATCCGTTTATTGCCGAAAATTTTTTTATATGTTTCTTTTAAATATACATGAAGAAACAGCACCTGAACAGATGCTGTTTATATGATTGGGAAACGCTGTATCAAAAATAATCAGATAAATTGTACAAATATTAAAAATTGCCCTATCTCAAATATCTGTATGTTCGTTAGTCAGAATAGAATATTTTTTATTATATGTTTTTGCTTTTATGATGTCCTTTTTTACCAATATAAAAAGCACTATTCCCACAGCAACCAGTATTGCCGAAAGCATTTGAGATACCCTTATACCGGTGAAAATATATAAGCTGTCAGCACGCAATCCTTCAATTAAGAATCTGCCCAAGCCGTATCCAATGAGGTAAGCTGAAAGCAACATGCCTTCTTTCACTCGTTTGTATACAAGAACAAGCACGATTGCAAGCAAAACCGTATTCCAAGCACTTTCATAGAAAAAAGTTGCCTGATGCCACTGCCCTAGTTTTTCGATATATACAGCAAACGGAAAAAATTGAAGCTTTGGGTTTGTTATTAAGTTCCCAAATGCTTCTTGATTGACAAAATTTCCCCATCTGCCGATTGCCTGACCTAAAATCAAGCTTGGAACAGCTAAATCAACTAGAGTTAAAAGAGAAATCTTTTTCAGCCTTGAAAAAATAAGAGCGGCTATCAAGCCGCCTATCACACCGCCATATATGGCAAGGCCGCCTTCGTTAACTGCAAAGATTTTAATTATGTTATTCGCATAACTGTCCCACTCAAAGATAACATAATAAGCTCTTGCACAAACGATTGCTAATGGTATGGCCATAAAAGCAAAATCAAGAAAAATGTCCGGATTAATATTCCGTTTTTTTGCTCTATACATTGCAAGCATAATGCCAAGAGCCATACCAAACACGATGATTACTCCGTACCAAGCGATGTTAAAGCCTTCTATTCCAAACAAATTTTCAAATGCAAATCGGTTCATATGTTTTTTTCTCTTTCAAATTAAACTATATATGATTCCGCCAACTACGCCTGCTCCAAGAATAACAGAAGTAGGATTTATCTTAGTCTTTCTCAAGGCAAAGACGCAAATTGCAATCAGAACAACTGCAATAAAATCGATGCTATTTACATGGAACGAAAATTTACTTTCGTTCCATAGTGCAAGTACAATAATTGACAGCCCTGCCGAGGCAATCAAACCAACAACGGCAGGGCGAAGTCCCCCGAGAACTCCCTGCACATATTTTAAGTTCTTGTATTTCTTATACAGCACCGCAAGTATCAAAACAATAACACAGGACGGCAGGATGCAGCCGAGCGTTGAAATGATCGCTCCCCAAATTCCCGCAATGCGTGTGCCGACAAAGGTTGCAGAATTTATAGAGATCGGTCCTGGTGTCATCTGTGAAATGGTAATAATGTCTGCGAATTCAGTCATATTCAACCAGCCATAAGTATTTACTACCTGATTTTTTATCAGAGGCATTGCTGCATAACCACCACCGATGCTGAATAGCCCTATCTGAAAGAAAGCCCAAAACAATTTAAGATATATCATGTTTGCCTTCCTTTCCCGAATTGTTCATAACCGAAAAAAATCCGGCAAATCCGCAAATCAGTATGATAAATATTACATTCACATCAAACACAGTGACTGCAATAAATGCGAAAAGCATAAGAACAATTGAAACAATCTTTTTGTCTTCAATGATTGTACTGCTCATATCTATGACCACATCTATAATGACTGCACAAACTCCCGCTTGCATTCCCCGAAGAACATTTCTCACAATTTCATTGCTTGCAAACGCTGTATATCCCACAGAGACGACCGATAACAATATTAGCGGTGGCAGTACAGTGCCAAGAATTGCGACTAAAGCACCCAAAATCCCCGAAAGGTGATATCCAAGCAAAACAGAGGCGTTAACCGCCATAGCCCCGGGTGAGGATTGCGCTATTGCAGTAAAATCCAGCATCTCCTTTTCGTCTAACCAGCCGAGCTTTTCAACGAATTGCTTTTTCATCAGCGGAATGATGACATAACCTCCGCCGAAGGTAAATGCACTTAATTGAAAGGTATATGCAAAAAGTTTCAAATAAAATTTCATATCATGTTTCAAGCCAATGCCTCCAATGCTTATTTTTTATTATACGCCTTGATAAGTCATAATTAAAATAGTATAATTTTATAAATATTATAACTAATTGGTTATGGATAGAAGGCGCTAATATGACTTTACGACATATGAAAGTATTTGTAGCGGTTTGTGAATTAAACAGCATTACTAAAGCTGCCGAAAAACTATATATCACCCAGCCCGCAGTAAGTTGTGCGATTAAAGAGCTTGAAGATTATTACGGCATAAAGTTGTTTGACCGTATTTCAAAACGGGTGTATCTGACTGAGGCAGGTCATAACTTACTTGATTATGCTGAACATATTGTTTCCTTATTTAATGAAATGGAGTATAAAGTGCGCAATTCAGACAAAATAGGGAAATTGCGTATAGGGTCAAGTATTACAATTGGAACAAGCTTCTTATCCGTTTATGTTAGCAAATTCAAAGCTCTCTATCCTCAGATAGATGTACATGTTACAATTGACAGCTCTGATATCATTGAAAAGAAAATTCTGCAAAATGAACTTGATTTTGCATTGGTTGAAGGAATTGTCCACTTAGAGAACATTATTTACAAACCCTATATGGATGACGAGCTTGTAATTATATGCAGTTTTGATCACCCTTTTTGCAAAGCAAAAGTTGTTACCACAGAGCAATTTCTATTAGAGTCATTCCTACTTCGTGAAAAAGGAAGCGGGACTAGAGAGCTTTTTGACAATGTATTAGCTTCTCTTGGCTATTCGGTTATCCCAACATGGGAAAGTACAAGTACACTTGCTCTAATAAACGCTGTCATAAACGGACTTGGTATTTCCGTTTTACCATATACGCTCGTAAAGGAAAGGTTAAACGATGGTAACATTGTAACTATTCAGATAGACGGTTTGAAATTTAACCGCAAATTTAATATTATTTATCACAAAAACAAGTTTCTTACGGAATCAACAAAAGCTTTTATTGAGTTGTGTAAAAATACAAACTAAAATTTTGTATGAGTTAATAAATGCACACCCTTACACCTCAAGCTTGCAATGTTAATGTTGAAAAATAGCAGGCACAAGATTTGTACTTTCGCCAGTAGCAGATAAAAACGAAAAAGCCATAATTATATAATAAAACCGCTTAACTGATATAAATAACAGCTAAACGGTATTAGATGATACAGAAGGGGAGGCCTTATGCCAAAAGATGTATAGATTTTCCCTCATGTTTTATTCAAATATCAGATGCAATAAACCAAACACAGCGAATCAGCAAGAAATACATAGGGTTATGTTATTGGGGGTAATTAATCTGTAATATCCATGCCGAAATTTATGCTGGACATTTGCTCACAGATCATTTCTGATATTCTGGTAAAAATAACATAATATGCGCATAGTTGTGGGCTTTCTGCCGAATTACAAATACAATTTCCTGTACAGCGGTTAATTGAAACGATAGGTCCATCTATTGTTTCAATTATATCTTTTAAATTGATATCACTCGGTTTTTTCGCCAATTCATAGCCACCATTTACACCTTTAAAAGAGCAAATCAGCTTAGCTTTAGATAATTTTCTCATAATTTTTAATGCAAATCTCAAACTAACACCTGTGCGCTCAGATATTGTTTTGGAACATAATCTGAATTTAGCTTTTGTCAGGCAGTCGATAATTCTAATTGCATAATTAGCTTCAAGAGTAATATGCATAGTCCATCTCCTTATTTTAATGTATCAATTAAAATAATACTTCCTAATATTTATAATCATTTATTAAAGTGTTGGATATTATAACCACTGCAATAGCTGGTAATGAACTAATGCTCATTACAAATACTATTATACCCTAATTCAAATAAGCGTCAATCACAATTTTTAACATTAACCCTTTGGGTTATGCTTGCCGAATAAGAAATCGAGCACTAAAAAACTAAAATGAATAAATACGCTTAAGTATATATTAAGTTGATCTAACTGCACTTATTAATAAAACTTGTTATAAAATCAGAAGCTGCCTCACAAAGCAATGTGGTGCAGCTTCTTTGATTGATCCAATATGGCAAATTATAAATAAGTGTTTGAGTAGATTTCCTAGAAGAAACGATATTCGGATTCCATTGGACACTGCGCTGATACTGCATGAAATTAGTGCCTTGAAAAATCTAAATCTTTTATGGCAATGAGTTAAATGTTCTTGTATATTCCCCCGCCTTAGGCGGGGGAATATACAAGTTTAAGATGTTGCATTGTACTAGGACTATTTGCCGCACTCATCCGCATGCTGATGCTGATGACAAACAGAGCCCGTTGATTTCAGTTCGCTCCGCAAATAGCTGTTTGCAGAAGCCTCAGCATCGCCAGATGCTCCGGTAATAACCTCGATTCCTTTTTCGTTAAAAATATCAACAGCACCGCCGCCCATACCTCCGGAAATGATGACATTTACACCTTTTTCATGTAAAAAGACTGGCAAGAATCCGGGTCTGTGTCCGGGATTTGGGACAACTTCTTTGCTTGTAATCTGATTATCCTTCGCCTCGAATATGGTAAAGGCCTCACAGTGACCGAAATGCTCTGTTACCATTTTACCTTCACTTGCGACTGCGATTTTCATAACTAGATTCTCCTTTAAAATTCATATTGATTTCACTTTATACAGTATAAACATCGGGAACGCTTTTTCTGCATAAACAGGTCTATTTGCTTTGTCTGCATTAGTCGATATTACTGCGCAAATATTTGCTATAAACATTGTCCCATATGGATGCGAGGGCCTTTCCGGCTGGACTGTCCGGATAGCAGGCAATACTTTGGCACCGATTTACCGCTTTTAAGACAGTCTCATCAAACGGTATTTTCCCAATCATAGGGATCGCAAGGTCGTTGCAATAGCTTTCAATTTCTTTGGTATTATCCGTGTTCACGTCGAACTTATTGATGCAAACGGCACAGCTTACACCAAAATGATTCGCAGTATCAATGATCCTTTTCATGTCATGCATACCCGATATAGTCGGTTCAGCGACGATGAGCACCATAGAAACGCCACTGATCGACGCGATGACAGGACATCCTATCCCTGGAGAACCGTCTATGATAGCAAGTTCTGCATCTGAGGCTTCCAGTAAGAGCTGCTGTTTTACGGCTGTTACCAGCTTGCCTGACGCACCGCTGCCCATTTTAAGCTGTGCGGTAGAAAACACGTTGCCATCGTTCTTGTACAGCATCAGACTACCTGACAAATGGTCACGCATGGTAATTGCCTGCACGGGGCAAAGATTTACACAAACGCCGCAGCCTTCACATTCAAATTCACCCACTGTTTCATTTTTGATAGCGCCAAAATGGCAGTTTTCTTCGCACAATCCGCAGCGAATGCATTTTGAATGATCGATCACTGCTTTCCCAAACCCGTAATAATCTGTTTTTTGCGGCTCTGACATTTGCGATACGACCAAATGGAGATTGGGGGCATCAACATCGCAGTCGGCAAAGGCATGGCTTTGGCTGAGTTCAATGAACGCGCTTGCGACCGTGGTCTTGCCCGTTCCGCCTTTACCGCTGAGAATCAAAAGCTGTTTCAGAATGCCGCCTCCTTTGTAATGCCATCCAGAAGGTTTCGAAATAGTTCTCGATACTGATTGCTTTCGCGCACTGCGATGAGCCCTTTGGAGTTAAGTTTGCCCAATTCCTCATCATAGGGAATTGTCGCAAGGATGTTGATTTTGTTATCTATGCAAAATTGTTCGGTCGGATTTTCCCCAGGCATACATTTGTTGAGTACCACACCAAGCGGCTTATGAAATAGTTTAACCAAATCATAGACCATAGCCAGATTATGAACCCCGAAAAGTGTCGGTTCAGCAACCAAAACGCAAAATTCAGCTTGGCGGATACTCTCCATGACAACACAGGCACTTCCGGGTGGGCAGTCAATCACAACCGTATCCTGCTCGGGCAGCTTTTCCATGAGTCCTTTAATGATCGGCACGCCTGAAACCTCGCCAGTGTTTAGACATCCTGAAAGAACTGTGACATTGCCGGATAGACCTTCTTCAATTGTACCGATTTCCCTTTGCTTCTCCGTGAGTGCTTTTTCGGGGCAAAAAAGAATACATCCGCCGCAGGAATGGCACACTTCATAAAAAATCATAAGTTTATCTTTGATGAGTGCCAATGCATTATATTTGCAGAAATCCACACATTTCCGGCAGCCCTTGCACTTCTCCATATCCGCATCCGGTACCGTAACCGTAACAGCGGTTTTAGCAGTAATGCTAGGGTTCAGAAACAGATGTCCATTGGGCTCCTCAACATCACAATCCACGTATACCGCTTGATCAGCTGCACAAGACATGTTTACGGACACAAGGGTCTTACCTGTCCCGCCTTTACCGCTGAGTACGGCAATTCTCATTTCTCACCACCCCCGTGATTGTGAAAGCCGGGATGAATTTCCAAAAGCAATGAAAGCTTTTCCTCTTTATATTTGGCAATATTCTCTTCTACAGAGCCATCTTCTGCTTTATACATTTTAATATTGGCTGCATTTAAAACCTCTGCTGCGTTTTCACCACAGCGATAGGTGATGAGTGCCGTGGCTCCGCTGTCCACCAGCATCTGTGCTGCCTTGATTCCTGCACCGCCCTGACTTGCGGCAGCTCCATTGTCTAGGAATTCATGGCTTTTGTTTTCAGTGTCAAACAACACAAATAGGGGAGTGCGCCCAAAGGAAGGACAAACGGGTGCTTTCAGGGATTTACTTTCTACCGGTATAATCAGTTTCATATTACGTTCCTCCATTTTCAATTTTACCCATAATCTCTTCGATCATTTAGGCCGCGTCTTACTAAATCAATATAAGGACGTTTTTAAATGATATTTTTAGAAATTCCACAAAATAAAATTCTCTTAAAAGTTCTTTTGATTCATCAGTTTTTTATCTGTCAATTCCCTCTCGCGCTAAAACACCCTTTGTATAGTAATGCCGAATTTCCTTCATTTCAGTTACAAGATCAGCCATATCCATTAGCGCCTGTGGTGCATACCGCCCCGTTACTACCACTTCTGTATGAGGAGCGCGCATATGAATTGCCTCCATGACGGCTTCGAGACGCAATAGTTTATAATGGAGGGCAATCGTGAGTTCATCAAGAATGACGATGTCGTATCTTCCGCTTTTGAGCGCTTCATCGGATGCCTTAAGACCGATTTGGGCCAATTCGATATCTTCTTCGCATGGCTCGCGATCTATGAAACAGTCAGTGCCATACTGGTGTATCTCTATACCAGAAAAATATTCAGCACATTTTGTTTCGTTATATGCAATTCCTTTCACAAACTGCCCAACGTAAACCTTTTTCCCGGCCATTAAGGCACGCAACGCTAAGCCGAAGGCAGCGGTTGTCTTACCCTTTCCGTTGCCGGTGTAAATATGAAAATAACCTTTATCTTCATGCGAATCAACCATATTTTCACTACCTCCAAACAGTGCATCTTTTTTTCAAAAAGTCCACCTTCGTTTAAGCATTAAAAATCGTTTTGGTCTTATGCCCACAACATTTATTTTAAACCAATTATGAGCATATGTCAATATTTATTATAGCCGATTAACTTGAAAACTGGCTATAAATAAAACGTCATTTTCTTCCCCCGCCTTTGGCGGGGGAAGAAATCACAAGCTTGTTTTCAAGTTAATCAACTATAGAACTTATATTGACAGCATATACATTTAACGCTTTGATTTGCATCTGTCCGCTAAATGTAAAAACTAAGAACAAACCAAGGCTCGAAAGATTCAATTATCTTACGAGTCTTGGTTTATTACGATGATATCATTTATTTAGAATCGATTAGAGGGCCATGCTCAGCTTTTATTCTTCCATTCTGCCATGCCGCCAGCAGTTTTTTTGGCAAATCTTCCCTTTACAGGTTTGCCCGCAAATAACCTTGGTTGAATTGCAGACAGGGCATGAATACTCACCGCTTTTGATAGATCCCATATTTTCAGAACTTTCCATCCATTCTTTGCCGCAATCCAGGCATCTCACAGGGCAAATATTCTGAGTGAAGTTGCCGCCCTCTATATGAATAATTTTTCCATTCACTAGGCTGTCGGCGATTTTTTCTCTAGCAGATAAAAGGATTCGCTGAAAGGTAGGGCGGGACACCCCCATCTTTTCGGCACACTCGCCCTGCTCAAGCCCTTCCATATCTTTCAAGCGTATAGCCTCTAACTCTTCAAGTTTTAATATATTCTCAGGAACCTCCGCGACATCTTTGTCTGATGGGATGAAGTAGGGAACAGTGGGGATATTCTCAATCTTTCTCCATTTGGTTGGTCTTGCCAAAATGATCAACTCCGTTTCATCAGACTTGAGGTATGGATTGCCGCCTGAGCATATAGGGCAAGCAATCAAGAAAATCAGTAGTGCCGGGACACATATCTTTAGTCTGTACGCACCTGAATATTCAACTTTTATAATAAAAAGCTTCTTGTATTCAGCGATAAAGTACTTTAAATTTAGTTTACAGGCATTGATGTCATATGTCAACAATCAGGTATTTTTACATTAAGCTCCATTGCTTTTTTCGCAATATATCATAGGCCTGGTGGTATATTCATATACATCTTCCTTTATCTAAAATCATACAAAAGAAAAAGGCAGAAATTACTGCCTGCCTTTTTCTCACTAACGATGAACTACTCAGCGTTTTCCTCAAAACTTGAAAGGCGCTTTTTTGCATGCTGAAGCTGGGTTTCCAAAAATTTTACCTGGGTTTTTAGGATTTCTTTCTCATTGACAATTACTTCATTTGTTCCGGTAACTGCTCGATTACCTAATTGCGTGCATCGCGGCATACCCATAGCGATCGATTTAAACCCTTGCCTGCAGCCAAAGTTTTCTGTGAATTCGGTAAAATTTGCATATCCGGGTGCTGCAAAGCCTGCGCAATAACCCATGCGTCGTCCTGACATTGGATTCATTCCCATCGGACCGGTTCCGTCTCCTCTTGGCATAATTTTCACCTCCTTTCAATTTGATGCATTCCTATTGCTTTTGTATCCTAGTGCGTTTTTTCCACTTGTAAACAAGATATCCACATCCGGGCAGCAATCCGGCAAGACACAGCATCCTTCCGAATCCTCGACCCCAACCCAACTCCATTCCTCGTCTGATTCTTGGATTTTTAAATCTGGGTATTTTAAAACCGGCACAAAAGCCTGCACCCCGTCCTGTCATTGGCCCCATTCCTATAGGACCGGTTCCGTCTCCTCTCGGCATATTTTTCACCTCTCAAAGTATCATTTATATCCCGCAATCTTCATATAGCCAATTAACTTAAAAACTGGCTATATAAAACGTCATTTTCTTCCCCCGCCTTCGGCGGGGGAAGAAATCACAAGCTTGTTTTCAAGTTAATCAAATATACATGTTTGCTGCATATCTTTGATTTACGCAGTCTGACAGCTTTTTAAGCTGTTGCTTCAGCTTGTTGGCAGTTTCTAAACTGATGGTGTGTTCCATGCGACAGGCATCATATTCTGCTGTTGTCGCTTCAACACCTAGAACGTCGGTAAGAAATGTCTTTAGTAAATCATGCCTTTTTCTGATACAACTGGCAACTTTGCGTCCATTTTCTGTAAGAGTAATGGTACTATATCTTTCCTTGGTGATGTATCCATCGTCCTTGAGAATAGTCATCATATGGCTTACGCTGGCACGTGAAATTCCGAGAGCTTTAGCAATATCGGTTGAATGTATGCCCACATTATCTGAAAGCTCCAGCATAATCTTCAGATAATCTTCTTTTGACGGAGTCATTTTTTTCATATAGATATTGCTCATCATTGTTTACGAACCTCTAGTCATCATTGAGCCGCATTTGGGACATTTTGCGGAAGTGCAGGGGACTCCAGCCGTATGAATGACTTTCTCTTTACATTTCGGACAGATGCAATATCCAACCGGGCCTGCGCCCACTGCTTGTCGTTTTCCTCCCTGGCTTGCTCCTCTTCCCACGATGCTCCCATTTCCCAACGGGCCTGTTCCGTCTTTTCCTGGCATAATATAATCCCCTTTCAAAATTTATAAACATAATGCTTCACGACGACATTTTTCAATAACGAATTGGCTTTTTTTTAAGCAGCATTTGCAATCTTTCAAGACGTTATTGTCATATGCCCATAATTATAATAATCCTATTATGAGCATATGTCAATAATAATATGTAAAATTTTAATAAACTTTGCTCTAAAAGAAAAAAAGAGCCATAAGCCCTCTTTTATCAAAAATATAAATATGGCAGATTACTTGGCAACAGTCGAAAATGTGTTTTACAGCCAATTAACCTAAAAACTGGCTATAGTTAAAACGTCATTTACTTCCCCCGCCGAAGGCGGGGAAGAGATCACAAGTTTGTTTTCAAGTTAATCAACTATACAACTAGTAGGGATATACATAGTCCTCAGCAGGTTTATCGGATGTTTCAATGCTTTTGGCTTTAATATAGGGTATGGTTTCACCATCAAACATTGTTTTTTCAATTGTTCCGGTTACCTTAACCCATGAATCTGTTTCAAGTTTTGATGCATTATCATATCGGCACAGAAATCCAACGGGGACCATATCTGCTGCACAACAAACCATCATCAGCCTTGCGGGTACAAACTCATTTTCTCCAAACGCTTCGTTATCATTAAATACAAATCCAATAACTTCAATTGGTGTTCCCACATACTTATCAATATCCGTATATATTTCATTTATCCAATTGTAAAAATTTCTGTTTTCCATCACAATAACGCCGTTTTGCAATGTTAGCCCTTCCTCAAAAACCTTGCTTGCGGCGATGTCCTTATTCTCAGAACCCGCAATAGCAGCTGCGCTTTCCGCAGATTTATTTGTCAGCTCCGATTGCTTAGAGGATTCCTTATTATTTGAAGAAGTTCTTTCCCCACCAGAAAGCTGAATTTCCCCCACTGTCCCTGTGCTTGAGTTAAAAGACTGAGCGGGTAAAGCATAGGCCATTATAAGAGGAATAATAAAAAAAAGTAAAGGCCACGAATTTGCTTTTTTTTCATGTGGTTTAAACAGATCTCCGAGAAGCAGAAACGCAATTGCAATCATTACAGCAGATGCAAAAATCATATATGGGTTAATTCTCGGGTGCACATATAGGCTTACTGACCCTGTGAATAAGGTCTGCAGAAAAAAAAATGAAAATCCAAGCAGCAAAAGGATTTTTAAGGCAGTATTTATATTAAAGCAGCGTAAATTTATTGTTTTCATCGTTTATCTCCCTTAAAATAGCAAGAACGCAAAAAAGTACAGCATCACGAAATTGAGGATAAAAATAAGCAGGGAAAGCTTGAATACAAAGCTTTTTTTAAAGTTTGCAAAAAGCATGAGCATGTTTTTTACATCCATCATCGGCCCGAATACCAAAAAGCCCATAATGGCTCCTGTTGAAAACCGGTTCATAAAGCTTCTTGCAATAAAGGCGTCCGACGTGGAGCAAGCGGAAAACAGGAATGCCGCAGCCATCATAATGAAAAGTGAAAATCCATTCTGCGAACCCATACTTACAAAGGCTTCCCTTGGCACCAGGGTCTGATTCAGGCTCGTCATAAATGCCCCTAGGACAAGGTATTTGCCCACGCCGAAAAATTCCTCACCTGCATGCAGAAATAAGGTTTTCATCTTTGCCGCTGTTCCTTTTTTTGAATGATCTTCTTCATTATGAAAGTGACATGAACATTCATGATGATCGTGTTCAACCCCACAGTCGCAATCGCTGTCATATTCGTGGCTTTCACGATCATTTAAAAGAACGGGCTGTCTGCCATTTGACAGAAACAGAATCAACCCTGTTATTAAGGCAATCAGCAGACCGAAGCAAACCCTCATTAGCGCAATTTCAGGCTGTCCGGGAAAAGCATACAGGGTAGACATGATGACAATGGGATTGATGATCGGCGCTGAAAGCATAAAAGTGATCGCAATCGGCAACGCCACCCCTTTTTTTACAAGCCTTGTCATAACTGGGACAATGGCGCATTCGCAGACAGGGAAGAGAAGACCGGCAAACATTGCGGTCAAAAAGCCAAGGCCGTATTTTGTCGGGAAAACCTTTATAATAAATTCATCCGAAATAAAAACATGCATTGCGGAGGATAAAAGAACGCCTATCAGCATAAAGGGAAAGGCCTGCATCAGTATGCTGATAAAAATCGTATTGAAGATTTGAACCATCGAGAAGTCAATCAGATCCACGGATCGCAACACAGAAAACAATAAATATCCACCCGTAACGAAACAAAGCCCTATAGCCAGAATGGTTGAATAGTCTGTTTTCTTATAAGGCTGCTTTGCAACCAATTCATCTTGATTCAATAATTCTTTTTCTTCTGTTTCCTTTTGCTGCATTATGTCTTCCCACCCTGTTGAATTCTCTCCTGACATTCAGGACAGTAACCGTATATATCCAGTTTGTGCCCAACAATTGCAAAATGCGTTTCCTCTTCGAGAAGCTTCTCATAAGTCTCGAGAGGGCAACGGTAGACAGGCAGAATTTTTTTGCATTCTATACAGACTAAATAGTGCCTGTGCACCATTCGATTATATTCGAACAGCGCCCTGTTGTCTCCTGCAATGCTGAGCTTTGTTACTATATTTTTATCGGCTAAAACCTCAACAGTTCTGTAAACAGTTGACAAATTAACCGATATATCCTTTTGCCTCAGTTCAAGAAAAATCTGTTCAGCTCCAATCGGCTGATCGCTTTGCTCCAAAATATCAAGTATGGCGGTCCGGGGCTTTGTGTTTTTTAATCCGCTTCGTTTTAAGTCATCCCCGAAATCAATATTCTTCGTCATGATCACCTCCACAATCATTATTATCGTTTCTCCACCGTTGTCATCTTAATCCTTTTCAAATTCCGGCATATTGAGCACCCCGTATAGGATAGAAGATAGCACACTACTGATAATATTACTATAGCCGCTCCGGAAGCAATATTCAACTCATAAGAAATCCACAGACCTGTTATGCAAAAAATGTTACCAAGCAAAATGGAATAAATCATGCGCTTTTTTAAATTTGAGGTCAGGATACTCGCAGTCGCAGCCGGGGCAGTGAGCAAAGCAAGAACAAGGATGATTCCAACCACCCGAATTAAAACGACCACTGTCATTGCAATCAGAACCAAAAGCAGATATTCTAGAATGGCGGTTTTTATGCCGATGATTGATGCAAATTCCTCGTCAAAAAGATAAGCTTTCCAGTCGTTATATAAAACAACAATCACAAGTGTCACAATGAATGTCAAACTGATCATCAAATAAAGATCGGCCTTTGTCACCGACAAAATACTGCCGAAAAGATACGAGCTTAAATCGGGAGGGTATCCGGGCATGAGCGCAATAAAAAGGATGCCAAGCGCCATTCCCAGCGACCAGAACAGGCTGATGACAACATCGGAGCGCGCATCACCTTTTCTTTTGATATATCCTATCCCCAGTGCTGCGCATATGGAAAACAAAAAAGCGCCGATAATCGGCTCGAAGCCCATAAGATATCCCAAACCCACCCCGCCATACGAGGTGTGTGCGATACCACCGCTCATCATGATCAGTTTTTTTTCAACAATAATGACTCCGATAATACCGCATACTATGCTTGCAAGTATGCCTGCAAGGAAGGCATTCTGCAAAAACTGATATTCAAACAGCGCTTTTATCATTCTGTTTGTCCTCCGCGTGTTCTTTAAGCACTCTGTGTGGCACTCCGTGAGCGATAAGATCAACCGGACAGCCGTAAAGACTGTTTACTATATTGGGGGTAAGTTCCGGTTCACCGTGATAGACAAGATGACCATTAAGACAAGCCAGCTTCTGAACCTGTGAGGAAATGGCCAACAGGTCATGTGTGACAAGAATAATGGTCATGTTTTGGTTCAGCTGGGCAAGCAAATTATATATCTGATCACGAGAGATTGCATCTACACTGGCAGTCGGTTCATCCAAAATCAAAAGCCTTGGGTTTACTGTAAGCGCCCTTGCAATGAGCATCTTCTGAAACTCTCCACCAGACAGCTCGGAAATTTGACGGCTTGCAAGACTTGTGATTCCAACCCTGTCAAGGAGTTCATGTACCATATCCTTATCTTCTTGGTTAAATCTAAAAAAGGGGGACAGGCCGTGTTTTAGCCTTCCTGTTAAAACGACCTCGAACAGAGTAATAGGGAATCGTTTGTCCAATGTGGCGAACTGCGGGACATATCCCACTAATTCTCTGTTTTTTGCGGTGTTGTTTCCATAGATTTGTACAGTGCCGGAAGAGATGGGGACAAGCCCAAGAATGGCCTTGAGAAGCGTTGACTTTCCGCCGCCGTTGGGTCCTATAATTCCCAGATATTCACCGTCTGCTACATCAAGACAGACATCCGCAATCGCAGGTGTCTGTCCATAATATACCGACAGGTTATCAATATGAACCGCTATTTTGCTCACTGCATAACCTCCGCCATCATTTCAGCCATTTTTTTGAGATTACCAATATAATCAGCGGCTAAGGGCGCAAGCTGTATTGTTTTTCCTTTGATTTCTTCGGCAAAAGCCTCGGACTGGCTGCTATCGATTTCCTCTTGATAGAAGATGGCCTTGATGTTTTCATCCTTAGCGAGGTCAATCATTTTCTGCAAATGCTGTGCCGTAGCTTCTTTCCCTTCCTCTTCCAACGCGTACATGGTTAGTCCATAATCTTCGGCAAGATAGCCAAACGCGGGGTGATATACAATGAATTTCTTGCTCTTTACATTTTTAAGAGTAGACGATATTTGTATATCCAATTCATCAAGCTGTTTGATATATGCCTCGGCATTTTTATTATATATATCCTTATTTGCACTATTAAGTTGGCACATTTCTCGGGCGATGGCTTTTATCATTGCCTTCACTCTTTTTGGCGAAAGCCATATATGTGGATCTCTTTCACCTGATTCAAACTTTCGATCTGGGTAAGCAGAAGCAACCTCGTTTTGAAGAGAAATTGTCTTGACTTTACCAGCGTTAGGCAAGATATTCGCTTTCTCAGTAGGGACGCCAATCGAAAAATAAAGAGACGATTTACTAAATTTTTCCATTTCAACCGGGGTAGGCTCGAAGTTCTCGGGACTGTTGCCGGGTGGAACCATGGTTATAACCTCAGCTAAATCTCCGCATACCGCTTTGACAAAGGTCTGCTCTGGAACAATGGTCACCGCAATAATCGGCTTATCAACGATAGCATTGCTCGACGCTTTGCTTGTATTTGCTGCTTTTCCATTACTGCCGCAACCGGTAACAAACAGAAAACAAAAAGCAAGAGTTAAGCCTAATATGGTGCGTAAGAATTTATTGATAATCATTTTCATCCGCCTTTACTTAATAGCTGTTGCAAATAATATGCGTTTGCATCAACTATTGTAAATCGGTATTGAGCATATGTCAATATTTAAATTTGGAATTATTTCAATAGAACTATTTATAGCATAGCAATTTCAAATAAGAGTAGGAAAATAGATGATGTCTCCCCGCCTTCGGCAGGGGAGACATCAAAGCTCATTCCACATTTTAATCGCCTTTTTGTATTTTTGTTTATTACGTCTACCTAAATTCTCTAAGAAATAAACGCAGCTTGGCAGGCCGCAATTGCGGCCTGCCAAGCTGTTTATATCACTGTTGCAAAAAAAGGAAAAGACTTAGTCAGTGACAACGGAGTAGCCCGCGCCGAGCCAGCCGGCCTTCGATTCTACGCTGCCAATGCCGCCGTGTAGCGAATAGGCCTTGTAGCCCAGCAAGCGAAGGATCGCCATTGTCTGGGAGGCAGTCTGTCCAGTGTAGCACTGCACGATGATGGTCTTGTTGGCGGGCAGGTCAGCGAACTTTTTCTGCATGCCTGCGGCAAACGGATTGTTCACAGAGGTCGCGATGTGACCCTTGGCGAAATCTTCGGCCTTTTGAATGTTATAGACATAGTAGCTTGTATCCTTGGCATCCAGCGCTTCTTTCAGGCTGGCGGATTTGAAGTTGAAGCTGGCAAACGCGGTGCCCGTGGCAGCCTTCACATCTTCAAAATATTTGGTGATTGCCTTCTGGATATCGGTGTTGACGTCATATTTTTTGGTGGGCATGGCGGTGGCTTCAGTACTGAGGTACTTTTCAAAGCCAGCTTCCAAAGCGATGCCATTGTCATAGCCCTTCTGTACATTGGCGGCTTTGATGCCGGCCACGTTAAGCAGAGCGACAACCTGAGAAGCAGTCTGCCCGGTATAGCAGTAGACATATACCTGGACGTCATTCGGGATAAGAGCGAGGTTTTCTGCGATGGCACTACCGAAGGGCAGATTAACAGCACCCTTAATGTGACCCTTGGCATAGACATCGGCCTGGCGCACATCAATGACAAACATCTTCTCACCGGCACCGACGGCCTTCAGAAAGTCGGTAGCGGACTTCATGATCTTGGCAGAGTCATAGGTTTCAAAATACGCCATGGCAGCTTTCTTGACGGTCTCGCTTACAACGGTGCCCGTTGAGGAAGCCGCCGCCGAAGAAGTGGCTGCGGAGGAGGAAGCGGGTTTGGACGAAGAAGCGGCCGGTGCAGACGACGACGTCGTGCCGCCGCATCCGGAAATGACTGCAGAAACCATTGCTAGGCACAGAACAAGAGCAAAAATCTTTTTCATCTGTTTCTCCCCTATAATGATATTTGTTTTCTTATCATAAGGCGCTTCATTATGAAGCGTCCTTATTACTGGGTGCGACCGCACCGGCGGGCATCTCAGTGGGATTATTCGGATTCGACGACCATTCAAGGTAGGCACCGTCATATATTTTTATGTTGCGGTAGCCAGCGTCATACAGCCTCAAAAAGACAGGAGAAGCGCGCATAGAGGTCTGACAATAGATAATGATCTGCTTTTCGGGCCTCATGCCTTTTTCAATATAGTTGATCCGTGTCGTCTGGGTATCCTTGAAAGTACCGTCGGCATAGAAATTGTCAAGATAATTCCACATAACGGATGAGGGAATCTTTCCCTTTGTCTGATACTCTTCGTCCGAACGGACGTCCAGCAGTATGACATTTGAGTCAGGCTTTTCGACTTGAGCCAGCACGTCGCCCTGTGTGGCAAGCCACTGGATTTGCTTTTCCGCCGGATTTATAGGCAGCGGGGGTTATGGTTGTCGCCTTGTCGGTTAGCTTTACGCCCGCTGCGCGGATTGCCGCGATGCCTCCGTCCACAACCTTCACATTTTCGCTTCCGTACATCAGCATCGTCCAGAAAAAACGAGACGCATCCATCTTATTGCTGTCATACGCGACAATCAGAGTGTCATTTTTGATTCCGTTCGCACCTAGTAACTCTTCAAGTCGGCTGCCAGTTGTGAGCATGTTGTCCACCGGTACACTGATCACTAGCTCATCCTTGCGGATGTTGACGGCGCCTTCAACATGCGACGCAGCATAATCGGCAGCGCTTTGCATGTCTACAAGCACGACGTTTCCTTTGCCTATGTACTCATTTAGTTTTCGGGCGCTAATGATCTTCTGATCGTTTGCGGCGTAGGTAGAAGGATTACATGCAGTCAAAACGGCAAGACCGAGCACCAGAGCGAAAAACACCGTTAATTTTTTGGCAATCATTCCTGCACACTGCCTCCTTTTTTCTTGTCAAGTGTAAAAGTATATAGTATGATGTTCCCGTGGTGCCTAAAGATGCCGGATGCCTCAAACCCGACTCCTGTAGGCTCACCTTTGATTATACTTGATTTGACAGCAAAATCGATATAACATTTCATTATATAACATATGATTGTTGGATAACTCTGCTGCACCTATAGTTGATTAACTTGAAAACAAGCTTGTGATTTCTTTCCCCGCCTTCGGCGGGGAAAGAAAATGGCGTTTTATATATAGCCATTTTTTAAGTTAATTGGTTATATTGGGGAGTGCAGTCAGTTTTTACCGCGCAAGAAGGCTAAAACTCGTTCGATACGGCTATGGTTATGATTCCCGTCTTATATGAGGCATAGATCACTATCGTACAAGGTTGATATAATCAAAAAAAGGGATAAACATCAGCTTTTTTGAAACTCCAGTCAAGGGGAGAGACTTAGATGAAAAGACCGGACACACGCAGGGAGCATATCCTGCTGCTTTTTTTGATCGCTGCTTTTTTTGTTGTTAATTTGTTGTTTTTAACCCGGTTTCCGTTTATTCACTCTGACGAAGGCTGGCTGGCGGGACTGACGCGCAATATGATGAAGGCGGGCTCACTATCGGTAACGGAGAGCTTTTTTGATCTCAAACCCCGGTATCCTCACGCTGTTAAAAGCTTGTTTCATCTTTTGCAGATGCCATTTCTTTTAATCTTCAATTACGGCGTGTTTTCGGTGCGCCTCTTGTCCCTGTTGGGGAGCTGCGGTGTGCTGGTGCTGTTTTATCAAGCTATACGGAGGATTGAGCACCGCTTTGGTGCTGCCCTGGCAGTCA